>NZ_CP080417.1:1200000-2400000 GCF_019457535.1 Shewanella halotolerans | reverse complement strand
TCTCTTGGCTCGACTAACATTGAGTAACCTTGACTAAAAAGGGTGTTCGCCCAGGTGTTTTCATAACGCATACTCTCTCTTGCGAAGTGGTATAACTGTATCTTTCGCTGTCCTAATACCATGATTTTTTGCTAACCTCGTTAATAAGATAGGAGACTTTTGTTAGTAAAGTGCGCCCGGTACAAGCGATAAAGAAAGTGGTTAACCAGCAGTGAAGGATCAATGATGTCACAAGAACAGAAGATGCAAGGCGTTCCGCCGTCGGTTGAGGGGAGAATGAGATCCCCCATGATGGCCAAGCTTGTTTGGCTGTCGATGGCAATGCTCGTTAGCTTGTCTATGATGCTGTCGAGTCATGCTGCGCCGCGCTTGGATTTGAGCGCCAAGACACAAAGCGGCGAGCTGGTGTCACTAGCGTCCTATAAGGGCAAGGTGGTCTATGTGGATTTCTGGGCCTCCTGGTGCGCGCCCTGTCGTGACTCCTTTCCCTGGATGGAGCAGATGCATCAGCGCTATGGCGACAAGGGGCTGGCGATCGTGGCGATCAATCTCGATGAAAAGAGTGAGATGGCAGGGCCCTTTCTGGCCGACTTCAATACGAGCTTCGATATTCTCTACGATCCCAAGGGTGAGGTGGCGAGCCACTTTAATCTGCAGGGGATGCCCAGCAGTTATCTGTTTGATGCCGAGGGAAATCTGGTCAGCGAGCATCTGGGCTTCTTCAAGTCCAAGCAAGTTGCCGTCGAGCAGGAGATACAATCTTTGTTGAAGAAGAGGTCAGCCGATGCGAACTGATTTAACGCTGCTGCTCATCTTGGTAGCGCTGCTGTCTGGCTGCGCCAATCTCGGCGTAAAGCCCTGGGAGCGGGGGCAGTTTGCCCGCGAGGATATGCAGCTAGAAGCCGATGAGCTGGATATGGCGATAGAAGATCATATCTATTTCAGTAAGGAGGGCGCCAGCGGCGGCCGTACCCTTGCCGGTGGTGGCTGTGGTTGTAACTAGGTTGTTTTAAGAGATAACAGGGAATAAGGAAGATCGCTTGAGCGACATGAAGGACAGGCCGACACCGAATCAACTCGGGACAGTAGAAAGCGCTTTGCTAAAAAATGAATCGCTAGAAAGCGCTTCGCTAGAAAGCGCCGTGGTAAAAAGCGCCTCGGTAACAAACGTTTCTGCAAAAAGAGCCTCGCTAGAAAGCGAGTCTGTGATGGCATCTCTGCTGATGGCCAGCAGCCTGTTTCTCGGTGTCGGCGCGGCGGTAACCAGTAACAATGCGCTTGCAGGCGAACGAGCCGCCGAGACGCGTGATAACGCCGTAGAGCAAGAGGAACAAGCGAGCGATCCGCTCTCCGGCGCCACCATAGATGCGGCCCTGGTCTACTATCAGGAGCAGGACAGGGTCACGGCGGCAGAAGGGATCATCAACTATCGTCAGGCGCTGGATGACGCCAATATTATTCGCGGCAAGATAGCACTGGACGCCCTAACTGGCGCCTCGGCTAATGGCGCCGTGATCCAGGCAAACCCTCAAAGCTTTACCCGGCCTTCGGGTACCGGCGTCTATCAGGCGAGAGCCGGAGAACTGCCGCTGGATGACACTTTCAAAGATACCCGCTTGCAGCTAAGTGTCAACTGGCAGCATCTCTTCTCTGCCAAGTGGCAGGCCAGTCTCGGCGGGTATCTCTCTCGTGAATATGATTACACCTCACTCGGTGTCAATGCGGGGCTCGAGCACTCCTTTAATCAGAGTAATACCCAGGTGTTTGCCGGCGCGGCCTACTATTTCGATATCGTCAATCCTGTGGGCGGACGGCCCGTTGGGATGAGTGAGATGGTGTTTCGTAAAGACTTTGCCAGCGAGGCCGAGTTTAGGCAGGCATTCGATGCCACCCGTTTTTATGACAGCGCACTCAAGCGCACCTTAGATCTCAATTTGGGCATCACCCAAACCCTGAATCGTTGCTGGCAGGCCCAGCTGAGTTATGGCCTCTCGGCCGTTAATGGCTATCTTAATGATGCCTACAAGGTGGTTAGCCGGGTCGATAGTAGAGGGCAGGCGCTTGGCTATCACTATGAGCAGCGCCCCGATGAGCGGCTGAAACACAACCTCTATCTCATGACCAAGGGCGCCTTAGAGAGCGGCACGCTGACCTTTTCCTATCGCTACAGTAATGATGACTGGTCGCTGCAGGCCCATACCTTTGATGCCCGTTATCGCTACAACCTCAGCGGCGCCGCCTATTGGCAATGGCAGTTTAGAGTTTATTTGCAGGATGCGGCAGAATTTTATCACCTCTATCTCACTGAGGGTGAACCCTTGCCCGAGTTCGCCTCGGCGGATCATCGTCTGGGTAAGATGCAGACCTATACGATAGGCGTCAAATATGGCCAGAGGCTAGAGCAGGGCATGCTGGCCAGTGTGCGGCTTGCCTACTATCAGCAGCGCCCGCAAAACCCGGGTGTCGAGCTGCCAGGTGAGCTCACCAGTTTCGATCAGTTCCCGCGCCTCGATGCGATCGTGTTGCAGTTTGGAATGCGATTTTGACCTCAACAGGTGAAGGTCTCAAATTGTCGCCGCTTCCTGATCTAGACAATCAGTTGGCGGCGATCTCGGATGAAAGCCAATACGGTCGCTATAACCTTAATGGGCTTAGGGGCGAGTTTATGGCCATGGCCAGTCGCTGTGAGTTCTTGGCGCGTCCTAAGCAAGCAGGTAGCAAGGTGCAAGGTGACAAGACTCAAGGTGACAAGGCTCAAGGTGACAAGATTGACCGAGAGCGAATAACTCAGGCCTTTGAGCGCGCCATGGCCGAGGTTAAGCGCATCGAGGCTAAGTACAACCGTTTTAGCGAGAACAGCGTATTAACTCAAATCAATCGCGGCGCCGGAGACTGGCAAGCGATCGACGATGAAACCCTTGGGCTACTCAAGTTTGCCGAGCATTGTTACCGGTTAAGTCAGGGCAAGTTTGATATTACCGCCGAGCCTGTATTGGCCCTCTGGCCATTCGGCGCTGGGGAAAATGCAACCCCACCGAGTGATAGCCAGATAGCGGCGGTGCTTGAATGTGTCGGCTTCGAGCGGCTTATCATCGAAGATAATCGCTTTTTTTTACCCGATGGGATGGGAATCGATCTCGGCGGGATCGCCAAAGAGTATGCCGCCGACAGGGCCATAGAGGTTCTGCGACGTGAGCTGCCCGAATATGATCTCTTAGTGAACCTCGGAGGCGATATGATTGCCTCGCCAGGTTGTGAGCGGCCCTGGCAGATAGGGATAGAAGATCCTCAAAAGCTAGATACCCCCGCACGTGTCGTGACGCTTAAATCTGGCGCGCTCGCCACCAGCGGACATTCTCGGCGTTATCTATTGCACCAAGGTAAACGTTATGGCCATATCATAGACCCAAGCACTGGGTATCCCATCATCGGCGCGCCGCTGTCGGTGAGTGTGTTTGCCCCACAGTGTGTGGTCGCCGGCATGCTGGCGACCCTGGCCATGTTACAGGGGGAGGAGGTCGAGACCTTTCTCGTCGGTCAGGGCACCGTTCACCATATCATCCGTGGCTAGTTTTTTATGATGAGTTGTCATGACTAACTTTTCATGACTGGTTTTTCACGATTAGCCTTCAGGTATTTAAGGTGCGAGAGCGAGTCAATAGTCATGCTCGCTTTGATTTTTCTGGTGCTCGTGAATACGACATGACTGTGGTGCTCGTTTATCCGGCATGACTCTGCTAGAGTGTCTATAAATCAATGACTTTAGTTTAGTAAATCATCAATAATAGGTTTATTAAATGTGCATGCGCGTTTTGCCAAATAGATGCGCATGCGCACTAATAAAATGTTAGGCGGAAATGAAGAAACAACGACCAACTATTCCAGTAGGTACTTGGAAACTAGCTACGAACCTTGAGGCTACAAGACAGATTCAAGGCCAAGCAGGCGTTCCTGCTTACAAATGTGATTGTGAGTGGTGTACTAAATGGAGGCACTGCTTCTCTGAAGTGCTTCCCAATGATCTGCTAGATCAGTTAAGTCGCATTGGAATTGAGCTAGAGGCTCCGACAGACTTATATCGATATGATAGCGACGAAAATGGCTTCAGCATTAGAGTTGTATATCACGCTGTAGGAAAAATATTAGAAGGTCCTACCCAATGGACTAGCAATGATATGGGTGAAATGTTGATGTACTCAACACTTAGAGAAGACCCACATTTATCTTTGGTTGTTTTTCCTCAAAGCCAGTCACATGATGCTGGTCCTTCATTTAAAACTAAAAAAGAAGGCGATCTAATCCGCATTGATATGCGCCTTAAAGTTCCAAACTAAGGTATTGCTGCAATGTACAAGTATCGTCTAACCAGGCCAAGCAACAGGACCCGCGCAAGCGCGGGCCTCTGTTGGCGGCGTTATTTGTATTGGGAATTTATGCGTTTAGATTTAAAGTCAAATATCATTAAACTAATTGATAATAATGGTATTTTTGGTGTTATGAATAACACTAAGTGGAACAATTTGCTTGTAGCATTGAGCGATATCGATGAGCTACTAAGCTACCGAGTTACCTACATTGATGGGTCAACATGGCCGGAAAGTGACTCTAGCTATCAATATGCCAGTGAACTGGCACAAATATGGGGAAACTTTCGAGTAATACATTTTATTGATATTGACGCTCGTATCTCTCATTCAAGAGGCGTTTTGCTGGAGCCAGAAGTTCTAGATCATAGGGATAAGGTCATTGCTATATGTAAAGAGCAAAATACTAAAATATCTCTCACAGAGTGTGGTGTTAGAATTTGGGGCTATTTTCAGCACGGTAAAGATATAGAAATTTATAAATACACATAACAAATCGTTCAAGAGCGACTCACAACGCGTGGCATTTTTGATATGCGTTGGGTTTAGTAATTACGGTGCATTGCAGAGGCTTTTGTATTGAGTTGCTCGCACCTTAACGCGGCGTTAGGTAGCTAATGAGATTCATAGTAATTTTTCTAGCTTTGTTAAGTTTTGAACTATTTGGAAAAACCATAGTTATTGGGCCGCCAGATGGTTACACGTTCTTTTGGGCGTTTGAGCCTAAAACAAAGTTCGAAGAAAACGCCTTTGAGGCTGTTAAACAGCATCTCGCTAAAAACAACGGTGATGTATCAAATTACTACTTATCTAAAAATAAGTTAAACGTAGCAAAAGCAGTTTACGAATTTAGGGTAAAACACCATTCTGAATTTCGTAAAAGTAAAAATGTTATGTATATGCCTTTCTTAAGTGGTACTTTTACATACGATGTAAAAAGTAAAGTAGTAACGTTCATTCGAGAATAGCTACCTAACAAGGCAATCATGGATGGGACCTCTAAAGCTTGGCTAGCGCTCATTCTTCGCCATTATAGCTAAGCTTAATACGCCCCATATTGCGGCGTTAGTCCATTGAAATTGCTATCTGAAATCTGCGCCCATAAAAAAACGCCCCGTAGGGCGTTTTTTATTGCAGAACTTGCTTTAGAAGTTCGCAGACTTAGGTGCGCGTGGGAATGGGATCACGTCGCGGATGTTCGATACGCCTGTCACGTAAGAGACCAGACGCTCGAAGCCCAGACCGAAGCCTGAGTGTGGCACTGTGCCGTAACGGCGCAGGTCACGATACCACCAGTAATCTTCCTTGCTCAGGCCCATCTCGTCCAGACGGGTATCTAGCACGTCCAGACGCTCTTCACGCTGGGCACCACCGATGATCTCACCGATCCCAGGAGCCAGTACGTCCATGGCCGCTACTGTCTTGCCATCTTCGTTGAGACGCATGTAGAAGGCCTTGATATCTTTGGGATAGTTCTTCACGACCACAGGTGCCTTGAAGTGTTCTTCCGCCAGGTAGCGTTCGTGCTCAGACTGCAGGTCGATACCCCACTCGACATCGAATTCGAACTTCTTGCCACATGATTTTAGGATCTCAATGGCGTCTGTGTAATCCACCTGAGCGAAATCGCTGTTGACGAAGTTTTCAAGGCGCTCGATAACCGTCTTGTCGACGCGCTGGGCGAAGAACTCGAGATCATCGCGGCGCTCGTTAAGCACGGCGCGGAAACAGTACTTCAGCATACGCTCGGCAAGACCGGCAACATCGTTCAGATCGGCGAAGGCCACTTCCGGCTCAACCATCCAGAATTCTGCCAGGTGGCGGCTGGTGTTTGAGTTTTCGGCGCGGAAGGTTGGGCCAAAGGTGTAGATCTTAGACAGCGCACAGGCATAGGTCTCACCGTTGAGCTGACCCGATACCGTCAGGAAAGATTCCTTACCGAAGAAGTCTTCGCTGAAATCGACCTTACCCTCGTCGGTACGTGGCAGGTTTTCCAGATCCAGAGTCGAGACGCGGAACATCTCACCGGCACCTTCACAGTCAGAAGCGGTGATCAGCGGGGTAGAGACCCAGATGAAGCCTTCTTCGTTGTAGAAGTTGTGGATGGCATGAGACAGACAGTTACGCACACGGGCCACGGCGCCGATGATGTTGGTGCGAGGACGCAGGTGAGCCAGTTCGCGCAGATACTCGATAGAGTGACGCTTGGCCGCCATAGGATAGGTATCAGGATCTTCAACCCAACCCGTAACCTCAACCTTAGTCACCTGCATCTCAAATGCTTGACCCTTACCTGGGCTCTCAACCAGTTCACCCGTCATCACGACTGAGCAACCGGCCGTGAGGCGTAAGATTTCGTCGTTATAATTGTCTAAGCTATTTGGCACAACGCCCTGAATGGGATCAAAACAGGAACCATCATATACGGCAAGAAAAGAGATGCCGGCCTTGGAATCTCGGCGAGTTCTTACCCAACCGCGTACGGTAACTTGCGAACCAACCGCAAAATCACCCTTAAATACAGAAGCGACAGATGCAATGCTCATTGTTGCTTAGTTCTCCAACGAAACGTTTTATTAAAAATTTTGGAGGTTTATATTACCTTGCTGGTGGCTTTTCTCAAGGGAAAAACAGCAGATAGATTGGCCTATAGGCAAATAAAATGGGCATTTCAGCCAAGGCAGGCGTAAGCGCCGTGAAAAAGCGGCCTTAATCTGCGGTTTATCCGCTAATGGTCTTAGGCTGGAAAGCTTGTTATGCTTAAAATATGGCCAGTTAATTCAGAGGGCTAGATGGTATACCAATCGTAGTAAATAATTGATCATGCTAATTTGTTAAAACGTCCGATAACGGCGTTACAATTTTTGATTGTAGAATAACTACTAATCGAAAAATTCTGCCTTGTTCTCGACCGTTTTTCCTGCGTTATTTCTGATCACTTACTTACCGTGATTGGTATCAGGGGGCTAGATGAAAAAAGTCAAAATTTTCCAGATTTTTTTAGGCACCTTGTCGATCTTAGGTTGGTCCTTGGCCGTGTACGCATTACTGCTCTTTGGTGAGGCCAGACCGGATCGCGCCGTGGGCTACTTTCTCAGTAAAGGGGCTAGCGTGCGTCTCACCTGGGATCCCACCATCACCCTGAGGCTGGAGTATGTGATCTGGAGCTGCGCCGCCATCAGTTTGATCAACCTGGCCTTTAACTTCTATGTGGCTCACCACAGCCGCATGGGCTACTGGTTCAATATCCCGCTGCTCTTGTTAACCTCTACTGCTGCAGGTCTCTATCTCAAGTTTTTTGTCTAGGGCGTCAGTCCGCAATCGATCACAGTATTCGCAGTTTGAAAAAATGCATAGACTAAGTGCGGGCTTGTGCAGCGTTGTTAGCTCTTCATTAGAGCGAACTTAGCTCGTTCGTTAATTGCCTATCTGGCGACAGAGCCTGTCTATCATGGCGGCGGTGGCGCCCCAGATAAAATAGTCGCCATAGGGGATGAAGTAGACGGGGTAACTCACGCCGCGGCGGGAAAACTGCTTCTGAATGCGATTGGCAGGTTCTAAAAGGAAACTTAGGGGCACGCTGAACAGCTCATCTACCTCTCCGGGATCGAGCACAGGCTCGAAGGCTTCTCTTACCACACCTATGATGGGCGCTATGGCAAAGCCGGTGAAGGTGTTAAACATGGGGTATTGGCCCAGTACCTCGACATTGTCTCGCGGCAGGGCGATCTCCTCAAACGCCTCACGCAGGGCGGTGTCGGCGTAACTGGCATCACTCTCTTCGACCTTGCCGCCGGGAAAGCTTATCTGCCCCGGATGGGCCCTTAGGTGGGTGGGCCGGCGAGTGAGCAGTAGCTCAAGCTCGCCACTGGCTTCTATCAGGGGAACGAGCACCGCGGCCTGTCGCAATGTGCGATGGATCTGCGGCCCTGTGTCTGTGGGCAGTTGGTGCAGAGCGTAGCGCCGTTTAAACTCGTCCAGTGTCATATTTGCCTAATTACTTGTCAGTTACTCAGCACGGGGAGGATCTTACTCACCTTATCATAACTCTCCTGATATTCGGCATCGACCTGCGAGTCGGCCACTATGCCGCCGCCCGCCCAGCAGTAGAGGCGAGGGGGCTCGGCCACCAGGGTGCGTATGGTGATGCTGGTATCCATCTGTGTGTCCTGGCTGATATAGCCGATGGAGCCACAGTAGAGGCTGCGACGCGACGGCTCCAGCTCTTCGATGATCTCCATGGCGCGGATCTTAGGCGCGCCCGTGATTGAGCCACCGGGAAAAGCGGCCCTTAATAGATCGCAGGGGCTGTTGGGGGCTGCCAGCTTGGCAGTCACTGTGCTCACCAGATGGTGCACCGCCGGGAAGCTCTCGATGGCAAACAGATGGGGCACCTGTACGCTGCCAGGGCTTGCCACCTTACCGATATCGTTTCGCAGCAGATCCACGATCATCAGGTTTTCGGCGCGATCCTTCTCCGATGCCGCCAGGGCTTCGGCGGCGGCCTTATCTGCCTCGGCGTCACTGGATCGCGCCATGGTGCCCTTGATGGGCTTGGTCTCTATGGCATCGCCCTTAAGCTTGATGAAACGTTCGGGCGAGATGGAGAGGATGGCGTGCTTTTCAAGGCGGATAAAGGCAGAAAAAGGCGCCTTGTTGCTGGCCCTGAGTTTCAGGTAGGCCTGCCACTCATCGCCGTGATATTCGGCTTCGAAACGCTGTGTTAGGTTGATCTGATAGCAATCACCGCTGTGTAGATAATCCTGCACCCGATCAAACTTGTCTCTGTATTCGTCCTTAGTGATCTGTGGCTGCCAGTCACGGCTCAGGGCAAACGCCTCACCATTGGCTGCTTCGTTCGACCGCGAATCTAGCCTCGCCTCTATGTCTGCTAGACGCTCTTTAAGCGCCGTTTCACCTCGATAGTGCACCAGAGACCAGGACTGACTCTGGTAGCAAAACACGAGTGCCCAGTCATATAGGCCGACATTCATCTCGGGAAGCGCGATATCCTTGGCCGCGGTGGCAGGGAGCTTCTCTATGCGCCTGCCCAGATCATAGCTAAAGGTGCCCAGTGCGCCGCCGCTGAAGGGTAGCTCACAGGCATGCTGAATTGGGAAGTAGTCGGCTATCGCCGCCTGAAGTATCGAGAAGGGATCGTCCTGGCTAGTTTCATCACTGTTTTTAGCGTTGTTTTTCCCAGTAGCGGTCGCCGTCGCAGGACGCAGATGTCTGGTTTGGGTCACGCCATCCTGGCTGGTAATGGTGGCCAGAGGATCGAAGCTGATGATGTCGTACCTGGCGTCAATATGATCGCTGCCGGCGGAGTCCAGCAGTATGGCCCAGGGCAGGTGAGCGAAGCAGTCAAATACCTCAATGGTGGAGAGTTTCCAGTCTAACTTTTGCACTGCAACGCCTTGAGTCGACGAAAAATCCATCGATAACCCTTATCTAAAATGTGATGTTCCCCTAAAAGTCGCGAAAGAGTATCATATTGTGAACGGATTCAAAAAAAATACGCGACCCTGCAAAAGGGCGGTGAATAACCAAAACGTGAGTAAGGAAATGTCTGTGACTATAGAACAGCCCACCATCAAGCAAGCGGACCTCATCGAGAGTGTCGCCGACGCACTACAATATATCTCCTATTACCACCCTAAAGATTTCGTTGATGCCATGGCCGAGGCCTATGAGCGTGAAGAGAGTGCGGCGGCAAAAGATGCTATCGCGCAGATCTTGATCAACTCTCGTATGTCCGCCGAAGGCAAGCGCCCGCTGTGTCAAGATACAGGTATCGTGACCTGTTTCGTTAAGATCGGTATGGGCGTCAAGTGGGACAAGACAGACATGACAGTGCAGCAGATGGTGGATGAAGGGGTAAGACGCGCCTACACCAACCCAGATAACCCGCTGCGCGCCTCTATCGTTGCCGATCCTGCCGGCGGCCGTAAGAACACCAAAGACAACACGCCATCTGTGGTACACGTCGAGATGGTGCCGGGTAACCATGTCGAAGTCGCCATCGCTGCTAAGGGCGGTGGATCGGAAAACAAATCTAAGATGGTGATGCTTAACCCATCGGACGATATCGCCGAGTGGGTCGAGAAGACACTACCAACTATGGGCGCCGGCTGGTGTCCTCCAGGCATGCTGGGTATAGGCATAGGCGGCACCGCCGAGAAGGCGGCCGTGATGGCCAAAGAGGCCCTGATGGATCCTGTCGACATTCACGAACTGCAGGCCAAAGGTGCCGAAACCGCCGAAGAGAAGCTGCGTCTGGATATCTTCGAGCGTGCCAACAAGCTAGGCATAGGTGCCCAGGGTCTTGGCGGCCTGACTACCGTGTTGGATATCAAGATCAAATCGGCGCCAACCCACGCGGCCTCTAAGCCTGTGGTGATGATCCCTAACTGCGCGGCAACCCGCCACGTACACTTCCACTTAGATGGTTCAGGCCCAGCAGAGCTGGAGACGCCTAAGCTGGAAGATTGGCCAGAGATCACCCGCGAAGCGGGCGAGGGCGTACGCCGCGTGGATCTTAATACTGTTACCCAAGCAGACATCGAGCAGTGGAAGAGTGGTGACGTGCTGCTGCTAAACGGTAAGATGCTTACCGGTCGTGACGCGGCGCACAAGCGCATTCAAACCCTTATCGAGAGCGGTGAAGGCCTGCCTGAAGGCGTTGATTTCACCGGTAAGTTTATCTACTACGTTGGCCCAGTCGATCCTGTGGGTGACGAAGTGGTTGGCCCAGCGGGTCCAACGACGGCGACCCGTATGGATAAGTTCACCGATCTGATGCTGGATAAGACAGGTCTGATGGGCATGATAGGTAAGGCTGAGCGTGGCCCGGCTACCGTGGAGTCTATCAAGAAGCATAAGGCGGTTTACCTGATGGCAGTAGGCGGCGCCGCTTACCTGGTGTCTAAGGCGATCAAGAAGTCACGCGTAGTGGCCTTCGAAGACCTAGGTATGGAAGCCATCTACGAGTTCGACGTGACCGATATGCCGGTGACCGTTGCCGTAGACAGCGAAGGGGTCAATGCCCACGAAACAGGTCCTGCCACCTGGCGTGTCAAACTTGCCTAACCCAGAATAAAGCATGAAGAAATGGGCGGGTTTAGGTGAGTCAGACGACTTGCTTAACCCCCCATTTTTGTTTAGTGTCTGTTGCGTATTTTGGCGACACTTTTTGGCTTTAGGCGCCTTTTCTTAGCATTAAGCATTGTCGCCTTGCCGTTCAACCATAAAGATGACTATAACAATGAAAAAAACTGCAATCATACTTGCCTTGGCGACAGCCGGTCTAGTTTCTGGCGCTCATGCCGCAGCACCCGAGCCTTTCAAGGTACAACATCTCGTTAAAATGAATAAACTGCATTCCAGTGCACTGTCTAATGACGGCACTAAAATCGTTTATGCAGTTAAAAAATTTGATGATAAGGGTGAGGCACAATCTGACCTTTATCTTCAGTCGCTGACCGATGGCAAGGTAAAACGCCTGACCTCGGCCAAAGGTACTGAGCATAGCGTTGCCTTTAGCGCAGACGATAAGAGGATCTACTTCCTGGCGGCGCGCGATGGCAGCTCACAGCTGTATGAGCTGGCACTCGATGGCGGCGAAGCGGTTAAGATCTCTAATCTGCCGCTGGACGTGGAAGGCTTTAAGCTGTCTCAAGATGGCGCTCAGGTCGTGATGAACATGCGTGTCTACCCTGAGTGTGACACCTTGAAGTGCACCGCCGACAAGCGTGAGCAGGAAGCCGAGCGCAAATCTACCGGCCGCGAATACAAGCAGCTGATGGTGCGCCACTGGGACACCTGGGGCGATCACAGCCGCAGCCACCTGTTTGTGGCAAAACTTGACGGCAAGATGATTGACACTGCCGTGGATGTGACTAAAGGCCTGGATACCGAAACCCCACCACTGCCATTTTCTGGCATGGAAGAGGTGACCTTTACCCCAGACGGTAAGTATGTGGTCTACAGCGCCAAGGCGCCGAGCAAGTCACAGGCTTGGGAAACCAACTACGACCTGTGGCAAGTCTCCGTCCTGGGCGGTGAGGCGAAAAACCTGACCGAGAGCAACAAGGCGTGGGATGCACTGCCGACTTTCTCGGCCGACGGCCGCTACCTGGCTTATCTTGCCATGAGCAAGCCAGGCTTCGAGGCGGATCGTTACCGCGTCATGCTGCGTGACACTGTGACCGGCCAAGAGAAAGAAGTGGCGCCGCTGTGGGATCGCAGCCCAAGCTCGCTGACTTTCGGCGCAGATAACCGCACTTTATATGTCACGGCGCAGGACCTGGGTCAGGTAAGCATCTTTGAGGTCAACACTCAGTTTGGTGACGTGAAGACGCTGCACAACGACGGCAGCAACAGCATCCTAGGCGTGACAGGCGATAAGATTGTCTTCAACCACAAGAGTCTGGTTGAGCCGGGCGATCTCTATACCATGTCTCTCGACGGTCAGAATGTAAATCGCCTGACCGAGGTGAACAAAGACAACCTGGCTAAGATCAAGTTTGGCGAGTTTGAACAGTTCAGCTTCAAGGGCTGGAACAACGAAGAGGTCTATGGTTACTGGATCAAGCCTGCTAACTACAAGCAAGGTAAGAAGTATCCCGTTGCCTTCCTAGTACACGGTGGCCCACAAGGCTCATTCGGCAACTCATTCAGCAGCCGCTGGAACGCTCAGCTATGGGCGGGTGCCGGTTACGGTGTGGTGATGATCGATTTCCACGGTTCTACCGGTTATGGTCAGGCCTTCACCGACTCTATCTCTAAGGATTGGGGCGGCAAGCCGCTGGAAGATCTGCAGAAAGGTTTGGCTGCGGTGACGGCTCAGCAGAAGTGGCTAGATGGCGATCGCGCCTGCGCCCTGGGTGGTTCATACGGCGGCTACATGATGAACTGGATCCAAGGTAACTGGAACGACGGCTTCAAGTGTCTAGTTAACCACGCGGGTCTGTTCGACATGCGCTCTATGTACTATGTGACCGAAGAGCTGTGGTTCCCTGAATATGAATTCGGTGGCACCTACCAGGACAACAAGGAGTTGTTCGAGAAGTTTAACCCGGTTAACTATGTCGATAACTGGCAGACGCCTATGCTGGTGATCCATGGAGAGAAGGACTTCCGTGTGCCTTACGGACAGGGCCTGGCGGCGTTTAGCTTCATGCAGCGCAAAGGGATCCCATCTGAGCTGCTTGTCTACCCAGATGAGAACCACTGGATCCTTAACCCAGACAACCTGGAGCAATGGTACGCCAACGTGCTGGGCTGGATGGACCGCTGGACCAAGAAGTAAGCCGAGTTTAAGACTCGCAAGATGTGGGTGATAATTTAGTCACCCGATCATAGAAAATAAAAAGCCAGAACTCAGTTCTGGCTTTTTTGTGGGCGTTTTTTGTATGCGATTAGCTTGCCCGAGTCTAGTTCACATGCGCTTCCAATGATAATCGGGCAGGGTGAGCTATCGTTTGCCTATATAGCGCTCTCATTCGACAAATTTGCACATGCCAAGTCCAAGAGGTTCCCCTGTTCTGGGGCTGTAGCCAAATTGAGAGTAAAACGCTTCCTTACCGCAGGCGGCCAACAGCCCAATGGTGGCGCCGGGCATGGCGTTTTCTGCAACAAAACTCTCTATCTCCTTCATAATAGATCTGCCTACATCTTGGTTTTGATACTCGGGTGAGATCACTATGTCTTGCAGATAAAAATACATAGCGCCGTCGCCCACAATACGGCCGTAACCCACAAGCTTCGAATCGATATGGGCGCAAACGTGAAAAAGCGAGTTATTCAGGCTTTGTTGAACCAGTCCAGGCTTGGGGTTTGTCCAGCCAACTGCAGTTCGCAAAGTCATGAACTCTTCGAGATCTGGTGCCCGGTTGCTTATTCTCACTTCCATCTTTCTCCTTGTGGTGTTTCCTAATCTTGCTAAAGATTTATCTCGTTGATTCATTTTATGATATTTTTTCTAACGCATTTGTAATGGGTATTTATTAGACTTAGCCTCATGGCAACTAATAGCCAGTGAACATCCAATTTTCAAAGACAGTCGCGTATGATGCAGATATATACATCCTCTGGGAGGCGAATCGCTTTTGCGCGTTCCATTCGAACAATTAAAATTGTGGGTCTGCAGATTACTTTAATTAGCACACTAAGTGTCAGGAGAGTCAGTCAAGATGAAAGGTAAATGTCTGTGTGGAGGTGTCGAATTTTACATAAGCGGATCTCTTCCTCACTTTTATCAGTGTCATTGTTCTTTATGTCGAAAGTTGTCTGCGTCCTCGTCAGATACCGCCACATTTCTTAATAAAGCGCAATTTACATGGATTAAGGGGGAGTCGCTTGTTAATTCATACATCAGTGAAACCGGTTATCGTTCTGATTTCTGTAGCAAGTGCGGCAGTACAGTACCTCACCTGATGAGTAATAAAAAGCAGTATTGGATCCCTGCTGGATTACTCGATGATGCGAAAGATAGCCGTGTCGTTGAGCATCTGTTTGTTGAGTCTAAAGCCCATTGGGACATTATTGGCGACAGCGGAGCACAATTTGAAGAGATGCCCGATATGGAAACCCTTAATAACGCATTGCAAAGATCAAATTGACGATCTCTTTAGGCTCGTCATTTCTCAGTAAGACCCTATCAAATTAAGCGTGTTATCTCCCTTAGCGGCAACCTGTGATGAGGCCTGAAAAATCTATGTCGCTTTCCAAAGTGGTCGGTCGAGATATGCGGCTAACTGTTTAGCGCTGGCTTCAATTTCTAACTCGCTGCCGTGATCCATAACATTGGCTCGCTCACCATCGCGAAAAACCAGATTAAGCTCATAGCTGCGGTACGATCGATTGTTAGAGCGTATAGACTCACTGATGATTTGTAATGCGTAGATGTCGCTGAGTCGTCCCTGACGACTGGCATCACCTCTTTTAGAGCCATCGTAGCTTTTGCCGCAAAAATAGGTGCCTAAGGTTCTGTCGAAGGTCATGTGCTTCTTGCTGGACAGCATCAAGAGACTAACCCCGATGAATAGGGCGCCAAGTAACGCCATGGCGCTGCCACCACCAGATTCACCTTCGAGAAACAGGGTGGGACTGACGATGAAAAATATCCCTAAACCAGGTAGCAAAAACATCGAATATAAAATAATAGCCGTGACAGAGTGCTTAATAACAATCCGGCCTTGGGTCTCGACCATATCTTGTGTTTTAAAGTTTGCGCCGCCAGATTTCAGCGGATCCCAGCTGGTCTTTTCGGCAACGGGGTCATCCGTGTCAGCTAATTTTAGTTCGAACTTGTTAATTCTAATGTCCTTAATCGCGCTCATGGGCGTTTCCTTCTATGGCATTACTCCTTAAGGGAAAGAGTGTAATGCTATGGGAGTATTGAGTTTGAATCTCAGTGTCGGCGTCAGTTTTGACTTGTCATCTTCTATGCGATTAGCGGCTTCTCAAGCGACAGTCATCACAAGCGACGATCACCACAAGCAACAGGCATTACATTGAGAATGAGTAAACAAAGAATCCTTTTAATGTGGGATTCCCTATCATCTATTACCTCTTAAGAACTGCGCACCTAGCCAGTTTTGTTTGCAAACTCTAGAAGTGATAATGCATTTTTACAATAACTTAGCACCGTCTTTGGCTGGTTGCCAATAGGTTGAATTGGGTAGAGCGTGGGAGATTTACTAAGCGAGACTGCTGATTGGTCGCTAGCTGTGTGATTCACCGCGAGCTCGGATATTGCTGAGCTCGCAAATGCTTAAGGGAATTCTGGGGACTTGCTTTCGATGCTGCGACGCTTAGTGCCCTGGCATGCCGTCGTTGATGCGATACCAAGAGGTGAGGCTGTATCTGTCGTAGTGTGACAGGGAGACCTCGTGTGGAAAGAGTTCGCTTAAGAAGATCACCATGGTACCGAACCTTGGCTCGACAACTTGGAATGGGGTTGTTTCGTCGCCTTCGTACATCAGCAGCTCACCGCCGTGGCTGGGTTGCCAGTCGGGGTTGAGATAGAGGATGCTGGTGAGCTTGCGGTTAGTCTGGCCCCTAAAGGCGTCGAGATGACGTTTATAGAAGGCACCGGGAGCGTAATAGGCCAGCATGGCTTCTTGATCGAACAGGCCCAGATAGAGATAGCGGTTAACGGCGAGGCGCAGCTCTTCTGACCAATCGAAGTAGTCTTTTGCGAACTCCACCGACTCGTTTAACCAGCAGATTTTATCCCGGCGAATCGACTCGACGACCTGTTGGTCTTGCTGACGACCTATAGCTGCGGCCTTAAAGTCTTCCTCGGCAAGTCCCGTGATGCCATCCAGCAGTTGTTGCAACATAGGCTGTGCAAAAATGTTGTGCAGCACGACATAGCCGTGGGTAGCGAGCCGATCGCAGATGTCGGCAAACAGGATATCTTTGAGTTCAGAATCTGAAGGTGAGTCTAAATGTGCTGTCAATGGCTTAGGATCCTAACATGGGGTGAAGCCTTATAGCCTTAAGCTGACAGTCTTGCTAACTAATAATTTTTGTGGTCAAGGTAAAAAGCTTTTTCTTTATTTATTGATTAGTAAAAACAATGGGATATCGCTATTCAGGAGTAGGGCTTGGGGCTGTAAGAGAGACATAAAAAAGGTGCTCTATGAGCACCTTTTGCTTAGTAAATGAGTAAGACTGGTCGCGACGCTAGGGCTCGCGCGAGTCCCTCAAGCGATTAGACGGCGTCTTGATACTTCTTACCGTAGAAGCTGGCGGTGAGGATCGCCTTGAGCTCAGCAATCAATGGGTATCTTGGGTTTGCCCCGGTACATTGATCGTCGAAGGCGTCTTCGGCAAGCTCGTCGAGTTTAGCGAAGAAGTCGGCTTCGTTGACGCCTGCTTCTTGGATCGAAGCCGGAATGCCAATCGTCTTCTTGAGTTCATCGATTTTTTCGAGCAACGCTTCCACTTTTTCTTCATCGCTAATGCCTTCGCCTGTCGCGCTTTTTAATTTGAGATGTTCGGCAATCTTTGCGTAACGACAAAGGGCCTTGGGTCGATCGTACTGGCTGAATGCGGCCTGCTTGGTTGGTAGATCGGTCGCGTTAAAGCGGATCACGTTGCTGATCAGCAGGGCGTTTGCTAAACCGTGTGCCAGGTGGAACTCGGCGCCCAGCTTGTGCGCCATAGAGTGACAGATCCCCAGGAAGGCGTTAGCGAAGGCGATGCCGGCAATGGTGGCGCCATTATGCACCTTCTCGCGGGCCACCGGAGCCTTGGCGCCCAAGGCGTAGGCGTCTGGTAGGTGTTTCACCAGCAGATCTAGTGCCTGCAGCGCCTGACCGTCGCTGTACTCGTTGGCCATCACGCTGACATAGGCTTCCAGCGCGTGGGTGATGGCGTCGATACCCCCGAAGGCGGTAAGCGACTTTGGCATATCCATCACCAGGTTAGGGTCGACGATCGCCATGTTGGGCGTCAGCTCATAGTCGGCAATCGGATACTTCATGCCGGTCTGTTCATCGGTGACCACGGCGAATGGTGTCACCTCTGAACCTGTGCCTGAGGTGGTAGGGATAGCTACCATCTTGGCCTTCTTGCCCAATTTCGGGAACTTGTAGATGCGCTTACGAATGTCCATGAAGCGCAGCGCCAGATCGGCAAAGTCGACTTCAGGATGTTCATACATGACCCAGATGATCTTGGCTGCATCCATCGGCGAGCCACCGCCGAGGGCGATGATCACATCGGGCTGGAAGCTCTTGGCCACACTGGCACCTTGGTTAACGATCGCCAGGGTTGGGTCCGCCTCTACTTCGTAGAAGACTTCGGTTTCCAGGCCCTGAGACTTTAAGATCTTGATGGTCTCATCGCAGTAGCCGTTATTAAACAGATACTTGTCCGTGACGATCAGCGCGCGTTTCTTATCGCTTAACTCTTCGAGGGCGATAGGTAAGCTGCCGCGGCGGAAATAGATAGAGGAGGGGAGTTTATGCCACAACATATTTTCGGCTCGCTTAGCGACAGTTTTCTTGTTGATCAGGTGGCTAGGACCTACGTTTTCTGAGATGGAGTTACCGCCCCATGAGCCACAGCCCAGGGTGAGTGATGGCGCCAACTTGAAGTTGTAGAGATCGCCGATGCCACCTTGTGAGGCCGGGGTGTTGATCAGAATACGCGCAGTTTTCATGCGGTAGCCGAAGGTTTTTACCCGCTCTGTCTGGGTGTCCTGGTCGGTATAGAGGCCAGATGTATGGCCTATGCCGCCCAGTGTCACTAAGGCTTCGGCCTTGTTGAGCGCATCGTCGAAATCGCTGGCGCGGTACATGGCCAGTAGCGGAGAGAGCTTCTCATGAGCGAAGGCCTCGCTTTCGCTGATCTCGGTTGCCTGACCAATCAGCACCTTAGTGCTGGCGGGCACCTTGATGTTGGCCATTGCCGCTATGGTCGCGGCGCTCTGTCCTACGATGTCGGCATTGAGCGCACCATTTTTAAGGATCACCTTCTGCATCGCCTTGGCTTCTTTGCTTGAGAGCATGTAGCCGCCATGGCTGGCGAAACGCTCTTTGACAGCGTCATAGACGGCGTTGACCACGACCACGGCCTGCTCTGATGCACACACCACGCCGTTATCGAAGGTTTTTGACATCAAAATTGAGCTGACCGCGCGTTTGATGTCGGCGGTCTCGTCGATAACGATAGGCGTGTTACCCGCGCCGACACCGATTGCTGGCTTGCCTGAAGAGTAGGCGGCCTTCACCATGCCTGGGCCACCTGTGGCCAGGATCAGGTTGATCTTGTCGTGGGTCATCAACTGGTTAGACAGTGCCACGCTAGGCTCATCGATCCAGCCGATGATATCTTTCGGCGCGCCGGCTTCGACCGCAGCTTCGAGCACCAGGCGGGCGGCGGTAGTGGTCGATACCTTGGCTCTTGGGTGCGGCGAGAAGATGATGCCGTTACGGGTCTTGAGGCTGATCAAGGCCTTGAAGATGGCAGTAGAAGTCGGGTTAGTTGTCGGCACAATACCGCAGATGAGGCCCACTGGCTCAGCGATGGTGATGGTGCCGAAGGTTGGGTCTTCCTCAAGGATGCCACAGGTCTTGTCATCCTTATACTTGTTGTAGATGTATTCGGAGGCGAAGTGGTTCTTGATCACCTTATCTTCCAGTACACCCATACCGGTTTCGTTGGCCGCCATCTTGGCCAGGGAGATACGGGCATCGGCCGCGGCCAGGGCGGCGGCGCGGAAGATTTTATCGACCTGCTCCTGACTAAAGTTGGCAAATTGTGCCTGGGCCTTGGCGACCCGTTCGACCAGTTGGTCGAGTTCCTGTTGGTTGCTAACAGTCATAATAAGATCCTTGGAAAAAAATTTAGCGAAAATCGGTTTTGGCTAAATTCTCTTTATGAAGGAAAATTACACCTTTGGTGGGGTGTTAACCGTGATCGGCGCCGCAAAACCGCCTGTTAATGTAATAAAATGACATTGTGAGCACAATGTGACGGCTTTCACTGGGTTAATTTTAGTCGGGTAAAAATAGAATATTTAAGTCAAAGTTGTGAATTGTGATAGAAAATCTCGTTTTTCCACGGAAGAGACATACTGTACAGTAAGCGTTTTTCAACCATACTGCTTTTTAACCGACTATAACGTCACTTGAGGAGATGACATTGGATTTAACACTTTATGTTAAATTTTTTCTTGGCTTGGTAGCGATAATCAACCCCATAGGTTTGCTGCCCGTGTTTGTGAGTCTGACCAGTCACCAGACGGAAGCGGAGCGCAACCATACCGGCAAGGTCGCCAACTTTGCCGTGGTGGTGATCCTGCTTGTGACCATCATCGCCGGCCAGCATATCCTCAACATGTTTAGTATCTCGCTGTCGGCGTTCAGAATTGCCGGCGGCACCCTGATTGCCATCATCGCCATGTCCATGCTGCAAGGTAAGCTGGGCGAGGTGAAGCGTAACCAGGAAGAAGACAGGGAGGCGTCGGGCATGGAGTCGGTTGCCGTAGTCCCTCTGGCCTTGCCATTGATGGCCGGCCCCGGTGCGATCAGTTCGGTGATCGTCTCGGCGGCGCAGCACAACACCTTTAGCGACCTTATTGGCATGTCGATCACTGTGGTGATCTTCGGCCTCACCAGCTTCACCCTGTTTCGTATGGCGCCGGTGATCTTCAAGCTGCTGGGTAAAACGGGCATCAACGTGATCACCCGTCTCATGGGTCTGCTGATGCTCTCTATCGGTATCGAGGTGATGGCGGCCGGTTTCAAGGGCCTGTTCCCCAGCCTGATAGGCAGCTAACCAGCTCTGGAAAAAGTCTCTGAATAAGAAAAACGCGCCTGGTGCGCGTTTTTTTATGCCTTTTTATGGGACTATTGCGTTGGGCTTACTGCAGATCGATCAGCGACCCCGCCTTGGCACTAAACAGATGTTGGTGCAGGCGTGCGGCAAACTCATCTGTCATTCCCGAGATATAGTCGGCGATCACCCGGTTGCAATTGCCTTCTTGCTGGGCCATCTGTTGCCAGCGCTCCTGGGTATTGAGCGGCAACAGACGCTCGGGATCTGAGGCGAAGGCCTCGAACAGCTCCATCACTATCTGCTGGCCCTTGTACTCCAACATCTGGATCTCAGGTTTGCGGATCACCCGCTTGTAGACAAACTGCTTGAGCACATGGAGCGCCTCGTCGAAGGGGGGCTCCAGGCGGGCGTTATATCTGAGCAGTGGCTCGCAAAAATTGGGGTTTTCATCGATCAAGATGGCGGTGACGAAACCGTTAACCAGGGTACCAATAGCGTCTTTGCGCAGGTGATTTTCCAGCGCAAACAGCTTATCGCCTATGGTAGCGAATTCCTTGGCAATCCATTCATCGTCGCTGCCCGCTAGCAGGCTGGCCACATCTTGCTGCCACATGGCCTGGGTGACGATGCCCATGACGATGGCATCTTCGAGATCGTGAATGGCATAGGCGGTATCGTCTGCGAGCTCCATGATGGAGCAATCGAGCGACTTATACCGGGTGCGTCTGTGTTGATCTCTTGCTCCGGGCTCAGCCGAGACGAATCGTTCTCTGTCCTGGAGCGATAGCGGCTCGAGTACCCAGTCGAGCACAGGCTTGTCCTCAAAGAAGATCCCTTTAACCGGACGCCACTGGCTTGGCTTAAGTTGACGATAGCTGTCGACCTCTGGCCTTGGCTGGGACTGATACAGTTCATTGTGGCTGGCGGGATACTTGAGGATCCCCAGCAAGGTGCGCCGGGTGAGGTTCATGCCAAAGTGTTGGGTATAGGGCTCGAGCGCGGTGAGGATCCTGAAGGTTTGTCCGTTGCCCTCGAAGCCGCCGTCGCTGCGCATCATATAGTTGAGCGCGACCTCGCCGCCGTGACCAAAGGGGGGATGGCCAATGTCGTGGGCCAGACAGAGGGATTCTATCAGGCTCATCGAATCGAGCAGATGATGCAGATCTGGGTATTTCTGTTTGAGCTGGGCGCAGATCCCTGTGCCTATCTGCGACACCTCCAGCGAGTGGGTGAGGCGGGTGCGATAGAAGTCGTTCATGCCGACACCCAGTACCTGAGTCTTGGCCTGCAAACGTCTGAAGGCGGCCGAGTGTAGAATGCGGGCGCGATCGCGCTGATAGGGGCTGCGGTGGTCGTTGCGCCTGAGTTTATCTTCGCCTAAGCGTCTCTCATGCCAGATGGCCGATGTCATATGCTTTCCTCTTTGCCAGACATTGCTGCTAAAGCAGGCGATTGATCTCGTCGAGGTTTAGCTCGAAGCTGGGAATAAACGTATCAATAAAATATTTTACCGCCGGATCTGGATTCTTGCTTAGGGATTCGGTGAGGCGTCGCTTGGCGGTATTGAACTCATGGTTGCCGGCCGTCTGCTCTTCTAGGCATTTGAGGTAGGCGCACAGGGTATCGGCGGATTTCACCAGCTGTTTGTACTCCTCGTCGGCTTGATCGCTCAGTAAAAGATCCCGGTAATCTTCTTGAAACTCTTCGGGCACCATCTCCAGCAGCCTGCGCTCGGCGATCGCCTCTATCTTCTTGTACTCGGCCTCGATCTCCTTGTTGAAATATTTGACCGGGGTGGGTAGATCGCCGGTGAGGATCTCGCTGGCATCGTGAAATATCGCCAGGGTGGCGGCGCGCTCCGGGCTGAGCTGCTTATTGAATTTCTTGTTGGCTATGATGGCTAAGGCGTGGGCCACCATGGCGACCTGTAGCGAATGTTCCTGTACGTTTTCCGGGCGGACGTTGTACATGAGCGGCCAGCGTTGGATCAACTTCATCCTGGCCAGGTGGGCGAACAAATGACTCATACTGCTTTCCCTGTTGCTAAGTTGCTGTAACAGTAACACAGGGCAAGTAAATAGAAACAGTGTCTTATACCAATCGTAATAAAAACTTGATCATGCTAGCTTGTTAAAACGCTTGATAACGGCGTTAGGATTTTTAATCCTGGAATTACTAACTCTGGAATAACTACTTATCTAAATATCTTGCCTTGTTCTCAGGTGTTTTTCCTGCGCTATATCTGCTCACTGATTTATTGTGATTGGTATTAAGAATAAAAAAAGCGATCCTGAGATCGCCTTTTCTTTGCTAAGTTACCGCAAGAAAGCTTATTGGCTGTAGCTGGTGAGGAAGTCACCGAACTCCACCAGCGCCTTTTGCAGATCTTCCTTGTGGGGCAGGAAGACGACTCTGAGATGATCCGGCTCTGGCCAGTTAAAGGCGGTGCCTTGTACCAAGAGAATTTTCTTCTCTTTGAGTAGATCCAGTACCAGTCGCTCGTCATCCCTCAAGTTAAACTTCTTGGCATCCAGCTTAGGGAAAGCATATAGCGCGCCCTTAGGTTTCTTACAGCTCACCCCTGGGATCTGATTGAGTAGCTCATAGCAAGTATTGCGCTGCAGCGTGAGTCTTCCTTCAGGGGCCACCAGCTCATTGATGCTCTGATAGCCGCCGAGCGCGGTCTGAATCGCGTGCTGATTGGGGACGTTGGAGCACAAACGCATAGAGGCCAGCATATCCAAGCCTTCGATATAGCTCTTGGCGGCCTTGAGATTGCCCGAAAGCATCATCCAGCCAACGCGAAAGCCCGCGGCGCGGTATGATTTGGAGAGACCATTGAAGGTCACGGTGAGAATGTCATCCGACAGCGTCGCCGCCGGAATATGAATCGCGCCATCATACAAGATCTTGTCGTAGATCTCGTCGGCAAACAAGATGATGTCGTGCTGACGGCATAGTTCGATAATCTCCAGCAGTAGCTCGCGGGAGTATACGGCGCCGGTTGGGTTGTTGGGGTTGATCAGCACTATGCCGCGGGTGCGGCTGCTAATCTTGGATTTGATGTCGTCGAGATCGGGAAACCAATCTGATTCTTCGTCGCAGCGATAGTGCTGCGCCTTGCCGCCTGAGAGGTGTACCGCCGCCGTCCACAGGGGATAGTCGGGTGAGGGCACCAGCACCTCATCGTCGCTGTTCAGCAGGCCCTGCATCGCCATAACAATAAGTTCCGACACGCCGTTGCCTATATAGATATCCTCGATATCGACGCCAAATAGCCCCAGACTCTGGTAGTGCTGCACGATCGCCTTGCGCGCCGAGAACAGCCCCTTGGACTCGCTGTAGCCCTGGGCGCTGGGCAGGTTGAGGATGACGTCGCGCACTATCTCTTCCGGGGCCTCGAAACCGAAGGGGGCCGGGTTACCTATGTTGAGCTTAAGGATGCGATGGCCTTCATCTTCCAGGCGCCTAGCTTCCTTATGGACAGGTCCGCGGATGTCGTAACAGACGGTGTCGAGTTTATTGGATTTAATGATAGGGCGCATCGAAACCTCGTGATTGCCGGTAAAGAAAAAAGCTGATTGTGTCAAAGCTCGTAAGTTATCGAACAATAACGAAAAAAAGTATTGTTTAAAAGGGGCTTTGCTGCAATTTAGGAAATATTTTCAGAGGAAAATGCTAAATAGCTTATTTGTTAAAAAATAAAATAGAGTTTTATTCTGGCTGGTTTGCTGTTAGCAGTTGTTGTCACTACATTCGTAAGCTTCAGGCACAAAAAAGCCAGCGATTTACGCTGGCTTTTGTTATCGAGTTAACGGCTTGTTTAAGCGCGCTTCTTGAACTCGTGTGTGCGAGTGTCGATCTCGATCAGGTCGCCAGTCTTAACGAAGTCAGCAACGCTTAGGGTTGCACCACCGGCGATAGTAGCAGGCTTCATGACTTTACCTGAGGTGTCGCCACGAGCTGAAGGCTCAGTGTAGGTCACTTCACGTACAACAGTGGTTGGCAGTTCAACAGAGATTGCCTTGCCTTCATAGAAAGTTACCTGGCACTGTTCTTCCATACCGTCAACGATGTAAGCAGCTGCATCACCTAGGTTGTCGGCTTCAACGTCATACTGGTTGTATTCGGCATCCATGAAGACATACATAGGATCGGCGAAGTAAGAATAAGTACAATCAAGACGGTCTAGAATGATATCTTCCATCTTGTCTTCACCCTTAAAGGTGGTTTCGGTAGATGACTCTTGAAGTAGGTTCTTCAGCTTCATCTTAACGATAGCCGCGTTACGGCCTGAACGAGTTGTTTCAGTTTTTTGAACAACCCATGGGCTGCCATCTAACATGATCACGTTACCAGGACGGATTTCATGAGCAGTTTTCATTTCTCTATTTCCTATATTTTAGGGTGTTTCTATTTCAACGCAGTATCTTAGCTATTTTTAACGAATTGAACTAGTCGTGTTGCAAGATCTGCATCATTTAATGCTTCATTCGGCCAATCTTGTGCGTGTTGCGTGAGGGCCAAATGCGCGTTATCCACTTGTTGCCACAGGGAAAACAGTGTTTTCTGCTCGCCTTGGTTAAAGCCGATATTGAGCTTTTTCCAGGCGTCGGCGATTTCTGGGGCCAGATTATGACAATAAAGTGCCATAAAGGCTTCTAATTTTATCAGGTGATAGTCTTCTTCCTGGGGATAGATATGCCAGATAAAGGGTTTCGCGGCCCATTGGGCGCGCAGGAAGGAGTCTTCACCACGTACTATGTTGAAGTCACAGCTCCACAGCAGGCGATCGTAACCCTGTTGATCTGTCATCGGTAGCAGATGTATGGTCAGCTTGCCATGATGAAAACGACTTCCTGGTGTCAATGCCTGCTGCTGGTCGATGAAGGCTCCAAGGCTATTGAGGCTGCGACCGATAGGCACTAACAAATGCACTTGTCTTTCACCTTCATGCCAATGGCGGCATAGGGCATTGAGACTTTCGGTTTCATAGCTGAACAGGCTGATGACGGTATCATGCTCATCGATGCCACTTAGGCCCAGTGCCTCAAAATAGGCCTGTCGCTCCTTGTTCTCCTGCCACATTTGACGGCGCTCCAGCAGATCCGCTTCGCAGATAAGGCCGCCAGTCTTGTTGGTAAAGCCAGGAAAATAAAACTGTTTCTTCAGGCCACTGCGCTGCAATGAGGGGAGGCCATGGCAGCCTTCGACCCAATCTTCTGCGCTCAGATACTCAAGGTTTAGCCAGACGGGCACCTTGTCACCGGCTTGATGTAGCGCAGCTATCTTGCCGAGCACTTCGGGGGGGAGTTCACAGGCAAAGGCCTCGATAAGCACCTCTCCCGGCAGATACTCCTGGCTTAGCGGCGCATCCCACCGTTTGATGCAGACGCCCTCGAAGTTTTGGCTCGCACATTTAGGATCCAGCTTTGGCAAGATATGGGCAAAACTGGCTAAGTCATCCACCCATAGGGTGATGGCCAATCCATATTCCTTCGCCAGCTGTTTGGCCAGACGCCAGGTGACGCCAATATCGCCATAGTTATCGACGACGGCGCAGAAGATATCCCAGTGGTTGGCGTGTGTTTGACTCTGCATGGGGTTAGCTAATTTGGGTTCTCTATTACTCGGGGAGTGTTTAACGCGACTTATTTCTTCGCCACTATCCCTTTGCCATTATCCCTTCACCATTCTTGCTTCGCCAAGGCGAGAGTGAAGTATTGCATTGGGGCTTATATGTCAGGGCTAATGTATCAGTGCTAAAAAAAGCGGCTATTCGCCGCTTTTTATACTGATGTGGCCGAAAGATTAGTCTTCCAGCTCTGCCAGGCACATCTCTTCGTAGATCTGCTTAACCCAGGCATCGACACGCTCTTCGGTCAGCTCAGGTTGACGATCTTCGTCGATACCCAGACCCACGAAGTGCTTATCGTCGGCCATGCCTTTAGAGGCTTCGAAGTCGTAGCCGTCGGTTGGCCAGTGACCGATAACCACGGCGCCGCGCGCCTCAACGATCTCGTTAACCATGCCCATGGCATCGAGGAAATACTCGGCGTAGTCTTCTTGGTCGCCACAACCAAAGATAGCGACTAGTTTACCATCGAAATCGATCTGTTCTAATTCAGGGAAGAAATCGTCCCAATCGCATTGGGCTTCACCGTAATACCAGGTCGGGATACCGAATAGCAGCAGATCATATTCTGCAATCTGTTCTTTGGTACTCTTAGCGATATCCTTAACGTCGACCATCTTCTTACCCAGTTTCTTCTGGATCATTTTGGCGACGGCTTCGGTATTACCTGTATCACTGCCGAAAAAAAGACCTACAGTTGCCATTGTCTTTCCTTTATCTAGTTCACTGACGTTTGTTTCAATACCACTTAAGATCAGCTTCTGACCTGCTTAAGCAGTATCGATTCGATTAATTGGCTGCGGCTGATGTTACTGGCCAAAGCCTTTTCATTCAAGGCGTCGTATAAATCTTGTGACACCTTTAACTCTATTCGTTTCAATCCTGCGGCTCTGTCGCGCTGGATCTGATTTCGTTTGTTGACCTTTAATTGCTGCTCCCGGGGAAGGGGATTGCTGCGAGGGCGTCCTCGGCGTTTCTCCGTTGCAAACAGGTCTATCGTTGTTCTGTCTGAAGATTCTTTTGCCATCGAATGTTCATTTAACCTATGCCAGAGCTCTCCCAAGAGAGTTGGATCAAGCCCTTAGCTATAAACCCGGCACAGCCGAGAAATAATACCAACCAAACAATATAGCGGCCAAATTTAGGGACATTTCCCTGTTTGAGCACGTCATGTATTGCCATACCAATAAAGAAAAATATCGCCGCAAAAAACAGGTTTAAGCCAACTGCCTCTATCTGTTCCATATACTGAGATAACATGCTGCGTTCCCTCAGGCTAAAAAAAGAGGCGCGAATATACCATAGTTAAGTAACGTCTGCTACACGCTTTACAGATAAGATTCAGTCATTTTCCGCGATAAACTCGGCGACGATGCGGTTGAAAATAGCTGGTTTTTGTGCGTGTAACCAATGACCTGTGCCGGCCAGTGACTTGGCCTGGATCTTAGGAAACTGAGACAGGAACGCCTGGCGGTGCGCCGCGGTGACATAGTCTGAATCGGCGCCGCGAATGCACAGGCTAGGGCCAGTGTAGGCTCTATCTGCCAGTGGCCAACCGATCAGGTGCTCATAGCTGGATTTCAGTCCGGCCAGGTTCATCTTCCAGGCAAAGCCTTGTTCATCCTTGGTGAGGTTTTTCAGCAGAAACAGCGCCGTACCTTCGTCGATACCGGCACCGAGCAGTTGCTTTTGCGCATCAGCGCGGTTAGCCAGCGCGCTAAGGTCTAGGTTGCTTAGGCCGGCAAACACTGTCTGATGCCTGGGCTGATAGGCGACGGGCGCGATATCTGCCGCTACCAGGCTCCTGACGCGATCGCCGTAGAGTAGTGCGGTGGCCATGGCGATCTTGCCACCCATAGAGTGGCCGACCAGGTGTGCCGACTCCAGCTCGAGTTCATCCATCAAACCAATTACAGCCTCGGCCAACATGGGATAATCCATGTTGGGCCAGTGCGGGCTGAGGCCATGGTTTGGCACATCGATGCGGATCACCTGATGATCTTCGAGTGCATTGCCTAAGGTTTTTAGGTTATCCAGGTTGCCAAACAGGCCATGGATAAGGATAACCGGGCTACCTTGTCCCGATTGGGTGTAATTCAAGCTGGTCATGGAAAGGCTGGTCTTGGAAAATTAAGCGTGAAAATAATTGCCCAAATTGTGCCTGTAAATCGCTGCAAAAGACAGCATTAAGCGCGATCGCGCCATTCTCTGACGGGTTTTTGCGCACTTGAGGCGTAATTTATTGATCTTGTAACCAACTTGTGGATTTTTAATGCGATCGCTCTTTATTCCTGTGGGAAAGATAGCATACACTTGAACGGATCTGGCATCAGTTGCTGCGGATCGCGTTCGCGATAACAATAACCTAATTACCTTTACCGTCTAAGGAAGATTCTAGTCATGAAATATATTGAGATTGATGAAGAGCTATATCGCCATATTGCCAGCAAGACAGAGCGCATAGGAGAGAGTGCTTCAGAGATCCTGCGACGATTACTCGGCCTAGACGTAGAGACGGTTGCCATGGAGCAGCCTAAGCAGATCAGCCAGCCAGGCCTAGATAAAGAGGTGGCGCAAACTCATCAGGCGGCGAGTATCGACCCCGAGACCTTGATTGACAAGGGGGTGCTGGCCCAGCAAAAAGGCGCCGTTGGCCGTTTCCTGTTTACCTTAGAGGCTATCTATAAAGCGACGCCTAATCAGTTTGACCAGGTGCTGCAGATCCAGGGGCGCGATCGTCTCTATTTTGCGACCTCTAAAGAGTCGCTACTCAAGGCCAGTAAGTCGGCCAACCCGAAAGAGATAGGAAACAGTGGCTTCTGGGTCACCACCAATAACAATACGGCGAAGAAGCGCACCATCCTAAGCGAAGTGCTAGGTCAGTTCGGCGTGCAAGAAAAACAGATTGAATCCATTATTGGTAATATTTAAATGAGATACTGAGGCTCAATCTACCCGACACTTAGGAGTACATTTTGGCGCTACACGAGCGAGCCGGTAAACCGGCACAACAAAGGGACTTGGTTAATATTCCTAAACTGATGAGCCACTACTATCGGCTCTCACCGGATGTGACCAATGATGCGCAGAAGGTCACATTCGGCACCTCGGGCCACAGAGGCTGTGCCTTTAATAAGAGTTTCAACGAGAAGCACATCTTGGCCATTGTTCAGGCCGTAGTCGACTATCGACTCGATGCCGGTATTCAAGGGCCTATGATAGTGGGCATAGATACCCACGCGCTGTCTCAGGCGGCTTACGTTACCGCCCTCGAGGTACTGACCGCCAATGGCGTGCAGGTGATTGTCGCTAAGAACGATGAGTATACCCCGACCCCAGTTGTGTCCCATGCCATCATAGCGGCCAACAGAGTGCAGGGGGCTGGGCTTACCTATGGGCCTACCGACGGCCTTATCATCACGCCATCGCACAATCCGCCTCAAGATGGCGGCATCAAATACAATCCTCCTCATGGTGGTCCCTCCGAAGGCGGTATTACGGCCTGGGTCGAGCAGCGTGCCAACGAGTATCTGGCTAAGCAGCTAGAAGGGGTTAAGCGCCTGACCTATGCAGTGGCGGTCACGACCAGTCTTATTCAAGAGCGCGACCTGATGGCGGCTTATGTCGAAGATCTAGAGCAGGTGATCGACATGCAGGCCATTAAGCAGGCCGGTATTCGTATCGGCGTCGATCCCCTCGGCGGCTCAGGAATTCACTACTGGGCCAAGATTGGCGAGCGCTTTGGGCTGGATATTACCCTGGTGAACGATCGCATCGATCCCGCTTTTGGTTTTATGCCCCTGGATAAGGATGGCAAGATCCGCATGGACTGCTCATCGCCCTATGCCATGGCGGGACTGTTGGCCCACAAGGATGCCTTCGATATCTGTGTCGGTAACGATCCCGATTACGATAGGCACGGTATCGTCTGCCCGGGCAGCGGTCTGATGAATCCTAACCATTATCTGGCGGTGGCTATCGAGTATCTCTTGTCCCATCGCCCGCAGTGGTCTGCCGATCTTAAGATAGGCAAGACACTGGTCTCCAGCGCCATGATAGACAAGGTGTGCCGTGAGCAGTCGCGCAGCCTCTGTGAGGTGCCGGTTGGCTTTAAATGGTTCGTCGACGGCCTGGCCAATGCCAGCTTCGCCTTCGGCGGTGAAGAGAGTGCCGGCGCCGCCTTCCTACGTCGTGACGGCGGCAGTTGGTGTACTGATAAAGATGGTTTCATCCTGGCGCTGCTGGCGGCAGAGATACTGGCGGTAACGGGTAAGACGCCGGCTAAGCTTTACGCCGAGATGGTCGAGCGTCACGGCGAGAGCTTCTACAAGCGTATCGACTCGCCGGTTAACCCTAAGCGTAAGGCTAAGTTTAATCAGTTGGTGAGCGAGCCCCTGAATGTCAGCGATCTTGGCTGTGAAGCCATGGCGGGAGATGCCATCCTCGAGGTGTTGACCCATGCCCCGGGCAATGGTGCGGCTATCGGCGGCATCAAGGTAGTGACCGAAAAAGCCTGGTTCGCCGCGCGCCCATCGGGCACAGAGGCGTTGTTTAAGCTCTATGGCGAAAGTTTTGTTAGCGAGGCGCATCTCGAGCAGGTGCTCGAGCAGGCCCAGGAGATGATAGAGCGGCTGTTGGCCTAATTGAAGTCGGCCAAACTCGCTCTGGTCTAACTTGCTTTTGACTAAACCTTGGTCGGTTACTCTATAGCAGCTTAATACTTAGACAAAATAAAAAGCCAGTGAATCACTGGCTTTTTTGTGGGCGCAGCTTGCATCGGCTGCATGTAAAACTCGGTGCTAGTAGGTGAGGTGACAGCTAGGCAAGTTGTTCTTTTCCAGATAGTTCTGATGATACTCCTCCGCCTTATGGAAGGTGAGCACAGGGACTATCTCAGTCACTATGGGTCTTAGCCCCCATTTACCGCTGCGGGCGAGGGCCAACTTTGAGGCTTCGGCCTGTTCCTTCTGTGTCTTGTCGTGGAAGAAGATGGCGCTGCGATACTGGCTGCCGATATCGCCGCCCTGCATATTGAGCATGGTGGGATTATGGTTACTCCAGAACACGGCCAGCAGATCGTCGAAGCTCACCTTGGTCTCGTCAAACTCGACCTGTACCACCTCAGCGTGCCCTGTTTTGCCGGTCTTAACCTCTTTATAGGTGGTCGCCTTGTCATCGCCGCCCATATAGCCACAAGTGGCAGAGATAACGCCGTCTATCTGTTTGAAAAAATACTCTACACCCCAGAAACAGCCTGCGCCAAATGTTGCTAATGCCATGGTTGACCTCTTGTCGATTAACGCTTATCTATCTTTTGTTCATCTAGGTAACGAATTATCTAGTGTCTAAATTATCTAACGAATCGTCTAGCGAATTTAAGTTTATACGTTTAGATGGCTAGACGGCTTTATTCTGTATTATCTGATTAACGAATGCAACAGGGAAAATATGCGGCGATCGACTGGCCCGCGTGGTCGTCGACTCGCTTAAGTGTTACTATGCTGGCCAACTGATAATAATGCTAATAAATCCAAGGAGTCGCTATCTTTCAGGCCTACAAGGTGGGCGCTGTGATGGTGATGCAGTAAGGAGTTTGCAGTGCAAGACACCCTGATGTTGTCGAAAGACTTTTTGCAATTGACACTAGACAATCCTGTCGGCCTCAAGCCGTTTGAATTTACCCTGGGGCAACACACACAGGTGTCGGTATGGGATACCGGCGTCATCCAATTTGAGCCGCTCGTTACGCATGAAGCAGATCAAGAGGGCGAGCTAGATGGAAAGGAAGATGCGCTTAAGAGCATAGTGCTCTCGTCGGCGGTTCATGGTAACGAGACGGCGCCAATCGAGCTGTGTGATCAGCTTATTACCGCGCTCCTGTCTGAGACGCTGATCGCCCGTCATCGGGTGCTGTTTTTAATAGGTAACCCCCCAGCCATCCTAAACGGTACCCGTTTCGTCGAAGAGAACCTTAATCGTCTCTTCAGCGGCGCCCACGCCAAGGGTGAGAGCAATGCCGAGCGGGTACGTGCTAAGAAGCTGGAGCAGTATGTGGATCGCTTCTTTAACGCGGCGCCGGAAGTCGGCAGTCGTTATCACTACGACCTGCACACGGCAATTCGCGCCTCTAAGCATGAGAAGTTTGCCATCTATCCTTATCCACATGGCGCACCATACAGTGGCGAGCAGATCATGTTCCTGGCCGCCTGTGGCATCAACACAGTGCTGTTTCACCACGAACCCACGACTACCTTCAGTTACTTCTCTGCCCATGGCTATCAGGCCCATGCCTTTACCATAGAGCTTGGCAAGGTGATGCCTATGGGGCAGAACGATATGACGCGCTTTATCGCAGTGAAAGAGATGTTGACCCGTCTGGTAAGCGGCCGGGACCTCGAGCTTGGTGAGTTTGATCCGAGTAAGGTGAATCTGTATCAGGTTAATCGCTCAATCAATAAGCAGTTTGACGACTTTAGCTTTACCTTCGCCGATGACGTAGAGAATTTTACGGCGTTTCCAAGAGGTTATATATTGGCTAAGGATGGCGGGACTGAGATTAAGGTCGAGGCCGAATCTGAGTCTATCGTGTTTCCCAACGCCAATGTGCCGGTTGGCCAGCGCACTGTGCTGTGTTTAGTGCCTGCCAAAGATTATCGCGTGGTTTAGGCTCCGGCTTGTAAAGCTAGCGATACATGGGTGAGGGTAGCTAGTTGTTAGCCGCGCCCTGTGATAGCTTGCTAGGTAGTTTACGTTAACGTAACTTTAAGGCCGCGTCATAATAGAGAATAGTGAACAACTTAGGCTGTTCGCAGTCAGATAACAAGAATACTCAGCTGATAAGAGAATAGTATGAGCAACGCAACGAGCAATACAGAGACTGTCCATCGCGTCAGTTTTCTCGATAAGGATTCATTATCTATCCCGATCCTGAAGATCCTTCAAGCCGACGGTACCACCTTTGAAAATGCTGTGTTACCCGTGATCGATCAGGATTTGGCTGCCAAAATTTATGATACTTGTGTGTTCACACGAGTACTCGATGAGCGCATGTTAGCCGCTCAGCGTCAGGGACGGATCAGCTTCTACATGACCTGTACCGGTGAAGAAGCCGCCGTGGTCGGCAGTGTCGCCGCGCTGGATCAGGACGATGTTATTTTAGCCCAGTACCGTGAGCACGCGGCGATTCGCTATCGTGGCTTCACCACTGAGCAGTTTATGAACCAGATGTTCAGTAACGAGAAAGATCTGGGTAAGGGCCGTCAGATGCCGATCCACTACGGCTGTGAGGCGCTCAATTACCAGACCATCTCATCGCCGTTGGCCACTCAGATCCCACAGGCGACGGGTGTTGGCTATAGCCTCAAGATGCAGGGCAAACGTAACGTTGCCATCTGCTACTTCGGTGAAGGCGCTGCCTCAGAGGGCGATTTCCACGCCGGCCTGAACATGGCCGCAGTGCTGAACTCTCCTGTTATCTTCTTCTGTCGTAACAATGGTTACGCCATCTCGACCCCGACCAACGAGCAATTTGCCGGTAACGGTATCGCCAGTCGTGGTGTGGGCTATGGCATGCATACCATTCGCGTGGACGGTAACGACATGCTGGCGGTAATGGCCGCGACCCAGCAGGCAAGAGCCTATGCGTTGGAGCACAACAAGCCTGTGCTGATCGAAGCCATGACCTATCGTCTTGGCGCTCACTCCTCTTCGGACGACCCATCTGGTTACCGTTCTAAGGATGAAGAGGCCAAGTGGCAGCAGCATGATCCGGTTAAGCGCTTCAAGCTTTGGTTGATCAACAAAGGCTGGCTCGCCGAGAGCGACGATGCGGCTATGTATGAGAAGTACCGTGAAGAGGTGCTGGCCGCAGTGAAGGTTGCCGAGAAGCTACCTGCACCGGGTATCGACGAGATCATCGAAGATGTCCTCGACGAGCCGACGCCTAGACTCAAGCAGCAGCTGACCGAGCTTAAGCAGCACATCAAGAAATATCCTGATTCCTATCCACGCAGCGCAGGGAGAGATTAAATCGTGGCAAAGATTAATATGTTACAAGCCATCAACGATGCCTTGACCATTGCGATGGAAACCGACGACAAGGCGGTGATCTTCGGCGAAGACGTTGGCCATTTTGGCGGCGTATTTCGCGCTACTTCGGGCCTACAGGATAAGTTTGGCCGCGATCGTTGTTTCAATACACCGCTGACAGAGCAGGGGATTGCTGGTTTTGCCAACGGTCTGGCATCTAATGGCATGACGGCGATTGCCGAGATCCAGTTTGCCGACTATATCTTCCCGGCCTTCGATCAGATCGTAAACGAGTCAGCCAAGTTCAGATACCGCAGTGGTAACGAGTTTAATGTGGGCGGTATCACCTACCGTACCCCTTATGGTGGCGGTATCGCCGGTGGTCACTACCACTCACAATCGCCAGAAGCGTACTTCACTCAGACTCCTGGTCTAAAGGTGGTCGTGCCCCGTAATGCCTATCAGGCTAAGGGCCTGCTGCTTGCCTCGATTCGCGACAAGAACCCTGTGGTCTTCTTTGAGCCTAAGCGTCTCTACCGCGCCAGTGTGGGCGAGGTGCCGGATGAAGCCTATGAGATTGAACTAGGCAAGGCGGAAGTGGTTCAGGAAGGTACAGATATTACCGTGCTGGCCTGGGGCGCTCAGATGGAGATCGTCGATGAGGCGGCTAAGATGGCGGCCAAGAAGGGGATCTCTTGTGAGGTTATCGACCTGCGTACACTTGCGCCTTGGGATGTCGATACCGTTGCTGCCTCGGTGAAGAAGACTGGGCGACTGGTGATCAACCATGAAGCGCCGCTAACAGGTGGCTTTGCCGGCGAAATCGCCGCGACCATCCAGCAGGAGTGTTTCCTCTATCTGGAATCACCAATTAGCCGTGTATGTGGTTTGGATACGCCGTATCCGCTGATCCATGAGAAAGAATATATGCCTGATGCGCTCAAGACCTTTGAAGCGATCAAAGCATCGATGAAATACTAGGAGCCCCAGGCATGATTAAAGATTTTATTTTGCCCGATATTGGCGAGGGCGTGGTGGAGTGTGAGCTGGTTGAGTGGTTGGTTGCCGAAGGCGATACCGTCACCGAAGATCAGCCCATTGCTGATGTGATGACAGACAAGGCGCTGGTACAGATCCCGGCGGTTCACGGTGGCATTATCAAAAAACTTCACTATAAGAAAGGTGATATAGCTATCGTCCACGAACCGCTGTATTCGGTGGAAATCGATGGTGAGCTAGACGGCGATGCGACCACGGAATCGGCAGCTGAAGAAACTGTCGTTCAATCTGATTCACAGCCAGTTGCCGGCGGCAAACGCGTCGAAGAGTTCCTGTTACCGGATATCGGTGAAGGGATTGTCGAGTGTGAACTGGTGGAGTGGTTGGTTGCCGAAGGTGACATGGTGGTGGAAGACCAACCTATCGCCGATGTGATGACCGACAAGGCACTGGTGCAGATCCCGGCCATCAAGAGCGGTAAGGTTGTCAAACTGCATTACCGTAAGGGACAACTTGCCCAGGTGCACACCCCGCTTTTCTCTATCGAGGTAGAGAGCGAAGAGGGGGCCGTTGCCGCGCCGGTAGCAGATAGCGCCCCAGCTGCGGTTGACCACGAAGAGGTTGAACTTCACGCCCCAGCAGGTAATGGCAAGGCGCTGGCCAGCCCGGCCGTTCGTCGTCTGGCACGCAGCTATGATATCGATCTCAGCCTGGTACCGGGTTCTGGTAAACATGGCCGAGTCTATAAGGAAGATGTCGAGCGCTTCCGTAGCGGCGAAGCCGTGAAGGCTAAGGCGGCGAAAGCACAGGCCCAAAGCGAGCCAACAGCTGCGCCTATAGCGGTTTCAGCAGGCGATCGCGTCGAGCCTATTCGTGGCGTCAAGGCCGTCATGGCCAAGATGATGACAGAGTCTGTCTCTACCATCCCGCACTTCACCTATTGTGAAGAGCTGGATCTGACCGAACTGGTTGCGCTGCGCGAATCGATGAAGGCGCGCTACTCGAGTGACGATCTTAAGCTGACCATGATGCCTTTCTTCATGAAGGCGATGTCGCTGGCCTTGACTCAGTTCCCTGGCATCAACAGCCGTGTGAACGACGATTGCACCGAGCAGACCTTCCTCGCGTCACACAACATAGGCATGGCGGTAGACTCTAAGGTGGGTCTATTGGTGCCAAACGTGAAGGATGTGCAGCATAAATCTATTCTTGAGGTCGCGGCTGATATTACCCGCCTTACCAAGGATGCCCGCAGCGGTCGTGTCAGCCCGGCGGACCTTAAGGGGGGCAGCATCTCCATCTCGAACATCGGTGCCTTGGGTGGTACTGTGGCAACGCCTATCATCAACAAGCCTGAGGTGGCCATCGTCGCCCTGGGTAAGTTGCAGACCCTGCCGCGCTTCAACGATAAGGGTGAGGTCGAGGCTCGTAAGATCATGCAGATCAGCTGGTCTGGCGATCACCGGGTGATAGACGGCGGCACCATAGCCCGCTTCTGTAATCTGTGGAAGCAGTATCTCGAGTCACCACAGGAGATGTTACTGGCGATGCACTAATCGCACGTAGCACTTCACTAATAAGAGCGCCATTTGGCGCTCTTTTTTTTCTCCAGAGTTAATCTTTGGCGTCAGATTAAGTATAATGCCGCTAATTAGTCCCACTCTTTGGTTTGAGCATGAGTCAAGTAGCACCAAGCATCGAAAATATTCAGTATCCGTTTCCAGCAAAGCCCATTCCCCTAAGCGATAGCGAGAAGCAGGCCTATAAGGCGCGCATCAAACAGCTGTTGAAGGAGAAAGAGGCTGTCTTGGTGGCCCACTACTATACCGATCCTGAGATCCAGGCGCTGGCGGAAGAGACCGGCGGTTGTGTATCAGACTCTTTAGAGATGGCCCGCTTCGGTCGTGACCATCCAGCCAAGACGCTGATTGTGGCCGGGGTTAAGTTTATGGGCGAGACCTCTAAGATCTTAAGCCCGGAAAAGACTGTGCTTATGCCGACTTTGGATGCCACCTGCTCACTGGACGTGGGCTGTCCTATCGACACCTTTAGCGCCTTCTGTGATGCCCATCCAGACCATACCGTCGTGGTATATGCCAACACCTCGGCCGCCGTTAAGGCGCGCGCCGACTGGGTGGTGACCTCGAGTGTCGCCCTTGAGATCGTCGAGCATCTCGACAGCCAGGGTAAGAAGATCATCTGGGGACCGGACCGTCACCTGGGAAGCTATATCGCCAAGCAGACTGGCGCCGACATGCTAATGTGGCAAGGCGAGTGTATCGTTCACGACGAGTTTAAGGCCAAGGCACTGCGTCAGTTAAAAGAGCAATATCCCAATGCGGCCGTGTTGGTGCATCCCGAATCACCGGCGAGTGTGGTTGAGATGGCCGATGCCGTTGGCTCCACCAGTCAGCTGATCAAGGCGGCGCAGACCCTAGAGAACGACACCTTTATTGTTGCGACCGATAGGGGCATCTTCTACAAGATGCAGCAGGCGGCGCCAAATAAGACCCTGATCGAAGCGCCTACCGGCGGTAATGGCGCGACCTGTCGTAGTTGTGCCCACTGTCCTTGGATGGCGATGAACGGCCTTAAGGCGATCGAGGCGGCGCTACTTAACGACGGCTCGGAGCAACACGAGATCTTCGTTAATGAGTCGCTCAGAGAGCGTGCACTACTGCCGCTCGATCGTATGCTGGATTTTGCCAAGACGTTGAACATGCAGGTTAAAGGTAACGCCTAGGCGTTAAACAAGTTTGGCAAACACTTTTGCTAACGTTAAAAGCGCCTCTAGGGCGCTTTTTTGTTGCCAGTCGATAGACAGTGCCCCGGCTATACTAGACTTTATGGGCATTGTGAGGGGGCTTAAGGCATGTTAAAAAGTGAATAGTGTCATTTTATTGGTGCCTTTAGTGCATGTTTTTAGGCGAGTTTTACTTTAACGTCAGATTTTTATGCTAGTGTTAATACGGTAATGGGCAAGGCGTTAACTGGGCTTGTCTATGAAGTGACGCAACGCCACTCTATCAACCCGCGATGGTTAGGGATAACGCAAGATGAATATGCAATGGATCAGTGATCTCAATATAAAAAATAAGCTTTTGCTGGTGATAGTGCCGCCCATTCTGGGGGCAACTTTCTTCGGTTTGTTTGTGGTCTATGGCCAATATCAGTTGCATCAGGGACTGAGTCAGGTAGAGACGCTTTCCGAGCTGGCTGTGGTGAACAGTGATTTTGTGCATGAGCTGCAAAAAGAGCGAGGCATGAGCGCCGGTTTTCTCGGCTCCAAAGGCAAGAGCTTTGGCGATAAGCTACCAACGCAGCGTCAGTTGAGTGACGAGCAGCTTAATAACTTCAAGGCCTTTACGGCCAGCCATGAGCTGCCCAAGGCGTTTGCCCAGCAGATGAGCCAGGTCAATCAGATGATTAACCAGCTCGGCGATATCCGTAGCAGGGTAGACAGCTTAAGCATCTCTGTGCCGGAAGAGGTGGCCTATTACACCAAGCTCAACGGCCTGCTGTTGGCGATAGTGGATCAGACCAGTCAGCAGGGGGCTAGTCGTCAGATCGCGGTGGAGTCAGCCAGTTTTGCCGCCTATCTACAGATGAAAGAGCGCGCCGGTATCGAGCGCGCCGTGTTGAGTTCCACTTTTGGTAACAGCGCCTTTAAACCCGGCATGTTCCTCAAGTTTGTCAATCTGGTTTCCGAGCAGAACACCTATCAGGAGCGTTTCTTAGCCTTGGCGACCGACAAGGTAAACGCCGATTATCAGCAGGTAGCCTCTTCGCCTACCTTTATGGCGGTCAATGCTCTACGAGACAAGGCGATGAGCCAGGATGCAGGCGCCCTTAGCGGTCAGAGTTCTACCGACTGGTTTGCCAAATCCACCGCCCGCATCGACGCTTTGCGTCAGTTCGAGCGTCAACTGTCCCATCATCTGTTAACCGATACCCGCAGCGCGCTTGCCAATGCCAAGTCGTTGATGGTGAGCATCATCGTCTTGATGTTGGTATCAGGCCTCATTGTGATCTTGCTATCGCTGTTTATCGGACGTTACCTGCATGCCTCTCTCAGACATCTGTATCACAAGGTGACCGAGTCGCAGAAACATTATGATCTCAGCGTGCGGGTCGACCTTAAGGGTAAGGATGAGATAGGTCAGCTGGGCTTAGCCTTCAACCACATGATGGCCGATTTCGAGAAGGTGATCGGCATGGTGAGAACCAATACCCAAGGACTGCTCACAGCGTCTCAAGAGATGGAAGGCTGCGCCCGTATCATGCGTGAAGATGTGGCCTTGGGCCACAGCGAGGTGGATCAGGTTGCTTCGGCGATGACAGAGATGAGCGCCACAGTACAAGAGATCGCCCAAAATGCGGTACAGGCCTCTGAAGCCTCGGCCCAGGCCAACAAGGAAGCGAAAGAGGGTAGCCTGGAGGTGGAGCGCACCGCAGAGTCCATCAATGAACTGGCTCAGGAGATCGCCGATGCGGCGCAGGCCATCAATAACCTGGATGAGGATATCAAAGGTATCGTCGATGTGCTTGGGGTGATCAGCGGTATCGCGGAGCAAACCAACCTGCTGGCGCTTAACGCAGCGATCGAGGCAGCCAGAGCTGGCGAGATGGGCCGTGGCTTCGCCGTGGTCGCCGACGAGGTGCGCAGCCTGGCGCAGCGGGCACAGACCTCAACCGAAGATATTCGCAGCATGACCGAAAGACTGGAGCGTGGCGCCAAGATAGCCGTGAAGGCGATGGAGAGTGGCCGCAACAAGGCGGAGATCAGCGTGGTCGAGTCCAAGCGCGCCGGTGAGGAGCTTATTCGTATCGTTAGCGAGGTGAGCGTCATCGACAGCATGAACGAGCAGATCGCGGCGGCGACCCATGAGCAATCGGCGGTGTCCGAAGAGGTGAACCAAAACGCGATGAAGATCAGCGACATCTATCGTAATACCCATGAGGTGTCCGATCGTCTCAGCCAGCTCAACGAGTCACTGCTTAACGATGTGAGCGCCATGTCGGAACTGGTGAGTAAGTTCAAATAGGGCGGATATGCAGCGAATTGGCGATCTATTACGCAAATGCCTGAGTGGACAGTTTTTTAGCTTGACCCTGTTTAGCGATTTGCGTAAAGTACCGCTCCGTTGATGCAGTTCCTTGAAGGTTTTTTAGGAAAGTGCGCATCAAGATTCGGTGAGTTGTCCGAGTGGCTGAAGGAGCACGCCTGGAAAGTGTGTATACGGCAACGTATCGAGAGTTCGAATCTCTCACTCACCGCCACATTCAATAAAAAAGACGCCTAAGGGCGTCTTTTTTATGCCTGTTATTTGACGCCTGTCCTTTTTATGCCCGACGCCTGTCAACTCTCTCCTAATTTTTATTCCAGATAAAATAAGTTATTCGTCCAAACAGAGAAAGCTAACTGGATATTTAAGGCAGCCTTCTTAGCTTGGTAATTCTTTCTCAACGCTTTGGGGCAGGCTATAGGCAGGCGGTGCCTTAAAGATTATAATCAAATGATAATGTTTTCAGTTCGAGGAGTAGGCAATGGAAAATAAGACGGCACGCTTTACCGTGTTACTCGACCCTAGCAAGAAACAGGCATTCGAACAGTTGTGCGCCTCTCAGGATTTGACACCATCACAGGTCGTCAGACAGCTGATCCGCGGTTATCTAGAGCAACATGGCGTAAGCTATGGTCAGGCCGAGCCGACCAAGAATCCTAAGGTTAAATCTTAAGGTCAACTTTAACGGTCAGAGTGTAGCCAAGTTCGGCGCCTAGAATCTTAGCTGGCCTGAGTATGATAATTTTATTATAATACGATTATCATTGTGAGCGGTTTCCAGCAGAAAGCCACAAAGTCATCTCGAGTGACAGGCCTGATACTTAGACCGATCCTTACCTTTTTAAAGAAAGAGAAAGAGTTATGAGCGATACAATTCCACCATGCCCAAAATGTGAGTCACCTTATGCCTATGAAGATGGCTCATTGTTGATCTGTCCAGAATGTGCTCATGAATGGAACCCTAACGAAGTGGCTGTCGACCCCGATGCCATCATCCTGAAAGATGCGGTAGGCAACCTGTTAGAAGAGGGTGACAAGGTTACCCTGATTAAAGATCTTAAGGTGAAGGGCACTTCGCTGACCCTGAAAGTGGGTACCAAGGCGGTGATCAACCGTTTCGTCGATGCCGACCACGATATTGACTGTAAGGTTGATGGTCACGGCCAGATGATGCTGAAATCTAAGTTCGTGAAGAAGCAGAGCTAAGATCTCTGATTAGGCTTAGGTTAAGTTTTAGCTTTAGGCTAAGCCCAAAGATTCAATAAAAAGACCTGCCAACTGGCAGGTCTTTTTGTACTTAGCGAGAGTTTGAGCTTCGTTAAAGATAGCGACGATTGCCAGTGGCAGATCCAGTGCAGTTGACGTGAGCATACTAAAGCAAAGGACTGAAGAGATAGAAGAGGTGTTCAATCACCCGCTGATATAGTGGTCTACTCTGCCAACGTTTGTATTCAAGCTGCTCGGCATTGTCGATATAGCCCTGCTGCAGCACTCTTAAGGCTTCGGCAAATACCTTGTCATCTACTGCAAGGGTTAGTTCGAAGTTGAGCCAAAGGCTGCGCATATCCATGTTAACCGTGCCAATGAGGCTGTGCTCATCATCGATTAACACAGACTTGGTATGCAGCAGGCCGCCCCTGAATCTATGGATCTTCACCCCGGCCTTGAGCAGCTCGGCAAAGAAGGAGCGGCTGGCCCATTTGACCATAGTCGAGTCATTCTTCTGGGGAATGATGATGTTGACATCGACGCCCCGCGCCGCCGCAGTCACCAGGGCATCCAGTAGGTTCTCGCTGGGCACAAAGTAGGGGGTGGTGATCACTATTTTACGGCAAGCCTGGTAGAGACTCTGTAGCAACACCTGGTGGATCACCTCTTCAGGCATCCCAGGCCCTGAGGGGATCACCTGTACCAGGGAATCTGCCTCACGGCTCACTTCACCTGATGGCTCACATGATATCTCATATGATATCTCGTGTGATGATGCATATGGTTTTTCTGGAATACCTGGTGGCTCGGGCAAATAACGCTCGCTGGTTTCCACCTCCCAATCCCAGGCGGCGACAGTGTTGACTAGCGGTACTGCTGGCCCCACCATGCGCACCATGACGTCGATCCACTGGCCGACGCCTTCTCCCTGCTTAAAGTACTTAGGATCCACCAGGTTCATCGAACCTGTATAGGCGATATGATTATCGATAACCACTATCTTACGGTGAAGGCGAAGATCTAAGCGTCTGAAGAACATCCTCAAGGGACTAACGCTGAGGGCCTGTGATATCTCTACGCCGGCCGCGCGTAGCAGAGTTGGCCAGGGAGAGTTAAAAAAGGTGCGGCTACCGGCGGCGTCCAGCAGGAGTTTTACCGCGACGCCACGTTTTGAGGCTTTTATGACTGCCTTGGCGACATCATCGGCTAGCCCGCCAGGATGCCAGATATAGAACTCCATGACGATGTTTTCTTTGGCTGCCTCGATATCCTGGATGATGGAGTTGAGTATGCTAGATGGCGTATGCTGCAAGCAGAGCTGGTTGCCGCTGAGCGAGGGTATGCCGAGCTGAGTATCGCACAGCTGACTGATGGCTTTGGCGTGGTCACTCTGCCGCTCTGGCGTGTGCAGCGGATGCTGATACAGGGCCGCAAACCATTGGCCGTAGGGTTTGAACATCGACTTGGAGCGACTCGCTCGGGTCTGCCCCAGGTGCAGCTCGCCAAACAGGATGTAGGCGATGATACCGACGAGGGGGAGAAAATAGATCACCAATATCCAGGAGAAGGAGACCCCTATGGTGCGGCGTTTAATCACCAAGCGCAGCGCGATGGCGCCAAGAAACAACCAATAGATGAATACGCCTACAATGGCGAGGATTTGATGTACATTTTCCATAATGTCTGTTTGAGCCTGGATTGCACTCGCTCGAGTATGATTCGATAATGGCGTTGAATCTAAATATAGCCTGATCGCTATCATATAGGCTAAGCTGCTGGTGCTAAAGCACTATTTTTACCATTTAGATGTAATGACAGCCACTTCGACAGTAGAGTAACTCTGTGAGCCAAAACCGATCCAATTCGCCGCGTTTACTGCGCTGGGGGATAAAATCATTACTATTATTACTCCTAAGTGCGGCTGCTTATGTGGCCGTGGTGACCTATCTTAACGGTGAGCCTGAGGTGATGATGAGTGAGGTTGAACCGGTTTTTGTCTCCCAATGTGTTGCCGCGCCAGGTAGCCAGGCGCTCGATAATGATGGGCAACTCAGGGTCGGTGTGTGGAACATCTATAAGCAGCAAAAGCGTGGCTGGCAGCAGGATCTCAGTAAAATCGCCCAACGTAGCGAGCTCATGTTGTTGCAGGAAGCTAAGTTAAACGCAGGCTTTAATCAGTACCTGAACGGCTCAAGCCTGCATCTGGTGATGGCTAAGGCATTCTCGCTGCTGAAATCCCCCGTGGGGGTAATGAACCTCGCCACAGAGCAGGCGCGCGATGCCTGCGCCTATCATGCGGTGGAGCCCTGGATCCGTTTTGCCAAGTCGACCCTCATTTCACGTTACCCCCTGTCTAATGGACAGACCCTTCTGGTGGTTAATCTACACGGCATCAACTTCGATTGGCAGCTTAAGAGCTATCGCGCCCAGTGGCAGCAGATAGTGCAGAAAATCAATCTGCATCAGGGCCCCGTGATATTAGGTGGTGATTTTAATACTTGGCGTGGGCAGCGCATGGCCTATATCGAGCAGCTCGCCCACCAGCTCAGGCTGAAGGAGGCGGTATATGAGGAAGACAAGCGTCAGCGGGTGTTCGGCTTGCCGCTGGATCATCTCTATTATCGTGGCCTGAATCTGGTTGCGGCCGAGTCTTTTACTAGCCAGGCATCGGATCACAATCCCATCTGGGCTGAGTTCAGGTTAAAGCCAATGGCACATTAGCCCCTCGATACCTCACCACCAGTTGAAGCTCATTGATAGTCGAAACGACATTCCTCCGTATGACGGTTGAACCTGGCGAGGAAGCCAGGATGCTTCTCCAGGAAGGTTTTACCAAAGTAGACCCCGAGATCGATACGCATGTTCGGGCGTTTGACGAAGGCGTCCATTGAGAGGTGCGACTGACGTACCTGCTCCTCGAACAGCAGCGCATTCTCCATCACACCATCTATGCGCCTGGCATCCAGTAATTTGACCAGCTCGTTAATGGTGGGAAAAATCTTCACCTTTCTGAACTTATTCTTGGCTAACCAGTGGGCGCTATTGGAATGGATGCGGGCGCCAAACAGGGTATCGGATTTCAGGCTATTCATGCTGGTCGGGATCCGATATTTGTTGTGGTAATAGAAGTTCCATTCCTGTTGAATGAAAGTATTACTCTGTACGGCAAATTGATCGCGCCATTCGTTGCGTGAGGCGGAGAAGAAGCCATCATATTTTCCCTGCTTGACGCTGTTTTGAGCCCGGCCCCAGGGGAGGAAGATCACGCTATAGGGTTGATCGATTTTTGTCATGACACAATCGAGCGCAGCTAGCCCGACCCCAGCTTGATGGGCGACGCCCTGAGCGTCTCTCTCCTGGCTATGATAGGGCGCCCATTCCTGCGTTGCTATTGTTACTAGCGTAGGAGTTACTAGTTTAGGAGCTACAAGCTTAGGAGTTACAAGCTTAGCCTCTTCTTTTTGTGATGAACTATTTTGAGTCTCTACAGCTCCGCCATTACTGGAGGTGAATAACATCGCCCCTAACACTATCAGAGTGGCGTAAAATATTTTCACAACGAATTGATGTAAAGAAAGTTGCCTAGATTGGGCACTTCTCCAGGTTCTAATCTGAGCATTCAATTGAGCTGTTTTTTGCGCTCTTATCTGGGCTGTCGACTGGGCGTAATTAGACATGGCTAACCTCTTGAGGCTCTAAATTCAGTGTAGTGCCCTAGAACTCGCTGTCAAAACCGCTTACTTAACACCTTGCTTGTGGGTCTAGCGGCAATTGGGTGCGCTCTTGCTGAGGCTTGGCTGCTTAGTTGTGGTTAGCTAAGGGCATCACTGTGGTGCTAGCCAAGATTTGAGTGCTTGCCTTAGACACGTTAGGCCTGGCAAATACCTTTGTAACAAAGCTTGTCTAAGGTGGTGTGATAGCTGCAATTTTCCTGGCAACGTGATTTACTATGGGCCAGCTGGGCTAAGCTCATGTATTGGCTCATCTATCGGTTCAAGTATCTCTGCTGCTCAAAACCTCGAGTAAGGCCGTTAAAGGCATGTTTTAAGCTGCAATCTAAGAAGTCGTTATTAGAAAGTCGTTAAGAGAAAGCCGTTAATAATAAGAATGAAGGGAAGAAGAATCATGAAGAATAGCGTCATCGCTGCCGCCATCGTCCTGGGGTTAGGTAGTCTTACCGCCTGTCAGACACACACTAGCGAAACTGCAACTCCTCAGATGGCGAGTGCTACCGAGGTACAGGCACTGAGTTTTGCCGAGTTTTCTAATCAATTTATCGATGCCTTGTGGCAGCAGTCGCCGACCTGGGCGCTCTACAGTGGTTATCACAAATATGACGGTGTGCTTAAGGTGCCCAATGCCCAAAGCCGCATCGAGAGCTTAGCCTTCGTCGAGGCCCAACTTAAACTGCTAAATGGCTTTGATGTGAATACGCTAACCCCGAGTGAGCTTATCGACTACAAGTTGATTGAGAACCTGTTGCAGCAAGATCGCTGGGAGATAGACACCTTCAAGTCTTGGCAATGGAACCCCGCGAACTACAACGTAGCCGGTGGATTCGCTCAGCTGGTTAACGAAGACTTTGCACCGCTTGATGAGCGTCTACGTTCCTTCCTGGCTCGCATGGAAAATGTACCCGCCTATTATGCTGCGGCAAAAGAGAATATTGACAAGCCGACCCTAGAGCATACCCAGTTAGCCATAATGCAAAACCGCGGCGCCTTCAGCGTCTTCTCTGATGACCTATTGAAGCAGGTTGCCGCCTCGGGTCTCAGCGATGATGAGAAAACCCTGTTCAATAGCCGTTTCAAGCTCGCGGTCGATGCCATTAATCAACATATCGACTGGTTGACTGGCCTGGAAGCCAAGCTGACTAAAGAGGGCGCCCGTAGCTTTAGAATTGGTGAAGAGCTTTATGAGCAGAAGTTTGCCTTCGATATTCAGTCTGGCATGTCGGCCAAGCAGCTCTATGAAAAGGCCCTGGCCGATAAGGCAAGAGTCCAGGGCGAGATGGCTAAGATCACCACACAGCTGTGGAGCAAGTATTTCAAGACAGAGATGCCCAGTGACACTAAGGTGGCGACTCGTCAGCTAATTGATAAGCTGTCGGCCCGCCATGTGAAACGCGAAGACTTTGTTGCCGAGGTGCGCGCCCAGATCCCCGAGTTGGTCAAGTTTGTCAACGACAAGCAGTTGGTGACGTTAGATCCTAACAAGCCCTTGGTGGTGCGTGAAACCCCAGAATATATGCGTGGTTTCGCCGGCGCTTCGATTAGCGCACCGGGCCCCTATGAGAAGACGGGGAATACCTACTACAACGTCACACCGCTGGATGGCATGAGCGATCCTTCTGCCGAGAGTTACCTGAGAGAATACAACCATTGGATCTTGCAGGTGCTTAATATTCATGAGGCGATCCCGGGTCACTACACCCAGCTGGTTTACTCTAATGAGTCGCCAAGCCTAGTGAAGAGCCTGTTTGGTAACGGTGCCATGGTTGAAGGTTGGGCGGTTTACGCCGAGCGTATGATGCTGGAAGAGGGCTATGGTAACTTCGAGCCAGAGATGTGGCTCATGTATTACAAGTGGAACCTTAGGGTCATTGCCAACACCATTTTGGACTACAGCATTCAGGTGAAGGGGATGACAGAGGAGGAGGCGATTGCGCTGATGACTCAGGAAGCCTTCCAACAACAGGCTGAGGCCGAAGGCAAGTGGCGCCGCGCAACCCTTAGCCAGGTGCAGCTCACCAGCTACTATGCGGGTTATCGTGAGATCTATGATTTCCGCGAGGAGTTAAAGGCCAAGCAGGGAGAGGACTTTAACCTAAAAGGCTTCCACGAACAGTTCTTAAGCTATGGTAGCGCGCCGGTGAAATACATTCGCCAGTTGATGCTCAAGTAGAATTGGATTTGTCGCTAAAGGCCCCAAAAGGGGCCTTTTTTATGTCGCGAGTAACAATGTGGTGGGATACTGGTCAAAGTTTTATTCTTTAGAGGTATAAAGGACTGGATTGGCCTGATGAGTTAATGTAACCTTAATGATAACTATTATCATTAAGGTTCTTAAATGGAAAGAGTGTTACTCGTTGATGATGATCCCTTTGCGCGCGAAGTCCTTTATCTTGGCCTAGTCGCCAGCGGGTATCAGGTGCATTGTGCCAGTAATGGCCAGGAAGCACTGCTTATTTTAGGCAAAATGGCGATCGATCTCATTATCTTGGATATCGAGATGCCCCTTGTGGATGGCTTTGCGTTTCTAGAGTCACGCAGCGACAACCTGCCGGTGATCCTGATCTCGGCTACCGATGAAGAGGAGCGGCGGGTTAAAGGGTTTCGTCTCGGCGCCGACGATTTTCTCTCTAAACCTGTGAGTGTACGTGAGCTGGTGGTGCGCATCGAAGCCCTGCGTCGCCGTGCGGCCATCACCAAAGCGCAGCTGACCGACGTTCTGCCACTACCGATAAAGGCGATCTATTTTAATCAGAATGATTTCAGCATAGAGGTGGCTGAGCGGCGCGTATCCCTGACTCAGACCGAGTTTAAGCTGCTCAAATACCTGTTTGATCGCAAAGGAGAGGTGATAACCAAACAGGAGTTGCAGAAAAGTGTGCTGAAGAAAGATCTGGGACAGTTTGATCGAAACCTGGATATGCACATCAGTAATACAAGGCGTAAACTTGCCAAGATCTGTCTGCCAAAAACCATCATCAATACCGTTCGTGGTCAGGGTTACAGCTTTCTGTGTTAGTCAAAATGACAGCAAAAAAACTGGCTTTTATTTAGCGCTAGCGGTGCGAAAACGGGGCGAATTAGTTTATCCTTAGGGGATCAGCAGACCCAAGATGTCTGCCTTAACTCAATGAAGGAATGGATATGCTAATCAGTGCCAATTTTGACGGCGGTAATATTGAGGTCATCAACCAAGATGATATCAATAATGTGCAACTGGCCATTAGACCCGATGAAGGGGGCGAGTTTTTCCAGTGGTTCAACTTTCGTTTGCAAGGTGAAGTTGGCCAGCGCTATACCCTGAATATCATCAACGCGGGCCAAGCCTCTTACACTAAGGGCTGGGAAGGCTATCAGGCCGTGGCTACCTACGACAGACAGCAATGGTTCCGCCTGCCGACTCAGTATCAAGATGGCAAGCTCACTATAGAGGTGGAACTGGATTGCGAGATGATCCAGATTGCCTATTTCGCGCCCTATAGCTACGAGCGTCATCAGGATCTGCTTAGCGCCGTTCAGGTGCATCCACTCGTCTCACTCGAGCATCTAGGTAAGACCTTAGACGATCGCGACATGACCCTGGTTAAGGTGGGTGATGAAGATGAAGAGAAAGCTAAGATCTGGATCACCGCGCGACAACATCCGGGTGAAACCATGGCCGAGTGGCTGGTGGAAGGCCTGCTGAACAACCTTCTCGATGGTGATTGTCCGACGGCTAAGGCGCTGCTGGATAAGGCCAACTTCTATATCGTACCAAACATGAACCCGGATGGCGGCGTGCGTGGCCACCTGAGAACCAATGCCAAGGGCGTTAACCTTAACCGCGAATGGCAGAGTCCGTCGCTAGAGAAGAGCCCTGAGGTGTATCATGTGGTCAATCGCATGAAAGAGACGGGCGTCGATCTCTATTATGATGTACACGGTGACGAAGGCCTGCCATATGTGTTCCTCGCAGGTTGTGAAGGCGTGCCGGGTTACAATCAAAAGATGGCGGATCAGCAGGCCGATTTCGTTAAGGCATTGCTGATGGCGAGCGCCGATTTCCAGGATGAGTTTGGCTATGATAAAGACGAGCCAGGCCAGGCTAACTTGACGGTTGCGTCAAACTGGGTAGCGCAGACCTTCGGCTGTCTCTCTAACACCCTAGAGATGCCATTTAAAGATAACGCCAACATGCCAGATCCTATGTCTGGTTGGTCACCTGAGCGTTGCATCTACCTGGGTGAGGCGTCACTGCTCGCCATGCTGGCCGTGGTCGATAAGCTAAGATAGGAGTCCGCAATGGCCTTAGTAGAATGCCCAAGTTGTCAAAAGCGCATATCGAGTTTGGCTAAGAGCTGCCCTCACTGTTCCTCGGGTTTGTCAGGGGATAACGAGTCGCTCAATCGGATCAGTCATATCAAGCGTACCAATCAGCTGATGAACCAGAGCTTTCTGGCGATGACGCTGTTTATTGCCGGTGTGGTGATCTGGTTTTGGGGCGGCGAGCCGGCGGAAGGGCTCAGAGCCAATATCGCCGGCATCTGCTTCGTCTTTGGCTTCGTCGGCTATCTGATAGCCAGAGTCCGCATAGTGTTACATAAACGGAAGAGTATATGAGTGATATCAATAAAGTGATCGACGATATGCCTCAAGAGGTATACGAGCGATTACTCAGCGCCGCCGAACTCGGCAAGTGGGAAGATGGTACAGTGCTGTCTGATGAGCAGAAAGACTCGACACTGCAGCTGGTGATGCTGTACCAGGCTCGCAGGTTGAACCAGACAGATCATTTCACCATTAATAACCAAGGTGAATTGAACGAACTGTCAAAGGCCGAGCTGAAACGTCAGTTCAAGGGCGAGAGTATCGCCGCCTTCAAAGAGCAAGACCTCTAAGAGTGAAAAGCCCCTGATGACAGGGGCTTTTTTATTTCGCATTGTTAGTTTTAAACCAATTAGTCTTCGGTGAGCTCGCCGCAGAGATCTTGCTGCATCTGCACGCGAATATCGCTCGGTGAAAGCTCGGTAGATAGCAGGTAGTGCAGTTTGGTCAGCGCCGCTTCCGTGGTCATGTCAAAACCGCTGATAACCCCGGCTTTGGCCAGCGCGTTGCCGGTGGCATAGCCGCCCATGTTGACCTTCCCCTGCAAACACTGGGTTAGATTCACCAGTATGATGCCGCGCTCGTTGGCTTTGCGCAGACACTCCAGTAACTCAGGGTTTTGCGGCGCATTGCCGACACCGTAGGTAAGTAAAATTAGCGCCTTTACCGGCTGCTGTAAGATGTTATCGATGATCTCTGTGGTGATCCCTGGGTAGAGGGTAACCACGCCTATGGGCTGCGGGCTTATCTTGTTGACCGTCAGGGTATTGGCCTTGCTCTCGCTGATGCGGCCCGCCTTGAGGCGGATCTTAATGCCTGCCTCTAACAGAATAGGGAAGTTAGGCGAGGCGAAGGCATCGAAGCCATCTGCATGGGCCTTAGTGGTGCGATTGCCACGAAACAGCTTGTTGTTAAAGAAGAGGCATACCTCGGCCACCGGATAGTTGGCGGCGATATAGAGGGCGTTAAGCAGATTGGTCTGGCCGTCTGAGCGCAGCTGGGCCAGCGGGATCTGCGAGCCGGTAACGATAACGGGTTTGGTGAGCCCTTGCAGCATGAAGGAGAGCGCCGAGGCGGTAAAGGCCATGGTATCTGTGCCATGGAGGATCACGAAGCCATCATACTTGTCGTAGTTTGCCTTGATATCGTCGGCGATCATCTGCCAATCCGTCGGCGCCATGTTTGAAGAGTCGATCAGTGGACAATATTCACTGATGACAAAGTCTGGCATCTCCTGATGAAAAAACTCGGGCATGGCCTTGACGCAGTCGGTGAGAAATCCCGGTACCGGCGCGAAACCATTATCTGTCTTTTGCATGCCTATGGTGCCGCCTGTGTAGGCGACATAGATGGAGGGTTTTTTCATTATAGTGATAGCTTTATTGATGCAGGATTGGCGGGATTATACTTAGGAAAGCGCCAATAAAAAAGCCCGCATCTGCGGGCTTTTCTGTGATAGCGTCTTTGCTGCGAGTACAGCAGAGCGATTAGTAGTTACAGCTGTCGCAGTAGAGGTAGAGGCCGTTTGGATCGTCAAAGGCGTTAAATTCTTCGACTACGCTGCTCACCTCACCAAGCAGTTGTTCGATTAGGCTGCTCTGAGACAGAGTCTGTGGCATGTAGCTTACAGCCTGGGCAAACATCTGCTGGATGAACTGCTCCTGTGGCGATAGCTCCTGTTCGATCAGCTTGGTATCGAACTTCTCAAGCTTAGCCAGCTCGGCCGCCTTAGTCACCGCCTGCTCAAGATCGCCAAGTTCGTCGACAAGGCCAAGCTCAAGTGCGCGTTTGCCGGACCAGACACGACCCTGGGCAATCTTATCCACCTCTTCGGGTTTCATGCCGCGCTCCTCTGAGACAAGCGAGATGAAGTCCTGGTAGCCTCGCTCGATATGGCGCTGAATGATCTCCTTGAGCTCATCGCTGATCCCCTGGGTGCTGGAGAACGAGGTCCAGCCTGAGGTGGAGACGCCGTCTGTGTGGATCCCAAGTTCTGCCAGTGAGTCTTCGAAGGTGGTCATCATGCCGAAGATACCGATAGAGCCGGTAAGCGTCGTTGGTGTGGCGTAGATATAGTCGGCGCTTGCCGAGATCCAGTAGCCACCCGATGCGGCATAGGTGCCCATACTGACAACCACTGGCTTGTTGGTTGCCTTGAGGGCCAGCACTTCCTGACGGATCTGCTCGGAGGCAAATGCGCTGCCGCCAGGGCTGTCGACTCTCAGCACCACAGCCTTCACCTTGTCATCGAATCTCGCCTTGCGAAGCAGGGCAGAGGTGCTCTCACCACCGATCTGGCCCGCTGCCTGGTGACCATTGAGTATGTTGCCCTTGGCGACTATGATGCCGACGGCGTCGTGCATCAATACTGGCGGGAACTGCTGGATCACGCTCTGATAGTCATAGAAGCTGATCTGCTTAAAGCTGTGCCCTTCTTTGGCTTCACCTACACGCTCGACCATGTCCAGACGGAACTGCTCGGAAGTGGCGAGCTTATCGACCCAGCCAAGGTTGATGGCCATCTCGGATGAGCGACCATTGGCCTTATTAAGCTCGGCAAGATAACGCTCGGCGCTCAGCATCAGGTCATCTTGTTTGATGCCGCGGTTTTCGCTGACCGTGGCTTCGAAGCTGTCCCAGATATCTTGTAGCAGCTCGCGGTTGGCCGATTTAGCCGCCTCAGACATGTCGTCGCGCATAAAGGGCTCGACCGCAGACTTGAAGGTGCCCACCCTGAAAACGTGCGCCTTGATCTTGAGTTTATCCAGGGCCGACTTGAAATATTGGCGATAGCGGCTCAGGCCTTCTATCTCTACCGAACCCTGAGGGTTGAGGTAGATGGTATCGGCGAAACTGGCTAGGAAGTACTGGTTTTGGCCATACCAGTTCCCCATGGCGATAATCGGCTTGCCTGAGGCCTTAAAGCGGGTCAATGCGTCACCAATGCTCTGCAACTTGCTGATCCCTGTCCATCTAAGGTGACCTATGTCGAGCACTATGGCGGAGATGCGTTTGTCGCTGGCCGCATTGTCGATAGCGTTTAGCAGATCGGCAAGTAGGATCTCGCCATCGCTCTGGCCCCCTTTACCACTCTTCATGGCCGCTTCTATGGGGTCCACCTGGCGTTTCTGCTCTACCACGTTACCCGATAGATCAAGCACTAATGCTGAACCCTCTTCGACTGTTGGGCTCTCCTCACCGGCGAGGATCACGAACAAGAGGGCGATAAAACCGAAGAAGAATAGATTTAAGATCACCTTGCGTGTGGTGTTAACCACCTTCCACAAGGTGGAAAAGATCCGTTTAAATATTGAGGGCTTAGCGGACATTATCCACTCCTTTATGACTCTGATCCCTCTATGCTAACTGAAAACGGCCATAGGGGCGAAACACAATTGTAAATGAATCTTAAGGCTTGGCACGCATTGAGTATTGAGCTAAATCCAAACAGCGGGTATGCTGATTTAAATCACTTGTTTAAAAAGGATGTTTAAATGTCGTTTCCGCATTTATTAGAACCCTTAGATCTCGGCTTCACACAACTGAAGAATCGTGTGCTCATGGGCTCCATGCACACCGGGCTCGAAGAAGAAAAGGGCGGTTTTGAGAAACTGGCAAAATTCTACCAAGAACGTGCTGCCGGTGGTGTTGGCCTGATTGTGACTGGCGGGATCTCGCCTAACCTCAGAGGTCGTTTGGCGCCCAATGCTTGTCAGCTAAGCTTCCCCTGGCAGGTCGCCAAGCATAAGGTCGTCACCAGCGCGGTACATGAGGCGGGCGGTAAGATCTGTATGCAGATCCTGCACGCCGGACGTTACGGCTATCATCCTTTTTCACAGGCGCCCAGCAAGATCAAGTCGCCGATTACCCCCTTTACCCCTTCGGCCATGTCGGCCCGTCAGGTAAGAAGCACCATCAAAGACTACGCCACCACGGCGGCGCTGGCCAAGAAGGCGGGCTACGATGGCGTGGAGGTAATGGGATCTGAAGGCTACCTAATCAATCAGTTTATTTGCGCCAGAACCAATAAGCGCAACGACGAGTGGGGCGGTGAGTTCAGCCAAAGAGCCAAGTTCCCGGTGGAGATCGTCAAGGCGATCCGTGAAAGGGTCGGCAGAGATTTCATCATAGTGTTTCGCCTCTCTATGCTTGATCTGGTGGATAACGGCTCCTCCTGGGAGGAGGTGGTGCAGCTGGCCAAGTGGCTGGAGAGCGCCGGCGTGACCATCATCAACACAGGCATAGGCTGGCATGAGGCCCGGGTACCTACCATTGTGACTAGTGTGCCCCGCGGCGCCTTTGCCTGGGTGACTGAGCGCCTCAAGCAAGAGGTGAGCGTGCCGCTTATCGCCACTAACCGTATCAATACCCCTGAGATCGGCGAGCAGATCATTGCCTCGGGTCAGGCTGATATGGTCTCTATGGCCCGCCCTTTCCTGGCCGATGCCGAGTTTGTCAATAAGGCGGCCGCGGGCGAGAGTCAGCTGATCAACACCTGTATCGGGTGTAATCAGGCCTGTCTGGATCATACCTTTGCGCTGAAACGCGCCACCTGTCTGGTCAACCCCAGAGCCTGTTATGAGACAGAGCTTAATTTTGTGTCGGCGACGCACAAGAAACGCATTGCCGTCATGGGCGCAGGCCCAGCCGGAATGGCGTTTTCCATCTATGCTGCTAGCCGAGGCCATCAGGTGGTGCTGTTTGAGGCCAAGGGGGAGGTCGGTGGTCAGTTTAACCTGGCCCGTAAGATCCCGGGTAAAGAGGAGTTTGATGAAACCATCCGCTATTTCACCGAGCAGATGAAGCTCAACAAGGTCGAGCTAAGGCTCAACACCCGACTGGACGCCTCAGTGGTTAGAGACGAGCCCTTCGATGAGGTAGTGATCGCCGCCGGTGTTGTGCCAAGAGCGCTCGACCTGCCCGGTTTCGACAGCCCCAAGGTGGTGAATTACCAACAGGTGCTGAACGGCGAGGTCGAGGTAGGCGAGCGGGTTGCTCTGATCGGCGCCGGTGGTATCGGCTTCGATATGGCTCACTATCTCGGAGAGCAGGAGTCTACCACACTCAAGCCTGATACCTGGCTCAAGCAGTGGGGCATAGACAAAACCTATGGTGAGCGAGGCGGTTTAACCACGCCTCAGCTGGAACACACAAGCCGAAAAATTTACCTATTGCAGCGTAAAACCAGCAAGATGGGCAAGGGACTCGGTAAAACCACAGGTTGGATCCACCGCGCTGTGGCTAAGCACCATGATGTCGAGATGCTAAACGGTGTCAGCTACCAGAAGTTCGATGAACAAGGCCTACATATCAAAGTCGGTGAGGCGGCTCAGGTTCTAGAGGTAGACAATGTGGTGTTATGTGCCGGACAAGAGTCTAATCGCAGCTTGGTCGATGAGATGAAAAACACAGGTCTGCCAGTGCATCTGATTGGCGGTGTGGATGTTGCCGCCGAGCTCGATGCCAAACGGGCTATTCGCCAAGGTGCTGAGCTGGCCGCAAGCATCTAAGAAACTTAGAAGTTGGCTACCGCTAGCTTGTGGTTATTAAACTAGCTTGCGGTTATAAAATGTGAAAAGCTAATCCTTTGGGTTAGCTTTTTTTATGGCTTTGGCATAACTTAAGCTAATGCTTACTAAGTGGATTAGATAATGAACGAAACTAGAACAATAGCGAATACTAGAACGAGTACCAAAAACCATCGCTTGCTTGTTACCTTATTGGGCGCAGTAGCGGCTCTGGTGGTGAGTTTGCCTCTTAGAGCCGAAAGCTATGATGCCGAGCTCGCGGCAAGAGTCGGCGCCGATGAGTATGGCATGAAGCGTTACGTGATGGCTATGCTCAAGAGCGGCCCTAACCGAAGCCAATCTGAAGTAGAGGCAGAGCGGCTGCAGCGGGCACACCTGGATAATATCGGCCGACTGGCCGAGGAGGGTAAACTGGTGCTGGCAGGGCCCTTCTTGGAAGAGGGCAATTTAAGAGGCATCTATATCTTTAACGTCACCAGTGTCGAGGAGGCCAAGGCATTAACCGAGTCTGATCCCGCCATTAAGGCCGGACGTCTGGTGATGGAACTGCACCCCTGGTATGGCAGCGCCGCCCTAATGGAGGTAAACCGACTACACCATAAGCTGGCAAAGAAAGCGATTTAACAGATTATCTCGCGGATCTGTTCTACCCATCTGCGCTTTTGCCACTGTCCTTTGCATCACTTATCGTATCTGTTTAATAGAACGTTCTAGTGAAACGGCAAAGGATTGCCAGAATGTAATCAGAGTTTTACCAGGGATTTTGCTTGGAGATAGCTTGGAGTTTGCTTGGAACTAGCTTGGAGATTGACTGTTTTCGCCAAGGGTAAGTTTAGGCCATGTTTGAGGCGAGATTTGGTTAAGCCTAGTCAGACTTAGATTCAGGTCAGACTTAGTTTCAGTCGCGCGCTATTCGGCGGTGCAGGCAAAGGGCTCTGGTGTGTGAGTCGTGACCACCTCTGCGCCTTGGGCAGAAAGTGCCAGGTCGAGATCGCCGTCGGGATGACAACAGCAGGGCAGACACTCATCTGCCTCCAGTTCGACCAGCGGCTCTGTGTGGTAGACCACGCTACCGCGATTAATCTTCGTCTTGCAGGCACCACAAAAGCCGTTGCGACACTCAGAGAAGATACGTACCTTCTTCTGCTCGAGTGCCGCCAACAGGCTCTGGTGGTTACTGGTATAGAGGAGTACAGGCTGTCCATGAAGGCTCACGATCGGAGCCTTCTTAAAGACGGCCTGACTAAAGACCATCTTGTTAGAGATCAAAGTCGGCAAACTCACTCTCATCCACAGACGCGTCAATTTGACCAACCAGGTAAGAAGACACCTCAACTTCCTGCGGCGCAACCTGTACCGAGTCACTCTCCAGCCAGTTCTTCATCCACGGCAGCGGGTTACTCTGGTCGGCATATGGGCTTGCCAGGTTGACCGACTTCATACGCTCGTTGGTGATGTACTCGACATACTGGCAGAGGATCTGCTCGTTTAGGCCGATCATAGAGCCGTCTTTGAACAGGTACTTGGCCCACTCTTTCTCTTGCTCTGCCGCTTTAACGAAGATGTCGATCGCCGTCTGTTCGCACTCTTTGGCGATCTCGGCCATTTCTGGGTCGTCCTTGCCACCTTGCATCAGCTTAAGAATATGCTGGGTGCTGTTAAGGTGCAGGGCTTCATCACGGGCGATGAGGCGGATGATCTTGGCGTTACCTTCCATCAGCTTGCGCTCGGCGAACGCAAATGAGCAGGCGAAGCTGACGTAGAAACGAATCGCCTCGAGCACGTTAACCGACATCATACACAGGTAGAGGGCTTTCTTGATCGCGCGGGTGGTGACCTCAACAGTCTTGCCGTTGATCTCATGGGTGCCTTCACCCATGAGGTGATAGATCTGGCTCAGCTCGATCAGATTATCGTAGTAATCGGCGATATCGCTGGCGCGCTTGAGGATCTCTTCGTTCTGTACGATATCGTCAAATACGACCGAAGGATCGTTAACGATATTACGAATGATGTGGGTGTAAGAGCGTGAGTGAATCGTCTCTGAGAAAGACCAGGTCTCGATCCAGGTCTCAAGTTCCGGCAGCGACACCAGCGGCAGGAAGGCGACGTTTGGCGAGCGGCCTTGAATTGAGTCCAGTAGGGTCTGGTACTTGAGGTTAGAGATGAAGATATGCTTCTCGTGGTCCGGCAGCGCCGCGTAATCGATCTTGTCTTTGCTGACGTCGACTTCTTCTGGACGCCAGAAGAAGGAGAGTTGCTTCTCGATTAGTTTCTCGAACACTTCATATTTTTGAACATCGTAACGGGCAACGTTAACCGATTGACCGAGGAACATAGGTTCCAGCAGGGCATTGTTAGGTGTTTGACAAAATGTTGAATAGGCCATTTTTCTATCTTCCGATAAAGGGGGCAAAGCCCCCTGATAAAAGGTTAAAACACGTAGAGTTAGATCTTACATGCGCCGCCTGCGCAGCTATCGTCTTCTTTCTCAATGGAGGTGATATCGTCATATTTGTCTGACGCACCGTCACGCGTGTTGTGATAGTAAAGTGTCTTCACACCGTATTTATATGCGGTCAACAGGTCCTTCAGCAGCACCTGCATAGGTACCTTGGCACCTGGGAAGCGGCTTGGGTCATAGTTGGTGTTGGCCGAGATAGATTGGTCAACAAACTTCTGCATCAAACCGACCAGCTGCAGGTAACCTTCGTTGCCTGGCATCTGCCACAGCAGCTCATAGCTGTACTGGTACTTCTCAAAATCAGGGACTACCTGCTTAAGCTGACCATCCTTACTGGCCTTAACGCTGATCAGGCCACGTGGCGGCTCGATACCGTTAGTCGCGTTAGAGATCTGCGATGAGGTCTCAGATGGCATAAGAGCAGACAGGGTCGAGTTACGCAGGCCGTGAGTCTTGATCTCTTCACGCAGGGTTTCCCAATCCATGTGTAGTGGCTCGTCACAGATCTTATCGAGGTCACGCTTGTAGGTATCGATTGGCAGGATACCCTTGGCGTAATTGGTCTCGTGGAAGGCAGGGCAAGCGCCTTGCTCTTTCGCCAGATTCATCGAGGCCTTCAGCAGATAGTACTGGATCGCTTCGAAGGTCTTGTGAGTGATGCCGTTGGCGCTGCCGTCTGAATAACGCACGCCTTCTTTAGCCAGGTAGTTGGCAAAGTTGATCACGCCTATACCCAGGGTACGACGGTTCATCGAGCCCTTATGTGCCGAGATGATAGGGTAGTCTTGGTAGTCGAGTAGGCTATCGAGCGCGCGCACGGCCAAATCTGCCAGGCTTTCCAGCTCATCAAGCTTCTTGATGGCGCCCAGGTTCAACGCAGATAGGGTACACAGGGCGATCTCGCCATCTGGATCGTCGATGTTGTTCAGCGGCTTGGTCGGCAATGCGATCTCAAGACACAGGTTCGACTGACGTACCGGGGCAACCTTAGCATCGAACGGGCTGTGGGTATTACAGTGATCGACGTTCTGGATATAGATACGACCGGTAGAGGCGCGCTCCTGCATCATCAAGGAGAAGAGTTCTACCGCCTTGATCTGCTTCTTACGTATGCTCTCATCCTGCTCATACTTCACATACAGACGCTCGAACTCTGCCTGATCTTCGAAGAAGGCATCGTACAGCCCTGGGACGTCTGATGGACTGAATAGCGTGATCATGCCACCCTGGATAAGACGTTGGTACATCAGCTTGTTCAGCTGAACGCCGTAGTCCAGGTGACGGATACGGTTATCTTCGACGCCGCGGTTGTTCTTAAGTACCAGCAGAGACTCAACTTCCAGGTGCCACATAGGGTAGAAGAGGGTCGCCGCACCGCCGCGAACGCCACCTTGTGAGCAAGATTTCACCGCCGTCTGGAAATACTTATAGAAAGGCAGACAACCTGTGTGGAATGCCTCGCCGCCACGAATTGGGCTACCCAGCGCGCGAATACGACCTGCGTTGACCCCTATGCCGGCACGTTGCGACACATACTTCACGATAGAAGAGGCGGTTGCATTGATTGAGTCTAAGCTGTCGCCACACTCGATCAGCACGCAAGAGCTGAACTGGCGTGTTGGTGTACGCACACCTGACATGATAGGTGTCGGTAGCGAGATCTTAAAGGTCGAGGTCGCGTCATAGAAATCTTTAACGTACTGAAGACGCGTCTCTCTCGGGTAGTTGGCGAACAGACAAGCCGCTACCAGAATATAGAGGAACTGCGCACTCTCGTAGACTTCGTGAGTCACACGGTTTTGAACCAGGTACTTACCTTCCAACTGCTTAACCGCGGCATAAGAGAAGTTCATGTCGCGCCAGTGGTCGATATAGCTGTCGAGTGTATCTAACTCCTCGCGGCTATAGTCGTTCAGAATGTGCGTGTCATATTTACCCAGCTCAACCAACTTCACCACATGGTCGTATAGCGAAGGCGGCTCAAACTGACCGAAGGCTTTCTTACGCAGGTGGAAGATGGCCAGACGTGCAGAGAGGAATTGATAGTCTGGTGACTCTGGCGAGATAAGGTCGGCAGCGGCCTTAATTATGGTTTCGTGGATCGCTTCAGTTGGAATTCCATCATAAAACTGAAGGTGTGAACGTAATTCGACTTCCGATACTGAGACGTTATTCAGTCCTTTGGCCGCCCAAGTGATCACTCGGTGGATCTTATCGAGATCGATGGTTTCACGTTCGCCACTGCGCTTCGTGACTTGCATATTGCTGTTCATTGAAGATAAGCCTTGAATTAAATATCGCTGGGAGGGAAAACTCCACCCTACGTTTCCATGTAAAAACAATCGAAGATGTTAAAAAAAGTACCTGAGCACTACTGCAGTTCTAGTGGCTTCGACCGCCGCCCATACACAAGATATGGTGTTTTTTCTTTTATAGGATACAAGATAGTGAGGTTGGTGGGATATTGCAAGCGGGTTTTTAGGGGACAAGTTGTGGATATCTTGGGGGTAAACCAAAGGGTTAGTAATGGCTTACCTTTAACCCTTGTTTTCAATTACGATAGCACCGGCGGGTCAAGTTTTAGGCGACTGCTTCTCCCTATCATGAAAGCTAAAATATTGGCCAGATCCTGAGGATCTTTTGGCGCCGAAAAAGGATCGCGATCTCAGCCTGGACGACTTTTTACTGACGTGTCACACGCCCTAGCACCAGAGCGCGTGACGCATCTCATTTAATCGTGACTTAACCGCTACTTATGCACGATTTAACTGCGACTTAGCCCTGTCTTAGGAGTTCAAGCACGGATACCGGGGTGTCGAAGCCAAAGTCGTGGGGCCAGAGGTGCGCCTGATCATTGTTTCCAATATAACCCCAATGGGCAATGCCCCCCAGCATGTCGCTATTGCGGGCCGCTTCGAGGTCGCGCTTAGCATCACCTAGGTAGAGAATTCCCTGGCAGCTGACGCCAATTTGCGACGCTGCCAAACGCATAGGCGCCGGATGGGGTTTACTCTGGGTGGTGGAGTCGCCGCTGATGATGGCTGGCATCTTGTTGGCTAAGGCAAGCCTGTGCAGCAAAGGCCGCGCAAAGCGCGCCGCCTTATTGGTGACGACCCCAAAGGGAATGCGTTGCTCGCTAAGGTGCTCGAGCAGGGCACTCATGCCATCGAAAAGCTTGGCCTCTTGGCCGTTAACATTATGGTAGTGCTCAAGCAGCGCCTGCTGGATGGCCGCTTTTTCCTCATCATTAAGATGAGGCTGGGCGGCGTTAACTAACGCCAGGCTGCCATGGGAAGCGGCAAAGCGAATATCTTCCAGTCGTTGGCTCGGCAGCCCAAAGTCTTTTAGCGCCAAGTTAAGCGCCAGCACGAGATCTGGCGCCGTATCCACTAGGGTGCCATCGAGATCAAACAGCACACCTTTTATTGGTCTAGTGGCAGTTCGCTTACCATCAATCATTTCAGCGATAGCACCTGGCACAATTTGATCAGTCATCCTGCTTAACCGTGGCGATCATATAGTTGACATCTAGCGACTTGGTGTAGCGGAAAATTTCCGTCAGCGGATTGTAGGTGATGCCGGTCGCATCGACGCACTCAAGATCTACCGCATCCGCCATGCCAATAAGTTCGGCAGGTTTGATGTACTTCTTATGATCGTGTGTGCCTACTGGTAGCATCTTAAGCAGGTACTCGGCGCCAATCACTGTCTCTACATAGGCTCTGATGTTGCGGTTGATGGTCGAGAAGAACACATAGCCGCCAGGCTTAACCATGTCGCTACAGGCCTTGATAACAGAGGCAGGGTCGGGCACATGCTCGAGCATCTCCATACAGGTGACCACATCATACTGGCCCTGATGACTATCTCTGTGATGCTCCGCCGTGTCCTGGATATAGTTTATCTCGACACCCATCTCTAAGGCGTGAAGTTTCGCGACATCGAGGGGCTCGGCGCCCATGTCTAAACCATCTACCTTGGCGCCAAGACGTGCCATGCTCTCAGAGAGAATACCGCCGCCACAGCCGACATCCAGCACACGCTTACCAAACAGGCCTTCGACGGCTTGATCGATATAGTTGAGTCTCAGGGGATTGAGCTTATGGATGGGTTTAAATTCTCCTTCGGGATCCCACCAAGTGGCAGCCATCTTCTCAAACTTAGCGATTTCTTGTGGATCGACATTGGCATTATTAGTCTCAGAAAAATTTGTCTCAGATAGGTTAGACACGGAGAGTCCTCTGAAGGGAATAAATGATGTAGCTATTATACCCATCGCCTTAGATAAACAAAGGAGAACCCGGCGAAAATGTCTGCTTAGTCATCAGATTGCTGCTAAAGCGTTCATCTTGCCTGAAACTGGCCCGGGTTTTCGGTCGTAAACAGATATTTGGCGTGAAATTTCAATAGGGTCTAGCACCTTTAAATATCTGTGTTAGAATGCCAAATCACGTTTTCAGGCTTGGTAAAATATTGCCTGGTTTTTAAGCAGTATTTTGTCGGCTAAATTTCAAGGGATCGAGCAGTTTATGACTGATCTGGCTTCATCTATAACACCAATTAATATTGAAGACGAATTAAAGAATTCATATTTGGATTACGCCATGAGCGTGATCGTGGGCCGTGCGTTACCCGATGTACGTGACGGTCTAAAGCCGGTTCATCGCCGCGTATTATTCGCGATGAACGAGTTGAAGAACGATTGGAACAAACCTTATAAGAAGTCGGCGCGTGTCGTCGGTGACGTTATCGGTAAATATCACCCGCACGGTGACTCAGCGGTTTACGACACCATCGTTCGTATGGCGCAGCCATTCTCTATGCGCTACACCTTGGTCGATGGTCAGGGTAACTTTGGTTCGGTCGATGGTGACGCGGCAGCGGCCATGCGTTATACCGAAATTCGTATGGACAAGCTGGCGCATCAACTGCTGGCTGACCTAGAGAAAGAAACCGTCGACTACGTACCTAACTATGATGGTACAGAGCAGATCCCGGCGGTACTGCCAACCCGTATTCCGGCCCTGCTGGTGAATGGTTCATCGGGTATCGCCGTAGGTATGGCGACCAACATTCCTCCTCACAACCTGTCAGAAGTGATCTCCGGCTGTTTGGCACTGATCGATGAGCCTAGTCTCTCTATCGAGCAGCTGATGGAACATATTCCAGGACCAGATTTCCCAACGGCGGCGATCGTCAACGGCCGTAAGGGTATCGAAGATGCCTATAAGACGGGTCGTGGTAAGGCGGTCATGCGTGCCCGCGCAACCGTTGAGACTGAAGACAACGGTCGTGAGCGCATTATCGTTACCGAGATCCCTTATCAGGTAAACAAGGCTCGTCTGATCGAGAAGATCGCCGAGCTGGTAAAAGATAAGAAGATCGAAGGCATCAGCGGACTGCGCGACGAGTCAGACAAAGACGGTATGCGTATCGTTATCGAAGTAAAACGCGGCGAAGTGGGTGAGGTGATCCTCAACAACCTTTACGCCCAGACTCAGCTGCAAACCTCTTTCGGTATCAACATGGTGGCCCTGACCAATGGTCAGCCTAAGCTGTTCAACCTTAAAGAGATGCTCGAGTGCTTCATCCTTCACCGTCGTGAAGTGGTGACCCGTCGTACCGTATTCGAACTGCGTAAGGCACGCGAACGTGCTCATATCCTTGAAGCACTGGCGATTGCTCTTGCTAACATCGACCCTATAATTGCGCTTATCAAGGCATCGCCAACACCGGCCGAAGCCAAGACTAAGCTGGTTTCTCAAGGCTGGGCCCTTGGCAATGTACAAGGCATGCTGGAGAAGGCCGGTGATGATGCGGCGCGTCCAGAGTGGTTGTCGGCAGAGTTCGGTATTCGTGATGGTCTCTACTACCTGACTGAGCAACAGGCTCAGGCGATTCTGGATCTGCGTCTGCACAAGCTGACCGGTCTGGAACATGAGAAGATCCTAAGCGAATATGAAGAGCTGCTAGAGCTGATCGCAGCTCTGCTATATATCCTCCGCAGCCCTGAGCGTCTGATGGAAGTGATTAAAGAAGAGCTTCAGGAAGTGCTAGAAGTGTTTGGCGATGAACGTCGTACCGAGCTTAACGCCTCTGCGGTCGATATCAGCCTTGAAGATCTGATCAACGAAGAAGATGTGGTAGTGACCCTGTCGCATCTGGGTTACGCCAAGTATCAGCCTTTGAGCGATTACCAGGCCCAGCGCCGTGGTGGTAAGGGTAAGGCCGCGACAAAGGTGAAGGATGAAGATTTCGTCGAGAAACTGCTGGTCGCCAACACCCACGATACCATCTTGTGTTTCTCTGACTTCGGTAAGATGTACTGGCTCAAGGTGTACCAACTGCCGCTGGCAAGCCGTCAGGCCCGTGGTCGTCCTATCATCAACCTGCTGCCGCTGGCGGAAGGTGAGCGTATCACCGCTATCTTGCCGGTGCGTGAATATGACGCCGACAAGTATGTGATCATGGCGACTTCTCACGGCACCGTGAAGAAGACTTCGCTGGATCAATACTCTCGTCCAAGAGCCAACGGTATCATCGCCGTTAACCTGAAAGATGGCGATCAGCTGATCGGCGTCGACATCACCAACGGTGACAACGAGGTGATGCTCTTCTCTAACGAAGGTAAGGTAGTTCGCTTTAGCGAAGACCAGGTTCGTGGCATGGGCCGCACCGCTACAGGTGTTCGCGGTATCAAGCTCGAAGATGGCCAGAGTGTAGTCTCTCTCATCGTACCTAAGAACGACGGTGCAATCCTGACCGTTACTGAGAACGGTTATGGTAAGCGTACCGAGTTGGATGAATACCCAGCTAAGAGCCGCGCGACCAAGGGTGTAGTATCGATCAAGGTGAGCGAGCGTAATGGCGCTGTCGTCGGAGCGGTACAAGTACTCGAAAACGATGAGATCATGTTGATCAGCGACAAGGGTACCCTGGTTCGTACACCGGCATCTGGTGTGTCGACTATTGGTCGTAACACTCAAGGTGTGACCATTATCCGTACGGCTACCGACGAGACGGTCGTTGGGCTGCAGCGTATCGATGAGATCCAGGATGAACAGGAGTTTGACGAAGAGGGCAACCCTATCATCACGGATACTGTCGATGAGCAGCAAGTCGAAGGCGAAGCGCCCGAGGCCGAGCCAGACGTTGAGCCAAATGAATAACGTTTAGCGAAATTAACGGGCGTCCTTATGGACGCTCGTTTTGTTTCGGCAAGTGAAACCCGATAATAAAATACGCCAATGGCATTTAATTTGACGCAACACAGTTGAAAGAAGAGCAAAGGAGAAAGCAGTGAGCGCGACATATAATTTCTGTGCAGGGCCGGCCATGTTACCTCAGCCCGTGATGCAAAAAGCACAAGAGGAGTTATTGGATTGGAACGGGCAAGGTGTCTCCGTAATGGAGATCAGCCATCGTAGTAAAGAGTTTATCGCGCTTACCGAGCAGGCCGAGGCCGACATCAGAGACTTGATGAATATTCCCAGCAACTACCATGTACTCTTTATGCATGGTGGTGGCCGCGGACAGTTCGCCGCAGTTGTGAATAATTTTTTGGGTCAACAGGGTAAGGCCCTCTATCTGGTCGATGGCAGTTGGTCATCTGCCGCGGTTGAAGAAGCCAAAAAATTGGCCGGCGACGCCCAGATAGATACGTTAAACATTGTCGAAAAAGTCAATGGTATCAGCCGTATCGTTGTGCCAGATCTTAATGAGATTAAACAAGATTATCGTTACCTGCACTACTGCCCAAATGAGACGGTAGATGGCATCGAAATTTTTGAAGAGATTAATTCACCTTGGCCGATCGTTGCCGACATGTCATCAAACATCATGTCGCGCGAGATAGATGTCAGCCGTTATGGACTCATCTATGCCGGCGCCCAGAAGAATATCGGACCATCGGGCTTAAGCATCGTCATCGTTCGTGACGATTTACTTGCGTATCCGCAGCTCACCCAGGCATCTATCATGGACTATCGCCTGGCCGTAAAACATGACTCCATGTTCAATACGCCGCCGACCTTTGCCTGGTATCTGGCTGCAGAAGTCTTCAAATGGCTCAAGGCACAGGGTGGCGTGGCAGAGGTTGCCAAGGTCAATGATCGTAAGGCCGAGACGCTCTATGCCTATATCGACAGCGGCGATTTCTATGAAAACCGCGTCGCGGTTGCTAACCGCTCGAAGATGAACGTGACCTTCTATCTGAAAGATGAGTCGTTGAATGAGCAGTTTTTGGCAGAAGCTAAGGCCGCTGGCTTAGTGGCGCTAAAAGGTCATCGCAGTGTCGGCGGTATGCGCGCCAGCCTCTACAACGCCATGCCATTAGTGGGTGTCGAGGCCTTGGTGAGCTTCATGAAAGCCTTCGCCGAAAAACACGCGGCCTAACTTTAAAGAACATCAGAACATAAAAGGGGACCAAATGGTCCCCTTTTTTATGAGTTTTCAAGCTGTATTACAACACCTTGGCGATAGACTCCGCCAGATAATCGACATTGCCTTCACCAATACCTGCGATGCTGATGCGGCTAGAATCGACCATGTAGATGCTGTGATCCGCCTGAAGCTTAGCGACTTGCTCTGGGGTAACGCCGAGGAAGGAGAACATGCCTTTCTGCTTGGCGATAAAGCTAAAGTCTCGGGTGACACCTTTTTCGATCAGCTTATTGACCAGCATGGCGCGGTTGCCGTTAATGCGATCGCGCATGACCTTCAACTCATCTAGCCATTGCTGCTTAAGCTCACTCGATCCCAGAATCGTCTCGACGATGGCGGCGCCATGGGCCGGCGGCATAGAGTAGATGCAGCGCACCACATAGAGCAGCACCGAATAGGCCACATTGGCCGAATGACTGTCTTTGCCGACGATAGAACAGGCGCCGATACGCTCACGATAAAGGCCGAAGTTTTTCGAACAAGAGCTACACAGGATCATGTCATCGACGTTAGCGGCCATTTGACGCACACCATAGGCATCTTCATCGACACCATCGCCAAAGCCTTGATAGGCCATGTCGATGAGCGGGGTGAACCCCTGTTGCTTGGTCAGCGCGATCACCTGATCCCACTGCTCGTTAGTGAGGTCCATGCCGCTTGGGTTATGACAACAGGCGTGGAACAAGACCACATCATCGGCGCCAATCTGGGAAAGGGCTGCCAGCATCTCGTCAAATTTCAGAGTCTTGTTTTGATAGTCGTAGTAAGGGTAGGTCTTGACCTTAATTCCGGCGGCTTCAAACAGACCCGTATGGTTGGCCCAGGTGGGGTCGCTCACCCAGATCACACTATTTGGGTTAACACGCTTGATGAAATCGGCCGCGACGCGCAGGGCGCCCGTACCGCCCGGAGTCGATACGGTGCGAATGCGATCGGCTAGCAGTGCTGGGTTGTCCTGGCCAAACGCTAGTTCGCCCATCAGTTGGTTAAAGGCAGGAGAACCTGTTGGGCCTATGTAAACTTTGGTTGCCTCTGTGTCGATACGGTGCTGCTCGGCGCGTTTGACACAGGCTAAAATCGGGGTGTTTCCCGCTTCATCCTTGTATACACCTACGCCTAGATCCACCTTGTTTGCATGGGGATCTTCACGGAATTTTGTCATTAGCCCTAGGATAGGATCGGCGGGCATAGGGGAAAGATTCTCGAACATGGCTCCAACTACCTTATGTCTTGTTATAGGCCCTAAATGGCCTTCGCTGTGCGTAGCCTTAGGATAAACTAATTTTGCGCGGAATTTACAGCGCAATGCGAGATTTTATCGAAACTTAAATTTGGCAAATTTTCATGCCAGCGGCGGGAGACGGGTCTATTTCTGGTGATTTTTTGTGGGCATGCAAAGTGCTAAGAAAGAAAATTACTCATTAAAGGCCATAAATCGTAAAAAAGGGTTGAATAGTCCGCCTCAATCAGTAATTTTATAACCACGAGGCTCAGGTCTATTGAGCAGATGGCCATTTTGTCGTGATGGCAAGTTTTTAGTATCTAACAGTATCAATAATCCGCGGTCGATCCGGGCTGCAACCAATTAAGAAGTGATTAATGAAACAACTACGACTCGATCCCATATCTAAGGTTCATGGTACCGTGAATATTCCCGGTTCTAAGAGTATCTCTAACCGCGCTCTGTTATTGGCGACCTTAGCTGAAGGGAAAACCCGACTGACCAATCTGCTCGATTCTGACGACATTCGTCACATGCTTACTGCCCTCAAGCAGCTCGGGGTTAACTATCAATTATCTGACAATAACCGGGTTTGCGAACTCGATGGATTGGGCGGCGTAATTAATAGCGACACAGCCCAGACACTGTTTCTGGGTAATGCCGGCACGGCGATGCGCCCCTTATGTGCTGCGCTGACTTTAGGTCAGGGCGAATTTACCTTAACGGGCGAGCCGCGAATGGAGGAGCGTCCCATAGGTGATCTGGTCGATGCCCTAAACACACTTGGTGCCGATATACGCTACCTGAAACAGCCCGGCTTTCCGCCGCTAACCATCAATGCCACCGGACTCAATGGCGGCGATGTTGAGATCGCTGGTGACCTGTCCAGCCAGTTTTTAACCGCGCTGCTGATGGTGACGCCACTGGCTAAGGATCAGGTGAATATCAAGATTAAAGGCGAGCTGGTCTCCAAACCATATATCGACATCACTATCGCGTTGATGGCGCAGTTTGGCGTGACGGTTATTAATCACGACTATCAGCGCTTCGAGATTCCTGCAGGCCAGAAATATGTCTCCCCCGGTACTGTGCTGGTTGAAGGCGACGCCTCATCGGCCTCATACTTCCTGGCAGCTGGAGCCATTCAAGGCGGTGAGGTTAAAGTCACCGGTGTTGGACTGAAAAGTATTCAAGGGGATGTTAAGTTTGCCGACGTCCTCGAAGCCATGGGCGCACAGATAGAGTGGGGCGACGATTTCATCATCGCCAGAAGTGCGCCGCTACATGGGGTGGATCTCGACATGAACCATATCCCGGATGCTGCCATGACCATAGCGACCACGGCGCTGTTTGCCACAGGCACCACGACGCTGCGTAATATCTACAACTGGCGTATCAAGGAGACAGACCGTCTCGCTGCCATGGCCACCGAGCTGCGTAAAGTTGGCGCCGAGGTAGAAGAGGGCCATGATTATATTCGCGTCACGGCGCCGGCTCAGTTAAATACGGCCGAAATCGATACTTATAACGATCATCGCATGGCCATGTGTTTCTCACTGATGGCCTTTGCCGATTGTGGCATAACCATTAACGATCCCGATTGTACCTCCAAGACCTTCCCCGACTACTTCGCCCAGTTTGCGGCGCTTGCCCAGTAGGCTCAGTCTCTCATCGCGGGTCAGTGCTTTTGACCCGCGATAATAAGTGATCCAATTATGTTAATTCGTAACTTTTTGCCGCTTTATGATTGCTTTTAGTTTATAATGCGCGCGCAGTTTTTTCGTGGACGACATTCAGGATCTTTAGGGAAGATAGATTTAATTTGGAGAATCATATGTCACAACGGGCTCCCATCGTCACTATTGACGGCCCAAGCGGTGCAGGTAAAGGCACTATTAGTCAGATACTTGCTTCGCGTTTAGGATGGAAGCTGCTTGATAGCGGTGCCATATATCGTGTCTTGGCCCTCGCGGCAATTCACCATAACGTCGAGTTAGACAACGAAGCCTCGCTGGCCCTGTTAGCCGCGCATTTAGATGTGCAATTCATTACGGCTAATGGCAATGGCATTAAAGTGGTCCTGGAAGGCGAGGATGTATCCCACGCCATCCGTAGCCAAGAGTGCTCTAATGCAGCCTCAAAAGTCGCGGCTTTTCCCCGCGTACGTGAGGCGCTTCTTCGTCGTCAGCGCGCCTTTGCCGAGGCGCCAGGTTTGATCGCTGATGGTCGCGACATGGGCACGGTCGTTTTTCCTACAACTCCAGCTAAACTTTATTTAACCGCGTCAGCTGAGGAAAGGGCCCAAAGGCGCTATAATCAGTTGCAGGACAAGGGCTTCGATGTTAATATCGACCGTCTTTTGGCCGAGGTCGTTGAACGCGATGAGCGTGATATGAATCGCCCGGTCGCTCCTTTGGTTCCTGCCGAGGATGCGCTGGTGATCGATACGACTGGCATAGGCATTGATGAAGTGGTTGAGCTCGCGCTCGCTCACATCAAAGAAAAATTACCTGATCTTGTTCTCTAGGGAGCAGGGTCGTTACGATTTGTCACATGGATGCGACAAATGATTAATCTGACTCCACGTCTAGGATGGGCCGTGGTTTATTACTTAAAGTAAATTAACATGACTGAATCTTTTGCTGATCTATTTGAACAATCCCTTCAACAACTTGAGTTCCGTCCAGGTTCTATCGTTCGTGGTACTGTAGTATCAATCCAGAACGGTATGGTACTGGTTGACGCTGGCCTTAAGTCTGAAAGCCCAATCCCAGCTGACCAATTCAAAAACGCTCAAGGCGTTCTAGAAATCGCTGTTGGTGATGAAGTTGACGTAGCCCTTGACTCTGTTGAAGATGGTTTCGGTGAAACTCAACTTTCTCGTGAGAAAGCTAAGCGCCACGAAGCTTGGATCGTTCTAGAAAAAGCTTACGAAGATGCTGAAACTGTAATCGGTGTCATCAATGGTAAGGTTAAAGGCGGTTTCACCGTTGAACTAAACGGTATCCGTGCATTCCTACCAGGTTCTCTAGTTGACGTTCGCCCAGTTCGCGACACTGCTCACCTAGAAAACAAAGAACTAGAATTCAAGGTTATCAAGCTAGACCAGAAGCGTAACAACGTTGTTGTTTCTCGTCGTGCTGTTATCGAATCTGAAAGCAGTGCAGAGCGTGATGCGCTACTTGAAAACCTACAAGAAGGTCAAGCAGTTAAGGGTATCGTTAAGAACCTGACTGACTACGGTGCATTCGTTGACCTAGGTGGCGTTGACGGTCTTCTACATATCACAGATATGGCTTGGAAGCGCGTTAAGCACCCATCTGAAATCGTAAACGTTGGCGACGAAATCAACGTTAAAGTACTTAAGTACGATCGTGAGCGCACTCGTGTTTCACTAGGTCTTAAGCAACTTGGCGAAGACCCATGGTTAGAAATCAGCAAGCGCTACCCAGAAAACACTAAGTTGACTGGTCGCGTAACTAACCTAACTGACTACGGCTGCTTCGTTGAAATCGAAGAAGGTGTTGAAGGTCTGGTACACGTTTCTGAAATGGATTGGACTAACAAGAACATTCACCCATCTAAGGTTGTTAACCTAGGTGATGAAGTTGAAGTTCTAGTTCTGGACATCGATGAAGAGCGTCGTCGTATTTCTCTAGGTCTGAAGCAATGTAAGACTAACCCATGGGATGATTTCGCAGAGCGTTACGCGAAAGGCGACAAGGTTACTGGTAAGATCAAGTCTATCACTGACTTCGGTATCTTCATCGGTCTAGACGGCGGCATCGACGGTCTGGTTCACCTGTCTGACATCTCTTGGAATGGTACTGGCGAAGAAGCCGTATCTGACTACAAGAAAGGCGACGAAATCAGCGCAGTTGTACTGTCAGTTGACCCAGAGCGTGAGCGTATCAGCCTAGGCGTTAAGCAGACTGAAGACGATCCATTCAACGCTTATCTTGCAGATAAGAAGAAAGGTGCTATCGTAACTGGTACTGTTACTGCAGTAGACGCGAAAGGCGTTACTATCGAGTTGGCTGAAACTGTAGAAGGTTACCTACGTGTTTCTGACATCTCTCGTGAGCGCATCGAAGATGCATCTACTGTATACTCAGTAGGTGACACTGTTGAATCTAAGTTCATGGGTGTTGATCGCAAGAACCGTTCTATCAGCCTGTCTATCCGTGCGAAAGACGAAGCTGATGAGAAGGAAGCGATGGCTAACTTGAACAAGCAAGATGACGTTGCAATGAGCAATGCCATGGCTGAAGCGTTCAAAGCGGCTCGCAAATAATTCGCCTGAAGTTCGGGGACGGTAACATCCCCGCTAGGTGACTGTGTTTGGCTTGATTATAGAGGGTACAGGATGACTAAATCCGAACTGATCGAAAAACTTGCCACTAGGCAGTCGCAGCTGTCGGCAAAAGAAGTAGAAAGCGCTATTAAAGAGATGTTGGAGCAGATGGCAACGACATTGGAAGGCGGTGACCGTATCGAGATCCGTGGCTTTGGTAGTTTTTCCCTTCATTATCGTGCACCACGTACAGGCCGTAATCCTAAGACTGGGACTTCAGTTGAGCTGGAAGGCAAGTATGTACCGCACTTTAAGCCTGGCAAAGAACTGCGTGAGCGCGTTGATGCTATCAACTCGTAAATGACATTGTTTTAAAAGCCTCCGAAAGGAGGTTTTTTTATGCCTAAATTCTAGGTATGGCTAGCTAGTTCGCTAAATTTCTTGGATAATCAACCCATCATCACGGGTTTATGGAGAGTAACGTGAAGTCATTTATCGCGACCGTGCTTGTCGCCCTGTTTTTCGTCTTGGCTTTATTGTTTGGTGCACGCAACGAACAGCTGGTGACCATAAGTTATTTTGTCGCTCAGGGTGAATATCGACTGCCTGTCGTGCTCGGCGTGGTGTTTCTGGCAGGCTTCCTGGTTAGCTGGCTGTTTGCCATCTACCATATTACTAAGGTAAGGCTGCAACTGCGCAAGGCCAATAAGAAGTTAGAGCAGTTAGAAGCCAAGTTACCGGTTGAGATACTCCCACCATCTACCCAAATCGAACATCAAGCGAAGGAAGTAAACGCTTAATATGTTAGAGATTCTGTTTCTGTTGTTACCCATAGCCGCCGGTTACGGTTGGTACATGGGTCGTCGTAGTATCAGGCATAAGCAGAATAGTAAACGTAAGCAGTTAAGCCGAGATTACTTTACCGGCCTTAATTTCCTTCTGTCTAATGAATCAGACAAGGCTGTCGATCTCTTTATCTCCATGCTGGACGTGGATGATGACACCATAGATACCCATCTCTCCCTCGGCTCTTTGTTTCGTAAACGGGGTGAGGTTGATCGCTCGATTCGAATTCACCAAAACCTGATTGCCCGGCCAACTCTGACAACCGAGCAGCGTGACATCGCCATGATGGAGCTGGGCAAAGATTATCTGGCCGCCGGCTTCTACGACAGGGCTGAGGAGATCTTCCTTAATCTGGTTCGTCAGGAGGATCACAGCGAAGAGGCCGAAGATCAGCTGATCGCCATCTACCAGGTGACCAAAGACTGGCAGAAGGCAATAGATATCATCAAGAGCCTCAAGCGTAAGCGTCAGCAATCGCTTAAACACCTGCAGGCCCATCTCTATTGTGAGCTTGCCGATGAGGCCAGCGATTGCGAGCTCAAGCTTAAACACCTGGCGCAGGCGATAAAACAAGATCCCCAATGTGGCCGCGCCATGTTAACCAGCGCCAAACTGTTCCTTGCCCAGCTAGAGTTTAGCCGCGCCAAAGAGATGCTCTGCCGCCTGAAAGATGCCGATATTGAGCTCTTTCCCGAAGCGCTCGCCATCGCCAAAGAAGTTTATCAATCGACCGAGGACCTTGGTGCCTATCGTGAATTGCTGCGCGAAGCGTTAGAGCAGGGTGCTGGCGCGAGTGTGGCCATCACTCTGGCGCAGCAGATGATCACTCAGGGGGAAAACCAAGATGCTGAGAAATTGATCCTCGACGGCCTCTATCGCCATCCGACCATGAAGAGTTTCCAGCATCTGATGAAGATGCAGATCCAACACGCCGAAGATGGTCAGGCAAAACAAAGTTTAAACATGCTCGCCGAATTGGTTGAGCAGCAGATAAAATTTCGTCCAAGTTACCGCTGTATCGAGTGTGGTTTCCCGTCCCACACCCTCTACTGGCATTGCCCTTCCTGTAAGAGTTGGGGCACCATCAAGCGGATCCGCGGACTCGACGGGGAGTAAATAGACAATAAAATGCAAAGCAACAGGAGAACAGCATGAGCAACAAACCTATTATAGTGGCGCTAGATTACGATAATAAATCCGAAGCTTTGCAGCTCATCGATCAGCTCGACCCCAACATGTGCCGCCTCAAGATAGGCAAAGAGATGTTCACCCTCTTTGGTCCTGAGTTGGTCAAAGAGATCCACAGTCGCGACTTTGACCTCTTCTTGGATCTCAAATTCCACGACATTCCGAACACCGTCGCCAAGGCCGTCGCCGCAGCGGCAGAGCTAGGGGTGTGGATGACCAACGTGCATGCCAGCGGTGGCCTGGCCATGATGCAGGCTGCTCGCGAGGCGCTGCTTCCTTATGGCGACAAGGCGCCGCTGCTGATCGCCGTGACGGTACTGACCTCAATGAGCGACGAAGAGCTCGCACTGCTTGGCATTAATGTGCCGGCGGCCGAGCATGTCAAGCGTCTGGCAAGCCTCACCAAACAGGCAGGACTAAACGGTATCGTCTGTTCGGCCCAGGAAGCCAGCATGCTAAAGGCCGAATTTGGCGCTGACTTTAAGCTGGTTACACCGGGTATTCGCCCAGCCGGCAGCGACAAGGGCGATCAGCACCGCGTGATGACGCCGACGCAGGCGCTGGCAGCGGGTTCCGATTACCTGGTGATTGGCCGTCCTATCACCAAGGCGGCTAATCCATTGGCGGCGCTAACAGAGATTCATGCATCGCTTAAATAGCTTGACCTGACACTTCGAGCCTCCTAATTTAACTCTTAAGGTTTTATTAGACAGGGAAAGAAGATGTTCGATTATCGAGGGAAAAACGTCTTTGTAGTGGGCGGTACCAGTGGCATTAATCTGGGTATCGCCAAGGCTTTTGCCAAGGCGGGCGCTAACGTTGCCGTGGCCAGCCGCCGTCAGGAAAAGGTCGATGCAGCCGTAGAGGCGCTGCACGCGATTAACGGTCAAGGTAAGATGCTTGGCGTCGCCTTCGATGTGCGGGATCTCGACGCGCTAAAGGCAGGTTTTAAGCAGATAGCCGATGCATATGGCCAATTGGATGTGCTGGTCAGTGGCGCGGCCGGAAACTTCCCGGCGACAGCGGCGGAGCTTTCCGAAAACGGTTTCAAGTCGGTGATGGATATCGATCTGCTGGGCAGTTTTCAGGTGCTCAAACAGGCCTATCCCTTGATGCGTCGTCCCGGCGGCGCCATAGTACAGATCTCGGCGCCTCAGGCCTATATTGCCATGCCAATGCAGTCCCATGTGAGCGCGGCCAAGGCCGGAGTCGACATGCTGACCAAGAGTCTGGCACTGGAGTGGGGTATTGAGGGTATCAGGGTTAACTCCATTGTACCCGGCCCCATCAGCGGCACCGAAGGATTCAATCGCCTGGCACCCAGCGATGCGCTGCAACAGGCCGTAGCCCAAAGCGTGCCCCTTAAGCGCAACGGCAGCACTGATGATATTGCCAACGCGGTGATGTTTATCGCATCAGAAATGGCCAGTTACATTACCGGCACCGTGTTGCCAGTAGATGGCGGTTGGTCCCTCGGCGGTGCCAGCATGGCCATGAGTCAGTTAGGCAAATTGGCCCAACAACCTAAAGAGAAGTAGGTAGCGCAGATAGTGTTACCCAATGAGTGAGAAGAAAGATGGCAAACCCATTTCAAGAGCAGTTGCTCAAGGCTGGCCTGGTCAGCAAACAGAAGGTTCGCGATGCCAAGACCCAGAAGCGTCGCGATCGTAAAGCTAAGGTCGATGATGGCTCAGAGGCCTTGAAACAAGAGATCGCCGCAAAGAAACAGGCGCAGATCGATAAGGATAAGGCGCTAAACGAGCAACGTTTCGCCGAGGCGATGGAGAAGGGCCAGGTGCGCGGGCTAATCACCGAATTTAAGCGCTGCGCCATCGAGCCGCCAAAGGATGCCGAAGTTAAGTTTAACTACACCCTAGGCACTAAGATCTTTAGCCTGTACGTGAACGAAAAACTGCAGAGCCAGCTGCTCAACGGCCAGTTAGGGATAGTGCGCCACGAAGAGGTGAGCTACCTGGTACCTCATAAGCTTGCCGAGCGAGTTAACCTCTTGGTGCCCGACTGGTGCGGTTACCTGTGGCAGGCGGAAGACGCCACCCAAGTGGTAGAAGAAGACGACCCATACGCAGATTATGTGATCCCAGACGACCTGATGTGGTAAGTCCCTCATTTGGTAACTAGCTGTAACTTAAGAAGCCTCGCAATCTACGCGGGGCTTTTTTATTTGCGCTGGCGGACAATATTTGACTAAAGGGCTTTATTCTCAGCCGCAACTGAGATAGATTAAAACAACTGTTTTAATCTTACGTTTAAGAGAGGCGAGATGAATCCATACCAGGCGCCATTGGCCGACATGAAATTTCTGTTGGAGCGCGTGTTCGATGCTCCACAAACTTGGGGTGAACTAGCGGCCTTGGCCGAGACCGTCGATATGGATACGGCAACGGCGATCCTCGATGAGGCCGAGAAGATATCACGGGATCTTATCCATCCTATTAACCGTCCCGGTGACGAGCAAGGCGTAAGCTTTGAAGATGCTAAGGTGATCACACCCGATGGCTATCGTGAGGTTTATGACCAATATGCCGAAGGCGGTTGGGTAGGGCTGTGCGGCGATCCTGAGTTTGGCGGCATGGGTATGCCTAAAATGCTTGGCGTGCTGGTCGATGAGATGGCCTATAGCGCCTGCAACGCCTTTACCTTGTATGGTTCACTCACCGCGGGTGCAGCCCTCTGTATCAATGCCCACGGCAGTGACGAGCTCAAAGATAAGTACCTGCCTAACCTCTATTCGGGTCAATGGGCCGGCGCCATGGACATGACAGAGCCACAGGCGGGTTCGGATCTGCGTAACATCCGCACCAAGGCTATGCCGCAGGATGATGGCAGCTATCTTGTCTCTGGCAGTAAGATTTTCATTACGGGTGGCGATCATGATCTCACCGAAAACGTCATTCACCTGGTACTGGCAAAGCTGCCGGACTCGAACGGTATCTCACTCTTCTTGGTGCCAAAGATCAAGGTAGATGATAACGGCGAGCTAGGTGAAACCAACGGCGTCACCGTAGGCTCTATCGAGCACAAGATGGGGCTTAAGGGCTCGGCAACCTGTGTGATGAACTTCGACGACGCCCAGGGCTATCTGATCGGCAAGGCGAATCGCGGCTTAGTGTGCATGTTCACCATGATGAACTATGAGCGTCTGGCGATTGGTATTCAAGGACTAGGCACTTCTCAGGCGGCGTACCAGATGGCTAGCGACTATGCCAAGGAGCGTCTGCAGGGCCAGGCGGCAGGTGGCAGCGACAATGCCAGCGACCCTATTTTGGTACACGGCGACGTGCGCCGCATGCTGATGACCATACGCTGTTATACCGAAGCGGGACGCGCGCTGTCGGTGTTTACCGGTCAGCAGTTGGATCTCGCTAAACATGCAGATGGTGAGGTGCAGGAGAAGGCAGCGCGTTATGTCGGCCTGCTTACACCGGTTGCCAAGGCGTTCTTGAGTGACAGAGGTCTAGATGCCGCCGTAATGGCGCAGCAGGTGTTTGGTGGTCACGGCTATATTCGTGAGACAGGTATCGAGCAACTGGTTCGTGACACCCGTATCGCCCAGATCTACGAGGGTACAAATGGTATTCAAGCCATCGATTTCCTGGGTAGAAAGACCACAGGAGACGATCTGCGTACATTGACTGAATTTGTTGGTGAGTGCCAGAGTCAGCTGGCAGCCATGACCCATGTTACGGATGCGCAAAAGGCGCTTATCACATCGCGTTTCGACGCCTTACTCGCAAGCGGTGAATATATCAACGCCAATAAGCTAAGCAATCCGGCCTTGATCAACGCCTGCGCCGTCGATTTCCTCGATGCCTTTGGTCATCTGATCTATGGCTATTTCTGGTTACTGATGGCCGATAGGGCTGCCGATCACCAAGATGCAAGCTTTAGCACGGCGAAACAACAGCTGGCCGATTTCTATCTGGCCAAGCTACTGCCTAAGGTCGACTACCATCTGGCGCAGGTCAACGCCGGCGATGCCAGCGTGATGGCGATGGCAGAAGAGCTGTTTTAGCAGCTAGATTTAATAAAACGAAAACGCCCGGTTCATTAGGCCCGGGCGTTTTTTCTTTTCACCTATTTTACTAAGCGCATGTTACTAAGCATATTTTACTAAGTGCATGTTATTGCGCACTGAGCGTTTTTGGGTTGTTCTTCTTATCCTCGTCCTCATTACCTCGGCTTTTGACTGTCTGCCCTTGATTATCCAGCAGGCTTTGCAGAAAGAGGGCACTAAAGGGTGCTGGGCTTTGTTTCTTACTCTTCTGGCTCTGGCCATTTTCCATGACCACGAAGAGAAATTGGTGACTTGCATCGAGTGAAAGGTAACCTGCCAAGTTATCGACGCCCTGCATCGATCCCGTCTTGGCAGAGACCTTGTTCATCAAGGGGGGCTGCTGAAACCCCCGCTTATAGTTGAGGGTACCGCTAACTCCGGCGACCGGCAGCAGCGCGATTAGCGGCCTTAATTTTTCATCCTGCGCCATCAGGCCCAGGACCTCAGCCAGTTGCCTGGCCGAAATAAGGTTATAGCGAGAAAGGCCCGAGCCATCGATGATCTGCGAGTGGCTAAGATCTATCCCGTCCGCCTCGAGTATCGCCTTAACGGCCCTTGCGCCGGCATGAAAGCTTTCTGGCACCTTGTAATAGTGTGCGCCTACGGCTTTAAACAGACTGTCGGCAATCAAGTTATCTGAATCGAGCAGCATGGTGCGAAGGAGTGGCTCGAGCCCTTCCGATTTGTGAGAGACCAAAGGCTTAAGGCCAAACGGTACTCTGTGCGCGACGGCCACTTGGCCACTCATTTTGATGTGGGCGCTCTTTAACATCCGCGTTAGCATCTCTTTGGCGTAGAGCGCAGGGTCATCCACGGCGATAGCCAGATTAAGCGGCTTATCACCCGGATAACAGCCACTGATGTGGTAATGATTATCGGGCAGCCTAGCTAAGTTGAGTTCACAGAAAGGCTCTTGCTGCATCTTATCAAACACCGCCGTTGTCGACACCTTGATGGGCAGATATCGCGGAAAGTTGAGTTGGCTGGCGCTGCTTGCCAGCTTTGGTTTTAACTGGCCCTTGACGCAATTTTGATTGATGATAAAGCTGGAAACCGGCGCAGCGTAGCAAATCCCGAGATCGTCCCATACCCAGCCAGGGGCGCGCGTCTGCTCCTTGGCTTGCCCCACAAGCAAGAGATTTCCCTTAACGGTATGAATGCCTGCGTCTTTCAAGCTCTTTAACATAGCTCGTAGATCGTCAGTGGTTAAGGTGGGGTCGCCACTAAAGGAGAGATAAAGATCGCCCGTTAACACACCGTGAGACAAGCGCCCCTTAGTTGAAAATTGGGTCGCAAAGCTGAACTCTTCACCCAATACCCGCATTGCGGCTACGGCCGTGAGTAATTTTTGCGTACTGGCAGGCAGCAACAGGGTATCGGCGTTGTGCTGATACAGTATCTCATTATTGGTGAGATCCTGGGCAAAAATAGACAGTTGCGAGTGAGGCGGCGCGATCACCGACAAGAGGTTGTCATAATAGCTTTGATCATCATAACCCTTGCTATCAAGCTGCTTGGTATTGGTATTGGTATTGGTGTTAACGTCGGCACCGGCATTGCTGGCTGCAGGTATAAAGGCAGCCGCAATAGCTAGAGACAAGGCGAATGGTTTTACAGCCGGAATCGCCTTAGTCAGCAAGCATGAGAAATTACGGGGAAGGGCGCTCAGCCCTCTAGTCAATCTTGTAAACATAAGCGTCGAAACAGATCCTTGTTTTCGGTTTTGGCTAATCGTCCGTTGAAGGCTCATCTTTTTCCATCAAACGGTATAAACGCAGGGTGACAAATAGCACTAATACAATAAAAAGCGGCAGCACCAGAAAGCCAAGCTGCGACTTAAAATGAAAGATAACCCACGCGGCTAACAGGGTTAATGCCAAGGTAAGAAGAATGGTTTTGTTCATGCTAGAACCTAAACGTAGACAGATAAACCTATTGTAAGGTGTTTTACGCCTGATGTCGGAGTGTTAAACAAGAATTAAGACTAAGGATGCAAAACTTAGCGCTTTAGCCGCTGATTCTGCTTAATTTTAACCCGGTTTGTCCCAAGTGCGACTGACAACAACAGAAAACCCTTGCCCCAAACCCGGTAAATGGGTAATTTCTACCCCTTAAGATTTGGGATGGAACCAGTATGCCACACATTCGTATGCGCGGTTTACCGCAAGAGGCGGTATGTCGAATCAGTGAGACCTTGCTCGATGAGCTTGCAAGCCTTTGTCAAATCAAGGCCGACAGCTTCACCTTAGATTGGGAGTCAAGCGTCAGCTATCGAGCCGGCAAGGTCGATACGGCATTCGTGCAAGTCGAGGTGCTCTGGTTTCCTAAAGATCCCGAAATTCGTCACGCAGTAGAGCAGATCATTCGTCAGGCCGTATTAGCGGACTATTCGCCTGCAAAACATATCTCAATCATGTTTATGGCGCTCACGCCACAATGCTACTACCGTGATGGGCAGCATTTTTAAAGGAGGATACCTTGCTGGATAAGCTAGGTGGAATTGCGTTACCCGCCGACGCCATACGTTGGTTGCTAACGCCTGCGGCGCTTAAAGCCGAACTACTCAAACAGATCGCGAACGCTAAACGAGCTATCACTCTTGCCGCACTCTATCTTGAAGACGATGAGGCGGGTAGGGAAGTGTTGGCTGCCTTGATGGCGGCCAAGGCGGCCAGACCAGAATTGGATGTTACCGTTCTGGTGGATTTTCATCGCGCCAGACGTGGGCTTATCGGCCATAAGGGTGACAGTGGCAACTACCTCATGTATAAAGAGGTGGTTAACAATGCCGAGCATCCGATCAATATTCTCGGTGTACCGGTAAAATCCCGAGAATTTATGGGTGTACTCCACCTTAAAGGTTTCATCATAGATGACACCGTCATCTACAGCGGTGCCAGCCTGAATAACATCTATCTGCATCAGGGCGAGAAATACCGTTTCGACCGTTACCATGTGATCGAATCTAAGCCATTGGCAGAATCCATGCGTAACATGGTGATGGAATACATCGCCAGCGACAGAGCCGTGACCTCGCTCACCCAAGATAGAGCGACCGAAAAGCTGCCAGAAAAAAATGATGTTCGCAGCCTGAAACAGCGTCTGGCTAAGGCCAAATATCGTTTTGCGAGCACCAAGACGGGCAATCGCATCACTCCTGTGGTTGGTTTAGGGCGCAAGAAGAATAAGCTAAACAAGCTAGTGATCGATCTGGTATCCCAGTCTCAGCGCTCACTGTTTATCTGCACGCCCTATTTTAATCCGCCTTATATTCTCTCCAGAGCGCTTGCTAAGCATCTGCGAAAGGGAAAACGTATCGACATAGTGGTTGGCGATAAGACGGCTAATGACTTTTATATTCCGCCAGAAGAGAAATTTTCGACTATCGGTGCCTTGCCCTACATGTATGAGCAATCGCTGCGTAAATTTGCCAAGCGTCAGCAATGGGCCATCGATGCCGGGCTACTCAACATTCATCTGTGGAAGCATGATCGCAACAGCTATCACCTTAAAGGGATTAGCGCCGATGATCGCCTGCATCTGATCACTGGCTCTAACCTTAACCCAAGAGCTTGGGCGCTGGATTTAGAAAACGGCTTATTGCTGCAAGATGAAACCCAAGCCTGGACCGAAGAGTTCAAACAGGAACAGGCGCATATCCTAGAGCATACAGAGCGCCTCTATCATTACAGCCAGATAGATACCTTAAATAACTATCCTAAGCCGGTACGCAAGATCATGAATCGTATCAGACGTCTGCGTGCCGATTTCCTGCTACGCCGTATCTTGTAAAGCATGAAGGCGAATCGTTGTCGTAGCGTATAGATAATGAGTTAGCATAAAAACAGGCGAACATCATGGTTCGCCTTTTTTATGAATGAGATTTAAATGGTGTTGCCCGGGTTATACTTAACCAAGCAAGCCGTGACAAGTAAGCCCCAAGTTTTTAATAGGTTATCCAATGACACTTCCTCCCCATGCGGTACATCAGCGCTACCAATATCGAAAGGCGATCTCTACCCGACCCTATAATGCCCGGGGGAAAAACCTTGAGCGCTGTGAGGCCTGCCTGCTGGCTCAGCGCTACTGCACCTGCGATACCCGCGCGCTGTTGCAATCCGAGGTTAGTTTTTTGCTGGTGATGTATGACGATGAGGTGTTAAAACCCAGTAATTCCGGGCGCTTAATTGCCGACCTGATCCCCGATACCCATGCCTATATCTGGGATCGCACCCGGACTAATCGCAAGCTCCTGGCGTTACTCGACTCGAGCGAATATCAACCTTATCTGGTTTTCCCCAGCGAATATGCCATGCCATCTCAGGCCGTAGTGCCCGATGTAGCGCTTAAAACGCGCTTAGCCTCGGAAACCAAACGCCCGCTGTTTGTGTTACTCGATGGCAGCTGGCGTGAGGCGATCAAGATGTTTAACAAGAGTGAATATCTGCACCATCTGCCCATGCTGTCGTTTGCACCGGATGCCGCAGCGCGATATGGCCTGCGTAAGGGGAGCCGTGAATTTCAGCTCGGTACCGCCGAGGTAGCTAGTCTGGTGCTTAGCGCAGCCGCAGAGCCTGAGAATGCAGCCAGTCTATCGGCCTGGTTCTCGCTGTTTATCGAATCATCCCTCTATAGCCGCAGCCGTAAGAGTCCTAAAGATCTGGCGCCACTCGACAGTTTGAAAGACGCTTTCCTAGAGACTTTAAAGTAAACATTAAAGTAGAGCCTTAAAGTCACAAGCTTGTCTGGTTTTTGCGCTAAGGGGAATATTCTCATATAGTGAAATAAGGGGCTATATCCGAGCTTGGGTGTTTTTGAATCGGGGTTATTCGATATAGGCTTGCTCAAAAGGGTGTAGGCATCAAACAAAATAAGGAGTAGCTATGTTAAATATACCTCTACATAGAAACTTGCGCATAAGTGGGCATAGTTTCTCTTCGGGCGGCTACTCACTCTTGTTCGGAATCTTTCTCTTAATGGGCTGTGGTACGCCAAGTCAAATTGATTACAGTTCAAATCAGGCTATTACTCTCGATACCGTGAGCTACAACAGGTATCAAGCCATCTATTTTTGCAAACAAAATCGCTGGGCGTTTTGCCAAAGTTGGGGCGAGCTAAGTGCTACACGACTCGCCTAAGGTTTGAGTCCTGAAATTTAGTTAGCGCAGCTCAGCGGTTCAAGATAGGTGTTTTGCATCTCAGAATAACTATCTCAATTGTGCTTACTGACACGCTTACTGTATCTGCGGGCTGAGCCAGAGAAGCAACTAGATGCGAGGGGGCATTTGCCTATTTAACTTGTTAACTTGCCGACTTATTCGCTATTGAGACAACTCGCTAGCCAACTGACAAATGCCCCCTACGGACTAATCTTTGTAGATCACACCATCCTTCATAACGAAACTCACCCGTTCCATCAAAGAGATATCCGCTAAAGGATCGCCATCCACGGCAATGATGTCGGCATAGAAGCCTGGCTTGAGCTGACCGAGTTTGTCTTCTTGCTGGATCAACGCCGCACTGTTGACCGTCGCGGCCTGCAGCGCCTGGGCTGGCGTCATCCCAAAGGTAACCATACGCGAAAATTGTTTGCCATTGTCACCATGGGGATAGATTGCCGCATCCGAGCCAAACACCATCTTGGCCCCGGCTAAGGTGGCACGCCTGAAACTATCACGCTGGGCCTTAGAGACCTGTTTCTCTTTCTCTATGTTGGCCTGAGGAACACCATTGGCTTCGCCAAAGGCCAGGGTATATTCGGTATTGTAGATATCGCAGGACAGGTAGGTTCCGGCTTTAACCGCCATCTTAATCGCTTCCTCATCCATAAAGCTGCAGTGTTCAATGCTATCTATGCCGGCGCGAATAGCGGCCTTGATGCCACTGGTGCCGTGGGCATGGGCGGCAATAACTAAACCGCGGCGATGGGCCTCGTCGGCCGCCGCGGCCAGTTCTTGCTCGCTATATTGCTGCACGCCAACCTTGGTCCCCTTTGAGAAAACGCCGCCGGTAGCGCAGATCTTAATGGCATTGGCGCCATATTTGATATTTTCGCGCACCTTCTGTCTGACAGCCCAGGGGCCATCGGCGACACCTGCTGCGACGCTATGCGCCTCTGGCGCGGCAAAGTTATCGTCACAATGGCCTCCAGTGATACTGAGCGCATGGCCAACGGCCCAGATCCTGGGCCCGGGGATCTCACCAGCGTCTATGGCATCGCGCGTAGCGATAACTGAGTAGCCAGAGGCGCCTAAGTCCCGCACAGTGGTAAAACCTGCCATCAGGGTATTACGGGCATTCTTAACTGCCTTCACCGTCTGTCTCGGAATGGAGTAATTCATCGATTCGAGAAAGTTATCCTCGGCATCGCTGGAGAGATGCACATGCATATCCATGACTCCAGGTAGCAGATACTTATCCTTAAGGTCGACCACCCGATAATCGCCTTGTTTAGCCACACGGCCTTGATGGCCGACCGAGACTATCTGATTGCCGCGTACCACTATGGCTGCATCTTCGATAGTCTTTCCCTTAGCGACGTCCACATAGCCTTTAGCAAGTAGCAAGGTGTCTTGCTCTTGTGCTTGAGTTTGGGTCTGAGCTTGGGTCTCTGCTTGGACTTGAGCTTGAGCATAGTTTGGCAGTACTACCGCTAAGGCCAGCGCAAGTGTGCTCAAAGGTTTGGTTAGGGCAAGCAGGGACAAAGATGCTCCTTGCTGAGAATCATCAAAGGGGCGCTGCGACATTATAGGTTTTCCTTATTGTTATTAATGGGTAACGCAAGAACCATCTTAAGTCATATTAAAGCGAATAGACGAGTAAGTTTTAACGTCAGTGCACTTTAGCCGTTAACTTTGCTTAGAGGCGAACACCTGCTGCCAAAATTTGGCACCTAAGGAGCTGATAACCCGTGACTCGCCGTTGAGCAAGATGGCGATCCCAAGATCCAGCTCTGGCGAGTAGGCCATCTCGGTCACATAACCTGCGACCCAACCCGCGTGATAGATCAGCCGATGGCCGTTAAACTGGTAGATGCGCCAGCCCTTGCCATAGTGAGCATCGTCAAGATAGGGTTTCCAATCGCGGCGACGCAACTCCTTAGTGGTGCGAACCCCTGGGGTAGTGATATCTTCGAGCACCTGAGGCGAGAGCACCTTAGGTTTATGTCCCATGTTGGCCATCAGCCATTTGGCCATATCCTTGATACTGGCATTGACTCCAGCCGCTGGTGCGAGCTGATAATAGTTAGGTTTCACCTTAACTTGTTTAAATCCATGTTTCGTCTTGATATGAGGCTCGGCCCGATTGCTGGTATGAGTAAAGGCCTCATAGCCGATAGAGGCCGTCTTCATGGCAAGTGGGACGAAGATACGCTTGTCGATCAACTCTTCATAGGGTTGTCCGCTTTCCTGTTCGATCGCCTGCTCGATAAATGAGAAGGCGACGTTTTGATAGCTGTAACAGACGCCCGGCGGGCAGATAGGGGTCAGCTCGGCAAATTTGGGAATGATCTTGTTTAACTTAACATTGGCATTAACCAAGTTATCGTAGCTATTTGGCATCAGGCCCGTGCTTTGGCCTATCACATGGCCCAGGGTGATCGCCTGACTATCGGCAGGCTTCGCCAGGGAAAAGTCAGGAAGGTATTGATTGATAGGTTGTTGCCAGCTGAGTTTATGTTCGTGCACCAATTGACTGGCCAGCGCCCCGGCAAAGGTTTTTGAGACGGATGCCAGGCGAAACACAGTGTCGGCATTGATCTTCTTGCTACCGCCTTGATGGCGTTTACCATAGGTATCCAGAGTAACTATGTTGTCGCCCTGGACTATCACAAAGGCGCCGCCGGGCACCTTAACCCGTTCAAGACTCTGTTTGAACGTCTTGGAAAACTCATCACCCAATGCCTTATAGCTAAGTGGTTGAGCATGAGTTGTTTGCAGGAAGAAAAGGGTACTGCAAAGAGTCAGTATTGAAAAAAGCGGCTTGGGAGACATGGAACACTAAACACCCGTTGTTATGATTATTGTCGCTTTGCCTGGGCTCGTAAAAGCTGGCTCGAACTCTTTATACTAGCCGCGTCTCCCTTAAGATGTAAGTCATCGACTCGCTTATTGCGGCCCATAACGGTTAATGTTCGTACATTAGCACGACATACGCCGAAATATTGTCCATCTAAAACCATCAAAATATCTACTAGATATTATGTACTGCCATTAGATAGGCCAATTCTGCCACGTTACTCACTTGCATCTTCTGCATTACTTTCTGGCGATGAAGTTCAACGGTTCGTTGGGCCACATTTAGTTCAGCTGCGACGACTTTATTAAGCTTACCGGCTAATACGCAGGACATCACCTGCTGCTCCCTCGGGGTCAATAAGGCCAGGCGCTGAATAATACGCTGCTTGAGCTGCTGTTGTGTAAAAGCATCCTCAGTCGCTTCGCTAGCCTTTTTCAATAAACTTATTAGCCTGTCGCCATCGGCGGGCTTCTCCAAAAAATCTAAGGCACCTTCTTGTATCGCCTGGACTGCCATAGAGATGGTGCCGTGACCCGTTAACATGATGATACTAAGAGGACTCTCATGTTGGCGAATTCGCCTTAGTAGTTCGAGTCCATCTATTCCCGGCATCTGGATATCTAAGATAGCCACGCCAGGTTGTTTAAGGTCGACCTTTGCCAAAAAACTATCTGCGTTTAAAAAGGTTTCAGGCGTATAGCCCATTCCCTCAAGCATCCAATTGAGGGAATCTAATACATCTTGATCGTCATCGACTAAATAGAGCCTACTCATCTTGTTTCCTTTAAGGGGAGGGTCAAAATAATGGTTAACCCGGTGTTGAATCGGGGAAAGTGTTCACCGAGATCACGCATTATGATTTCTGTCTCGGGGAAAGCTTGATTGTTAAAGGCTTGGATCTTGCCACCATGTTCCTCGACGATACGCTTGCACACCACCATACCCAGACCCAAACCATTAGCCTTTGAGGTTTCAAAAGGAAAAAATAAGCGCTTAAGTGCGGCTTCGCTCAGGCCTGTACCAGCATCGCTGAAGGTGATGATAGCATTCGTCGAGTCGTTGCTAACACCTATTGCCAACTGTGGGACGGGGCTGGTTTCCATAGCATCTAAGGCGTTACGTAACAAATTGACAAACACCTGCTGCATTAGACTGGCATCCACATTTACCGTAAGCGGCCAGAGAAACAACCTTGGCTTCAGATTTATACGATTGAAATCTGGTTGCATCAGGTTGAGGGTATCTTCGATTAGCTCTTTCAGATCACATGCTTGATAGACGCTGGGTTGCTGGCAGAACTGGCGAAAGCGCTTTACGGTATTTTGCGCACGATCGACCTGTTGCAACATCTTGGTTAATGCCTGCTTTAATTCGGATTGGCTATCGCCGAGTCGATAGATGCTTCCTTGTGCTAAATATCGGATGCCAGCCAGTGGTTGATTGACCTCGTGGGCAATGCCAGACGCCATCTCTCCCGTCAACAGGATACGTTGGGCACGATAAAACTGTTTCTGCTGTTCGAACAGCGCCTTTTGGGTGTTCTCATGCTGGGTCATCTCATCACTCAACGCCTGGGTGCGTTTAATGACCAGGCGTTTTACTCTGAGGTGATGAAAGTAGCCCAAGAGTAAGATGATGGTGATAACTAGCGCCCAGGGGATGGCCTTCTCGACCAGGCGCTGCCAGTTTGTGACAAACGGCCATCGCTCCAAGCGCATAAGCAAATTAAATACCTGGCTATCTTCTACCGGAACAGACCAATAACGGTAGCGCCCTAGTTTTGCCTCTGGATCCTGCTCAGTAATATCGAGCAGAGCACGGACAATTTGCCGGGCTATTTGATGTTCAGTATTCCCTAGTTTGGAGAAGGCATAACCAGGGTAAAGGGAACCTGACGTCTGACAATTAAACCCAGGGTGAACCTGAGACAACAACACATGAAGTTGACCTTCTTCAAGCCTACCCGATGCGATTGCCGACTCGAGTACGCAGCTAGGCAATATGGCGACATCAGCACTGTCCCTTAGTATGTGATCGAGCAACTTATCCTGGGGAAAGCCGACAAAATCGAGGTGTTCAAGATCCTTAAAAGGACTGATCCCCTGATTGATTAGTTCGCCGGCGAAGATTTGAAAGCCACCGAAGGCATTGGGATCGGAAGAAATTAACTCAAGCTGTTTAAGATCTTCTAGATTATTGATCTCAATGGTATTTTTGGCAATTATCGCCGTTCCAACGGCTTGCTCCGGGTTAGCATGTATAGTTGGAACAAGGGTAAGTAGGTGGCTGACGCCATAGTCTTTTTTAAGAGCTACAGTGATCAGCGCATTGCCTATGATGAAGTCTAGAGCATCCTTTGAGACTCTTTCTACCAGCTCATCCGGCCTAAGGGGGACTAAGACTAACTCGATGCCTGTTTGCGCCGACACCCTAGCTAGAGACGGTGCCCAGCGTCGATAAACCGTATCGGGATCGGCAAAGGCAAGGGCGCCAACGGTATATTTTCGCCTCTCATCATTGCTATCTTGGCGAGTGTCAGCGCTCGCTAGTGCAAGATCAGCATGGCAGATAAACCCGATGAACAGGAGAGCAGCACTCAGGACAATGCGCCAAGCTTGCAGTGGTCTCTTTAGGCTATAGGTATTTTCTCGTCTAAGGTTAACAGGACACTTTGTCTCTAAACTGCCAATTGACCAGGGGGATTTCATAGGCTCATCTTGAGGGTAAACGCTAGGCTAATTATGACTCATTATTTTATGAAATCTTAATAACTTGTTCGGCTATGGTGATCTTGTCCACAACAGATATAAACTTGCGGAAAACCACTATAGCTATTTAAAATAAACTTGGCTTATTTATCAGCGCCTATATCATCTTATCTTGTATTTATTAAACCCTGTCGACCTTACTTTATCACCCTGTTTATTCAAATACCAAACGGCTTCTATCCAAGGACGTTCATTTACATATCCAAGCCCTTGTTCAACTGGCATTAAAAATAACATGGTCGAGATGATATCGGCATATATATGGTAATTCGACATTATTACGGTAACCGCAACACCTTCTGTTTCTGGATAGAGGGTATTAGGGTCGATAATATGATGATACTGCTTGCCATTGACCTTGAAATATCTTAAGTAGTTACCGCTGCTAACCACAGTAAGGTTTTCACCAGCGATGATCTCGTGATAAAGCCCTTGCTGGGTCTGGCACTTCTCTAGTGTATATTCACTCTGTTTGCAAACAGGGTCTTCTATCGCGGTAATAAAGTTGCGACCACTGGGATGTTGTCCGTAGTGCCGAATGTTTCCACCTGCATTGATCACAAATCGAGTCGCACCATCACGCCTAAGTTGATCAAAGAGTTTTTCTACCATCCAGCCTTTGGCAACCCCTCCAAGGTCTATGCCCATCCCTTTGGCCATAGTGATAGTGTTGTGCTGTCTGTCTAATATGATGTTATTTATGTCGACCTGTTCCGCAGCATGCTGCAAGGACTGCTCGCTCGGCAATTCGCAGGCCTCACGGTTTTTCAGGCACCTAAAACGTTTCTCTCGCCAGAGATCGATGACAGGCAAAAGCGCCACATTAAAGTAGCCCTGGCTCTCCTTATGCCAATCGATAGAGTTCGCTATTAATTCAGTGAGTTGTGGGTCGATATTATGGGTGCTTGTGGGTGCTTGGTTTATCGTCTTGACGTTAGTGACATGGGGGTAGGTGGCATAGTTTGATGCGAGATAGTGGTAATCCTGTATCACAGACAAGGCGTTACACAGTGTCGCCTCGGTCTGTTCATTGGCCGCTTGATAGAGGGTAATGCTGATGGAGGTACCAAAATAGTTCAAGGTTGTCAGCGTGATGCGATCTTTCTCTGTATTAATGATCGCATTATCATCGCAGAGATAAAATTGGGCCAATACCTCCGACGAATACTTCTCTTTCGCCAAACGAAAGTGCTGTTTTTCGCTAGCTATGACATGTTTGGTCGTGACACATAGTAGTGAAACTGCAAGGAAAATTAGTAATAGAGTCTTTTTCATAAATTTATATAAAAATTGGTGGTTAATTAATTATCAGCCTCTAAAGACTTTGGATAAATCATATTTTCATTGTTTTGTTAACCAGCTCAAAATTATTAATCTCAGTTCCTTAAACTGCGGTTTTCCGTAGTTGCCGCCATTTATTCAATGCTTATGCTGGTAATTAACTTCATGCAGTACAGGTAATAATATAATGGCTAAGTCCAACAAATTTAAAAAAAGTTTTATCGTTTCAACGATAGGTTTAGCGACGCTTACGGCCCTGGGGTGTGCCTCTCAGTCTACACATGGAAAGTATGTGGATGGTGTTCATCAGGTTCAGGCAAAGGGGAAGAAGAGCCAAATTGTGCTAGAGGTAAAGGTGGAGCAAGGCAAGATAGTCGACATCAAGACTAAGTCCCACAAGGAAACCGAGTCCCTTTATCTAAACGCCGAGCGTCTACTGCCTGCTATCGTTAAAAATAATGGCCACGAAGGGATAGACGCAGTATCTGGAGCGACTTACTCGTCAAACGGTATCCTAAAGGCAGTCAATGCTTTACCACGTAGCAGTGGCATTCAGCCAGAGTATGTTGCCGTAGGGTCGAAAGATAAACAGGGCAGCGATGACTTTAAGCTGAAGTGGTCGATTCAACCTAAATTAGGCTTGCTGGTCGGTGACTACTATTTTGAGGAGGCTAGATTCCGTCAAGGTCACATGGGGAGCATGACCATAGTGACCGATAGTCAGGATAAAAATGACGTTATCTTAGCTGAGTTTAATGAAAGTGGTCGTCCTAACTACTATACGCGCCTGTATCAAGATGTGCCTAAACGTATGTCTGAGTACAACTTCTCTATGGGTAAGAAGAAGGGCACGGCATGGGTACAGTCGGCCCTGACGATGGAAAAGCTTATGGTGGAACAAAATAAGCTAACCTTCGAGCCCAACCCCAATCACGATCCTAAGTTAGCCAATAAGCTAAAAGAACCTAATCGCCTTAAATATTTAGGCATAGATATTGTTGCCGGTGCTTCAAACAGCATTCAACAATCTATGATCCCGTTAACCGCAAAGATTCATCATCGTATTCATACAGATGGCAGTTCGTTGAAATTCTATCAGCTAGCCGAGAAGGTTCTCGACGAGAAGGGACAATGGACTGGGATAACGGCCATGTTACGTATCGTGGTCGATCCTAGCACTAGGCAGATCGTCAAGGCCCATTTCGATGAGATCTTCGCCGATGAAAAGGAGCAGATTCAAGATGCTTCGCTGAAGAAGTTTTATCGCCAATCTAAATATGACTCTATTCACTATTCAGAACCGGCGCGCATAGGTTTCAACGTTATGATCGATGCGTTAAATACACACCTTCAGGACGGTGGCTCGCTATTTGATATCAATGATCTGCCAGCGACTGGCGATACCGGTAACTATGCCGCCACCGGCTTTACCAAACGCTCAAGTTCTTGGGACCTCTACCTAGCCCAAGCCGAGAAGCTCTACCAGAAGATGCGCCAAGATGGCGTGATAGCCGAGCATAAGCATCCTGCTTCTAAATAACAATACATAGTCCAAAAGAGATGATGATCATGAAAACTTTCACATTAACATTATTAGCCGGTAGCCTGTTTGTCGCACCTCAGGTCATAGCCGAAGAAGTTGTCGATTTTTATGGCCGACTCGATTACTCGGTAACTCATTCCGATAGTGGTAGTGCAACTCATAGCGGTAAAAACGGTACTATTCTCGAAAACAACTTCAGCCGTATAGGGGTAAAAGGCCAGACTGCACTGAGCGCAGATTGGTCATTATTTTACAAAGTTGAGGTTGGGGTGAATGGCGCTTCTCAAGATAAAAGCAACAATCCTTTTTCTGCCCGTCCGACTTTTATTGGCTTTAAACATTCAAAGGCTGGCCAGTTAGCGATCGGGCGCATCGATCCTGTGTTCAAAATGAGTAAAGGTTTTGCCGATGCGTTTGACAACTATAGTCTAAAGCATGATCGGCTAATGCCTGGTGATAAGCGTCACGGTGACTCGTTAGAGTACAATAGTCCTAAGTGGAACAAGTTGCAATTGGGTGTTAGTTACCTGATGGAGGACAATTACTTTAACGACTCTGATCTACGTAAAGATAACGGTAACTATCAAGTTGCGGTAACCTATGCTGACAAGTTTTTTAAAGCTAGTGACTTTTATTTTGGCGTCGCCTATTCAGACGGTATCGAAGACATTAAAGCAACCCGTTTAGTGGGTCATATTAAGTTCGATAAACTGAAGCTAGGCACCATAATTCAGCAAACTGAACTCGTTAACCCGACTAAAACACATTATCAAGAGCGTGATGGTGTCGGTTACATCGTAAGTGCAACCTATCAGATTGAACAACTATTGTTGAAAGCTCAATACGGTAGCGATGATTCGGGTACGGGAAAAATTGCAGGTCGCGTATATGATGTACTCGGCGAGTCAGTTGCTGCTGTACCTGAGGTGTCTCAGTGGGCAGTTGGCGCAGAGTACCGTTTATCTAAGTCTGCTCGTATCCATACTGAGATAGGTCAATTTGATGTTAAGCAGTATGAAGACTTTGATGACACAGTCATGAGCTTAGGTTTACGTTACGATTTCTAGTTTATAGCTCACGCAAAATTCTCCCCCGGCGCAAGGATGCGCCATTATCGACCCTCCTGGTTTATTTTCCCTTCAATGCTCAGCGGCCTTGCTGATGCTTATCAAAAGTCGCTATTATAATCGGCTGACTAAAATGAAAAGCAATAATAACAAGGACTCACATGCAAATTGAAAACAGCGAGCGTTTACGCTTTGAATTAGTCACACAAGAAGACGCACTGTTACTGTTTGATCTTAACCAAGATCCTGAAGTGATGCGTTACATCAATGGTGGCAAGCCTTCAACCATGGCCGAGATTGAGGACTATTTCATCCCGCGGATCCAAGGCTTTACCAATAGCGAAAACGGCTGGGGTCTGTGGAAAGTCACCACGTTAGCCAGTGAATCGGAACTTGGCGATACCTTTATCGGTTGGATCCTGGTGCGGCCGATGGATTTCTATACCGATGAGCCAAAGCATTCGGATCTCGAGGTGGGCTGGCGTTTTGCGCAAGTGAGTTGGGGAAAGGGCTACGCCACAGAGGCTGCCAAGGCGGTTTGTCACGCGCTAGTTAAGCAGTCTAGTGGTAATGGCAAGGCAATCACTCATTTCAGCGCCATCGCAGACCCGGATAATAAGGGGTCAATCAATATCATGACCAAGCTTGGCATGGAGTATATTAAAAATACTAGCGTCGATACCCCGGAAGGCGAGGTCGAGGTGGTGTTATACCGCATGGCGGTTTAACGCAAGCTAACTTATGGGCTGCAAGGTTTAGCACCTTAAACCTAAGAGCAAGGGCATTTTCAGCTAGGCTATCCATAAATAACGTTTATTTAGCTCCTACTGGGGCGTTACATTTATCTTGAACCCCTGCATTAGACTAGCGTCTAACCAATTAAAGGCAGGGGAGTAATGTAAATTGATTTTCCTTTTGGTAAAATGCCGCAAAATTTACTGTGAGAGTTAATTATGCCAATGTACGTTGTGGGTCATAAGATCCCAGATTCAGATTCAATTTGTGGTGCGATTGCACTGGCTTACCTTAAAAACCAGATCGGTGAAGAAGCCATTGCCGCAAGACTGGGTGAGCCATCACCAGAGACCGCCTTTATCCTGGAACGCTTTGGTTTTGAAGCCCCGCTGTATAAAGAGCACTACGCCGGTGAGCAGGTTTACATCGTTGATCACTCTGAGCTGACCCAGGCACCGGACGATATTGCCGAGGCCACTATTGTCGGTATCGTCGATCACCACAAACTGGGTGACCTGACGACCTCTACACCGCTTGAGTGTTGGATCCGTCCTGTGGGCTGTAGTAACACAGTGATCAAGATGATGTACGATTTCTACAATGTCGAGATCCCGAAAGATATCGCCGGCATCATGATGTGCGCCATCCTGAGCGACACAGTGATCTTCAAGTCGCCAACTTGCACCACAGCCGATATCAAGTGTGTCGAAGCTCTGGCTGAGATCGCCGGCATAGAAGACTACAAGGCGCTTGGTATGGAGATGTTCAAGGTTAAGTCGGCTGTCGAAGGCACGCCGGTTCGCGATCTTGTGATGCGTGACTTTAAAGACTTCAACATGAACGGGAACCTGGTCGGTATTGGTCAGCTTGAAGTTATCGATCTATCAGTATTCGATAAGGTTAAGGCTGAACTCGAAGCCGATATCGCGGCGCTTAAGGCTGAAGGCAATCGCCACAGCGTGCTTTTGCTGCTGACCGATATCATGAAAGAAGGCTCTGAGATGCTGGTCGTGTCTGATGATGCTGACCTCACCGAGCGCGCCTATGGTAAGGCAACCGAAAACGGTCGCGTATGGTTAGATGGCGTACTCAGCCGTAAGAAGCAGGTGGTTCCGCCGCTGCAAGAAGCCTTCGCTTAATAACATCAGTTTAAAAGCATTAGCCTAGTCGCTTCACGATAAAGCAAATTAAAAAAGCCGGTTAAATACCGGCTTTTTTATTGGCTAATGATTTGGGTTCTAGTCTCAAATCGGCACTTAAACCTTAATCCTCAAACCCTAACAATTTTTCCTTAAATCTTCGCTCTTAAACCTTAGCCTTTTGAGTGCGCTTCACATGATCCCTCAGTTTCTGCAATCTGGCATCGGCCATGGCGTAGAGGCTGTCCTTCGGATAATCTTCGAACTCAAAATCACGTTCACCAGCCAGAATACCCGTTAAGATCTCAACCGCTTCATTGACATGATCGATCGCCCAGATGGAGAACTCTCCCTTGCTCACGGCGTCGACGATATCGGCTCTAAGCATCAGATTTTGCACATTGGTGCGCGGAATGATCACCCCTTGGCCCTTATGACGACCCTTGATCTTACAGACATCAAAGAAGCCCTCGATCTTCTCATTCACGCCGCCGATGGGCTGTGCCTGACCAAACTGGTTCATCGAACCTGTGATGGCAACATCCTGGCGTAGTGGCACCTTGGCAAAGGCGGAGACGATGGCGCACAGTTCCGCCATTGAGGCGCTATCACCGTCGACACCCGAATAGTTTTGTTCGAAGGTGAGGTGAGTGGTTAGCGGTATCTTATCCGTCTGACCGAAAATCGTCGCGAGATACGCCGTTAGAATCATCACCCCCTTGGAGTGGATCTGCCCGCCAAGTTCTACCTTGCGCTCGATATCAAACACGGCGCCTTCACCGAGTGAGACACTGGCGGTGATACGGCTGGGGGCACCGAACTGATGGTCCGAGGTCGCCACCACAGACAGAGCATTGATCTGACCAACCACACTGTCTTGGGTATCGATGAGCGTTGTGCCATTGATGAAGCTTTGCATCACATGATCACGCAGGCGACAGACCCTGAGCTCATGATTATGCAGTGCTTGCTCAACATGGCCTGCTCGGATCATATTCGACTTACTCGTCCTGGCCACATAATTAGATTCCCGCAGCAGGTTGGCAATATCCGCCGAATGCAGGGACAACTTATTTTGCGCATCGGCCTGGCGCGCACTGAACTCTATGACACGTTTTATGGCGCCGCGGTCGCAGTGCAGCATCTTGTTGCCCACCACTATGCTAGAGATAAATTTCGCGTACTGCACCTCAGAGGCATCGGTACGTGGCATCTCATCTTCAAAGTCGGCGGTGACTCGGAATAGCTCTTTAAATTCAGGATCATAATGTTGCAGCAGCTGATAGGTCTGATAGTCGCCAAACAAAATGATCTTCACATCTAATGGGATGGCCTCGGGGTCCAGCGAGATGGTACCCGATAGCGTCACCTCGCGCTCTAATGAGCTGAGACTCAACTTACGAGAGCGCAGGGCGCGCTTCAAGCCGTCCCATACGTAGGGCTGCTCCAACACCTTGATGGCGTCAATCATCAGCACGCCGCCGTTAGCCTTATGCAGGCTGCCAGGACGGATTAGTGAGAAATCAGAAAAGATGGTGCCCTTATAGGTAGCGTTTTCTATATAGCCGAAGATGTTGTGATAGTTAGGGCTCTCCTCAATCACTATGGGCATGGGGATATCGGCATGATTAACTAACACATTGACCTGATAGCGCCTCGGCATCTTCTTAGCCAGGGAGGCGTAGGAGAGGGCGATCTGCTCCTCATTTTGCTCAAGGAAGATATCCAGATTATCTAAGATATCTTTGTGCATCTCATTAAGATGGGCCTTCACCTCGGGATATTGCGCGTAACGCTCCTTTAGGGAGTCAAGCAGATGCACCAAGACTTCCTGAGCCACCTGCTCATCATGCTTCTGCTGCTTGTCCGAATAACTCTCTTCCCAGGCGGTAAACTTGCGTACCACTTCCCTAAGCTTAGATTCGAGGGACCCGATATTTTTTTCGAGCTTCGCCTGTTCTTTACTGCTTAGCTCGGCGAAACTCGATTCGGTATGTGGCTCCTCACCATTCATGGCGACCAGCTCGTAGCTGCCTTGTGGGTTGATGGACAGGCTGATCTGCTTGGCGGCCGCTTCTTTGGTTATCTGCCCCAGCGCCGATTCTTGCTTCTCGGCGAGCTGTGTCTTTAGTTTCTCGGCCCGCGAATAGTAAAGCTCGTTGTCAAAGGCCAACGGCAGGGCCTTAACCAGGCGCTTCATCAAGTTTTCGATATCAGCCTTGAAGGCCTGGGCCTGACCACGAGGTAGTTTAAGCACCTTAGGCGTGCGGGCATCGTCGAAATTCACCACATAGCACCAATCGAAGAGTTGGTGATGCCCATTTGGGTCATATCTGTCCAGGTAACGCATTACCATAGTACGTTTACCCAGACCATTTCGGCCGATGGCGTAGATGTTGTAGCCCTTATCTTTCATCGACATGGCAAATTCTACCGCCTGTTGGGCGCGTTCCTGGCCGACAATTTCGTTGAGCGGCGTCAGCTGTTTAGTCGATTTAATGCTGGGATCGAGTAGGGCAAGTGTGGAAGAACGATATAGCTTGTCACTGGCAAGAGGAGAAATGGACATAGGCGAGTGCCCTCATATGACAAATGTTAACCCCAGTGTAGGCAGCTCATTTTTCAATTTACAATCATTTTTTATGTTGAAAGAGGTATTTAGGCGCGCCAATTGAATTGTTCGCTCAATATCTGTACAAATCGTTAACGCTTTCGAAGTAAAGCGGCTCAAGATGATTATTTTGACGATTCAGGACCACAAAAACGAGTCGATAAATCCCGCAGCGCCGAGATAACTTGTTAATATAGCACTCGTAGTTAACACAACTATACTCTTGTTAGGTACAGGGAACGTCAATTTAAACAAGAAGAGACCCTAAATATGCCGTATGATGCGCCCAATCTACATCCAGATCTGCTCCAATGTCTGGCCAGTGACAGTTATCTGTTGCAACTGACATTGGATACCTTACCTGTGCCTATCTTCTATAAAGATAAGGCAGGCGTTTATCTGGGCTGCAACAAGGCATTTGAATCCTTCATCAAGCTCACCCGGGAAGAATTAATTGGTAAGAGCGTTTATGAACTGTTCGACGAAGAGCTCGCCGAAGTCTACCAACGCGCCGACCAGGCGTTATTCGACAATCCTGGCGTGCAGATCTATGAGAAACAGATAAAGACCCGTGAAGGTGATTCTGTCTTTGTGCGTTTTCATAAGACAAGTTTTAACGACAATCGTGGTGAGGTGGCCGGCCTCATCGGTGTGATATTCGATATCACTGAGTTAAAGGCCCTGGAAGCCCAGCTGACACACCATGCTATCTATGACGACCTCACGCAGTTTTATAACCGCCGCGAGGGTATCGCCATTGGCGAGCGTCTGCATCATGCCTGTAGTCAGCAGCAGGGAGAACTGGGCGTCATCCTTATCGATGTCGATTATTTCAAGTTGATCAACGACACCTACGGCCACATGGTCGGCGATGATGCACTGCGCCATATTGCCGCGACCTTAAAGCAACAGCAGGATCCCGAAGATGTGCTGATGCGCTGGGGCGGCGAAGAGTTTGTCGTCTTGGTTAATCGTCCCTTTGGCACAGACCAAGACTTCGAGACTTATCTCGAGGCCCGTGCGCAGGTCTATTGTGATGCTATAAGAGAAAATCGATTTCAGATCGGTGATGACGCGCTGCAGATCACTTTTAGCTGTGGCCTAAGCGCGTTCGAGCCGGGTAAGAGCCTGACGCAGATGCTACACGATGCAGATGCTGCGCTTTATAGGGCAAAGGATGCTGGTCGCGATAATGTAAGCTGGTAGTTGGCTGACTTGGTAGGTTGTTATTTTAACGTAAAAGTTGCTAACGTTGCTTCAGGCTAATACTCGTTCTGCCCCATTTAAGCGTCTCATGGCTTGTAAATCTTACGACGCTAATTTAAGAGTCTCTTGGTAGTACTGATATTTTGTTAACCTATATTTTGGTAACACTGATATTTTGGCGTTTTCAGCCTGACCAGGTTGTCACGCTTAATTAATTATTTCATAATATTCAGCACTTTATTTGCATTTGTTTATCTAGCGCCTATTTTATCTTTGAGCGGATATGTCATTTTAGGCAATCAATAAGTCACTTTGTGCAAACCCACCTCTGCTGTGATTCCTATACTGAATCGTAAGTCGGGAGGGCAGATACTTGAACGTATTTTCTCTCCTGCTACCGATAACGAGTACGGAGTAAAGCAGATGAACCGAGTTACCTTTCCAAATACCAATGGCCTAGATATCACCCTAGCTGGGCTAATCAATTTCCCTGCAGATTTTGATGAGAATAAAACCTATCCAGCGATCGTCGTTTCTCATCCTGGCGGTGGTGTAAAAGAACAGACTGCGGGCACTTACGCTAAAAAACTGGCCGAAAACGGTTTTATCGCTATCGCGTATGATGCTTCTTACCAGGGCGAAAGTACTGGTGAACCCCGTCAGCTGGAAAACCCACATGTGCGCACCGAAGATGTTAGCGCTGTAATTGATTATCTTACAACGCTGAACTATGTAGACAACGATCGCATTGGAGCCATGGGCATTTGTGCGGGCGCAGGTTACACAGCTAATGCAGCAATAAACGATCGCCGCATTAAGGCGGTCGGTACCGTGAGTATGGTTAATATCGGTCAGATGTTCCGCAACGGCTGGGATAACAATGTTAAGGATAGCGATGCTCTGCCATACATAGAGGCAGGCTCTGGTGCCAGAACGTCAGATGCCAGCGGCGCAGAAATCGCCACCATTCCAATGGCCCCGTTAAAAGAAGAAGACGCACCTAACGAAGAACTCCGCCAAGCCTGGGAATACTACCACACCGATCGCGCAGCTTATTGCACTGCGCCGGGCTTTGCGACAGCACGCAGTTTGACGCAAATCATTACCTACGATGCGTTCTTCAAGGCGGAGGCCTTTTTGACTCAACCGCTGCTTACCGTTGTCGGTAGTGATGCCGGCAGTAAGTGGATGAGTGATGACTTGATGGCGCGCGCTGCTAGTAGCGACAAACAAATGTATGTCGTTGACGGCGCGAATCACATGGATCTCTATGATGGTGAGTCCCCAATTGCCGAAGCTATCGGTGTGCTAGCACCATTCTTCCAGCGCACGCTGTAACCACGCGCCAAAGTATTAACCAATAGAAAGGCTTAGTGCTACTAGGCCTTTCTATCAGATAAGGTTTTAATTATGAACATCCGAAAAGTGACATTCAGAAATGCAGATATGGCCTGGGATATGGCGGCACTCATTCTGTTGCCGGAAGGCTTTGACGAGTCAAAACGCTACCCAACTATGGTCAGTGTCCATCCATTTGGTAGCTGTAAAGAGCAAACATCCAGTGCCGTGTACGGTAAAGCGCTGGCTGAGCTGGGGTACGTGGTGATCGCTTTTGACGCCAGTTTTCAGGGCGAATCTGGCGGATCACCTCGCTACGTAGAAGACCCAAGCCAACGGGTAGAAGACATCAGCCGTGTGATCGACTATGCCGTTAGTTTACCTTATGTCGACGAAGACAGAATCGGTGGTCTTGGTATCTGTGGTGGCGGCGCTTATATCTTCAGCTCCGCTCTGACGGAAAAGCGTTTGAAGGCGGTTGTTGGTATCACCCCGGTAAACTTAGGACGTCTATTCCGAGAAGGATTCAGCCAGTACAATCCAATCGGAGCTCTAGAAGCTATGGCCACCCAGCGTACTGCTGAAGCGAGGGGCGCAGAGCTACAGGTCAATGAGCTTCTGCCGCCGAGTCCTGAGTTTGCAAAACAAAATGGAATGACCGAACGCGACCTGTTCGAAGCCACAGATTACTATAAAACACCTAGAGGGCAAGCCGAGGGCGGGGCAACGCGTATGTTGTTCTCTCATGCGCAAAAAACGCTGAGTTGGGATGCTTTCGCCTTTGCGGAAACCCTGATGACGCAACCAATGATGGCAGTTGTCGGTCAAAAAGTAGGTGCATTTGGCGCGTATCGTGACGGACACGAGATCTATGGCCGCTCAATTGTGTCCAAAGACCGCCAGTTGGTCGAATTGCAAGATTGGTCCCACTACGATCTGTATGACCATCCGCAAGCGGTGAGTCTGGCAATGGAAAAAATTGGTCCTTTCCTGAGCCAACACCTCTAACCAACACCTCTAACCAACACCGCTAACCAAAGAGGTGAACGTGTCCTGAACGCTGACGAGGGCACGTTCTCTTTTTACAAGGCAGCGGGTTTGCGCTAAGGCATATTGGCTTTAGCGATAAATAGCCAAAAGTAACAAAGGAAGCAACTATGGGTCGTTGGATATTGATTGGTTTGCTGATCGTGCTCGCATTAGTAACATTAATTGCCTTAGTCGTGACGCAGATTGAAAACGCCCAGGACGCCAAAAATAGATCGCATCTGACCAGCACACCGACCGGTCGAGTGGCCATGGTCAGTACGGTTATTGTGGTGTTCTCCCGCTCTGGCAATACTGGCGTCCTTTCGGACCATATTGCGCAGCAAACCGCTGGTCATGTGTATGAGATCACGGCCGAGAGTTACCAACTTGGGATCCCGGGCTGGATTAACGCGCTGAAAGACGCAAGAAGCAATGTCGCCGACATTTCGCCATCTCATATTGATCTCGAGCCTTATGACACTGTCTATCTAGGTTCGCCGATCTGGCTCTATAGCCCGGCACCACCGATTTGGCAGTTTGTCAAAAACAACGATTTTACTGGCAAAAACGTCGTGCTATTTAATACCTTCAACAGCAAGTTTAAGCAGCAATACATTGATGATTTTGCTAAATTGGTTTTTGCTAAAGGCGCCAAATCATTCAAGCACAGGTACGTAAAACGAGGACGTATGGGCGATCAAATTTCACAGCAGCAGATGCTGAAAGAATTTGACGCGCAATCAACAGAGGTCAAGCAAGTAGGGCATGTCTATGTTAATCACTAGCGGTAACAGCATGATTCAGTCTCTAGCAGATAAAGCATTTGCTTACGGGAGAAGGGAAGGTGACCATGACACCAGCATCCCTGACCTGACGCTTCACATCAGAAACAACCCGACCGAGCCACTGCACTGTATCTATACCTTGAGTCTGTCGCTTATCTTGCAAGGCAGTAAACAAGTCGCTATCGACGACAGTTTGCGCGTCTGTAACGCAGGACAATCTATGCTGACTACATTTGATTTGCCTGTCATTTCCCATGTAACAGAAGCGACAAGGCATCATCCGTTTATCGGCTTAGTCTTGAAGTTGGACTATGGATTAATTGCCCAGACTTGCACTGAACTTAATCTGGAAAGACCATCCAAAGATCTTAGATATCAAGCCATTTCTACCCAAGATGTCGATACTGGATTGTGTGATGCAATGAGCCGTTTGCTGGGGTTACATCACACGCCTGAATATATCGAAAGCTTGGCACAACTGTATAAAAAGGAAATCGTTATTCGATTGCTCCATGGCCCACATGGAATGCACTTGCGACATTTGGCGTCGGTTGGCTCGCCGAGCAGGCAAATCGTACAGATAGTGGCTTGGATGAAGCAGAATTTCGCTCAAGCGATAGGCATCAATGAATTAGCTGACAAAGCCCATATGAGTGCATCAGCCTTTCGGCAACATTTTAAAGCGTTGACGGGTAGCAGCCCATTGCAATATCTCAAGCATCTGCGCCTGCAGGAAGCGAGGGACCAGATGCTGTTAAATGGTTTAGATGCCAGCCAGGCAAGCGGAGTCGTTGGCTATGAAAGCCCATCTCAATTTAGCCGTGAATACAGTCGGCTATTTGGGCTTCCTCCACAAAAGGATATCCAGCGATTACGTCAGGCGTAATGAATAATGTTGTGTTCCTAGAGTGGTACGCGACATTGCGACGGGTAACTTGTATCGGAAAAGGTCATCTGCAGGCTTGTGACAACCTCCATGGAAATGTTCACTTAAACTCAGAATCTGAGCCAATTAAATCCCAACCAAATCATCAAGCTTTCTTACATTGTCGTAGCAGCCTTGCTAGCGTAAATCCTCAACATCTAACACAGTTATCGTGTGAAGCGCTGTAGCAGAGTGGTGGATTATTGAATTAGTTATGCGGTGAACGAGATTCGCAGTCTGAATGAAAATGCCCAAAAATTTTCCGGGAACTATTTTAACTCACATACCGCATTTAACATAATATACATTGTGCGCACAATTATATGTCTAAGACTGTGGTGGAGAGTGAGCCAGATATCAATCTTACAAAGACTAGCCTATATGCCATTTCTACTTTCACTTTTAATTTTGCCTTATCGGCTTATAGCTTGAAAGCTATCTGTCTCGAATACGCCCAATAGAATGAACTCATTGAATAATACTAAGTCCTTTCTCTTTCTTTTATCAGTGCTAGCTCTTTTTATGGCAACAGAGATTCAACTCATTTGGCTGAATTCCGTTAAAGAATCGTCTTAGCTTTTCTAAAGTCCTTAATGGTATCTATCGCATTGAGATATTCTTTCTTTGGAGCATTCTAATCAGCATCCAGGGTTTTACTTGCCATGGATTGCTCAATCATTAGGCGTCGCTACGTGAAATCTGGCGGGAATCCCCTTGTTTAAGTAATTTCATGCACGTAGCGACGCGTGAAAATTGTGTTGGATTTTCCCTGCGTCAGCTATTTGTTTAATAACGCAAGAATTTTGCGAACTACTAAAGCTAGTGCAGACATAGCCTTCAATTAGCAAGTACTTGGAAAGCTAAAGTTAGTTTAGATGCTCATAGTGTTACGGGTGTTAGTTAGGAACCAACCAGGCTTGCCGGTTTGATCGTTTGGGTGCGTTACTCTGAATGCATTAATGGAATGCCTGACATTTAGATGTTTAAACGGAGTGCTTTTAAAAGAGTAATGCGAAACTCAGTGTATGACTAACTTAACTGCGTTTCAGAGTCTGGTTACCAATCCGCACTAATCAAATGTCTCAGATCTAGACTCGCAGAAGCAAAGGTTCAAAAGTAACCTAAGTAACTTAGACCTCTTGATATTGATAATCGTCATATAGAATGAGAGTTACTAGCTAGAGAAATAGCTAAAACAAGTTTTTAGTCAGATGCCGATAATGATACTTATCGGCATTAAGCGATTTGAAAAATGGCACGCCATTCTAATAGTTAAAAGTCTGGTTAAAATTTACGCGCCCGGTCATCATAATGTTTATAGATTGGCAGAAACCTTTAGTTAACCATTAACTAAAGCGTCATCTGAGTGACACGGAATCGCAAAACAGCATGTTTAAACTATTATCGTCAACTCAAATTAGAGCCCTGTCTATTAAGTCTTTTCTTGTTGAGATACTTAAGCGATGCGACCGCTTTAGGCTCCCTACCCGTGTCTGCCCGGACACGGGCTTTTTTGATCATTCGATGCCGGCTAATCTGTCCATAGGCTTATTAGCTGCACTCTGATGCCTTTCGGCCTGAGATGTGTGCAGATACTGAGATGTGGTATCGATGCTCTCATGCCCTGCGTCCGCCTGGACATGAGATAAAGGCCGACCATTGAGATTAATGTCATGGGTGATCCCGGTATGACGGATGCTATGCACTGTCAGTTTTCGCATTACCTCTGCATCTTCCAAAAGCCCGTCCGCTGTAGCCTTGTCTGCGGCGTGATTAATAAGCGACTGTACCGCCTCCCTCACCTGGCGAATACCCAGATTTGCGTCGACCAATCCCGCTTCACGTCCTCGTCCAGCGGCCCTATGGCGCACGAAAATCGGTGTTTGTTCCTGATAGCCGGGTAAAGGTGACAGCCCCAAATGTTCGCGGTACTGTTTGAGTGCCTCTATTAATGCATTGGACAATGGGATTTGCCGCTGCTTGCCCCCTTTGCTCTTGGGAATATGAAAACGCCAAATCCCTGTCTGCTTATCTTGCTTAAACTGTCCCATGATAGGGCTGTAACCGGTTCGCGCACTCACATCAGATACACGCAAATAACAGCCGTAAATCAACTTGATAAGAAACAGACTACGTTGATGAATTTCAGGTTCCACGATGGCAAGCTGTTCGACGCTTGAGATAACGTAGGACCATTGCAATTCGGTAAAGGCGAGTCCACTGCCCTCCTCTTCACTCATGGCGAACTTTCGTTTATGGGCAAACTTTGAATGGTTCATCCAGGACTGAGCAGGGTTGCGCTCACAGTAATCTTCCGCCATCAAGAAGCCATAGAATGAGGAGAGTATCGCCATCTTAGTCTTGAGGGCGTTATCGCTAAGGCGATATTCTTCCCCTCGTTTTCCCACAAAGGGTCGCCATAACGGATTGGGTACGCGCTGTTGACTCGCCTTGTCGAGTTTAAACTGTGCAACGTTAAATTGACCGATTAGCGCCTTTGGTGGCGACTGACAGTAGGCCACGAATTTATCCATGTCACGTCTGCTTATCTGTCCTGGCGACTGCTGCACCACATCGAAACACCAATGTAGAAAACAGGTGATTTCGCTACGAAAACTCTTATAACTGTTCTCATTTTCCCGCTGGGCGAACAGTAGATCGGATGCCAACTCATAAACCAAGCCTGCATCTTCGACGCTATTCATGGCTATCGCCGTAATGTGCTGATTGATGATGGGATTGCCAGCTTCGATATAATCGATCGATTCAAATAGAGGTAAGGCGTGCAAGAGTTGACTCCATTAAAAACGCTATGGGATGCCCTACGCACTATAGCAACAAAAAAACAAAAATATTCAATAAAATTGTAGCCTTAGTTCAGTATTTGATCGGTTAGATTAAATAGCGCTTGCTCGGTAAACACAAGTATATGTTTACCGCGCAAGTGTTAGCTGCGCTGTTATCGCCATGCTATACGCAACAAACAGGGCTAACTGCCTCATTTAATCTGCAATTTCAATTTCTCACCTTCTAAATTCTCCAGCTAAATGTCACGTGAGTTACTACACTAATAAATAAGGTCAATTTAGTTCACCTAAGAGGGGTACGGATGCTAATTGATATGGCGAAAAAGAGTCCACTGTTCTCAGGTAAGAAGAAAGCAGCCGAAACAGAAACAGGACCGGCCTGGCGCATACTGATCGTCGACGATGAGCCCGATGTACACACAGTAACAAAACTCGCACTGTCGCGGTTTAAGCTAGATAACCGCGGCATAGAGTTCATTAACGCCTATAGCGGTGAGGAAGCAAAGCGGGTATTACAAGATGAAAATGACGTGGCCATGGCGTTTATCGACGTGGTTATGGAGAGCGACCACGCCGGTCTTGAGCTGGTCAAATGGATCCGCGAAGAGCATAACAACCGCAGCATCAGATTAATCCTGCGTACCGGTCAGCCGGGACAAGCGCCCGAAGAAGATGTGATCGTCAATTACGACATCAACGATTACAAGGCAAAGGCTGAATTGGATTCACGTAAGCTGATCACCAGCGTCTACTCTGCGCTGAGAAGTTACCGCGATATCATGGAGATCGAAGCGGCGAAACAAACGCAAATCCGCTACCGCGAAGGGCTCGAGCGGGTCGTCAAGGCAACCTCTGGCCTGTTTGAACTCAGAACCTTGCATCATTTTGCCGACGGCCTGCTGACTCAGGTCGCCAACCTGCTAAACCTCAACAATGAAACCTTGCTGCTAACCTGCAATGCCATCGATGCGATGAGCAAGGATTTAAGTACTGACAAACTCCATATCCTGGCCGGTACCGGCCAATTTGCCAGCCACCATGAACAAGCTATCCCCGAGCCCATCGAGAAACTGCTTAAACGGGCGCTCCAAGAGCAGACATGTCTTTATGAAGACAATCTGTTTGTGGGTTACTTCCCGGCCAAGAGTGGCTGGATCAACCTGCTGTATATGGACAACATACATGCCATCGGCGATCTGGATAAGAAACTTATCGATATCTTTGCCATCAATGTTGGCGTTGCCTTCGAGAATCTACTGCTGAACAAAGAGCTAGAAGATACCCAGTCTGAATTGATCTTCCGCCTGGGAGATGTGGTCGAGAGCCGCTCGAAGGAAGCCGCCAACCATGTCAAGCGTATGGCCGAGTACTGTTATATCCTGGCGAAGTTGGCCGGGCTCGATGACCAACAGGCCGATCTCATTAAACACGCCTCGCCCATGCACGACATAGGTAAGATAGCGACGCCGGATGCCGTGCTGTTAAAGCCTGGTAAACTAAACGACGAAGAGTGGCAGATCATGCGTCAGCACCCCGCCATCGGCCACCAGATCTTGGGCAATTCAGAGCGCCCTATTCTCAACGCCGCCGCTATCATTGCCTTGCAGCACCATGAGAAGTACGATGGCAGCGGCTATCCTGATGGTTTAAAAGGCGAAGAGATTCATATCTTTGCGCGCATTGTTGCTATCGCAGATGTGTTCGATGCGCTCTCCCACGAGCGCTGCTATAAACCGGCCTGGCCGTTAGATGAAGTGATAGCCGAGATCGCAAAAGGTGCGGGTTCCCACTTCGATCCTGTCCTTACCTCGCTCTTTATCGATAACATAGAACGCTTCAATAAGGTGCGATTGGCCCTAACTGATAGCAATTAAAGATAGCGATTAGCCTTAAACAATCAGTAGTCGGCGTGAGCGGGTTATATTGATCTAGTGAGTTGGGCCTAGTTATTGGAGTCCGGCTATATGAGTCTGGCCATTTGAGTCCGGTGGTTTAGATGAAGCTAGCTGCCTAACAGGCGTTGTTCCATATAAGGCAGCTTGAGTCGATTAGCACAGCTTTTAGCCATTTTTAGCCGGATTATCGGCCAAAAAATCGTACATAATGGTCTTAGATTGACCGCCTATCTCGAAACTGGCGATAAGACGCCACACCATATAATTGCTGCTGCAAGAACCGTATATTAGCGTTCCTTGATAGGTGTTTTTGCCAGCTTCACTTAAAATAAGTGGGATAACCCCCATAAACATATCTCTCCCCTCCACTCGCACCTTGAGATGTTCCAGTCGTTCGCTACTGGTCAAGGTTACCGTTAAGGGCTTCTCGCTAGGGGTGTTTTCTGGGGAGATCTCCAACGAAATAAGCGTTTCACCGAGTTTTTTATCGCAGCTGTTTTGATGAAAATCGCACAAGCTCGGGTCGATTTCTAAGGCAGATTCGCTAGCGACTTTTACATCTTGTTCAGGTGCTTTTGGCGCCTTTTCGCAGCCCGTTAACAGGGTCATTAAAAATAGGCTTGCAGTCAGCGTAATTAGTGAGATTTGTCGATTCAGTAGCACAATTATTAACCTTTTGAATCATAGTGTTTACATTCTATCCAGGTAGTTTGATCTGGATCAATATCCCAGGCCGCATAATTCCTATCTTTTTTGATATTGCTCAAGTATCATTGCGTTACTCGGCATTAATTTGCGTTAATGTTGCGTGACACATTGACACAATCTTGTTTGTTTCGTAGGGAAACAAGCCTTTGATGTCATTTTACCGGGTAAAGTGCCGCTTTACTCAAACAATAAGTATAAGTAATAAGCAGTGGAAGCAATATGATGAACCATTCCCAGCCTCAAGGCGCTGATTACAATTACACTGTTGTCCGCCAATTTGCCCTCACCACAGTTTTGTGGGGCATTATCGGTATGACAGTAGGTGTATTGATCGCGGCCCAGTTAATCTGGCCACAACTTAACTTCGAAACTCCATGGCTAACGTACAGTCGTCTAAGACCTCTGCACACAAACGCCGTGATTTTCGCGTTTGGTACTTCAGCGTTATTTGCAACATCCTATTATATCGTCCAGCGTACCTGCCAAACCCGCCTATTTGCACCTAAGTTAGCTGCATTTACCTTCTGGGGATGGCAAGCCATTATTCTTTCAGCCGTTATTACTCTGCCGCTTGGTCTAACCAGCAGTAAAGAATACGCTGAACTTGAATGGCCTATCGACATCGCTATTACCATAGTATGGGTAGCCTATGCCGTTGTGTTCTTTGGCACAATTGTTAAGCGAACCACGTCACACATCTATGTGGCAAACTGGTTCTTCGGCGCCTTCATCATCACGGTTGCAGTACTGCATATCGTGAACTCTATGGCAGTACCAGTCAGCCTGTTCAAGTCATACTCATTATACTCTGGCGCTGTCGATGCCATGGTGCAATGGTGGTATGGCCATAACGCCGTTGGCTTCCTACTGACCGCAGGTTTCCTGGGTATGATGTACTACTTCGTACCTAAGCAAGCGGGTCGTCCTGTTTATTCTTATCGCCTGTCTATCGTTCACTTCTGGGCCTTGATTGCACTGTACATCTGGGCGGGTCCACACCACCTGCACTACACAGCGCTACCAGACTGGACACAGTCATTGGGTATGGTGATGTCTCTGATCCTGTTCGCACCTTCTTGGGGCGGTATGATCAACGGTATCATGACCCTGTCTGGTGCTTGGCATAAGCTAAGAACAGACCCTATTCTGCGTTTCTTGATCGTTTCTCTGTCATTCTATGGTATGTCGACCTTCGAAGGTCCTATGATGGCCATTAAGACAGTTAACGCATTGTCTCACTACACCGACTGGACCGTAGGTCACGTTCACTCAGGCGCGCTAGGCTGGGTGGCTATGGTATCTATCGGTTCGCTATACCACCTGATCCCTGCAATCTACGGTCACGGTCGTATGTACAGCACACAACTGATTAACGTTCACTTCTGGTTAGCGACTATCGGTACTGTACTTTACATCGTTTCAATGTGGATCTCGGGTGTTATGCAAGGTCTGATGTGGCGTGCAGTTAACTCTGACGGCACCCTAACCTACAGCTTCGTTGAAGGTTTGGAAGCATCATACCCATTCTACTTTGTTCGCTTCTTAGGTGGCCTGTTCTTCGTCACTGGTATGCTGCTAATGGCATATAACGTGGTTAAGACAGTAAAAGCGCCAAAAGAATCTTTGCCAGCGCTGGCTGAAGCATAAGGAGTAGATTTGATGAAATTTAATCATGAGATAGTCGAGAAAAACATCGGTCTGCTGGGTATCTTTACCGTAATTGCTATCAGTATTGGTGGCCTGGTACAGATCACTCCCCTGCTTTTCCAAAAAGACACTACTGAGCCAGTAACTGGACTACGTCCATACTCGGCACTTGAGCTCGAAGGTCGTGACATCTACATTCGTGAAGGTTGTGTAGGTTGTCACAGCCAGATGATTCGTCCGCTACGTGCTGAAACTGAGCGTTATGGTCACTACTCTGTTGCCGGTGAATCAGTTTGGGATCACCCATTCCTATGGGGTTCTAAGCGTACTGGTCCAGACCTGGCCCGTGTTGGCGGTCGTTACAGCGACAAGTGGCATGAAGTTCACCTACTTGATCCTCGCGCAGTAGTACCACAATCAAACATGCCTGCCTTCCCTTGGTTGGCCGAGAACGTCCTAGATGGCGAGCTAACGGCTAAGAAGATGGAAGTGTTCCGTGGTTTCGGCGTGCCTTACTCTCAAGATGATATCGACAACGCTAAGAAAGCGGTTGAAGGTAAGACTGAGATGCAGGCATTAATTGCATACCTGCAGTCGCTAGGTCACGCACTGAAATAAATTGGAGGCATAAATATGGATTACGGCACAGTACAAGGGATTATTACCATTGTTGTCATGGTGACGTTTGTCGGTATTTTTGCATGGGCTTATAGCGGTCGCCGTAAAGCGCAGTTTGACGAGGCCGCTAACCTTGTTTTCTCAGATGATGAGAAGCACAAGGACTCAGGAGAACATAAGTGATGATGAGTAGCTTCTGGAGTATTTGGATTACCGTACTCACAATTGTGGTAATCGCAGGATGTTTCATCCTACTGTTTGTTGTCTCTAAAAACACCACAGGTGTTGAAGAAGGCAAATCAATGGGTCACAGCTTTGATGGCATTGAAGAGATCAATAACCCGCTGCCTAAGTGGTGGAGTTATATGTTCTACATCACCATCATCTTCGGTGTGGTCTATCTGGCAGCCTACCCAGGTCTTGGTAACTATAAAGGTTTCCTAGGCTGGTCAAGCTCGAACCAAAGCATTGGTACCGACAAAGGTATCAAGGAAGATTCTGCCGCTGCCGTTGAACTGGCTGCAAATGAAAAGCGCTGGGTTCAGTATGACCAAGAGGTTGAGAAAGCCAATGCTAAGTACAGCCCGATCTTCGCGGCTTATCTGGCAACACCGCTCGAAGAGCTAGTGAAGAACGAAGAAGCCCTGAAAGTGGGTGGTCGTCTGTTCCTACAAAACTGTGCTCAGTGCCACGGTAGTGACGCGCGCGGTAGCAAGGGCTTCCCTAACCTGACTGACGGTGACTGGTTATATGGCGGCGATCTTGCCACTATCAAGACCACTATCATGAACGGTCGTCACGGCATGATGCCACCAAAAGGCGGTCTACCAATCGAGGACAGCGAGCTGAAAGGCCTGGCTGAATACGTCGTTAAACTGTCTGGTCGCGACCACGATGAAGCCCTAGCCGCTCAAGGTCAGGCATCATTCATGAAAGGTTGTTTCGCCTGTCATGGTATGGACGGTACTGGTAACAAGTTCATGGGGGCACCTAACCTCACCGACAACACCTGGTTATACGGCGGTAGTCGCGGTGTGATCCAAGAGAGCATTAAGAACGGTCGTTCTGGTGTAATGCCTGCTTGGAAAGATGTCTTGGGCGAAGAGAAAGTTCACGTCATCACAGCCTATGTTTATAGCTTGTCAAACAAGTAATTACATATAAGTAACACCAAGGCCTCGAAACAGATCGAGGCCTTTTTTTTAAGTGCTATCACTGCCTTTTAACGGTAAGATATGGCCAACAAAAATAACAGGTAGTATCCATGAATAAACCACAAGCTTGGTATAAACAGTTTTGGCCTTGGTTTCTGATTATTTTGCCGCTGTGTGCCGTATTTGCCAGTGTGTATTTGATGTTCCTCGCAGTCGAAAATAAAGACTCCTTGGTATCGGAAGACTATTACAAAGACGGCAAGGCCATTAATATGGACCTGCGTAAGATTAAACACGCCAAGCAACTTGGCTTGCAATTTGAGTTGCATCTAACCCAAGATGAACTCACCCTCACCCAACATGGCGGTGAGCCCTATACAGCTGCGCTCAACGTATCCTTCTATCATCCAACGCTACAAGAGAAAGACTTTGCCGAGGTAGCCACCGCCGACGGTAATCAGGTTTACCATATCGCGCTCAACTCGCCGCTTCAGGGCAGCTGGGAAGTCAGATTAGAAGGGTTTGATGGCACATGGCGCATCCAGAAACGTCTCGAGCTAAAAGATAATCAACAATACTGGTTAAATTAATCTTGTATGGATGCGTTAAACTGCTTTCATTGCGGCGAGCCGGTAACCACCGGCCGCCAGTTCGAGACCCTCATCGACAATGTCCCTCAGCCCATGTGTTGCCCCGGCTGCCAGGCGGTATCTGCCGCCATCATAGAAGCGGGATTGACTAACTATTATAAGTATCGCACCGAGCCAGGCAGCAAGCAGACGGCGCTGGTGCCCGAAGCCCTCAATGCCTTTTCCGCCTTCGATCTTAAAGAGGTGCAGCAAGACTTTGTGCATCAAGACCTGCATAAAGACAAGCAGAGTGCCAGTACCTCTCTTACCATAGATGGCATTACCTGCGCGGCCTGTGCCTGGTTGATCGAACATAAGCTGCAGCATCTCGATGGCATCAATAAGATTGCGGTCAACACCACCACAGAGCGGGCCCAGGTCAGCTGGGATCCCGAAAAGCTCAAGCTGTCAGAGATCTTGGCGCAGATCAGCCGTATCGGCTATCAGGCGGCCCCTTATCAGGTGGATGACGAAGAGATCCAGAGCAAGAAGAACAGTCGTAAGTTCCTGCTCAGACTCGGCCTGGCAGGCTTTGCCACCATGCAGGTGATGATGTTTGCTCTGGCGCTCTACTCTGATTACTTTACCGATCTCGACGTGGAGTTCAGGGACTATTTTCGCTGGGTCAGCATGATCTTCGCCGCGCCCGTGGTCTTCTATTCGGCGCAGCCCTTCTATTTTAGCGCCGTGCGCGCCATGTTATCCGGCCGGCTCAACATGGACGTGTCTGTGTCCATCGCCATCTGCGGCGCCTATATCGCCAGCTGTATCGCTACGGTATCTGGCCAGGGCGAAGTCTATTTCGAATCCGTCAGCATGTTTACCTTCTTCCTGCTGCTGGGACGCTATTTCGAACAAAATGCGCGGAAGAAGGCCTCCATTAGCTCCAATAACCTGCACAAATTGATCCCGCTCACCGCCAACTTACTCGATGTTGACGGCAACCAGACCGAAGTCCCAGCCAAGCGCCTCAAGGTTGGCGATCTCATCATGGTCAAGCCCGGTGAGGTGATCGCCGCCGATGGCGATATCGTCGAGGGGATGAGCTGCGTCAACGAGGCCATGCTTACCGGCGAGCAGATGCCGGTGACCAAGAATATCACCAGCCAGGTGTATGCGGGCACCATCAATGTAGATCATCCGATAAAGGTGCAAGTCACCGCGACCGGGCAAGACCAATTGGTTGCCGAAATCATTCGCCTACAAGAGGCGGCATCTAACAACAAGCCTAAGGTGGCGCTCTACGTCGATACTATCTCCAACTATTTCACTTGGACCATCTTAGTGGTTGCCGCCCTCACCTATCTGGTGTGGAAACACTATTGGCCAGAAGATGCCTTTTGGGTCACGCTTTCCGTCTTAGTCGCTACTTGCCCCTGCGCGCTGGCGTTGGCGACCCCGACTGCGGTGACCTGTGCAACCGGCCTCTTTACCAGGCTTGGTGTGGTTGCTCGCCGCACGGGTGTGTTTGAGAAACTACCCAAAGTCGATCAGGTGGTGTTTGATAAGACCGGAACTCTCACCTGCGGTAGCCTCACTCTGCGCGAGACTAAGAAATTTACTCAGCGTTTTAACCAGGACGCCTCTCGCGATGTGCTGGCCATCGCCGCCGCCATGGAATCACATTCGATTCATCCCATCGCTAAAGCGTTTGCGCCATACTACCAGACTGGCTATCGCTTGGATGACAGTCAGTACGTCGCCGGCGCGGGCGTGCAGGCTAAGGTCAATGACACTCGCTATTTTCTCGGCAGCGCGGATTTTATCCGCCAAAACACAGGTCTTACCGCTATCGACGGCCAGCACAGCGTCTATCTTGCCGATAACGATGCGCTACTCGCCGGCTTTACCCTGAGCGATACGGTGCGAGAAGATGCTAAGGCAACCCTGGCAACCCTCAAGGAGATGGGCTTTGCTACCTGTATCGCCAGTGGTGATACCAGTGAACATGTAGAGCAAGTTGCCAGAGAAGTGGGTATAGAAAACTTGCACAAAGGCCTTAAGCCTCAAGATAAACTTAAACTTATCAATCAGCTAAAAGATGAGGGCAAGCAGGTCGTCATGTTCGGTGATGGTGTAAACGATGCGCCGGTACTTGCCGGAGCCAATCTGTCGGTAGCCATGGGCAGCGGCGCGGACATCGCCAAAAACAGCGCCGATCTTATCCTGCTCGGCGATCAACTATCACGCTTTCCTCAGGCGGTTCGCATCGCCAAGATGACCGAGCAGATCATCAGACAAAACCTGATCTGGGCGCTTGGCTATAACCTGCTTATCATTCCTTTAGCGGTAACTGGACACGTGTTACCCTACATTGCCGCCATAGGTATGTCGGCCAGCTCATTAATTGTTGTCGCCAATAGCCTCAGACTACTAAAGGTTCGTTTATGAGTATTATCTATGTCTTGATCCCTATCGCCATGCTGTTCGTGCTGGTTGCCGTAGGCATCTTCTTCTGGGCGGTTAAATCTGAACAGTTTGACGATCTCGACAGGCAGAGCGTGTCAATTCTGTTCGATGACGACATCAAACAGAAGCCAAGCGAATCAAGCGATGAGTCGACACCACGTTGATCGACTTTAGCATTACCGGCGCCTTCCTCGTCGGCCTGATGGGCGCCGGCCATTGCATCGGCATGTGTGGTGGCCTGGTGGGCGCCTTCTCCCAGCAGCTCCCTAAAAAAGCCAGCGATAATATTCTGCTGGCTCAGCTTAAGTTTATTCTCAGCTATAACCTGGGGAGGATCTTAAGCTATACCACGGCCGGCGCTCTGGTGGGCGGCTCGGCCAGCCTGCTCAGCACCCTCTTCAGTATCGATGCTTACCTGATTGGCATGCGTGTATTTGCTGGTGTGATGATGATAGTCACCGGCCTGTATATCGCGCAGATCTGGTCAGGTGTGGTGCAGATTGAACGTGTAGGGAAATTATTGTGGCGCTTCATCGGTCCTATTGCGAATAAGTTGTTACCGATAGCAGATTTAAAACAAGCCTTTGCGGCAGGTCTACTATGGGGATGGCTGCCCTGTGGTTTGGTCTATAGCACCTTAACCTGGGCGGTCGCGGCAAACTCGGCGCAGCAAGGGGCGATGATCATGGCCGCCTTCGGTCTAGGCACCCTGCCGGCGCTGGTCAGCGTAGGCATCGCTGCACGCTATTTTGCCCAGCTAGTACAGGCACGAAAAGTAAGGTTTATCAGCGGCTTAATCTTAGTAAGCTTTGGCATACACACTTTGTATATTGCATTTGCGCAGCTAGGCTAGCTGTGACTATTAAATTAGTTTAACATAAGCCTAATTGTGAAATTCGAGAGAGATTATGACAGATAATATTAAAAGTCGTCGTTCGGCTGTACCCGGATGCGCCATTCATTGTCATGACTGCAGCATGGGTACTTTGTGTATCCCTTTCACGTTGAATAACAACGAGCTAGATCAGCTTGATGACATTATTGAACGTAAGAAACCGATACAAAAAGGCGAGCAAATTTTTAAGTCTGGCGACTCGTTAAAATCTCTCTATGCGATTCGCTCAGGAACCATCAAGAGCTACACCATTACCGAACAGGGTGATGAGCAGATCACAGGCTTTCATCTGGCCGGTGATGTGATAGGTTTCGATGGCATTCACTCTCAGATCCACCAGAGTTTTGCCCAGGCACTAGAGACCTCTATGGTATGTGAAATTCCTTTCGATACCTTAGACGAACTCTCCGGCACCATGCCTAAGCTCAGACAGCAGATCATGCGTCTGATGAGCAACGAGATCCAAAGCGACCAAGAGATGATCTTGCTACTCAGCAAGAAGAACGCCGAGGAGCGTCTAGCGGCATTTATCAGTAATTTGGCCAGCCGTTTCGGCAGCCGTGGTTTCTCGCCCAAAGAGTTCCGTCTCACCATGACACGCGGTGATATTGGTAACTATCTTGGTCTGACTGTTGAAACCATCAGCCGTCTCCTGGGACGCTTCCAAAAAGCAGAATTGATCGAGGTAAAAGGAAAGTACATTACCATCGTCGATTTTGACTCGCTCAACAAGTTAGCCGGTAACAACAAGATAGGCCGCTAATTAGCCGATTTTCTGGGCAAATTTGATCTAAAACAAGGCAATTTGCCCTATATCGCTCATTATTTAAGTACCACCTCAGATAAAGGAAGAATCTATGAAGGACTATCATAAGATCCTTGTTGTAGTGGATCCAACAAGCGACAAGCAATCTGCCCTCGCCAGAGCCGTCGAACTAGCCTCTAAAAACCAAGCGTCAATCACCGTTTTTCTCTCTATTTTCGATTTTTCCTACGAGATGACCTCTATCCTGTCCGGTCATGAACGTGAGGCCATGCGCCAAGGCGTGATTGCCCAGCGCAGAGCCTGGCTGGACGATATCTTGGCCGGTTACAAAGATAGCGGCGTTGCCATCGACAGCGAAGTGATCTGGCACAATCGTCCTTTCGAGAGCATCATCTTACACGCCATCGAAGGCGGTTATGATCTGATCGTTAAAGGCACACACGAACACGACAAACTCAAGTCGGTGATCTTTACCCCTACCGATTGGCACCTGATGCGTAAAGCGCCGGTGCCTGTGCTCTTGGTGAAAGAACATGACTGGCCTGTGGCCGGTAAGATCCTGTGCGCCATCAACGTGGCCTCCGAAGATGACGATCATCAAACCCTTAACGGTAAGATCATCGAACATGCCCTGGATCTGGCCAAGAAGTTCGATGCTCAGGTACATCTGGTGAATGGTTACCCTGGTACCCCAGTTAACCTGGCCATCGAGTTGCCTGACTTCGATGCGCACACCTATAGCGAAACCATTCGCATGCAGCACGAGCAGCGGGTCTGTTACCTGGCCAGCAACTATGGTATCTCCAGCGACTTCTGCCACATCAAGGAAGGTCTGCCGGAGGATGTGATACCTGAGCTCGCCGAGCAACTGGATGCCGAGCTGGTGATCTTAGGTACCGTGGGTCGCACCGGTTTCTCAGCGGCGCTTATTGGTAACACCGCCGAGCATGTGATCGACAGCATCAACTGCGACCTGCTGGCGATTAAGCCCGACGGTTATAAGTCACCGTTAGAAGAGGAATGATCGCCTTAGGCCATCTTCTTTAGCCCCATTTTTTAAGCTATACTACGCGCCCAGAATTTTACGATACTAGGCGCGTTTTTTATTATGTCTGAAGAAACCCTCTCAAAGAAACAGATAACTCGGCTAAACAAGCTACAAAAGCGCCTAAGGCGCGAAGTCGGTAGTGCCATCGCCGATTACAACATGATTGAAGAGGGCGACACCGTCATGTGCTGTCTTTCTGGCGGCAAAGACAGTTATGCCATGCTGGACATCCTGGTTAATCTGCAGCAGAGAGCGCCGGTTAACTTTAACCTGGTGGCCGTCAACCTGGATCAGAAGCAGCCAGGTTTCCCAGAAGATATTCTGCCAGCCTACTTAGATAGCCTAAAGGTGCCTTACCATATCCTCGAGAAGGACACCTACTCTATCGTTAAAGATAAGATCCCCGAAGGCAAGACCACCTGCTCGCTCTGCAGTCGTCTGCGTCGTGGAACCTTATACGGCTTTGCTCAGAAGATCGGTGCCACTAAGATTGCCCTGGGCCATCACAGAGACGACATCATAGAAACCATGTTCCTCAACATGTTCTACGCCGGTAAGCTCAAGGCGATGCCACCTAAGCTGCTATCAGATGACGGCGCTAACGTAGTGATCCGCCCCCTCGCCTACAGTCGCGAAAAAGATATCGCCGAATATGCCGAGTTAAAGGCGTTTCCTATCATCCCTTGTAACCTATGTGGCTCACAGGAAAACCTTAAGCGTGCGGCGGTCAAAGAGATGCTCAAGAGCTGGGATAAGCAGTTCCCCGGCCGCATCGAAACCATCTTCACCGCAATGCAAAATACCAGCCCGTCACAGGGCGTCGACCGTGACCAGTTTGATTTCGTCTCTTTGAAGCAAGATCCCGATGCGCCGATGAAAGGTGATGTTGCCGAGTCGGACCTGCCGGCATTCGATTTCCTCGACTTGGCCAACAGCGGTCATATCGATCTCGATGCAGCTAAACGCAGCAGTGACCTGCTTAAAATCGACGTGGTGAGCACCTATACGCCTTAGGCGCGTATCTCAGATATAAAAAAGCCCTCAAATGAGGGCTTTTTTATTATTCAGTCAATGAGGCGCTGACTCTAGGAGCTTTTCACCCAAGGGCTGATCACCTTAGGCGTTTCACTAAAGCTAATCTTAGTTAGCGCGCTTATTTCATCACTTGCTAAGCGATAGATTCCATCAACCTGCTGCGCTTTACCATCGATCGTCACCTGCGCCTTATCCGCAAACTCAAAGCTGACCCCAGCAATATCCTCGGCGAAATATTTCATCGGAAAGCCCTGCATCTGCTTGAGCAGCTCATCCATCTGGGTTGCCAGCTCGCTAAGTGCTGCCTGGCTATATTCGCTCGATGGTGATTTGGCGCGGATCTGCATGGCGACACCACAGCGGGTGGCATCATTTTTCATCTGCAGATTGATCAGGGCACGCTCAGACTTTAGCGTCTCATCGAACGGAATATACAGACGTTGGTCATTGGAGATCGTCAGCGGATAATCGCGTTTCTCTGTGGTGATTGAGCCACTCTCGATAACACAGCCGTTCGCCTTAGGGACGGAAAAGGCGATATCGATAAGCGAATAGTTGCCTTTGTTCATCTGCTTCATTCTTTGATAGAAGCCCTGATAGTCGAGAGAAATGGGCGTTGCCTGAACAACACTCGTTGCCAGAAGCAGGCAACTACACAGCAGGCCTTTGTTCATGATTTTCCACCAAAAATTGATTGTTATGACGTAGCATATCAAGCAGCTCTTCAACATAAGCTTCCTGACGCTCTGAGTAATTCATTAGGCCGTACACCAACTTCTCGGCACTAACCGGCTGATTCTGCGCTCTTAGATCGGCGCGAATGGCACGCAGCAGCGAATAAGCCGCATTTGAGTTGAGGTTACGCATATAGGAGCCCACCGAATCTTCGACGCTCTTAAAGACGGCCACTTCATGGCTTAGCCCTTCGCTTCGCGATTGCGGCACCAGACCGCAGCCCTTCTTAAAGCACCATTGGCCAAAGAAGTTCATCCCTTCTCTGGCAAAACGGCTACTGCCCCAACCTGTCTCGTTAGCCGCCTGAATGAGTACTAAGTCTTCGGGAATGGTATCGACCCGCGTTAATAGCTCATCCAGGGACTCCAGGGTAGCTGTGCGCATCGAATACTGGTATTTGCTCGCGAGCTGCAAGATACGATAGTCCTCGGCCTCGGACAGGGGCTGCTGGTTTGCTAGGTGGGCGCGAGATTGTTCCAGAAACTTGCGCTCATCGCTAATCACCGCATTGTGATGCCTGATAGCCGGGCGAAGGAAATCGAAGAAGGCCTGCTTTTTCATGCCGACATCGCCGATCGACTGAAAATCTGGGATGGCACTAAACTGACTGCGATTTTTCAAAATCGTCCCGGGCGCTTGGTCTGGCTCGGTTTTACGCTCAATCAAGAATAGCTTTACCGCCAATACCGCCAGCGCAACGATCCCTAGGGATAGTATCAACTTGTTGATGTGACCTGTTCTCAAATGCTTCGCTCTTATTATGAGTTCATGGGCGGCATTATATGTCATCTACGCGATGAACAAAACCGCTATACCTAGAGGGGGAAATAGTTATAATGACCGACAGGTAAAAGGGGATTCAGGAAGGAAATACCCGAAATGCGCGATTGTGCCATCAATCAATATCAACATGTCGTCGCCATTGGCGGAGGCCACGGACTGGGCCGAGTCCTATCCTCTCTCTCATTTCTCGGCCCTAAACTGACGGGCATAGTGGCGACCACAGATAATGGTGGTTCTACAGGACGACTACGCCAGCAGCAAGACTGCATCGCCTGGGGCGATCTGCGTAACTGCCTGTCCCAGCTCGCCAGCCGCCCTTCCGTCGGCTCACTGCTGTTTGAATATCGATTCGGCGGTAAGAGTGAACTTGCTAATCACAATCTGGGTAACCTGGTGCTGATGGCGCTGGACGACCTCTGTGTACGGCCGTTAGATGCGGTCAATCTGATCCGCAAACTGCTCAACATAGAGACCAAGGTGATCCCCATGTCGGAGCAGCCTACCCATCTGGTTGCCATTCAGTCTTGTGGCAATCGTATCTTCGGCGAAGTCGAGGTGGACCAGAAGTGTGAAGACCCTATCGCCCTATCGCTGGAACCTATGGTGGATGCCACCCTTGAGGCCTGTGAGGCGGTTCGTCAAGCCGATCTCATCATCTTAGGCCCAGGAAGCTTTTTGACCAGCATAATGCCGCCACTCCTACTGCCTAAGCTAGCTGAGGCGCTGCATGCCTCTAAGGCGAAAGTGATTCTAATCGACAATCTCACTCAGGAGCCCTCGGCCGCGGCAAACTTCAGCCTGGAGAAACGCCTTGGCTGGTTTAAACAGGTGATGGGCAATAAGGCTGTCGATCATGTACTTTGTCACGGTGACAGATATCTCACCACAGGCATAGTCACCCGCTACCCGCTACGTAGTCGTCATCATCAGGCGCTCCACGACAGAGCCGCGCTGGCAGACGCCCTGTCTCTCATCGTTGAGCCGCAAGCGCTCGACGCATTGGCATAAAAAACGCCACGTTATTGCTAGCGTGGCGTCTTTGTTAATCGTGTTTTACCTATTATGAAGGTTACAGCACCTGTGCGATAGCGCGGCAGATGGTATCCATGTTCGCGCGGGTCATGCCGGCAACGCTGATGCGGCCCGAACCTACGATATAGACGCCAAACTCCTCTTTAAGGCGCGCCACCTGCTCCTTATTAAGACCAGAGAAGCTAAACATGCCGTTTTGCGCCGAGATAAAGCTGAAATCCTGCTCAACGCCCTGCTCAGACAATGTCTTAACGAACAGTACGCGCATCTCTGCGATACGCTCGCGCATCTGTGTTAGCTCTTCTTCCCATAACTTGCGCAGCTCGGCGTCGCCGAGAATGGTCGCCACGATCAATGCACCATGTGCCGGCGGATTAGAATAGCTGCTGCGAATGGTGCTCTTGATCTGGCTAAAGGCACGCTTGGCCGTCTCTTCGTTTTCGGCGACTAAGGTCACGGCGCCAATACGCTCATTGTAGAGACCAAAGTTTTTGGAAAATGAGTTAGCCACCAAGAGTTCAGGCACCTTGCTCGCGACCAGGCGCAAACCCTGAGCGTCTTCTTCAACGCCGGCACCGAAACCTTGATAGGCAAAGTCAAACAAAGGGATCAGGCCTTTGTCGACACAAAGCTGGGCAATCACTTCCCACTGACTGATGTTAAGATCGATACCCGTTGGGTTATGGCAGCAGCCATGCAGCAGGAGTAGATCGCCGCTGTTGGCTTGCTCCAGGCTGGTAAGCATGGCATCGAAGTCGATATCGTGACTGGCGGCATCATAATAACCATATTGCTTAACGGTTAAACCAGCAGACTGGAAAATGTTGTTGTGGTTTGCCCAGGTTGGATTGCTCACCCAAACGGTGCGAGAATCGGTATTACGTACTACGAACTCGGCCGCCATTCTAAGCGAACCTGTGCCGCCCGGCGCCTGCGCCGTTACCGCGCGCTTCTCACTCATCACGCCGTGCTCTGCGCCGAATAACAAGCCTTGTACGGCTTGGTTATAGGCTGTTACGCCATCGATACCCAGGTAACTCTTGCTGGTTTCGGTTTCCAGCAATTTTTGCTCGGCTAACTTAACTGACTTGAGGATCGGCGTCTGGCCAGATTCATCTTTATAGATGCCAACACCTAAATTAACCTTATCTGCGCGAGGATCGGCCTTAAAAGCATCGGTAAGACCTAGAATGGGATCTGCGGGGGCCAGTACAACCTGGTTAAATATCATGGTGGTGTTCCTAAACGTCAATATAAGAAGGGGTTCGGGGCTAGTTATACCACTGTCTCATCGCCCTTCAAAGCGGATATTTTTCTATATCAATATTTTTCTTATACCGCCCTAGCTTTCCTGATTTTTAAAGGGTCAAAGCGTAATTCTTTTAGGGATTATCGAACGATATGAGCAAAATTTAGCAGATCCCTTAAGATGAGATCCTGCTCACATTAGCTTTATTTAAAGGAGTAGACTTACGCACTTACACTTGCTGATGATAAGAACCGTGTTGCAGTGCTGACATTAAATGGAACGCTAACTCTAACGTTAGATAAGAAAGAGATTGCCCAAACACAACGAAGCCCCACTTGTTAGCGAGGCTCTTTTCAATCATTTTCTTTTGATTATGATGGTACCCGAGGACGGACTTGAACCGTCACGCTGTTACCAGCGAGGGATTTTAAATCCCTTGTGTCTACCGATTCCACCACTCGGGCCTAGTGTGTTTTATCGTGATTTACGTTAAAACGAAAAGTGGAGGCGCGACCCGGAGTCGAACCGAGATCGACGGATTTGCAATCCGCAGCATAGCCATTCTGCCATCGCGCCTTTATCTGAAGCGGTTTACGGTGTTACCGTAATTTTGGAGCGACATATCGGGTTCGAACCGATGACCTATACCTTGGCAAGGTATCGCTCTACCAACTGAGCTAATGTCGCATCTGAAACGCTTGCCAGCCAAGTGCCCTATCGAGCTTTCCCCTGACTGCGGAAAGGAATTCTACCGATTTACCTAAAAGTGTCAACGTCTATTTAGGGCTTAAACAGGGTTTGTTGCATCAACTGCTGCATTAATCACCTTTGTGACTCTTTGTTAAGCATATTCAACTTCTTATGGATAAAAAAACGCCCCGGTACTTACCGAGGCGTTTAGATTTATCTAGCGTTTACGCTTAAGCAGCAGGTAGAGACTGGTAGTTTAGACCCAGCATCTTCTGCATTACGCCAACAACCTGGCAGCTATAACCGAACTCGTTATCGTACCAAACATAAAGAATGGCGCGGTTACCCTCGGCGATGGTCGCCTGTGAATCGACAACGCCCGCGTAGCGAGAACCAACCAGATCAGAAGAGACGATCTCTGTAGACTCGGTGAAGTCAACCTGGTTCTGTAGCTCAGAACAAAGGGCAACATTACGTAGGTACTCGTTCATATCTTCTTTGCTGGTTTCGCCATTTAGGTTCAGACTGATGATCGCCATAGACACGTTTGGTGTAGGTACGCGAATCGCATTACCGGTTAGCTTACCCGCAAGCACAGGCAGCGCCTTAGCAACAGCCTTGGCCGCACCAGTTTCGGTGATAACCATGTTTAGCGGCGCACTGCGACCACGGCGATCCGCTTTGTGGTAGTTATCGATCAGGTTTTGATCGTTGGTATATGAGTGAATCGTTTCAACGTGACCGTTAACGATGCCATACTTGTCGTTGACCGCCTTCAGTACTGGCGTGATGGCGTTAGTCGTACAACTTGCCGCCGAAACGATAGTGTCTTCATCCAGGATATCGTTTTCGTTAACGCCGTAAACGATATTCTTAATCGCGCCCTTGGCCGGTGCAGTCAGCAGCACCTTAGAGGCGCCGTTACATCTTAGGTGGAGTCCCAGACCGTCTTCATCTTTCCAGATACCAGTGTTATCGACCACCAGCGCATTGTTGATGCCATAACGAGTGTAATCCACTTCATCTGGAGAGTTGGCGTAGATCACCTGAATATAGGTGCCGTTGGCGATGATAGCGTTGTTCTCTTCATCTACCTCGACAGAGCCGTTGAATGGACCGTGTACCGAGTCGCGACGCAGCAGGCTGGCACGCTTCTCTAGATCGCCCTTACGACCGCCGCGCAGAACGATAGCGCGAAGACGCAGCTTGTTGCTCACACCCGTTCTTTCGATCAGCAGACGCGCAAGCAGACGACCGATACGGCCGAAACCGTATAGCACTACATCGCGTGCTTCTTGGTTGTCTTCATGATCGATTGCCGAAGCCAGCTCTTGTGACATGTAGGCTTCGATCTGGCTCGCATCTTTATGTTCGCGCCAGTAGTTAACCGCTAATTTACCGATATCAACTTTACATTGCTTCACCGCTAGTTTGCTAAGTGCCTCAACAAACGGGAAACTTTCGCGTAATCTGAGTTTGTCACCCACATGACGACGCACTAAACGGTGTGACTTAATGATCTCGATAGTGGAAGCATTAAGAAGTGGCTTACCGTATAGAACGACTTCTACACCTTGGTTACGATATAACTTACCAAGTAGAGGCTGCATTGCCTCCGCCATTTCGAAACGTTCTTGCCAGCTTTGTAGGTGTTTATCAGCGGTCATTTACAGATCCTTTATCTCACTTTTACTACATTTATTGTAGAAATGATTGAGTAACAAAAAGAAAAGACCAATACTCTATTATTATCGGACGTCAATCCTGTTATTGGTCGGCGCCATTGTAATGAAAAGTGAGCCTGCGATCTAGTAAGATATTTTCTCTAACCGTGTAATTTTATTAGATAAAATCCTAAGGAGACACGCTTTTGAGAATAAATTTTGTAATCATTACACCAATTATGTCTCTTTTGGCGCTTTTCAGCCTGTTTGGCTGTGATAATGCTGCTAATACCGCCACGATTTGTAAAAATAATCCTGAGCTTTGCGACGATTTACATCGTGATAGCTGGTGTCGATATGAGCGAGCCGACCTGATCCAGAAGCGTTACACCCTTAAAAACACCCCCTCGCCCACCGGCAAGCAGATCTATCAGCATCTAATCAATCTTGAAAATTACAGCAAATGCATCGAACTGGCCGCCGGCGTGCAGCACATCATGCACCCCGAACGCACCAACGACCGAGTGCGAGCCTTCGGCATCAGCGCCCAAAACCTGGCACAGCTGAGAGATACGACCAAAGACAACCCGGATCTCTATCTCTCCTACTATCACTGGATCCGCCTCAATGACCAGGCGGCCCTGTCTCGCGTATTAAAGGCACAACAGGCAGGTAGCATAAAAGATCTCCAGATCCTGGCCAGTCTCGCCTCTTATTACCAGAAGTCCGATCTCGACAAGGCCAAGGCGCTCTATCTACAGCTGTTAGACAGTGCCGATCCGGACAGCTTTAATCCGGACTGGCTATTAGGCCTTGCCAGCATCTATCACCAGCAAAACGATCTGGAAAAAACCTATCTCTTCTCAAAAGCCAACGTATTGATGACGCGCAACACGGCATCCGATGCCAAAATGAACGCCTTAATCAATGGCAACCAGCAACTGGCGCAATTTTTAGATGAACAAGCCGAAACCTTAGTGGAACATCTGAAAAACGGTGACTACGCTTCTAGTGAGATCCGCGCTCAGTTAAATACCTCGTCTTAATTGAGCCATTCTCCTTGCTGGCAAAATGTCTGCCACTAGTATTTTTTTTACAGAATTCGAGCCGGTTTTTGTAAAAAATCTGATCTTTGTAAAGAAAACAGCAAATTTGTTAAGCTAACTAGCCAATAAAACCCGATATCGCTTGACGATAGCTGTCAATTTGGTAATTTTACTACCAGATATTTTTATACATTTACCTGAGGGATATGAGATGACTATCCGCGTAGCAATTAACGGCTATGGCCGTATCGGTAGAAACGTACTTCGCGCACTTTATGAAAGCGAAAAGCAGTACCCCATCCAAATCGTTGCCATCAACGACCTGGGTGATGCTTCAATCAACGCTCACCTGACTAAGTACGACTCTGTACACGGTCGCTTCAACGCCAAAGTTGAGCACGACGACGAAGCTATCTACGTCAACGAAGACAAGATCCAAACTTTCTCTGAGCGTGACCCAGCTAAACTGCCTTGGGCCGAGCTTGAAGTTGACGTGGTCTTCGAATGTACCGGTATCTTCACTTCTAAAGAAGCGGTTCAGCCACACCTAAACGCTGGCGCGAAGAAAGTGATCATCTCTGCACCGGGTAAGAACGTTGACGCGACTGTTGTTTACGGCGTAAACAACGATGTGATCACCTCTGACATGACAGTGATCTCTAACGCTTCTTGTACCACTAACTGTCTGGCGCCTTTCGCTAAACCGCTGAACGACGAGATTGGTATCGAATCGGGTCTGATGACCACTATCCACGCGTACACTAACGATCAACGTCTATCTGACGTTTATCACACAGACCTACGCCGTGCACGTGCCGCCGCTATGTCTATGATCCCAACTAAGACTGGTGCTGCTGCAGCCGTTGGTCTTGTGGTACCTGAGCTGGCTGGTAAGTTCGACGGTATGGCGGTACGTGTACCTACAGTAAACGTATCTCTGGTAGATCTCTCTTTCGTTGCCGCGCGCGACACCACTGTTGAAGAGATCAACGCCATCATCGAGAAAGCCGCAAGCGTTGCACCTATGAGTGAAGTGCTGTCGGTAAACAAAGAGCCTCTGGTTTCTATCGACTTCAACCACAACCCATTCTCTTCTAACTTCGACGCGACACAGACCCGTGTAAATGGTCGCCTGGTTAAAGTGATGGCATGGTACGACAACGAATGGGGCTTCAGTAACCGTATGCTAGACAACGCAGTTGCGCTGATGACTGCTAAGTAAGCAAAGTTATATTTGAGTTACATTCATAAAAAAGGAGCCTAAATGGCTCCTTTTTTGTGTCAGTCTTTCAACTTTTTTTTCTGTTTCGTCGTATGGCTTAGTGTGATTTTAATCGCGCTATACAGTACGCGTCATGGCATCATCCAGGCTCGCTATCCCCTGCGAAAGATACCCGAGTAGAATGTCTGTCTCTGCACTGCTAAGATCAGCCGACAGCACATAGCGATAGAGTTCGAGTAATCGACTCTTATAGGAAAGGAGCTGCTTAACACCGATAGCGCCGGGTAAGAAGTAATGCTCCGCCAGGCAATCTGTGACCCTCTGGCAATCGCTCTGAATAAGGCGCTTGATAAAATAGGCCCGGCTATTGGCAGCGTGCAATGCGCTGGCCTGCGCCGCTGGAATATGTTTGAGTTGTGCTTGGAGTCTTGGGGTGGCATTTGCTTGCATAGTGAACCTCTTAAGCCTAACGCTTATTTCGTTTCACTATTATATTGGCTATAAACTGAACAGCGGCTTACCCGAAATGGATTAATCAGCTTTTAAATCAGTTCTGATGCCAAAACTTTAACTAGATCTGCCTAACCTAGCCAGCAACCGTTCACTATCGTCTCGAATTGTACTATGCACATAGCATCAAGCTAGAAACGTTTGATACGCACCACTTTCATCACTTCGAAATCGAAGCCCGCAACGGTTTCTGTCTCAGGGTAATAGGTCATATTTACCTTGTGTCCCTGTAGGCTGCGGTACTTCTTGGTGCGGCGAAACTTAAAGGGGGCATCGCAGCCTTCTATGGTTACCGTATGTTGCACCCATTCATCAATCTCTCTCTGGGTATGGGATAAAATTTTCACGCCCTCTGAATGCACCAGTTTCTGATGTTTATCGAGCATCTTATCTACAACATGTTTCATAGCGGGTAACCTTTATCGATGAGTTCTAACCTGTTTAAAAAACGACAGTAGAAAATTATAGAACATCTCATCGGCTTTGCGTGTGGTTGAGCTATGGTATCAAAAATTAAGCCCTAACTGTACCTGTCCCTGAGCCAAGCATATTGATAATAGGCACTTTGTCCTAAGCGTCGCAGTCGCGCGAAGGGAAACTTAGGCAGTAGTGATTGGTAAAGGGGAAGTTCGGGCAAGCGCTCACCGGCAATATGCTGGGCCAGCCGATAGGCGGCCTGTGCCGAGAAGGCGACGCCTGAGCCGCAATAGCCCAGACTATAACCCATATCTCCCTGGCTAAAAACGTGTGGCATATCATCTAAGGCTGCGGCGATCCATCCGGTCCAGTTGTGATCGACCGTTATATCGGTTAGTGCCGGGAAGCAATCTGTCATGGCGCGCTTTAATCGCTCTCCATAACGAGGATCGCCTGCATCGGCGCCACTTATTGCGCCGCGCCCCCCAAACAGTAAGCGATTATCGCTAAGCAGGCGGTAGTAGTACTTGAGCCTACGGGTATCCATCACCACCTGATGCGTCTTAAGGCCTGTCGCCTCAAGCTGCGCCTCAGTGAGAGGCGCAGTCACTATGATGTTGCTCAGTATGGGCAGGTAGCGATTATCAACCGCTTGATTAAAACGCTTAGGTGTATAGGCGTTACCGGCACTGACTACCCGCTTTGCGATCAGCTCTCCCTTATCGGTTATGAGTCTGTGTTGAGGTCCCTCTCTTAACCACTGCCGCACGCAGCTCTCTTCATGCAGGGGTACGCCAAGGGATTGCACCACGCGCTTATAGCCCAAACAGAGTTTTAGGGGATTGACACCGAACCCATCGTTGAGGCGCAGCGCGCCATAGGCTTGATGGTTGTCCATGTAGCTTTCTTTAAGCTCACTGGGCGTGAGAAACTGAGCGTCATCACCAAGATGTTCGGCGATGAAGTCGGCCGCTCCCTTTAATGTGCTATAGGCCTTGGCGTTGTGCGCTATCTTAAGATAGCCCTTAGGCTGAGGATCGCAGGCAATCTCATGCTGTTCAATCAACTGCTCGACCCGGCGCACTGCGCCCGAAAACTCACCATAGATCCCTTTGGTGGTCTCCATGCCCCACTTCTTGGCCATCTGGCTATAACCCATGCGACCAGAGCCTTTGAGCACGAAACCGGCATTGCGGCCGCTGGCGCCAAAGCCTATCTGATTCGCCTCTAACACCCTGGCCTCAATATTAAATTCGCTGGCAAGATAATAGGCAGTCAGCAAACCGGTAAAGCCTCCACCGACGATGGCAACATCGGTTTGCACCCGGCCAGTGAGGGCTGGCAAGCGTGCAGGACGAGAGACGGTCGTCGCCCAGTAAGAGTCTGGCCAGGGCTGACCATCGGGAAAGTCATTGAGTAAAGGATCGTAGGACATATTATTTATGGCTTTTAGAAAGTGATGACGTATGAAGGTTATGGCTGGTTAATTCCCTAACCTAGAAAATCAGGATCATCTCGCAGGCGACGCAATGACATTCTCTGCCACACAGCACGCAGACATAGTCGGGATGATCTGGGTTATTGTTCCAGCGCTCAGGATGTTCCTTGATAAGCTTGCCTCCGGCCTTGGTAAAGTACCCCACAGCTGAGTTATCTGGGCTCTGTTTCCAGAGATGGCTCACCCCAGCCAAGGCGCCTTGGGCCTTACAGGTTTCAACGGAGCTTTCAAGCAGGGCTTTACCTATGCCAAGTCCCCTAGCCTCCTCGGCGACCGTATTACATTTAAAATAACAGCACTGTTCGGGTGCTAGAGGCCATAGCGCTGGCGAGCACCAGCGATCCAGCGTCCAATTGCCTGGCGCGTAGGTCAGCCGAAAGCCGATTAACTCACCTTCTAAGTAGGCAACAAAGTTTGCATTGAGGCCAGATTTAAAAGCCTTATGCTGCATCTCGCTAAGCATCTGTTCATCGAGATAGCCATCGCCATGAACCAGATTACCGAGGGCGATGACTCGCTCAAAATCTTCCTGCGCTAAGGGTTTTATCTCTACTTGGCTAGTCATCGCTTTACTCGTTTGTTTACCTTAAATTAACCTCAAGGTAACATAAAAACCCTTGAATGAAGTAAGGATGCGATTAAGCGGATATTTCTTGAACAATCCCAAATCATAATGGAGTAATTGGGTGAATATAGATTTCTCAAAACCTGCGCTGGAAGACAAACTCAACCGGATCACTTCGATACCACAAAGATTCAACCAGGGCCTCAAGAATGTGTGGCAACGTCTCACTCTGCCACAAAGGCTCTACCTTCTGGCTGCGCTGCTGCTGATGAGCGAGCATTTAGGCTTAGTGGCCATCATTACCACAATTGCCCTCACCCTGGAGTTTTGGCCTGTATTTGAGCGTGTCTGGCATTCGCTCGCCGGTAAGGCAGTGTTACTGCTCTTCTACGCTATTGTGGCGAACTATGCCCTTGCAATGGCTGGGGCCATTGTTAACGAGGTAGTGGGCGTACCGGCAACGCACTTTAATTACACTCATAACTTTGCCATCTTACTGCTCCTGCCCGCCTGGATCCTGGGAATTAGCGCCATCGGACTATTGTTTGTCCAGCTGTTGATGCCTTTCTATCTCATGATAGCCCTGGTATTAAAACCCATTGGTATCAAGCTATTTTCCCTTGCCGGCAACAGTCACTACCGTTTCACCACCCTGATGGTGAGGTTTGTACTCTCCTCAGTCTTGCTCTACCATTTGATCTTGCTTATCGGTGATGTGGAGGAGAGAGTGGAATCTGCGCTGAGCGATTTAAAAACCATTGAGGAATCGGTAAAGGGCGAGTCGAACAAAGGCCAAGACAAGCAGCCAGCAGAAAACACAGAAGAGGTGGGCGCCAATTTAGAAATAAAGGGGCAACCCGGGGCTGAAGCGCCAGAGAAGGATGAAGCGTTATCAAACACCGAATCAGCCCAAGGAAAGCCAGATGAACAGCAAACTCGCCAAGCAGAGAGCGAGGCATCGTTAGCAAAAGAATACGCCTCGCTACGTCACGCCTATCAGGGTGAGATCCGCGAGTTAATCGCCGAGTTCGCCTACCGCCTCGAGGCCGATAGCCGCTCTCGTTGTGAGAAGAATGAACAAGCCAACGTGGTCGAACTCAACGACTATGAAATTCTCGAGGTGGTGCCAGACAGTACGGCAAAATACCGTTACCGTTTTACCGTAAGAAAATGTATTTCACCGGCTTTTCCGGCCAAATAGGCTAAATGAGTTTGGGTGTTAATCATAGCGCCCAAGCCAGTTATCAGTTTGCTTAACCCTACCAGGGGATCGCTTGGCCATCGAAGTTTAAAAACTGTCCTGACTGAGTTGCGTCCAGGTTATCGATACAACTAGCCATCTGATCTACCGCCTCATTTACTGTGATCAGCGCGTTGGGGCCGCCCATGTCTGTCTGTACCCAACCAGGATGAAATGCCAGGCAGTAGATCTCCTCGCTGCTCAAGTCGATAGCCAGGCTCTTAAGCGCGGCGTTGAGTCCCGCCTTTGATGAGCGATAGAGATAGCTGCCGCCACTTTGATTATCCGCTATGCTCCCCATCTTTGAGGAGATACAGATCACCTTGGCGTTAGTCGCCTTTTGCAACATGGGATAGCAGCTCTGGGTCACCATGATGGGCGCAATTGTATTAACCGCAAGCACCTTCTGCCACTCTGCCGCCCTTAGCTGACCAAAACCTATCCCCTTAGGGCCATAGTAGCCGGCGTTATTGATCAAGATATCGATGGCCGCATCATTAAGATGCTGGGGCAAGGCGTGCACAGAGGCATCATCTGTGACGTCCAGCTGAATAATATTGAGCTTGGCATGGATCTCCGCCAGTTGGATCAAGGCACTTGCCTGAGCGGGCTGCCGACAACAGGCACTCACTCTATCGCCTTTAGCCAGATAATGCCTGACAAAGCCTAAGCCTATCCCGCGATTTGCACCTGTGATCACCACATGCTTTGTCATAACAACTCCCTACATCATCAATAGTTAACAACAAGAATCATAACCTAAGGTTCGATGTTTTGCCTGTTTTACCCTTCTTCTGCGCGTCTATAACCGCTGGATATACAAGCGGCTAAACCTGCAAGACGACAAGCCGCCTTTCATCAGTTTTTATTGTCTGCGACAATAGGGACAATTTGATGACACCCTATGTCGTGTCAGCACGCTCTGTCAGTGACTAGCTAGGAATCCTCTATCTTGAATATTGAGCAACTGCTTTGCGAAACACTCTCATGCGAAAAAGTCATAAAGCTGGGCAAACTGCAGACCCTTTGGAGTGGCTATGGCGAGATAGCACGCTTTATGCTGCATTACCTGCCTGAAAGACCGCATGACAGCTCCTGTGATGATCTAATTAACAAGCCTGCTTCGCAAACTGTCATTGTTAAGCATATCGCGCCGCCAACACGGAGCAGCCATCCCCACCAATGGGACACAGAGATCTCTCATCAACGCAAGATGCGCTCTTATCAGGTAGAGCTCAATTGGTATCGAGACTTCGCTCGTCGTTGTCAGGGCGTGGTTAACCTCCCCCAACTTCTTGCGGCTGAGCAAGATACTGAGACCCAAGAGATATTGCTCATTATGAGTGACCTCGACGCTCAAGGGTTCGATCAACGCCGCTTCAACCTGACCCAGGCCGAGCTTTACGCATGCATAGAATGGCTGGCGCGTTTTCATGCATTATTTGCCGATGAACTTGGCTATGAACTTGCCAATGAATTTGCCTATGAAGCTTCAACAAAAGACCATCCGTCAGAAAAGGAATTTCAAAATGCAGCGCCGTGCGTTGGCCTTTGGCCAATCGGTACCTACTGGCACCTGGCAACCCGACCCGATGAGCTTGAAATTATGGCGGATGTGCCTTTGAAACGCGCCGCAGAGGCGATCGACGCTAGACTCAATCACGCCAGGTTTCAAACCTTAGTGCACGGCGATGCTAAGGTCGCCAACTTCTGCTTTCACAAAGAGATCGAGACCTTGGGCGTTGACGGTGTGGCGGTGGTAGATTTTCAATATGTCGGCGCCGGCATTGGCGTAAAAGACCTTATCTATCTGCTGGGTAGCTGCCTGGACGAGGCTCAGTTGGTGACTATTTATGATGCAACCTGTAGCCACTACTTTAAGACCCTCAAACAGCAGCTTTCTGGCCGCTGGCCAACGGAGCAAATTGAGGCTTTGGTTACTGAGTGGCATGATCTACTCCCCTTCGCCTGGGCCGACTTTGAGCGCTTTCTTGCTGGCTGGCAGCCAGAGCATCATAAACGTAACGGCTTTAGCCACCATATGACTCAGAGAGCACTGAAGGCGCTCAGCTAAATACGGTAGCTAAGTCCATTGTTTAAGCCTATTGTCTAAGTTCTTTGCTTGAGTGCATTGGCTAAGTCCATTGCTTGAGCCCATTGTCTAAGATTGTTGTGTAAGTTTATTGGTTTAAGGCGACTGATTTAAGACGACTGTTCTAAGACGATTAGTAGAGCCATTGAGTCTATGTTGAGCAGCTTCAGCAAGGGCCTCCATACACCAAAACTAGCCCAGAATTACTGACTCCCCCAAGGCCCCAAAAGGCCCGAAAACAGCGGGCAAATTACACCAAAAGGGCTACAATCATACTAAGAGAGTGCTCGATATACGCAAACGGGTGAGTACCCAAATGTGCTATCTAAGTTAGCCAATAACGCGGCATCACACTCTCTTTCTTTTGCCCGTTTTTGTTGGCTCAATCTTGCCTTATCTTTTACCTTTTTTGCTACTTTGTTCAGGTCATTTGCGCCTCAGGCGAAAATTGCGAATGCCCCATACAACGCAAATTACATACCTGTTTACATTTAAGCGCTTTAACAAATTACCCATTTCGATAACATTTATCCTGCAAAAAATCTTTCGCCTAAGTATAAAAGCGTTTTTATTAATAAATTTATTATCTTAGCTCCAACAAGAGGAAGTGTTTGTGGCTACCGTAAAACAGTTCGTATTGCCCATCGCCGTGCTAGTACTCGGGGGCGGCACCTTTGCCGTGCTTGCATCGATGAAAAAACCACCAGAAGAAAAACCTGTCGTTGACAATACGCCCGTCGTGGCCGTCGAGATTATCGACAAGGAGCCCATGACCTTTACCGTGAACTCCTACGGTATCGTCAACGCCAAGTATGAGACCGACCTGGTGTCTCAGGTCACTGGCGAGATCGTCTACCTAAGCGATGCTTTCGTTCGCGGTGGCTTCGTGAAGAAAGGCCAGATACTGGCAAAGATAGATCCCAGCGATTACGAGGCCGCGCTTATCGATGCCAAGGCCACGGTCGCCAGTGCAAAGGCGACTCTGGTACAAGAAAAAGCCTATGGCAAGGTGGCCGCCGAAGAGTGGAAACGAATCGAAAATGGCACCCCTACCGAGCTGAGCCTGCGTAAACCCCAGCTGGCTCAAGAAGTTGCCCGCCTAAATTCATCTGAAGCGGGCCTTAAGCGCGCGACCCGTAATCTTGAACGCACTGTGATCAAGGCGCCCTATGATGCCTTGATCGAGAGCCGCCATATAGGTTTGGGCTCATACGTCTCCGCCGGTACCCAAGTGGGTAAGCTGCTCAGCACGGAAAAAGCCGAGATCCGTCTTCCCCTCCCCGATAAGGAGATACGTTACCTCGACAACAAGGGCCTGGGAGCCCAGGTGATGGTCAAGGGAAACTTTGCCGGTGAGAACACCGCCTGGAAAGGTCAGATAGTGCGCAGCGAAGGGGTTATCGACAATCGTAGCCGCATGACCTATTTGGTGGCCGAGGTGATCGATCCCTATGGACTCAAGGACAACAAGCAGCCGCTGAGATATGGCAGCTATATCACGGCGCAGATCCACGGCTCACAGGCCCAGGATGTCACCACCATCGCCAGACACCTGGTGGTTAACGACAAGGTCGCCATCATGACGCCTGAAAACACCCTGGCATTTAAATCGGTAGATATTCTGCGTCAGCAAGGCACCCAGGTAGTTATCGGAGACGGGTTAGATGATGGCATGCGCCTCATCACCTCGGCGCTGGATTACCCCATCGAAGGGATGAAACTCGCCCTGGCCGAAGACAAGCAGACGCCGACCCGAGATGAAGCCGTCGCCGAACAACTGGCCATGGAAGACAAGGAGTAAGGGCGAATGCCAGATCCAAATAAAGGCCTGATAGCCTGGTTTGCCCGCAACAGCGTGGCGGCAAACTTACTGATGATCATCATCATTATCGGCGGTCTGCTGACCGCCAGCACGATACGCAAACAGTTTTTTCCCCAGACGGAGACCAACTGGGTCGAGTTTAGTGCCTTCTATCCCGGCGCCGCGCCCCAAGAGGTAGAGGAAGGGATCACCATTAAGGTCGAGGAAGCTTTGGAGCGTGTGCAAGGCCTGAAGCGGGTTATCACCTATTCTAACCGTAACTCCGCATCGGGCTATTTTCGTATCGAAGACTCATACGACCCTCAGGTGGTCTTGGATGAGATTAAATCTGAGATCGATTCTATCTCGAGTTTCCCCGATGGCATGGAGCGTCCGCGGGTTGAGCGGATCAAAAATCGACAGGAGGTGTTTTATATCAGCCTCTATGGCGACCTGCCGCCAAAGCAGCTCAAAGAGTTCGGCGAGAAGATCCACGATGAGTTGATGCAGTTGCCGCTGGTGAACATCACTGAGTTTTATGGTGGTCTGGACTATGAGATGTCCATCGAAGTCAGCAAGGATAAGCTTCGCGAATACAACCTCTCCTTCAACGATGTCGCCAAGGCGGTTCGCGGTTATTCACGCAACATGTCGGCTGGCCAAATCAAGGCCGAGAACGGCTACATCAGCCTTAGGGTGCAAAACCAAGCCTATGTCGGCTACGAGTTTGAGAATCTGCCGTTGATCACCTTAGAAGATGGCACCAAGTTGCTGCTTGGCGATGTGGCCAATGTGGTCGACGGTTTCGAAGAGGGTATTCAATACTCCAAGTTCAACGGTAAGAACTCGGTGACTTTCTTCGTGGGCGCGTCAAACGATCAGAGCATGACGGATGTCGCTAAGGTAGTGAACCAATACGTCGAAGATAAACAGGCCTCACTGCCCCAGGGCTTGAACCTGGAGACCTGGGTCGATATGACCTATTACCTGCAGGGCCGTCTGGATTTGATGCTCGACAGCATGAAGAGCGGCGCCATCTTGGTATTTATCATGCTGGCCCTCTTCCTGCGGGTTCGCCTGGCCTTTTGGGTGATGATGGGGCTACCGGTCTGCTTCTTAGGCACTCTGCTGCTGATGCCGACCGCTATGATAGATGTCACCATCAACGTGATCAGCCTGTTTGCCTTCATCTTGGTACTGGGGATAGTGGTCGACGATGCCATCGTCATGGGCGAGAGCGCCCATACCGAATGTGAAGAGAAAGGCCAGAGCATTGACAATGTGATCCGCGGCGTGAAAAAAGTAGCCATGCCTGCCACCTTCGGCGTGTTGACCACAATAGCCGCCTTCCTGCCCATCACCATGGACGATGGCCCCTCTTCGGCCTTCGGCCAGTCAATCGGCTATGTGGTGATCTTGTGCCTGCTATTCTCGCTGGTGGAATCCAAGCTCATCCTACCGGCGCACTTAGCCAAGATGAAACATAAAACCCAGGTTAAGCCGGGCTCGAAAAATCCCATCAACCTGCTGCGTATCGGGGTGAACTACCTACAGGATAAGGTGGACAATGGATTGCAGTTTGTGATCTATCGCCTGTACAAACCCTCACTGACACTGTCGGTGAAATACAGATACATGATCATTGCCCTGTTCATCTCCTTAATTCTGGTCTGCGCCGGCCTCTACTCCGGCGGGATCCTACGCTACGTGGGACAACCTAAGATCCCCCATGATTTCCCGCGCATCAGCGTTGAGATGAACCTGGACTCATCAGAGCAAGCGACCCTGTCTGCGGCATTGGCGATCGAGGCGGCGCTGCATAAGGTCGATGATCAGCTGGAACAGGAGTTTGGCCAACGAATGATCGCCGACATGCAAGTCGATCTTCAAGGCAGAACCCGTGCCCAGGTGATGACCAAACTAGTGACCCCAGAGCTAAGGCCTATTGATACCTTTGCCCTCGCCGAGCGTTGGCGTTCGGCCATTCCGCAGATCCCAGGGGTGAAGTCCTTCAATATTCAGGATAACCTCTTCGGTGGCGGCCGCGACGATGGCGACATCAGCTTCCGTCTCGAAGGCAAAGACGAGGCTCAACTCATCGCCGCGGCGAAGGCGCTCAAGGCTAAGCTTAACAGCCTACAGGGCGTTGGCGATGTCAACGACAGCCGCCAGTCCAGCGCCAAAGAGGTGCAATTTAGCCTCAAGCCGCTGGCCAACAGCGTCGGCCTTACCCTTGCCGATGTCGCCTCTCAGGTAAGCGCCAGCTTCTACGGTCTTGAGGCCCAGCGTATTTTACGCAACGGCGAGGAGCTCAAGGTGATGCTGCGCTATCCCGAGGAGCAGCGTAACTCTATCGTCCATGTGACTGAGGTAATGATCCTCACGCCACAGGGCGCAGAGATCCCGCTCTCCGAGGTTGCAGAGATCCAGGTTACGCAAGGGGTCAGCGGGATCAGACGTGAAAATGGCAACCGCACCATCAATGTCTGGGCCTCGGTGGACGCGTCACAGGCCGAGCCATTTAAGCTAGCCCAGGACATTCGCGATAACTTTATCCCCGAGCTGCTGCGTCAATACCCAAGAGTGAAGAGTGAAGTCTCAGGTAACATTCAGGAGCAGATCGACAGCGCCAATACCCAGATGCGTAACTTCATCATCTCGCTGCTGGTGATCTACAGCCTGTTAGCCGTGCCCCTTAAGTCCTATGTGCAGCCCATGATGATCATGTCAGTGATCCCCTTTGGCATCATAGGCTCAGTGCTTGGCCACATGCTACTTGGGATAGACCTAAGCGCCCTCTCCCTCTTTGGCATCATAGCCGCCGCCGGGGTGGTGGTGAACGACTCCTTGGTGATGGTGGATTACATCAACCGCGCCCGACTGGCCGGTATCAGCATGAAGGTTGCCGTGATTGAGGCAGGTTGTCGTCGTTTCAGGGCGATCCTGCTAACCTCGCTGACCACCTTTATCGGCCTGGTGCCCATCATGAGCGAGACCAGCATGCAGGCGCAGATGGTGATCCCTATGGCGGTATCGCTCGCCTTCGGCGTACTGTTCGCCACCATAGTGACTCTGGTACTCATTCCATGTCTCTATGTCGCGATCGAAGATACCAAGTCTGCGTTTAGTTGGATATACAACCGAATTACCGGCGTTAAGGTGAACCAGCCTGTGATTTCAGAGCAGTAGTCTGATTGCCACTCGCTAAAACAGAAAAGCCCGCGTAACAGCGGGCTTTTTTACAACCAAGCTGTTCTCCAGTGCCTGAAAGCTTCTGGCAATATTATTCAGACAGTAATTTCAAATGAGAAAAGAAACGAAAAAAAGGCTTCCATATCAGGAAGCCTTTTCTCTTAATGTGGCGGAAAGATAGCAGGGCTTAAACGTTAGGAACCCGGTTATTTCTCATTTCCTATATGCTAGATAGCACAAAGCCCGCTTGTTAGCGGGCTTTGTTAATGTGGCAGAGCGATAGCCAGCGTTCTCTATAAGAGAGTGAGCATTAGGAACCCTGGGTTCAAATAATTCCCATATACAGAATTTAGGTAATTGCCTGTCAGAACGAAAAAAGGCTTCCATATCTGGAAGCCTTTTTTCTTAATGTGGCGGAGAGATAGGGATTTGAACCCTAGACGGGCTATAAACCCGTGCCGGTTTTCAAGACCGGTGCATTCGACCACTCTGCCATCTCTCCGAACGCCGCGAATAATATAGCGCCCTATTTCACTTGTAAAGGGAAAATATAACGAAAAGGCGCATTTGGCGAACTTACGTTCACTTTGTCGAATCTTCCTCCTGATGCAGCGCAATTTTCGCCGGATCTGGGGTAGAAATAGCGCCGAACACGGCTCGCCAGCTATCGTAGCCCCTCACCTGGTAACCGATTAGCACGCCTATGGCGCTGACGACTATCCCGACGCCAATTGCCTTCTCGCCGCTACTGGCCCATAACGCCACAAGTGAGGATGCGCCAAAGGCGATGCTGATCTGCAAGAAGTTTTGTAATCCCGCCGCCTTGGCCGATGCCTGCTTGAACACCTGCAGCGCCGAGTTAACCACTATGGGATAACAAGCGCCATTGGCCGCCGCCATCACAGAGAAGATACTGAGCAAAGGCCAGATAGTGCTAGATGGGTAACACAGGGTGACCAGGGCAATACCGGCAACACAGCCGCCGAACAGCAGTAAGACCCAGGTCAGCGTCACCTCGGCGCCTAAGCGACGAATAAACAACTTGCTCAGATAGCCCCCGAGAATAAACATCACGGTCTGCGGAACAAAACTCAGACCGATCGCCTTAGCCTCATAACCATGTTGCTCCATCACTATCGGCCAGAGGGTTAGGTAAGAGAAAAAAGCTGCCGAGCAGGCGCCAAAGACCAGCACGTTGCCCAGATATCTGGGCCTGGCCAGCATGTCCAAATAGCTCACGCGCGCACTCTGTTGAACTAGTGTGTCTTTACAGCCTTGCTGGCTACTTGCCTCGTCGGTCTTACTATTGAGGCTTTCCTTACTATCGACCCAGGCTAGGGTCGCCAGGATAAGCAGCAAGCTTAAGCCACCCAGGATAAAGAAGATGCTGTGCCACTGCTGCCACTCCAGCAGATAGGCGCCCAGGATAGGCGCTAAGGCCGGCGACAGGGCCACGAGCGGCATGATGTTACTAAATACCTGCTGCGCCTCGCTGGCCTTATAACGATCGATCACTATCGCCTGCCAAATCACCGAGGCGCTACAGGCACCCAAAGCTTGGAAGAAGCGCGCCAGATTAAACATGGCGATAGAGTCGCTATTGGCAATCACCAAACTGGCTGCGCCGAACAGAACGAGACCCAATACCAGACTCAGACGTTTACCTATGGCCTGTACCAAGGGGCCATACAAGAGCTGCCCCAAGGCCAGACCAGCGAGGAAGAAAGTCAGGGAGCTGGCAACCTGAGTGGCACTGGCATCTAAACTTGTTTCAATTGCTTTGAAAGCAGGTAAATACATGTCAGTCGCAATAAAGCCCAACATGCTGAGTAGCGCTAGATAGATAAGAAAAGAAAAATTAGCGATTTTATTCATAAAATTAGAAGATTCACTTTAACTAACCAAAGAAGTCGGTGAGTCTATTGACTTGCCAATTGCTTGTGAAACGTTTATTTTTGCTTACAGCCTTCAAATATTCTCACGGCAAATTTAGGAGCAAATTCGAGATGCTTTCAGAACAGTCGATGCAATTAATTGATATGGTGGCCCGAGTCGGCAGTTTTACCGCGGCGGCCAACAAGTTACACAAAGTGCCCTCTGCCGTGAGTTATGCCGTGAAGCAGGTTGAGGAAGATTTGGGGGTCGTGTTGTTTGAGCGCCACCACAGAAGCGTGAGCCTCACCCCGGCAGGCGAACATTTCGTCAAGCAGGTGCGCTCCATGCTTACCCACTTGGCGTCGCTAAAGGAAGACACCAAACGTGTGGCCAACGGCTGGCAACCCACACTCTCGATAGCGCTAGATAACATAGTGCGCGCCGACAAGATCAGTAATCTGATCGCCGATTTCTATCGCCATTTCGACAATGTCGAGCTGATCATACGCATCGAGGTCTTTAACGGCGTCTGGGAGGCGATCGCCACTGGCCGCAGCGATATCGCCATCGGTGCCACCACCGCGATTCCAGTAGGCGGTGATTATCGCTTTAAGGATATGGGCGATATCGAATGGACCTTCCTGGTAAGTAGGCATCATCCACTGGCGGCCATAGATAGGCCGCTGCTTGATGATGAGCTACGCAGCTACCCCTCTATCTGCTTGGAAGACACCTCTCGCGAGATCCCAAAACGCATGACTTGGCTGTTAGATAATCAGCGCCGTTTAGTCGTGCCAGACTGGATCCGCGCCATCAACTGTTTCCGCGAAGGCCTGGGCATAGGTTACATGCCCAAGCACTTCGCGACCCCTTTTGTGCAGGCCGGCGCGCTGATAGAGAAAGAGCTGGAGCGTCCCAAGGCACCAAGCCCTTGTTGCCTGGCCTGGAACGACGCCAACATGTCCCCCGCCATGGCCTGGGTGTTGGATTATCTCGGCGATAGCGAAAAACTGCAGCGAGACTGGTTTAACTAAACTCTTTAAATCAGTCACGTTTAAGTTAGTTATGTTTAGTTACGCGCTCTAAACTGAACGCGTTAAATTTACCTGGCTTAATTAACCACTTATCGAGCAGATGGGCTTTCGCCCTCCCCTTGGCTCGGTTATGATAATAGCCTTGCAAAACAAGTTAAATCCGGTTCATGAAATGGAACTCTTGCGACCGATTTGACTCAAATAAACCATCAAGTTAGTGATAGTCACTGGAGATAAAGATGACGCAAGAAACACTATATGCAAGCCATGCTTCGACACAAGAAGTGAATAAGCTGCTTAAAAATACCTATCTGCTGCTCTCGATGACACTGGGCTTTTCTGCGCTCTGTGCAGGATTGGCAATGGTGTTGCAAATCAGTCCTCTCATGTCTATCGGTCTGTCGATCGGTGGTTTCATTTTGTTGTTTGTCACCCTGAGAAAAGCCGAGTCGGCCGCGGGTCTGTTCTGGGTATTCGCCTTTACCGGAATGGAAGGTGCCTCTTTAGGCTACATGCTTAACCATTATGCCGGCATGGCCAACGGTCCTCAGCTGATCATGCAGGCCTTAGGCCTAACCGCAGTGGTGTTTGTTGCTTTGAGTGGCTATGCCATCACCACCAAGAAAGACTTCTCTTTCATGCGTGGCTTCCTGCTGGCTGGCCTAGTCATTGCCATCGTTGCCGGCATCGCCAACATCTTTATCGGTAGCGGTGCAGTGTTCATGGCCCTCAACGCGGGTATCGCCCTGTTGATGACAGGCTTTATCCTGTTCGACACCAGCCGCATCGTCAATGGCGGTGAGACCAACTACATACGCGCCACCGTGTCACTGTACTTGGACTTCCTCAACCTGTTTATCTCTATTTTGCACCTGCTTGGTGCAGGTAGCGACGATTAAGCAACCTAAGCTTAGAAAGCCCGCCCTCATCGGCGGGCTTTTTTTATGACAAAACTACCGCCGTATCCACCTGACATTTGGGATCGATTTAAAAAACAGATAGAATAGCGGCTCAAAGCCGAGCGCTTACGGCGCAATATTAAGTTAGGGTTAATGAGTAAGCTCATCATTCAAGTCAACCAAGCTGGTTACGGCCAGGGTAGCAGCTATCAGGCACTGCAATTTACTAAGGCGGCTATCGATGCCGGCCATCAAGTGGTCAAGGTCTTCTTCTATCAAGACGGCGTATTATCGACCAATCATCTGCAATCGCCCGCCTCCGATGAATTTGCCCTCTACCAGGCCTGGCGTGAGCTTGGACAGACACATCAAGTGCCCTTGGTCAATTGCGTATCGGCGGCGCTGCGTCGTGGCGTGTTGTCTGCGGCCGAATCGGCTGAAAACCAGTTGCAGCACTGGAATCTCGAGCCCCCCTTTCAGATGGGCGGCCTTGGCGAACTCGTGACCGGTATAGAGCAAGCCGATCGCGTGATCTGTTTTTAAACGCCAGATGTTAAGCATTCGCTTTTTGGAAAAATGATGAAAAAGATCACCATTATCTTCAGACACGCGCCCCATGGCAGTGCCAAAGGTCGGGAAGGACTGGATTTTGCGCTGCTCAGCGCCAGTTTCGAGCAAGAGGTCAGCCTCATCTTCGTCGATGAAGGCGTACTTAATCTGCTGCCGCTTCAGACTCCTGAAGTAATAGGCGCCAAAGATTTCCTGGCAGCCTTCAAGGCATTGCCCCTTTACGATATCGAGTGCGTCTATGCTTGTCATCAGAGCCTGGCAGACTATCAACTAGATGAATTAGCCCTGGCCTTCCCGCTGGAGATTAAATCCCCAGCCGAGATAGGTGAGCTGCTAACTCAAGCCGATGAGGTCTTTGTCTACTGATGATACTGCATATCGTTCAATACTCGGCGACTCAAGATAACGCCCTTGCCACCTGCCTACGCTACATTAAGCCCCAAGACACCCTCTTGTTGCTCGGCGATGGCGTAAACGCTCTGCTACTACAAAAATGGCAACATGCCTTGGCAGACACCCAGATCTGTCTGCTTGAGCAAGATGTGGTCGCCAGAGGCTTACAATCTCGCTTGGGCCAATATAAGCAGCTTAGTCAGGCTGAATTTGTCCACTACACATTAACTCACGCTAAGGTGATCACTTGGTAAATTTTATTATGTATGGCGATAGTCAGATCCCCACGGATCCCCAGGGCTATTTGAAAAATGTCAGTGACTGGAATGAGGAACTGGCAGTACTTATCGCCACCGAAGAAGAGATAACCCTAACGCCAGCGCACTGGGAAGTGGTGCATTTCGTACGCGATTTCTACATGGAATTTAAGACAAGCCCGGCCATTCGTGTGCTGGTCAAGGCCATAGGGCAGAAGCTCGGCGCCGAAAAGGGTAATTCCAAGTATCTCTATACCCTCTTCCCCCTCGGCCCGGCGAAACAGGCCACTAAGATCGCTGGGCTACCTAAGCCTGCCAAGTGTATCTAATCTTTAAGCCGTTAATTACAGTTTAATTAATTGTATTGAGCTATAAAAAAACCTTCGCATTCGCGAAGGTTTTTTTGTGGTTAGAGATTTTTCATCACTAACATAATCGCTTTCCCAAATGTTGCTAACATTACTGCGACGAAGATACAGATAATGACGACATAGGTCAGCCACTGAAAATAGCGCCCACCGTTATCCATGTTTCACACTATCTCTTTATCACGTTAGCCTATTTGAGTCAGGCCGCCCATGTATGGACGTAGCGCCTCAGGTACTGTGATTGAACCATCGGCATTCTGATAATTTTCCAGCACGGCCACCAAGGTACGGCCGACTGCAAGACCTGAACCGTTCAGAGTATGTAGCAACGCCGGCTTCTTGGCAGATTTGGCCTTATAGCGCGCTTGCATGCGACGAGCCTGGAAATCTTGCATATTGCTGCAAGATGAGATCTCACGGTAGGTGTTCTGCGCCGGCAGCCAGACTTCGATGTCGAAGGTCTTCGCCGCGCCAAAGCCCATATCACCAGTACAGAGCACAACGGTGCGGTAAGGCAGGCCCAGGCGTTGCAGTACAGTTTCGGCGTGCTGAGTCAGGCTCTCGAGCGCGGCCATAGAGTCTTCAGGCTTCACCAGCTGAACCAACTCGACCTTGTCGAACTGGTGCTGACGAATAAGACCACGAGTATCACGGCCGTATGAGCCGGCTTCGCTGCGGAAACAAGCCGTATGAGCCGTCATCTTAATCGGCAGCTCATCTTCATCGATAATGGTATCGCGGGCCAGGTTAGTCAGCGGCACCTCGGCGGTCGGGATCAGGCTCAGGCCCTGGCCTTCTTCGGTAGCAGGCTTGGTATGGAACAGATCTTCACCAAACTTTGGCAGCTGACCGGTACCTAGCAGGCTGTCTTCGTTAACCAGCAGCGGTACATAGGTTTCTGTGTAACCATGCTCTGTGGTGTGCAGATCCAGCATGAACTGGGTTAGCGCACGGTGCATGCGGGCGATCTGCCCCTTCATCACGATGAAACGAGAACCAGTGATCTTAACGGCGCTCTTGAAATCAAGACCAGCGTGTTGCTCACCCAGATCCACATGATCTTTCACTTCGAAATCAAACTGCTTAGGCTCACCCCAGCGGCGGATCTCGACGTTGTCGTTTTCGTCCGCACCAATAGGCGCTGACTCGTCCGGCAGGTTAGGCACGCTCATGGCAATGGCGTTTAACTCTTCCAGTAACTGGTTGAGTTCGGCTTTCTTGCTGTCTAGCTCGGCGCCAAGATCGCCGACTTTGGCCATGATAGGCTCAACATCTTCGCCCTTTGCCTTAGCCTGACCGATAGACTTGGAGATCGCATTACGGGACGCTTGCAGCTCTTCTGTCGCCACCTGTAGTGACTTACGCTTTTCCTCTAACTTGCTGAGACGATCCACATCCAGGATAAAACCACGGGTGGCGAGACGCTCGGCGGTCGCTTCTAATTCAGTACGTAAAAATTTGGGATCTAACATGTTTTTAGTTTCTTAATAGTTAAATGCGAGAAAAAACCAACTGCTGTCCTAAGTAAACCATGAATAAACATAGACATAGGTTCAGAGCGATATTTGTAAATGCTTTCAACCAGGCGCCCTGCTGCATCAATAACAGGGTTTCGTTCGAAAAAGTTGAAAACGTCGTAAGTGCTCCTAATAACCCAACACCTACTAATGCTTTGATTTCAGGACTGACCTGACTCGCTTCACCTAGGGCATAGATCACGCCCATCAGGAAGGAGCCGATCACATTGACCATGAGTGTACCAAAAGGAAAAGAAGAGCCAAACACCTGAATCATGAATATTGAAATAAGATAACGAAATACCGCACCAATAGAACCACCCAGGGCCACAAAAATGAGATTATTCATAGCGTTTCACCTCACTTGCCCTGTCCATCTCTGCCAAGGTGGCCAACTTGGTCTTGATGCGTTTCTCGAAACCATGCTCGCTAGGGTAGTAGAACTGCGTGCCTGCTAGCGGCTCAGGGAAATAACACTCACCGCTGGCATAATGATTAGGTTCATCATGGGCGTAGCGATACCCCTCGCCAAGGCCGATATCGGCCATCAGCTGAGTCGGCGCATTACGCAGGTGATTCGGCACAGGTTGACTGCCGGTCTCCCGCGCCAGCAGGCGCGCCGCCTTGAAGGCGGTATAGACGGCGTTACTCTTGGGCGCGCAGGCGAGATAGACGACGGCCTGGGCAATTGCACGCTCCCCTTCGGCCGGTCCGACCCGATGGAAACACTCCCAGGCATTGACCGCTACCGACATGGCCACAGGATCGGCGTTACCTATATCTTCCGAGGCGATTGCCAGCAGGCGACGGGCAACGTACAGCGGATCGCAGCCCCCTTCGAGCATGCGGCAATACCAGTAGAGCGCCGCATCCGGCGCCGAGCCCCGAATTGACTTATGCACAGCCGAGATAAGGTCGTAATATTGATCGCCATTCTTATCAAATCCGGCGAGCTGTTGCCCGGCCACCTCGATAAGCATCTGGGGATGAAACTCGCCGCCGTCCGGCAGCATATCGCTCATCAACTCGATAAGGTTGAGGGCCTTACGGGCATCGCCATCACAGAGACTGGCCAACTTCTCTGCTACCTCATCAGGCATCTTAAGCTGACGCTTACCCAGACCACGCTCCTCATCTTCCAGCGCCTGACGGACTATCTTGATGATCTCAGCGTCTTGCAACCGCTTGATCAGATAGACCCTGGCGCGGGATAACAGCGCGTTGTTGATTTCAAAAGACGGATTTTCCGTGGTGGCACCGATAAAAATCACAGTGCCATCTTCGATAAAGGGCAAGAAGGCATCTTGCTGGCTCTTGTTGAACCTGTGCACCTCATCGACAAACAGCAAGGTGCGCTGCCCGCGTGACTGGGCCACACTCTTGGCGTGCTCGATGGCGGCGCGGATCTCTTTCACCCCGGAGGTGACCGCAGAGATGCGCTCGACATGGGCATTGGCGTAATGGGCTACCAGTTCGGCGAGTGTAGTCTTGCCGGTACCCGGTGGTCCCCAGAACATCATGGAGTGGGCCCTGCCGGCCTCGAGAGCCTGACGCAGCGGCTTACCCTCACCTAATAGGTGATCTTGCCCTATATATTGCGACAATTTTTCCGGCCGCATTCTCGCGGCAAGTGGGCGGAAGTCTGGCGCGAAATCGAAACTTAAGCTAGACACAAATGACCTTATCTAATGACTTATTCAAATGGCTTATTCTAACCGCTAATTCAAAGGCTTAATCCAATGCCTTGAGGCGCTGATCGTCAATATCGACGCCTTCGGGGACGGTAAACTGAAACAGGTTAGCATCGGCGTCCATCAATGGCGCCTGGGCTGACAGATTAAAGACGCTAAGGTTACCCTGCTGGTCAGTCAGCTTCATCACCTCGAGTTGCTCGTCCTTAAAGCAGACCTCAACGCTAGTCACGCTGGCATCGACGGCCTTAGGGGTGATCTGATAGCAATCATCCAGACGCTTTACCTGATAGGCCAACCAGGTCGTTTCGTCGCGATGTACCAAAAGCGCGATCGGCGAAGCATCGATGGCCTGATTGAAATCCAACACAGACACCTCTTCTGCGAAAGGATTGTAGATCCACACGTCCCGGCCATCGGCGACAATCAGGGATTCATCCGGCTGGGTCAGATGCCAATAAAACTGATTGGGTACCGCCAGGGCGAAGGTGCCCGTGCCTTGCTGGATCACCTTATTATTAACGTCGGTTACCTGCTGGCTAAAATTGGCCTTGAGGTTATCAAGCTTGGCAAGTTTGTCCTTTAGGGCTGCCGAATCATCGGCGTAGCTTGATGCCGCCACGACTAAAGGCAAGGCACAGACTAATTGAGATAAGGGTTTTAGCATTTCAAATCCTTTCATGTAAAAGCGCTCGCTATTCACTCGGGTTACTGTCCCTATTAACTCAGGACTTTTTACTCAGGACTGTTAACTCTCTATATTTAACTCTCACCTTTTCATCAGAGAGTGTCTCACGAGTTTGTCACGAGAAATATTAACGAGAGCTTAATAATCTTTCGGCGGTGGAGGCGCCAGCACCTCACGGTTACCGTTATGGCCTTGAGAGCTGACTACGCCCTGCATCTCCATCTGTTCTATGATGCGAGCGGCGCGGTTATAGCCAATCTTAAACTTACGCTGCACGCTGGAGATAGAACCACGACGGGTCTCGGTAACAAACGCCACCGCCTCATCGTAGAGTGAATCCATCTCTTCATCATTCTCCGCAGCTTCACCCGGCAACAGTACCTGTTCGCCTTCTGCCGAGCCCTGCAAGATCTCATCAATATATTGCGGCTTACCGCGGCTATGCCAGTCGGCGACGACAGCGTGGACTTCATGGTCATCGATAAAGGCGCCGTGAACACGGATAGGCACACTGGTCCCCGGCGGCAGGTAGAGCATGTCACCCATACCCAACAGAGTTTCAGCACCTTGCTGATCTAAGATGGTGCGCGAATCGATACGGGATGACACCTGAAACGCCATACGGGTTGGTATGTTGGCCTTAATCAAACCCGTGATCACATCAACCGATGGACGCTGGGTCGCCAGGATGAGGTGGATACCGGCAGCGCGGGCCTTCTGGGCGATACGAGCGATCAACTCTTCCACCTTCTTACCGACGATCATCATCATATCGGCAAATTCGTCGACGATCACCACGATAGACGGTAGCTTATCCAGCTCAGGCGCCTGCTCTTCCATGCTGTCTTGTGAGCGCCACAGCGGATCTGTGATCACCTCACCGCGCTCCTTAGCTTCCTTGATCTTGGCGTTGTAACCCTTAAGATTGCGCACACCTAAGGCCGACATCAGCTTATAACGACGCTCCATCTCGCCTACACACCAGCGCAGGGAGTTAGCGGCTTCCTTCATGTCGGTAACCACCTCACAGAGTAGATGTGGAATGCCTTCATACACAGAAAGCTCCAGCATCTTAGGGTCGATCATGATGAAGCGTACATCGTCGGGACCCGACTTATAGAGCAAGCTGGTGATCATCACGTTGACCCCCACAGACTTACCCGAACCAGTGGTACCGGCCACCAGAAGGTGTGGCATCTTACCAAGATCCACCACCACAGGTTCGCCCGAGATATCCTGACCCAGCACCATGCTAAGGTGCGACTTGCTATGCTCAAAGGCTTCGCTGCCCAGCACGTCACGCATAAACACGGTTTCGCGGAACTTGTTAGGGATCTCCAGACCCACATAGGCCTTACCCGGGATCACCTCGACCACACGAACGCTCTCTGCTAGCAGTGAACGCGCGAGGTCTTTCGACAGATTAGTGATCTTAGACGCTTTGACACCTGGCGCGAGCTCAAGCTCGAAACGGGTAACCACAGGACCAGGGAAGACCCCGACCACCTTGGCCACAATGTTAAAGTCGGCAAGCTTGACCTCGACCAGACGCGCCACCTGATCCAGCTCTTCCTGACTGATTGGGTTTGTCTTACGGTTTGGCACATCGAGCAGTGAAATATCTGGCAGCGGCGTAACAGGCTTCTTCGGTTGAGCCTCTTCCCCCCCCGGCAAGACGACTATGCCATCGACAATTTTCGCCTGCTCGACCTTCTGGTTTTTGGGCTGTTTCTTGGGCAGCACAGCGCCGGTTGAATGCTTGGCATCGAAGTCTATGGAGACTTCATCATCCTGAGCACTAAAGCTCAAAGCAGGCTCTTGCGCTTCTACCTCGGCAGCTGGTTTTGCCGTTGGCAGGCTAAAGCTCGGCTCCTTTATCCGGCCGCGAGAAGAAGCTTCTTGAGCCTCATCCTCGTCATATTCATCATCGTAATCATCCTGTTCGTCCTCATAGGCGTCCTCTTCTGCCTTAGCCAAAGCCTTCTGACGACGAGACTCCTTATATCGGTCAAATACCGACATGAACCCCTTGGTATCATCTGTTTCGGGCGCGCTGGAGAACTTCTCTGGAATATGTTTTAGCTGCCTAATGCACCAGATGGTGGCAAAACCGACCATTTCGACCACGGTTAACCAGCTGATGCCGGTCAGCAAGGTAAAGCCGGCGCCGACGAAACAGAGCAGCAGCAAGGTGGTGCCCAGCTGATTAAAATAAGGCAACATGGCATCGGCGATCACATCACCGGATACACCGCCGGCCGAGAACTCGTAAATGTCATTGGCATTCATGCTGGCCAGGGACGCTAGGCTGAAGGTGATCAACAAGAAACCAATCAGCCTTAGGCCTACCGAAAAATAGTCGATCTCCAACAGGCGATGAATACGTTTGAACAACAGCCAGCCGGTGACCGCCACTATGATAGGAATTAGGTAGGCGGTATAACCGAAGAAATAGAAGAGGACATCGGCAAGCCATGCTCCCACGGCGCCGGTAACGTTTTTAATCTCACCTTCAAAATTAGACTGACTCCATCCAGGATCAGACGAATGAAAGCTGCTCAGTGCAAGCAGAATATAGGTGGCGACCATGCAGCAGAGGATGAGTCCGCCTTCAAGCAGACGCTGCAGACCGCTGAGTGTTTTGACACTATTTCCCTTAGACAAAAGACAACCCACAAAGCAAAAACGAAAAGGTGAGCCTAAGATATCAAAATAATTCGTGCTATGCAGCGTTTTACCTGCCTTTACAGCACAATAGCAAGGCAAAAGGCCTTCATTGGTGAAAAACTATTCGAGGTGAAAAAAAAGGAGCCTTTACGGCTCCTTTTTTACGACATAAATCGTTTTTAAGACTCAAGCGTTACATTGATTGCAACTCTATTGGTCTGCTTGACTTCTTCCATCACAACGTAGGTACGAGTATCAGAAACAGCGGGCAACTTAAGTAGAGTTTCACCTAACAAGCGACGATAGGCAGACATGTCAGAAACACGGGTCTTCAATAAATAGTCGAAGTCGCCAGAAACAAGATGACATTCTTGAATATCATCTAGCAGCTGTACGGCACGATTAAACTTATCAAATACTTCTGCAGTATCGCGATTTAGCGTGATTTCTACGAACACAAGTAATGAGGCCCCAAGATAATGGGGATTTACTAGCGCAGTATATCCATTGATGTAACCTTGCTTTTCGAGTCTTTTAACTCTCTCTAAACAGGGAGTGGGGCTCAGCCCTACACGCTTTGACAACTCCACATTGGAAATGCGGCCGTCGATTTGCAACTCGTTAAGGATGTTACGATCGATCCGATCTAAGTCTTTTATAGGACTCTTTTTATTATTAACCATATTTTTAACCTTGCTTTATCACTAAAACAACATTTACTGCTACGTATGTCAAAAGTTCAGCAGCATTAACTGCCGAAGTGATACTATACTAGATTTCCCTGAAACAATCACGTTCAGGACCTATAAAATAACAATTCAACCCAGAATAAATGGGTTTTTATTCAATTTGAGGCTCGAAGATGATAATTGGTGTACCTAAAGAAATCAAAAACCACGAATATCGTGTTGGTATGGTGCCGTCAAGTGTCCGCGAATTGACCCTAAAAGGTCATGAAGTATTTGTAGAGAAGAATGCAGGTGTTGGGATCGGTTTTAGCGATCAAGACTATGTCGATGTAGGCGCATCAATCTTAGACACTGCAGCTGAAGTTTTTGCGAAAGCAGAAATGATCGTTAAGGTAAAAGAACCTCAAGCGGTCGAGCGTGCCATGTTGCGTGAAGATCAGTTGCTGTTCACTTATCTTCATCTTGCTCCCGATCTGCCACAAACTGAAGATCTTATTAAGAGCGGTGCCGTCTGTATCGCCTATGAAACAGTAACCGATGCCCGTGGCGGCCTGCCGCTACTGGCGCCAATGTCTGAAGTTGCCGGTCGTATGTCTATCCAGGCTGGTGCCATGGCACTGGAGAAGTCTAAGGGCGGCCGCGGCATGCTACTTGGCGGCGTACCTGGTGTTGAGCCAGCTAAAGTCGTTATCATCGGCGGCGGCATGGTTGGTACCAACGCGGCGCAGATGGCCGTTGGTCTCGGCGCAGACGTTGTTATCCTAGATCGCAGCATCGATGCGCTGCGTCGTCTGAACGCTCAGTTCGATAACCGCGTTAAGGCAATCTACTCAACAGCTGACGCCATTGAGAAGCACGTATTAGAAGCCGACCTGGTGATCGGTGGCGTATTGGTTCCTGGTGCAGCTGCACCTAAACTAGTGACCAAAGATCACATCAAGCGTATGAAGCCAGGCAGCGCAATCGTTGACGTTGCCATCGACCAAGGTGGTTGTGTTGAGACTTCTCATGCAACGACTCACCAAGACCCAACTTATATCGTTGATGAAGTGGTACATTACTGTGTGGCTAACATGCCAGGTGCAGTGGCTCGTACCTCTACCTTCGCGCTAAACAACGCGACCCTGCCTTACATCATCAAGTTGGCTGACCTGGGCTACCGCGAAGCACTGCGTCAAGACAAGCACCTGCTAAACGGCTTGAACGTAATGCATGGCAAGGTAACCTGTAAAGAAGTTGCCGAAGCCCTGAACTTCGAATTTGTTGATCCTAGCGTACTACTCGCTTAATCAAGTAAAGAGTGTAAACAAAGGGAGCCAATGGCTCCCTTTTTCGATTAGAACAATCTAAAAGATTGCCTTTACCCCTTAGGGGAAATTCCCTACAATCGCTGCAATTCGCTAAAGGCACGGAGAAAAAGATGAGCCAAGCTAGACACTGTAACTTATTAATTTTGGGTTCGGGCCCTGCTGGGTACACCGCCGCTGTTTATGCTGCCAGAGCAAACCTAAAGCCTGTATTGATCACAGGTATGCAGCAAGGTGGTCAGCTAACGACCACGACCGAAGTTGAAAACTGGCCAGGCGACGCCGACGACCTAACCGGTCCAGCTTTGATGGAGCGTATGCAGAAGCATGCCGAAAAATTCGAAACAGAGATCATCTTCGACCACATCAACGAAGTTAACCTGCAAGAGCGCCCTTTCCAACTAAAAGGCGACAGCGGCGAATACACTTGTGATGCGCTAATCATCTCAACCGGCGCCTCGGCCATGTACTTAGGTCTTGAGTCGGAAGAAGCCTTCAAGGGTAAAGGTGTTTCGGCCTGTGCCACCTGTGATGGTTTCTTCTACCGTAACCAAAAGGTTGCGGTGATCGGTGGTGGTAACACGGCCGTTGAGGAAGCGCTTTACCTGAGCAACATCGCATCAGAGGTGCACCTTATCCATCGTCGCGACAGCTTCCGCTCAGAGAAGATCCTGACCAAACGCCTGATGGACAAGGTTGCGAACGGCAACATAGTACTGCATCTCGACAGCACCCTAGACGAAGTCGTAGGCGACAACATGGGCGTCACAGGTGTGAAGATCAAAAGCACCAAAGATGGCGCCATCACAGAATTTGATGTCATGGGTGTATTCGTAGCCATCGGCCACAAGCCAAACACTCAGATGTTTGAAGGTCAGCTAGAGATGAACAACGGCTACATCAAGGTGCAGAGCGGTCTTGGCGGCAACGCCACCCAAACCAGCATTGCTGGTGTATTCGCCGCAGGCGACGTGATGGACCAACATTACCGTCAGGCGATCACCTCTGCCGGCACCGGCTGTATGGCTGCCCTGGACGCAGAGCGTTTCTTAGACGCACAGTAAGCGTTACTCATAATGAAAAAGCAGGCCTTGTGCCTGCTTTTTTTGTCTTTAATACCAATCACGGTAGATAAGTGCTCAGAAATAGCACGGGAAAAACGTTCGAGAACAAGGCAGAGTTTTTGATAAGTAGTTATTCTACAATCAAAAATGATAACACCGTTTTCGGACGTTTTAACAAGCTAGAGTGAACAGTTATTTACTACGATTGGTATAAGATCAGCCAAATAAATTTGCGATGATCGGGCACAAAAAAAGGGACCCAGGGGTCCCTTTCAAAGCAAAGCTCACTAATTACTTAGCTAGAGCTTCTTTTGCCTTTTCAACTAGAGTGGCGAAAACCACTTTGTCGAATACAGCGATGTCTGCCAAAATCTTACGATCGATTTCGATAGACGCCTTTTTCAGACCGTTGATGAAACGGCTGTAAGACAGACCATTTTGACGAGAAGCCGCGTTGATACGTGCAATCCACAGTTGACGGAATTGACGTTTCTTCTGACGACGGTCACGGTAAGCATATTGGCCAGCTTTGGTTACTGCTTGCTTAGCAACACGGTAAGTACGTGAGCGAGCTCCGTAATAACCTTTAGCTAGTTTTAATACTTTCTTGTGACGAGCACGAGCGGTTACACCACGCTTAACTCTAGGCATTGTTCTTTACTCCTCTAATTAAGCGTATGGTAGTTGACGTGCAATAGCTGGCACATCAGACTTCGCAACTAAACATTTAGCACGTAAGTGACGTTTACGCTTAGTGCTCTTCTTGGTCAAAATATGACGTAAATGGGCTTGCTTGCGCTTAAAACCGTTAGCGGTTTTCTTAAAACGCTTTTGTACACCCTTGTCTGTTTTCATTTTAGGCATTGCTAAAACTCCGCATTGGGAAATTAATAAAACGCAAGGCGAGCAGAGGCCCTCAGAGAGGTCTCTGCTACTTTTAAATTTGCCTTACTATTTCTTTTTCGGCGCGAGTACCATCACAGCCTGGCGACCTTCCATTTTTGGAAAAGCCTCCACAACCGCTATCTCAGCCAGGTCGTCTTTAATACGATTCAAAAGATTCATACCAAGACTCTGGTGAGCCATCTCGCGACCACGGAAACGCAGCGTTACTTTCGCCTTGTCGCCGTCTTCTAGAAAACGCTTCAGGTTGCGTAGTTTTACCTGATAGTCGTTTTCGTCAGTACCGGGACGGAATTTTATTTCCTTCACCTGTATCTGTTTCTGCTTCTTCTTTTGCTCTTTTTGGGCCTTAGCCTTGTCAAAAAGATACTTTCCGTAGTCCATTATGCGACATACAGGCGGCTCAGCGTTTGGGCTGATCTCTACGAGATCTACGCCCGCTTCATCTGCAAGTTCTTGCGCTTCGCGAAGACTTACAATGCCGATAGTTTCACCGTCTAATCCATTGAGTCGTACTTCTGATACGCCCACAATGAGTTCGTTAATTCTATTCGCCGCTGCTTTACGCACGTCTGTTTTCTTGATCTTTATGACCTATTCCTCCAACAAATTTAGACTACGGAGCGAAATCTGTTCTTTAACCATGGCAGCAAATTGATCGATTTTGATCTTACCTAGGTCAACACCATCTCTGGTTCGCACCGCGACTTCCCTATTTTCCATCTCTTGATCACCCACGACCAATAGATAGGGAACACGCCTTAGGGTGTGTTCGCGTATTTTAAAGCCAATCTTTTCATTCCTCAAGTCTTTCGAGGCACGAATTCCCTGATCTTTAAATAATTTGACCACTTCGTCAACATATTCAGACTGTTTGTCAGTAATATTCATCACAACAGCTTGAACCGGTGCCAACCAAGTTGGGAACTTACCTGCGTACTCCTCAATCAGAATCCCCAGGAAACGCTCCAGTGAGCCTAAAATCGCACGGTGGATCATCACTGGCGTCTGACGGCTGTTATCTTCGGCAACATAAGTCGCACCCAGACGTCCAGGCAAGGCGTAATCAAGCTGCACTGTACCGCACTGCCATGCCCTGTCTAAGCAGTCATGGAGCGTAAATTCGATCTTAGGACCATAGAAGGCACCTTCGCCCGGTAGGATCTCATACTCGATGTCATTGGCTTTCAGCGCATCCATCAATGCCTGCTCAGCTCTGTCCCACATGGCATCGTCACCGATACGCTTCTCTGGGCGGGTAGAGAGTTTCACCACGATATCGTGGAAACCAAAGGTCGCATAGGTGTCATAGACCATCTTGATACAGCCACTTACCTCTTGCTGCACCTGCTCTTCGGTACAGAAGATATGGGCATCATCCTGGGTAAAGCCACGAACGCGCATCAAGCCGTGAAGAGAGCCCGACGGCTCGTTACGGTGACAACAACCAAACTCGGCCATACGCAGTGGCAGATCGCGGTAAGACTTGAGACCTTGGTTGAAGATCTGCACGTGACCTGGGCAGTTCATCGGCTTCACCGCGTACTCGCGGTTTTCAGAGTGAGTAGTGAACATGGCTTCGGAATATTTATCCCAGTGACCACTGCGCTCCCACAATACACGGTCCATCATCAAGGGGCCTTTCACCTCTTGATAGGTGTACTGACCCAGTTTCTGACGAATGAATCTTTCAAGCTCGAGGAACAGACTCCAACCGTCGTTGTGCCAAAACACCATGCCTGGTGCTTCTTCCTGCATATGGTACAGGTCAAGCTGCTTACCTATCTTACGATGGTCGCGCTTAGCCGCTTCTTCGAGGCGAGTCAGATGGGCCTTAAGGGCCTTCTTGTCTGCCCAAGCGGTACCATAGATACGCTGCAGCATCTTGTTGTCTGAGTTACCGCGCCAGTAGGCACCGGCAACACTCATCAGCTTGAAGTGATGACAGAACTTCATGTTAGGCACATGGGGGCCACGACACATGTCGGTATATTCTTCGTGATGATAGAGCGCAGGCTGGTCGTCTTTGCTGATGTTCTCATCTAAGATGGCCATCTTGTAGCTTTCGCCGCGTGACTCGAAGGTGTCACGGGCTTCTTGCCAGCTGACGACGCGCTTAACCACATCATAGTTTGTCTTAGCCAATGCCAGCATACGCTTTTCTAGCTCGGCTACATCTTCCTCGGTCAGCTTATGGTCGAGATCCACGTCATAGTAAAAACCGTTATCGATCACCGGGCCGATGGCCATCTTGGTTTCAGGCCACATCTGCTTGATGGCGTGACCCAATAAGTGAGCACATGAGTGACGTAAGATCTCTACCCCTTCATCGTCTTTTGCGGTGATGATAGCCAGATCGGCATCTGTCTCGATCAAGTCACACGCATCTTTCAGCTCGCCATTGACGCGACCTGCGATACAGGCTTTTGCGAGACCAGGACCTATGTCCGCGGCGACATCTAGGGTAGAAACGGCGTTAGCAAATTCACGCTTGCTGCCATCGGGAAGTGTAATTACAGGCATGTATAATCCTTATCCAGTGGTGACCCCTACGTAGGGCCACTTGGTCATATTGAGAAAAATTTAAGCAACTGAAGCGCAAAACATTACCGGAGTTTTGATCTACTTCAGCGCAGGCCTGACATTCTAGGGCCGCATCAGGCAAATCGCAAGGTTTAAGGCCGCCGCTTCGCCTTAAAATAGCCGCTAATCTGACTAGCCGGCTACAGCTGGTTAAATCTGTCACCAATTGTCCATCTGGATGTCATCGAAAAGTCATGGACGGCCCCTACTCTAGCCGCCATATCGTTATGGCTAATTCGCTAAGGAGCCCGACCATGATGAAGCTTATATTATTGACCGCACTCTTCTATCAGCCTTTGTACCCTAATGACGGTACACGCGGCGCCTCTATGCTGGAAACTGCTGCACCGCAAACTCAAGTACAGGCTTTCGAAGCCAAAGGTATCGAACTGCAAGCGTCAAACCTAGGCCTGGATGTGAGCCAACTGGAAAGTGAGATAGCTACTGAACTCGACAAGCAGCTCAAGGCGCTACATGCCGAGTTGCCGCAGCAAGGCGGCGATCAGGAGCTGCTCGCCAACCAAAATCGATAACGATTAAAGGTAAACTGGTCATTAGTCCGGGGCTGCAACCGCACTATAGGCAAGCTATTACCCAAACACTTGCGATGGTATTGCCAAGCTATTGCTATACCGGGGAAAGTCATCCAAGATTGTGCTCAAAAGGTAATGAGCTACTTAAATGACAATGAACAAGTGGGCACTGGTAACCGGCGGCGCCAAACGTATTGGTGAAGCGATCGTATTAGCCTTGCATAAGAAAGGCTTCAATATACTGCTGCACTATAACGGATCTGAGAGCGATGCAATGGCTCTCGCAGGCAAGCTTAACCTCAGCCGCGCCAACTCCTGCGTGGCAGTGCAGGCAGATCTTGCTACCGAACAAGGCCCACTTAGCCTTGTCCAACACATTAATGACCAACAACTTCCGCTTGCGGCTCTTATCAATAACGCCTCGCTGTTTATACCAGACAGCAGTATTGAAAACTGGCAGTCTAGCCAGCGGCTGTTAAACCTTAATCTGCTCGCGCCCTATCTGTTAGCCACAACACTTAGTGATAATCTTGCTAGCAATCACGGCTGCGTTATCAACCTGGTGGATATTCACGGCGACCGCCCCTTAAAACGCCATGGGCTATACTCAATATCTAAGGCAGGATTAAACATGGCGACCCGGGCCTTGGCTCAAGAGTTAGCGCCTAAAGTCAGGGTCAACGGCATATCACCAGGCGCGATACTCTGGCCATCCCAGAGCGATCAAGAGGCTATCGCTAGCGTCACTCAGGCCATTCCTCTGGCGAGAGCCGGCAGCCCCTCGGATATCGCCGATACCGTATGTTTTATCCTTGAGAGCCCCTACCTTAATGGCCAGGTCATCGCTATCGATGGCGGTCGTAGCGCAACCGGATATACAGGAGCCGACGGATGAAAATTTTTGATAAAGTGATCTGTTGTCCCCACTGTGGGCACCATCAACATATCAACTTGGATATCAGTTGTGGCGATCAGGACTACTACGACGATTGTCGAGTCTGCTGTAACCCTATCCATTTTCGAACCCACATAGACGATTCCCGGCAAAAAATTGAGGTCTATGTGGACTCGGACGATGAGCAGTACTATTAGGCTAACTAAGACTCAGTGTAGGCCAACTAAGACTCAGTGCTGCTGTGTTAATTTAGCGAGATTAGGTTACCCGCACCTGGCTACGCCTTAATCTGCGCCTCAACACCAAGCCTTATCCGTTAACCAAGACGTTTAACCCAAACGCTTGGCCAATACCCGCTCTACCGTGTCCACGATAGCCTGAGTCTGACTGTCTATCTCGATATTAAGCATGGTGCCGACAGCGACCTCGTCTAAGTTGGTGATCGCCAGGGTTTCAGGGATCAGATGCAGCATAAAGCCCGTTTCGCTGAGCTCTCCTACGGTTAGGCTACAACCATTCACGCCAACGAAACCTTTGTAGAGAATGTAGTTCATCCATTTAGGGTCGACTTCGAGACGAATATCAAAATGGGCAAGCGTATGATTCACCTCGACCACGGTTGCCTGAGTGTGCACATGACCCGATAACACATGGCCACCTATCTCGCTACCATAGGTCAAAGAACGCTCGATATTAACCTGGCTACCCACCGACAGACCGGCCAAATTGGTAAGCCTCAATGTCTCTTCCATTACATCGAAAAACACCCTATCATCTGCCATCTCGGTAACGGTCAGACAGACGCCGTTATTGGCGACACTTGCACCTCGCTGCAAGTTTTCCTTCAGGTGTGACGGCATCGCAATTTCGATTGTATTAAGACCATCTTTTTTATGGATAGCCACCACTTCACATGTGGCTTGAACAATACCTGTAAACATTTTTTACTCTCTGCATTAAGGCGTTTTCATGAATCAATTCGGCTTTCAAGCCAAAAAGCTCGTCCATCTTGCGTTACCTGTGCTGATCGCCCAGGTCACCCAAACCATGATGGGTTTTATCGATACCGTCATGGCCGGACGTGTCAGCGCATTGGATATGGCCGCGGTGGCCATCGGCGGTAGTCTGTGGCTGCCGGCGCTACTGTTCGTACAGGGTTTGCTGGTTGCCTTTACCCCTGTATTTGCCAGCCATCATGGCGCCGATAATCAGAACGCTATCAGGCCAATGGCTTTTCAGGCAGCCTATATTGCCATAATCGGTGCCGCCGTAGTGATAAGCTTTCTGCTTTTTGCGCCACAGATCTTCAAATTGATGGATTTGTTTCCCGAACTAGCCGAGCTGAGTGTCAGTTATCTCCATGGATTTGCCTGGGGCGTCCCCGCTTTCGTGCTTTATCAGGTCTTGCGAGGATGTAGCGAGGGGATCTCCTACACACTACCGACTATGGTGATAGGGTTTGTTGGCCTGGCGGTAAACATCCCCGCCAACTATATCTTCATCTATGGCCACTTAGGTGCGCCCGCGCTGGGCGGTGCGGGCTGTGGTATCGCAACGGCCCTGGTGTTCTGGGCCATGTTTATCGCCATGACCATATACATGCAGTGGCATAAGCGCTTCGCCGTTATCAAGCCGCTAGGTGCCTTCCACCTGCCGGATCTTAAGACCATGAAGAGAATGACCAAACACGGAATGCCCATCGCCATGGCCTTGTTTTTCGAGGTAAGCCTGTTTGCCATCATAGCGCTGCTGCTCGCTCCCTTGGGCGCCGATGTAGTGGCAGGCCACCAGATCGCGCTTAACTTTTCATCCATTGTATTTATGTTGCCCCTCTCAATCGGCATCGCCGTGTCGATTAGGGTCGGATACTACCTCGGCCAAGATAAGGCGGACGTGGCTAAGCTAGTGACTAAGGTCGGTCTGGTTATCGCCTTTAGCCTAGCCGCCTGCACGGCCATCATTACTGTGGTGTTGCGCACTCAGATCGCGCTGCTCTATAACCAGAACCCCGAGGTGGTCGCCCTGGCGAGCAGCCTGATGTTTCTGGCCGCTCTGTATCAGCTGTCTGACTCGGTGCAGGTGGTTACTGCAGGTGCCCTGCGGGGTTATCACGACACCCGCAGCGCCTTCTACATTACCCTTGTCTCCTATTGGGCCATCGGCATGGTGCTCGGCTATCTGCTGGCAGAAACCGACTTTCTGGTGCCCGCCATGGGCGCCCACGGCTTTTGGATTGGTCTGATCGCCGGCCTCACCAGCGCCGCACTGCTGTTTGCCTTAAGGCTTCAGTATATTCAAAAGCATCCAAAGCAACTGGCCTTGGTTGACCAGCCGATTAATCACGCCGACCTGTAGCCAAGATCAACACAGGCAAGGTGATGTTTAGCTCATGTTTAGCTAAATAATCATCATCTTGCCTGTATCTTTATTTAAACGCTTTGCCGAATATAACGACGCTTTGGCGTTAAAAAGATCAAGTTGCGCAGCAAATCACCGCTTGATTGAAAAATTACGATTTTTTACTTGCAACTCACATCACATCCCTCGTAATATAGCGCTCGTTCGCTGGCCGAGAGGTCGTGAACAGTAAAGCAGTACAACCGTAGCTCAGTTGGTTAGAGCACCACCTTGACATGGTGGGGGTCGGTGGTTCGAATCCACTCGGTTGTACCAATTTTACAAGAGATAACAGTACAACCGTAGCTCAGTTGGTTAGAGCACCACCTTGACATGGTGGGGGTCGGTGGTTCGAATCCACTCGGTTGTACCATCTTGTAAAAATATCAGCCAGCGCAAGCTGGTTTTTTTATGCCTGCTTCCTGCTATTACCTGCTCGCTCTCACATCTATTGCCCCGACACCGTCGCTAGCCACTCACCTACTTTGCACTCACCATCACCACAATTGGTTCACCACCGCCGGATCTATTGCTGGCAAGATCGGTAATACTCACCTTGGTTTTCACTCGATTGGCGATCGAGGAGTGACGCTCGAGAAACTGAAAGCTTTGTGATGCCTGATACTGGTGGGCAAACTGTGCCAGACTCACGCCATTGCAGGAGATGCTATTTACCCCGAAGCGCATGTTATGGTCATAGTTAACCAGTTTACGCTTTAACGCCGAACTGTTATCGCTACCTGCCGCGATACAGATCTTGGTCTCGGCACTACTGTCCTGCGCCACAAATCTATAATTGGCATTGGTGTTAGTGCTGGTATTAGCAGCGGCTGCTGCCTCTTCAGCCACTGCCAGCTGAGAACTCAAGCCTAAACCTAAAGCCGTAACAGCTACACCGATAGATACAAACGCCCCTGTTTTCATCTTCAACTCCTTAAGCCTTATTGATAAAGGCACCGCGATACCTTTTTATTGCCGATCCGCAAAGGCACTTAGGTCTGCATCTCATTGCATTGCCAGTCGCCTCGGCGCATCAGATCCCCTCAAGTAAAGCCCAAAAACCGCGTCAAGGTTGTTAACCCTTGATGTCAAAGTGTTGCAAGCTGTGTAGCCCAGATGATGGGAGTGGTAAACGCTGCTTATCCTACTAAAATCCTAGAGAAAAAAAGTACAACTGAGGTACACTGTTTGCTGGCGAGTGACAACAGGAGCCGGGAATGAGCCAGCGTACATTACACACCCTATTTAAACCTAAGTCGGTGGCCATCATTGGAGCCTCTAACGGCGCCAAGCGCGCCGGCAATGTTGTAATGCGCAACCTGCTCTCCAGCGGGTTTTCCGGGCCTATCATGCCGGTCACGCCAAAATACGATGCCGTGATGGGCGTGCTAGCCTACCCCAATATCGAAGCCCTGCCGCTTAAGCCAGATCTGGCCATCATCTGCACCGCAGCCAGCCGCGTCCCCGCAATCGTCGAACGTCTCGCCCAATTTGGCTGCAAGGTAGCGATTATCAATGCTTCCGGCATGGCCAATCAGCTCGATGAAGAGGGCCAGAATCTACTGACGCTGACCCGCGCCCACGCCAAACGCTACGGCATGCGTATCCTCGGCCCCAACAGCCTGGGGATGATGTTGCCCAATTTGGGGCTCAATGCCAGCCTGGCACACACCAGCGCCCTGCCCGGCAAAATCGCATTTGTCTCCCAGTCTGCCGCCATCTGCACCACGGTCCTGGACTGGGCCAACAACAAGGGAATTGGCTTCTCCTCCTTTATCTCCCTGGGCGATGCCACAGATATCGATTTCGACGAGTTGCTGGACTTTCTCGGGCGAGACTCGCGTACTACGGCGATCATGCTCTACATTGACTCTGTCAACGAGAAGCGCCATTTCCTCTCTGCCGCCCGCGCTGCAGCACGGAACAAGCCGATATTAGTGATCAAATCGGGTCGAAGCCTGGAGGGCACCACAGCCGCAAAGCTTCACACAGGCGGAGAAGTAGGTAACGACGCCGTCTACGAGGCCGCCTTCAGACGCGCGGGTATGCTGAGGGTAAACGATTTGGTGGAGCTTTTCGCCGCGGTAGAAACCCTGGCCCACTCGGCGCCCCTGCAAGGCGAGCGTTTGGCCATACTCAGTAATGGCGGCGGCCCCGCCGTATTAGGCCTGGATCAGCTAATTCTCGGCGGCGGTAAAGCCGCCACCTTAGATGATGATACCTTCGACAAACTTAACGCCTTGCTACCCGATACCTGGTCCGGGCAAAACCCAGTAGACATCGGAGGCGACGCCGATGCCAAGCGTTATACGAAGAGCCTGGATATTCTGATGAACGCCGATGTAGCCGATGCCATCTTGGTGCTGCACTCACCTTCTGCCCTCGGCGATAGCATAGAGATCGCCGACAGCATTATAGAGCTCGTCTCAAAACATCCAAGGCGTCACAAGGTTAATGTGCTCACCAACTGGAGCGGCGAAGACTCGGCCTACCAGGCCCGTAAACACTTTAACCGCGCCGGGGTGCCGACTTATCGCACGCCAGAAGGTGCGGTTGGCGCCTTCATGCACATGGTGGAATACAGACGTAACCAAAAATTGCTGCAGGAAGTACCGCAATCTATCCCGGATAATATTCCAACCGATGCCCAACTTGCGCGCTCTTTGCTGCAACGGGCGATTGCCGACAACAAGCAGGTGATCGAGACCCACGAGGCAAGTGCCATCCTCAGGGCATACGGGCTAAACACCATAGAGACGCATTTTGCCGCCAGTGCCGAGCGCGCCGCTGAAATCGCCGAGCAGATAGGCTATCCCGTCGCCCTCAAGGTGCAGTCACCGGATATTCACCATAAATCCGATGTCCACGGCGTCATGCTTAATCTCACCTCCCATCAAGAGGTGTTACAGGCCGCCGATGCCATGGTCGGGCGGGTACATTCGCTCAACCAGGACGCCGACATCCAGGGGCTGATAGTGCAGAAGATGGCGCTCACTGCCGGCACCCAGGAGATCCGCGTCGCGGTGACACACGATCCCGTATTCGGCCCGGCGATTCTGCTTGGTGAAGGCGGCTCCGAGTGGCAGCCCACCACAGATGCGGCGGTCGCCCTGCCGCCACTGAATATGACCCTGGCCCGCTACATGGTGATCCAGGCGCTGAAGACTCACAAGCTCAAAGACAGGCATCTGCCGCTGGGCTTAGACATGAACGCCCTGTGCGTCATGCTCACCCAGATCTCCCATCTCATCATAGATTGCCCCGAGATCGCGGGCTTAGATCTTAACCCTGTGTTGTGCGCCGGTGAGCAGATCACCCTGTTAGATGTGAATATTCAGCTCAATGCCAATGCCCAGGACAATACCAACCGCCTGGCGATTTGCCCCTACCCTAAGGAGCTTGAAGAACATGCGGTATTGAAAAACGGCCTCGAGATCATGCTAAGGCCTATTTTGCCGGAAGATGAGCCTAAGCATCTGGCTTTTGATAACTCCCTCTCTGACGAAGACAGATATAAACGCTATTTTGGCGTGCGCTCTAAGATGACCCATGAAGAGATGGCGGTACTGACACAGATTGACTACGCCAGGGAGATGGCCTTTATCGCTACCACTAAGGGTGCCGATGGCGATGATATTACTTTAGGCGCCGTGAGGGCTTCTATAGACCCCGACAATACCGAGGCCGAGTTTGCCATGGCGGTGCGCAGCGATCATCAGGGGATAGGCATAGGTAAACTATTACTGGAAAAATTGATCGCCTATTACAAGGCCAATGACACTGAGGTGCTTACTGGCTTCACCATGTTTGAAAACCGCAACATGGCAAGCCTGGCGAAGAAATTGGGCTTTAGTGTGACCTTCGACATGGAGGAGCACCTGATCAAGATGGACATGCCCCTCAAGCCGAAACAAGACTAGCTGGTACGCCCAGCTTATGCGCTGAGCTTGTTTACCGAACATGCTTAGCGGCTAACATCTGCTTTAAACTGCCGCTGACAGCAAGGCTAGCGCTTTACTGAGTTAGCCCTTCACACAGTTGCGGCCCGCCGACTTGGCTCTATATAGGGCTTCATCGGCGCGCACCAGATAAGACTCTCTGTCGTCATCGTGGCGCAGTGTCGCCACCCCGATGGAGACGGTGATCGCCCCAAGTGATAGCTTCTTATCTTTGCCTATGCTTAGATGGCGCTCGGCGATACGTGCCCTAAGCTGCTCGGCCACCACCATTGCACCAGAGTGCTCGGTATCGGGCAGCAGGATCACAAACTCTTCGCCGCCGTAACGCGCGACAAAGTCATCCCCCTTCACCCCTTGCTTTAACGCCAATGCGATATAGGCAAGTACCTTGTCTCCCACCAGGTGACCGTGGGTGTCATTAAACTGCTTAAAGTTGTCGATATCGACCAGCAGCAAGCTGCTAAGGCGCTGCTCTCTTCTAAATCGTTGAATATGACCCAGCACCTCCTCATCGAAGGCGCGGCGATTACGCAGCGAGGTAAGCTGATCTGTCATCACGGCAATATTGAGATCTTCCATCTCTGCCTTTAGGGCAGCAACCTCCTGATTCATCGTCTTCAGATTCGCTTCCATCTGACGATTGCTGATCACCACCTGAGACACCTCTTCGGCCAGGGTATCGACCAGGCGCTCGAGGGTCTTAGGGTCTGGGTCCTGGCTGATGTTCTGCTGAAAGGTGGTCAGGCTGAGGTTAAATTGCGCCGTACCTGCAGTGACCTCGGATAAACGGGTCATAAAATTATTGATTAAGATCTGCGTCTCTATCTGCACATTCTCGATCACTTCGGGTGACTGCTCGCGAATGAAGCTGTTATAGAGGTCGGCATTGACCTCGGTGGTAAACTGGGCGCGGCTGGCCACCAGGGTGTCGATGGCGCGCTTAAGATCCAGATTGACCCCACGGAAATACTCATACCAAACGGCATAATTATCTGGGGTTACTGGGATATTGAGTTCAGACATGCGCGGAACGGCATGCCTGAGAATTTTAGCGGAAAGTTCGGTCTCGGTAAGTTGTTTAGCCAAATTCATAGAGATTTTCGCCATTTTATTATTAGAGAAACACTAGTGCACACTAGGCGCCTTCATCCGAGTACCTTAGTGAATGAAGGCGCAATCTCTACAATAACGAAAATTTTAAGCCTTACCAGCTCTTTTTGTTGTTTTTATGTTACAAACCACTATTTTACCCGGCACGTCGCAAACAGATCCATTTCCTTGCGATACACCTCGGTCGATACGTTCATCAACCCGAGCAAGCTGGAGAAGAGGTTATCGTGGGAGAAGCCGCCCTTGGTGGCATATTCACGCAGACACTGCTTGTCTAAACCATTGTCGGAGGCAAAATCCGCTGAGAGCCAGGCTAACATAGGGATCTTGATCTGCTCATCCGGCGCAATGGCGTAAGGCGCACCATGAAGGTACATGCCACTCTCCCCCAGCGACTCGCCGTGGTCGGACACATAGAGCAAGGCAGTGTCGGCTTTGTTCTGCTGCGCCTCGAGGCGTGAGATCACCTGAGCGATAATATAGTCGGAATACAAGATGGTGTTGTCATAGGTATTCATCAGCTCTTCATCGCTGCAGTTTTGGATGTCGCTACGCTGACAATCGGGCACAAACTTGCGATGGGCTTCTGGGTAGCGCAAATAGTAAGTCGGGCCGTGTGACCCTATGATGTGCAGCACGATAAGGGTATCTTGGCTGACACCTTCGGCAAGCCGCTTATCGAGTTCATTCAGCAGCACCTGATCGTAGCAGTAGTGACCATCGCAGAGCTCTGGGTCGCTATTGAGATCTATGTTGATGTGTGTAACGCGGTCACACACGCCCTTGCAGCCACTGTCATTATCCAGCCAGTTAAGCGAGATACCGGCGTGATCCAGCACGTCCATGGCCGTGTCCTGGGCCCGTGCCTGGCGCGCGTCGTAATCTTCTCTATCCATACTCGAGAACATACAAGGCAGTGACACCGCGGTCGCCGTGCCGCATGACTCGGTATCTTTAAAAGCTATCATGTCATAGGCCTTGGTATGGGCGTTGGTTGGCTTGTCATAGCCATAATACTCATAGTTATGGGCCCTGGCGGTCTCGCCGACCACAACCACCACCAGATTAGGCTTGCCGTTATGATCTAGGGTCTGGTTCTTGGCATCTTTGCCCTGCACCTTATAGACCAGCGGTTCCTGGAAATAGTTAACCTTGACATACTTGATCATAGATCCGATGGCATAGGTAGGGACTATGTAGCGCTTCATCTGATCGTTGTTACGACCAAAGGCGACATAGTTTTGATAATAGAAGAAGCCAATCACCGCGATGCCGGCAAGCATGGCGAACATAAAGGCAAGCTTATGCAGCAGCTCTTTGACAAAAGGCTTGTAGACGATATCGGCCTTTAAGATCAGCAGCGCCGGCAACAATCCGGTCAGGGTAAAGTTTAAAATTGATGACCAGTTAAGATAGGTTAAGGCCTCGGCGCTGTTGGTCTGCACTGTGTTTTCAATCATGCCATAATCGAACACGACGCCATATTGCAGCGCCGCGAAAAACACGCTGGAAGAGATCAGAGTAACGATGATAAAAAACGGTTTAAGTAGATACTTAACCGAAAAAAGCGAGAAGATGAAGCTTAACGCGAAGATAAGAAATAGCGGAATGGTGGCGATGAAGAGGTAATTAACCTCGGCTTGTTTTTCTATACCCTGCTTAACGATCTGAAACAGCGGAATATTAAATATGCCAACATAAAATAAGGCGGTGACCAGCGTAAACTGATTCGCCGAAAGGGTTTTAACGCGTGACAGCACTGAGTGTTCTCTCTGTAAATAAACCAAAAATGACGTTAAAAAAATAACCAAGCCGCCTGTTACAACGGCCTGTTAGTCCATTAACGCCAAGACTTCTTTTTCATCTTCTGCATCATCTTCCGCATCAGAACCAAACTAGGCCTGAGTCAGAAGCAATTCATGCTCAAAGCACTTAGCGAAGTAGCAATTAGCTATCAAAAATTTGCCTTTAGTCAAAATTCAGATAGCCTCGGCGCAGAAATGTTGCGGCAATATTACCAATCAACACACCGCGCCACAATTGTAATCGCCATCCGCCTACCAACACAGGCACAGATCACCTTTGTTAACAGCTATGACTTAAGGGTGATAGCTGAAAGGCTATTTGTTAACTGACAGCTACTAGTTGCCAGTTGTTAATTGCCAGTTGTTAATCGCATAAGACTATTGACGAGCAAGGCTTTAGCACTTTGAAGTAACACTCGGGAGTTTACACACCCGAAGTGAAAAAAAAGTGTTTTTACAAACGCTACTCACCCAGTACATGAGTAGCGGGTTAAAACTCGCTGTTCATGCGCTGGAAAAAACTCAACAAGAGCTCACGTTCGCTGTCGGAGAACTTAGCGGTAAGTTGATCAGACAAGCCATGGTGCAATTGGTCATGCTCCCTGTAGACAGCCTGACCCTGCTGGGTTAATCCAACCAAAATCGAGCGTCTGTCTTGCTGGTGGGCCTTACGCGCCACCAGACCCGCCTGCTCCATCTTATCTATCTGCACCGTCAATGTACCTGTGGTGATCCCCATCTTCTCCGCCAACTCTTTCATCCGCATGTCACCATTGCCGCCCAAAATCTCTACGGCATGGATCTGAGGTAAGGAGTAGCCGGCATCCTTGACTACGGCCATCTCCCAAGACGAGAGCTTTTCATAAAATTCGACTATGGTGTGGCTCAATAGGTCATTATTCATCGTTAACGCACAATTCCTTTTTAAAGAGTTCGAAACTTAAGCTTATTCTGCCCCTTGGCATGCTACTTGGCGGCAAGTGATGAGTTCGACCGTCAGATGGTCAATACGTTCAAATTTGGCCAACTTCTGCTTGAAATAATCCAGCTCCTTCGGCGCATGGCTAACGATAGAGACCATGGCGGCATAATGATCGGCGCTAACGCGCCAGACGTGAATGTCGCTCACCTGATGATCTTGCTCGGCCTCAATCAACTCAACCATCTGCTTCACGTATTGTTTCTCTATGCTGGCATCGAGCAGAATCGGCCCAGTTTGCTTCATTAAGCCCCACGCCCAGCTGGTGATGATCACAGCGCCAACCACGCCCATTACGGGATCTAACCAAGTCAGTCCCAGATACTTACCGAACAGTAAGGCGCCAATGGCGAGCAGAGAGGTCAAAGCATCTGCCATCACATGGAAATACGCAGCGCGCAGGTTGTGATCATGATGACCCTTGTCACCGTGTGCATGCGCTTTCTCATGTTTATGCTCATGGTGATGAGCGTCATGCTCGTGGCTATCATCGTGCTCATGGCTGTGATCGTGCTCATGGCTGTGATCGTGATGATGCCCGTGACTGTGGTTATGACTGTGATCATGATGGTGCCCGTGGTGGTGTCCATGGTGGTCTTTTAGCAAAAAGACAGAAATTACATTGACCGTCAGGCCGATCACCGCCACAAAGATGGCTTCGTTAAAGTGGATCTGTTCTGGGTTAAACAGGCGGCTCACCGACTCAACCACCATAAGCAGCGCTATCAGTCCGAGCGCGACGGCACTGGTAAAGCCCCCTAAGACGCTTACCTTACCTGTACCAAAGGCAAAATCAGGACTGTTGGCATGTTTCTTCGCATAGTGATAGGCAAACAGGGTAATGAGAAACGCTGCGGCATGGGTACCCATATGCCAACCGTCGGCCAATAAGGCCATCGAACCGTATACGGTACCAGCAACAATCTCGGCAATCATGGTAAATAGGGTTAGCAGTAACACATAACGGGTGTTGCGCTCGCCATCACTGTTTAAATTAGCGAACTGGTGGCTGTGCTGCCAGGGGGCTAGATGATCCTTTACGTTAGGCATGAATGTTTCTCTATTCGTTTTTATTGGTTAGCTTTTGCTGTTTACTTTGGTTAATTAACTTTGGCTAGTTAACTTGGGTTGTTTAGCTTTTAACGGTTAACTTCTACTGGTTCGTATATAGGTTCGTAGATAGGCCCGTACTTAGTCTCGTATATTGATTCGAAGCTAGCAGTTTGTGTTTATCAGTACCCGAGACGCTCAGCCCAAATACTTTGAAAACCAAACAGTCAGCATATTAACTAGTTTGATTTTCAAAGTAAACAAATATGAGATGCTCGAATAGAAAAGTGCCATTCTCGTCACAAACCATCTTAAAAATTACCTAAAAACAATTAATTAAATTTATTTCTTTGCTTTTAACCCTTTTCCTCTATGCTAGCGTTTATACCTGGTATAACCGTTCAATTTAACGCTAGGAGCTTTCATGAAATTACCATTGAACAAATATACATCTGCCCTATTAATCGGCCTGGGTCTCTCCCTTAGCACCTTCTGTGCCCAGGCGACCAGTCCCGCCAAGCCACAGCAGTTAACCATGCCCGTCGCAATAAGCTACTCTGCAAGCGATTATCAAGCCGAGGAAGCTACTAAGATGTTTCCTGCGCCAACTGAAGGCCTGGTGCAACATATTCTTACCCTTCCAAAGCTTGCCAATGAGGGCGACTATCGCCTGGAGATCGCCATCGGCCGTAGCGAAGAGGTAGATTGCAACAAGCATGGGCTGTCGGGGGAGATAACTCAGCATACGGTAAAAGGCTGGGGCTATAACTACTATCAGGTTGATGCCATACATCAAGGTCCTAGCACCATGATGGCCTGTTTCGATAAGGCAAAGAAGACAGCGTTTCTCACCCTGCCTGAGAAGCTTACCTTAGCCTACGACAGTCGCTTACCTAAGGTGTTTTACTTGCCAACAGGTGCTCAGCTTAGATACCGCATCTGGCAGGCCAGCAGCGACTACCAGTACAGCGAAGCCAAGTAGTTCTGTTCAGCCTTACAGCCTATAGCTCATATTAATCAGATACAAAAAAACCTCTGCCTAGGCAGAGGTTTTTTATATTGCTTTCTGTATTTACAAGCAGTTATTACAGACCGTTGATAGCGTCTTTGCACAACTGGGTGATACGCGCCCAGTCGCCCTGCTCCATCGCATCGGTTGGGGCAATCCAGCTGCCGCCGATACAATCGACATTCTTAAGCGCCAAATAATCTTTGTAGCTGCTCGGAGTAATGCCGCCAGTTGGGCAGAAACGTATGTCGGCTAGCGGACCTGAGAAGGCCTTTAGCGCATTCACGCCGCCAGATGCCTCCGCTGGAAAGAACTTAAAGTTGGTGTAACCCAAGGCCATACCCGCCATCACCTCAGAGATGCTGGCAACCCCAGGGATAAGCGGTACGCTACCTTTCATCGCCGCTTTTAGCAGCTCGGGCGTGGCGCCCGGGGTGATCACAAACTGAGCGCCGGCATCGATAGCCTGCTGCAGCTGCGCTTCGTTGAGCACGGTACCCGCACCAACCAGGGCTTCGGGCACTTCTTTGGCGATCTTGGTGATCGCTTCTAGCGCACAAGGGGTACGCAGCGTCACTTCCAATACGCTGATACCACCCTCAACCAGGGCTCTGGCAAGTGGAACCGCATCCTCAATCTTATTAATCACCATGACGGGAACGATCGGGCTACGTTTAAAAATATCTTGGGGTTGAATTGACCAGTTATTCTCAGCCATTGCTAAAAGCTTCCTCAATGATTAATAATTCTCGTCTATGGTCGTGGTGCAACGTGCACCCGTCTCTGGACTACTTAAATTGGAACGCAGCGCCGCAAACAGTTCGCGGCCCATGCCGAAACTGGTACTGCGTAGATCGACTTTTTCCGCTTCACGACTCGCCAGTACAGCCTCATCGACCAGCAGGCTCACCTCACCAGTATTGGCATCGACACGAATCAGGTCACCATTTTCAACTTTAGCGATCAGACCACCGTCTAATGCTTCTGGCGTCAGATGGATCGCCGCAGGCACCTTACCGGACGCACCAGACATGCGGCCATCGGTCAGCAGCGCAACCTTAAAGCCTTTATCCTGTAGCGAGCCCAGGATAGGCGTTAACTTATGCAGCTCAGGCATACCTATCGCCTTAGGCCCCTGGCCTTTAACCACGACGACACAGTCTCTGTCGAGCTTTCCTGCCTTGAACAAGCCTTCGAGTTTGTTTTGATCGTCGATCACCACGGCTGGCGCCTCGACAAATCGGTGCGATTCGGCAACCGCTGATACCTTGATCACCGCGCGGCCCAGGTTACCCTTAAGCAGCTTCAATCCGCCGTTGGCCTGGAATGGCGACGCCACGCCCGTCAGCACCTCTGTATCCAGAGAGTCACTTGGGCCTTCGACCCAAACCAATTCATTGTCGATAAGGCGTGGCTCCTGGGTGTAACGACGCAGACCAGGACCGGCCACCGTCAGCACATCTTCATGTAGCAATCCTGCATCGAGCAGTTCCTTGATCAGGAAGGCCATACCGCCAGCGGCGTGGAAGTGGTTGATGTCGGCGTGACCGTTAGGATAAACGCGGGCGAGTAACGGCACGGCATCAGACAGCTCAGAGAAATCATCCCAGTTAACGATAATGCCGGCAGCACGGGCAGCGGCAACGATATGCATGGTCAAATTGGTTGAGCCACCCGTTGCCAGCAAGGCAACTATGCCATTGACCACAGATTTCTCGTTAACCACCTCACCGATTGGTGTGTATTGAGTACCCATCTCGGTCAGACGACACACCTGCTTTGCCGCCATCTTATTGAGGGCTTCACGCAGCGGATCGTCAGGATTCACGAATGAGGAACCTGGTAGTTGCAGGCCCATCACTTCCAGCATCAGCTGGTTGCTGTTTGCCGTACCGTAGAAGGTACAGGTGCCCGCGCTGTGATAAGACTTAGACTCGGCTTCCAAGAGCGCGGCGCGATCCACCTGCCCCTGGGCAAACTTTTGTCGAACCCGCGCCTTCTCCTTGTTAGGAATACCGGATTTCATCGGACCGGCTGGCACAAACAACATAGGCAGATGACCGAAGCTCAGAGCGCCGATCAACAGGCCAGGAACTATCTTGTCACAGATCCCCAGCAGCAAGGCGCCGTCAAACATGTTGTGAGACAGACCCACAGCCGTTGACATGGCAATTACCTCACGGCTAAGCAGACTGAGCTCCATGCCGGGTTGCCCTTGGGTCACACCGTCACACATGGCGGGCACACCGGCTGCTACCTGGGCAACACTGCCAACTTCGTGACAGGCGTCTTTCAGCAGCTGAGGGTAATGCTCGTATGGCTGATGGGCCGACAACATGTCGTTGAAGGCGGTGACAATACCTATGTTGGCTTTGTTGAATGCCTTGATGGCATTCTTATCCGCCGGACTACAGGCGGCAAAACCGTGGGCTAAGTTGCCACAGCTTAGGCTGCTGCGATGAACGCCATTGGCTTTTGCTTCGCCCAGCGCCGCAAGATACTTTGCACGAGTCGCTTGGCTTCTGGCAATGATCCTGTCGGTAACTGACTGTACTACTGAATGCATAATCGCTCCTTAAGCGCTCCAATAAACATCGACGGGTGTCTTATGCTGGGCAAGTACCGCACGTATCGGCATCGCCTTGGCATCGTCATTCTCAAGCGCTTGTCGGTAAACGGCGAGCTTCTGTTCACCGACTATGTGTAAATAGATTTGGCGTGACGCTAAAATCCCTTGCTTAGAGATGGTCATGCGTCCATGTGGCGCCTCGCCCGGATTCACCGCCAGACACAGCGCCTGGGTGCTCAGCGCCTGTTCAATCTCCTTAGCGCACGGGAACCAGGAACAGGTATGGCCGTCGTTGCCCATGCCAAGCACCACCACATCGAAGGGCCTCGGGAAGTTGGCGAGTTGCTCAATGGCCATGTCGACGCCAGCCTCTGGGGTGGCGAACATATTCTTCAGGCCGCGAAATTTGGCGCCCGCGGCGCGGTTTTGCAGCAGGTGCTGTCTCACCAAGCGCTCATTGGAATCGCTGTGTTCGCTATCGACCCAGCGCTCATCGGCCAGAGTGATATAGACATCGTTCCACTCAATCGCCTTCTGACTCAGCAGCTTGAACAGTGCCAGCGGTGTAGAGCCGCCAGACACTACTAGGCTCGCCTTACCACGGGCATCGATAGCCGCCTGAAGCTGCTCGGCGATGCGGTCGGCAAGTTGTGCCTCCAGGCTGTCTTTGCTATCAAAAGATTTGAATACGGATTCTTTAATCATCTTAAAATTCCCTTATTCGTCCCAAGAGCGGCCGTCTTTAGCGATCAAAGCAACTGATGCCACAGGGCCCCAGCTCCCGGCTGGATATGGCTTAGGCTTCTCATTGCTCTCTTCCCACGCCTGGATGATGCCGTCGACCCAGGTCCATGCCTGTTCAACTTCATCGCGGCGTACGAATAGCGCCTGATTACCCAGCATGGCTTCGAGCAGCAGACGCTCATAGGCATCGGCGATGCGGTCGTTCTTGAAGGTATCGGAGAAACTCAAGTCCAGCTTAGTGGTTTGTAGTCTTTGTTTCTGCTCAAGACCCGGCACCTTGTTCATCATCTGGATCTCAACCCCTTCGTGAGGCTGCAGACGAATCGTCAGCTTGTTTGGCGGCAGGTTACGGTAGCTTGAACGATACAGGTTGTGTGGTGGGTTCTTGAAATACACAACGATTTCAGAGCTCTTGGTCGGCATACGCTTACCGCTACGCAGATAGAAAGGCACACCGGCCCAGCGCCAGTTGTCGATATCGACACGCAGGGCGACGAAGGTTTCGGCGTGAGACTGAGTATTTGCGCCCTCTTCCTCAAGATAACCAGGCACTGGCGCCCCTTTGAGGAAACCGGCCGAGTACTGGCCGCGCACTGTGTTTTCATAGATGTTATCGGCATCTATCTTACGCAGTGACTTAAGCACTTTTACCTTCTCATCGCGAATGCTGTCTGCATCCAGGTTTACCGGCGGATCCATGGCGACCAAAGTAAGTACCTGTAGCAGGTGGTTTTGGATCATGTCGCGCATCTGACCAGCTTTATCGAAATAGCCCCAACGCCCTTCGATCCCCACCTCTTCGGCCACGGTGATCTGTACATGGTCTATCGTGCGGTTATCCCACTTAGAAGCAAATAAGGAGTTGGCGAAGCGCAGCGCGATCAGGTTCTGTACCGTCTCTTTACCTAGGTAGTGGTCGATACGATAGACCTGGTTTTCATTAAAGTAGGCGCTGACTTGATCGTTGATGACTTTAGAAGAAGCGAGATCTGAGCCAATGGGCTTTTCGAGGACGACACGGGTATCGGGATAGATAAGGTTTTGTTCATGGAGGCAACGACAGATATCGCCGAAGATAGCCGGCGGCGTCGCGAAGTAGTTCACCATGACGCGCTTCTTGGGCTCGAGGATCTCATGGAAGGCACTGTAACCTTCTGCCTCGGTGAAGTTAGTCCCAATATAAACACAGCGCTTTAGGAATCGCTCGAGGGTTTCATCACACAGGGCTTCTTTAACGAAGCTCTTTAATGCCGTGACAACCAGCTCCTGATACTCATCATGGCTAAAGGCGTCTTTGGCTACTCCGACTATCTTAGTCTCCTCATTGAGTAGACCAGCCTTATCCAGCTGATAAAGAGAAGGGAGTAACTTACGTCTGGCGAGATCGCCTTTGGTGCCGAACAATACAAAATCACAAGCTTTGGCTTCTGGTGATGTCATGCCCATAGCTTAAAAATCTCCTATGTACTGTGTCCCATCGTTTCGATGAGAAGCTCACATGTTTGTTGTAATATAACAACAGAATTTGTTAATTGCATCTAAATTTTGCAAAAAATGACCTATTAGTAAACTAGCAACGAGACACCAAAATCTGATATGCTTTTTGTGATTAAATTACTATATATAGTAGAAAGTTTGCTCTGTAGTTAGATCATAATTCGTCATATAAACCAAACTGTAGCACTTTTTGTTTGGTTCTATCATGACATAAAAGAATAAATATAATTACATTACAATCCAGTGGATGTACGCATATGAATACCCTAGAAAAGGTTCAGAAAAACCTAACACATTTCAGTAAGTCGGAACGTAAAGTGGCTGAGGTGATCCTGGCGTCACCACAAACCGCGATTCACTCCAGCATCGCCACCCTGGCCAAGATGGCCGACGTGAGTGAACCTACTGTGAACCGCTTCTGCCGCCGTCTCGACACTAAAGGCTTCCCCGATTTTAAGCTGCACTTAGCACAGAGCCTGGCCAACGGTACGCCTTATGTCAGCCGCCACGTCGAAGAAGACGACAGCCCAGACTCCTACACCACTAAGATCTTCGAATCTTCAATGGCGGCACTGGATACCGCCAGACAGAGCATGGACACAGCAGCCATCAATAAGGCGGTCGACATTCTTACTCAGGCAAAGAAGATCTCCTTCTTTGGCCTTGGCGCCTCGGCCTCTGTTGCCCATGACGCACAGAACAAATTTTTCCGCTTCAACGTCCCAGTGATCTGCTTCGACGATGTCTTGATGCAACGCATGAGCTGTATCAACAGCAGCGAAGGTGACGTGGTGGTGTTGATCAGCCACACAGGCCGTACCAAGTCACTGATTGATATCGCCCGCCTGGCCCGTGAGAACGGCGCTGCTGTGATCGCCATCACCTCTCGTAACTCGCCGCTCAGCGCCGAATGTACCCTGCCTGTGACCATGGAAGTCCCCGAAGATACCGACATGTATCTGCCCATGGCTTCACGCCTGGCTCAACTGGTCATTGTCGACGTATTGGCAACCGGTTTTACCCTGCGCCGCGGCCCACGTTTCAGAGAAAGTTTGAAGCGGGTAAAAGAGGTGTTGAAAGAGTCTCGCATAGACAAAGAAGCGACACTATAGTCCAGTTTTGTAAGGATATTAGGCGGCCCTTGTATAAGGGGCCGCCTTTTTTTCACTTTTAATCGCAGCAGTTCACAAAATTAATAATTTGAGATAGATCATTTTGTTTGTAATTTTCCTACAAAACTCCATTTTGTCTGTTAATATAGAGTAAGATTATTTAAAACTTAACGGAGTATCTCATGTTCCGCAGAACCAAAATTGTAACGACTCTGGGTCCAGCAACCGATCGTGACGACAATCTACGTCGTATCATCAAAGCTGGTGCAAACGTTGTTCGCCTAAACTTCTCTCATGGTTCACCTGAAGATCACCTGAAACGTGCCACCGACGTGCGAAATATCGCCAAAGAACTCGGTGTTCACGTTGCCATATTGGGTGATCTACAAGGCCCTAAAATCCGTGTATCAACCTTCAAAGACAACAAGAAGGTGCAACTGGATATCGGTCAGGCATTTATCCTAGATGCCGATCTCGAAAAAGGCCAAGGTGATGAGCACCAAGTGGGTATTGACTATAAAGAGCTACCACAAGATGTCACCATCGGCGATATCCTGATGCTCGACGATGGTCGTGTTCAGCTTAAAGTAGAAAAAGTTGAAGGTAATAAGGTTCACACCACAGTGACGGTTGCCGGTCCCCTGTCTAACAACAAGGGCATCAACAAGAAAGGTGGTGGTTTGTCTGCCGCGGCGTTGACCGAGAAAGACAAGCAAGACATCATCACAGCAGCGGCCATCAAGGTCGACTACCTGGCAGTTTCTTTCCCACGCAGCGGCGCCGATCTTAACTACGCCCGTGAACTGGCCCAGAAGGCTGGTAGCAATGCGCTGATCGTCTCTAAAGTCGAACGCGCCGAGGCCGTCGCCTCTGATGAAGCCATGGACGATGTGATCCTGGCCTCTGACGCCGTAATGGTTGCCCGTGGTGACCTGGGTGTTGAAATTGGTGATGCTGCCCTGGTTGCGGTGCAGAAGAAACTGATCAGCCGCTCTCGTCAGCTGAACAAGAGCGTGATCACCGCGACTCAGATGATGGAGTCCATGATCACCAGCCCAATGCCAACCCGCGCCGAAGTAATGGACGTGGCTAACGCCGTGCTCGATGGCACTGACGCCGTGATGCTTTCGGCCGAAACCGCTGCCGGTGACTTCCCAGAAGAAACCGTTAAAGCGATGGCTAACGTTTGTCTTGGCGCCGAGGCACACCCAAGCGTTCAGGTGTCTAAGCACCGTATGGATGAGCGTTTCACCTCTGTTGAAGAAACCATCGCCCTATCGACTATGTATGCGGCCAACCACCTAGAAGGCGTTAAGGCTATCGTTGCCCTGACAGAATCTGGTGCGACGCCTCAGCTTATGTCTCGTATCAGCTCTGCCCTGCCTATTCTGGCGCTGTCACGTCACGACGTGACTCTGGCTAAGATGGCACTGTATCGCGGCGTACAACCTGTCTACTTCGACTCAACTGCCTACGGCGCAGACGAGCTAGCGAAGAAGGCACTTGAAGCCCTGACCGAAGCGGGTTACCTCACATCCGGTGATATGGTACTGATGACCAAGGGTGACGCGATGGAAACTATCGGTGGCACTAACACCTGTAAGGTTCTGATCGTCGCCTAAGACTTTCAGCGACAACCTAGTGGTTCGTTAATCTAGATGAACCGCCTGAAAAAGAAAAAGGTACGCAATGCGTACCTTTTTTTATGCCTATATGTCAACGCCTGAATATTAGAGCTGAAAGTTCAAGATCATAAAGCTTTACAGGCTTTCAAACTCATCCACAGCGATCGCTATCTTACGTAGCCTGTCGGCCTCGAGTAGCGTGTCGCGCTCGGCCTCAGTGATGATCTTAAGCTCATAGGCTTGGGCATACAGGGCATCGTTTGCCTGTTTGCGCTCCAGCTTGCCTTCCTTCTGAGCATTGCGCAGCGTCTTAAACAGGTGCTTGGCCTTGTACTGAGCGATAAACGCATCTTCCACCTCGGCAATACCACCATTATCCCCTTCGAAATCTGGGCAAAGATGGGTCAACCTATCGCGGGCCGGACCGGGTCTGAGCATGCTCTGACACACGGCAATGGTGAGCTTGTCGTCCGGACCATTGAAATGGTTACCCAGTGGGAACACCAAGGCTCGCATCGCATAGGCCAGCGGGCGATTAGGGAAGTTACGCAGCGCGCCATAAAGCGCCTTAGCCGCCCTTTGTAACCTAAGCTGCATCACATAGTGTACGGTCGGCAGGTCGTCCTGCTGACGGCCATTATCTTCGAATAACTTGAGGGTGGCCGAGCCCAGGTAGAGTTCGCTGAGCACATCACCCAGGCGCGCCGACAACATCTCCTTGCGCTTGAGATCGCCGCCCATCACCAACATGGAGAGATCGGTAACGAAGGCGAGTGCCGCCGACAGACGAGTCATATCCTTGTAGTACTGTTTGGTTTCGCCGGATACGGGTGCCGAGTTGAATCGGCTGCCGGTTAAGGCGCCCCATAGTGAGCTCAGGGCATTACGAGCCGCATAGCCCATGTGACCCAGCAGCAGATTATCGAAGCGCTCTAACGCCTCGCCGGTATCTTCCATGGCCGCGGCTTCCATCTCGGCCAGCACATAAGGATGACAACGTGTCGCTCCCTGTCCGAAGATCATCAGGCTGCGGGTAAGAATGTTCGCCCCTTCTACCGTGATCGATATCGGCGTGGCCATATAGCCATGACCTAGATAGTTTTTAGGCCCAAGCTGGATCCCCTTGCCCGATTGAATATCCATGGCATCGTTGAGCACATCCCGGCCCATCTCTGTCATATGATACTTGGCGATGGCGGTAACCACTGAAGGCTTGACCTTAAGATCGATCCCCGTGGTAGTCAGACGGCGCGCCGCCTCTAGCTGATAGGTGTTGGCGATAATACGCGCCAAGGCCTCTTGCACCCCTTCAAACTGGCCGATGGACAAGCCAAATTGATGGCGTACATAACTGTAAGCAGTGGTGGTTTTCGTGGTCACATGACCGGAAGCCGTCGCCAAGGCGGGCAGCGAGATGCCGCGACCGGCCGAGAGACACTCGACCAACATACGCCAGCCACGGCCCGCGTATTGCGGCCCACCAATGATCCAATCCAGCGGAATAAAGACGTCCTCGCCGCGAGTCGTACCATTCATGAAGCCCATGTTAAGCGGGTTGTGACGATTACCTATCTCAACGCCGGGATGATCCGTTGGAATAAGGGCACAGGTGATCCCTATCTCTTCTCTGTCTCCCAGCAGGCCTTCAGGGTCACGCATCTGGAAGGCCAAGCCCAATACGGTAGATACCGGAGCCAGAGTGATATAGCGCTTGTCCCAGTTAAGCTTGAGGCCTAACACCTCTTCGCCCTGGAACTCACCACGGCACACTATGCCGGTATCGGGAATGGCGCCCGCATCTGAACCCGCCTCGGGGCCTGTCAGGGCAAAACAAGGCACGGCTTCACCGCTGGCCAGTTTCGGCAGCCAATGATCGCGCTGCTCCTTGGTGCCATAGTGGGTCAGCAGTTCGCCGGGACCTAAGGAGTTTGGCACCATAACACTCACCGCTGCGCTGACGCTGCGACTGGCAAGCTTACTGACGATGGTTGAGTTGGCATAGGCAGAGAAGGCCTTACCACCATATTCTTTGGGGATGATCAGGGCGAAGAAGCCCTCTTTCTTGAAGTAGTCCCACAGCTCGGGCGGCAGATCTTTACGCTCCTGCACTATGTTGAAATCATCAATCATAGTTAAAGCCGTCATCACCTGCTCATCGATAAAGGCTTTCTCCTCTTCGGTCAGCCTTGGACGGCCGTAGCTGTGCAGCGTATCCCAATTAGGCTTGCCACGAAACAGCTCTGCTTCCCACCACACATCACCGGCTTCCATCGCCTCTTTCTCGGTATCGGAGAGCGGCGGCAACACCTTCTTAAAGAAAGCGAATACGGGCCGCGTGATGCACTGCATACGAATATTTTTCACGCCAAAAAGCACTATGATAACCAATAGTGCCAGGATAAAGAGTGTCATGTTGCCCCCTACTGCGTTGTCACAGGCACTGCCACACCGGCAGCCAGATATGGAATAACCTTGCGGATCACGGCTTCGATATCATTGTGCTCATTGAAATCAGCCTCGGCAATTTCGGTCAAGGCATCGGCCGAGGCCATGGTGAAGACCACAGTGCCTAAGGTAAAGTGTAATCGCCAAAACATCTCTGCGGGGGGAATATGTGGCGCGCTTTCGGCAACCGCCTTCACAAACTCGCTCAGATGCTCACCATAATGCGTGGTAATAAACCATCTCAGGTGCCCCTGACTCTCGATATAGCCACGGCCCAACAGCTGCAAAAAGGTGCGGGTGCCGTCGGCCTTAAACTTGTTAAGCTCGAGGAGCGGTTTAACCAATGACGAGAAGATCTCATTCAGGCTAGGTTCGCTAGCCTGTTTTAATTGCACCACGGCATCTGAGGCTTCTGGCATGAAACGATCCAGATAGCGCGCGAGTACGGCGCGGATCAGCTCTTTCTTAGAGCCAAAATGATAGTTTACCGAGGCGAGGTTAACCTCTGCCTTGCTGGTGATCAGCCGCAAGGAGGTTTCTGAAAAGCCGCGCTCGGCGAATAGCTTTTCTGCCGCATCCAGTATTCTTGTTTTCGTGTCGGATCGATTTGCCATTCCGTGACCTACAACTCTGATTTAAACGTGTGTTTAAATTAAACACTGGTTCACCTATTGTCAAATGGAAATCAACAAGCTTTGCGAAGCCTTGCACAGGCATGGGGACCATTAATGGCTAAGGCAGATAAGGAAAAGCGCGATCAACTGTAAAATTTGGTGGAATTGAGTAAACTATGCCCCACAAAAAGCCACACAAAAATAACAAAGGAAGCATTCATGAAACCAATTTGTGCCAAGTTGACCCCGGTTGCCGTGGTCATCGCACTCTCTCTAGGGATCGGCGGCTGTAACGACAATAGCAATGTCAATACACAAAGCAATGCCAAGACAGAAAGCAAGGCCCAGCAGGCGGCAGGGCAAGATGGTCTAAAACAGCAAACCTCTGAGCAAGATAAGCTGGCCGAGGCCAAACAGTTTATCAGCAATGCCGAGAGCCAACTCGCCGATCTGTCTATCGAACAAAACCGCGCCGAGTGGATCTACAGCAACTTTATCACAGAAGACACGGCCGCCCTTGCCGCCTCTGTCGGCGAACGCCAAACCGCCCTATCGGTACAACTTGCCACCCAGGCCGCCAATTATAGCCAGCTACCTCTGGATGAGGTCAACGCCCGTAAACTCAATATATTACGTAGCGCACTGGTGTTGCCAGCGCCCCTGGATCCTAAGAAGAATGCCGAGCTTGCCAATATCAGCGCCGAGCTAAATGGCCTCTATGGTAAAGGCAAATACTGCCTGGCCGATGGACGCTGTCTCACTCAGCCTGAGCTTTCAGGCATCATGGCCAGCTCACGTGATCCAAAAGAGCTTGAGGAGATCTGGAAAGGCTGGCGCGAGATCGCCAAACCTATGCGTCCGCTGTTTGAGCGCGAGGTGGAGTTAGCCAACGAAGGGGCTAAAGATCTCGGTTATGCCAACCTGTCTGAACTCTGGCGCAGCCAGTACGACATGCAGCCCGATGCATTCTCTGCAGAGCTCGACAGACTCTGGGGTCAAGTCGAACCTCTGTATGAATCGCTGCACTGTTATGTCAGGGGCGAGCTGAACGAAAAATATGGCGATGAAGTCGCACCGAACCAAGGCCCTATTCCGGCACATCTGCTCGGCAACATGTGGGCCCAGCAATGGGGTAACGTCTATGACATGGTGGCGCCCCAAGATGCCGATCCTGGCTATGATGTGACCGAGCTGCTGGCCAAACAGGGCTACGATGAGCATCAGATGGTTAAACAGGCCGAGAGCTTCTTCACCTCGCTCGGTTTCGACCCACTGCCGGAAACCTTCTGGAGCCGTTCGCTCTTCCTGCAGCCCAAGGATCGTGATGTTGTCTGTCACGCCTCGGCCTGGGATCTAGACAACCTGGATGATATTCGTATCAAGATGTGTATCCAGAAGACGGCGGAAGATTTCACCGTTATTCACCATGAACTCGGGCACAACTTCTATCAACGCGCCTATAAAGAGCAGCCCTTCATCTTTAAGAACAGCGCCAACGACGGCTTCCACGAGGCGATTGGTGACACGGTCGCCCTGTCGATCACGCCAAACTACCTGAAGCAGATCGGCCTACTGGAAGAGGTGCCAGATGCCTCCAAAGATATCGGTCTCTTGCTAAGACAGGCACTGGATAAGGTGGCCTTTCTGCCCTTCGGCCTCATGATAGATCAATGGCGCTGGAAGGTATTTAGCGGGGAGATCACTCCAGCACAATACAACCAAGCCTGGTGGGAGCTGCGTGAGAAGTATCAGGGCGTTAAGGCGCCAATCGCCCGCAGCGAAGCCGACTTCGATCCGGGTGCCAAGTACCATGTACCCGGCAACGTGCCCTACACCCGCTACTTCCTGGCGCATATTCTCCAGTTCCAGTTCCATAAGGCGCTGTGTGATATCGCCGGCGATAAGGGCCCGGTTCACCGTTGCAGCATCTATGGTAACAAGGACGCGGGCGCTAAGCTAAACGCCATGTTAGAGATGGGTCAGAGTAAACCTTGGCCAGAAGCCCTTGAAGTGGTCACTGGCTCGCAAAACATGGATGCCTCTGCGGTACTCGATTACTTTGCGCCGCTAAAAGTATGGCTGGATGAGCAGAACAAGCAGGCTAACCGTCAGTGTGGCTGGTAAGCGGCAGTCTCATCGAACAGGTGCTGATGCAGGTAAACATGGCTCTGCACATAGCCCTGCTTTGAGAGAGTAGAAACAAAAAATCACCTCCTCGGAGGTGATTTTTTTGTCTATGTAAGCGCTAAAACATCGGCATTAGGCCCTAGGGAGCTGCAAACTGGCTCATCACCAAGCCCTTAGCAATAGGCCCTTCAGAGTTAAGCCGCCGCATTAGGCTCACAAGTGTTAGGCCCAGCGGTGCGTGCCCTTAGCATGTTGCTCTGCGGTGTCTAACTTATCTTGCTCCGATTTCGTTAGCATCACCATCATGGCACCTGGGCCGCCCCAGGCCGGTGGCGCACTATGAAATCCCTGCACCACCTCTATCTCGGCAAGCCAGGCAGCAACATAAGATTTGAGTTTGGCGGGAATAGGCTGACTATTTACTCCAGTGCCGTGGATCACGATAAGGTTTCTTAACCCTGACGCCTGACTGTTTATCACAAAATCGAAAAGCAGCTCTCTGGCCCTGATTAAACTCAGGCCGGTTAAATCCAGATCCGCCTGCACCTCATATTTTCCCTGGCGAAACAGCTTAAACACCTGTCCCTGCACGCCCTGTTTCTTAACGCTCACCACGGCGTATGGCTCCAGCGGCGTAATATCATTTAATTCGAGGGACAATTTCTCAAGCGCTAAGCGCCGCTGCGCATCATGGTGACGCCTCTGCCCCTCAGTGCTCAAGCCGCTCTTAACTGGCGTCACCGCATTACTTGCCTTTAACGGCTTAACACCTTGCATAGAAGCGAGAAATAAAGCGCTTTCATCTTCACTCATGCCTATCTCCTCCACTTCTGTCTTTCACTAACACGCCGGGAACCGCTATGGTTGCTATTGTTACGAGGCACACCACCTAAAAGCTCACTCAATGCATAAGCTAATCACTAAGTCACTCGCAGAGTTATCCGCTAGGCCAATTCGCTACATCAGTTGTTAAACCAATTACCGCATACAAGCGCCCGGTCAGGTAAAAGTATCCGTTTAGGCTCAGCAAAACTCAAGTACGGTATCGGGCGGGGCCCTTCAAGCGCCTCAAATTTCACCAGTCTAAGGTCAGCAACCTGGTAGGTTTTGCTTTTCATGCCATAAAAAGCTCAGACGCCTTGATGCTTGTAAACGTCGAGAAAAGAGGTGATTAGCGGCAAAGTTGCAGAAAAAAACATCGCCTAGCACCAGAGACACAATTTGTTAAGAACTAAATCTTTCGCATCAAAAGGCCATGGATTATAGTGACCCTAGTAATAGCAGCAGCGTATAGCTAAATGAAACTCTTCAAATTTGTCCTTGTCTTGGGGCTCTGTGCTCTCAATTTCCAAGCCTTTGCCCAAAAGAATGACAATGATGCCTTAAATCAGTTCTATAAGCAGTTCAGCATCGCGTTTGAACAGCTGGACGCGGCCGTCATTCAGGATATCTACGCGGAGAATGCCTGCTACATTCCCGAGCAACAGAACAAAGAGATCACCATGGGGCGCGATAACATTATCGAGCTCTACAAACGCTTCTTTGGCAAGATTAAACATAAGAATGCCCAGATAGAGGTGGATTTTCGCGTGGTCGAGCGCCAGCTAGACAAACAACAGGCGACCGATGTGGGCTATTATCTTATCCGCTTCTATCCGCCTAAAGAAACCGAAGAACCCGTGAGTGAGTTCGCCGGCAAGTTTGTCACCGTCTCCAAAAAGAAGGCCGATGGCAAGTGGTACCTCACGGTAGATACCAACAATCGTTCGGAACCGTCGTTTTACTATAGCGCCAAGCCCTTACCTAACCTCTATTACGGCCGTCAGTTTTCGACACTAAACGAGTCAAACAGCAATCATGATTAACCCCTCCCTCCCTTGCCCCTGTGGCAGGTCGGTGAAAGATAAACCCCTAAGCTACAGCCAGTGTTGTGAACCTTTTCATCTCGGGGTCATTGCGCCGGATCCCGAATCCTTGATGCGTAGCCGCTATTCGGCGTTTGTGCTCAAACGCCATCAGTATCTTATCGATACCCATCATCCCGACTATCTTAACGGCCTGAGTGTCGAGATCCTCGATGAAGAGAATCATACGAGTTGGCTGGGGCTGAGCGTCAATCGAAGCAGCAGCGCTCAAGATGAGGGAATGGTAGAGTTTCACGCTTGGTACCAGGGAGTCAACGGATTGGATGCCATTCATGAGATCTCAGACTTTGTGAAACGGGATGGCCGCTGGTGGTACACCCAGGGCGAGCAACTTGTGCCCACACCCCCCAAACGCAACGATCCCTGTGTTTGCCAGAGCGGCAAGAAATTTAAGCAGTGCTGTCTTAAATAGTCAGATTAAGCTATTTAGCCAAACAGGCTACGACCGCTTATACACCACAAACCTGAGCCCCCACGCCAACTTTCACCGCTAGCTCACTACAGAGCGGTGGCATTACTGTGGCATTAGTTTGGTTGCTTTAATGCAGCGGCGTCTCGGCATTGGCTCGCAGGAACTGGCTGAATTCGGCTTCCCTAAGGGCTGGGCTGTAAAGGAAACCTTGGGCCTGATGACAGCTCAATGCCGACAGGAAAGATTCCTGCTCGGCGGTTTCTACACCTTCGGCCGTCAATGACAGATTGAGCGCCTTGGCCATGGCGATGATGGCGCTGACGATCTCGCGGCTCTCACGACTGACACTCAGATCTGATATGAAGGATCTGTCTATCTTAAGCTTAGAGATGGGGAACTGCTTGAGATAACGCATTGAGCTGTAACCCGTGCCGAAATCGTCGATCGCCAGCCCCACCCCTAACTCGGCCAACTCTTTACAAAGGTTAGTCGCATAGACCACATCTTCCATCAGCTCGGTCTCGGTGATCTCTAAGATCAAGGTATTGGGGCGAATACGGTAACGAGTAACCAGTTGCCATACCTGATCATAGAGCTGAGTACTGAAAAACTGCCGCGCCGATACATTCACATGCATGGAGATGTTGATGTTATGATGCTGCCACAGATTGAGCTGACGGCAGGCGGCTTCTAACACCCATTCGCCTATGGCGGCAATCATGCCGGTTTGCTCGGCGATATCGATAAAGGCGCCGGGATAGAGCACCCCTTTCTTGGGATGATGCCAACGGATCAAGGCCTCGGCGCCAATATAGGCCTGTCGGCCGAGATCTTTAAGCGGCTGATAATAGAGTTCAAACTCGCGATTCTTCAGCGCCGCCTGCAGATCCCGCTCGATCTGTGCATCCTCTTTGAAGGTGTTTAACAGGGCATGGTTGAAGATCTGTATCGCACTGCCCTGCTTCTTCTTGGCATATTGCACTGCGATATCGGCGCAGGTAAGCGCAGAGAACCCTGCCTCCAGGGCATCTATCTCGACCACTGAGAGTGCAGGTTTAGCCTCAAATGATTCGGCGCCCACCTGCACAGGCAGGCTCAGCTGATGATAGAGGCGCTTGATGGCATAATCCAGGCTCTGCTCATCCTCTACTCCTTGTAGCACCAGGGCAAACTCATCGCTGCCCACACGGGCCATCAGCTCCGCCTTCTTGACGCTGGCGAAATGTTTGATACGACGCGCCACCTCGATCAACAGGCTATCGCCCTTCTCGTGACCATAGGTATCGTTGAAGCGCTTAAAGCCTCTGAGATCGATCAACATCAGGTGGCCGCTACGGAGTTTTTCCAAGGCGCGATTGAAATAGCTGCGGTTATACAGGCCCGTCAGCGAACAGCGCCAGGCAAGACGCTCGAGTTCATTCTGCTGTACCAGCTCTTCCGAGCAATCTTCTGCGGTCACCAGGGCGTAATGATTGCCCCTTGGCGTGGTGAAGGGACGCACCCGATAGCGCAGCCAATAGCTTTCGCCGTCTCGGCGGGTCAACTGGGTGTTTCCCTTAGTGATCTTGCCTTGCTTGACTTGGGCCAGTACCGCATCGGCCTGCACCGGCGATTGCTTAAAGAAATCCAGACAGGTTAGCGATTTGCCTAAGATCTGCTGCTTAGGCACCCCAGAGATGGCGTGATGGGCGCCGTTGACGTATTCAATCTTATCCGTGGCCAGATTGACGACCATACTGATCTGTTCAGACTGCTCTATCGCCTTCAAGAACAGACTCAGGCGCTCGTCTGTGTCGTAGGCTCTCTGGGTGGCCAGGGTCAACGCAAGCTGATCGGCGACCTGGGAAACGATATGAATCTCGCTTTCTGGCCATTCATGGGGCTGTAAAGACTCTAGATAGAGCACACCTTCCAGATGGCCATTGATACGAATCGCCACATCGAGATGTGACACCACGGCGCTGGCCTGTAGATGCTCACGAATCTCGGCGACGCGGCTGTCCTGCTCCACGTCGAGCACATCTATGATACGACCGCGTTTGAGTTGTTCGAAATAGTTAGGACAAAGACCCTGTGCGGGACGCGAAACATGATTCTGAGAAGACAGATTAACTGATGCTTGGCTTTGAGAACCCGAAAGAGCTATGAGCTCACTGGTCTCGCAACCGGAAAACAGGCAAACACCTATGTTGTCGACCTTCAGGGATTGACTGAGCAGATCACAGGCAAGCTCGGCCGTCTCTTTAAACTGGCCTTCTTGTTTCTGCGTCGAATTGACTATCGTTTCAAGCAGATGTTGAAATTGTCGCTTGGTCATAAAATCCTACTGCCGATAACCTTTGCCAATAAAAAGGTTATCAAGGTAAAACCGCCAAAGACGGTACAACATAGATGTTATTGTTATTATTTAACGTTCAATTTGTGCACATTACACGAATAACTAGCTAATTAGCAAGCAAATATAGCAGGCCCTTATTAGAGGCCATGCTCGAGTTGAAAAATCATCTTCTCGGCGCTGTAACCAAAGGTCAGACGTAGCTCCTGGCCGCCTTCAACCGCCTTAATTTCACTCTCTACACCCTCGAAACGCTGTTTGGCCGCTTCTGCCATGGCTTGCAACTCACTCTGGGCCTTGTCACCCTCACGAACCAGAGTCAGTACTGTGTCAAACTCGTCTATCACAGCGCCTATGTCGGCATAGCTGCCACAATCGTTACAGGTATCATTGACTAACTCGGATTGACCTTCTTGAATCTTCTTCATCTTGACGCTTAACCTTTTAACTGAAAATGCTCTTAGCTATATATAGCAAAACCCAAGCGTTCGCACTTAAAACTAAGCCAAAATGTCTCCTAACGCACGTTGCCTGACGATCTGCTCGGTAAAATGGGGCAGCTCCATCACAGGTGCATCGGCGTCAAGTTCATTATGAAAACGCGCCAAAGTGACGGGATCGCAGTTAGCCAACACCTCTTGCATCGCCAATGGATCTCGCCCTCTATGTACCAAGGGTTCAGGATTTAAGTATTGCTGTAGATGAAAACCACAGAGGCCCGCTTGATGAAACCGCTCACTATTATCTCTGTCTTTACCCAGATGCAGTGCGCTGGTCAGGGGCTGAGCGTCCGGTAACTCAAACTGACGCTTGAGCTTCGTTTCAACATCACTGGGTGTTTGATCCAGGTTAAACTGCGCCATATCGCGGGCGTCGTTAGACAGCATGGCTAACAGTAGACCAAATTCGCCCCGGCGATGATCGACTATCGCCTGATTGAGTCGGGTCCCCAATTGATTTTCGTTGATGATCAACTGACTAGTTCGCATAAAAAAACATCAATAAAACAGCTCGTTGCTATTTAATCGACCGCTTGCGCCATAACTTTAGTAATTATTTTAAATTGGGGCTTTACAGCGCCAACGATTCTGACTACTATGGCCGCCGCAATTGAGGAGGGGTTCCCGAGTGGCCAAAGGGATCAGACTGTAAATCTGACGGCTCAGCCTTCGAAGGTTCGAATCCTTCTCCCTCCACCATTTGCCTACAATGTAATAAAGAGATACTCGTGGAGGGGTTCCCGAGTGGCCAAAGGGATCAGACTGTAAATCTGACGGCTCAGCCTTCGAAGGTTCGAATCCTTCTCCCTCCACCATCTTTATCTTGTTATTACCTTGTTTTGCTGTAAAAAAATATGGAGGGGTTCCCGAGTGGCCAAAGGGATCAGACTGTAAATCTGACGGCTCAGCCTTCGAAGGTTCGAATCCTTCTCCCTCCACCATTTTTTCTCCTGCGTTATCTCATCTCTCAGCTTTACCCTAAACTTCAGCTTTCCCTTAAAACTTAGCTTCCCCTTAAAACTTAGCTTCCCCGTTTGCTTTACCTATTGCCATAAAACGCATCTTTTTTAAGCAAAACTAATTCATCCCGTTTGCTACCCACTGCAACATACCGCTTAAGCCATTTTCCAGTCGATCCTTCAATCGTCACGACAAGTGCCCTCGACGCTCGGTCGCATTTCTTTTCGATTTTCCTTTTCGTTATAATTTATTTCGTTAAGCTATAACGTCTATCCGCTCAATAACCTCAGGAGCCACAATGGATCAATCTTGGGTCAACCAGGCCATCGCAAAGATCGAGGCTGATTATCAACGCAGTGCAGACACTCATCTGATCAAGCTGGAACTGCCTATGCTCCCCGGCATCGACATTTACCTAAAAGATGAAAGCACCCATCCCACAGGCAGCCTCAAGCATCGTCTGGCGCGATCCCTGTTTCTCTACGCCCTGTGTAACGGCTGGATCACCCAAGATACACCCATCATAGAGTCTTCATCCGGCAGTACCGCAGTATCAGAGGCCTACTTCGCGCGCCTACTGGGCCTGCCATTTATCGCCGTGATGCCCGCCTCAACTGCCAAGAAGAAGATCCAACAGATCGAGTTTTATGGTGGACGCTGCCATTTCGTCGAGCATTCCAGTCAGATCTACGCCGAGTCACAACGCCTGGCCGACGAGCTATCGGGCCACTATATGGATCAGTTTACCTACGCAGAGCGGGCCACCGACTGGCGCGGTAACAACAATATCGCCAACTCCATCTTCGAGCAGATGCAAAGAGAGCCGCATCCCGTCCCCAGCTGGATCGTGATGAGCCCTGGCACCGGTGGCACCTCGGCCACCATAGGCCGCTATATTCGTTACCAGTGTGCTAAGACCAAGCTTTGTGTGGTGGATCCAGAAAATTCGGTGTTCTACGACTATTACCATAGTGGCGATGCCAGCATAAGCTGCGCCGGCGCCAGCCGTATCGAAGGCATAGGCCGGCCGCGGGCGGAGCCCTCTTTTATTCCAGGAGTTGTCGACCATATGGTCAAGATAGACGACAGCGCATCGATCGCCACCATCTATTGGTTAGAGACGCTGATAGGTCGCAAGGCAGGCCCCTCGACCGGCACCAACCTCTATGGCGCGCTGCAACTGGCCAGCGAGATGCATGCCAACGGCCAAACTGGCTCAATCGTTACCCTGCTATGCGACTCGGGAGATCGTTATCTCGATACCTACTACGACAAGCAATGGGTAGATGAGCATATCGGCGACATCACTGAGTATCAGGCCAAGCTAGCGGCATTTAATGAGTCGGGGCATTTGGAATAGCCGGCCTATCTGACCAATTCTCAAGCAGGAACTTTAGAGAAGATAAGTAGGCTCAAGGAGTCATTAAAAAAAACGGCGCCGATGCGCCGTTTTTTTATGTGAACTTATGTATCCCTGATACTTAATCGATATTCAGATATTTATGGGTCTGAATAGAGAGGCGCCAGTTGCGCTCGATGCAGACCTTCATCGCCAACTCGGTGGCGCGGGGCTTCAGGCTAATCGGCTGAAGGCAGATGGTCTTGCCAAGAGTGTCTATACCTTTGAGCAGCTCGTCGAGTTCCTCGATATGCGAAGCCTTTGCGACCGGGTGTTTGATCTCATCGGCGCGTTCCAGCGCCTGCTCTAACACCTTATAACCGCCCTTCATGTTGATCTTAGGCGATACCGTCACCCAGGCGCGAGGGTCCACCAACACATCGAAGGTCCCACTGGTCTCGATTTGACACTGCATGCCCGCATCGGCAAAGGCCTGAGTCAAGTCGATAAGATCATAGATACAAGGCTCGCCGCCGGTGATCACCACATGTTTGGCGCTAAAGCCCTGCACCTTGAAGTGCATCAGCAGCTCACGGGCATCCAGCTCGGCCCAGCGGCCGATGGCGCCGTCCACCTGGATCACTTGCTCGGAGGAGACGCGGTTCTCGGCTAAGGTTTCCCAGGTATGTTTGGTATCGCACCATGAACACCCCACAGGGCAGCCCTGCAGACGGACGAAGATCGCCGGCACGCCCGTGTAAACCCCTTCACCTTGGATGGTTTCAAAAACTTCATTAACAGGATACTTCATCTTAAACCTCGTCACTTGCGGGCGGCTTTTATAGAAGATTTTGCCCCTACAAGCAAGTATAACCCCATTAATTCCCCAAGGTTTCACCAATTTGCCCATGGCTTAGGCGGATCGCCACAAGAAATTTTGCAAGGCCTTGTGGGTCAGTTAAACTATCGACAAATTTTCTATCTGGACAGATCAGATGTCTAAAGCTGTTGTTGTGTTTAGTGGCGGACAAGACTCCACCACCTGTTTAATTCAAGCCCTGAATCAATATGATGAAGTGCATGCGGTTACCTTCGATTATGGCCAGCGCCACAGCGAAGAGATCGCCACCGCCGCTAAGCTGGCCAAAGATCTCAAGGTTGCCAGCCATAAGATATTAGATGTAACCGTGCTGAACGAGCTGGCAATCTCAGCCCTAACCCGTGATTCCATTCCTGTGTCGAATGAATTGATGGAAAACGGCCTGCCCAACACCTTCGTGCCCGGCCGCAACATACTGTTTCTCACCTTAGCCGGGATCTATGCCTATCAGCTGGGCGCCGAGAGTGTGATCACCGGCGTGTGTGAAACCGATTTCTCCGGCTATCCAGATTGTCGCGATTCGTTTATCAAGGCGATGCAGTCGGCGCTCGAACAGGGTATGGATCGTGAACTTAAGCTTGTCACTCCCTTAATGTGGCTTAACAAGGCCCAGACCTGGGCACTGGCAGACAAATACCACAGCCTTGAGCTGGTTAGAGACCAGACCCTCACCTGCTACAACGGTATCGTCGGCAGTGGCTGCGGCACCTGCCCCGCCTGCCTGCTGAGAGCCAAGGGACTGAATGACTATCTGGATGACAAAGCAGGCGTCATGGCCGAACTGGACGCAAAATGTTAGGTCGGCTGACGTCGCGCGCTACGCCCTATGGCGTGGTGCTGGGGATCAGCATACTCTGCACTCTGCTCTACTTTCTCCACCTGGACGGCACGCTCGCCTTTCGCCGCAGTGCCATTGCGCACGGAGAGTGGTGGCGCCTGGTTAGCGGCAATCTGCTGCACACCAATCATTGGCATCTGTTGATGAATCTAGCGGGTCTGTGGGTAATCAGTTTTCTGCACGAGAACCACTACCGCGCCGGTAATTTCACCCTACTGTTTGCCCTGCTCTGCCTACTTCAGGGGCTAGGCCTCTACTGGTTTTTCCCCACCTTAGCCGGCTATGTAGGCCTCAGCGGCATGCTGCATGGTTTGTTTGCCTACGGCGCGCTAAAAGATATTCAGATGAAGATCCGCTCCGGCTACCTGCTATTTGCCGGCGTCTGCTTCAAGGTGGCTTATGAGCAATATTACGGCGCCACGGATCAGATCACTAAGCTGATCGATGCCAGGGTCGCCACAGAGGCGCATTTGGTAGGTGTGATCAGCGGCGTGCTGGTATTTTTGCTCTATCGTCTCATCAGGCGACTGGCGCGCTAATGACCTAACGCTAATAACCGAGTTAACGGCATTGCTTATAACATTGGCCCTGAAAAGATAAAAAGGCTCACCTAGGTGAGCCTTTTCTTTTATGAATCTCTGCAGCGTGATCAGACTAAGCCTTAATCAGCGCCTCGCGCAGGGCCAACACCTCGTCACGCAGCGCTGCCGCCTGTTCAAACTCCAGATCTCTGGCATGTTGGTGCATACGCTTCTCCAGCTCATCGATCTGATGGCTGAGGCTGGACGCATCTTGCTTGGCATAGGTAGTCCTGGACTCGGCAACCTTCTGGTATTTCGGCAACACCTTGGCGGTATGCTCGTTATAGTCACCCAGATCCATCACATCGGCAATCTTCTTCGACACCCCTTTCGGTGTGATGCCGTTGGCCAGGTTGAACTCGTGCTGTTTCTCCCTGCGACGCTCAGTCTCGCCGATCGCCTTGGCCATCGACTTAGTCATATTATCGGCGTAGAGGATCACCTTACCGTTCACGTTTCGGGCGGCGCGACCTATGGTCTGAATGAGGGAGCGCTCTGAGCGCAGGAAGCCTTCCTTATCGGCATCTAAGATGCACACCAGGGAGACCTCGGGCATATCCAGGCCCTCCCTGAGCAAGTTGATGCCGACCAGCACATCAAATACACCCAGGCGAAGGTCGCGGATGATCTCCACCCGCTCTACCGTATCTATGTCTGAGTGCAGATAACGTACCTTGACACCATGCTCATCGAGATACTCCGTAAGATCTTCCGCCATACGTTTGGTTAACGTGGTCACCAACACCCGCTCGTTCACCGCGACGCGCTTGTTGGCTTCAGACAGAAGATCGTCCACCTGAATTGCGACCGGGCGCACCTCTATCTCGGGATCCAGCAGGCCTGTCGGCCGCACCACCTGCTCGGCGATCTCCCCGTCGCTCTTATCCAGCTCATATTGCGCCGGGGTTGCCGACACAAAGATGGTCTGTGGCATCAGGGATTCGAACTCTTCGAACTTGAGCGGACGGTTATCCAGCGCCGAGGGCAGACGGAAACCATACTCCACCAGATTCATCTTGCGCGAACGGTCACCCTTATACATGGCGCCGATCTGCGGCACTGTTACGTGGGACTCGTCGAGGATCAACAGGCCGTCGGCTGGCAAATAGTCCAGCAGGGTCGGCGGCCCCTCACCCGGGCGTCTGCCAGAGAGATAGCGGGAGTAGTTTTCGATGCCAGAGCAGTATCCCAGCTCTGTCATCATCTCAATATCGTATTGCACCCGCTCAGAGATCCGCTGCGCCTCGATAAGCTTATTATTGTCTAGCAGATACTGCTTTCGCTCTCTGAGCTCCTGCTTGATATCCTCTGTAGCCGCCAGGATCTTCTCTCTGGGCGTCACATAGTGGGTCTTAGGATAGACGGTAGTGCGCGCGATGCGCTGCAGAATATGGCCGGTCAAGGGATCGAACAGGCTGAGACGGTCAATTTCATCGTCGAACAGTTCGACACGGATCGCCTGCTTGTCAGATTCGGCCGGGAAGATATCGATCACCTCACCGCGCACCCTGAAGGTACCGCGATCCAGCTCGATATCGTTACGGGTATATTGCAGCTCGCTCAGGCGCTGCAGGATCTCCCTTTGGCCCATAAAATCGCCCTGACGCAGATGCAGCAACATCTTCATGTAGGACTCAGGGTCGCCCAAACCATAAATGGCCGACACAGAGGCGATCAGCACCACATCGCGCCGCTCAAGCAACGCCTTAGTTGCAGAGAGTCGCATCTGTTCGATATGAGCATTGACCGAGGCATCCTTCTCAATGAAGGTATTGGTCGACGGCACATAGGCTTCGGGCTGATAATAGTCGTAGTAGGAGACGAAATACTCGACGGCATTATTAGGAAAGAACTCCTTCATCTCGCCATAGAGCTGGGCCGCCAAAGTCTTGTTGGGCGCCATGATGATAGTTGGGCGCTGCATCTGTTTGATAACATTGGCGATGGTAAAGGTTTTGCCGGATCCCGTAACCCCAAGCAGTGTCTGGCTTGCCAGCCCGGCATCCAGGCCGTCGACAAGTTGCTTGATCGCGCCGGGCTGATCGCCAGCCGGCGCGTATTGCGAAACGAGATCAAATGCTGATTCACTCAATGGTGCACTCCTTTATAGCTGTGCACCTATCTTAAAGTACCCACAGCTATTAGCCAATGAGACACGCCATTTTCTTAATCGGCAGAATTCACCTAAACGCCCCATAAATGTCATACTCTTGTCATGTAAGTTTTGTACAAAGGGCAAATTCACGCTTCATGGTCAAAAAACAGGCTAAAACTCACGCCTGTAGCCAATTTAATACACAAGTAAAGGGCCAAAACTCATTACATATCTGTAACGTCATGCAGATAAATGTATAAAGGGGCTTGATTTTCATAAGTTGTTGATAATTGGTGCCAATATTAAGATGCGCTAATTCTTGTCATTTTAAGTACAACCCGCAGAGCCACTGCGTTTGCCCGGCGATTTAGTGCCTAACCCACAGGCTTATCCACAGATTTAGTGGATAACTCCCGCAACCTCAGGATAATCGCGGCTTTAGCCCCTTTTACACATAGCCGCCCTTTTCGCTGTAGGGATGTAATTTTACTACATTTGAAAACCCAGCCTATCAGAGGAGTGTCGTCGGCTGTCATATAGCGTCAGCATAAAATGCCAATAGCCGATAAATTTCAGCCAGATATGGCCGTTAAAGCAGCAAAATGCGCACTTAGCGATCACTGTGCGCATTAGATGAGCACTTAACAGCATAATTACACTTTTTTTGCCAAGTCGAGTTGACTCATGTGTAAGAGCGATTTAATATGCGCTCCGTCTTCAACGACGAGTCGCTTACACGATTCCCCAGTAGTTCAGTCGGTAGAACGGCGGACTGTTAATCCGTATGTCACTGGTTCAAGTCCAGTCTGGGGAGCCAAAGCGTCAAGTTGAAGAGGATGAGTTAGCTATATAAGATGTTCCCCTGTAGTTCAGTCGGTAGAACGGCGGACTGTTAATCCGTATGTCACTGGTTCGAGTCCAGTCAGGGGAGCCAATATAGTTAACCATATAAGTATCAATTCCCCAGTAGTTCAGTCGGTAGAACGGCGGACTGTTAATCCGTATGTCACTGGTTCAAGTCCAGTCTGGGGAGCCACTTATAGCATAGAGAAGTATCTACTCCCCTGTAGTTCAGTCGGTAGAACGGCGGACTGTTAATCCGTATGTCACTGGTTCAAGTCCAGTCTGGGGAGCCACTTCACTATCATATCTCTCTCGATTCCCCAGTAGTTCAGTCGGTAGAACGGCGGACTGTTAATCCGTATGTCACTGGTTCAAGTCCAGTCTGGGGAGCCACCTTCTTAAGTTTTATCCTCAGCGTTAACCTAAAAAACTCATCGGCCATAAAGCGTTAGACTATCTGTTTCAAATTTAGCTAGAATGGGAAGTCGATCAATTTAGGTTACTTTTTATGGGCGTTGGAAAATCTATACATCTATTGCTGATAACGGCTTGTCTTGCCTTAACGGCACTGGCGTATCTCAACCAGCGACAAGAAATCGCCGCAATAGCCGACTTCCAACTTAAGGAATATCAGGCCGATCCCATCTGGCAACAGCCCCTGCCCGAACAAGGCCAGGCGCTCTATGCTCTGCTAACTAAGCAATATGAGTTTCAATTCTTTCAATATGTGCATCAGTTAGACGGCAACCTCAATTACACCCAGGGCCAGCTGATCGCCTCAAAAACAGATCTGGCAACTGCACTCTTTAATCAGCCAAGGGAAAATACCCAGGCACTGCCCCAAGGCCGGCTGCAGGTTAAACTCTCCAACCGTACCATAGCCAAGGATGCACTGACTCATTTTACCCAAACTCTTATCTGGATAGTCGGTGGCTATCTGGCCCTGGCGGTACTCTTTACCCTGTTGATGGCCAGACAGAAACGGGCCATCAATTATGCGGTCAATGCCCTGGACGGCTTCGCCGAGCTTAAATTTGATGCCATCGCCCAGTCACGTTTTCACGGTGAACTCAAACCCTTAGGTAAGGCACTGGAACATTGCCGCATTGCCGTGCACGATAAAATCGATCAGCTACAGCAACAGACAGAGCAGCTCAATCGCGAGGCCTACCAAGATCCCGTTACCCTATTTGGCACCCGCCCTAAATTTACCGAGAAGCTCGACGCCCTCGCCAAGCCAGGCAAGTCGCGCATCGGACTCATGGCAATGATTAAGGCCACCGAACTGGGTCATGTTAACCAGAGCCAGGGGCGCGCAGCGGGAGATGACTATCTCGCGGGTGTTGCGACCTGCATCCGTAAGGCACTGCAGGGAATGCCTAATATCGAGGCGTTTAGGATCAGCAGCGCCGATTTTGCCGTCTTTATACCGGATCTGGTATTAAAGGATGCCCAGCAGCCGCTGGAGAAATTAAAAGCCCAGTTCGATGAGTACCAGCAAGGCAGCGATCTCGATTCGGTCGCCTATATTGGCATGGTGCCTTACGAGCAAGGCGGCGACGCCCTGTCTCTGGTCTATATTGCCGATGCCGCCGTAAGCATCGCCCAGACACTCGGCCCCAATAGCTATCATGTGCAGGAAAAACTGAGCGACGAGGAGCTGGTTGGCGATTCCCACTGGAAGCTGGCCATCGAAGATATTATCAAGCGCCGCGCCATCAAGTTTCACGCCCAGGATATTCAACCCTGTCGCGGCGCCGACAACGTCTATCGCGAGTTGCTGTCGCGCTTCTATAGCAGCGAGGGCAAGTTTCTACCAACAGGCACAGTGATCGCCATGGCCGAGCGTCATGGGCTCAGCGTAGAGCTTGATAAGATCATCATACTCAGTACCCTACGCTTGCTGCTCGACACCCCGACCTTCACCGGCGCTTTGGGGATCAATATCAGTACCGCCTCGGTCAACCAGCCCGCCTTTACTGCCTGGCTGAAAGATATCTTCGTACGTCAACGCCAGATCGCCTCACGCCTGGTGTTGGAAGTAAATGAGGCAGGAATGCAGGCCAATATTCGTCAGGCCCATAAGTTTGTGCGCGACATGCACAGTGTCGGCGCTCGGGTGGCGGTCGAGCACTTTGGCATGGGCTTCACCTCCTTCAAGTTCTTTAAAGAGATCAGACCCGACTTTATTAAGCTCGATGGCAGCTACTCTCAAGCAATAGACACAAATAGCAACAATCGCTTCTTCGTGAAGATGATAGTCGATGTGGCCCGTAAACAGTCGGTGAAGGTGATCGCCTCCAGTATCGAGCGTCAGGAAGAGAAGTTTGCTCTGGAGCAGCTTTTGGTGGACGGCCTACAAGGCTTTTACATCGCTAAGCCTAAACCATTCACCCTAAAGGATGAACAATCTGCGCGCAGTCAGACGGCGGGATAAATAATCCCTTCATTCTTTGTGTTGTTTATCCCGGCCGAAAGGCTGATAATACCCGTAAATTAGATATAGATAACCCATTGAGATGAGCGAATATCTCCTCCTATTGATCGGTACAGTGCTGGTCAACAACTTTGTATTAGTTAAATTTCTCGGCCTCTGCCCCTTCATGGGAGTCTCGAGTAAGTTGGAGTCGGCTATCGGCATGTCGATGGCGACTACCTTCGTGCTCACCCTTGCCTCTATCTTAAGCTACCTGGTCGACAACTATCTGTTGACCCCTTTCGATCTCAGCTATCTGCGCACCATGGCCTTTATCTTGGTTATCGCCGTCGTGGTGCAATTTACCGAGATGCTGGTACAGAAGACCAGCGCCGCCCTGCATAGGGCCCTGGGGATCTATCTGCCGCTGATCACCACCAACTGCGCCGTTCTGGGTGTTGCTCTGCTCAACGTCAACGAGAAGCACGATTTTATCGAATCGGCCATCTATGGTTTTGGCGCGGCGGTCGGTTTCTCCATCGTCTTAATCCTCTTCTCCGCCATGCGTGAGCGCCTCGCTGCCGCCGATGTTCCGGCGCCCTTCAAAGGCGGCGCCATCGCCATGATCACTGCAGGCCTGATGTCTTTGGCCTTCATGGGCTTCACAGGTTTGGTTAATTAAGCATGAGCCAAGTTATTATTGCCATCATCCTATTAGGATTACTCGCCCTCGCCTTCGGTGCGCTGCTGGGTTACGCCGCCGAAAAATTTAAGGTCGAAGGCGATCCCATTATCGACCAGGCCGAGGCACTGCTGCCGCAAACCCAATGTGGCCAATGCGGCTATCCAGGCTGTCGTCCCTACGCCGAGGCGATTGCCAACGGCGAGAAGATCAACAAGTGTCCACCGGGCGGCACCGCCACCATGGAGAAACTTGCCGAGTTGATGGGCGTCGATCCCGAGCCGCTCAGCGCCAGCGCCGAGACCCAGGTGAAGAAGGTCGCCTTTATCCGCGAGGCCGAATGTATCGGCTGCACTAAATGTATTCAGGCCTGTCCGGTAGATGCCATCTTAGGCACAGGCAAGCAGATGCACACGGTTATCACAGATTACTGCACAGGTTGCGATCTGTGTGTCGAGCCCTGCCCAGTAGACTGTATCGACATGATCCCAGTTGCCGAGACGCTGCAAAACTGGAGCTGGCAGCTCAATGCCATACCTGTGGTCAATATTAGCGAGGAATCTAAGTGTTAACCTTGTTAGAACAGATAGATAAAGGCACACTCTGGCGTATCCCCGGCGGTATTCACCCACCCGAACATAAAACGCTTTCCAATCAGAGCAAGATAAGCCGCTTGCCCCTTGCGGACCACTACCTCATTCCTGTCCCGGGCGTCGGCGAAAACTGCACCTTAGCCGTGAAAGTCGGCGACACTGTGAGCAAAGGGCAGCCCCTGACCCTGGGCGAAGGCTTTCGCCATCTGCCGGTCCATGCCCCTGTCTCAGGCAAAGTCGTCGCCATCGAGGAGCGTGCCAGCAACCACGCCTCTGCACTCCCCGTGCTCACCTGCGTAATTGAAAACGATCATCAGGAGCAGTGGATCGAAAGCGTTCATGCGCCCCTAAGCCTTGAGCAAGTGGCCGAGATGGACAACGACGCCATCATCAGGCGGATTCAGTCGGCGGGCATAGCGGGCCTTGGCGGCGCGGCCTTCCCAACCCATATCAAGCTCAAACCGGTTAGCGAGATTGAACTGCTGATCATCAACGGCGTCGAGTGTGAACCCTATATCACCTCAGACGACAAGCTGATACAGGAAAGCTGCGATGAGATCGTCCGCGGCATAGAGATAGTCCATCAATTACTCAGCCCGAAACGCATTATTGTCGCCATCGAAGACAATAAACCTGAGGCCATCGAGCAGATGGGCCATGCGCTCAATCGCAGCCAGCTACCGAGTCACTGCGCGCGAGTGAGCAAGATCCCCACCCTCTACCCGTCGGGCGGCGAGAAGCAACTTATCCAGATCCTCACAGGACAGGAGGTGCCATCGGGTGCCATTCCGGCCAACCTGGGCATTCTGGTGCAAAACGTGGGCACCGCCTACAGCATCGCCCAAGCAGTCTATCGCAACATGCCGCTGATCGAGCGCGTGGTGACACTGACAGGCCAAAATATCGCTAAGCCCGGCAACTACTGGGTTCCTATCGGCACGCCAGTCGAGCACCTGCTAGAGGTGGGTCAGTTTAGGGGCGATGCCAATGCCCCGGTGATCATCGGTGGTCCCATGATGGGCTACATGCTGCCGAATGTGGCGGCGCCTATCACCAAGGGCACCAACTGTGTCCTGATGCCGAGCGAGCAAGAGATTGCACCGCCGAGTCCGGAGCAGCCCTGTATCCGCTGCGGCGAGTGTGCCCAGGCCTGTCCAGCGCAGCTGCTGCCCCAGCAGCTGTTCTGGCATGCCAAGGCCCAGGAATATGACAAGGCTGCCAGCTACAATCTACGCGACTGTATCGAGTGTGGCTGCTGCAGCTATGTCTGCCCGAGCGACATTCCACTAGTGGAATATTATCGCGTCGCCAAATCTGCCCTGCGCCAAGAGGCAGAAGAGAAGAAACAGGCGGAGCTTGCCAAGCAGAGATTCGATTCCCGCACCCTGCGCCTCGAGCAGGAGAAACAGGCGCGTGAAGAGAAAGCCAAACAGGCGGCTGAGCGTCGCAAGGCGCAGATGACCGGCTCTGATAAAGATGCCGTCGCCGCCGCCATGGCAAGAATCCAGGCCAAGAAGGCTGCAGAAGCGCAAGCCTCAGCAGGCGCTACAACAGATAAGCCACAAGACAAGGTCGCCGCCGCTATCGCGAGGGCCAAGGCTAAGAAAGCCACGCAGAAAGCTTCCAGCGAAACAGAAACTGAGACGAGCAAGCTATCAGCATCAAATGCCGAGAGTACCGCCGGCAGTACATCCGCTCCTCTGAGTCAGAAAGAGAAAGTCGCCGCCGCCATCGCGAGAGCCAAGGCGAAGAAAGCCGCACAAGACACGATCGATACAACTGAAGCAAGCCAAGCGCCCGCTCAGCAAGGTGCTGAGACTGAACCGTTAAGTCAGAAAGAAAAGGTCGCGGCGGCAATCGCCCGCGCCAAGGCCAAGAAAGCCGCTCAGGCAGGCTCTAATGAGCAGCAAGCCGCGACTGTTGAGCACAGCGACGAGCCAATTGAACGCAGCGACGAGCCAATTGAACGCAGCGGCGAAACTGCTAAGCCCAGCGAAAACCAGAGTAGTGCTAACGCAGACAATGCCGAAGGCATCGTGAAGGCAGATACAGAGGCAGCCAAGAAGGCAAAAATTGCCGCCGCCGTCGCTAAGGCTAAAGCCAAGAAGGCACAGCAAGCCGGATCAGGACTAGAGCCAAAAGCGGAAGCCGCAACTGATGCAGAGCTAGATCCAGCGGCACAGGTACAAGCTGAAGCGATAGACAATGCAGAGGCCAACAGTCCTGAGGCCATCAAGAAGGCCAAGATAGCCGCCGCTGTCGCCAAGGCTAAAGCCAAGAAGGCTCAGCAGGCCGGATCAGGCGATGAGCCAAAAGCGGAAGTCACAACTGATGCAGAGCCAGCTAAAGCTGAGGCGAACGATGATGCCGAGGCCAGCAGTCCTGAAGCTATCAAGAAGGCAAAGATAGCCGCCGCTGTCGCCAAGGCCAAGGCGAAAAAAGCCGCTCAGGCAAGCGAAAGTAATGAACAACTAGCGCCCAGTGAAAGCCAGACCGATACCGAAGATGTTGCCGATGCCAGCAGTCCAGAGGCGATCAAGAAGGCCAAGATAGCCGCCGCTGTCGCCAAGGCCAAGGCGAAGAAACTGGCTAAGGCCGAGGCAGAGAGCCCAAACAATGAGCACAAGGATTAATCATGGCATTTAAGTTGGCCTCATCGCCACACCTATCCACCAAGGCACAAACCCGTGGCCTGATGTTTAAGGTCATGCTGTGCGCCCTGCCCGGCGCGCTAGCCCAGTGCTACTTTTTCGGTTGGGGAACCCTGATCCAGATAGCCTTGGCGATCGCCATAGCAGTGGCTACAGAGGCGGCGGTATTAAAGTTACGTGCGCGTCCCGTGGGTAAGACCATCAGTGACAACAGCGCGGCCCTCACAGGCCTGCTCATAGGTGTGGCGATTCCCGCGCTTGCGCCATGGTGGATTGCGGCCATAGGCGTTGTCTTTGCCATCTTAGTGGTCAAACAGCTCTACGGCGGCCTTGGCAACAACATCTTCAACCCGGCCATGGCGGCCTATGTGATGCTGCTGATCTCCTTCCCGGTGCAGATGACCACCTGGGTCGCCCCAAGCGGCGCCGCCTTGCATGACCTGGGGCTGTTGCAGAGCCTGAGTGTCATCTTTCAGGGCGCCGACGCCGAGCAGATCCTCGCCTATCGCGTCGGCATAGACGGCGTGACCATGGCCACGCCTCTCGATGCGGTCAAGACAGGCCTCTCCACCGGCCTGACGTTGGATGAGATTTTAACTAAGGCCAGCTTTAGCAACGGCTTTGGCATCGGCTGGGCGCTAATAAACCTGGCCTACCTGGCTGGCGGTCTGGTGATGCTCAAGCTTAAGCTGATCCGCTGGCAGATAAGCACCGCCATCTTGGCCAGTCTATTTGTCTGCGCCAGCATAGGTTATCTGCTAAGCCCTGATACCCACATGGGCCCAATGCTGCATCTGTTTTCAGGCGCCACCATGTTAGCGGCCTTCTTTATCGCTACCGATCCTGTGACCGCGGCGACCAGCACCCGCGGCCGACTGATCTTTGGCGCCCTGATCGGTCTCCTGGTCTACTTGATCCGCAGCTTCGGTGGCTATCCCGATGCCTTTGCCTTTGCCGTGCTGCTGGCAAACCTGTGCGCGCCATTTATCGATTATTATGTCAAACCCCGAGCCTACGGCCACAGAGCAAGCCGCTAAGCCCACGGCAGGAGTATGAAGTGAAACGTTCTATCGTCAAAAATGCTAGCTTACTGGGATTATTCGCCCTCCTGTGTACCGCCTTGGTGGCCCTGGTTAACCAGTTCACCTTCGAGCGGATCAAGCAGCAGCAAGATCTCGAGCTGATGCGCACCCTGCATCAGATCATCCCAGATGAGATGCATGACAACGCACTTATTGAGCACTGCATCCTGATCCAGGACGCCGATGTGCTGGGTATAGATGAGCCCCTGCCCGCCTACATCGCCAGCCAAGGTGGTGAGCCGGTAGCCATCGCCATGGAAACCGTCGCGCCAGACGGCTACAACGGTCAGATTAAGCTGATCGTCGCCATCGATGCCAAGGGCGAGGTTTTAGGCGTGCGAACCCTTAACCATAACGAGACGCCGGGCCTTGGGGATAAGATCGATCTGCGTAAGTCTTCCTGGGTACTCGGCTTTAAGGGCCAGAGTATTCAGGGCGAGCAAGATAAGCGCTGGGCTGTGAAGAAAGATGGCGGTCAGTTTGACCAGTTTACCGGCGCTACCATCACGCCAAGGGCCTATGTCGGCGCGGTTAAGCGCACCCTGACCTATTTCAACGCCAACAAGCAGACCCTGTTAAACCGCCCTGCCAACTGTGAGGTCCAGTATGAGTAACTATCGTGATATCGCCTGGCAAGGACTGTGGAAGAATAATCCGGGCCTAGTACAGCTTCTGGGCCTGTGTCCGCTGCTGGCGGTCACCGCTACCCTTACCAATGCCATCGGCCTTGGCTTAGCGACACTTGTGGTCTTGGTCGGCTCCAACGTGCTCGTCTCTCTGGTGCGGGAGTTTGTGCCCAAAGAGATCCGCATCCCCGTATTTGTGATGATCATCGCCGCGCTGGTGACCTGTGTGCAGCTGCTCATCAACGCCTATGCCTATGGCCTCTACCTGTCACTGGGGATCTTCCTGCCGCTTATCGTCACCAACTGTGTCATCATTGGCCGCGCCGAGGCCTTCGCCTCACGCAACAGCGTGGTTAAGGCGGCGTTTGATGGCCTGATGATGGGACTGGGTTTCACCCTAGTGCTCATGCTGTTAGGCGCTTGCCGCGAGATTTTGGGCCAGGGCACACTGTTTGACGGTGCCGATCTGCTGCTTGGCGACTGGGCCAAGGGACTAACGGTTCATCTCTGGCAGGTGGATACCAACTTCCTGCTGGCCATGCTACCGCCTGGCGCCTTTATCGCCATGGGTTTTCTCATCGCTATCAAGAACATGATCGACAAGCAGCTCGAGGCGCGTAAACCAGCCCCAGAGGCCGCGCCAGCCGTCACCCGCGCCCGCATTACCAAGGTGAGTTAAGTAATGAATACCGAGAAACGTCGTAAGATCCTGGAGATCTTTCGCGATAACAATCCTAAGCCAGAAACCGAGCTTAACTTCTCCTCTCCCTTCGAGCTGCTGGTTGCCGTCACCCTGTCGGCCCAGGCCACGGACGTAAGCGTCAACAAGGCCACCGACAAGCTATTTCCCGTGGCAAATACCGCCCAAGCCATCTATGACCTAGGCGTCGAGGGGCTCAAGGAATATATCAAAACCATAGGCCTGTATAACAACAAGGCAATCAACGTCATCAAGGCCTGTGAGATCTTGCTGAAGAAGCATGGCGGCGAGGTGCCCGAAGACAGAGAGGCACTCGAAGCCCTGCCTGGCGTGGGCCGTAAGACGGCCAACGTAGTGTTAAACACCGCCTTCGGCTGGCCGACCATTGCCGTCGATACCCATATCTTCCGCGTCGCCAACCGCACCAAGTTTGCCATGGGCAAGAACGTGGATCAGGTCGAGCAGAAGATGTTAAAGGTAGTACCGGCCGAATTTAAGGTAGATGTGCACCACTGGTTTATTCTTCACGGTCGCTATACCTGTGTCGCCCGTAAGCCAAGATGCGGCAGTTGTTTGATTGAAGAGCACTGTGAGTTTAAAGAGAAGGTCTACCCGGACGAATAGGCGTTCATGCTTGAGCTGATTCTTGAGTAAACTCTTAAGCAAACTCTTGAATAAAAATAAGCTCTCAAAGATAAAAAGCCGCAGATGCGGCTTTTTTCAGGCTCAATAGCGAGGGTTCGCTGCTGAGCTATACCAATCACGGTAAGTAAGTGATAAGAAATAGCACGGGAAAAACGTTCGAGAACAAGGCAGCATTTTTTGATAAGTAGTTATTCTACAATCACAAATGGTAACACCGTTATCGGACGTTTTAACACGCTAGAGTGATCAGGTATTTACTACGATTGGTATCAAAACATACAGACAAAAAACACAGATAGAAACAGTGCTATGGTGACCGTTAATCCCAGGGCCATTTTCAATTCGTTTGGCATCGACAACTCCTCTAGTAACCAAGCTCAATTATCCCTGTAGCCCGGGTTAACGCCAGCGACATCACCCCATTCTGTGACAAGGATCATGTCGATTTACGCCTGTTCTTCCCAGGCTGTCATTGAGCAAGCAAACCGATAGCGCAGATTTAAATGGCGGATAAATAAGGTATACTTGGGCCTAGCATTCCCCTAAAAAGAGGTCCTTATGGCACAACTTTTACACACCATGCTGAGGGTCGGCGATCTCGATCGTAGCATACATTTTTACACCGAGATCCTGGGCATGAAGCTACTGCGCAAGTCCGAGAATCCAGAATACCGCTATACCCTGGCCTTCGTTGGCTTCGACGAAGAGGCAACTGGTGCCGCTGTGGTCGAGCTCACTTACAACTGGGATACAGACAAGTATGACCTCGGTACCGGTTTTGGTCATCTGGCCATTGGCGAAGAGGATATCTACAGTCGCTGCGCCGCTATCGAAGCCGCCGGTGGCAAGGTGACCCGTCAGCCAGGGCCGGTTGCCGGTGGCACGACTGAGATTGCCTTCGTGGAAGACCCAGATGGCTACAAGATTGAGTTCATTCAGATGAGATCTGCCCAGCATGGCTTAGGCTAATTTTGATACTTGCATAAAAAAAGCGCCCTAGGGCGCTTTTTTATTTCAAACTGCTCGTTAGAACTTAACGGTTACACCGCCGTAGATCTGACGACCGATAGTGTCGTAAACCTCAGGCACTGTGCCAGCCTCGTTACCACTTGCCACCATCACTGGCTTCTCGTCGGTGAAGTTCTTCACGCCCAGGCTTGCCGTAATGCTGTCGTTGATGTGGTACATACCCGAGATGTTGTGGTACAGCACTGAATCAACTGTGTCACCGTAGTTAATGTCATCCATCTCACCGATAAAGCGGTTAGAGTACATCAGACTCCAGTCACCCTGGCCGGCTTTAACGCTGAAGTTGTTCTTCACCTTAGCGTAACCACCGAACATACCGCCGATAGTGCCAGTGTAATCGATACCATCCTGTTCAAACTCGAGCAGGTAGGTCAGATCGTTGCTGATGCTCCAATCCAGACCCAGGCCTTCGAAACGGTAAGCCAGGTTAAAGTCGATACCACTGGTGTCTTGATAGCCCACATTGGTTAGCGGGTTAGTCAGGTTCTCCAGGTTACCGTCAGGGGTAATTCCGAAGGTTTCACAAGCTGTCGTATCACCTGCGTGACAAGCATTCAGACCCGCCTGAACGTCCAGACGCGAGATGGCGTCTTTGATCTTGAAGCGCCAGTAGTCCAGCGTCAGTGACATGCCGTCGATGTAGCTTGGCGAGTAGACCAGACCAGCAGTGTAAGACTCAGACGATTCCGCCTTCAGATCGGGATCTGAGGTGTAGTTCACCAAAATCTGTGGGTCCTGCTCGTTACCCCAAGGATCGTCCAGGTAGTCGTATGAACCCACGTTACCGCCATACAGCTCGCTCACGTTTGGCGCGCGGAAACCGGTAGCCGCCACGGTGCGAAGCATAAGATCATCGGTCGCCTCATAGGTCAAGCCTATCTTCCAGGTCGACGCATTACCGAAGGTTGAGTAGTCGTCGAAACGCAGCGCAAATTCACCGGTTAGCTTGTCGGTGAAAGGTACGCTCACCTCTTGATAGACAGACACCACGCTGTAGCTACCATCGGTAGGATCTTGCTGGGCTGCTGTGCCTTCACCGGCAACGATCACTGGATCTGGATTGTAGTAACCGCTGTCATGGCGATACTCGGCGCCAATCGCATATGCTACTGGGCCCGCTTCCAGGTCGAAGGCTTCGCCGCTGATCACGCCTGATACTATGTGCTGCTCGTTACCACCTGTAGTGCTTTCCAGGTAGCTGATATCATCGACGATGGCTTGAGACAGTGGGTCACCGCTGAACCAGGCATCCTGGTTGTCATAGACAGACTGCGCCATGTTCTTAGCGTTGATTGAGTTGTGCACCCAAGTCTCTGCCTTGTTCTTACCATAGGTGTAAGAAAGATCCCATGCGATGCCTGTGTGAACATCGAACTCACCGGCCAGACCCGCTGAGACACGCAGAGTGTCTGTGTCTTGCTCATAGATACGGTTACCCGCATCAGTGGTTCTTCTGCGATATTCGACGCGGCCTTGGTCGTCAGGCGTGATGCCACCGGCAACCATCTCGTCGGTAAGCGTGATGCAGTTACCTGTAGAAGTCGGCGTGCACACATCTAACATCACAGAAGCTGGCTGAGCCGCCATCATCTGCTCAGATTGACGCTTGGTGTAAAGCAGGTCGCCGGTAAAGACGATTTCGTTCGCAAACTCTTGGGTCGCGTTGGCGAAGAAGCTGTAACGCTCATTAGGCGTCTGTAGCCAGCTGTCCTGGGTAAAGTCATAACCTTCGGTGCGATCGACCCAGTTGCCGTTCTCGTCTTGTACCTTGCCGCCTAATGAGCCGGTTGGGATAAAGCTACTGGCCCCCTTCTCTACCCAGTCGCGATCTTTTTGCATCACGCCGCCGCGGTCAGAGTAAGCCACACCAAAGGTATAGTTGCCACCGTCTGTGTTGAAACCGTAAAGCGCACTGATCTCAACGTTTTCGCCGTCGCCCTTGTCGGTCGCGCCGCCATTGATGTCCAGCTGGAAGCCTTCGAAATCTTTCTTGGTGATGATGTTCACTACACCGGCAATCGCGTCAGAGCCATAAACCGCTGAGGCACCATCCTTCAGGATCTCCACACGGGCGATCATCGCCACTGGGATAGTGTTCAGATCCACTGCACTGTCGGCGCCCGAACCTGAGTTCACCATACGGCGGCCATTTAACAGCACCAGAGTACGGCTGGCGCCCATACCACGTAGATCCACCTGGGCGACACCGTCCGCACCATTGTTAGTGGTAGAGCCTACTGCCATACCCGCCATGGCAGGTTGCGCCTGTAGGATCTCATCGACCGAATTGTAACCCTCGGCGCGAATAGCACTGGCGTCGATAACGGTAACAGGTGAAGCCGTTTCCATGTCTTGACGTTGGATGCGTGAACCCGTTACCGCGATACGTTCAAAAGAGGCACTTTCTTCGGCAGCAACTGCATTGTTGGCAACAAAATATCCGCTGGTCGACACTGTCGCAATTAAACTAAATTTAACTGCCGCAGCTAATCTGCTTGTTTTAATCATGTAAGTCTACTCCCTAATTCAATTTTTATTCGGCGCCGTTCTTTTATTTATTCAACGCTCGATTCGATACTCTCCTTTCACCCCAAATGCGTCAATCCACCAATTAATTAACCAATGAAAAATAAAAGTTAATACAAAGTATTATTTAAGTAACATCGCAAGTTTAATATTTCTACTAAATGAGTGAATAAGCATTCACTTGGTTTAATTAACTAGAAAATTTGATCCGAGCCAGTGTTTTCTTCCGCAAGAGTTGCAACACAATCACAACGCACACAAAAGACAAAAGTGTGACACCCATCACAAAATGACTGTCTAAACACTTGTTTCAATCTGACGTTTTTACGCCGACAGCACATAAGCACGCCAACATTAACAAATCCGCCGACCTGAGGCTTAAATGAATAAGGATGCTGAGCAGTGATCAGGCGTGCTTGTTACAATATTTTACAAACGCGCAGAAACTCAGCGTTAGTGAACTTATCTCTCTACCTAGCTTCCACGCCACTGCATTAAATCAATTACTGACTTAACGCATTTAATTTTAAGGAGTAACCAAGTGCGGAATTAATAAAATGGATATAAATCAAGCTTCAATTTAAATACACTCAATCTTTGTTGGAAATTAACAAAGTCACTAACAAGTAGGCTTATCAAATTATATATGTGTAACGCTTTGTATCTTTTATTCCTTTTACAGGAACTCTTTTAGCTTAAATTTTAAACCAAGGGATTCAGGAGTAGGATTCAGGAATTGGCAGACAGCAACCGACTCGAATAGTCGGCCTGATTGAATAGAAATTCGAGTGCGTCCCCAGCAACGACAGAGAGAAAGCCGCAAGATTATGATGCTCAAGGCACACTCATGAAGACGTTTATGAGCGTCTCAGATTGAAGGCTTTGATTGAAAGCTTTGATTGAATGTCAGACAGGGAGGTACTGGGTAGACAGCAAAGGCGTCGTATTTGGAGTCAGTAGGTGAAAACAAAAAAGCGCAGTCTTTCGACCACGCTTTTTAACGCTCAACCCACTAATGTGAAAGATTATAGCCGTCCGCCTAGCGATTATTCCGGCTTGATCAGGTTGAAGTGCTGATAGGCTCTGGCTGTCGCAATACGACCCCTTGGGGTGCGCTGAATGAATCCTTGCTGGATCAGGAAGGGTTCGAGCACATCTTCGATGGTCTCGCGCTCCTCGCCGATAGCCGCGGCCAGGTTATCCAGACCCACAGGACCGCCCATAAACTTGTCTATGATGGCCAGCAGCAGCTTACGGTCCATATAATCGAAGCCTTCGACATCCACGTCCAGCATATCCAAAGCGCTCTCGGCGACTAGCTTGTTAACCTCGCCATCGTGCTTCACCTCGGCGTAGTCTCGCACTCGTCTAAGCAGACGGTTAGCGATACGCGGCGTGCCGCGAGAACGCCTTGCCACTTCTACCGCGCCTTCGGGATCGATCGGCAGCTCAAGCACCTTGGCCGAGCGCGTGACGATACTGCTGAGATCTTTGACGTTGTAGAACTCGAGACGCAGGGGGATGCCAAAACGGGCACGCAGCGGCGATGTCAGTGCGCCGGCACGAGTGGTGGCGCCAATCAGGGTGAAGGGAGGTAGCTCTAGCTTAATGGAGCGCGCCGCCGGACCCTCGCCTATCATGATATCCAGCTGATAGTCTTCCATTGCCGGGTAAAGGATCTCCTCCACCACAGGGCTTAGTCTGTGGATCTCGTCGATGAAGAGCACATCACCGGCTTCGAGATTGGTAAGCAGGGCCGCGAGATCACCCGCCTTCTCCAGCACAGGGCCCGAGGTAGACTTAATGTTCACCCCCATCTCGTTGGCAACGATCATGGCAAGCGTGGTCTTACCAAGGCCTGGTGGTCCGTAGATCAACATATGGTCAAGGGCCTCGCCGCGCTTCTGCGCCGCCTCGATAAACACCTTGAGCTGAGCCCTGGTATCGTCCTGGCCCGTATATTCGTCCAGCAGCTTAGGACGCATCGCCCTATCTATCTGCTCGTCCCGCTCCTCTGTGCCTTGGGGCTGGGCGTGAACTAACCTATCAGCTTCAATCATCTATTTCTCACTCTGAGCGCTAGAGCATCGATTTCAGCGATGCCTTAATCAAGGTTTCTGAATCCATGCCCTCTTCGAAGACACTGGACACCGCCTTACTGGCCTGTGCCGGCTTATATCCTAACGCCAAAAGCGCCGAGATGGCATCTTCTTCGGCGGTGTTGACCACAGGCGCAGGAGTATAATTAGACTGCAACACAAACTCGCGCTCGTTGCCATGGGAGGCTTCCATCAGACTCTTGAGCTTGTCGCGCATCTCAACCAGCAGACGCTCGGCGGTCTTCTTGCCGACACCCGGCAGCTTAACCAGTGTCGCGATATCGTCATGCTCGACGCATTTCACAAATTCGCCCGCCGTCATGCCAGAGAGTATGGTCAGTGCCAGCTTAGGACCGACGCCATTGGTCTTGATCAGCAGTCTGAACAGGGCTCTTTCCTGCTTGGTGATAAAGCCGTACAGCAGCTGGGCATCTTCACGCACCACGAAGTGGGTGTAGATCACCGCCTCTTGGTTTAAATCTGGCAGTTCATAAAAACTGGTGAGCGGCATCTGTACCTCATAGCCGACACCGCCAGTTTCAATCAGCACCTCGGGCGCCTGCTTCTCGACGAGTAATCCCCGTAAACGACCTATCATCTATATCTTCCGTAAGTTCTCGCGCTAGCCTTACCGCCCATGGCGATCAGGCTCTGATATGTGTGGAAATGGCACAGGGCAACGCCTAACGCATCGGCCGCATCGGCCTGTGGCGCCGCCGGCAATTTGAGGATCTGTTGCACCATGTGCTGTACCTGACTCTTCTGCGCCCGTCCCGTGCCGACCACGGCATTCTTGATCTGGGTGGCCGAATACTCGGCCACAGGCAATTGAGCATTGGTGGCGGCGACGATCGCCGCCCCGCGCGCCTGACCGAGCTTTAACGCCGAATCGGCATTCTTCGCCAGAAACACCCGCTCGATAGCAAATTCATCCGGCTGGTATTGGCGAATAATCTCGCTTATCCCATCGAAAATTACCTTGAGACGGGAAGGCAGATCATCGGATTGGGTACGAATACAACCGCTGCCCAGGTAGATCTGCTGCCTACCCTGGCACTGGATCACCCCATAGCCTGTGATCCGCGAGCCAGGATCCACCCCCAAGATTATCGGCATAGTCTGCCTATTCGAGGCTGGCTAAGATCTCATCTGAGATCTCGGCGTTATGATAGACCTCTTGTACATCGTCGTGATCTTCAAGGTTATCGATGAGGCGCAGGAATTTAGGCGCCGTTTCAGCATCAAGCTCTGCCTTAGTAGAAGGCACCATGGTCACCTCGGCGTTTACCGCCTCGAGACCGGCTGCATCCAGTGCATCCTTAACCGTACCAAAGGCCTCAGGCGTGGTGTAGACATCGATAGAGGTATCATCATTGGTCACAACATCCTCGGCGCCGGCGTCGAGCGCCGCATCCATGATGGTGTCTTCATCGCTGCCTTCGGCGTAAGAGATCACGCCACGCTTCTCGAACAGATAGGCCACAGAGCCATCTGTGCCCAGGTTACCGCCCGACTTGCTAAAGGCGTTACGTACGCCAGAGACGGTACGGTTACGGTTGTCTGTCATGGTCTCGACCATCACGGCGGTGCCGCCCGGACCATAGCCTTCATACATGATGGTTTCCAGCACCTGACCATCAAGCTCACCGGCACCGCGCTTGATGGCACGCTCGACCGTGTCGCGAGTCATGTTGTTTGACAGCGCCTTATCGATTGCCGCCCTGAGTCTCGGGTTGGAATCGGGATCCGAGCCGCCTTCTCTGGCCGCTACCGTGAGTTCGCGAATGAATTTGGTGAAGAGTTTACCGCGTTTAGCGTCTTGTGCCGCCTTGCGGTGCTTGATGTTGGCCCATTTACTGTGACCGGCCATAGGGACTCCTTATTCGAGTTTGCCTCGAAAAAGCCGAGCAAGATGCTCGGCTTATTGGTTCAATCTTGATTTATTCCTGCTCTTTTTTCGCTTCCACTACGCTCACCCCAAGCTCCTCGAGCTGTACTGGGTTAGCAAAGCCAGGGGCATTGGTGAGCGGACAGGCTGCCGTGGTGGTCTTAGGGAAGGCCATCACGTCACGAATCGAGCTGGCACCTGTCATCAGCATCACCATACGATCGAGACCGAACGCCAAACCTGCGTGTGGCGGCGTGCCATACTTGAGCGCTTCGAGCAGGAAGCCAAACTTCTCTTGCGCTTCTTCATCGTTAATCCCCAGGATTCTGAATACGGCCGACTGCATCTCGGCGTCGTAGATACGTACCGAGCCACCGCCCAGTTCGCAACCGTTAAGCACCATGTCGTAAGCGTCAGAGATGGCCGCCGTTGGATCTGCTTCTAGCTCGGCTGGCGTGATACCACTTGGCGCAGTGAACGGATGGTGCATGGCGTGCAGGCCACCGTCAGAGGTGCGCTCGAACATTGGGAAGTCAACCACCCATAGTGGTTTCCAGTCGCCTTGTAGCAGGTCGAAATCTTCACCTACCTTGAGACGCAGCGCGCCCATGGCTTCGGCCACTATGTTCGCCTTGTCAGCGCCGAACAGGATTAAGTCACCGTTGGCCGCACCTGTGCGCTCCAGGATCCCCTTAACCACCTCTTCGCTGAGGAACTTAAGCACTGGTGACTGAATGCCTTCCAGGCCTTTCTCCAGCTCGTTGACCTTCATCCATGCCAAGCCTTTGGCGCCATAGATGTTGACATACTTACCATACTCATCGAGCTGCTTACGTGACAGGCTAGCACCACCCGGTACACACAGCACGGCAACACGGCCTTCGCTGTCGTTGGCTGGCTCCTGGAACACCTTGAAGTCGACCTCTTTGACTAGGTCGGCAACATCGACCAGCTCCAGCGGGTTACGCAGGTCCGGCTTGTCTGAACCATAACGACGCATCGCCTCGGCAAAGGTCATCTTAGGGAACTCGCCTAGGTCGACGTTTAGCAGCTCTTTAAACAGACCGCGTACCATCTCTTCAGTCTTGTCCATCACCTGCGCTGAGGTCATGAAAGAGGTTTCGATATCGATCTGGGTAAATTCAGGCTGACGGTCGGCACGTAAGTCTTCGTCGCGGAAACATTTCACGATCTGGTAATAACGGTCGAAGCCAGACATCATCAGCAGCTGCTTAAACAGCTGTGGCGATTGTGGCAGTGCGAAGAACTGGCCCTTGTAGGTACGGCTAGGCACCAGATAGTCCCTGGCACCCTCTGGGGTTGCCTTGGTCAGAATTGGGGTCTCGATATCGAGGAAACCATTGCCGTCGAGGAAACGACGCACGGCACTGGTCACCTTAGAGCGGAAGATGATGCGCTCGGCCATCTCTGGGCGACGCAGATCCAGGTAGCGATATTTCAGGCGCTGCTCTTCGGTGTTGTGTTGATTTTTGTCCATGTTGATCGGCAGTGCCGGTGCGCTGTTGAGTATGGTCAGGGCCTTACCCAGCACCTCAATCTCACCTGTGCGCATCTGGTCGTTGATCTGGCTGTCGGGACGGGCGCGTACCAAGCCTTTCACCTGAACACAGAACTCGCTGCGCAGTGTGCTGGCGACATCGAATACCTCTGGCAGATCAGGATCATAGACTACCTGAATCACGCCTTCACGGTCGCGCAAATCCAGAAAAACCACGCCGCCGAGATCGCGACTGCGGTTTACCCAACCTACGAGAGTAACTTCTTCCCCAACATGAGACCGATTAACGTCTCCACAATAATGACTGCGCATCTAACACTTTCCTTTCATCCGTCAAGGCCGTGCTTGAGGATATTCAATACATGACAAAAGCGGCATTATAGTGAAATATTGCCGATTTCAAAACAACTTCATCCGCTTAAAATGAAGTAAACCTTTGGGTTGGATAAATATCCATCAAATCCTGAACTGGGGTCACAGATCAGGCGCTCTGGTAACAGCGCCCGCCCTGTTTCACCGCCCGCGACATCAACTTGTCGGCGGTCTTAAGTAGCTCCACCACAGTGTCGCCATCATTCGGGAACATGGCCACCCCTATGCTGACCGATAGTGCCACATCCAGGCCGTTGATCGCAAAGGGGGCGCTAAAGCCACCGACTATACCGTCGGCCACCTGACACACGGTATCGAGGTCTTTGCTGCGATTAAGCACCATCACAAATTCGTTGCCGCCAAAACGCGCCAGGGTATCAGACTTACGCACCGCATCCTTGAGTCGCGATGCGCCCTTGGCCAGCACCCTGTCACCAACCTGATGGCCATAGGTCTGGTTGATCTCACGCAGGTTATCGAAGCTGATAAAGAGTACGGCAAAGGGCTGCATCTCGCGGCGATGTAGCAGCACGGACTGCTGCAATCTGTCATCGAGCAGGCTGCGATTCGGCAAACCGGTGAGTGCATCGAACTGCCCTGCCCGCGTCAGCTCATGGGCAAGCTCCTTGGCCGCCGCCAAGCGGCTACGCTGAGCACGCCAAATAAGATAGACAAACACCACAAAGCTGAGTAGCGCCAAAAGATAGAAGGCACTCTGATAGTTCACCCAGGCCCTCCAGCTACTGGGTTCTTCTTTTACCCAGTGCTGATAAATTTCCTCTTGCCTTTCTGGCGTGATCTGGGCGATGGCCTGATCCCATAAGGGCACCAGCGCATCAAACTTAGGGCTCAGGGCGAAGTGGCTCTGCTGCTGGGAGAAATCTGCCAGCACAGACATCTTAAGCGCCTTGTAGTCTGACTCCTTTAGCACCATGGCCATGTTGATCACCTTCTCGATGAAGGCATCGGCCTTGCCCTGGGCCACCGCATCGACGCCAGCGCGGCTGTTGGGCACAATCACCAGCTCGATGCCCAGCGCTTTGTTCATCAGGTTGGCAATCAGATGATACCCCTCGACAATCGCCAGGCGCTTTCCACTCATCTGACTCAGGTTAAACACAGTCACCTGACTAAGGTTGGTTACCAGGCCCCAGGGCGATGGCCAATAAGGAGTGGTAAAGAGCATCTCCCGTTCCCGCTCTGGCGTATGGGCGACGCTACCAACGATATCGATTTCGCCTTGTTTAAGTGCTTCTAGCAGACTGCTCCAGCGATCGAACGGCACCCCCTCAATGGTTAACCCCAACTGCTCGGCGACCCAGTGGCTGATCTCACTGTTGATCCCCATAAACTCGCCGGATGGCCCTTCATACTCCATGGGTGCCCAGGCGGCAAGATAGCCCACTTTAAGCGTACCCAAACTGTCTAGATAACGGCGCTGCTCCTCAGTGATTGAGAGCGGATTAAGCAAGGACTGCACGCTCCTGTCATCTCTATCCAAGATCCACTTATTCTCAATGGCGGCGAGCTCGGCGTTGCTGATCAGGCGAAAGCCCGCTGCGATACGTTGGGCCAGCCCTTTGTCCTCGTTGCGAGTCAAGGCATAGATGTCTGTGGTGAAGGCCAGCTTGCGATACTGGTGAAAATCAGACCAGGATTCGGCGCGCAGCAGATAGTGCTGGGTCCAAGCCGATGCGGCCACGAAGGCGGCGATATGCCCCTGCTGGGCGGCCTGGATCATCTGGGTCACATCGGAATAGAGCTTAAGCTCAGAGTTTGGCAGCGCCTGCTTGAGTTTATCCAGATAAGGCGCGGTAGGCACCGCGCCGACACGCTTACCCTTTAGCTCATCCAGGCTATTGATCGCCTTACCATAACTGAACAGTCGGCTCTTCACCTGATAGGTGCGCCAGGCACGGGTGAGATTGGTCTTCATGGTGTCGCTCTCTGGATACCCCACATGGATATCGGCGCGGTGAAACTTGAGTTCATCCAGGCCATCTTCCATAGCGGCGGGGCGAAACTCTACCTCTATGCCCGTCTTCTTAGACCAGAGCTTCCAGATATCGATATAGAGACCGTGTGGCTCACCATCGCCGCCGGTATCGACAAAGGGTTGAATACCTGTTGTGGTGGCAATCACTAAGGTGTTGGCATCACGGCTAAAACCTAGCCAACGCTTGTCTATCTCGGCGCGGCTGGTTTGGCTCAAGCGGTCAAAGCCACGGTTGATCTCTGTGATAAGATCCAGCCGTCCCTTGCTGACGGCGGGCACCAGCGCTGTCTTCTTGATAAGCAAACGATTATCCAGGGGAAACTCTTCCAGGACGGCGCGGCTAACGGCGTTATCTTTTAAGTAGCCTTCCATGCCGGCGAAGACATCGACCTCGCCTGCCACCACGCCACGAAGCAGTTCGGCGCGGCTATTATAGTAGCGGTAACTTAATCCGTTAACTTGCTGATTGAGTATGGATTCATGGGATGACCCCGTCACTATGCCGATGCGATAGGGCTGCAGATCGCTAAAACTCTTCTTACCCTTTAGCGTGTTACGCACATAGAGATAGGTACTGACATAGGCGATGGGCGCGGCGAAATCGAAATCTTTATCCCGCTCCTTGGTGATCCCAAGGCCGATGTGAATATCGGCATCCCCCTGCGCCAGCTGATTCAAGGAGTCCTGCCAGTGACGGGCGACAAATACAACGGGCACCTGAGTCTGAGACGACCACTCACGCCAAAGATCCACCAAGACACCCTTGACATCGCCATTCTCATCGACGAACTGATAAGGGTAGCTGTCCTCCCCCATTACCAAGACTAGCGGGCCTTGCTGCTCTTCTGCAGACGCATGAAAACTAACCAGTAGACTTAGCGCTAACGTGGCCGTCCCCAGCACAAAACGGGCCATCATAAGCGGCGCAAAGACTATGCATGCCGACAGCAGACGTCGCCAGGCAACACAGGCCGAAGCAAAAGAGTGTAGTGGTGTCAAAGGTAGGCCCCAGTTTCTATTATCATTTTTATATCAAGCCAAGCTATCACTTGTTCTAAAACAGCGCCTTATAAAAAGGGCTTATAAAAGGCAGCTTATATTACAAGCTGGCTACAAAAAATAACCTTAGCATCCTTGCGTCGAGCGCAAAGTCACCGCGCTGTAAAATATATGTTGTTATTAGGATATTAGACAGAATTTTATTCCTAATTACCAGTACCAGACTTGCTGCGAACTGTTATCATTAGCTAGAATGAAATATTGAATTTACTCAAAAAACTCTGATGAACTCAACTCAAGATACTATTTACGCGCAGGCCTGTGAACATATCAGTGACTTTCAATTCGACGATAGAGTCGCAGGCGTCTTTAGCGATATGATCCGCCGCTCTGTTCCCGGCTATGGACAGATCATCAACACCTTGGGCGATTTCGCCGACAAATGTGTCACCCCCAATAGCAAGATATATGATTTAGGCTGTTCCCTTGGCGCGGCCACACTGAGCGTTCGTCGCCGCATCGAAGGTCGCGGATGTGAGATCATCGCCGTCGACAACAGCGAGTCTATGATCGAGCGCTGTCAACAGAACCTCAGCGCCTATGTCAGTGAAACCCCGGTCGATCTTATCTGCGCCGATATTCGCGATATCGATATCCAAGATGCCTCCATGGTGATCCTCAACTTCACTATGCAGTTTTTGGCCCCGGAAGACAGACAGACGCTGATAGCCAAGATCTATCAGGGACTCAAGCCCGGCGGCATTCTGGTGTTGTCAGAGAAATTAGTGTTCGAAGATGAACCTGTGCAGCATCTGCTGGACGAGCTACACCTCGACTTTAAGCGCGCCAATGGCTACAGCGAACTTGAGATCAGCCAAAAGCGCAGCTCGCTCGAGCATGTGATGAAACCTGACACCCTGCCCCAGCATCAGCAAAGGCTTAAAGCCCAGGGCTTTAGCCATTTCAGCGTCTGGTTCCAATGTTTTAATTTCGCATCTATGGTGGCCATCAAGTGATCAGCTTCAGCTCCTTTTATCAACAAATTGCCGATTCTAATCTTCAACATTGGTTAGAAGAGCTGCCGGCGATCCTCGGCCAGTGGCAACGTGAACATAAGCATGGCAACCTACCCAAGTGGGAGAAGGTGCTCAACAAGCTGCACTATCCTGCGCCGGACAGAATCGATTTCACCACTAAGGTAGAGGTCGGCAGCGGCGATCAGCTCAGCAAGGGTCAGCAGGAGAAACTTAAGAACCTGCTTAAACTCTTCTGCCCCTGGCGCAAGGGCCCCTTCGATCTGCACGGTATCCATATCGACACCGAATGGCGCTCAGATTGGAAATGGGAGCGGGTTCAGCCCCATATCTCACCGCTGAAGAATCGTACCGTGCTGGATGTCGGCTGTGGCAGCGGCTATCACATGTGGCGTATGCTGGGTGACGGCGCCAAACGCGTCGTGGGTATCGACCCCTCGCCGCTGTTTCTGTGTCAATTTGAGGCGGTAAAACGCCTGGCGGGCAACGACCACCCAGTGCATCTGCTGCCTCTGGGCGTAGAACAGCTACCGCCACTGGATGCCTTCGACACCGTCTTCTCCATGGGCGTGCTCTATCACAGACGCTCCCCCATAGATCACCTGCTGCAACTGAGGGATCAACTGAGAACCGGCGGTGAACTGGTCCTCGAGACCTTAGTGGTCGATGGCGATGAAAATACCGTACTGGTTCCAGGGGAGCGCTACGGTAAGATGAACAACGTCTGGTTCCTGCCGTCGGCCAAGGCGCTGGAAGCCTGGTTGAAGAAGGCGGATTTTGTCGATGTTCGCTGCGTCGATATCGACGTTACCTCGCTTGCTGAGCAACGCAGCACAGAATGGATGCCTAATGAGTCCTTGGTGGACTACCTGGATCCTAACGATGTCAGCCTGACGGTTGAGGGGTATCCGGCGCCCAAACGCGCCACTTTTATCGCCGTAAAAAATCAACCCAACAAAGATTTGGTTTAAACAAAAATAGTAAACGGGAAGCACTATGTTAAAACAGATGACCACTCTCGCCCTGGTAACCAGCCTGGTAGGCTGCGCAGCCACCCAAGATCCTAAGCAGCCCGCGCCTGTCGATGTCGACACCTTCAATGCCAGCCTGAGCGAGCAGAAGAGCGAGCTAGTCACCCTGATAAGCACCAGCCAAAGCGAACAGCAGGCGGCGCTGACTTCCCTGTCAGCCCAGCTAGAGCAGCTGTCCAAGCAGGTGGCGGCTGTCAAGTCCCATCCTGAAAAGCAGGTGGTGCAGGTCCCTATGCAGTGCGACCCGTCCCCAATCGGTGACAAGTTTATCCTGGGCGCGGTAGAACACGTCTATGTCGATGAGATCAAGGCTGGCTTTGAGACCCGTATCGATACCGGCGCCGAATCCTCATCGCTCGATGCCCACAACATCATACTGTTCGAACGTAATGGCAAGCAGTGGGTGCGCTTCGATGTCTTCACTCAAGGCGCCGATAAGCCATCACAGACCTTCGAGTCTAAGGTCGAGCGCTTCGTACGCATCAAGCAAGATGCCGATGATAAGAATGACAGACGCCCGGTGATCCATGCCCATCTGCAGATTGGCAATTACAAGGCGGAAACCGATCTCAACCTGGTCGATCGTAGTCACCTCGACTATCAGTTGCTGCTGGGACGTAAGTTTATGCAAGACATTGCCGTCGTCGATGTAGGACAGACTTTTGTGCACGGTAAGAACAATCCATCAAAAACAGCCAAATAACAGGATGTAAATTCGATGCACTCTAAAAAACCTTTTTATATCTTAGTGGCCCTGCTGTTTATTGCGGGCATGGCCGCCAGCGTCTATCGTGGCATAGAACATAATGTCCCCTTCCTCCCGGGCGAGCAGGTACAGAGCTGGGCCGTGGATGCCAAGGTGAGTTTTCAGGGCACCGGCGAGCCTGCCGAGGTGACCTTCTCGCTGCCCAAGGATCCTGCCTTTGAGATCTTAGCGGAAAACGCCACTTCTCCAGGCTACGGCTTGTCAGCCACAGAAGATGACACCGGCCGTCAGGTCACCTGGTCGACCCGCGAGGCGATCGGTCAGCAAGATCTCTACTATAAGGTCACCCTGGTACCGACCGGCAAGAATGAGATCCCGGCCGACAAAGAACCCGACGCGCCGCAGGCCTATAACTGGCCGGCCACCGAGTTGGCCGCCGCCGAGCAGGTGATGAACGAGATCTGGTCGCGCAGCGCCACAAACCTGTCATTTGCTCAGCAGCTTAACAAGAGCTTCAACGCCACCGAGCGCAGCCAGAACCTTGAGCTACTGCTGACCAGTAACTCCCGCGCCGAACTGTTTATCCGCATGCTCAACAGCAAGGGGATCCCGGCCAAGAAGGTCAGTGGTCTGTTTTTAGAAGATCAACGTCGTCGTCAGCAGCTGACCAACTATGTTGAGGTCTATCATCAGGGTCAGTGGATCATCTTCAATCCCAACGATGGTACTCAGGGACGCCCTGACAACCTGCTTATCTGGGACAGAACCGCCAAGTCGACACTGGACGTAGTGGGCGGGGTTAACTCTCAGGTTAACTTCTCCATGTTGCAAGACACCCGCTCGGCGCTCGCCACCTCTATCGATATGCTGAAGAACAAGAATGCCTTGGACTTCTCCCTCTATCAGCTACCGCTGGAAGAGCAGAGCCTGTTTAAGGGTATCTTGCTGATCCCAATTGGTGTGCTAGTGGTGGTGTTCCTGCGGGTGATCATCGGTATCAAGACCTCGGGTACCTTCATGCCCGTGCTGATCGCCCTGGCCTTTATTCAGACTACCCTGCTGACCGGCCTTGTTGGCTTCCTGCTGATCGTCGCCTTCGGCCTGATGATCCGCTCCTATCTGTCGGATCTCAACCTCTTGCTGATCTCGCGGATCTCCGCGGTGATCATAGTGGTGATCGGCATCATAGGCCTGTTTACCCTGCTCTCATATAAGTTCGGTTTAAGCGAGGGTCTCACCATCACCTTCTTCCCGATGATCATCCTGGCATGGACCATCGAACGTATGTCGATTCTCTGGGAAGAGGAAGGCGCCAAAGAGGTAATGGTTCAGGGCGGCGGCAGCCTGTTTGTTGCCACCTTAGCCTACCTGGCCATGAGCGCCACCTGGGTACAACACTGGGTATTTAACTTCCTGGGTATCCATCTGGTGATCCTGGCAACTGTGCTCCTGATGGGCCAGTACACAGGTTATAAGTTATTGGAACTTAGACGCTTTAGACCTTTAGCGGGAGAATAACTATGCTGTTTGCAAAGCCCCGAAAGCTGAAGGAAAACGGCGTACTTGGCATGAACAAGCGCAACATCGACTACATAGGTCGCTATAACCCGCGCAAGTTCTACAAGCGAGTGGATGACAAGCTCACCACCAAGCAACTGGCTCTGGCGAACGATATCGCCGTGCCGGCGCTTATCGGCACCGTCTGTCAGCAACATGAGATCATGCACATTCCCGAGATGGTCAACAACCGTGACGGCTTCGTGATCAAGCCGTCACAGGGTTCGGGCGGTAAAGGGATCTTAGTGATCACTAAGGTGGAAAATGGCCACTATTTCAAGCCTAACGGTCATGAGGTGACCCCAAGCGAGATCGACCGCCATATCTCTAACATCTTGAGCGGCCTCTTTTCCCTGGGCGGCAAGCCAGACGTGGCCATCGTCGAGGGACTCATCGAGTTCGACCCCGTATTCGACGGCTACTCCTTCGAAGGGGTGCCCGATATTCGTTTGATCGTTTTCAAGGGCTTCCCTGTGATGGGAATGCTCAGGCTATCCACCGCGGCGTCCGACGGTAAGGCTAACCTGCACCAAGGCGCCGTGGGCGTTGGCCTGGATATCGGCACCGGCCGCGGCCTGCATGCGGTGCAGTTTGACCGTCCGCTCGATCTGCATCCGGATACCGACAAGAGGCTCACCGAGATCCAGGTACCCCATTGGGATACCCTACTGCATACGGCCTCTAAGGCCTATGAGATGAGTGAGCTGGGTTATCTGGGTACCGACATGGTGCTGGATCAAAAGCTTGGTCCTCTGCTGCTTGAGCTCAACGCCCGTCCGGGTCTGGCGATTCAGATCGCCAACGGCCAGGGCCTGCTGCCAAGACTAAAACATGTCGAGCAGATGAAGAACAAATCTATGTCAGTGGAAGAGCGCGTCGCCTATGCTAAAACGCATTTTAGCAGTCTCCCTAGCGCTTAACTTCAGTCCGGCGGCCCTGGCCGCCTCTCCTATCACACTGCTCAGCGAGCAGTGTATCGACTATCGGGTTTCCCTGTCTCAGGCACAGGAGAGCGGCACGCCGCTCGATGCCAGTGTGCGACTCGAACGCGAGTTGATCGGCCTGTTCAACCTCAAAGACAGCGTGCGCTTCTATCGCCACTATCCCTTAAATGCCGAAGATAAAGAGGCGCTGCTGCAGTGTCAGCTGCATCTGGCCGATGAGTTTGACCGCCTGGCACAGGAGCCTTGGCTCAAGACCCAAAGTCAGAACTGGTCTCAAAGCGACGCGCCAGGGCTGCGCCAGTTTGGTCAGTTGCTGACGCAGCAGATCGCCGAGCAGATTGACCAGCAGCAGAAGGCGAAGATCCATACCGCCCAGGCCAGCGTCGCCCACGGCCTGAAGCAGAAAGACCTGTCGCTCAGCATGGGGCAGAGTCAGTGCCGCCTTACTGATGGCGAAACTGAACAAGCTGAACAGGCCTTCGATAGTTCGATAGCCAGCTACCTTATTCATCAACAAGATGAAAGCTGTAAGCGTCAGGTGTGGCTAGCCTACCAGGTAAGGGCCAAGGAGAAGAATCAGGCGGCCATCTCCCTCATATTGACGACCAAGCAGACGATAGCACTCGAGCATGGCGCCGACGATTATGCAAGCTGGGCCCTGAGCCATCAGCTGCTCGCCAATCCCGCACAGGTTAAACGCTTTCTGGACAGCCAGACCCAGCTAGCTCCTGCCCCTTGGGCACTCGGGGCCCTACTTGCAAAGCTTTCCAAGGTCGATGTAACACCGCGCTCGGGTGAGCAGCTGCTGGATAATATTCAGGCCGAACTTTCTCCATTCGGCCTTGAATTTGAAGCCGTTAACGTCAATATGCTGCGGCTTTGGCATAAGGGGCGTTTACTGGGGGATGTTTTTCTCGATCGCCCGCCCAAATCCCAAATAGCAGGTTCGCAGCTAGCTAATCCGCCGTTAGGAAAACAAGAGCAACCCCCAACAGAGAAAGCGCAGGCGGTAACACTTAAGACGCCGACGTTTAAGGAATCTAAGGCCCAGTTGAGCCCCCTGAGACAAACCGTGGTCGGACAACAATTTGGTCAGCTGACCCTGACCCTACCAGATCAGCTAAATGATTTTCGCAGTCAGGAACAACTCATCACAGCGGTGGCCGAGATGGTGTCTCGCCTGCTCACCGGTGGGCGCTACTATCTCAACAACACCTTAGGCGATGGTCAGGCGATCGCCAGTCTCTGGCTGAGTCAATATCTAAGCCAACAGCTGCTGCCCGAGCTGCCATCCAATAGCCGCGAAGCCCAGCTTAAGGCCTTCTCCAAGCAGCTAAAGGTATTTCGCAGCAAGCTGGCTTTGTCTGCGTATCAAACCTTCGATAATCGACTCTACCGGGATCTCAGCCAGGAATTTGGTGCCAGTTTCGGCGCGCCCTGGCCAAGTGCTGATGACGCCCTCTACAGTTTTACCGGTGTGGTGACTCAAGGGCCACTCTATTACCTCACGCTATGGCATCAACGCCTGGCGGAGCAGATCTTGAGTGACTCTCAGCTGGAGGCAACAAGCGTTTTTGATCTCCTTCTCATCAACGAGCAGCAACAGTCCCTTGATGAGCAACTCACCGCAATTTTTGGCAGCGCGCAATCTGTCGCCACCATCCTAGAAAGGAGCCAACATGATCAACTTAAGCCCGTACACTAGAATCTTTGGGGCACTCGCACTCAGCTCCGCCCTGCTGCTCCCTAGTCTACCTACCTCGGCTAAGACAACAGCATCACAGGACGCACAGGGTGTCAAACAGGCGATCCAACAAAACCTAGAAGATAACCTCTACCAGCTGCCACCGAGGGTGCAGGGACATTACGGCATCCGCCTCTATCGCATGACGGGCGATGACAAGTATGCCAATGCGGCCCTGGTCGATCTGTACGCTGTCACCGAGTCTCAGGCCTTCTATGCCTGTCAGCTGGATAAGCCGGGTTTTATCCAGCAAGAAGCTCAGGCCGCCATCGACGTGCTGGGTAAGGGCCCCAGAGCCAAGGCCCGTAAGAAGGCGCTGGCTCCCTTCCCCGAGTTTCTCTTCTATACCGACGTGCTACTAAGGTTTTCAAGCCGCATCGATGAGTTTGGTCTACAAGGTCCCTGCCACGACAAGTTGGTCAAGGCGCTAAAGGCCACCGATCTTAAACGCGGGCTCACCGACAAGGCGATGATCGAAGCCTGGGCGGCGCAGCTGGTGAACTATGTTTACTGGGCGAAACAGCTTGGTGTTGGCGATTATGTGCAGGAGTATAAGGACGGCTTCAATCGCGTCTATCCTCAGCGTCGCGACGCCAAACTCGACAAGAAGCAGTTTCGCAATAAGATCTACGGCATGACCCACTTTATCTTTGCCGCCAGCGAGTATTATCAGCATTCGGTCGATAGAAAGGAATTTGCCTGGATCTTAGATTACTTCGAGGCCAACATAGACAGGATCCTGAAAGATGCCACCGACGATATCATCGCCGAAGTCGGCATCAGCTTCCATCTGGCAGGCATGTCGGACAATCCCGTAGTGAAGAAGACCCAAGCCCACATCATGGCCGCCTTCGATCCTGAGGTGCAGACCATACCCTCACCCCATGGCAACCCAGATCTCGCCCTGGGTGAGCACCGCAACGTGTTAGCCATGATGCTGTTAGATTGGCCTAAGACCCTGCATCAGGGCCCCTATTTCCATAATCTTAAGGCGACCAAGAAGTACCTGCCTAAGCTGGTCAGCATCAAGGCTGATGCTGCAAAGGCAAAAACCGATAAAGCAAAATCTAAAGCCGAAAAGCATTAGGAGCGCAGGAGCAGTATGAGTCAGGCAAAATCGACCTTCGAGCAGTGGCGCATCCTACAGGCAGTCGTCGACTGCGGTGGCTACGCCCAAGCAGCAGAGAAGCTCAACAAAAGCCAGTCGTCCCTTAACCATGCGGTGGCCAAACTGCAGACCCAGTTGGGAGTCGCGCTGCTGGAAGTCAGAGGACGCAAGGCTTATCTCACCGAGAGCGGCGAGGTGCTGCTCAGGCGTTCTCGCCACATCACCCGCTCGGTGAGTGAGCTGGAGCAGTTAGCCAGCAACCTGGAGAAAGGCTGGGAACCGAGCCTGATGATCTCCCGCGAGATGATCTATCCCATGGAGCACCTCATCGACGCCCTGGCCGAGTTTGAGCCTCAGGGGCGTGGCACCCGGATCACCATCTTAGATTCGGTGATCAGCGGCAGCGCAGAGCTGGTCGAGTCGGAAGCCGTGGATCTCGCCATCATAGGCGGCGCGCCGCCGAAGGGTCATCTGGCTCAGCCTTTGTGCAACGTCGATTTTCACCTGGTCTGTCATCCTTCTCACCCCCTGGCGAGCATGGAGTTGCCGCTGGACGACCAGACCCTGGCTGAGCAGCTACAGATAGTGATTAAAGATACGGGTCAGATAGCCCGCGGCGAGCTGGGTTGGCTCAAGGCGGAGCGGCGCTGGACAGTAGCCAATTTCCATGAGGCCCTTGTAGTGCTGTCCAAGGGACTTGGCTTTTGCTGGATCCCGAGTCATCTGATCTGCGATGCCATCAAGGAAGGTCGCCTCACCCGCTTGACGCTCAAGGGCTCGAGTCATCGTCAGGTGCCGCTCAGCCTGGTTATCCCCAACCGCGACAAGCAAGGACCCGCCTCACAGCTGCTGGAGCAGTTGATCCTCAAGAATCATTCAGTCTTAGAGGGAGAAGGCGAAGGATGAGGAGGATGTTGAAGAAGAGTCAGACTCGCCCGCTTGGTAGCGCATCGACAGGGCTTCTGAGGTAAACAAAAGACCATCGGCCGCCAAGATCTGGCGACTTATCCGCTCTATCGATTGTGAAGGGCTCCTGTCATCATCCAGCGGCGAGAGTGAATCGACTCTGGCCGCAGAGATCTTGCCCTTATCATCCACGCTACCGCTCACCTTAGGCGTCACAGGCTCAGGCAGCTGACGCTGCTGCTCACTCTTACCGGCATCGATAAGTGGCTTCATCTGGTCTGGGGTAATAGCGCTTTGCTGACGCGTTTTGGCAAGCTCGGCCTTGGCCGCATTCATCTTACGCAGAGCTTCGCTGGCCACCCGGATATCTGCCATCGAAGGGGTCGCGGGCGCCATCGCCGCCGCGTAAACCTGCTTCATCTTGTTCAACGTTGCAAGTGGATCTCCTGGCACGGTTGAGATGTCGATCGCCACCTCGCCATCCACCGCATAACGTCTGCCATCGCTCCCCTGCTCATACTTAAAACTTGGGCTGCGCGCGAAGGTGCCGCCAACGCTAGCATGGGCCTGCTCATGGGCTCTCACCTCGGCGTCACGTCTAGACAGCTCTTTTAGCTCAGCTTCCTGGCGGGCAAGCTCCGGGTCTTGTGAGCGACTCTCATCGCCTGGTGTGGCTTTCCCCTCTTGCTTATCCGCGAAGGGGTTGTACGCCTCGCCGCGGGTTTCCTCGGCCACACCAAAGATATCGACTACCGGCTTTTCACCCTCATTTGAGCTGCCGCGACTAACGTCAACGCCGCCTTGTCCGCCTGGTATACTCGCATTTGGTTTGTCATTGCTACCTCCCGAACCTGGGGGTAAACCAGAGCCTGCTGCGCTACCTCCCGCATCCGGTAGTGTAGAAGCAACATCGGTCCCGCCGCCATTGCCCATACCTTTGCTCAAGCCACTGCTAAAACCAGAGCTCGCCGTTTGGTTGAGTAGGCCACCTACCCCGAGCGGCCCGCTGGAGAGGCTATACCCCCCTTGAGCCGACGAACTGCCATTGAAGATAGGCTGGCTCTTACTTGAGCCGCTTTGCGTTGACAGGCTAGAACTTAAGTGACCAGATGTAAGAACACTGGTTGCTACCGAAGGCGTCGAGGAAACCGCGGTGTTGGCCTTTAGGCTGACATGTGACGCTTGTTGAGTGACTGCTGGCGTTGAAACAGCACTTACAGAACTTGAAGCCCTATTTGAAGAAGATAAAGAAGCTGTAGAGGATGAAGAAGTTGAAGCAGAAGAAGACGGCAATGCACCGAGGCGCATCGCCGTAAGAGATGGCGTTGTCATGGCGCCAGCCATGGCCTACACCTTGATATCTATCACTGTACCTAGGGTTTCGTTTGCGGTCTCTAATACTTCAACCGCGGCTTCCCCTTGGTTTTTCGATTCGATGGCTGAGACCAGGGCCTCAGTTTTATCTGTGGCGTTGACCGCATTAGTCGTCTCTGTGCCGCCTGCTTCACTCACCTGAGGCTGGCTGGGTTTGGCGACATCCACAGTAGCCTGAGTCAGGCCAGACTGGGCGCTCTGCAAGCCGGTCAGACCGGATGAAAAGCTCGATGGTATTTCCATAGTTAATGGCCCTTTTTCATGAATCTCAGTTATGGCTAATTATTAATCAAAAGCAAAGCAAAGTACAGCTTTACAGAGGGCTCGGCTAACATCTTGAATTGGTTAGCCTGCGCCTATCCAGCCTGCCTCCCAGTCTTTCCAAACTGGGGTAAAGCCTCGGCTTCGAAGGACACTGGCAACCTCGGCGGCGCTGCGTTCGTCGCTGATCTCAAACTGATCTAGCTGAGCGGCCGGATTGACATAGCCGCCCGGTTCGGTGCGACTACCGGCGCTCATCTGGGTGATGCCGAGCCCTAACAGGTCATCTCTCAAACTAGGCGTCTCCCGGGTCGAGAGGCTGATCTCAAGCTGCTCGTTGAAGAGACGAAAGGCGCAGATGAGTTGCACTAGGCCCTTGTCGGTCAACTGCACCTTGGGCGTGATACCGCCGACGCAGGGTCTAAGCCTGGGCAAGGATATGCTGTAACGACTGCGCCAAAAGCGGCGCTCAAGATAATCCAGGTGATAGCCCATCAAGAGTGCGTCCATGCGCCAATCATCGAGCCCAAGCAACACCCCTAGGCCTATCTTATCTACGCCCGCCTGGGCGATCCGCTCCGGCGATTCGAGACGATAGCCATAGTCCTGTTTATTGCCCCTCAGGTGATGCTTGCGATAGGTCTCAGGATCGTAGGTTTCCTGATAAAGCATCACGGCATCCAGCCCCTTCTCTACCAAAATCTCATAGTGTTCACGGCTTAGCGGCTGTACCTCCATGGCCACATGGCTAAATTCCGCCTTCACCAAGGGTAAGACCTCGGCAAAATAGTCGATACCGACCTTGGTTTCATGCTCGCCAGAAACCAGCAAGATGGAATCGAATCCCTGAGGCTTGATCACCGCCATCTCGGCCGCCAGTTCATCATGGCTGAGCACCTTGCGCTTAAGCTTGTTGCTCATGGTAAAACCACAGTAGTCACACTCGTTGGCGCAGAGATTTGAGAGATAGAGCGGCAGATAGAGGCCGATGTTATGACCAAATCGTTGCCGGGTTAAGGCGGCTGCACGCTGCGCCATCGGCTCTAGGTACTCCTCGGCGGCAGGCGACAGCAGCGCCAACAGATGACTCAAGTTTCCCTGCTCACCCTCGATCGCCGCCTCTACCTGGGCCGGCGAAGTGGAATAGAGCGCCATTCGCAGCTGCTCGCGAGAGAGCCCACTCAAGATATCCAAGAAACTCATTGGCTTACTCCGATAAGAAGGCGGTGAGCGCCTGCTGGGGGCTGGTGCCAATCGCCCTCTGGTGCACCTGGGCCAGGCCCGCCTCATAGGCCTTACGCCCCGTGGCGACAGCATCGGCAAAGCAGAGCGCCATCTTGACCGGATCGCGGCTGGCGGCAATTGCCGTGTTCACCAGTACGGCGCTCGCCCCCATCTCCATCGCCGCCATCGCCTGAGAGGGTGAGCCGATCCCAGCGTCGACCACCACGGGCACCTTGGCCTGCTCTATGATGATCTTCAAAAATGCCGCCGTCTCCAGTCCGCGATTTGAGCCTATGGGGCTTCCCAGCGGCATCACGGCCGCGCAGCCCACAGATTCCAGATTACGACAGAGCACAGGATCGGCATGCACATAGGGCAATACGGTAAAGCCGCGTTCACACAGCACCTTGGCGGCGTTAAAGGTCTCTATTGGATCCGGCATCAGATACTTAGGATCGGGATGGATCTCAAGCTTTATCCAAGAGGTACCCAGCACCTCGCGAGCCAGCTCGGCGGCGAAGATCGCCTCCTTGGCATTGCGCGCTCCCGAGGTGTTGGGCAGCAGCTTAACGCCGCTCTGACGTATGGGCGCCAGAATATCATCGAAGCCCGCCTTAAGATCGAGCCGCTTCATCGCCAGTGTCACTAATTGCGAACCGCTTGCCGCCAAGGCCGCCAACATCTGATCAGAGCTGGCAAACTTGCCCGTGCCGGTAAACAGGCGTGAAGAGAACCGACTATCGCCTATCGTTAACATATTAACCTCCTGCCACTACGCCAAAGAGTTCAATCACATCGCCCGCCTCACATAGGGTCAACGCCCACTGCGACTTGGGGACCACCTCGCCTGCCCGCACCAGCGCCACGCTATCCGGGGCTATCTGCTGGCTCTCCAACATGGACTGCAGACTTGCGTTATCTGGCACCTGTATTAACTGACCATTCAAACTTAATCTGATCTCACTCATCATTTTCTCCTAAGGCCGATGAACAGGGAGTCCCGCCATGTATCGCATAAGTCTTTTCATTCGATTCTTTAATTGCCACACAGACCGAGCACTTGGGATCCCGCCGCAGCGTGAGCTTTCGCATCTCGCCAGTTAATCCGTCGAACCTATGCAGCACACCTAGAGCCGGTAACCCCAGCAATAGCTTTATCGCCAGCAGCGCCTGCATCGAGGCCATGGTGCCCACCATGGGCCCAAGTATGCCTATGGTGCTGCAGCTCTCACTCACCCTTAGTTCGGCCGGAAACAGACAGTGATAGCAGCCATTGTCCGGGGATTTGCTCAGATCGAACGCCATCAACTGACCAGAAAAGCGGGCCGCAGCCGCCACCACTGTTGGCGTGCCCAGCGCCACACAGGCGGCATTGACGTGCTGGCGCGTGGCGAAGTTGTCGCTGCAATCGAGCACCAGATCCACACCTGAGAGCAGAGACTCGGCGTTGTGGAGTTCCAGACGCACAACCTTGGCCGATATCTGCACTTGTGCTGATAGTGGGCTGTTTTGAGCAGAGCCTTTTTCTACCAGCCTGTCTCTGGCGACTTCCGCCTTGTACTGGCCGCAATCGGCATGGGAAAACAGCAGCTGCCTGGGCAGGTTACTCAGCTCCACCTTGTCATCATCGATCAGGGTCAATTGGCCGATCCCCGCCGCGCTCAGATACTGGGCGCAGAGCTGGCCCAAGCCGCCGACGCCGACTATGGCGACGCTTGCATTCATCAGCCTTTGCTGACCCAGTTCGCCGACCTCGGGCAACATGATCTGCCGCGAATATCGGATAAACGCCCTATCATTGAGTGACATAGGCTTTCTCCCACGTCCTGGCCAGCTGTTTATAGGCCTCGCCCGGCGAGTCTGCCTGGGTCACTGCACGCACAACGGCCACCGCCTCTACGTTTGTTGCTTTAACCCGCTCTAAACGCGAAGCGTCTATACCGCCGATGGCCACTCTCGGACAATCAGGCTTCCAAAGCGCGACCATACGAGCGAGCATACTCAGCCCCTGAGGATTAGAAGGCATAGATTTCGTCGGTGTGGGGAAGATATGCCCCAGCGCCAGATAGGATGGATTAAGCTGACTGGCCAGCGCCAACTCGAACACGCCATGACTGGAGACACCCAGGGCGATCCCCGCCTCGGCGATCCTATTGAGATCCGCCTCAAAAAGATCTTCCTGCCCCAGATGGATGCCAAAGGCGCCATGCTTTAACGCCAGCTGCCAGTGATCGTTGATAAACACCTGAGCATCGTACTTGCGCCCCAGCGCGATAGCCGCTTGTATCTGCGCTTCTAACGCGGCAGCGCCTTGGCCCTCTTCTTGTTTGCCCTTCCCTTGTTTGCTTTCTTCTCCTTTGCGACCTGCTTGGCCATCATCCTCAAGCTTGATCCGCAGCTGCGCCGTGGTGGCCCCGGCGGCAAGCACCTGCTCCAAAGTATTCAGATTATCCACCACGGGATACACCCCGATGGGACGCTTAAGCCTTAGAAAGCTAAGCCTTGGAAAGCTATACCTTGAAAAATTAGCTGCCGAAGAACTTAGTGAAGAACCTAGTAAAGAACAATCACTAGCGCTATCTGAAGAGCTTAACTGAGTCCCGCCGGTCAACTCTGTGATACGGGGAAGCGATACCAGGCCCGAAGGCCAACCTGTGCGCGCCAGTGGTCCGGCGCCGGCGCCCAAGGCCTTGGCCGACGCTATGCCTTGGACTACATAGGTTTTAGCGAGCAAGATGGCGTCATGTAGCACCAAGCCCTGAGCCAGAAAGCTGGCAATCGCCGATGACAGGGTGCAGCCACTACCGTGATGATTGGGGTTATCCACTCGCTCGCCGCTCAGGCGAAAGCTAGTGTGCTGGTGCAGCGGTGAGGTATGCGCCACCGCGTTGCAGATAAGGAGATCTTCTGCCCTATCGCTACGCCAGAGCGAGCCCTTGTCACCGCCTGTGATCAGCAGATTACAGGCTAAGCGTTTTGAGAGTGCGCTTGCCTGACCTAGCATCTCATCACTTGATGCCGTTTCTTTCCCCACCAATTTGCCAAACTCGCTGGCGTTCGGCGTCATCAGGGTAAGCAGCTTAGCGAAGGGACTGAAATCCAACCCGGCAAGGTGCTTGGGCTTAGTTTTGAGCTTAGTTTTAGGTTTAGTTTTGAGCTTAGTTTTGGTCTGGGCGGAGGCCTGAACAGCAGATTCGCCAGTCAAGGCATCGCCGCAGGAGGCCACCATCACGGGATCCAGAATAATCGAGATAGGCAGGCCATCACCCGTTTTCAGTGGCGCAATATGGGTCGCCAGCCAATCGGCGACAAGATTAATCTGACGCTGATTGGCAAGCAGCCCTATCTTGATCGCCTTGGGCGGCAGGTCTGCCAGCAAGGTATCGAGCTGAGCGAGCAAGATAGCCTCACTCACAGGCTCGACACCGTTAACCGCCACCGAGTTTTGCGCGGTGACGCAGGTGATCACGCTGCAACCATGGCAGCCCAGGTCCGCCATGGTCGCAAGATCTGCCTGAATGCCCGCACCGCTCCCGCTGTCTGAACCGGCAATGGTCCAGACGATAGGTTTTTCAGCGGACATGGCTACACCTCTTCTGCTTTTTCGAGAGCCGTACTTTCAAGAGAAGTACTTTCAAGAGCGGCACGTTCGAGAGAGGCACTTTCAATGGCGGGGCTTTGCTTCACCGCGCTGTGATAGAGCTCGCTACCACTTTGCTTAAACTGCGCCGACATCTGCGCCAGCCCTTGTTGAATATCTACCTTCGGCGCGCTAGCAGTAACGTCAATCTGCTCAACCTCAATCTCCCTCACCTCGATCGCTTGGGCCGCGGCGTATTCGCGCACCTCCTGGGTGATCTTCATCGAGCAGAACTTGGGGCCGCACATAGAGCAGAAATGGGCTACCTTGGCCGACTCCTGAGGAAGTGATTCGTCGTGATACGCCCTGGCGGTGTCGGGATCCAGTCCCAGGTTGTATTGATCTTCCCAGCGGAACTCGAATCTCGCCTTAGACAAGGCGTTGTCGCGGATCTGCGCGCCGGGATGCCCCTTGGCCACATCGCCGGCATGGGCCGCGATCTTATAGGCGATCAGCCCCTGCTTCACATCTTCCTTGTTTGGCAGACCAAGATGCTCCTTAGGTGTCACGTAACAGAGCATGGCGCAACCATACCAGGCGATCATCGCCGCGCCTATGCCTGAGGTGAAGTGATCATAGCCTGGGGCAATGTCGGTAGTCTGAGGGCCTAGGGTGTAAAACGGCGCTTCGTCACATAGCTCGAGCTGCTTATCCATGTTCTCCTTGATAAGCTGCATCGGGATATGGCCCGGCCCTTCGATGATGGTCTGCACGTCATACTGCCAGGCCTTCTTAACCAGCTCGCCTAAGGTTTCCAGCTCGGCAAACTGTGCCTCGTCGTTGGCATCGGCGATGGAACCTGGTCGCATGCCATCCCCCAGCGAGAGAGAGACATCGTAGGCGGCGCACAGCTGGCAGATCTCATCGAAATGCTCATAGAGGAAGTTTTCCTTGTGATGAGAGAGGCACCACTTGGCCATGATGGAGCCGCCGCGAGAGACTATGCCTGTGAGGCGCTTAGCCGTCATAGGCACATAACGCAGGAGCACACCGGCGTGAATGGTAAAGTAATCCACCCCCTGCTCTGCCTGCTCGATCAGGGTATCTCTGAAGATCTCCCAGGTGAGATCTTCGGCGACGCCATTGACCTTCTCCAGCGCCTGATAAATGGGCACAGTTCCGATGGGCACCGGCGAGTTACGGATGATCCACTCGCGGGTCTCATGGATATAGCGACCGGTAGAAAGGTCCATCACGGTATCCGCCCCCCAACGGGTGGCCCACACCAGCTTCTCCACCTCCTCTTCGATAGAGGAGGTAACCGCCGAGTTACCTATGTTGGCGTTGACCTTCACCAGGAAATTACGGCCGATGATCATAGGTTCGGCCTCAGGGTGGTTGATATTGAGCGGTAAGATTGCCCGGCCCGCCGCCAACTCCTGACGCACAAACTCTGGCGTGATCGGCTCACCTAGCTTGGCGCCGAAACTCTCACCCGGCGCGCGCTGATTGAGCACCTCGTCGGTCACTGTCTCGCGAGCCATGTTCTCACGCAGGGCCACATACTCCATCTCTGGGGTAATGATGCCACGTCTGGCGTAGTGCATCTGAGTCACCACCTTACCTTCAAGGGCGCGTCTTGGCTTGGGCAGCTGCTCAAACCTCAGATGATCCAGCCCCTCATCGGCCAGACGCTGCTGGGTAAAACCTGAGCTGACCTGCTCGAGTTCCCGGGTATCGCCGCGCTCGGCAATCCACTCGCTGCGCAGCTTAACAAGACCACGACGCACATCGATATCGGCCTCGGGATCTGAATAGGGTCCGGCGCAGTCATAGACTGTGATGGAGGGATTCTTCTCATAGACAGGCGCCTCGGCCGTGCCGCCAATCAGGGTGTCTGACTGAAAGATCTGCCTCATGGCGACCTTGAGATCCGGTCTGCTGCCGCTGAGATAAAATTTCTGCGAATTAGGGTGTTGTAAGGGTTTGAGGTTATCGATAAAGGCCTGGGCCTCTGCTCGCATTTCGCGACGTGTTGACATAAGCAATCTCACTATAGGGTTAGATGAAGTTGCTTGTCTGGAGAAGTTTGGCGTTGAGGGCATTGAGTCAGGCCAAATGGCCTGATTCAAAAATATGCTGGGTGTCATTGGGATTGCGCTCGCCAAATTTGCGGCGATTTTAATCCCATTGGCCGATAAAAAACGGCGGGACACTAAGGTCATATTATGCTTGTTTCCTTCGCAGGGACTAACCTGATCAGGTTCAACGGATCCCGAATAAACGGTCTCAGCCTAATGGCACTCCGACAAGAGGGCCTCAGTATAGACCTAAGGGATTGAGGGTGGCAAGCCCCTTTAAATGAATACTAACATCAAATTAACCGTACACAACAACCAAGTAAAATCAAAAGCTTGAGGAAAACACAAGACCAAAATCATTATTTGAATGAAAATATATCACACTAATTTTTATCTTTAACCTTCACTCCCATCATACTCAGATGCTTATCGAGAGAGTCTTTAATCGCCTGTTTCACCTTGTCGCCACCACACTTAAAGGGGAAGCCTAAGTTTTCCCCGTGGGGGTTAATTGGTGTCGCCACACTCACCACGCGATAACAGGTATCCCCTATCTTGACGATGCGATTGGGATCCACCTTGCTGTCTAAGGTGATTGCCGTCTCATACTCGTTCTCCTTAGGCAGGGCTAACACTCTCATCTTGCCATCCATCTCGCTCATCGACTTTTTCTGGGTGGCCTTGTCGGCGGCGTGCTCAACTAGCTTGTCCAGCTGCTCCTGTCTGTGCCTCGCCATATAATCACCAGTTGCAGCGCTTACCGCTTCCGAGTCTGTTGCTCCCCTCTCCAGATTAAGACCTTTCGTACCATCGAAGGAGAATGCTTCATTCTCTTTCTGAGTGTCAGCGGGCACCTCGATTTTAGAGACGATGTTAGGCTCGGAGAGCTCAACTGCTGGATCAAGGGCAGGATCAACACTTGCTTGGGTAACATTAGGCTGGAAACCAGTAACTTGAGTCGCTGACGCCCCCTTCTCTGGACTCGGCTTAATCGGCTCGGCACTTTGCTGAGCGAAAATCGGCGCCGGACTGTCCTCTGTCACTTCAGCCCTTTGATTAAGCGTATCTTGCTTTGGCGCGTTTACTGGTACCTCGGCAGGGCGAGATTTGGCCTTCATGGCGTCAAACTCTGTCTGAGTGAGCATATAGGCACTGATGGCCTTCTTGTCTCGCTCAATTGATTCCTGAGCCAGATATGGCCCCTTAAACTGCCAACTCAGCAGGGCCAGCAATGCAAGGTGCGCCAGCAAGACAACCAAGAAGATAAACAACTCTCTCCAGCCAATCTTCGCCGCCATAGCTTCGACACGAGGGCTTTTAGCATGAGGACTTTTATCATAATAGCCTTGCCCGGCGTGCTCACTCGCTAATGGATCGTTGACGAGATGGCAGAAGACTAACTGCTCGACATCAATATCAGCATTAAGGTTTAGATTAAGATTGAGGTCAAGCCAGGAAGATTGACTATCCTTGGGGTGCACTCGCAATAGCAACTCATCCTTTCCTTAGGAAACTTAGCATTTTAGAGAAGAAGAGATGCTATTAGTTCAATCAAGAATAGATAGTGGACAGAGTGAAAATTAAAATACTATAAATTCAACTGTTAACAAAACAAAACCCAAGTTAAGCATACACGTGTACGCTTAACTATTTCTTTTGCACCAGCATGCTGTTAGACTCACCATTAACGAGGTCTAACCAGTTTTAGAGAGTCTAATGCCACCACAAACCCTGCCGCCCCAAGAGATCAGCATGAGTGATCAGCCCTGCTTAGCAACCACGGTAGCCCCCTACAGCCGAGCAGAAGAGTTGGCAAACGCCCTCAGCCATGGTCTTGGAGTCATTGCAGGCATTCTGGCGCTAGCGTTTTCACTGCACAAGGGATGGGACAGGCTAACCGATCTACAACTGAGCGGATTGGCGCTTTACTGTTTGAGTATCATACTCCTGTTTCTCTGCTCAACGCTCTATCACAGTGTCTCGGCGCCTAAATTAAAGCATAAGCTCAAGATAGCCGATCACTGCGCCATCTACCTGTTAATCGCCGGCACCTATACGCCGCTGATGCAGATCCTGCTCGACAGTGTCGAGGCCGATGCCATTCTCATCGCCATCTGGTGTCTGGCCCTAGGCGGTATCCTGTTTAAGACTGCGTTTATTCACCGCTTTAAGATCTTTAGCCTGGTACTCTATCTGGTGATGGGTTGGTTGTGTGTCATAGTGATGAAGCAGCTGCTTGCGGCCATGAGTCCATTAGGCTTTCAGCTTCTCCTGGCTGGCGGAATTTTTTACAGCGTCGGGGTGATCTTCTATGTGGGTAAGCGCATCCCCTTTAATCACGCCATCTGGCATCTGTTTGTCCTCGCCGGCGCCCTCAGCCACTTCCTATGCGTCTACCTGACGGTGATCTAACATAAAGAGAGCAAACGCCTCATTGAGTTGCAGCGCCTCTTGGCTCATCCCTAAACTGTGCATCAGGCTGATGATGCACTCTATGGTGCACAGACCTTGAGATAACTGATTCCGCCTCAGGCGATAACGTGATGGCTCGCTCTCCTGCAGCGTCAGCCTTTTCGCCGCTTGCAGATAGGGACTCTGACGCACCATCTTTCTGGCCTCCTGCCAGGTGGCATCGAGAATGATCACCTGACGCACGCCCTGCTCCCCCTCTTTTTTAAGCAGAAGCTGCTCGGGCATGATAGCCTCTTTCTCGCTCGAGCTCACGGCCGAAGCATTTACAATCGGGCCCACGCTCGAGGCTGAGTCCGTCTCGTCTGCATCGTGCTCCTTTGGAAAGAGTAATAATGCCTCACCCGATTCGCAGGCCTGTTTCAACGCCTCATTGGGCGTAACCCGCGACCAGAGCACACGACGACACAGCTCAGGGAATGCGGCTAACGCCAGCTGTCCCGTGTTGCTGGGACGATCGTACTCCCGCTCGTGCGTTAACAAGACAAACTTCACTCTTTCTCTCCCGGTCATTTTGCTGGTATTTGGAGCCTAAACTCACGCCTATCGTTAAACCAAAGGCGATGAGTATACCTCAAAGGGCTAGGACGAGGACAATGACAGGAACAAGCTTAGAAGGCCTGCTGTGGCTCGCCCGGATGGCATGATTAACGTGCGACCACTAACGAAAGTCCCGCGAACTCGATTCAAAATCATTCACCATAGCAGATAGATCTTCCAGCCTGCCTGCAATGATATGTGACACGCCAGACTGAGTCTCTAACACCCCGGTTACCTTTAAAATTTTTGATGTCAAAAATGGCTGTCGCTGCGCCCTGGCCGTGGCGCTCCAGACGATCACATTGATGTTACCCGTCTCATCTTCTAAGGTCACAAAGGTGACCCCAGAGGCGGTACCGGGGCGCTGACGCCCTACCACTACGCCCGCCACACGCACAAGCTGCCCGTGACGACAATCGGCTAACTCGCAGGCGCGGCGACAGCCCACGAAAGGCGCCTTATCTCTGAGCTGAGCCATCACATGGCGCCCCAGGCTGAGCCCCAGATGGCGATAGTCGCTCTGCATGGCAGCCATCTCACTTGGGGGTGCCAGCACCACCTCACTGGCGACAGCTGGCAAGTCATCGAACAGCGGAAGGCTCGGCTGATAGGCACTGAGTTGCCAGCGCGCCTGATATCTATGCCCGGCCAGCGTCAACAGGGCATCGGCACTGGCCAGCAGGGTCAAACAGCCCTGAGATAAACCTAGCTCATAGAGCTGCTCGACCCGGGTAAAACCGCCTTCGGGGCGAGCCGCGATAAGGGCTTTGATCTCCTCCAGCCTGAGTCCCTTAACTTGCCTAAATCCCAGACGTATCGCAGGCTGCTCAGCCTCCAGCAGGGTCACCAGGCTATTATCCCAGTCACTGTGATTGACACATACCGGCAGCACCATGACGTCGCGGCGCTGCACATCCTGAATAAGCTGCGACGGGCTATAGAAGCCCATGGGTTGACTGTTAAGCAAGGCGCAGCAGAAGGCCGCCGGATAATGATGTTTAAGATAGGCCGACACATAGGCCAGCAGGGCAAAGCTGGCCGAATGCGACTCGGGAAAGCCATACTCACCAAAGCCTTTGATCTGTCTGTAGATCTGCTCGGCGAATGTTTGGCTGTAACCCCGCGCCGCCATCCCCTGGAGCAGTTTAGCCTCAAACTTTTCAAGCTCACCGGTACGCTTCCAGCTCGCCATCGCCCGGCGCAGCTGATCCGCCTCGCCGCCACTGAACCCCGCGGCCACCATGGCCAGCTGGATCACCTGCTCCTGAAAGATAGGTACCCCCATGGTGCGAGACAGCACGGACTCGACCGCAGGGCTGGGATATTCCACCGCCTCCAGGCCGTCCCGCCGCCTCAGATAGGGATGCACCATATCCCCCTGAATAGGCCCAGGCCTGACGATGGCGATCTGCACCACCAGATCGTAATAACAAGCTGGCTTAAGCCTTGGCAGCATGGCACTCTGCGCTCGGGACTCGACCTGAAACACCCCTATGCTGTCGCCTGCCTGCAACATGCCATAGACCTCGGCCTCCTCCCATGTCACATCGGCCATGGAGAAGGCTTTCTCTGGGCGACTCAGCAAGGCGAAGGTCTTACGGATCGCCGTCAGCATCCCCAGGGCCAGGATATCCACCTTTAACAGCCCTAGGCTCTCCAGGTCATCCTTATCCCACTGGATCACGGTGCGATCCGCCATGGCCGCATTTTCAATGGGAACCAGTTCAGACAAGGGCCCTGCCGAAATGATAAAGCCTCCCACGTGCTGGGACAGGTGGCAGGGAAAACCGATCAGCGTCTGCACCAAGGGCAGTAACATGCGCCCGCGCCCAGCCTCTGGCAACATGTCGGCAAGCTGAGCCGTCCAGTGATGCTTGGGATCCCGGCGATCGATATTTTTCACCATCAAGGCTACCTGCTCGGCATCTATCCCCAGCGCCTTACCTACATCGCCCATGGCACTCTTGAATCGATAGCAGATCACCGCCGCAGCCAGCGCCGTACGCTCACGGCCATATTTGCGATAAATGTACTGGATCACCTCCTCGCGCCGCTCATGCTCGAAGTCCACGTCGATATCCGGTGGCTCGTTACGCTCCTTGGAGATGAAACGTTCAAACAACATGTTGATCTTAGTGGGATCCACCTCTGTGATCCCCAGGCAGTAACAGACCACAGAGTTAGCCGCCGAGCCCCTTCCCTGATAGAGGATCTTCTGAGACTTGGCGAAACAGACGATGTCATAGATGGTCAGAAAGAAATATTCATAGGCCATCGCCGCGATCAGCTCTAGCTCCTTCTCATACTGCGCCTTCACCCTATCAGGCACCCCATTAGGGAAGCGGCGACTGGCGCCTTCACGCACCGCCTGCGCCAGATAGTCACGGGCCTGCATGCCGGCGGGCACCACCTCGGCCGGGTACTCATACTTGAGCTCATCCAGAGAGAAGTGGCAGCGACGGGCCAGGGCCAGGCCGTTATCGATCCACTCCTGAGGATAACGTTTACGCTGCGCCGCAATCGGCTTGAGGCTCGCTTCGGCGTTGATGGAGCATAGCGCCGCGCCGCTGTCGAGATCCCGACCATGGGCGATACAAGTTAAAATATCCAGCAGCGGCTGACGCTCCGCCTCATGCATGCGCACGCCACCGGCCGCCACACAGGGGACCTTCTGAGTCTGACTCAGCCATTGCCACTGTTGCAAGTTAAGGGCCTCTCCCGGTAGCAAGAGCCGCTCCATCAGCAGATGCAGACGATCCGGGAAGGCTACAACCAGCCGTGAGGCGATGCTAGCTATGTGATCACGATAACGGGACAACAGATTAGGCTCATCGCTATGTGCCGCACTGCCCTTTGCCGTATCGCCCCCAGCCATCTCACTCTCTGCCGTATCGTTTACGGCCAAGTCACTCCTTGCCTCATCACTCCTTGCCTCATCACTCCTTGCCTCGTCACTCCTTGCCTCGCCAGCCTGCCTGAACTGCGCCAGCGTGGGCGGGCGCCACAGCAGCAGGCTCTGCTGCTGAGCCAAGATGGCCTCCAGGCTCACCCTGTACTCTCCCTTGCCCTGACTTCGCCTGGCGTTGGTGATCAGGGCGCTGATCTCACCATAGGCGAGACGGCAAGGCGCCAGCAGCACGAACAGCCCCTGGTCGAGATGAAACTCGGCGCCCAGGATCAGCTTAAGATCGCAGCGCTTGGCCGCCTCATGGGCCTTGACCACACCGGCAAAGGAGCATTCGTCAGTCAGCGCCAATGCCTGATAACCAAGGCGCTTGGCCTGCTCCACCAGCTCGTGAGGATGGGAAGCCCCGCGCAAGAAGCTGTAGTTCGAGAGGACGTGCAATTCGGCGTACTGTAATTCAGCGTACATTAGCCAAACCATCCCTGCAGGAATAATCCCTCAGGCGAGCGAAATACCCAGCAGAGCCCTCCCTGATGCATGCGGGCAAGGTAATAATCCCGCGGCGAGGCCGCCGACCAGGGACTGTGCAGCCGCTCCGGCCCCTTAAGCAGGCTCACCGACTCAAGCTCCAGGGGCTCGGGCTGGCGCAGGAGCCAATTGGGCCGGATACGGCCATCACACAGGCCATGAAACAGATCTGCAAGTAAGATCGCCTCCTCGCTCAGCGCCCGGGTCTTGCCCTGATAGCTTGCCCTCGGCTCGGCGCACCGATCATACGCTTGGCGCTCAAGCGCTTGGCTTTCAAACTTTTGGCTGGAAGCACCTTGAGTAGAAACGCTTTGACTAGACATACTTTGACTAGACATACTTTGACGAGAAGTGCTTTGAGAAACAGCTTGATTAGATAGTTTGCCCCCCGGGGCACCCGAGCGGCTTTGAGATACTAGGCTTTGAGATACTTGGCTTTGAGAGGCTCGGCTCTGAGAAAGCGAGCGGCTCTGCCAACTCAGCTCCGGCAGATGATGACTGCAGTGCTCAAGCCCCTTGACCTTATCCGCTCCTAGACGCGCCTCAAGCAGTGAGAGCAAACGCATGCTGGCATCACTCTTCCCCTCGCCCTGCCACCAATTGGATGTCTGCACAGATAGCGGCACCAGGGTATCGGCCTGAATGGCCAGACTGATCACCGGCGCCGCCAGGGTGAGGCTCTCTAGCTGCACACGGCAGAGTTTAAGTAAGGCATCCCCCCTATGCTCGGCGAAGGGATAACGGATCTCGCAGCGCAGTGGCGCCAGACTCAGATCGCGAAACACTAAGGTTAATGACAGCGCCAGCACCGCCTGCTGGCGCTGCACCAGATAGGCCGATAGGGTTGCTAGCATGCGCCCGAGGGGAAAGGCCAAGCCTTCGAGGTGGCTCACCTCATAGAGCAATTCAAGCTTATGACGATAAGACTCTGGCATCTGGTAAAACTCATGCACCTGAGGCAGCTGCCCCTTAAGCTGAGCCTGTAGGGTCAAGACTCGCTCGCCAAATCGCTCACCAAGCTCCTTGAGGGGCAAGGCGAGCAGCGCCTGCACCTGAGTCAGCCCCATGTTCTCGCAAGACTGCAGCACATGCCCTGGCAGTGGCAAGACAGAAAGCGGCAGAGACGCGACCTGCTTGAGCGCGATCTGAGGTAAATTCACCGAATACGCCCCCGCTTGATCATCTTTCGATTGGGCTTTGGTTTCTTCTCCTTGGCCTTCCTCTCCTTGTGCCTTATCTTCTTGGACTGCTTCTCTCACTTCTCGTTTGGCAAGATGAGTAGATGCCGTGACACCTTTTTCAGGCTCAAGGCTTGGTTCCGCGTTCCTATGTTCCGCATTCCTATGCTCATCACACCCAGCTTCAACAGGCACAGTGAGCGGCAGATACCTGGATCCCAACTGAGCCAGCAAGGCATTCTCCCCCAGGGCAAACTGACACTCGAGCCCATAGCCTTGGGCGCTCTTCTGATATTGACGGATGAGCCTGTCCAGACCACCGAAGATCTTCACCATGGAGCCCACCTCCAGCAGTAGGATATCAGCCACACTGGGCACATCAGAGGATCGACTCGACTTGCTTGCTTTATGTGACTTACTCGGCTTATTTAGCCTATGCTGCTGGGCCTGCTCGAACGGGCAGACAGGCGGCACGACCCTGGCACTGTAACCATAACTCCACTGGCACAGCCAATGGCTGGCCTCCTGACTCAAGGAGGATTCATAGGCCAGCAGTTGCAGCGATGGACAGAGCGCCTGGGCGGTAGCCAGGCTCTGCCCCGACTCCACGCCCTGCTTAGCCGCGGCACTCGATGCGATCAGAATCTGACTCGACTGACGCTCAAAGAGGGCCAGCTCGCCGCCCTGGGGCAAGCCTTGATGATAGCTTTGATACTGGAGTAACCAGTGGGGAAAATAGACCGCCAGCCACAACATCTACGCACTCCAGGGACCTTGTAAGATCTGACCGCTCTGCTGCTTATTAAGCTCGTTTTCCAATCTCTTATCCTGCTCCTGCAGTTTAGTCACATCGAGCATCAGACTCTGGGCCAGTAGCTCGGGTAGCAGGGATAAGGAGAAGCGCGGCGCTGGCCAGCCACCACGGCGCTTTAGAATATCCACCTGGGTCTCGAAAAGCCTAGCACTCCCCGTTTCTGTATTGGTTTCTGTGCTGGATTGCAAGGCGATCCGCAGTGGCACGGGATGAGCCTGCTCCTTGACCTTGCTTGGCAGATAACAGAGACACAGGCTCTCGCCCTTCTCGCAGGCAAGCTGCAAACGCCTGGCCTGACTGACACTGAGAGCCTCGAGCCAACATAAGACCAGAGGCGAGGCGCCGCTGGTTAAGATCTGCTCGAGGGCCCAAAGCTGCTCCTTCGGCGTCTGAGTATCGACCCACAAGAGACGGCTGACATCTATCCCCTGCATCGCCAGCGACTGGGGATAAGGCACGTGAGGCGGCGCCACCAGACTCACCAACCCGGCAGATCTTTCCTCCCTCGATTGCCTAGGGATCAGGCGGCGCATCAGAGGCAGCGCCAGGCTCAGCTCGCCGATCCCTTCGCTGGAGCAGAAGATCTCGCACAGCCCCTGACTAGGCCAGCCTCCCTGTCCCAGATGACGATTAAGCTCGGGATAGCCGCTGTCCAGCCCCATTTGCTGGGGATGATAGGCATCGCCGCGCCAGAGATCGCTGCGCTGGAGTAAACGTTCAAGTTGAAGATCTGCCAAGGCCATGATGCACCCGCTCTCATTCGGTTCGGTTAGGCGCCCCCTCGGAAATCGGACTATAGGCTAAGGCCTCATCAAGACTAATGCCTAAGCCAGGGCCTAAACCAAGACCTAAACCAGGGCTTAGATCTGACTTAACCTGGCGTTATCCCAAACACACCGAGTCACGCTCAATATAAATACCGCAAATACTGTATATAAATACAGTATATTTATAAATTGGCAGATCGCAAGCAGAGAAAGCTAAGATTTGAGTGGAAGATCACCTCAAAGCATCGAGCCAGTAAGCGGCAGACAGGCACAAAAAAACCACCCTAGGGTGGTTTTATCGGTTATCAATTATCGCTATTGATTAGCGGGATCAATTAGCGGTATTTCTTTACCTTCTTGAGTGCTATCTGCTGCTTGAGGGGCGACAGGTGCTCGATAAATACCTTGCCATCGAGATGATCCATCTCGTGTTGCAGCACGATAGCCAGGAAGTCATCGCTCTCGATCTCAAAGGCCTCACCCTCACGGTTAAGCGCCTTGACCTTCACCTTCTCGAAACGTGTCACCTTGGCGCGGTAGCCAGGAATTGAGAGACAACCCTCCTCGCCGACGATCTCACCCGAACGCTCGACGAACTCAGGGTTAATCACCACCAAGGGCTGATCGCGATCCTCAGACAGATCAATCACTAAGATGGCGTGTTCGCTGCCCACCTGGGTAGCGGCCAGCCCTATGCCATCGTCTGTGTGGTACATGGTTTCGATAAGATCATCGATAAAACCTTGCACGGCGGCAATGTCTTCTACGGGCTTGGCCTTACGTTTCAGGCGCTCATCGGGAATGGTCAATATATCGAGTACAGGCATAGTCTCAGGTTCTGGTTAATCAAATTAGGCATATAAAGTGGCGCCATTATGACCGAAATCACATTAAAGGCAACCGCAATCGGGTTTTCCCTTCAGGCCAAGCCTTGCCGGCGACTTGTATTTCATCGCCCAAGTCGATAGCATGATCAGACAAATGTATACAATATACGAGAATAATAATGACGACCCCTACACGTACCCCTCTGCCCAGTACCTTTTATGTGGCCAACACCATGGAGATCTTCGAGCGTCTCGCCTGGTATGGCTTCTTTACCCTCTCCTCCCTCTACATGACCTCTCCCGCCCATCAAGGCGGCTTAGGCTTTAGCGAACAGGAGCGTGGCCTGCTGCAGGGAATGATCCCCTTCTTTCTCTACCTGTTTCCTGTACTTACCGGCGCACTGGCCGATCGCTATGGCTACCGTAAGATGTTCCTGATCGCCTACGCCATCATGTGCCCCAGCTATTTCCTCCTGGGTCAGGTGAGCAGCTTTAGCGGCTTCTTCATCGCCTTCATGGGGGTCGCCATAGGCGCGGCCTGCTTTAAACCTGTGGTGACGGGCACTGTGGCACGCACCACAGATCACACCAACCGCGGCCTGGGTTTTGGCATCTTCTATATGATGGTCAATGTGGGCGGCTTCCTCGGCCCCTTCATCGCAGGTTATGTCCGCGCCATCAGTTGGGACTGGGTCTTCATCATGTCGGCGATCTGGATAGGCATTAACTTCATACCGGCGACCTTCTTCTATCGCGAGCCAACGGATCCCCACCAGCAACGGGGCAAGCCACTGTCTCAGGTGTTACGCGATATTCAGGAGGTACTGGGCAACGCCCGTTTCGCCCTGCTATTTTTCGGCACCTTAGTGATCCTGCTCTCCTACGGCGCCAAGTGGATCAGTGGCGAGCATTGCCTCACCATCTATCTGGTGTGGTTTAGCCTGCATTTTCTCTGGAACGCGCTGGCCAAGTCAGACAAGCAACTACCCTGGTATCAACAGAAGATCGCCCTGGGCAACAAGCCCTTCGTGATCTACCTGCTTATCCTCTCCGGCTTCTGGATGGTCTACCAGCAGATCTTTATCACCCTGCCCATCTATATCCGTGACTTTGTCGATACCTCAGACCTGGTCGCTATGCTCGCCTCCTGGCCCGGACTGCTCGACTTCTTCGCCCCCGTGGATATCACTCTGCTTAGCGACGAGCTTCTGAGCGCGGCAAAAGCCTACACCACCGGGAGTCAGAGTCTGTCAGAGGCCTACTTCGACTTGGTGCATGCCAAAGTAATGATCCCAAGGGAGGAGCTGGGCGCAGCCCTTGGCGCAATCGCACAAAGCCCAGAGCTGGCCAATCAATATAGTCAGCAGTTCGTCCAGCAGTATCGTCAGGTTAACCCCGAATACCTTATCGGCTTGAACTTCCTCTCCATCGTGCTAATGCAGGTGATGGTGAGTCGCATCGCCGAGCGCTTCAGTCCACTACCCGTACTGGTAGCCGGCACCCTCATCCTGGCACTGGGCACGGCACTTGGCGGACTGGCCCACGGCATACTCATGGGCGGCGCCATGGTGCTCACCTCTATCTTAGTCTTCTCTATCGGCGAGATGGTGGCGTCTCCTAAGAGCCAGGAATATGTGGCCAGCTTCGCGCCCCAGGATAAGAAGGCGATGTTTATGGGCTACTATTTCGTCTCATCTGCCATCGGCTTCCTGCTGGCGGGCCCGCTATCGGGTTACCTCTACGCCGAAGTGGCTAAGGGCGCCGGGCAGCCTGCCCTGATGTGGTACATCATAGGCGGCTTCGGCCTGCTGGCTGCCATAGGCCTGGTACTGTTTCACCGCTTTGGTGCCAAACAGGCGCTATCACAGGCGCAACCAACCGCCTTGGGCGCGCAAGGCTAGCGAAACCGCCGCTTTACGCAGATAAGTAAACAGACAGTTGAACAGACAGGCCGAGCGACAAGAACCTGTCTGTTCTTTTTCCCCTGACAACTCACAACCTAGCGGTCAAGCACTACAGCAACTATCTCCCTCATCTCGCCTCTCTCGCCGCTCAGGCTCTCGGATAGTTTGACTCTCCTTTTAACCTTAGAAATTATAAAAAATCTGGTTTACTATCAGAACATAGCCTTGAGCCAGACAGAGGCGTGCTTAAGTTAAGCGCTTTGAGCTAAACGCTCAGGGCTCAAGCAATAGATCACTAGCCTAATATGCAGAGGCCTTAGGGCCAAAACGGAGAACACGTGGATCAGACACAGTTATCACCCATGGCCAAGATATGGCATGTGATTGCCCTGATCCCCGAGGGGAAGGTCAGCTCCTATGGCAAGATAGCCGATCTCGCGGGGCTTCCCGGGCGGGCACGCTACGTCTCCCGCGCCCTCAAGATGGCGCCCGATACATTGGAGCTTCCCTGGCATAGGGTGATCAACAGCCAAGGCAAGATCGCATTTCCCGAGACCAGCCCCCATTTTATCGAGCAGATGCAGAGATTAAGAAGTGAAGCGATAGAAGTGAACCGAGGTAGGGTTAAGCTGTCCAAGTATGAGTGGCAGCCGGATCTGGCGACCCTAGTGTTTGCATTACCCTTTTAGCCTATAGTTACCGGGAGAAGGCCTTGTCGATATTCAAATCCGCATTCATGATTTCATCTTTCTGTGCCATTGCCCTTACCGCACAGGCCGATGAATACCCCTTGACCCCCCACACAGCCGAGTATCAGGTGAACTACGGCAGCATAGAGCTGGGTAAGGCGCGCTATCAGCTGCCGGCGCCTCAGGGCAACTTGTACCAATATCGTTTCGACAGCGACGTCAGCCTCTTGATGCTGTGGGATAAACGCACCGTCATCAGTACCTTCAGCAAGGATGGTGAGCAGCTAATCCCCATGCGTTTCACCCATAACCGCAGCGGTACAGGCTCCGACTATCAGGAACAATCCGCCTATGTACTGGATCAGAAACTGGTGCACAGCCGCTACAAGGATGAACGGGCAAAGTTTCCCTATACCCCGGATCTCTTCGACCCTCTAATGGTTCAGCTGCAGTTTAGGCTAGATATCATGAAGGGCGGCAATAAGCTGCACTACAAGATGCTCAAGAGCGGCGAGATAGATGAGTATGACTTTAAGGTGGTCGGCAAGGAGCGCATGGTGATCGCGAGCGGCACCTATGAGACGGTCAAGATAGAGGTGGTGCGGGACAACGATAAACGCCAAACCTTTTTCTGGATGTCACCCGAACTCGGTTATCTGCCTATCAGGCTCACCCACTTCGAGAAGGGCAGCAAACAACTGGATATCACCCTGCTTAATTATCAGTACAACGAGCCGACTATGGCACAAACCAGCGAGCAGACAAATAAACAGACGAATCAACAGACAGGTGAACAGGCCAAGGCCCTCGTAGACAGACAAAACCAATCTCACCCATAGAAAGTCAGCCATAAAAAGTCAGCCATAGACAATCAAACATAGACTGAGTTACTTGTCTGAATCACGCGCGCATTCTGCCCAAAGGATTAGCACTACCAACATCAGCATTAAAAAGGGGCCTTAGGCCCCTTCGCTTTTTCCAACGTTTACAACTAACCGTTTGCTTGGCCTAAGCTCTTTAACTTAAGCTCTCTACGCTTAACCTCTATTGGCTTCAGCTCTTGGCTTTAGCTCTCTTGGCTTTAGCCTTCTTGAGTTAAAACAAGCTCGCCCCGGGCAAACAGCTTCCACTCTCCGGGCTTAAGAATATGCCAGTCTTCATTATCGGTCAGCGGCCTGGTCGCGATAACGGTGACGATATCGTTGGGCGTGGTCTCCTTGTCGAAATCGATCACCACATCGGTATCGATAAGCTTGGCCTTACCAAAAGGAGCCCGTCGGGTGATGTGACACAGGTTATTGCTGCAATAGCTCATCAGATGCTCACCGTCGCTCAAGATCATGTTAAACACCCCAAGGGCGCGGATCTCATCGGCCAAGGTGGCGATAAACCGATAAACGGGCAGCAGATCCGCAGGCGCCTGATCGCCAAAACGCTCCACCACCTTCTCTAAAATCCAGCAAAACGCCAGTTCGCTGTCAGTATCACCCACAGGCTGATAACGGCGCACCGCAAATTTTTGCTGATAATCGCTAAGCTGACCATTATGGGCATAGGTCCAGTAGCGTCCCCATAACTCGCGGGTGAAGGGGTGGGTATTTTCCAGCGACACACAGCCGCGATTAGCCTGGCGGATATGACTAACCACCACTTCACTCTTGATGGGGTAAGACTTGATCAACTGCGCCACATGGGACTGGCTACTCGGGCAGGCATCCTTAAAGGTGCGGCTGCCCTTACCTTCATAGAAGGTGATCCCCCAACCATCGACATGGGGACCTGTGACGCCACCACGCTCTGCCAGCCCGGTAAAACTAAACACGATATCCGTGGGCACATTGGCACTCATGGCCAGCAACTCACACATAAACAGACACCTTAACTCTAAATTGCTTATCTTATTTAATTCTAACGACTTGACCCAATTTGTGGAATCCTCGCCTCAACAAAAAAGTTAAACAATTGTTTGAAAAATACTTGTATAAAACCCGCCATAGGGTTAGATTTTATGCGACACAGGTCTGACCAGCATCTATAATTGTGATAATGGTCATATAAAAAATGCTGACATAGAGCAGCTTTCGGTCGCTATTGAAGGAGAATTACCGTGACTAGCTTACTTTGGATTTTTGTGATGCTCTTTGCGTTAGGCGCCTTAGCCTACCTTAGAGTATCCCTGCTGACCTCGACCATCATCGCGGCTATCGTGATGGCACTGGGTACAGCAACCGCGAGCATTTCCCCCCTTGCCTGGCTGGTCTTTCTGGCCATCGCCCTACCGCTTAACATAGGTGCCTTCAGAAAGAGCGTGATCACCCGTCCGCTGCTGAAACTCTATAAAGGGATCATGCCGGAGATGTCTTCCACCGAAAAAGAAGCGATCGAAGCCGGTACCACCTGGTGGGAAGCGGATCTCTTTGCCGGTAAGCCTAACTGGAAGAAGCTGCACAACTATCCGGTCGCCCGTCTGACCGCAGAAGAGCAAGCCTTCCTCGAAGGACCGGTTGAGGAAGTGTGTAAGATGCTCAACCAGCATCAGGTTTCTCATCAGCTCGGCGACCTGCCCGAATCTATCTGGCAATACCTCAAAGACAACGGCTTCTTCGCCATGATCATCAAGAAAAAGTACGGCGGTCTGGAATTCTCTGCCTATGCCCAGTCTCGCGTACTGCAAAAGCTGGCGGGTGTCTCTAGCGAGCTGGCCTCAACCGTCGGCGTGCCTAACTCACTCGGCCCCGGCGAGCTGCTACAGCACTATGGTACCCCGGCGCAGCAAGATCATTATCTACCTCGCCTGGCCAAAGGCCTGGAAGTTCCCTGTTTCGCCCTAACCAGCCCGGAAGCGGGGTCGGATGCTGGCGCCATCCCTGACTTTGGTATCGTCTGTAAAGGCCAATGGCAAGGCGAAGAAGTGCTGGGGATGAAACTGACCTGGAACAAACGCTATATCACCCTGGCGCCGGTTGCGACCGTGCTGGGTCTGGCGTTTAAGCTGCAAGATCCCGACAAACTGCTGGGTGACAAGGAAGAGCTGGGCATCACCTGCGCCCTGATCCCAACGGATGTGCCTGGCGTCGAAACCGGTCGTCGTCACTTCCCGCTTAACTGTATGTTCCAAAACGGTCCGACACGCGGAAACGAAGTGTTCGTTCCCCTGGACTTTATCATCGGTGGTCCAGAGATGGCCGGTCAGGGCTGGCGCATGCTGGTCGAGTGTCTCTCGGTTGGACGCGGCATCACCCTACCTTCTAACTCAGCCGGCGGCATCAAAACCGCGGCAGTGGCCACAGGTGCCTACGCCCGCATTCGTCGTCAGTTCAAGCTGCCTATCGGTAAGCTGGAAGGGATCGAAGAGCCAATGGCTCGCATCGGCGGCAACGCCTATCTGATGGATGCGGTCACTACCCTGACTACCACAGGTATCGATCTTGGCGAGAAGCCATCGGTTATCTCGGCCATCGTTAAGTATCACCTGACCGACAGAATGCAGAAATGCGTCATCGACGCCATGGACATTCACGGTGGTAAAGGTGTCTGTCTGGGCGAGAACAACTACCTGGGCCGCGGCTATCAGGCGGCGCCTATCGCCATTACCGTTGAAGGGGCTAACATTCTGACCCGCTCTATGATCATCTATGGTCAAGGGGCGATCCGTTGCCATCCTTATGTCTTAGCCGAAATGGAAGCGGCATTTGATCCTGACATGCATAAGTCGCTGAACGACTTCGACTCTGCCCTGTTTGGTCATATCGGCTTTACCACCAGCAACCTGGTGCGTAGCTTCTGGTTGGGCTTGACCTCGAGCTACTTCTCGAACAGCCCGTACAAGGACAAGACTAAGCGTTACTATCAGCACATGAACCGTTTCAGTGCCAACCTGGCCCTGCTATCGGATCTGGCCATGGCAACCCTTGGTGGTGGTCTTAAGCGTAAAGAGCGCGTCTCGGCCCGTCTTGGCGACCTGCTAAGTCAGCTGTATTTGGCCTCGGCGACCCTGAAGCGTTATCAGGACGAAGGCCGTCAGAGTGAAGATCTTGTGCTAGTACAATGGGCGGTTGAAGATGCCCTCTACAAGCTGCAAGACTCGCTGGACGATCTGCTCAACAACTTCCCGATGGGACTGGGCCGCGTGCTAAGAGTCATCCTCTTCCCATTTGGTCGTCCAATTAAACGTCCAAGCGATGTTCTGGATCATAAGGTGGCTAAAATCATGCAAACCCCTTGTGCAAGCCGTGACCGTCTGGGTAAAGGCCAGTTCTGGACACCGTCTCCATTCAACGCCGTCGGTATTCAGGAGCAGACCTTTAAAGACATTCTGGCCTGTGAACCGCTGCACGATAAGATCTGCAAGGCAACCGGTAAACGCCACCCCTTCATGTGGCTGGATAAGCTAGCCGCCGAGGGTAAGGCACTGGGGATCTTGAGCGATGAGGAAGTAGCGCTGCTCGAGCGCGCCGAAATCGGCCGCATGAAGTCAATCAATGTCGATGACTTCGACCCAGCCGAGCTCAGAGCCCAGACCCTAGACAATGAGACTCAACATCAGGCCGCCTGAACTCAAGGCGAAAGCTGATTCGTAAAAAAAGGAGGCAACCGCCTCCTTTTTTATGTCCAAAACTGCAAACTCTATTATTCAAGCGAGAAAGATTGAAGCTAAAACATTAACCTGCCGCTTTCTCGTCAGCTGTCACTGCTGACGGCTGCTGACTGCTTTTACTTTCCTGATTCCCATCAACTGACGTAGAAAGCACACATTCACCGTCTTCAATGGACGCTGCCGCCCTCTTCTCATCGGCCAGCAGCGCCACATTGAGCGCCTCTTCGGATAGTAGGCTAATAAGCTCTATGCCCACAGGCAAGTCATCCACCGCCTGGGTAATAAGCTTCACCTTGCCCTCTTGCAGATAGATGAGCGGCAAGGCGCCTTCACCGTAGCGCTGCTTAAAATCGGCAAAGCTAAAGTTCTCCGTCAGGCTGGTACTCTTGATCTTGCCGCCCTTGGCGATGGTGCTGGCGAGCCTTGCATAGGTAACATTGTCGCCAAACAGGCACAGACGCTCTAAATAAGACTCGGACAACTGATGGCGGGCGCTGTTACCCTCGCCGCTTCTCAGGCCAAACACCTTATTCTTGCCGAGAATATCTTGAAAATGAAAAGTCACCAGCGGATTGAGCTGACGATAGGGAGACAAGACCAGGAGGCGACCCAATCCAGTCATATCCAACGCGTTATCGGCATGCTCTGAGGCGGGGTTACCAAAGTACACGGGAATATTATCCATGCGCGATAAACGTATGTTATCCCAGTTGTTATCTGCCAAGACCACAGACACATTCTTCTGGAGAAGTACCTTGGCAAGCTCTCTGGCAAACTTGGAGGCGCCAAAAATCAGCAGCCCCTGAGCAGAGCCCGCCTTCACCCCTAAGAACCGCGCCCAGGCCCCGGCCGTGAGGCTCTGCGATACCACTGTGCCTATGATGATCAAAAATACCAGCGGCACAATCTTGTCGGCACCCGCCACCCCGAGGCGCTCAAGCTTGATGGCAAACAGCGAAGACACCGCCGCCGCGACTATCCCCCGCGGGGCCACCCAGCTGAGAAACCATTTATCGGCGCGAGGCAGCGAGGTGCCCACGGCGCAGCACCAGACACTTAAAGGTCTGGCGATAAACATCACCACCAACAAAAGCGCCAGCCCCTGCCATCCCAGCTGCATTAGCGCGGTAGAGTCCAACCTGGCCGCCAGCAAAATAAACAGGCCCGAGATGAAGAGTACGGTGAGCGTCTCCTTAAATTCGATGATCTCACCAATATCCACACCACGCATGTTCGCCAACCAGATCCCCATCACGGTCACGGTAAGCAGGCCAGACTCTTCCTGCAGCAGGTTAGAGGCCACGAAGGCCCCCAGCATAATGGTGAGCACGGCGGTATTCTTAAGATAATGCGGCACCCAGGCACGGCGCAGCATCACCCCTATGCCATAACCAAACAGGGCGCCAAGTCCCAGGCCGACACCCAGCATGGAAAACAGCGAGAGCAACACATGACTGGCGGGCTCAGCGGCCACAGTCAAGTATTCAAACACTAAGACGGCCAGCAAGGCACCGATGGGGTCGATCACTATCCCTTCCCAGCGCAAAATACTGGCCAATTGGGATTTTGGCTTGATGCTGCGCAGCATAGGCACGATCACCGTAGGGCCGGTCACCACCACCAGCGCGCCAAACAACATGGCAAGCTCCCAAGAGAACCCCATGATAAAGTGCGTCGCAACACCGATACAGAGCCAAGTGACTAAGGTGCCGAGCGACACCAGATGGGTCACCATGCGGCCATGTTCGCGGATCTCGGAGAAATTGAGTGTCAGTGCGCCTTCAAACAGGATCACCGCTACCCCGAGGGAGATCACAGGAAACAGCAGATCGCCAAAAATGGCATCGGGATCCAGCAAATTAAATACAGGCCCCACCAACAGACCACAGAGCAACAAGGGGAGTATCGCCGGCAGTCGCAGGCGCCAACCAAGCCACTGACACACAATTGACAAGATCCCCACTAACCCCAACATGGCCGTGATCTTTTCTACCATTATTTTAATCCTTAATACGCTAAGGCTGACTCGCCCCAGTAACTAGCATGAGTATAGCCAAGACGGGCGATTAAATAACACGCCTACTTTCCCTTTGCTTGCAAGATAACATTGTCAGCTCAAATGTATAGGACAACTAGAAGCGAAAAGGCAGTTTGGAGAGTCTGCTCGTTACAGAGACAAGATAATTGAAAGATTTGATAGTTCCGTCATTATCAAAGAGGCTTGGATGTAGTTGGCGTTGCAAAACTCAATGTAAAAGACAGTGTTGTAGATTGGTTAAATATTCAGTCGATAATTAAGGCAAAGAGTACATACATAGGTTTTAAGGACAAAGCTAATCATGTGATAAATCACTTTTGTGATAGGAAGGTATCAGATATAAGTCGAAATGAACTTTTACTATTTTAAGCCAAACCATTAAGTGATGGATTATCACCTAGATCTGTAAATTATGTTTTTACAGTGCTTAGCAGTATTTGGCATAATGCTTTCGAAAATGGGTTAATGCAGAACACCCCTCTTAGTCGAATAAGTAACTTAAAAATAGATTCAATGCTGTTCCATTCACGAGAACGGTAATGAAACGGATATCATTAGTTGATACAAAGCATCAAGCTGATATAAACATGATCATGTTTTGCTGTTGATCAGGACTATCATTATCCGAATTGATCGCGCTTGCTTGAGAGGACGTAGATACAGATAATAGGACAATTCATGTTAAAAGAGCCAGAGTATTGAATGAATACAAAGTGCCAAAGGAAAAAGGGAGGATTCGGATCATTGAATTAATCGATCCCGCCAAACATTGGTTGCGTCGTCAAATAGAATATACTCAGTCAGATTCACCTTTAGAAATCCTTATCAGACAACGCAACATTACTCAAAAAAAGAGTATATCCAGTTCATTTTCAGGAATAGTCAAAGTGGTCTTTTATGGAATGAACATAGCGTAAGAAGATGGTTTACTGGTTTACTTAAACAAGCCAAAGTCCGTCATCGACGGCCCAAATCAATGCCGTCATACATTTGCTAGTCAAATGCTATCGAGTCACGTACCGATAAAATGGATTGTACGTCAACTTGGTCACTATGACACTTCGATGATCAAGAAACACTATGGAAAGTGGATTGCATTTGATTCAGTAAAACTAGCTAAACGTGTGTCTGAAATGATTGGTTATGATGTTAGTATACGTAATGCCTAACTCTCCTACTAAAATACTGTAGATAGCGAAATAAAAAAGTTACAATCATTGGAAAAACAGTGACTCGTCCTAGCTAGTCACTGTTAATTTACCACTACAACTTACAGTCACATGAAATCAATAATTACCCCACCCTAAAAACTATTACGTCAAGCTCTATTTCTTAATAAATGCTTCAAGCCAATCGTTCTTAGATATATCTAGCCTTTTTAAAATCTTTGAAATTATAAACGAATGTATCTTTTGTTCCCTCTTATGCCTTCCCAATGTATATATTCTTGAGTTTTTACGCCAAATTTTTATCTCGCTACCCTTTCCATTTTCAACATAACAATCAAAAGCCTTTCTCATGAAATCAAAAAAAGATGACATAGTGACGGATGGAATTGTTTTTTTTATAGTTGTACCGCCAGCATCTAAAACAACCTCACTATCATTTGAAGTTAATGAAGAGTGGTATTCAAATGTGAAATCTGCCAAATTATCAAAATCATCAGTATTGATACTCTGTGTTTTTCGCACCGCATACAAACTCAAAAGTTTGTCATGAAACTCGCTTAACACATAATCACCTAATATCTCTAACTCTTTAATTTTGCAATCTTGTTTAGCCATGCACCAAAAATCATGTGTAACAGACCAAGCAAACCTATAGGTTGATGTTGTATGGATATCTGCATTATCTTCTGGTTTACCAATGGCAAAGCTTGGAAATCCAAACTCCATAAATAAAAATATCGCCAAATCATTATTGATTATTATTTTATTTTTATTAGGATCCCATGACTTGACATAGAGAGGTATCAGCTCAAAAATATCAAAAATCATATTTGCCCTATCATCGCTGCTAGTTACACTTAAAGCATTGTGCTTTGCCACTCCAATATCATTAACAACCCTTATTATGCAAGGCTCTACTACTATATAGTCCCTTACATTATACAATTCCATTTGGTTATTTAAAAAATTGGCTTCACTAGGTAATTGACAAAACCCTTTAAAGTCAATTTCTGCTGGGTTGAAAAAATTATTACCTACAGGAAGTGAAATATGCCCACCAATGAACTCACTTAAAAAAGACTGTACTAACAAATCTATTGCATGTTCAAAAAAGAACTCTAAATGCCTGCCTTCATACCAAGTAAACTCATCTAATGGTTTCAGAATATTCTGAAACAAAAACAATTGTGCTTTAGCAGCTGTCAACCTTCTTTTTCTATAAGCCAAGTCTTTCCCGATCGATGAGAAATTCATTCTCAGCTTTTGTTGTACCTCAGATATCTCTGGTTGATTAAACCATTCAAATCCATCTTCTGGATACCGTCCTCCTGCAATGAATGAATTATGAATATCTATAGCCTCTTCATATAACGAGACAATTAAAGAGTAATTCCTTTTTAAAGCTTCTCTAAAACTAACGGGAAAAAAAACTTGCTTATCAAACTTTAATACAGTTGAATATTCATCACCTAATAGAAAACGTTCCCTCAAGCTTGGCAATATATGCTCCCTTGAGTTAATAGAATCTACTCTCGCGGCTTCTTGCTGTTTAAACACCGTTTTTTTCAATGACTTTGAAAAAGTCGGACTTCCCTGTTCCATTATTTCTTCCTTTTGGTTTATTTTAATTATGTAGCTGACTTACTCAACCCGTTCATCAACACATCAACACATCAATCCAGCAAAGCCTTTCGTAATAGCTTTATTTGACAGAAGTTTCATGGCCATCTCGATAGAAAATTTTAACGATACTACAGTATGTATCTGATAAGTGCAGTAAAGCTAAGCAGTAAATTTAGTAAAAACATCAAAAAATTTGAGTTAACACAAATAGATCGCTACGCAGTCAGTGTTGCTTGGCTTACCGTCTAATCATTAAAGTTGGACGCCAAATGGCTTGAAGATGAAAGTTGTGCGATGAAGCGAGAAATGTCGGCAATAGTGAATTTTCCCCTAAAATTCCCCAAAGCAAAAACGGGAATCAGTAGTGACTGATTCCCGTTTTATTAATTTGGCGGAGCGGACGGGACTCGAACCCGCGACCCCCGGCGTGACAGGCCGGTATTCTAACCAACTGAACTACCGCTCCTAAACTCGGATAAAACGCCTTGGCATCTCATCAAAATTAGGCACTTGACTGGCGGAGCGGACGGGACTCGAACCCGCGACCCCCGGCGTGACAGGCCGGTATTCTAACCAACTGAACTACCGCTCCACATCAAGTTGCGAAGGATAATACTTAGGCCACCTAGTCCCGTCAATAACTTTTTTCCTGAAACAAACTAATCAGTTAAAAATTCGCCAACCTAGCCTGATTAATCAATAAGAGCGGCTAGCTTTTATCCGGCTCGACGCCTTTTAGCTCCCCCTCTTCCGGCATGGTCAGGTCGATCTCATCCAGGGTCGGTCCTATCTCCTTAGCCCGCTGCTCTTCGAGACGCGCCGCGGTTACCGCCAGTGCCTGCTTAAGGTTCTGCCGTTTACGCCATACCAGGAGTGCCAGCGTCCCTATAATAAGCAGTGTTATATTGACTGTGATTATCCAGAACATGGCATCATCTTTCGCCTTGGCCTCGGCGATGGCCGCCTTCTTGGCCGCAATGGCCGCCAGCTCTTCAGCCGTTGGCGGTGGCTCGGGTGGTGGCACCAGATTAAAGAACTTCTCAGGCAGAGTGAGCAGCACCTCGCGCCCCGAGACAGAGGTGGCCGCGGCAATCCCCTTGATGCGATAACTGCCGAACTCAGAAACCTGAGGCAAGGTCAGCTGCATACGCTTGTCGGTAACACTTTGCACAGGGAGGGTCAGCTGCAGCCCGGCGGGGCCGACTAATTCAAATTCGAAATGGGTATTTGCCAGCTGCAACTGCTCATCATCGACAATCACCTCCACCTGCCAGCGGCCTTTGAGGTGATCCTCCGGGGCGATGACAGAGAGAGAAACCGGCATAGGCAGCAAGACTATGTCGCCACCAACCTCACGGCTAAAGGTGTTGTTCTTGGCGCTGACCAGAAAACGATAGTGGCCCCAAGGCTGATTGAGGTTAATATCGGCGGTAAAGATGCCATCGTCGGGCGCGCCATCCAAGCCTTCGCCGTTATCCTTATAGCTGCCGACGATTAAGGTACCGGCGGCAAAGTTCTCGTCGCCGGGCCTATGCTCGCTGATAAACTTGGCCGTCCAGTCCACCAAATAGTCCAGTCCTGGCATGCGCATGCGCTGCTCGTCGCCTAACAGCTTGGCGGTTATCTTGATTCGCTCGCCCTGATAGAGCGGCTGCGGCATAGGGTCGACCTCGATCCCCAGCTTGGAGACCTTATCGATTTTAGAGCCCTTGGCGACTTTACCCAGCAGCTGCCAAGGCCCAGGCATGGGGGATTTGATGGTGATGATATCGCCGCTTAAGCCATCGACCCACTGCACCGACTCTGGATGGCGCGAGACATACCACTTGCTGCCGTCGGGCAGCACGATGATCACAGGCGCGCTGCCATAGTCGCGCTGCACAAACAGGGTCAGCTCATCGACCATATGATCGATCCTGAAACGGTTTTTAAGCTCGCTCGCCTGGGACGAAGGCACGACCTGGGCCGTGGCATTCAAAGTAAGCAGCAATAATCCTGAGGTGAAAATTGCGCGTAGCAGCCAATTTCTCATAGGATGACGTTTATCCTCGCCAAATACATTGTCCTGATTTTTCGACTAAATCTAATCTTTGCTCATGCATATTCAGTTCATCGGCCGATGCGCCGATCACTTTAAGATTTGGACGATTATTTGCGAGACGTATGATGCCACCGCTCTCCTGCCCCGGCTTCTCATTTGAGAGTTCAAACTTGGTCTGCCCACCCGTCATGATGAGATAAACATCGGCCAGGATCTCGGCATCCAACAATGCCCCGTGGAGTTCGCGGCGTGAATTATCTATGCCGTAACGCTTACACAGGGCGTCCAGGTTATTCTTCTGGCCTGGATGAAGAAACTTGGCGATCTCCAGCGAGTCCAGCACCTGGCAGATATCTGTGGTTTTGGGTCCCCTGGGGGTGAGCAGCGAAAACTCGTGATCCATGAAGCTCACGTCGAAGTTCGCGTTGTGTGCCACAATCTCGGCGCCATCGATAAACTCGAGGAAGGCTGGGGCTATCTGAGCAAACACAGGCTTATCGGCCACAAACTCGTTGGTGATACCGTGCACCGTGATCGCCTCTTCATCGATCGCCTGCATCGGATTGATATATTCGTGAAAATGGCGGCCGGTCAACTTACGGTTAATCACCTCTACACAGCCTATCTCGATAATACGATGGCCAAAATAGACGGCACCGGCCCCCTGGTTCATACCCGTGGTTTCGGTATCGAGAATCACTTGGCGCTTAGCATTGGAGATAATATTCATATAATTACACGCTTTTACAAAAAAATATTGGGTATACTGCAGTCCTATTTGGCTATGGTAGCAACTTGATGCACGGACTGAAACAACTCTTAATCTTTACCGATGGTTCTTGCCTGGGCAACCCGGGTCCCGGCGGCTATGGCGTGGTGATGAAATATAAGGCCCACGTGAAGGAACTCAGTGGCGGCTTCGCCTTGACCACCAACAACCGCATGGAACTCCTGGCCCCCATCATGGCGCTGGAGGTGCTCAAGGAGCCCTGTCAGATCATTCTCACCAGCGACAGCCAATATATGCGCCAGGGGATCACCCAGTGGATCCATGGCTGGAAGAAGCGCGGCTGGCTCACCGCCGCCAAGGAACCGGTTAAGAATGTCGACCTCTGGCAGCGCCTGGATGCCGCCACCAGTGAGCATAAGATAGACTGGCGCTGGGTAAAGGGCCATGCGGGTCATATCGAAAATGAGCGCTGCGATACCCTGGCGCGAGAAGCCGCCGAGGCTGGCCCGAGTGAGATAGATACCGGCTATCAGGCAAAAGGCTAGCGCTTAACACCTAATGACTTAACGCCGCATTACTTAAGCTTAAACTGTTTGACCCTGCCCGCGGTTGGCGCGGTAGACCATTTAGGCTGACGCACCTTCTGCCTGTCCAGGATTGGCGTCATGGGCGAGTCTAACTTGCGAGCCACCAGAATATAGACACTGCCACTGCCAGGCAGCCAGGCCTGCAGCGCATGCTGCCAGATGGAATCGCCGCGGATCTCACTGAGCAGATGATGGTAAACCAGACGCTCATCGCCCACCACCTGATAGCCCAGCAGGCCGAGCCAGTCCTTGACCCTGGCGGGGGTAAAAAAACGGCCGCTCCAGGGGAGCTTTTCCTGACGACTGGGGAGCATCTTACCCAAAAAAGCCGGGCTCAGTGGGTTAAAACCTATGATAAACAGATAGCCACCGGAGATAAGCACCCGGTCGGTTTCGCGCAGCACGCTATAGGGATTGGCCTCGAAATCGAGCAACATGGAACAGACCACGGCATCGATCACCCCATTTTGAATCGGCAGTTGGGAATACTCTCCCTGTAGGCAGCACAGGGCGGACTCACACAGAGAAAACTCACGGCCGATTGGCAGGTTAGGCTTCTCAAGCGCATGACTGAGGGGCCCCATGCAGAGCATATGATAGCCAAACACCTTGGGCCACCAGGGCATCAACTTATCCTCGATGGCCTCTTGCAGCCACAAGCCGTTAGGCAACTCCTGCCACGCCTGGGGTTTTATCACATTAAAGGACACTGGCCACTCCGCGACTCACTTTTCCGGTTTCCCTAATGATTTGACTATTTTAGTATTAAATCCCTAAAGCGCTATACACGCAATAACTTTGCTCAGTAAACTAAATCCGTGTCACCCAATCCCTGTGAGAGACAAGTATGAATACTGTTACCCCCATTCCCGCCTTCAACGACAACTATATCTGGCTCATTCATGCTAAAGACAGCGGCGGCCATTATGTGGTCGATCCCGGTGATGCCAAGGCGGTGCTGGACTATCTCGAGCAACATCAAATTGTGCTCGATGGCATCTTAATCACCCACCACCACAAGGATCACACTGGCGGCATCGAAGAGCTACAGGCAAGCCATGACCATAAACTCACTGTCTACGGTCCGGATAACGAAAACATCAAGGGAATTAATCATCCTATCTCGGGGCAAACTGAGTCCGTTAGGCCAGAAAAACTTGATAGTGACGCCAAGATTATTCATCTTCCCGGCCACACCTTGGGGCATATTGCCTACCTGATTGACGAACACCTCTTCTGCGGCGACACCCTGTTTAGCGCCGGCTGCGGCCGCCTGTTTGAGGGCACCCCAGCTCAGATGCACCATTCCCTGCAAACCCTGGCGCAGCTCGATGACGATACCCTCGTCTATCCCGCCCACGAATACACCCAGGCCAATCTGGCGTTTGCCCTGACCGTCGAAGGTGACAATGAGGCCCTCATCGCCCACGCCGGCAAGGTTAAACAGCTTCGTGACCAAAACCTGCCGAGTCTGCCCTCCAGCATAGGTTTAGAGAAGCAGATCAACCCCTTCCTGCGCCCAGAGCAGCCAAGCATAAAACAGAATCTGAGTCGCCATTTCGCCCAGGATGTGACAGATAACGACACCAGTTTCACGCTTCTACGTCAATGGAAGGACAATTTCTGATAATTCCTATACAATGGCGCGCTAATTAAGTCCCCACCGAGGCTGCCCTAGGGTTATCGCCTCGACCAGAGGGACCCAAAAGTAAGGAATTATTGTCGATGCGCTTATCCATTGTCCTGGTCGCAGGGGGACTCTCCCTGCTCGCAGGCTGTCAAACTTTTACCCAGCCAGAACCGGCTGCGCCGGCGATCACCACAGCGCCCGTGGTCGTCGAGCCCCAAGTTACCGCTCCTGTCGAGCCTGAGCCAATTCAGATCACCGATGTGTGGCAACGTATCCGCCTAGGACTTAGCCTGCCGGTACCGGATCAGAAACTGGTCAATCAATACCGTAACTGGTATCTGAAACACCCTCAGCATCTGGCCAGGGTATCGGAGCGCGCCGAGCCCTTCATGTATCTGATCGTCGAAGAAATTGAGAAGCGCAACCTGCCCATAGAGTTGGCGCTGCTGCCGATCGTCGAGAGCGCCTTCGATCCCTTCGCCTACTCCCACGGCGCCGCCTCAGGCCTGTGGCAATTTACCGCCCCCATGGCCAAACACTTTGGCCTGGAGATGAACTGGTGGTACGACGGTCGCCGCGATGTGCCCGCCGCCACCGTTGCCGCGCTGGATATGATGGAGTATCTCTACCAGAAGACGCACAACAACTGGCTGTACGCCATCGCCGCCTATAACACGGGCGAAGGCCGGGTACTCAACGCGGTTAAGCGCAACGAGGCCAAGGGGCTGGCAACTGACTTCTGGGCGCTGGACTTACCGCGGGAAACCGAGCGCTACGTGCCTCAGCTGCTGGCACTGGCCGATGTGATCGCCAACGCCGATGATTACGGCATCTCCCTCTACCCCATTCCTAATGAGCCACAGCTCAAGGTTGTCGAGGTGGGCAGTCAGATCGATCTGGCACTGGCCGCCGACATGGCCGGCATGAAGCTCAACGAGCTGCACTCGCTCAACCCAGGCTTTAACCAGTGGGCGACGGCGCCCGAAGGCCCACATCGTCTGGTGGTTCCCCTGGATCACGCCGAGCTGTTTGAGACCAAGTTGGCCGCCAGCGACCAAGACCAACGCCTCAAGTGGCAGCGCTATAAGATCAAGTCCGGCGATAGCCTGGGGCTGATCGCCAAGCGTTTTAACACTACACCGTCGGCCCTTCGCGCGGTAAATGACATTAAGAACAACCGCATCATCGCAGGTAAGCATCTGTTGATCCCTGTCTCCTCCAAGGATCCGGCAAAATATCTGCTCTCGGCCGAGCAGCGCCTGCAAAAGCGTCAGTCCGGCGGCAGCGGTTACAAGCTGAGTTACAAGGTAAAATCTGGCGACTCACTCTGGCTGATCGCCAAGCAGCACAAAGTCAGCGTTGCCAAGCTTGCCAAGTGGAATGGTATGGCGCCAAAGGATCCCCTCTCTATCGGTCAGAAGTTGGTGATCTGGCAACAGGGCGACAGCAAGGCGGTGACCCGCACGGTGAATTACACGGTACGCTCCGGCGACTCGCTGGCTAAGATAGCCACTAAGTTTAATGTCAGCGTGAGCCAGTTGGTGAAGTGGAACAGCCTCTCGGCCAAGAAATATCTGCAGCCAGGCCAGAAGCTGACCCTGTATGTGGATGTGACTAAATCTCGAGTGTAAAACCTGAATTTAAAGTCTCGGCTTTTATCTCACGTACTTACAAGCATCACAGCTTTTATTTAAGCAGCGATTACCGCACACAAAAAAGCGATGCCTCGGCATCGCTTTTTTATTAGTGCTTATTTGTTAGCACTTCTCTATCGGTTACACCGCTCGCTTACAGACCACCTAGCTTCTTAAACAGCTTGTCTTTTAGCTCGTCGGTCGCCTTCTCGGTTTCCTTTTTCAACTTGGACTCGAACAGGGCTGCGGTATCAAGGGAAAATTTAGGCTCGCTGATGGTGCCAGCGATGGCAAAGGGGATCTCGACCCCATAAAGCACATCTTTCTCTGCGCCGCCCTGACCCTCTAACGAGCCGACCACCGAAGTCTTCAGCGCATAGTCGATCGCCTCGGAGAGCAGATTCACATTACCCTTACCCTGTAAACGAATCAGCGGCGATGCCATATTAAGATCCGGGTTGTTCACTATCCCTTTGGCCATGGTAAAGCTGCCGGTCAGGCTGGTGAAGTCGGTCTTCTTCTCACCGCTGGAGGCAGCATTGAGGTCCCCCCCAAGTTTTGCCTTGGCATCACGCAGCATCTGGGGAATGTTCACCCCATAAAGCGCACCGTCGGCGACCTCAAACTGGCCCTTGGCATCGAGGTTACGCTTGATGTTATCCGGGATCAGGCTGTAGCCACTGCCTGTCACCTCGAAGTTGGTGGTACCGGCCAGCATGTCGACCTCGGCAGCATCGGTCAGCAAAGGACGCACCTTGATGCCGGAGATCTTCTTGTTGAAGCGATAGCTGGCCACAGGTTTACGACCATCTAGCTGAGCACTGGCAAGTAATTTACCCTGATAGAGATCGGCGCTTAGCTGGCTGACATCTAGCACACCATTTTTCAGTGTCAGTTTCATCTGCCAGTTTTCTGTCTTGATCTTATCGGCAGTCACAGACTTGGCATCGAGATCCAGCTTAAGATTGACCGCCTTCATGCCACTAAGGTCGGGCTCCTTGGCAGTTGCCGCGCCCTCGCCTTTAGCCGTCTTATCTTCGCCCTTGGCACCATCATCTTTGGCCATAAAGGGCGTGACATCAATATCGCCAAAACTCATAGAGGCCACTACGTCCGGTACCTTGCCGCCGTAATTGACCGACATTTTGCCCTGTGCCTTAATCTGCTCGACATTCAGACTTGAGAGCACCAAGGCCATGGTCTTGGCGTTGTTGTCCAGCTCGAGTTGAGTGGTGAGATTGATGTTCATGCGCTTATTGGGAATCGCATCCCCTTCCAGGCTGTTTTCAATCTCAAAATCCTTGATGGCGATTTTCGCAAGACTTGGGTCGACCTTGATCTGTCCCTTACCTTGGCTGCTGACCTTCATCTCAGGCTGGGTCATGGAGAACTTGTAACCCAGATCGGCAAACTGCCCCAGAGAGAACTCGCCTAAGGTTAAGGATTCAAGTGTCAGTGCCTGGGTCTTACCCGTCGCCTCATCATAAAGATTCACCTGAGTGTTGGTGATGGCGATGCCACCGATATTCAGGCTACTCAGCTGCACGCTGCCCTGAGCGGCCCCATCGCTACCCGCTTTGTCGCCAGCCTTCTCGGCCTTTTCGCCAGCGGACGTCAAACCATCCATGCTGCTGCGGCCATTCTTATAGCTGTCGAAGTTTAGGGTCAGGCCATCTAAATTCAGCTGGGCGATCTCCACCTCTTTACTCAGCAGCGGCATTAGTGCTACCTCGGCCACTATGCCGTCGACTTTAAGCATGGTGTCATGTTTGAACCCCTCAGGATTCGACAGGCTGATGTCACCAAGGGCTATCCCTATGCTGGGGAAGAAGGTCCAGCTGAGGTCTTGCTTGATAAGTAGATCGCGCCCGGTTTGCTTTTTCACCGCCTCGACAATTTGCGGCTTAAAGTCATTGGGATCGAATATAAGGGTGAGATAGGCGATCAATAATAGGAAAAGGGAGGCAAATACTATGAGTAGCCATTTTACAAATTTCATAACAGGTTCCGTCTGGTAAAGGTGAGCAATTGGCCCGTTAGGCCAATTGCGAGAGATCCAACTGCTCTGACGACACGGCAACGCCATTATCGTCGGCATAAAGCATCATACCTGGCTTTATTATAACGCGATCTATCTCAAGCGTAACGTTAACATCGCCAAGATCCCGTTTATCCGTTTTGATGGGGTTAGCGCCAAGTGCTTGAATTCCAATAGTCATCTGCGCCAAGGCGCCGACATCACGCACATAGCCATTGATCACTATGCCACTCCAGCCATTGTCCACCGCACTCTGTGCAATCATATCGCCAAGCAGGGCGCGTCGGTTCGAACCGCCACCATCAACCACCAGGACTCTGCCTTCACCAGGCTGTCCCAGCAGTTGCTTGACCTTGGAGTTGTCTTCGAAACACTTTACCGTGACCACCTCTCCCCAGAAGATTCGCTTCTGGCCAAACTGTCGATAATGGGGCGCCAATAACGACAGTTGAGTCTCATACTGGTCAAAGAGATCGGGCAGTAGATCTTGCATTGCAGCCTCCCTGCAGAACTAAGAAAAGTTAAGTTACTATAACAAGGCGAATATAAAATGAAAATTAGATGAATTTAAATTCGATCGGTTTTAGAATGTGCCTTCGCTAATATAGATTGGCGATTAAATCATCAAGATAATAAATACTAGACCCTGGCTAATAGACCCGTCGATATTGACCAATATCGACCAAGCGATAATGGAATCACATGACAGATCATCTCAATTTACATGATGCAATGGCTGCGCTCGACGAATATGGCTATGAGCAAAAACACAGCAGCGAACTGAGTCAGGCCCGTACCCATGCGCAGATGGATAAATATCTTAGATCGTTAGGCTTCAATCTGCGCAGATTGCTGATTTTGCAAGAGGTCGTTGGCAAGCTGGTCGACGAAGAGCAGGCCAATCTGGCCCGCCAGGAAAACATTCAGACCTATAAGACCAAGGTGATTAACCTGTCCCGCGAATATGGCATCTCTTACGACCGCGTGTTAGAGATCATGCAGCAAGGAGTTAAGTAAATCAAATAACCTGCCAGATAGCAGGTTATTTTCCACTACAGCTTAAAGGTCGAAATTAGAGATTCTAGATCCGCCGAGCCCGATTTTATCTGCTCACTGGTACTGCCAATCTCCTCACTCTTCTGCTGGTTCTCCAGCGAAATATCGTTAATCCGGGTCACATTCATATTCAGTTCGGCGATCACCGCACTCTGCTCCTCGGTCGCCGTGGCGATCTGAATATTCATGTCGGAGATCTGTCTGATGGAAGACTTGATGGTCTGCAGCGCCTCCACCACCTGACTGGTTTCACCTACCGTTTGCTCCGACTGCGCCTTAGCCCTGGCCACCGAGGCGTTGACACTGTCTACCGAGGCGCGGATCGCCTCTATGATGGCATTGATCTCCTGGGTCGACTCCTGAGTTCGACTGGCCAGGGTGCGCACCTCATCGGCCACCACGGCAAAGCCGCGTCCCGCCTCACCGGCCCTCGCCGCCTCAATGGCGGCGTTAAGCGCCAGCAGGTTAGTCTGTTCGGCAATGCCGACGATCACATCCAATATCTGGCCTATCTTGCCCGAGCTTATCTGCAGCGCCTGAGCCTCATCGGCAGTCACCTCTAACTCATTAGACAGGCCTTTGATCTTAGCCACGGCGCCATCGACAACGGCCACGGTATCATCGGCTTCGCCATCGGCACTACCGGCGCTATCGGCGGCAAGCTGGGCATTGGACGCCACCTCAGAGGAAGCCATAGACATCTCGTTGATGGCGGTGGCGACGCTTTGGGTCTCCGCCTGCATGTTGGCCGTTACCATACTGGCCTGGGCCGAGATATCCGCCAGCCCTTCGGCCAGTTCGCGACTGTGGGTCACAGAAGCGCTCACCGAATTAACCAGCGCCTGTATCTTGGCAACGAACTCATTAAAGCTCGCCGCCACCTGTTTGAGTTCATCCCGGCCCGACTCTTCGAGCCTCAGGGTAAGGTCGCCCTCGCCTCGCGCGATATTTTCAAAGGCGGCTATGGTGTCGGCCATAGGCGCCGAGATACTGCGGGAGATGGCCCCTAAGATCAGGATCACCGGCAGCCACACCGCAATGCAGATCAGCAGATACTTGTAGATGAAGGCCTGCATCTCCTCTTGAATATCATCCACATAGATGCCGGTCCCGACTATCCATCCCCAAGGGACGAAACGTTTGACCACACTCATCTTAGGGCTGGGCGCCGAGGCATTGGGGCGATTCCACATATATTCGATCAGCGCATAATCGCTGTTTGCCGTGCCTGTCACCATCTTCTCAAATAGCCTGACACCATTGGGATCTTTCATCCCCAACACATTGGTGCCCACCAGCTTCTTGGCAAAGGCGTGCTGCACCATGATCCCTTGCCTATCTATGGTCCAGAAATATTCGTTACCCTCATACCTAAGGGCATCCAGAGCGGCGATGGCGTTGCGCCTGGCCTCTTCCTCACTCATGGTGCCGGCTTGTGACGCCTCATAAAACTGGCTGATCACCTTCTCGCCAACATCCGATAGCGCCGATAACTTGGCCTGCTTCTCCTTAACCAAGACCTCTTCGATATTAGCCAGCGCAAATACAAACATGATGCCGGTCGCGACGATGGCAAGCAGTAGCATAAACAGCAAACGATGGGCAATTTTAAATTTGCGAAACAGGGCATAAATGGCGTTCATGGCGATCACCTTCAGGCAAGTGACAGAAATAATTAGGACATCCCTTTAAATCTCGCCTATTCAAATCCTTTTGTCAAAGCCGCTAACTACCTATAAATGCATACTTTAGTGGACTAAACAGGGGTCGAAAGCAGGATATAATACCTATTGGTTAATTATTCGTCTGTGTCGGCCGATAACAACTAAACTAAAGTGTCAGTACTTTTTATAAGGGTAATCTTTCACGATGAAAGCTAAGGGAATAGTGCTTCTGGTCATAGTCGTTATGGGGCTCTTATCGATCAACTGGTGGGGTGGCAAGGCGCCCGCTACCGAGCCACCTGTAAAGTTAAGAATTGCAACCTCTACCACGCCACTGAGTGCGCCCCTGATCATCGCCAGAGAATTAGAGCTGTTTAAGCCCTACAATTTGGATATCGAACTTATCCCCCTGCGCGGTGGTCACCTCTGTTTTCAGGCGATGATCCAGGGCGTTGCGGATCTGGCGACCAGCTCGGAAAGTGTGATCATGTTCAACGGCTTTCAGCGCAGCGACTTTCGTCTGCTGGCAAGCTTCGTCGAGTCGGATAACGATCTCAAGCTACTCACCCTCAACGATGAACAACCCAAGAGCATCATCCAGCTCAGCGATAAGAAGATAGGCATGGTCAAAGCCAGCTCAAGCGAATTCTTTGCCGATGCTTTCCTGATCATCAGTGGTCATCAACAGCAGGATTTTGAGAAGGTATTCATGTCCCCCCAGGCGTTAGGGCCAGCGCTGCTGGCCGGTGACGTCGACGCCATCTCGGTATGGGAACCCTTTGGCTACAAGCTGATCGAAGAGCATGGCGATGCCATCTATCAATATCCGGGTAAAGGGATCTATAACCTTTCCTTCAATCTGGTCACCTCGGCTGCCAACGCCAGGCTGCATGAAAAACAACACGCCGATATTCTGCGGGCGTTAAAGAGTGCGCAACACTTTATTAATCAGCACCCTCAAAGTGCCAAGCAGATCATCAGTGACTATCTGGATATCTCACTGTCCGAGCTGGAGTGGGCGTGGAATGATTACGTATTTCGGCTATCTTTAAATAACTCACTGATCTCAAATTTGCATGCACAGGCACGCTGGGCGATAGCCAGCGGCGCCATCGATGCAAAAACACCCCCGGATTTTAGGCTGCTTCTGGATGATTCAGCACTCAAGCAGGCGCTCGATAACTAGGACGTTAACAGCAAATGATGATCAATACCCGGTTAAAATTATTGCTCTTCATCAGCCTTTTTCTGACAACTACCATACTGTTAACCTTTGCCGGGCTGAGACACATACAGCAGGAAAATCTGCAGCAGCTTTCCCATATCATGCAGCTGGAGAGCAGCATAGACGTGCTCAGGAGCCGGCTCTGGGCCCTGCAGGAGTTTCAGGATGAGGAGGTATTGATCCAGACCCTCAACGCCCATCAACAGCTCAAAGCCAAGCTTGCCGAGGCGCAGTTCTTAGCGCCCGCGACTAAAGTATTAACCACCAATTTAAATCGTCAGGCTGATAGCTTGGCCGCACTGCTCAAACTCACCCAGCAGCATATGAGCTCACCGCCGCAGCGGGGCATCATCTCCGCCCGCGGCATGTTAACCACCCGGTTTAACATCACGATACAGTCGATGAGTGAAGATCTCACCAGTCTGCAACGCCTGGTGATCGATAGTCTGGCCGTGCAGCAATCACAGATCCTCTCGACCACTATTCTGTTCCTATTGGCGGGCTCAATCATCTCGCTACTGGTCACCATCTCGACCCTCAAGGCGTTCAGAGAGAGCCTGCACCGCATGAAGATGGGGATCAGCAAGCTCAGTCAAGGGGATCTGGACAGTCACATCGAGATCGTCCACCAGAATGAGCTGGCGATACTGGCGCAGAAATTTAACGCCATGACCCACAAGCTCAAGGAGACAACCATACGCAAGGAAGCGCTCCAGGGCGAAGTGGCGGCGCAGACAAAACAGCTCAAGCGCCAGACTCAAAAGCTCAAGTATGTGGCGGAACACGACGACCTCACCGGCCTCTATTCCCGTAGCGCCTTCGAGCGCCAGATAGATACCGCCATCGCCCGCTGTCAGCGCACCCAGATGCACGCCGCCATGTTATTCATCGATCTGGACAAATTTAAACAGGTTAATGACAGCCTGGGCCATGATAATGGCGACAAGGTGCTATCGACGGCGGCGAGGCGTATCCAGAGTGCGGTGCGCAGCTCAGACATCTGCGGCCGTCTGGGGGGAGATGAATTCGTGGTCTGGCTCGAGCCCATCAACGACATCGAAGAGGTGACCATAGTGATCGATAAGATCATACGTCAGATCTCACCGCCTATCGTCTGTGGCCGCACCACGGTTTCACTCACCGTCAGCATAGGCGTAGCCATGTATCCGGGGGACGAACTGACCCGCCTCAGCCTGATCAAAGTCGCCGACGACAACATGTACCAGGCCAAACAGGTGAAGGGGAACAGCCACCGCTTTACCGAACAGATCGCCCGCCAGGTTGACAAAAAGCTGGTAGGCGAAAGCCAGACAGATGAAAGCCAGGTGGGCTAACTAGCTCGCAGTGACAGACGCCGCTGCAACTGCTTGAAGTTAACCCGGATAAGTAGCAAGCATATCAATCCGATAAGATAGAGACTCGGCTCAATCACCTCAGATTTCACCGACCAATAAAAATGGATAGGCGCCAGTAAGGCCACCAGATAGACCCAGTTATGCAGCTGTTGCCAGCGACGCCCCATGGCACGTTTGACTCTGGCAAAGGAGGTGATCGCCAGCAGCAACAAGATGACATAGGCGGTGGCGCCTACCAGAATATAGGGCCGCTTAACAATCTCACTCAGCAGCAGTTGCCAGGCGAACAGCAGATCCAGGCTTAAGAAGGCCAAGATATGCAAGCTAGCATAGGCAAACACATACAGGCCCACTAAACGGCGAGTTTGCATCAAGAGCCCTAGCTTAAAGTATTTCGCCACCGGCGAAATGAGCAGTACGGCGATCAGCGAATTGATCGCCCCCATTCCGGTATAGTGGATGATGTATTGGACGGGATCGCCCCCAAGCTGGTCATTTAATACGCGCCACACCAGCACTACCAAGGGCACCAGCGCGATGAGATGAAATGCTATCTTTAAGGGCAACAGATGCCTGGCTTGCAATCGAAACAAAGGCTTCTCCTTACTGGGTCACTTTAATATATGGCGGCTTAATAGTATTGGCGCAGGTTCATCCCCTTATAGAGATGGGCGACCTGCTCGCCATAACCATTAAAGGGCAAGGTTGCGATACGCTGGGCCGAGAAGATCCCACCCTCACCTATACGACGCTCCGTCGCCTGGGACCACCTTGGATGATCCACCTCGGGGTTCACATTAGCAAAGAAGCCATATTCGTGAGGCGCCAACTGATTCCAGCTGGTGGGTGGCTGCTTGTCCATCACACGGATCCGCACCACCGACTTGATGCTCTTGAAACCATATTTCCATGGCACCACCAGACGAATAGGCGCGCCGTTTTGCGGTGGTAGCGTCTTGCCATAAAGACCAACGGCCATGAAGGCCAGCTCATTCGTCGCCTCATCCAGCCTTAGCCCTTCGACATAGGGGTAATGTATACCGCCGCCCATCAAACGGCTCTTCTGCCCCGGCATCTGGTCAGGATCGAACAGGGTCTCAAAGGCAACGTGGGTCGCACCCGTCTTGACCCCGGCCTTAGCCAGCAGCGCCTTCAGGGGAAAGCCCACCCAAGGGATCACCATAGACCAGGCCTCGACGCAGCGCAGACGATAGATGCGTTCTTCCAGCGGAATCAACTTAGTCAGGTCATCCAGATCAAGTGTCAGCGGGTTGTCTACCATGCCCTCTACCCTCAGCGTCCAGGGATCCACCTTAAAGCCTTGAGCATTCTCGAAGGGATCTGTCTTGCTGGTACCAAACTCGTAGTAGTTATTATGGGTGGTCACCTTCTTCTCGGGGGTGAGGCTCTCCTGTTGGCCGTAAGCCTTGTTGCCGCTAAAGGCTAACGGATGCGTCACAAAGGGGGCGTGGGGTTCAGACTTACCGAACAGATCAAACAGCCCTGCCTGCACCTGGCCAGGTATGCTTGCCCCCAGTGCGCCGAGGCCGAGCGCCTTGATGATGTTGCGTCTATCGTTAAATACCGCCTCTGGCGTGACATGCGCACTCTTCTCTTGCCAAGCCTTTCTTCCTATTGCCCTGATGCCCTTCGCCATATCTGTTACCACCTTTTATCCATTGCGTTTCAGCCCATGCTTAATTAGATAGTCAAAACCCTTAAAAAATTTCACCTAAATAATATTTAACGAACAAGTGTTCGTCATTTGCCCTATCTCCCCTTGAACCTGCACTGGCCTCATGAGAGGCTTAACACCAAGCTTATAACGGGTATCGACTATGTTGACAGAACTTCCTTTATCTCTCCCACAAATCATCGTCTTAGGCGCGGTGGCCATGTTAGCACTGCTGATCGGTGCCCTACTCAACCAGCGACTCACCCGCAGTAAATGGCAGAGGGTCAGAGAGGAACTCGTCCAGGAGCACACCACAGCCATCGCGCTACTGGAAGCCTCACTGGAAGAGAAGCGCAGCGATATCGCCCAGCTCAACCAGAAGCTTGAACACCAGATTAATCTACTCGGTATGAGCCAGGCCCAAGCCCTTCGCGCAGACGATCTCGAGCAGCAGCTCCAGCAGAGCCAACGTAAACAGATGGAGACGCAACTGGCCCTGTCCAAGTCTAATGCTATTCAACAGACCCTGACGGTAAAGTTTGAGACAGAGCAGCAGGCACTGGAAGACAAGATTAAGCACCTGCATGAATCTGAGACCCGCCTGACTCAACAGTTTGAAAATCTCGCCAACAAAATTTTTGATGCCAAGGCACAGCGTTTACAGCATGAGAGCGAACAACAGCTATCTAACGTCCTTTCTCCCTTTAAACAGCAGCTTGAAGGTTTTAGAAAGCAGGTTCAGGAATCTTACACGGTTGAGCAGAATGAACGTAGCGCCCTCAAGCATCAGCTGGAATCTCTCAAGGCGCTAAACCTGCAGATGAGTCAGGATGCCATCAACCTCACCAAGGCGCTTAAGGGAGACAACAAGCAGCAAGGCAATTGGGGGGAAGTGATCCTCGAGCGCGTACTGCAAGAGAGTGGTCTCAGAGAGGGCCACGAGTATGAGACCCAGCAGGATCTCAAACACGACAACGGTAAACGCTTCAAGCCGGATGTGATCGTACATCTGCCGGAAAACAAAGATGTGGTGATCGATGCCAAGATGTCGCTGGTGGCCTACGAGCGTTACTTCAACAGCGAAGATGAGACCGTCAAGGCGGCCGCCATCAAGGAGCACTGCCTGTCGATCCGCAACCACATAAAGGGCCTCAGTCAAAAGGATTATCAAGCGCTTCACGGCTTAACAAGCCTGGATTATGTGCTAATGTTTATTCCATTGGAGCCCGCGTTCCTGTTGGCACTCGAGCATGAGCCCAGCCTGATCAACTATGCGCTGGAGAACAACATCATGCTGGTGAGTCCAACAAACTTGCTGGTGGCGCTGCGTACCATCAACAACATCTGGCGCTATGAATATCAGAACCAAAACGCCCAGCTGATTGCCAAGCAGGCGGGTAAGATTTACGACAAGTTATGCGGCTATCTCGAAGACATGGAAAAGATAGGCCGCGCGGTGGAGTCGCTGGACAAGCACTACCAGGCTGCCATGGGCAAGCTGAGCACGGGTAAGGGCAACCTGATCCGCCAGGCCCATCAGATGCAGCAGATGGGCGTCACCACCAACAAGCAGCTGGATAACCAGTTGCTCGACAAGGCCCTCAGTGACCACCTGGAGCATGACATAAAACTGAATTGATCCGGCATTACACTATAGATGGGCAAGTAAACGGGTAAATCTGCGTCATTGGACGAATCGAGCACAGCAGGAAAACAAGGATAGGAAGACAATGCCAAAGCGGTTAGGCACACTTTTTCAGGCAAAACGTTATCTCCTCTTAGGCTTAGGGGCGCTCATCCCTATGACACTGTCGGCCGCCGGCTTAACCCCAACCCAGCAGCGCTACCTGGATGCCAGAGAGGCCCTGGATAAGGGCCAACTAGACAGCTATCAGGCGCTGAGAAAACAGCTCAATGGCTATCCCCTCACCCCATATCTCGACTACCACGCCGAGATAGATAGCATTCTTGAAGCACCGGGTGCTAAGGCACTGGAGGCTATGACACGCTTCGATGGCACACCTCTTTATAACAGCGCCCGTCACCGCTATCTGGAAAATGCCGGTAAGCAAAAACATTGGCACGATTTTCTCGCCATGAGCCCTGAGCTGCCCCGCAGCATCAACTTACAGTGCTATTACTACCGCGCCCAGCTAAGCCAGGGCGACAAGGCCGCAGCCTTCGACGGCGCCGAGAAGCTCTGGCTCCACGGCCATTCGCGCCCCAAGGAGTGTGATCCCCTGTTTAACGCCTGGGAAAAGGCCGGACATCGTAGCCAATCTCTGCTGTGGTCGCGCATGTTACTGGCCTTCAACGGTGGCGAGTATGGCCTGCTCAAGTATCTTGCCAGTAAGGTTACCGCCCACCAGAAAGAGGCCAAGCAACTCCTGGCCGTCTATCAAGATCCCCGCAGCCTAAGACACACCAAACGCTTCAAGGTTAAGGCCGCCATCTATGGCGATATCGTCGATGCCGGCCTCAGACGTCTGGCGCGAAAAGATCTTGTTAAGGCGGTCAGCCTGTTTACTAAGTATGAAAAGGCCCATCGCTTCAGCGACTATCAGGGGCAGAAACTGGCGCGCTACCTGATGAAACGCGCTCTAGTTTCCCAGGAGACAGAGCTCAAAGCCTTCGTCGATAGCCGCCTGCCCAAGACGGACAGCGACGATCTTAAGGTGCTGCGCCTGCGCTGGGCGATCCGAGAGGCTGACAATCAGAGCCTCGACAACTACCTGCCCCTGCTAAGCGAGGCTAAGCGAGAGAAGGCCCGCTGGCAGTATTGGATAGCCAGGCGTCAGATGGAGACAGGTGCAAAGCTGGCCGAGACCGCGCTGCCGAGCTTAAGTAAACAACGCAACTTCTACGGCTTTACCGCGGCCGATCTGGTATCGACCTCGATAAACCTGGCACAGATAGACACAAAGCTCGACGAGAGCCTGACGCCACAGCTCGCCCAAGACCCAGGCCTTGCCCGCGTCGAAGAGCTGTTGGCGCTGGATAAAAAAATCGATGCCCGCGCCGAATGGGTGTTGCTGCTTGGCCGCCATCCACAGAACAAACAGGCGCAGTATGCCCTGCTGGCTCAACGCAACCAGTGGCACGATCTGACCGTACAGGCCAGTATTCAGGGCCAGCTGTGGAACGACATGACGCTGCGCTTTCCCTACGCCGCCGACGAGGCCTTCAAGGCCGCCAGCAAGAGTGCCAAAGTCGATATCGATGAGATCCGCGCCATCGCCCGCAGAGAGTCCGCCTTCTATCCCTACGCCACCTCTGGCGTGGGCGCACGCGGCTTGATGCAGCTGATGCCGGCTACGGCAAAAGAAACCGCCCGCAAACACGGTATGAAATACAGCGGCAGCAAGAGTCTCTACGATGTCTCCCTCAACACTGCGCTCGGGAGTCGCTACTACAAGTCGCTACTGGACAAGTTCGACGGTAACCGCGTGTTGGCTACCGCCGCCTATAATGCCGGCCCCCACAGGGTGACCCGCTGGCTGGAGCAGAGCCAGGGCAAGCTGGATGTGTATGCTTTTATCGAGTCTATCCCCTTCACCGAGACCCGCGAGTATGTACAGGCGGTATTAAGTTATCGCGCCATCTACCAGGCGAGACAACAAAAGCCGGTCGCCCTCTTCTCCGCCGAGGAGCTAGCGTTTGAATATTAACGCCTGCAATAACCGCTTTATTCGCTGCTTAGTTAACAGCTTAGTTAGCCTCTTGATTGCGTCAACTGGCCGTCAAGAGGCTGACGCTTTTATGACACCTTTACCTCACCTCGCCACTCGCAACCAGCCTCCACAATCCCCCCGTAATAAACCCGAGGATATGTCAAAATTCTGGCAACATTCCGAGCAATATATCTCTTAATAAAAAGATGAAAAAAGCTGGCCAATCATAGACTTCTACCTCATAGTTAAGTGTCATCATCATGATGGTTTTTGACTATATCTTTGATTAATACCTGCTCGCCATTAAGGAGTTCCATGTCTCATTCAAGTATCACGGCGATCTTAAACCAGCTGCAACGCGTGCTGTTGGGTAAACCCCATCAGATTAAATTAGCCCTCACCTGTATCCTCGCCAAGGGACACCTATTGATCGAAGATCTGCCCGGCATGGGCAAGACCAGCCTCTCCCAGGGGATGGCTCAGAGTCTGGGGCTGAGCCACCAACGCATTCAATTTACCAGCGATATGCTGCCAGCGGATATTCTCGGCGTCTCCATCTTCGACAAGGAACAGTCCCAGTTTGTGTTCCATCCAGGTCCCATCTTCAAGCAGATGATCCTGGCCGATGAGATCAATCGTGCCAGCCCCAAGACCCAGAGCGCGCTGCTCGAGGCCATGGCCGAGCAGCAGATCACGGTCGACGGCGTTACCCACGCCCTGCCCAGCCCTTTTTTCGTGATCGCCACCCAGAACCCCAGCGAGCAGTCCGGTACCTTTCCCCTGCCGGAATCCCAGCTCGACCGCTTCATGATGCGGATTTCCATCGGCTATCCCGACGAAACCGCCGAGTTGGCCATGCTGAAGGGGGAAGATATCTCGCCGCAGCTGCAACACCTGCCCGCCTGTATCGATCCGCTCACCCTGATTGAGCTGCAGTCTCAGGTGACTAAGGTTAAGGCCTCTGAGGCGCTGCTCAACTATATTCTCGCCCTGATAAAAGGCTCACGCCAGCTCAACGAAGGTTACGGGCTATCGCCCAGGGCCAGCAAGGCGCTGCTCAATGCCGCCAAGGCCTGGGCCTTCATTCAGGGACGCAACTATCTGGTGCCCGACGATGTGCAGGCGGTGTTTGCCGCCGTGGCCGAACACAGGCTAAGACACACCAGCCAGCAACAGGGCGAGGCCCTCTCCCAGCGCCTGCTCGCCAGCACCAATCCCATATTATAAGCCTCACTTATTAAGCCCATGGCCAGGATGAAGACGAAGAGCAGTAGATTAACAGCATGGTGGCAGGCCTGGATCGCCAGACGCCTGCCCGCCAGCAATAAGGTGACCCTGGCGCACCGCAGCATCTTTATCCTGCCGACTGGATTTGGCCTCTTCTGGCTGCTGTTTGTGGTCTTGCTGTTTCTTTTTGGCACCAACTATCAGAATAATTTGGTGATCGGGCTTTCTATCTTGCTGCTTAGCCTGTTCAACACCTGCATCATCTACAGCTATCGTAATCTTGCGGGCATGGCATTAGAGGCGAAAGCCGGACCCGAGGTCTATGCCGGCGAGACCCTGCTCTATGGCATCTCCCTCCATGCCAAACAGGTGCAACATCAGGTGGAACTCAGCTATGACAAGACCCAGGTGCAGACTATAGACAGGGTAGATGATAAGCCCCAAGAAGCGCTGATCCCCCTGAGCAACAACCAGCGAGGCTGGATCGATCCCGGCCGCCTCAAGGTAGAAAGCCGCTATCCGCTGGGGCTTTGCCGGGCCTGGTCCCATGTGGATCTCGCCAATGCGCAGATCGCCTTTGCGCAGCCCAAGGCTGGCCAATATGAGCTTAACGCCGAGCAGCAAGGCGACGATCATCAGGCGAAAGATATGGGGAAGAGCGTCATAGGCGTCGAGGAGTTTCGCGGCCTCAAGCCCTTCGTGACCGGCGAATCGCTCAATCAGATCGCCTGGAAACAGCTGGCCCAGGGCCGCGGCATGCTCACCAAAGAGTTTGAGCAGCCCCAGAGTGCACCACAATGGCTGACCTTAGACACAAACGCACCGTTAGAGGAGCAACTTAGCCTGCTAACCTGGGCGGCAGATAGGCTTGCTGCCAAGGGACAGGTCTTCGGCCTCAAGCTACCGAACAAAACCTTAGCGCCCGCCAGCGGCGAGCAACACAGACGTTTAGTGCTCGCCACCCTCGCCGTCTATCCTGAGCATCTGGAGAGTCTCCATGGCCGATAGCAAGAGCGAAAACATCGGCCGCCAAAGCCTGCTCTGGTTGCTACTGATCAACCTCAGCGTGCTGGCGCCCCTCTACGACAAGATGACCCCCTGGAGCATGGCCATCTGCACCATCTGTCTCCTCTGGCGGGTGGGGATCTTTGCCGGTAAAGTCGCCAAGCCGCCGAGATACCTGGTCACCACACTGGCGATAGCCTCCGCCGTCACTCTGGCCTTAGTCACGGCGCAGATAGGTCTGCTTAACGGTTTGATCAATTTGCTGATCTTGGGCTATGCCCTTAAATATATCGAGATGCGCGACAGACGCGACGTGCGCGCCGTGGTACTGGTGGGCTTCTTCCTCATCGCAGTCACGCTAATCGAGAAGCAGAGTCTCTGGTTTACCCTGCAACTGACCCTGGTCGCCATCATTAACATCTGTGTGCTGGTCAGTCTCTATCTTGATGCCAGCTCAATTCGCCGCACTGCCAAGCTTGGCGCCAAGATAATGCTGCAAAGCCTGCCATTGGCGATTGTATTGTTTATGGTGCTGCCAAGACTGCCGCCACTCTGGCTGCTGCCAAATCCCAAGAATGCCACCACAGGGCTCAGCGACGAGCTCTCCTTCGGCGATATCGGCAAGCTGACCCGCTCAAGCGCCCTGGCCTATCGCGTCACCTTCGATAACAGCCGTCCTGCCAACAATCAGCTCTATTGGCGCGCTCTAGTGCTAGATCACTATGATGGCAAGACCTGGACCCAAGACCCCGGCATCAAGACGCTGCAGCGCCAGCGCACGGTGACAAACGCTCGCCCAAGCCCCAAAGGCACCTCGATAAACTATGAGGTGATCGCCGAGCCCAGTTACCAAAACTGGCTCTTCGGCCTGGATCTCGCCTACACCAATACCCGGGAGATCCTAGAGCTGCCCGATGGCCGCCTCTACGCCAAGACGCCCCTGAGTCAGAAATACCAGTATCGGGTCACGTCCTATCCAGAGGCGAAACTGGATCCTCGTCTGTCACCTGAGCTTAGACGCCGCAACCTAAAGTTACCGCAAGATTCCAATCCAAGATCCCGGGCACTAGGGCTTGAGTTGAAACGCGACTACCCGGAACCCGAGCGGCGCCTTAACGCCATCATGACGCTGTTTAATAAGTCGCCCTATTTCTATACCCTGGAGCCGCCTAGGGTGGGCCCACAACAGATCGATGACTTTCTGTTTGAGAATCGCGCCGGTTTCTGCGCCCACTACGCCAGTGCCATGGTATTCCTCGCCCGCCAGTCAGGCCTGCCAGCCCGCATGGTCACGGGATACCAGGGCGGCGAGTGGAATCAGGCCGGCGGTTACCTCAGCGTCTATCAATATATGGCCCACGCCTGGGTAGAGGTCTGGCTCGATGGTAAGGGCTGGACCCGCTACGACCCCACCGCCATGATCGCTCCCGAGCGGGTCGAGGCAGGCTTCGATGCCATGTTCTCCCCCGAGCAGAGCTATCTGATCAACAACCCCTTTAGCAGCCTGAGGCTGCGTCAGTATCCCCTGCTCAATAATTTGCGCATGTCCCTGGCCAGCATAGATTACTACTGGAGCAAGTGGGTACTGGGCTTCGATGAAGAGAGACAAAGCCAACTGCTCAAGGAACTACTTGGCGAGATCAACGCCACCAAGCTGGCGATCTTCATCATCGCCTCCTTCAGCGTCATCGCCCTGTTTATCGCCTACAGCGTCGGCCTGCTGCGCTTTACTCGCCACCCAGATCCTGTCGTTGCGGGGTTTGAGCAGATAGGCGCCATGCTGGCCAAACGCGGCCTGCCCCGTGCTCAGGGTGAGTCGGTCGATGCCTATCAAACACGGGTACTCGCTGCCGCGCCCGAGCTTAGCGAGCCAATGACGCGCTACACCACAAGTTATATGACCCTTAAATATCGCGCCCCCTCACCAAAGGCCAGCAAACAGCTTAAGCGCCAGCTGAAACAGGATCTGCGCCGCCTGCGCCTCGCTATCCTCAAGCTCAAGGGCCGCTTGGATACCAGCGAAACCACAGATTAGTGGCCACATAAATACAAATTAGATCGAAAGCGTCAGGATACTCATTCAAGCGTTGTTGATGCAGGCTAATCCTCAAGCAAAGCCATTGAAAATGTGTGAAAAACAAGCATAAACTGAGCTAACATATCGAATTACGCCGATATTGTACGACGAGCATTGGCCGGAAAACCCAGATGCCCTAGAATGGCCACAGAACAACGAAATGGATAAGTGATCTCATGCTGTATTTGGTGCAATCGAATCGAATGGAGGCTTTGGCAGAGCTGCTCGCCAACGAGCTACAGACGCCCCTGCCGGGTCAGTCGCCGCTGAGCAATGAGCAGATCTTGGTCCAGAGTCCCGGCATGTCCACCTGGCTCAGGCTCGCCATCGCCAAACAAAACCAGGTCGCGGCGGCGCTAGAGTTCCCCTTGCCGTCGAGCTTTATCTGGCAACTCTGCCACCAGCTGCTACCGGATGTCCCCAAGGAGAACGCCTTTACCAAACCGGCCATGACCTGGAAGCTGATGGAGCTGCTGCCAGACCTCTTGTCTCTGGAGGTGTTCGCCCCGCTGGCAAACTATCTGAAAGACGATGCCATACTCACAGACAGCGCGGCGCCGCACTCATTAAAACTGTTTCAGCTTTGCAGCCAGATAGCCGACATCTTCGACCAATACCTGGTCTATCGCCCCGACTGGATCTTGGCTTGGGAACAGGGTGAGGATCGACTTCCCCCCAAGGAGCGCCCGCTAGCGGCCAACCAGCAGTGGCAAAGCCTGCTCTGGCGCGAACTTATTCACTACAATCATCACACGCTGAACCAGAGCCGCTATCACAGGGCGAACCTGCACCAGGCGCTGTTTGATGCCTTAAGCGATCCCCAGTGCGATCTTAGCAAGTTGCCGCCGCGCCTGTTTGTCTTTGGTATCTCCTCCATGGCGCCGCAGACCCTGGAAGTGCTCTACTTTTTGGCCAAACGGATCGATGTGGTGATGCTCAACCTAAGCCCCTGCCAACACTATTGGGGCGACATAGTAGATCCTAAGCTCAGGGCGCGAATGGCGCTGCAATATGGCGACAAGCAGCAACTCGCCATCGATTGGGAGAGTAAGCTCGAGGTAGGCAATCCCCTGCTGGCCAACAACGGTAAGATGGGCCGCGAGCTGTTAGACCTTATCCTGGAACTACCGGAAAACGACACCAACTTCAACTTCGAGTGCTATCAAGATCCGGGCTCAAACACCCTGCTCCACGGCGTGCAGCAAGATATCCTAGAGCTTTGCACCCGCGGCGAAACCCTAGGACCGGACGCCGAACTCTATCTCACCACCAACGGCAGACGAGTACTTAAGAATGACGATGATTCCCTGACCCTCAGGAGCTGTCACAGCCCACTACGGGAACTTGAGACACTGCACGATCATCTGCTGGAGCAGTTGTCGCAATCGGATGGTCTCGCCCCCAAAGATATCGTAGTGATGATGCCAGATGTGGCGGCCTACGCACCCTACATAGATGCGGTATTTGCCTCCAAACGCGGCGATCATTTTATCCCTTACGCTATCGCCGATCGCGGCGCGGCACAGGAATCACCTCTGATCAACAGCTTCCTGCACCTGCTAGATCTCAACAAGAGCCGCTTCGCCCTGACGGACATCTTAGGCATACTCGAGGTGCCCGCCGTGATGCGCCGCTTCGATCTGGACGATGATGATCTCCTGCTTATCCGCCGCTGGCTTGAACAGGCGGGCGTGCGCTGGGGACGGGATCAGCACAGCCGTCAGGCGCAGCAGTTGCCCGCCTTCGAACACAACTCCTGGGCCTTTGGCATCAAGCGGCTGATCTTGGGCTATAGCTTCAGCGATGAGGCACCTATCTATCATGACAGCCTGGCGCTCCCAGGCGTCGAAGGGCAATCGGCCCAGGCACTGGGTAAGCTGCTCAACTTTATCGAGGCGATCGACGAGTTTAATCTAGCGCTTGGCGAGCATTGCCCCTTAAGCGTGCGCATTACTCAACTGCAGACCCTGGTAGAGACCTTCTACGACTGCGTCGATGAGGAGCTGAGTCAGAAACAGGAGCTTTTACAGGCGATCACCCGTCTGAGTGAAGAGCTCACTGCTACACAGTATCAGAGCGAACTCGAACTCGAAGTGATGCAGAACTGGTTTACCCGTCACCTCACCGAGTCCCGGGTGGGACAGCGCTACCTGGCCGGTAGCGTCAACTTCTGTACCCTGATGCCGATGCGCTCCATCCCCTTTAAGCTGGTCTGTCTGCTGGGCATGAACGATGGTGTTTACCCCAGGGTACAGCACCCGGTAGGCTTCGACCTGGTAGCGCAGGAAGGGCCACGTAAGGGAGACCGTTCCCGCAGGCTGGATGACAGATACCTGTTCCTTGAGGCGCTGCTCTCTGCCAGAAAGCAGCTCTACATCAGCTATATCGGCCATAGCGAGCGGGATAACAGTGAGCGCATCCCCTCTATGTTAGTGTCGGAGCTTATCGAATACTGCCAGCTCTGCTATTTGCCAGAAAATTGTGCCCACCTGCTTAATACAGCTAGTGAAGATGACACAAACACGGTAGATATCGCCAAAATCGAGCAGGCCATCTTAGACCAGCTAATCATCACCATGCCGCTGCAGCCTTTCGATGAACGCCTCTATCTGGCAGACGAGTCTGAAGGCGCAGAGTGTGAAGGCGCAAAGAGTGAGCCAAGACGTCTTCGCCAGAGCTATAGCGAGCAGTGGTGCCCTAGCGCCCTTGCTGAGCAGGATAAGCGCCTCGATGACAAGCCAGCAAGTGCTAGTCATTTCATCGAGGCGCCGCTGACTCTGGTCGCCGATGAAGATAAGGGCGAGCCGCTTGAGCTCTCGGCGCTGATCCGTTTCTACCGTAATCCGGCGCAGTATTTTTTCAATCGCACCCTCAAGCTGGATCTTAATCTCAGCATACAAGCGGATGAAAACGATGAGCCCTTCGCCCTCAATCCCCTGTCTCGCTATCAGCTGCAATCGACCCTGATAGAAGATGCGGTCAAGTCAGGCGATGAGCGGCCATCGAGTAAGCTACTAGAGCGCTTGCGGCTCTCGGGTCAACTGCCCCTGGCCCCATTTGACGATCTCCTGCTTAAACAGTATCAGCACGATATTCGCGCCCTGGTCGGTCGCACCCTCTATCTGCAGGGTGAGAGCTGCCATACCCAGGATATCAATCTTCTCCTGGGCGATAGCGCCGCCACGGCTTTAGTGGGGCGAATCGACGGCGTCAGCGCCAAGGGGCTGGTCAACTACCGTCCGGGGACGGCGAACGCGCGGGATCTGATCCGCGTTTATCTGCGTCACCTGTGCCTTAACGCTAGTCTTAACACCAGTCTTAACACCAGTCTTAACGCCAGCGTCAGCGAAAATAGCGACGTGGAAATCCATGAGGGCACACCCTGGCAGCGCCACAGCTATCTGCTCGATATCGGCCATTTCCACGCCTTTGCGCCGATAACGCCAGAGCAGGCGCTCAATCAGCTCTCACTCTGGGCCGAGCGCTATCATCAGGGGCAGAGCCAGCCCCTGCCCTTCATGCCAAGAACCGCCTTTGCCTATGTCGAAGCCGAGGGAGATCATATTGAGAAGCTGATCGCCGCCCAGCCACAATGGCTCGATGAACAATCTAACCTGGGTGAAGGCCAGGAAGCTCACTATCAGCGGTTATTTACTTTCCCTGATGATTTTAGCGAGGCAGGCTTTGGCACCATAGCCAGCACGCTGCTCTCACCCATGCTGAGTCTTTATCACAAGGCGCCGCTGAGCGAGTTGGCCGATTTCGTGGAGGGCCAATAAGATGGCGACACAGACACTGGATCCCTTAAGCCTGCCGCTGTCGGGCACTCGCCTCATCGAGGCCAGCGCGGGTACCGGCAAGACCTACACCATCGCCGGACTCTATGTGCGCTTATTATTGGGCGATAGCCAGCGCGCGCCGCTAAGCTGCGAGCAGATCCTGGTGGTGACTTTTACCAACGCCGCCACTCAGGAGCTTAGGGATCGTATCCGCAAGAAGATCCAGCTGGCCTACCGCGCCTTTCTCGGCATGGAAGTGGACGATCCCCTGATCAACACACTCTATTCAGAGGCGGAGCCCGAGGCCCGTAGCCAGGCGCTGAAGCGGCTGGATCTCGCCCTCAAGTCGCTGGATGAGGCAGCTATTTTTACCATACATGGTTTCTGTCAGCGTATTTTGTCGGACATGGCGTTCGAATCATCCCTGCTGTTTGAGTCAGAATTTACCCTGGATGACAGCCAGTATCTGCACCATGCGGTGCGCGACTTCTGGCGAGAGGCCTGCTATCCGCTGCCCGGTTATCTGGCGCAGATCATCAGCAATAAGTTTAGCGATCCCGATGGCCTGACCAAGCAGCTAAGGCCGCTACTCGGAGCCAATCAGGCCAGCGTCTCGCCGACACCCGAAGCCTTCAGTCAGGTGGCGGATCGCCTGAGTCAGAGCCTTTCGAGACTCAAGCTTATCTGGCCGCGCGAGCGCGATGTCACCCTTGAGCTGCTCAAGGCGCTGCCGCTCAACGGCACCCGCTTTGGCAAGAAAGATCAGGGCTATCCCAAGCTCGAGACCCTGTTCGCCACCATGGATAACTGGGCGGCTCAGCCGCTCTCCCTGCCCGACAGCAAGGTGCTGGGGGCGCTGGCCTTAGGCGGCTTAAAGCTCAACAAGGGCGGCGAGATCCCAACGCCGGAGCAGGCGCCGCTACTTGCCCATATCGAGCGCGTCACAGAGACAATAGACACCTTAGTGCCCAGCTTCCTCTACGGCGCCCGCGATGGGATAAAGGCCCGTTTTGCGGCGCAGAAACAGCTTAAGAATCTGCGCACACCGGACGATCTGCTGATCGCCCTGGCCGATGCCCTGAGCGAGGAGACCGACCAGGAGCAGGCCCTGGCCCGCGCCATCGCCAAGCGTTTCCCCATCGCCCTTATCGATGAGTTTCAGGACACAGATCCGCTGCAATATCAGATCTTCAGCAGTATCTATCAAGGCCAGCAGGTCTCAACAGACAGCGACCTCGGCCTCTTGATGATTGGTGACCCCAAACAGGCGATCTACGCCTTTCGCGGCGCCGATATCCACACCTATATCCATGCCAGGGGCCAGACGGAAAACCATTACAGCCTGGACACCAACTACCGCTCCAGCCAGGCCATGGTCGAGGCGGTCAATCAGCTGTTCTCGAGAAGCGACGATCCCTTCATCAGCCAGGCGATCCCCTTTGAACTCATCAAGCCCTCACCCATGGCGGCAGAGAAACGCTTGGTCGAGAAGGTCCCCCAAACGAGCGCGCTGCGGCTTAAGCTGCTCGGCGAAGACCCTAACGCCGGACTCAATAAGGCCAGCGCCCGCAGCCAGTTGGCCGAAGATGCCGCCAACGAGATAGCCAGGCTGCTCAACGAGGCTCAGCGCGGCGAGTGCTTGAAGCAGAATAAGCCGCTCAAGGCAAAAGATATCGCGGTGCTTGTCAGGGATCGCAACGAGGCCGCCTATATCAAATCGGCGCTGAGTAGCCGGGGGATAGGCGCCGTCTTTCTCAGCCGCGACAGCGTATTCGATACTCTGGTGGCCAAGGAACTCGCCCAGGTGCTACTGGCCATCGCCAATCCCAAGGATGAGCGCGCGCTGCGCAGCGCCATGGCCACCGCCCTGCTGGGCTATGATGCCCAGGCGATCCATGCCTTTAATCTGGATGAAGATGTGCGTCAGCAGCAGCTCGAGGCCTTCGACAACCTGCATCAAACCTGGCTCAAGCGCGGGATCATACCCTGTATGATGGCCTTGGCGGCAGATACCCACCTCATCGAGCGTCTATTGACTGCGGATGAGGGGCAGCGCCGCCTGACCGATTTCAGGCACCTTGGCGAACTGCTACAGCAAAAAGCGATGGAGCTCGACGGCATCAGCGCTCTGCTCAACTGGTATCAGCAGACGCTGATCGAGGTGAGCAGCACGGAAGAGGCCCAGCTAAGGCTGGAGAGCGAGCAGAATCTGGTACAAATCGTCACCATACACAAGAGTAAGGGTCTGGAATATCCCATCTGTTTCCTGCCCTTCGTCAGCCTGGCCAGAGACAATCGCCGCAAGCCTGCACCTATGCTCTACCACGAGCAAGATGCCCTGGTGTGGGATATCGACCAGAGCGACGAAGGCTGGGCCAAATACAAGGCGGAAAATCTCGCCGAAGATCTGCGCCTGCTCTATGTGGCGCTCACCCGCCCGGTGCTGGCCTGCTACTGCTATGTCGCCAACCATTCGCGCTTCACCAAGCGTGACGGGATCAGCAGCCAGTTGTTCGAGACCGCCATTGGCTACCTTTTGGGCATAGAGACCAAGGCCTGTGAGTTTGCCGACATTCAGGCCGCCGCCCAGGCGCTGGCGAGCGAGGCGATCTCGGTCGATTTGGTGGAAAGCGATGCGCCCAAGTTAGACTTTGACCCTATCGACACTGCCGATGCCGTCAAGCTGGCGCCGCGGCCACTTAGCCGCAGGCGCGAGATCCCCTGGCGGGTGGGCAGCTACTCAGGCCTGGTGAAACATTCGGCTCACGAACAGGTCAGCCCAGGCATGGGCGATGAGGCCTTCCCCGAGCTTGAGCAGTTAGCTCCCGACAGCGAGCAGATGTCACGATTCAGCTTCGAGCGCGGCGCCAACGCGGGGAGTTTCCTCCACTGGGTGCTGGAGCAGATTGACTTTACCCAGGCCAATACCAGCCTAGGCGATGAGCTGCCCAAGGCGATGGAGCGCTTCGGTATCGATAGCGAGTGGCAAGAGATGCTGCATGCCTGGTATCTGGATCTGCTGCACGTGCCGCTCGATGGTGATGAGCTGTGTCTGGCGAGCCTAAGCCAGGCGCAGAAACTGGTGGAGATGGAGTTTTATATGCCTATAGGCAAGCTCGATGCACCTGGGCTTAATCAGCTGCTGAGTCAGTATGGCTATAGCGCCGCCCTGAGCTTCGAGACCCTAGAGGGGATGCTCAAGGGCTTTATCGACTTAACCTTCGAATACCAGGGCAAGTTCTATATCGCCGACTATAAGTCCAACCATCTGGGAGATCATCTGAGCCATTATGAAAAGCCCGCCATGCAACGGGCCATCGCCGGTCATCACTATGACCTGCAGTACATCATCTATAGCCTGGCGCTACATCGCTACCTCAAGCTGCGCCTGCCCGGCTACCAGTATGAGCAGCATGTGGGCGGCTGCTACTACCTCTTCCTTAGGGGCATGTCGGCCAAATCACCGAGTACCGGCGTCTACTACGACAAGCCCCCCCTTGGGCTGATCCAGGCTCTGGACACCCTGCTTAGCGAGGCTAATGCCAATGAATCTCACGCTAAGTCACAGGCAGAGTCTCAAGCTGAGTCTCAGCCGCACTCGCCAACAGACAGGCAATCTGACATGCAATCAGGCCCAGCACAAGGAGAGCTAGACCTATGATCCAGCTAGCACAGCCACTTAGCCAGCTGCTTAAGCACTGGCAGCAGGAGGGACTGCTGACCCCATTGGATCGCCACTTTGCCCTGCAGATGCAAGCCCTACATAGCGATGGCGACGATCTCTTTACCCTGATCTGCGCCCTACTCAGCCGTCAGCTATCCCAGCAACACACCTGTCTGCCCCTGACTCAGATAGACAGGAATAACCCGCTGCATGAACAGCTGCCCCAATGTCAACTTGAGCTGACCCCACAGGCGCTGGCCGAGCAGTTGACGCAATATCAAGCCGTTAGCCCGGCCGATGGTGAGCTAAACACCCCCTTGATCCTCGATGGCGACAGGCTCTACCTGCAGCGTTACTACCAGTTTGAGACTCAGGTAGCCGAGCGTCTTACGCGCCTCAATCAGCCCATCAGAGTTGCCGCGCCGGACAAGGTAGCCAGCATACTGAATATTCTGTTTGCCGGTCAGGCCGAGAAGCCCGATTGGCAGAGGGTAGCCACCGCCACCGCCTTTAGTCAGAAGCTGGCGGTGATCACCGGCGGACCTGGCACGGGCAAGACAACCACTGTGACTAAGCTGTTACTGCTGCTCTGTCTGGAGCAGCAACTCACCATCAAGTTGGTGGCGCCAACGGGTAAGGCGGCCGCGCGCCTGAGCGAATCGATCAAGACCTCCAAGGCGAGGCTGGCCCAGGAGCTGGCGCCCTATGGTGACGAGTTGGATCTTGAGCAGCTTAAGCAGGTGCCCGAAGAGGCAGCCACCCTGCACCGTCTGCTGGGGGTGATCCCCGGCTCCCACAGATTCAGGCACCACAAGGACAATCCTCTCAGACTGGATCTCTTGATCCTCGATGAGGCTTCCATGGTGGATCTGCCCATGATGCACAAGTTGCTGGCCGCGCTACCCGAACACGCCAGGCTTATTCTGCTTGGCGATCAGGACCAACTCGCCTCGGTGGAGGCTGGCGCCGTGCTGGCTGATATCTGCGCCGGGCTCAAGCAAGCAGAAGCTCAGAGCATTGGCTCTCTTAACATTGGCTCTCAGAACATTGACAATCAGCAAGCAAATGGCTGGCGCATGCGCTACTCAAAAGCTAAGGCAGCACTCCTCAGTCAACTGACCAATGAAGATCTCAGCGCCTTTATAGATACTCGCCCGGCACTGGGCGATAGCCTGGCCATGCTGATGCACAGCCACAGATTTAAGGGCGATGCCGGCATAGGCCAACTGGCTGGCGCCGTCAACCGCCGCGATCTGGCAGAGATATTAAGTGTCTGGCAGAAAGGATACGACGAACTTAGCTGGCTTGAGCATCAACTCACGCCCCAGGGCAACGCCGGGCTCACGGCCTTGATGGCCCAGAGCGTCGACAAATATCGTTCCTACCTGACCTTGGTCAATCGCCTGGCCAATAAGGCGCCGGCTGGCGAGGTCAATGGACAGCTAGATGAAAAGTTAGCAGCAGAAGCAGCTCAACATCTAGATCTAGACGAAATCGCCAACCAGATCATCACTCGCTTCAACGACTTCCGTATCCTCTGCGCCATGCGCGCCGGCGAATATGGCGTCGAGGGGATCAATGGGGCGGTCACCCAGGCACTGAAAGATGCCCAGCTGATCCAGCCATCCAGCGAATTTTACGCCGGACGTCCCATCATCATTCAGAGTAACGACTATAACCTTGGGCTGTTTAACGGCGATATCGGGGTGATCTTGCCAGGGCACGGCCCCAGCCACCGCCTGATGGCCTATTTCGTTCAGGCCGATGGCAGCCTACTCAAGGTACTGCCCGCCCGCCTGCCGAGCCACGAGACCTGTTACGCCATGACGGTACATAAGAGCCAGGGCAGCGAGTTTCAGCAGGTCGCCTTCGTCTTGCCGCCAAGGCCCAGCGTGGCCCAGCGCCAGTTGCTCACCAAGGAGTTGGTCTACACCGCCATCACCCGCGCCAAGGGACACTTTAGTTGTCTTGGCAGCCAGGCGGTGTTCGAAGCGGCATGCTGTCAGGCAACCCTTAGGGCCTCTGGTCTGGCACATAGGTTATGGCCAGCATGAGTCAAACCTTGTCCCAGCTGCTCAACCAGCGCCCGAGTGCCCATCCGAGGGCGTTAGTGGTGGGTAACGGCATCAATCGCTATCGCCCTAGCAGTCAACGTGACGAGCAAGTAACCAGCATCAACGCCTGGGATGAGATGCTCCTCAGCCTTTGGCGTGCCCACCAGGGCGATGAGGTGGCCAGCATCCCAGTAGGCATCGCCCTCACCGAGTTTTATGATGCGCTGGATCTCATCAGTAGTCAGCCCAACAAGCAGCTGCAAAAGGAGTTCTGTAGCCTGATGGCCAGCTGGCAACCCCAGCGTCAACACCAACGACTGATAGCCTGGGCAGCGGCGAACAACACGCCAGTGCTGACCACTAACTTCGAACAGACCCTGGCGAAAAGTCACCAACTTAAGCTACATCACCTGCAGGCCAAACATTTTACCGACTTCTACCCCTGGTCCAGCTACTTTGCCAAGTCGCCCATCACCTCGCCCACAGAGGAGTTTGCCATCTGGCACATCAACGGCATGCAGAGGTATGCCCGCAGCGTGCGCTTGGGACTGAGTCATTACATGGGGGCGGTAGACAGAGCCAGGGATATTCTGCATCAGGGCCATCTGGGTGGCGGCTTTAAAAATGCGCTAAAGGAGCATTGGCGCGGCAACAGCACCTGGCTCAATATCTTGCTGCATAACGAACTGGTGTTTATCGGACTAGGCCTTGAGAGTAACGAGATCTTTCTGCGCTGGTTGCTTATCGAGCGCGCCAAGCTGTATAAGGCCTTTCCCGAGCGCAGGCGCGCGGCCTACTATATTTACGCCGGTGAGCCTATTTCCCAGGGACAAGCGCTGTTTCTTGAGGCGGTAGGCGTGACTGTGCTGCCACAGACCGATTATGAGGCACTCTATGAGGCGCCCTGGGCCGAGCGTAAAGGCGGCTATAGATAATGATTTCGGCCACAAATTGCCCGGTCAGACATTAAGCTTTCTTTAAGCTGCATCCAGGACTTGCATAAAAAAATCAGCACGTCATAGTGAGCATGGAAAACGATACAGAGTCGAATACGGAGACCCGATGAATCCGATCAACCTTTTACTTTTATGCGGTGGCGGCGGCGATGAACACGCCATCTCCCTGCTGTCGGCCAACTACTTCGAGACCTCGCTGGCGAAACTTCCCCACCTGAATGTGCTGCGGGTCGAACTCGATGCCAAGGGGCAATATCAGACCAATTCAGGTGAGCGCTGTGAGCTGACCAATCGCCGCGAGATCCGCTTCGAAGATGAAAGCCTGGCGCCCTGGCCGGTGGATTATGTGATCCCCTGTATTCACGGCTACCCTGGCGAGACCGGCGACATTCAGTCCTATTTCGAACTCATTAACCTGCCCTATTTCGGCTGTGACGCCGAGGGCTCACGCAACTGTTTCAACAAGATCACCGCCAAGATGTGGTTTAGCGCCCTGGGGATCCCGAACACCCCTTACCTCTTCCTGAATCAACCGGACGAGCAGGCAATCGCCCAAACCACAGATGCCCTGGCCAAGTGGGGCTCAGTATTCGTAAAGGCCGCCTCACAAGGCTCATCGGTCGGCTGTTACCGGGTCGATGACGCGGCGCAGATCCCGGCCATTCTGGCCGATGCGTTTCGCTATTCTCCTTATGTGGTGGTGGAGAAGACCATTCAGGCGCGGGAGCTGGAAGTCGCCGTCTATCAATATCGCGGCGAGACGGTCGCCACCCTGCCTGGCGAGGTGATCTGCGCCGGTGGCACCTTCTACACCTATGATGAAAAGTATGCTGCCGACAGTAAGGCCACCACTCGGGTCGTGGCCGAGGTAAGCGATGAGATAGCACAGCAGATCCGCGCCTATGCGGTGAAGGTATTCGATGGCATGAAGCTCAGACATCTGTCGCGAATCGATTTCTTCCTCACGCCAGAGGGCGAGATCTTACTCAACGAGATCAACACCTTCCCGGGCCTGACGCCGATATCTATGTTCCCTAAGATGCTGGCCAACCATGGCGATGACTTTAGCCAATACCTGAATGAAGCCATTCTGACTGGACTTAATCGCTAAATCTGAAAAACTAGGGCCTGTTTATCTTTCGCGTTCAGTTTTGCAGCATTCTGTATCGATTTTATACAAGGCAGAGCGATTGTAATGTAATGTGCTACATCAATGAGCGATAACGCAGTAGAAAAATGATACAGACGCTGCCCGCAGGGTTCGTCTTGAGCACGTTCAACTCTTTGTTACTCGGCTTTTATATAGAATAACTATACTCCAAGCCTCATGTCGCGATTTGAACGAACTCAATTAGAACAAAATTTGTTCTCAAAAGGTCAACAGGCCCTAGCATTTAGCCATCAAAAAAGGGAGCCTAGACTCCCTTTTTTATTCGATGCTGTGCTCTAAAGCGCTGCACTTAGCCATTCATTTAGGCGTCTAGTAGCCTCGAAGTTGAGATCTCAATCTTGCGCGGCTTTAGGGCCTCGGGGATCTCACGCTGCAGATCGATATTGAGCAGGCCGTTTTCCAGATCGGCGCCAATTACAGTCACATAGTCGGCCAGCTGGAAGGTGCGCTCGAAACCGCGCTCAGCGATACCCTGATACAGGTATTTGCGCTCGCTCTCCTGCTCCGCCTTGGTGCCTTTTACCACTAGCTTGTCGCCTTCGCTGGTGATATCTAATTCTTCCATCGCAAAGCCGGCCACCGCCATGGTGATGCGATAGCGATTCTCGCTCAGCAGCTCGATGTTATAAGGGGGATAACCCGAATTCCCCTTGTTCGATGCAGCATGCTCGGCAAGCTGGGCTAAACGATCGAATCCAATGGCACTACGGTATAGAGGGGTCAAATCATAATTACGCATAAGTATATCCTTGTATTAAGCAATATAGTGGTTAGTGGCCGACAATAATTCACACGATATGTTTCGAATAAATTGCGCCGCGCCTTTTAGTGACATTACCGGGCAGCCCAAAGGCACTGCCATAACAAGATCAACATCTTGGGTAACATCAGGGGCCTCGATGAGCGCCCCATACTCACTATATGTGGCTAGGCATTTATGATTTCAAGGAAGAAATTTAAAAAAATTTTCCGGCGCCGTTTGAATGGACTTGTACAAAAGTTGATGATCCAGAATTTGAACCAGAGAATGAGCCAGCTAAATCCTCTCGTAAACTTGCTTGATCCGACTTAGATGAATGTGAAATCTCGGGCATAAAAAAGGCAGCCCTGAGGCTGCCCTTTGTGTAACTTAATCCTGCTTATTGAGCAGTGATCTTACAACCTTCAACACTTTCAGAGTTTTCGTAAACGATATCGCCTACTGGGTTGTAGTCGGCCGCTACGATAGTGCCAGCATCCTTGAAGAAGGTGTACAGTACTTCGGCATCAACATAACCTGTTTGTACTGGGTTTAGCTTAGGATAGCCGTCACCACCTGCCGCGTTGTAGCTAGGAACTGTCATGGTGTAAGAGCCAGTCGCGCTGTACTCTTTACCGTTAACTTCGCTGATAGCCACTGTCTTAGCCGCACAGTCAACAGTCATCTTAACGCCAGTGATCTGAGCGTAAGCGCCTGCACCAATCTGTAGGCTAGCCACTTCACCCAGATAAGCACTAAGCTCTTCACCTGTCATAGTGCTTAGGGTCACCATGTTACCGAAAGGCTGTACGGTCAGTACGTCGCGGTAAGAGATGTCACCCGCTGCGATTGACGCACGAACACCACCAGAGTTCATTACGCCTACATCGGCCGCAACCTTGGTACGCTGCGCATCGGCGATCAGACGACCCAGGTTAGTCTGCATGAAACGTACGTTTGCACGCTCACCGTCTAGCAAGCCATCGGTAGAAGCAATCACCTCGTCCAGTTGGCCTTGGCCACGCTCTTGGTAATAAGAAAGCATCTCTTTCAGTGCAGCATCTGCCTCGATGGCTTCACCTACCAGAACTTTAGTCTCGTTACCTTGCTCATCTTTTACTTTCTTCACTAGGTTAACAGGAACCAGCTTGTAGTTAGCCAGGTGCAGTTCACCGTTAAAGTATTCGAAATCGGCGCGGCCAACATACTTACCCCACTCGTGGGCTTGCATGATGTAGGTACCGTTTTGCTGATCAGGTGTACACTCGTCGCCCGGTGCGAAGTCAGCATATTCGCCGCCTTCCATACAAACTGGGTTTTGTGAGTGACCACCGATCACAGCCTGAAGTTGGCCTTGCTCAAGTGCCTTAGCCAGAGCCACGTCGCCAGGCGCGTTGCTGCCGTGTTCGCCGTTCGCATAGTGACCCATGTGAGTCGTTGCAAAAATAAGATCGGCTGCCTTAGCGTCTTTGATCTCTTTGATCACCTTAACGATCTCTTCTTTAGGATCGGTGAACTTAAGACCTGAGATAAATTCTGGGTTACCCAGCTTAGCCGTGTCTTCGGTGGTTAGACCGATAACAGCAATCTTGATGCCGTTAACATCGAATACCTTGTAGGCTTCGAAGTAGCGAGTGCCATCTTCTTTGTAGATGTTAGCCGCCAGCATAGGGAAGTTAGCGATAGAACGCTGTGAATCCAGTACTGCCAATGGATTATCAAATTCGTGGTTACCGACCGCCATAGCGTCATAACCGATATCGTTCATGCCAAGGAAATCTGGCAGTGCGTCTTGCAGATCAGACTCAGGTACACCTGTGTTGATATCACCACCAGAAAGTAGCAGAGTTTCGCCGCCATTGGCCGCCACTTCAGCGCGGATCTTTTCGATCAGCGTCTTACGTGCCGCCATACCATATTCGCCGTCTTTGTTTTCCCAGAAACGACCATGGTTATCATTGGTGTGCAGTACGGTAAATTTGGTGCAAGCAGTGCCAGCTTCAGCACATGTTGTTGGCGCCTTGTCGTCATCGCTGCTATTACAACCAGCAAGTGCTGCTAATACAGCGGTAGCGACTAATCCTTTTAAAAGCTTATTTGTCATTACATCAACCCCTAGATTATCTTTTTTATTAACCATCATAATTTTTGATAGCGAACGTCATAATCTCGCCGCGAAATATAATAGCAAACAATATCTAGGAAATGTGGCATTTTTATGAATAAACATAGGGCAAATGTTTATTTTAAAAGCGTTTTACGCCTTTCATTGTTTCACCAGCAGAACAAGGTAAAAATGAATTGCGAGGCCTATCGATAAATTAAAACGGCAATAGATATCGATTTCCCATCTATTTTATTAACTTGCACTTATTTTCCAAAAAATAAGGATACTCCCTTTAAACAAACAAGCTCTAACGTACCTAGATCACAAAACCGGTAAAAATTTCACACTAGATCAACTTTATCTAAAGCAGTAAAACGTAATACAGCACAGATTGATGTTTTTTTAGTCGCAAAGGTCGCCATTTATGGGCGATTGTTAACTTATGGTTACAGAGAAATGACCAGGCTGTGCCCGCCAATTGATTGACGTGATATCCATCACACTCTTACAAGCATAAAAAAGAGGCGCCAACTGGCGCCCCTCGCTTATTTTAATAATCCTGTTCCAATTCATGCAGATAACAGGCAGGTAAACAGGCAGTCTATTCGCTCAGACGCGCCTTAAGCCACAGACCTATCTCCTGAAGCTGATTTGGCAACACGCTATGGCCCATAGGGTAGGTATGCCACTCGCTGGAATAGCCCGCCTTTGAAATCAGATCATATGCCGCGCGGCCAAGAGCCAGTGGCACCACCTCATCCTGCTCACCGTGTTGTTGCAGCAGCGGCGTATGACGATTGGCCTCACTCAAGTTATCGGGCATGGCATGGCCGGTGGGCAGATAGCAACATAGTGCCATGATCCCCGCCAGACGCTTAGGAAAACGCAAGCCGGTAAACAGGCTCATCACCCCGCCTTGGCTGAAACCGGCCAGGACTATCTTATCGCTCGGCACGCCAGAGGCGATCTGCTCCTCAATAAGCGCTGAAATCGCCACCTCAGAGGCCAAGACACCAGCCATGTCGGCGCGATTGTCTACATCCATCCCCTTGATGTCATACCAAGCGGGCATCACATACCCCTGGTTGATGGTCACCGGTATGCTTGGCGCATGGGGGAAGATGAAGCGCACACCGAGTTCATCGGGCAGACCCAGAAGTGGCACCACAGGGGCAAAACCGGCGCCGGAATCGCCAAGGCCATGCAACCAGATCACGCAGGCGCGGCACTGGGATTGAGGTTCTATGGTGATCCGCTCTAACGGCTGTTGAGACATAGGGTTTCCTTTATTACTCTTCATTAGCTGTTTAGGTGTGGCCGATCATATCAGGAAGCCTTGGCCCGCCCAACTATTCGATAAAGTCGAACAAAAAATGCCAGTTTTCGCGTTTTTTATCCGCTTAGTCGACTGTTACACTGCACTTAATGAGTGAGATAAGCGAGGCAGACACAGATGGGATTACTTCAAGGTGGCCAATGGGTCGATAAATGGTATGACACAGACAAGAGCAAGGGTGCGTTTGTAAGGGAAAACGCTGCCTTTCGCCGCTGGATAAAGGCGCCAAGCGCAGATGAGTCTGAGCCCGAGTTTAAAGCCGAGTCGGGTCGCTACCATCTCTATGTCTCTCTTGCCTGTCCCTGGGCCCACAGAACCCTGATCTTTCGCGAGCTGAAGTCGTTGCAGGCCCATATCGGCGTCACGGTCGTCGAGCCCCATATGCTGAGCAACGGCTGGGAGTTTAGTGGCCCCAAGCAGAGCGAGATCGCCCAGCACATAGAGGGCAGCGAGATCGACAGGCTTAACGGCAAAGATTATCTCTACCAGATCTACCAACTGGCCAAGCCAGACTATAGCGGTCGGGTGACTGTACCAGTGCTGTGGGACAAGCAGCGCCGAACCATAGTCAGCAACGAGTCGGCGGAGATCATCCGCATGTTTAATAGCGCCTTTAACGAGATCACTGGCAATCATCTCGACTTCTACCCCGCCGCCCATAGCGAGGAGATAGACGAGATCAATCACTGGGTCTACAACAAGATCAATAATGGTGTGTACAAAGCAGGTTTTGCCACCACACAGGCGGCCTATGGGGAGGCTTTCGATGAACTGTTTGACGCCTTAGATAGCTTAGAGACACGTCTTAGCCAGCAGCGCTATCTGGTGGGTGACCAAATTACCGAAGCCGACTGGCGCTTGTTTACCACACTCGTGCGTTTCGATGCCGTCTATGTGGGTCACTTCAAGACCAATCGCAATCGCATCACGGACATGCCCGCAATCCAAGCCTACCTGAAGGAGTTATACCAACACCCTGGGGTTGCCAAGACGGTCAACTTTGAGCATATCAAGCAGCACTACTACTTCAGCCATGGCCAGATCAACCCGACGCGCGTGGTTCCCAAGGGCCCCAGGTTAGATCTCGACTCGCCCCACGGCCGTGACAAGCTTAGCCAAAACTAGCCGTGCTTAGACCCGACTTGCATAGACGCGACATGCCTAGACGAGACTTGCTTAGCCGCAACTAGCTTATTCGCCACTAGCTTATTCGCCACAAACATGGCCGTTAACGGGCGGCATCGGCAGCAACTGATGAAGTAGAAGTCAATCTTGCCTAGGCGATATCGATACCGAGACTCTCGGCGATATCACCTAGCTGATTTGCATCGTCTAAGCTAAGGTGCCAACGCACCGCGCCCGCATCGGCCACCATGATGTTGCCCGCGCTGAGCAGGCGTAGATCATCGGCCATGGCAAAGAGGCTGACACCTGTGGTGAGTTTTACCAGCACCTCTTGGGGCGAGACGATTATCCGCCCCCCTGAAAATTCAATGACCACAGCTTACTTCCCCGTTAGATATGCAAAGACCCAGGAAAGCCCGGGTCTCTATGGTTATTCAGGTACTCGCCACTAGTCTAGTGGCCGTGACCATTCTAGTGGTGGTGACCGCCGACGCCATGGGCGTGACCGTGGGCGATCTCTTCTGCAGTCGCCTCGCGCGCGTCGACAACCTCAAGATCGAAAGTCAGCTCGCGGCCAGCCAGTGGATGGTTGATATCCACGGTCGCCATAAACTTGCCCACCTTGAGTACTGTCACCTGGCGCTGGCCCTGGTCAGTGCTGATGATGGCGCGCATACCAGGCTTCCACACTTTTGCGCCTTGCAGATGCTTAATAGACACGCGCTGCTCGCCGTTTTCGTTACGCACGCCATAGGTTTCTTCCGGTGGCAGGGTCACAGAAAACTTCTCACCCACAGCCTTACCTTCCATCGCCTTCTCGACGCCAAGCATCATGTTGTCATGCCCATGTAAGTAGGCAATAGGATCTAATCCTTCGTTGGTTTCGAGCACTTCACCTGCTTCATCGCGTAAGGTGTAGTTAAACTGCACGACCATATCGTCTTTAATGCTCATCAAGCGTCCTTAGTTAGTCTCTTTTCATCAAGTGGGCGAAGCTTAGCAAAACTTCCTCCGAGGCGCTACGCCTGTTATGCCTTGGCGCCCGGCACTATGGCCAGATGCTCTATCTCGCTTAAGATGGCGTGATTCTTAAGCGCCAGCTGACAGACGCCGCTGCGGATCTGATGCTGGACCGAGCAGTCGACGCTCCACTGGCGCAGCAGATAACCGGCTAAGGCGGCGCGGCAACTGAGCACCAATTCCCCCTCGCTCATCTGATAGTCCAGCGCAATCGCCTCGGGATGCTTCAGGCTGGGATGGGGGATCAACACCAGAGAAACCAACTTCTGCCAGTAGCTATCCTTATCTTGCAGCTCATGGTCGAAAGGCTCGGTGGCGCTCTGGCTTACCGCCTTAAAACGGGTCACCACAAAGTCGGTAAACACCTGATGGGTGCGATCGAAACAGCGCACATGCCAGCGCTGTCCGTTATTCACCAGGGTGTGCGGCACCAGCTCTCTTTGAGTTTCCCCCGATGACACGGACACATAGGTCACGGATATCGCCTGCTTGTGGGCGATAGCGCGCATCACGGCGGCGATAATATTGGTATCGGGATGAATGAGCTGCACCGCATCCAGACAGACACTACTTGGCGTCACCGGATGGGATAGCCCATCGCCGAAGCCATTGGCCAATCCATGGAGGATCGCCTCGGGATCATGGTCAAACAGGGGGGTAAATTCGGCGCGCCTGTGATAGCGTTTGGTCTGATGCACCAACTCCATGTTGTGGGGCGCCAGATCGCGATAGCTGGCGAAATCCCGGGTCGCCGCCGCCAGGCCTGTGGCGAATTTGGCGATCAAGTCCTGGCGCGATACCTGGCCGAAATACTGCAAACTAAAGTCGATAAACGCCAGACGTTGCCGCTGGGCAAAGGACAAACTCTCCATCGCATCCATATTGCTACCTTTTATTGCCACTCGTCATACCAATCACGGTAAGTAAGTGATCAGAAATAGCGCAGGAAAAACAGCCGAGAACAAGGCAGAATTTTTTGATAAGTAGTTATTCTACAATCAAAAATAATAACACCGTTATCGGACGTTTTAACAAGCTAGCATGATCAGTTATTTACTACGATTGGTATAAAAATGTTGTCATTAACAAATGGCCGAGCAAACTGCCCGGCCAACGTCTTAAGCTAATGTAATTTTTATCGAGATGCAATCATAATGGTTAGCACTATTTGATGCCCAGGGCGCTGAAGGTCTCATCGCTTGGAAATCCGTCGGCCACCAGACCAACACTGCGCTGAAAGGCCTGTAGGCCAGCGCGGGAGTTGACCCCAAGCACGCCATCAGGCTTACCCACCTCATAGCCCTTCTCGTTGAGTTTGGCCTGCAACTGCTTAAGCTTGTCGCGGCTAATGTTGTCATGTTTCGGCGGCGCCACATGCAGGCGAGCACCACCATTGATGCGATCGGCCAGATGCCCGACGGCGATGGCGTAAAACTCTGAGCGGTTCCAGCGCATGATCACATCGAAGTTGCCATAACCTAAGAATGCTGGCCCAGTATGCCCAGCCGGAAGATAGAGGGCGGCTTGCATGTCGGGAGTCGACAGCGCGTGGCCGTTGGCCTGAGTGATCCCCAAACCGGCCCAGGTCGTTAAACTTTGTTTATCGTTACGCCCAAGGTGGCGAAAATCATAATCCTTTGGCAGCGAGACCTCGCGGCCCCAACGCTCGTTGCGCATCCAACCCAGATTATTCAAGAAGTTAGCCGCCGAGGATAAAGCATCCTCAGTGCTGTTAAACAGATCTGCCTTGCCGTCACCGTCGGCGTCCACCGCATACTTTGCATAGGCCGAGGGCATAAATTGAGTGTGCCCCATGGCGCCGGCCCAAGAGCCTTGCATCTGGGCGTTATCAAATTGGTAGGCCTCTTTGAGCTTCAAGGCCTGAATCAATTCGCCGGTAAAATAGTCGCTACGTCTCGGATCGCAAGCAAGGGTTGTCAGCGAGTCTATCACCGGCATCTTGCCTTTATAGGAGCCGAAATTGGTCTCAAGTCCCCAGAAGGCCACCAGATACTGAGGCGGTATGCCATATTCTTGCTGCAACTTATGCAGCAGCGGGCCATGCTGCTTAAGCAGACGCCTCCCCTCCTGAACCCGCCAGTCGGTAACCCGCTTGGAGAAATAGTTATCGAAGGTCTGACTAAATTCCGGCTGCTTCTTATCCAGCTCAATCACCCTGGTCACAAACTTCACCTGACCCAGACCCTCTTCTACCGTCTTGCTCGACACTCCGGCGGCGAGTGCCTTCTGTTTGAGTGCGCTGACACAGGTATCGAAATCTTGGGCGAGCACGCTAAGGCTTGGCAAGCCGGTTGCCAGGATCAGGGATGCAAAGGTGAGCAATTTTTTCAAAATAGAGACTCCAAGAGAAAACGGCTAAAAAATAAGAAACTTAATGATCTGCAACCGGTGAGAAACCAGACCTTCCCCAGACATGATAACGACTCGAGGCACTTATACTAAATGATTTATGATTAATTATTCGAACTAAGACCAGTTTGTCCCATGAGCGAATAAATAGTGGGCTGATCACTTCACCTAGCGCTTGGCTCGTTAGCCACATCGCGTATAATGGGCTCGATTTTACTCACTCTAAGAGAACTCACATGACAGACACTCAAATGACAGACAATAGTCCCGTTTTAGCAAGCTTTATCGACAACGTAAAAGAGCAGCAAGCCGTTTGGGGCCTGCAAGATGAAACCGGCGAAGGTTGGGTCGTGTGTGACTCGTCAGAATATGAAGAGACGGATGTGATGCCGCTATGGTCTAGCGAAGCACAGGCCAAGGTACACTGCACTGAAGAATGGCAGGATTATCAGCCAGCTCCCATTCCACTGGAAGAGCTGCTGGAATATTGGATTCAAGACCTGCACGATGACGGCGTATTAGTGGGTATCGACTGGGTCGCCGAGCAGGAATGCCTGGAGCTCGACCCTATCACACTGGCCAAGAGCCTGGTCGACATAGAGCAAGAGTAAGCCCTGAGGTTGCGCTGTAATATGCGCTTAAGCCAGTTAGCAGACAGGGGATAGCCCTTGTCTGCAAGCCTACCCCTGGTCGACATCCCTTTCGACAGACGCCATACCTGCTGGTTCTGCGCTGAGCCCTGTGCTCATCAGTTTGACTATCACGCCTTGGGCCATTGCCCTCACCCCTCGCTAGCGGTTCCCGCCTGTAAAGAATGCCTGCAGATCGCCGAAAAGGCCCCTCTCAGCTCCATCTGGGACTGCCACAGCGCAGTTAAAGACGAGTTAATGCGCCGCTACGCTAAACACTTGGCCATAGGCGAAAACTGGACCCAAGAGGAGCTCGAAGAGTCGGACTTTAGCTGTAAGGTGTTCGAAGGCTTTAAGAAGAGCGCCTGGTTTATGTATCAAGTCGCCAAAGAGCGGGTGAGCGTTGCGCCCTGGCCTCTCAGCCTCAAGGGGATCCCACTCGACACCGCAGGTTTTGGCGGCGGTTTTGAGTTCGATGGCGTGCAATTTTCCTCTCTGGCCAAGGCAGTCGAACATTACGCCAAGATGCTGGGGCTGGATAAGGCCTTCCTGCATCAATTGCTGGCTGCCGTCGGCCGCGACCGTTTCGGTTACGCGGTGCGCATCGCCAGGATCAATATCGTCTCCACCGCCGTGGTCAAGCGTCAGGTATTGCGAGATATCCTTGCCGAGCAGACACTCAACCATGACTCTATAGGCAATGATTCGATAGACAATGATTCGCTAGACGATGAATAGTTGGACCTTGAATAACTAGGCGATGAAAAGCTAATAGTACTAAAAGCTTTCCGCTTAATTTACCTGTTCGGGCAACTGAGTACGTAGACGCTCCTGCACCACATCCACCAGCAGATCCGGCTGGAATTTTGAGATAAAGCGATCGCACCCCACCTTCTCCACCATGGCATTATTAAAGCTGCCACTCAGTGAGGTGTTGAGGGTAATAAAGAGATTGGCCATACGCTTGTCTTTGCGTACCTCATAGGTGAGACGATAGCCGTCCATCTCGGGCATCTCGGCGTCGGTGATCAGCATGAGTATCTCTTGGTTGATATCGCGGCCCTCATCGCACCAGCGCTTCAACAGCTTAAGCGCCTGCAGACCATCGGAGGTCTCAATCACCTCGATACCCAGTGGCGCTAGCGTGTCTTTCACCTGACGGCGAGCCGTGGCCGAGTCATCGGCGATCAAGATCTTGCGCCCTATCATCTTGTCCACCAAGGCCTCATCTAACACCCCATCCGAGATGGCGATATCATAGTGAACGATTTCCGCCAGCACCTTCTCCACATCGATAATGGAGACCAAACGCGTCGCACCATCCACCTCCACCTTAGTGATGGCGGTCAGATAGTTGTGACTGCCGGTGCTCTTTGGCGGCGGCATGATGTCGCTCCAGGTCATATTGATGATATGGTCGACCTTGCCCACCATAAAGCCCTGCACGCTGCGGTTATATTCGGTGATGATAAGGTTAGCTTCCTGATCGCTATTCATGGGCTGAAAGCCGATAGCGGCGCGAAGATCGATGACGGGGATCGAGGTGCCACGAATGTTGGCGACCCCCTTGATGCTAGGATGACTACCGGGCAAAGCGCTCAGTTTAGGCAGCTTGACCACCTCTTTGACCTTAAACACATTGATCGCAAAAAGCTGCGTCGCATTGATACGAAACAGCAGCAGCTCGAGACGGTTTTCGCCAACCAACTGGGTACGTTGATCGACACTCTCTAGCACTTTAGCCATACAATTCTCACTACGTCATGATGTGATGGACGCGATACGCCATTAATTATAGCCATGATCCCCGGATTTCGAGCCAACATCAAGACCCAGAGATCACAGCTTTAACATTTAGCCATTATTCAGGGCAACAGGTGCCACCGGCACGATGCGAGAGCCATTCTTCACCACTATATCCATGATTTTTAAATGTAACTCTTCCGATGCCAACTGGAAGGTGGGAAAACTCTTAGTGCCGATATAGGCCAGCACATTAACCTGTAGACCATGGAGACCGAAGCCCTTAAAGGTGACCCTGAGGGGCTCTTTGAGCACCAGCTCATGCTCTTCGAGCATGGCTTTAATCTCGGCGACAATCGCCTTAAGCTGCTCCGAGGTGGTCACTGCATAATCGAGGCGAATATCCGCCTTGAAACGGATCTTCTCGCGCTGGGAGATGTTTTCGATCTCCATCTCCACTAACTTGGCGTTGGGCACATGAATAAGCGTCCTGTCCAGAGTGCGGATCTGAGTGCAGCGCAGGCCAATCTCCTCGACCGTGCCGCTAATGCTACCAAATTTACACAGGTTGCCCACCTTAATCGGCGCCGCCGAATAGAGGGTAATTGTGCCGATAAAGTTCTCAATCGACTGCTTGGAGGCGAGCGCGATGGCGATGCCCCCTATGCCCATACCGGCGATGATGGCGCTGGCGTTAAAGCCCAGGTGTTCTAGCCATAACAGCACCGCCATGATCACGAAGATCACCCGCAGGAAATTAGTCAGCGGCCGCAGCAGGGAGGCGGCCTGATCTTTACCCTGCTCTTTCCAGCGTTTCTTCAGGCCCTGCTGGAAGATCCCCATGGCGCTCCAGCCAAACCAGATGATGGCCGACACCAACAGAAAGCCGGTATCTATCATCTCAATTGCCGCCGGTGAGATGCTGCTGTGAGACACCCAGGCTCTGACCAATAGCACGGCCGCCAGCAAACGCAATGGCCCGGCGACGATATAGGCCAGCTCCTCTTTAAGCTCATATTGGGTTAGCAAGATCACGCGCTTGATGATCCAGGTAATGGGCACCATCACCAGAAATGCGGTGATCAGATACGCCAGCAGCAGGCTCCATTCCCACAGGTTGACATTAAACCAGCGTCCGTCGGGGATATGATTAACAAACCATTCTGCCACAGGCCCATAGCCCAGATTTTGATAGAGCTGAGGCACCTTAGCCACGGTGGCATTAGAGACTTTCCAAATAGTGCCGCCTTCACTGGGCACCCGCTGTAGATAGAGGGCTATCTGATCGCTTTGCAGCGCTACCCGACCAAAGAGATCCCGATAGGCGGGAAGCTGATCGTTATCCTGCCCAAGTGGAGTATCGTTAAGCTGTCCCAGGTCGAGCCAGAGATTACGCTCTATGATCAGCTGCAGCTGCTTGGCATATTCGGCGCCTTTCTTTGCCGACATCCCCTCGGGCAGGTAGCGCAGATCCAGATATTCTGCCGCCTTCTCATAATCCTGCTCGTAAGCCGCCGCCATAAAGCCTTCTACCGTGCCCCTAGGGGTATCACGCTGCAGGCTATCCTTGTAATCATAGTGGTCAACCGAGCGCACAAATTGGCTCTGGCTACTATCGGCGGCGGCATCACTTAAGGCCCCCACCAGACTATTTGGCGCAGCGCTCCAAGCACTGCCGACAAACAAGCTCATCACCACCATAAACTGCCAAACAACAAAGCGCATCCCAGTCCCCTTAATTGTTAACAAGCGCCTAGAAATATTAGCATTTATTCCTAAATTGCACAGTAGAAAGCTAGGCAGGAATGGGCCTTTTCATCGCCATGGGCGAGCTCAAAGCGACAGAATTGATTAAATATTGACAAGTTCGCATCCAAGCTTATAATGCCTACCTTCTGCAGTACCCTGCTGTTAGTTTTTCTGCCTACAAGTTTTGCATCGCTAGACTCTAAGTCATTACATAGTCATCGCTTCAACAACTCGCAGTTATCTCGTCACACTATTGTCATTTATTAATGATTTACTGTGTCCAATCCGGTGAAAAGCCCCCATTTAGGGCCCAAGCAACGGCTTTCTCGAGGCAGATCACTTGATTATTTAAATTAGGCTGGGTAGTCTCAGGAAGGATTTAATTCATCTTTCGCAACAGCTAAGGATCTATTATTTGTTAAATTTTTACTGCCACAAGGCAGTCACAGTAATAAGGAGTATGGCCTATGTCGTACAAAGTTAACGGTCATGAGATCACGGTAAACTTCCCGGTGGACTCAATTTCAGTCAACAAATCATCTATCGCTTTTACCGATAGTCTTGGAAAAAACAAACAAACATTTGCTAAGCGCACCGACGCCCTGCAATTTATGAAATGGTTGCTCTCAAGCAACAAATAACCCCCACGCTATTCGATACACCTCCTCTCACACGTATCGAAGGTTGCCCAGGCAACAAGTAGGATTGACCCCATTCGTCAACGACTCAGCAGGTAACATTTGGCTCAGGTTGTACCCCTTTCACAGGTACCGACCTGGCCAAATGACATTTATCTCTCTAGCTCACCGAATTTTCGCCTATACCTTGGCAGCATAGATTGATTTCCCAGCAGGCCCCCTTGGTGTAGATAGAGCACGGGCACATCTAACCCCTGTTGCCAGAGATGCTTGAGGCACAGCCAGCCAAGAGGATCGTAGAGTAGCTCAAACGCTATTCCCGTCGACTTAAGTTCATGCCACATCTGATAGAACTCAGGGTACAGCTTGCCAAAGTGGTAGCGCTTAGCTGCCGGGACAATCTGAGGATGCAGCGCTGCATCCTGCTCAAGCTCTAAAAATTGCGTCCTAAGATAATCATCGCCCCCCACCACGGCGCAGGTCATGACGTCAATGCTGGGATCTAGGGTTAAGAACTGTTTTTGCAGATAGAGCGCAGTGGTGCCTGTGCCCGATGGCAGAAACACCACTAGCTCACTAATATGCTCTGCGCTTTTCCAACTAACAATCTCCTCGGCTAGCTGGGCCACGCCTGGCTCGGCAAAGGCGCAGCGTCCCCCTTCTGGCACAAACAGCTGCTCATCGCTGCCCGTCAACACCCTTTGCCTTATATAAGCATCGCTATTCAGGCCATCTCTGTCGCTCTTGCTGGAGAGATCTATGACATTGGCGCCATTATTTAACGCGCCTAGGTAGTTGCCGCAGGGGTGCTCCGTCAGATAACTGGGGAGATGGTCCACGTAGAAATCCAGCTGCCACCCCTTGAGCTTAGCCAGGGCCGAGAGCGAATAGAGGGAGTTAGCCTGAGGCGAGCCATAGCCAATCAGCTGCCTCACAGAGGGAAAGTCGTTCTCGAGAAAATAGGCGAACTTGCGCGCCTTATTACCGGAAAACTCAGGATGCAGCAGATCGTCGCGCTTCACATAGACCTGGTGCTCCCCAAGGTAGACGCTCTCTACGGGCGTGTGGCTAAGCTTCATATTATCGAGCCTGAATGAAATGACGCGCCAGAGTGTACACCCTTTAACGGCAAATGCGTAATTTGACCGACTTTTGGCATATTATGTCAACACCCCAGAAGCATACCAACACAATAATCAATAAAAACATACAGATATAACATGGCATGGTTTTCGCTTATTCCGAAGTAGATCCAATTTAAGGCCTATGTCTTAACAACGATAAAAGCACTACAACAAGGAGCTCTTCATGGCACTACTGCGCTTAATCTTTAATATTGCATGGTTTATTTTAGGCGGCTTCGTAATGGGACTGGCCTGGTGGCTCGCGGGCCTGCTCTGCTTCATCAGCATCATAGGTATCCCCTTCGGCCGCGCCTGTTTCGTTATCGGAGAGATGGCCTTCTGGCCCTTTGGTCAGCAAAATGTCAATCGCCGCGCGCTGCAAGGGGTCGATGATATCGGCACGGGTCCCCTTGGCATGGTAGGTAACATAGTCTGGTTCCTGCTATTTGGGATCTGGCTCGCCATCGGCCATATCACCCACGCGCTGGCCTGTTTCATCACCATTATAGGGATCCCTTTTGGTATTCAGCATCTGAAACTGGCGCTGCTGAGTCTGACCCCTATAGGTCAAACGATCACGGCCAAGGCTTAAGAGCATTAAAGGCTTGATTTAGGGGCTGGAGGGGAGTTCGCGAACGTCGACAGCAGAAGCGAATCAGGATTACTACGGGACGGCGAACTAGAGGCTTTGCAGGTAATCTTTGAGGATCTGCTCGACTTGGATACGGGCCAGGCCGGCGTTATAGATCTCTCGCCACCTGCGCCCCTCAGGGGTGTTTCTAAAGGCGATATAGAGCTGTTTCGACTCCAGCAACTGCTTGTTAAATTGCAGCCTGCTCTTGAGTTCGGTCAGGTGTGGCTGCTCGATGAGAAACTGATAGACATAGAGATCCATGACGGCGCCCTGCACCCGGCCGGTAGCCACCTTGCGGATATTGTGTTCATCTGAGCTCACAAGCTCTACCGGCTGAGCACCAATGGCAATCATCTCATCGAGCGCCTGGGTATTTACATAGTCTCTGACCACGCCCAAGGTGTAGGCATTGAGATCCTGCACCCTCGACCAGGTAATGGGGTGCTGGCTCTGCTCCAAGATCCCCAGAGGACTCTGTCCCATGGAGTCGGAGAAGATGAATTTATCGGTTGGGTGATGATATTCGGGGAAATAGCCCTGATAGCCAGAATCGTCCCGGGTCACCACTCGCACTGTGCGACTCCAGGGGAAATAGTCCACCTGAAGCTCATGGCCCATGGCGGCAAGTGCGGCTCTGGCCACCACCACACAGGCGCCGCCCTCCTTGAGAGTCGGCCCCGAATAGGGTGGCCAATTTAATGAGGAGAGCTTGAGGGTCTCGGCCTTCGGGGCCGAAGCAACACACAACAAGGTAGCGATGAAGATGGAAACAAGCAGAAAATGGAAGCGTCGTAGCGCCCCTGGCCATAGCTTTACTGGCATTAGCGGTGCTGGCAATAGCGGCGTAGAGAGCAAGGCCTGCCTATTAGCGCTATTTATGCTTAAGTTAAAGCCGCCTGGTCTCATCAACACCCTTCCCCCAAATCACTGTTTTGCCACACTCCATCGCGTCATGAATGTCCTTTTGTTACACATTTTCACTGGCATGGATAAACAAGATGATGCAATACAAGTATAGGAGAGAAGGTCAAATGAGGTATTTATGCTGAGAAAAACCTTGATCACCGTCATCGGCGGCGCACTTTGCCTACTCGGGTTGGCGCTGGTTATCTTGCCAGGCCCGGCCTGGTTACTGCTGCCCATAGGACTTGCTGTATTAAGCCTGGAGTATCACTGGGCCAGAGGCTGGCTAAAGAAAAGCCAGAAACAGATGACCCGCAGCGCCGCCTGGCTAGACGCCAAGGTGCGCGATTGGCGTTACAGCCGCTAATACGCGGCTTATATGCTCCAATAGGGCTTATTTCCCACCAATGTTGGCTTGGGCGCTAAGGCGTCTTAAGCCGATAAAGGGTGGCAAACCAACAAAAAGCTAGGTCAGCACAAAGAGTTAGGCCAGCACTAATAGCTCAGGCCCGCTGCTCTTGTGGGTAAGCACGTTGAGCCGCTCCAGAATCGCCAGCAACACCCCTCGCCTGCGCATGTTTTCCAATACGCCTCGGCTGAAGCGCTCCAAGCGGCTCATGGCGGTTAACAGCAAGCGGCACTGATAGAAGCTCGCCTCGCGGATATAATCTGGCTTATCGACCAGATGGGCATTTTGGTACCACTCCTGCCAGTTGAGGGTATCAAGTAACAGTCCCTGCTGAGCAAGCTGCTCGACAAAGCCCTGCATCGTCAGCTGACTGCTGGCCTGATCGCCACGGGCAAACTGCGTGGCATATTGAGAATAGAGATTTGCTATCTGCAAAGATATTACACTTTTCATATCGCACTCCTTAGTCCCAAGGGCAGGTTGCCCTGAGCGGCCCCCATTGCCCTAACGCCTTTCGCCTTACTTTCTAGGCGTTTACCTGACTTCACATCTCATAAAAAGCTTGCTGAGTCTTAAAAAGAAGACATTCGCTAAGCCTCTTACATAGAGAATCTGCATACTCCGTACCACAGCTTATCTAGGAGGCTAATAGCCTGGTGCGCCCGGCGCTTTATCAATGACTTAACTCCAGGTTAATGAGCAGATGCTGAATACAAGCTGAACATGGCTAAGGTCTTGGCTGGCTGGACATTAACGGGGCGAGACCATATGCTAAGTGAGAACGCAATGATTGCGCTGGAGAATTCAGATGAATAAATACACCACAGGCGTTAGCCTCATTCTACTGGGACTGTCTATCGGTTTTTCGCCGCTAACCCTGGCCAAAAACGATAAGCATGAACACGGTGCCAAGGCCCATAACGAAAAGAGCCTGCCACCAGGACTGCAGAAGAAGGTAGCCCGCGGCGAGCCGCTACCACCGGGCTGGCAGAAGAAACTGCACAAGGGCGATTACCTGTCTGATGACTATTATGATCGCGGCAAGATCCATGTGCCTATCGACCGTGACGGCAACATCACCATAGATGTCGATGGCACCTTTATTAAGCTACACGACAAGACACGTCGTATCCTCGATATTATTAACGACTAGCTATTATTAACGACTAGCTTTCACCTAATACTGGTCATTTTAAAAAAGCGAGCTTAACGGCTCGCTTTTTAGATCTAAAAACGCTCGCTTTAACGACTGGCCTGGGCTTGGTAAAGGTTAAACTCTTCCAGGATCAAGCTGGTAAAGAGCCGGCCGGCGCGCCCTAAGGGGCGCTCCATGGTCGACACCAACTGAGGCGTAAAGCTGTAACGACTGCCACCGAGAAAATCCAGCTCCTGTAACTCACCGCTTGCCAACTCCTCTTTGATCAGAAAGTCAGGCATCCAGCCAAAGCCCAGTCCCATCAGCAGGGCATTCTTCTTCATGATAAAGCCAGACAGGTAAAACACCTTGTCACCGCCAAATTGCAGCTCATCGCTGTGGATCTTGCCGGGGGAGGAATCCTCGATGGTCAGTTCCACATGTTGCAGCAGCTCAAACAGGCTGAGCTCCTTAGCCTTGGCTAAGGGGTGAGAGCGACTCACCACCAGTATGCTGTTGATGTCGGGCAGTGGCTGCGGCCGATAGTTGGGCCCGGTACGATAGTCTTTCACCAACATGAGATCGGCATTATCCCGCTCGAACCTGTGTTGTACCCCGCCGAGAAACTCCATGTTGAGCTGGATCTTGGTAGGGATCTTATGCTCAGACACCCGCTTCAGCGCCCGCATGATGGGCTCCATGGGCAGTGAGCCATCCACCACCAACTCGAGTTTAGGCTCCCAGCCTTCGCTGAAACGGCTGGCTAAATGTTCAATGTTGCCAAGGTATTGCAACAAGCGTTTACCTTCGGCGAGGATCACCTTACCCTCTGGGGTTAATTCGGCGCGATACTGATCCCGACAAAAAAGCTTTACACCCAGGTGCTGTTCCAGTTTCTTTACCTGATAGCTCACCGCCGACTGCGCCTTGTGCAATCGCTCGGCAGCCTTGGAGAAACTGCCCTCTTCCACCAGAATCGACAACACCCTAAAGGCTTCCACATTGATCTTCATCTCACTTCCTCGGCGTAAACAAAAGACAACCATCTAAAATTTAGATTGAGTTAAGCTATTTATTATTCTTTTTTTTGTTCATGCCAGCAACTAAATTGTTACTTAGATCACATAAACATAAGTGTGCCCGCTAAAGCACCCAAGGAAAGAAGCCATGCCATTTTATGTAAGACAGGGGGAGATCCCCCATAAACGCCACATCACCTTCAAGAAAGCGAATGGTGAACTCTACCGGGAAGAACTCTTCTCCACCCATGGCTTCTCCAACATCTACTCCAACAAGTATCACCACAACATGCCAACCAAGGCATTAGAGGTGAGCCCGTTCGAGGTCAATCACGGCCATACCTGGCAAGACACCTTGATTCAGAACTACAAGTTGGACGCTAAGCTGGCCGACCACGAGGGTAACTTCTACTCGGCGCGCAACAAGATCTTCTTTAATAACGACGTGGCCATGTACAGCGCCAAGGTCACCGAGGCGACCGAAGAGTTTTACCGCAATGCCTACGCCGACGAGGTGATCTTCGTCCACGAAGGCCAGGGCAAGCTCTACAGCGAATATGGTGTACTCGAGGTGAAAAAGTGGGACTACCTGGTTATCCCGCGCGGCACCACCTACCAGCTTAAGTTTGACGATTACAGCCAGGTTCGCCTATTTGTTATCGAAGCCTTCTCAATGGTTGAAGTGCCTAAGCATTTTAGAAACGAGTACGGACAGCTTTTGGAATCCGCTCCCTATTGTGAGCGCGACATCCGCGTTCCTAGCCTGCAAGAAGCCGTGGTCGAGAAAGGCGCCTTCCCCTTGGTGTGTAAATTTGGTGACAAGTATCAGCTGACACAGCTTGAGTGGCATCCCTTCGATCTCGTGGGCTGGGACGGCTGTGTCTACCCTTGGGCTTTCAACATTCAGGATTACGCCCCTAAGGTAGGTCAGATCCACCTGCCGCCGTCGGATCATCTGGTGTTTACCGCCCACAACTTCGTTATCTGTAACTTTGTGCCGCGCCCGTACGACTTCCATCCCCAGTCGATTCCAGCGCCTTACTACCACAACAATATCGACAGCGACGAAGTGCTCTACTATGTCGACGGCGACTTCATGAGCCGCACCGGCATCGAGGCCGGCTACATGACGCTGCATCAGAAAGGGGTACCACACGGACCACAACCTGGCCGCACCGAGGCTTCGGTAGGCAAGAAAGAGACCTATGAATACGCAGTGATGGTCGACACCTTCGCCCCACTGCAGCTAACCCAACATGTACAAGGTTGCATGAGTAAAGACTACAACCGCTCTTGGTTAGAAGACTAATACCGTTCGGTACACACCGAATCACAATGAATAGCCAGACAAGTCACCAAAGAGTGACTGTGGTTGTAACAAATTGAACGAGGATACTCACATGGCAAGCGAACAAAATCCACTGGGATTACTGGGCATCGAATTTACCGAGTTTTGTACCCCAGATCTCGACTTTATGCACAAGGTCTTCATCGACTTTGGTTTTTCTAAGCTGAAGAAGCATAAGCAAAAAGATATCGTTTACTACAAGCAAAACGACATCAACTTCCTGCTAAACAACGAGAAGAGCGGCTTCTCTGCCGAGTTTGCCAAGAAGCACGGCGCTGCCATCAGCTCTATGGGCTGGCGCGTTGAAGATGCCAAATTCGCCTTCGAGGGTGCGGTTGCCCGTGGCGCCAAGCCTGCAAGTGACGAGGTGAAAGACCTGCCCTATCCGGCCATCTACGGCATCGGCGATAGCCTGATCTACTTTATCGACACCTTCGGCGCGGACAACAACATCTACGCCACCGACTTTGTCGATCTTGAAAACCCAGAAATCGTACAAGAGAAAGGCTTTATCGAAGTCGACCACCTGACCAACAACGTCTACAAAGGCACCATGGAGCATTGGTCAAACTTCTACAAAGATATCTTCGGCTTTACCGAGGTACGTTACTTCGACATCAAGGGCTCGCAGACGGCACTTATCTCCTATGCCCTGCGCTCACCCGATGGCAGCTTCTGTATCCCTATCAACGAAGGTAAAGGCGATGACAGAAACCAGATCGATGAATACCTGAGAGAATACGACGGCCCAGGCGTACAACACCTGGCGTTCCGTAGCCGTGACATCGTTGCCTCACTGGATGCGATGGAAGGTAGCTCGATTCAGACCCTGGATATCATCCCTGAATACTACGACACCATCTTCGACAAGCTGCCACAGGTGACCGAAGACAGAGAGCGCATCAAGCATCACCAGATCCTGGTGGACGGTGACGAGGACGGCTACCTGCTACAGATTTTCACCAAGAACCTGTTTGGTCCTATCTTCATCGAGATCATCCAGCGTAAGAACAACCTGGGCTTCGGCGAGGGTAACTTCAAGGCGCTATTCGAATCGATCGAGCGTGACCAGGTGCGTCGCGGCGTACTCTAATCTCACGCTCATATAGAGCAGTGTGACACTAAAAACCAGCCTCATCGGCTGGTTTTTTTACTTTGCAGCAAGGCGATAAATCACTACACTAGCCTGCCCAGTCACTCATTCATCGCACCACAAGATGTCAGATCATATTCTTATTGCCGTTTTTCTGCCCACCTTCTTCTTCGTCTCCATCACACCCGGGATGTGCATGACGCTGGCGATGACCCTCGGCATGAGCATAGGGGTGCGCCGCACCTTGTGGATGATGATAGGCGAGCTGGCCGGTGTGGCCCTAGTGGCGGTTGCCGCCGTGATGGGAGTCGCCGCCATGATGCTAAATTATCCGCAGATCTTCGAGGTGCTCAAGTGGGTCGGCGGCGCCTATCTTGGTTATATCGGCATACAGATGTGGCGCGCCAAGGGCAAGATGGCCAGCCTGGACAATCAGAGCACGCAGATCAGCAACCAGGCCTTGATCTCACAGGGCTTTGTCACCGCCATCGCTAACCCCAAGGGTTGGGCCTTTATGATCTCTCTGCTGCCCCCCTTCATCGATGTAGAGCGCGCGGTGGCGCCGCAGCTGAGCCTGCTACTAATGATCATCATGATGACAGAGTTTGTCAGCATGCTGGCCTACGCCAGCGGCGGCAAGTCGCTCAAGTTGTTTTTGGCGAAGGGCGATAACATCAAGTGGCTCAATCGCATCGCGGGTTCCCTGATGATAGGGGTCGGCTTCTGGCTGGCGTTGGGCTAAGCACACTTAAGTTAACTTAGCTTGCTTTGCTTACTTTGCTAGTCTCCCTCACGCTTAAAGGGCAAGATGGCCTCAAGCTCACTCATATAGGTCTTCACCGCCTGCGCTTCCTGCTCGATGAAATCGGCAATGGCGCGGCGAAAATCGCCGTGTAAGATCTCATGCACCGAATAGGTAGGGATAGGCTCAAAGCCCCTGAGCACCTTGTGCTCTCCCTGGGCGCCGGCATCAAACTTCTTCAACCCCTGCGCGATAGCATAATCTATCCCCTGATAATAACAGGTCTCAAAATGCAGCCCCTCTATCTCTTCGAGGGCGCCCCAGTAACGGCCATAGAGGCAATCACCACCGACGAAATAGAGCGCCGCCGCGATAGGCTCGCTTTCTTGCGCGCTCTTTGCCTTCTTCTCAGCCGTGCTCCCGACTCCACTCCTTGCCTCACTCCCTGCCCGAGATTCTAGCTTGTTAGCTTGCGGGCGCTCTACCATTAAGAGGCGCACCTTATCGGCCATGTTTTTGACGATAGCGCTGAAGAAGGCGGCGTTTAAATAGCCCTGATGGCCGGAGCGCTTGTAATAGGTGCGCTGATAGCAGTGCACAAAGTGAGTGAGTTCATCTTCAGTGATATCTACTCCGTCGATGAAACGAAATTTCAACCCAGCTTTTGTGATGGCGCGGCGCTCTTTGAGGATCGACTTCCGTCTGCGGCTGGTAAGCCTCGAGAGAAAGTCATCGAAACTTTGATAACCTTTATTAAACCAGTGAAACTGAGTGCCGAGGCGCTGCAGATGCCCCTGACTCACCAAGGGCAGCCGCTCATGCTCTAACAGAAACAGGCTGTGCCAGCTCGATGCCGAGCAGGCCTTGGTGAGCAAATCCAGATGCTCGCCAATTGTACCGATAAGCCCCGCTTTTTGCGCCTCTGACAGATCGGCTCTAAAGCCGATGCGCGACCCCGTCACCGGGGTAAAGGGGATAGCATTGACCAGCTTAGGGTAATACTCGAGCCCGTGGCGCTCATAGGCCTGGGCCCAGGCCCAATCGAACACATACTCGCCATAGGAGTGCCCCTTGAGATAGAGCGGCATCACGGCGAGCACCTTATTGGGATCAAGCTGACTCTCATCGCCCTGATTATTATCCCCTATTTGCCCGGCCTCACTGACCACTAGATGCATGGGTCGCCAACCCGTCTGCTCCCCCACACAGCCGCTTAGCTCGAGAGCATGTAGATACTCATAACGACAAAAGGGGTTAGCCGGTCCGTTCTGATCCTGCATGTTCGCGCTCGCCATCAGGGCATTCCACAGAGGCGCCCCCAGGATAGCGATTTGACTAACACACTGAATCGAATATGATGCCGCCAAGACCTGCTCCTTAAAAGATGGCTTGATTTCAGCAGTGATAATCGGCACATTGAAACCAAGAGAACTGACTCAGTAGCTTAACACGCTTAATATTCTTATCACTCTTCTTACTCTTAACGCGCGTATTCATTGCAATACTCTTATTACTTTAAACATTAAGGAACCCGTGTGCGTCCAATTAAAACCTTACTCTTTGCCATCAGTCTCAGCCTGCCGCTCGTCGCAGGTCAGTTTGCCCAGGCCACCGAATCCTCCATCTATAGCCACAGCGCCACAGTTCAACCCATCTGGGCCAAGCACGGCATGGTGGCCAGCCAGGAAGCCGTAGCCACTCAAGTGGGGGTCGATATTCTCAAGCAAGGCGGTAACGCGGTCGATGCGGCGGTCGGCGTCGGCTTTGCCCTGGCGGTCACCCTGCCAAGGGCCGGCAACATAGGCGGTGGCGGTTTCATGCTGGTGCATCTGGCCGAGGGCAACAAGACGGTCGCCATAGATTATCGCGAGGTTGCCCCCAAACGCGCCCACAAGGATATCTTTCTTAATGAGCAGGGTGATGCGGTCGCCAAGCTCAGCCGCGAACATGGCCTGGCCGTCGGCGTACCCGGCACCGTCATGGGAATGGAGTTAGCCCTTAAGAAATATGGCACCATGACCATGGCCCAGGTGATCGAGCCCGCCATCAAGCTTGCCGAACAAGGCATCACTGTCACACCGGATCTCGCCAGCTCCCTTGCCGGGCTGAAACGCCGCATCTCCCAGTGGCCGAGCTCTAAGGCGATCTTCTATCGCCCAGATGGCAGCAACTTCGAGATAGGCGACACCCTCAGCCAAAAGGCGCTGGCCCACTCACTCAAGCTGATCAAAGCCCAAGGCAGCAAGGGATTCTATGAGGGCGAGACCGCCGAGAAGATAGTCGCCAGCGTCACCCAGGCCGGCGGCATCATGACCTTAGATGATCTTAAAGGCTATCGTGTAGTCGAGCGTCAACCCGTTCAGGGCGAGTATCGCGGCTACCAGGTGATCTCCATGCCGCCCCCCTCATCCGGCGGCATACATATTATCGAGATGCTCAACATGCTTGAGCCTTATCCTATCGCCAAGTTAGGCCACAATACGGCCGATACCTTGCATTTAATGGCCGAGGTGATGAAACGCGCCTATGCCGATCGCAGTGAATATCTGGGGGATCCCGATTTTGTTGAGGTGCCGGTGAAAGCGCTCATCAGTAAGGAGTACGCCAAGTCGCGCGCCAAGGGGATCGCCATCAACCGCGTCACCCCAAGCAGCGAAATTGGCCCGGGCAAGCTCGCAGGGTACGAGAGCCCACAGACCACCCACTACTCAGTGGTCGACAAGTGGGGCAATGCGGTGGCCAACACCTATACCCTCAACTTCAGCTATGGCTCGGGCCTGGTGGCCGAAGGCACGGGCATTCTGCTCAACAACGAGATGGACGATTTCTCAGCCAAACCCGGCGTGCCCAACGGCTATGGCCTGATCGGCGGCGATGCCAATGCGGTCGAAGGCGGCAAGCGCCCCCTCAGCTCTATGAGCCCCACCATAGTGATGAAAGACGGCAAACCCTTCATCGTCACCGGCAGCCCAGGCGGTTCACGCATCATCAACACCACACTACAGATCATCATGAATGTGATCGATCATGGACTCAATATCGCCGAAGCCAGCTACGCTAGCCGGGTGCATCACCAATGGCTGCCCGACGAGCTGAGAGTGGAGAAGAGCCTCAATCGCGACACCATCTCGATATTGGAAGCTAGAGGCCACAAGGTCAGCGTCAAAGATGCCATGGGCTCGACCCAGTCGATCATGATCACCGACGAGGGCCTGTTTGGCGCCTCAGATCCTCGCCGCGCCGGCAGCGCGACAACGGGTTACTAGTATCATTCGCAGTAGTATGACCCACAAAAAAGGGAAGCTAAGCTTCCCTTTTTTCTTTACTCAATATTTCTACTCAATGTTTTATCACTTAATGCGCAGACTCTGACGCCAGAACTGCTGTGACAGGTGATGAGTCTTGGCCGACAGCCGCGCCACCTGACCGCCTCGTTCTGCCGCGGCCTGGGTCTGACTCAGGCTCGCCAGGGCTAGCTCATTGATCAACTGAATCGACTGGCTGATCTCACTGGCCACCGCCGTCTGCTGGCTCATGGCAGCAGCGTTGGCATCACTCATCTGATTGATCTTATCGATAGAGGCGCGCAGTTCCTCGAAGGAGGCATCCACCTGCTGGGCCAAGCCTACCGAGTGCTGGGCCTGACGCTGGCCCGCCTGCATGGTCTGACTCGCCTTTAACGTGCTGTCTCTGAACTTGCTGACGATCGCCTCTATATGGCTGGTCGACTCGCTGGTGCGGCTGGAGAGCTGGCGCACCTCATCGGCCACCACGGCGAAGCCCCGACCCGACTCACCCGCGCGGGCCGCCTCGATGGCGGCATTGAGGGCCAACAGGTTGGTCTGCTCGGCGATACCCCGTATCACCTCCAGCACCTCGTTGATCTCCTGACTGTCCTGCTCGATTGAGGCCACCACGGCGGAGAAGTTGCTCACCTCCTGATGTAGCCCCTTGATGGCCTGGATCACCTCGACCAGCAGCTTGTGGCCCTTCTCGGCCGCCTCATGACTCATCGACATCTCTTCGGCCGCATGCTGGATATTCTGGCTCACCTCGTTAAAGCTGGCGCTCATCTCCTCCACCGCGGTGGCCGCCTGACTGGTCTGTTGGCTCTGACTGTCGGCGCGATCCCGGGTATGGCTGATGGTCTCATTCAGGCTGACGCTGAGTTCTTGTATCGACTCGGCCGAGTCCGCCATGCGTCCCACGGCGCCGCCGGTTTCTGTCAGCAGATACTGCAGGGCGAAGCTGAGTTTACCTAGCTCATCCTGACGGCCACAGTACACGGCGGTCGCCAGCGGATCGTCTATGATGCCGCTCGCCTGTTCTACCAGGGCATTAAAGGGCTTGAGGATCAGAGAGAGTCCGGCTAGTCCCAGGCCCGCTGCCAACAGCAGTGCCAGCAGGGGCGAATAACCGGCGAGCGCGACGCCGACGCCGAGGCTCAGCAGCAAGACCAAGCCCAAACGCTTACCAAAGCCGAGGCGCGCCGCCTTTAAGGCGCGGGGCTGTTTACCGGCGTTGAGCTCGCCATAGAGGGCCTGGGCGTTATCTATCTGCGCCTGGGTGGCCTTTCTGCGCACCGATTGATATTCGTGCACCTGGCCGCCTTCGAACACAGGAGCCACATAGGCGTTGACCCAGTAGTGATCTCCCGACTTAGCGCGATTCTTCACTATACCAATCCAAGGCTTGCCCTGCTTGAGGCGAGACCACATGGATTCGAAGGCCGCCGGCGGCATGTCAGGGTGGCGCACAATATTGTGGGGCTGGCGGTAGAGTTCATCCTGAGTAAACTCAGACACCTGAGTGAAACCAGCATTAGCGTATTTGATCTTGCCCTTAAGGTCTGTGGTCGACAACAAGATAGTGTCGGCGGCAAACACCTTCTCTTTCTGGGTGACAGGTTGGTTATTTTTCATATTATTGTTCTTCTGGGTACAAAGACGTTAGCAATGCTTATCTAACACAATTAAAAAGTCATTGATAATTATCAACAAAGACTAAATTACCTTAAAAACTGTCAGGTTATTTTGCAAGCCTTAATCGCCAGTACGCTGCGCCCCAGTCTTAGTCGCTTGCCCAGTCCCTTGCTTAGCCTGCTCGGATAACTCCTCTGTCGATGCGGCCAGCTCGACGAAGGCGGCGGTATACATCTGTAGATTGAGCATAAACTGCTCCTTGGTGATGAATTCGTGCTCGCTGTGCCCCGTATATTCAACGCCAGGCATGGCGGGGCCAAAACTTAATGCATTGGGAAACAGCTTGCTGTTGGTCGAGCCACCGATGGCCACAGGCCTTGGCGATGGTGTATCGGTAAAGTGACCAAATACCGACAGCAGGGTCTGCAGATGCGGCGCCTTGTCCATCAATTTAGGCTCGCCCCAATAGGTCTCGACCCCCTTAAGTGACACACTTTGCTGCGCCTGCCAGCTCTCCAGTGCCTGATGGGTTTCTTGATCCAGCTGCTCGGGCGTCTTACCCACGGGGCGTCTCAAGTTAAGCACTATCTCTGTGCCTTGATCATTTGGCTTCACCAGGGTCGCGGCCAGGGTCATGGGCCCCATAAAATCATCTTCATAGGCGATATCACCAAACTGTTCGCCATAGAGCCCTAACCCAACCATCTGCTGAATGAACTGCGCCGTCAACGCCGCCTCGCTGCGCGAAAAATGAATCCCCTTTAACAGCGCTGCCAGATGAGTTACGGCGTTGACCCCCGCCTCAGGCGTAGAAGAGTGGGTAGACTTGCCCTCGGCGGTGATGGTCAGCTGTCCGCTATCCTGGCCCGCCGATGATGCCTGCTCAAATTGATACTTCATCCCCGGCTGTTTGCTGGCCTTCTCCTTTAGCGCAGCGATTGTTTTCTTATCTAGCCCAGAGATCTTGGCCATCGCCTGCTGGGGTACCTGACTGGCAAAGGCGCCGCCAGAAAAACACTCTAGGCTGGCCGACGCGCCAGAGGCTGCTTCACCATTCTTACGCATCTTAGGCATCTTAGGCATCTTAGGAATAGTCAGGCGAATTTCACTCCAGCCCTTCTCGGCGGTCACCACCGGGTACTCGGCGTCTATGGTGATATTGATATCGGCGGGGGTAAAGTCGGTCAAAAAGGCCTTCAGCGGCGCCCAATCTGATTCTTCGGCCAGATAGACCAGAAGCTCGATGCGCCTGTTTAAAGCTAGCCCCTTGTCCTTGATCGCCTTCATGGCGTACATGGCGGTGACTATGGGCCCCTTGTCATCTTCGGTGCCACGGCCAATCAAAAAACCTGGCTGTGACTGACTGTCCAGAGTAAAGGGGTCTTGCTGCCAGAAACTGGCATCGGCGGGCTGCACATCGCCGTGGGTGATCACCCCAAGTTTCTGCTCCCCTTCCCCCAGACCGATGAGCACCACATAGCCTTGATCGCTGTAATCCAGCCCCAGGCTCTGGCTCAGGGACTTTAACTGCGCCTTGAAACCGACAAATTCGGGATGGGTCAAGGGAGTCATCCCCTCTGTTTCCACCGTCTTATAGGGGATCAGGGTCGACAGCGCGGAGATGGTCTCATCGCCATAGGTATTAAGCGCATATTGAGCCACTCGGTCGGCCAGGGACGAGATCTTAGGTGCGGCTTGTAGAGGGGCTTTAGCACTTACAGCTGAATCGGCTTGGGCACTAGGCTGTGAATCGGCTTGAGACGCGGCAAAAGTTAAGCCGCTGCACAGCAATAGACTAATGGCGCCGGCGGTTTTAAGGGAGAGTTTAAGGGTCATCTTGTTATTATCATTTTTAACGTCGAATTGACGCATTTTGCCACATTTATGTGCATCTAGGGTGCAAAAACAGCCAACTCAAAACATTTGTTACAAACAAAACACAAAATCGATAGATTTAACCGTCAGAAACCTGATAATGAGCAGTTTAATGTCGCCGCTTAAGCCAATTTAAGTGCAGATATTTGCGGTCAATTTGGCCGCTTAACGAGTCGTGACGCCAGATCGCGGCCTAAAACAAGCCAATCATCGGGGAATTTAACTATGAAGGGATTGACCCTCAAGCCAATCGTGTCGGCCATGGCACTCGCCATCGCCTTAGGCGGCTGTAGCGCCCAGCAAGGTAGCAGCCAGGAAGCGGAAGTCGCACCCAACGTGGTCGCGCAGCACATCATAGACAACAACGCCAGCAACCCCTTCTTCAAGCCCTACGATACCTTCCTGGGTATGCCAGATTTCGACAAGATCAAACCAGAGCACTACCTGCCGGCCTTCAAGGCGGGTATCGCCCAGCACAAGGCTGAGATCCAGGCCATTATCGATAACCCGGCGGCCCCTACTTTCGCCAATACCATCGAAGCCATGGAATTTGCCGGCGATCTCACCACTAAAGTGGCCAGCGTCTTCTATAACCTGACCAGTGCCGACACCAACGAGCAGCTACAGGCGATCTCCAAAGAGATCTCGCCTATGTTGTCTGCCGCCGGTGACGACATCCTACTCAACGACCAGCTGTTCAAGCGCGTCAAGGCCGTATATGACCAGCGCGATAGCCTGGCGCTTAATACCGCACAGCAGAAGCTACTGGAAGATACCTACAAGTCATTCACTCGCGGCGGCGCTAACCTAAGCGATGCCGACAAGGTTAAACTCAGAGCCCTGAACGAGAAGATCGGCAAGCTTAGCCTGGAGTTTGGCGATAACCTGCTGGCCGAAACCAACGCCTTCGAGCTGGTGATCGACAACGCCGCCGATCTCAAAGGTCTGCCGCAGGATGTGATCAACACCGCCGCGCAAACCGCTGAGAAGAAAGGCCATCCGGGCAAATGGGTATTCACCACTCAGCGTCCATCTATCACCCCTTTCCTCACCTACGCCGACAACCGCGAGCTGCGTGAGAAGATCTACAAGGGATACGTTGAGCGTGGCAACAATAACAACGCCCACGACAACAAGAAGATCTTGGCTCAGATGGCTGCCCTGCGCGCCGAGCGCGCCCAGTTGATGGGTTATAAGAGTCACGCTCACTTCGTGCTAGAAGAGCGCACCGCCAAGACCCCTGAAAATGTCTACGGCCTGCTAGACAAGGTCTGGCCGGCAGCCCTTGGTCAAGCCAAGGCAGAAGTCGCCGTTATGCAGGAGCTGATCGACGCCGAAGGCGGTAACTTCAAGCTGGCGGCCTGGGACTGGTGGTACTATGCCGACAAGATCCGTGTGGCCAAGTACAGCTTCAACGAGCAGGAGACCCGTCCTTACTTCTCGCTGGAAAACACCCTGAAAGGCGTGTTCTACACCGCCAACCGTCTCTACGGCATCACAGTTAAAGAGCGCACCGATCTGCCTAAGTACAACGACGAAGTTCGTACCTGGGAAGTGTATGACAAAGATGGCTCCCTGATGGCGATCTTCCTGGGCGACTACTATGTGCGCGACAGCAAACGTGGTGGCGCCTGGGCCAACGCCTATCGCAAGCAGTACAGAATGCATGGGGTCGAGTCTAAGCCAATTATCGTCAACGTACTCAACTACCCACGTCCTGTGGGCGACGAGCCGGCGCTGCTCACCTTCGATGAGGCCAGCACCCTATTCCACGAATTTGGTCATGCCCTGCACGCCATGTTGTCGGACGTCGAGTATCGCTCACAGGCGGGCACCTCAGTGCCACGTGACTATGTAGAGTTCCCATCACAGGTGATGGAAAACTGGATGACCCAACCAGAAGTACTGGCGCAGTTTGCCAAACACTACAAGACGGGCGAAGTGATCCCTCAGTCGCTGGTTGAGAAGATCCAAGCGGCCAGCAAGTTCAACCAGGGCTTTGCCACGGTTGAATATATGGCGGCCACCAAGCTGGATCTCGACTGGCACACCCTGAGCGACTTCGAGCCTAAGGATGCCGCCAAGTTTGAAGCCGATTCCCTGAGCAAGATGGGCCTTATCGAGGAGATCGCGCCGCGCTATCGCAGCACCTACTTCTCACACATCTTCTCGGGTGGTTACTCTGCCGGTTACTACAGCTACCTATGGTCTGATATCCTGGGCGCCGATGCCTTCGAGGCCTTCAAAGAGAACGGTATCTTCGACAAGGCAACCGCCGACGCCTTCAGAAACAACGTACTGTCTCAAGGTGGCAGCGAAGATCCTATGCTGCTCTACAAGCAGTTCCGCGGAAAGGAAGCGGGCATCGAGCCGCTGCTTCGCAGTCGTGGCCTTCTCGCCAAGTAAGAAGCACTCGTCAATCTAAAAAAAGCACGCTCCGGCGTGCTTTTTTTATCCCATCAAACCGCGAGCTTGCGCATTTTTCACGCAACTCGCTCAGGAATTCACCAATCCATAGCAAGTCGATACAAACTGTCACATAAACAGTCGCTTACTGTCACAGTTTTTACATTTCATCTCTCTATAATTCGCCAAGCGGCACTCGGGGTTAAGCAGGCCAAAGATAAGCCTGAACAAGGCCTTGCCGCACAAATGAAGCCCAACTGAAATTAACAGCGGCTTCGGGGTCAAACAATAATTAATAGAGATTGATGGATATGTTTAATAAAAAACTATTAGCCGTGGTTATCGCATCGAGTATCGGACTCACCGCCTGTAGCTGGAACGATGATGATGAGGATACGATCACCTCGGCAAACGTGGAGCTCAGGGTACTGGAAACCACAGATCTGCACACTAACATCATGGACTATGACTACTACCAGTCTAAGGTCGATCCCACCATAGGCCTGGCGCGCACCGCCAGCCTGATCCACGCCGCCCGTAAAGAGGCAACTAACTTCGTGCTAGTGGATAACGGTGACCTGCTTCAGGGAAGCCCCATGGGCGACTACATGGCCAAGATCGGCCTGAATGAAGGCGATGTTCACCCGGCCTACAAGGCGATGAACACCTTAGACTATGAGGTGGCCAACATAGGTAACCATGAGTTTAACTACGGCCTGGAGTTCCTAGAGAAGGCCCTCAGCGGCGCCGAGTTCCCCTATATCAACGCCAACGTCTACTGCGCGGCCGATGACTGCTGGAATGACATCAAGAAAGGCGACAACCTGTTTACCCCTTACCTGATCAAGGAAAAAGTGGTTATCGACACTCAGGGGCGTGAACACACCATCAAGATAGGTTACATAGGCTTCGTGCCGCCACAGATCATGTTGTGGGACAAGCAGCATCTGACCGGTAAGGTCGAAGCTAAAGATATCATAGAGACAGCCAAGCTGTTCGTGCCTAAGATGAAGGCCGAGGGCGCCGATGTGATCATCGCCATCCCCCACTCTGGCATTGGCTCGACGGAAAACCCAGGCGATGCCATGGCCGAGAACGCCACCTTCGCCCTGACCAATGTCGAAGGCATTGACGCCATCATGTTCGGCCATAGCCACTCTATCTTCCCACACGCCAACTATGCCGATCTGCCCAATACCGATGTGGAGAAGGGTCTACTCAACGGTGTGGCCGCCGTCATGCCGGGCCGCTGGGGCGACAACTTAGGGGTGGTGGATCTTAAGCTGACCCTCAAAGATGGCACCTGGTCGGTAACCGATGCCCAGACTGAGGCGCGTCCCATCTATGATGGCGCCAACAAGGTTGCCCTGGTAGACGCCGATAAAGATATTCACGATGCGGTCGAGCTTGAGCATCAAGGCACCCTGGCCTTCGTGGATCAACCCATAGGGGTCGCCGCGGCGGATATGTATAGCTTCCTGACTCTGGTACAGGATGATCCTACGGTACAAATCGTCTCGGATGCTCAGATTGCCCAGGTGAGCGCCAAGCTACCCGAATCGCTGCAGGGGATCCCAGTCCTCTCGGCAGCGGCCCCCTTCAAGGCGGGTGGGCGTCACGCCACCGAGGCCGATGCCTCGCAGTTCGTGCAGGTGGATGCCGGCGATCTGACCTTTAAGAACGCCGCCGATCTCTATCTCTACCCTAATACTATGGTGGCGGTGAAGATCACAGGCGTCGAGCTGAAAGACTGGTTAGAGTGTAGTGCCAACCAGTTCAATCAAATAGATCCAAGCTCGAGCGAGCCTCAGTCACTGATCAACTGGAATGGCCATCCGACCTACAACTTCGATGTGATCGACGGCGTGACCTATAAGATAGATGTCACTCAGCCAAGCAAGTTTGACCGTAACTGCGCCGTTATTGCTGGCAACGAGAACGCCCAGCGTATCGTCGATCTGGCCTACACCACGCCAACAGGCGAGGTGTTAACAGGTGATGCGCTTAGCGCCCAGGAGTTTATCGTAGCCTCTAACAACTACCGCGCCTTTGGCGGCAAGTTTGCCGGTACGGGCTCAGAGTATGTGGTGATGGAGCTGCCAGACACCAACCGTGAGGCGCTGGCCGCCTATATCACGGCGCAATCCAAGCCAAACGATCAGGGTGGTTATGATGGCATGGTCGACCCAAGAGCCGACTACAACTGGGACTTCAAGACCATCAACACTCAGGTGGCGCTGGACATCCGCTTCGAGACTCAGAACAGCGACAAGGCCGACAAGTTCATCAGCGACAACCAGCTGCGCAAGATGGAAAAGCTGACCGAGCCTGATGCCCTTGGCTTTGCCATCTACCGCATCGATCTAACCAACGATCCCGTCGCGAAATGATCACGCTGTAAAGAGCCTCATAGTTAAAAGCGCCTGCGGGCGCTTTTTTATTGGCTTGCGAACAGGCGCTGAAATATCGTAGATTGACACTCACTGCCCACAATCAACATGCATTATGTCTCTCAGCCAACTGCCCTCACAATCCTGCGAAAACAACAAAGCGCCTATTCTGGCGGTACTGAAACAGAGCTTTAGGACCACACGGCGAGTGCTTGAGGTCGGCAGCGGTACGGGCCAACACGCGGTATTCTTTGCGGCGCACCTGCCCCATCTCACCTGGTGCCCAAGCGATCAGCCGCGATTTATCGAGCCACTCGAGAAGCGAATCGCCCTGCAGGGCGGCGATAACATCGCAAAGCCCGTCAGCCTGGATGTCACCGCCCCCTGGCCACTGGCACAGGGAGAGGTCGACGGCATCTTTAGCGCCAACACACTGCACATTATGAGCGAGGCCATGGTGACCGATTTCTTCAGAGGTGTTGATCGTCACCTCAGCGATACTGGCAGCCTCTGCGTCTACGGCCCCTTCAACTACAACAACCAATACACCAGCGATAGCAATCGCCAGTTCGATATCTGGCTCAAGCATCGCAACATCCACAGTGGCATCCGTGACATAGAATGGATAACTGAACTCGCCGAAGCTGCAGGCCTCAATCTGCTAGCCGACCATGAGATGCCGGCCAACAACCGTTTGCTGCATTTCATGCGCTAACAACATCCCCCCTGTCGTTTACTCTTTAAATCGGCAAGTAAAAGGGCATTAAAAAAGGGCCTTGCGGCCCTTCTTGCTAGCTCGAATCTGGCTCAATCCTAACTTGCCCATTCGAATCTGGCCGAATCGAATCTGGCCTAGTCGAAATCGCTGTCTTGTAACTGAGTCAGCAGCTCACAGCTACGCTCCATCTGGTAGCGGATACTCCGGGTCTGAGGCGCCCAGTAACTCATGTAGAACTTCGCCGTCACTAGCTTGTTGGCATAGAAGGCCTCCTCTTCGCCCGCCGCCATAGCCTGATGAGCCTTGACCGCCATCCGCGCCCACATCCAGCCCAGGGCCGCTATACCCAGGATCTGCAGATACCCCATAGAAGCGGCGCCTATGATGTCTGGATTTTTCACCCCGTTGGCGACGATATACTGAGTCGCCTTCTCGAGGTCGGTCGTGGCCTCCATCAGCGGCATCAGGTAAGGTTTCAGCGACTCATCCTCGAGATATTTAGCCAGGAACGGCTTAACCATCTCAGACCAGAGCCCCAGCGCCTCGCCTTTATCGGCAAGCAGTTTACGCCCAACGAGGTCAAGCGCCTGCACGCCGTTGGTGCCTTCGTAGATCATGGCGATGCGGCTATCGCGCACAAACTGCTCCATGCCCCACTCGTGAATATAGCCATGGCCTCCATAGACCTGCTGGGCATCGACACAGGCCTTAAAGCCTTGATCGGTCACGAAGCCTTTCACCACTGGGGTAAAGAGCGCCGCTAACTTGGCCGCTATGGTCGCCTTGGCCTTGTCCTGATGACGGTGAGACTCGTCTAGCCAGAGAGCCTGCTGGCCCATCAGGGCTCTGGCGCCCTGGTTGAAAGCCTTCTGGGCCATCAACATGCGTCTGACATCACCATGAACCAAAATCGGATCGGCCGGCGATTCACTCGCCTTAACGCCGCTTAAGGCGCGCCCCTGCAGGCGCTCTCTGGCGTAACTCAGGGCATTTTGATAAGCGATCTCAGAGACCCCGAGCCCCTGCACGCCCACGCCGAGTCTCGCCTCATTCATCATGGTAAACATGGCCCTCAGGCCCTGATGGGGTTCACCCACCAGCTCACCGATGGCGCCGTCGAACACCATGACGCAGGTAGAGTTACCGTGGATCCCCATCTTATGCTCTAGGGCACTGGCCTCGACGCCATTGCGGCAACCTAAGCTGCCATCGTCATTCACCAGATATTTGGGCACGGCAAACAGGGAGATCCCCTTCACGCCATCGGGCGCATCGGGCAAACGCGCCAGCACCAGGTGCACTATGTTGTCGGCCAGATCGTGATCGCCGGATGAGATGAAGATCTTCTCGCCGCTAATGGCATAGGTGTCTTCGCCCACCGGCTTAGCCTTGGTGCGCAGCAGCGCCAGATCCGTGCCCGCATGGGCCTCTGTCAGGTTCATGGTGCCGGTCCACTCGCCCGAGACCAGCTTCTCGAGGTACTTGGCCTTGAGCGCGTCGCTGCCATGGGCATGGATCGCCGCATAGGCGCCGTGGGTTAAGCCTGGATACATGGCAAAGGCCATGTTGGTCGCCGTCTTCATTTCAGTGGCAAACACCCCGATACATTCGGGAAGACCCTGACCGCCATATTCTGGGTCGCTGGTGAGTGTCGCCCAACCGTTATCCACGTATTGCTGATAGGCGTCCTTAAAGCCTTCGGGGGTGCGCACCTGACCGTCCACCAGCTGGCAACCCTGGGTATCGCCCTGGCTGTTGAGCGGCAGCATGATCTCTGTGGTGAAGTCGGCGACCCCTTGAAGAATGGCGTCAGTCAGCTCGGCGTCGATCTCATCGAATCCCTGAAGGTCATCGCGCCCATAGATGTTAAGTAGCTCGGAGAGAATAAACTGATAGTCGCGCAGTGGAGCTTGATAGATTGGCATTCCTTATTCCTTCTATTGTCGAAACCCAAAACGAACAGGCGCTAGCCGGGACATTAGCGCTCGCTCAACTATAGTGCTCCGACCACTTTACCCAAATCTGCTCAAAAATACAGCCCTTATACTCGGCTGTTTTATTTCGAGCGTCGAAAAGCTTAAAAACAATCAAGGTCATACTACAGCTTACAACGAAAACTCTGTAAGCTAGGTCATCAGCTAAATGATCAACCCGGCTTAACTCGTGAGGAGCATTTATGGGTTCTGTAACCGTAAAAAAACATCCCCAGGGACTCGAATATGTCGAGGTCGATACCGATCTCTGTCAGGCACGCATCTTCATGCAAGGCGCCCAGATAGACAGGTTTCAGCCTAAGGGGCAAGCCCCGCTGCTCTGGGTATCGAGCGCCGACGACTATCAGCCGGGTAGCGGCATCCGGGGCGGTATCCCTGTCTGCTGGCCCTGGTTTGGCATGCATGAGAACCCTCAGTGGCCGCAACACGGTTTTGCCCGTACCCGTCTATGGAATCTAGATTCGGTGCAGATGCAGGATCAGGTGGTGGAGCTCAAGTTTAGCCTGACCATAAGCGATGAAGACAGGCAGTACTGGGCGCATCCAAGCCGAGTCGAGCTCATCTTTACCTTAAGCGATAGCCTAAGCGTCAGCCTGATCAACACCAACTTGGGTGATACCCCGTTCAATCTGACCCAGGCGCTGCACACCTACTTCCCTATCGAAGATATTCATCAGCTTAAGGCCAGTGGCTTTAGCGATGCCCGCTATATCGAATTTGGTGAAGGCCCCTTCGAGCAGGAGGGAGAGAAAGTGTTATTTGACCGGGAAACCGACCGTGTCTACACCCAGCTTGGCGACTGCCAGCTACTGCATACCCCACAGGGGATCATAGAGGTGCGCCGCGATAACAGCCGATCGGCGGTGCTGTGGAATCCTTGGATAGAGAAATCTAAGCGTCTGTCGCGCTTTAATGATCAGGATTATCTCACCATGGTCTGCCTTGAGGCCGCCAATGTATTGGAAGATAGGGTCGAGCTGGCGCCGGGTGAGTCTCATACCCTGAGCACTCATATCCGCTGGCAACCTCAGGGCTAAACTTGAGTTTCTGGGCACCAGGTGAATAAGGTGCCCTCTTTAGCCCGGTAAACTAGCGATACATAGAAGCCGCTCTCTCCTATTGATCAAAGGTTTTACTGGTGGTAATAGGTTTTACTGCATAGGTTTTAGTGGCGAGAGCGCTAAAATGAAAAGGTTAGTTTCAATCATTGAGACCTTAAGTAACCAGCGCTAGCAACTTTCGCTAAATAATCAGAGACAGGGACAGATGTCGCGACGTTTTTTTACCTCCCGCAGCATAAAATGGATAGCCGGCGCAATGGCGCTGTCCCTGCTGCTATTGCTGCTCTTCGTGCTAGTGGCGAGTCAATTGGAATACCTGGTTAAACGTCTCGCTAATCCCTATCTGGCTGATGCTGGCATTAGCATAGAAAGTCTGCGCTTAAGCACCAACGATCTGATGGCGCTCAAGCTGCCCATGGCGCTGCTTAAGGTCGATAGCAACCTGGTGAGACTCGACGATCTTGAGCTCACACTCGCCGAAGACTGGCAATCGGCGCCAATGGGTCTCACCCAGATAGACTCGCTTTCGGTGCGCCGCGCCGAGGTATCACTGAGCCAGGACTATTTCGATAATCTAGGTCGTGAGCAAGCATCAGGCGCCAGCAGTGCCCTCAACCTGGGCGCCCTTCCGCAGATCGCCTTGGGCGAAGTCAGCTTCAACCTGTTAGCCAAACAAGCTAGCGCCTCAAAGATACAACCCCTGGGCCTCAAGCTGGATTATCTTAACCTGGATAATCAAGGTCAGCTTACCGGCGCCCTCAGCTTCTATCAGGCACCCCTGCTGAGCCTTGCGGCGACACTCGAGAAGACCCGCTGGCAACTCGAGAGTAGGCTCGAATTCGAGCCCCTTGGCCGCCTCATCGGCGAGCTCAGCATGCTCACCTCGACCGCCGCCCCAAGTGAACAAGATCCAGACACGTCAGCTAAGCAACAGGCATCTAATGTTTCAGAGGCGTCTGGCGTTTCAGAGGCACCGGCTACAAGCCTTTCAAAGGCACCTGCATTAGTCACGGCCCTGCATGATGTTAATGAGCGTTTAACCGAAATTTTTTCCCTAAGCGGCAGCCTCAACTCCCGCGGCGAGTTAGACCTTATCAAGGGAGAACTTCACTCAAGCCATGAATTTGATGGGCTTAACATCAAGCTGAAACGGCTTGGTGGTCAGCCGCTATCGCCAGAGCTAAGCATTGCAGTGACGGGCCTGGGACATGCCAAACAAGACGGCACGAATATCAGTCAGTCCCGTCAAACTCAATTAAGTCATGCACAATCCAATCAGGCTCAGTCCAGTCAGAGCATGATACTTGAACTGAATGGCCCCCTTAACGATCTGCATTTAACGCTGTCGCCAACTTTGGTCACCAGCAACACATCGCTGAGGCAGCTTGGAGAACTGGCAGGTGAATCTGAGCTGGTCACCGCCCTACTCACGGCGCTTGAGGCTCAATCTCTAGATGAGCAAGCACATGATAAGAAGGCTCATGATAAGCAGGCACATGATAAGCGCTCAGCCGGTCAACAAACCACCAAGCTCTCCCTGGAGCTTGGCCAAGAGATGAATGGTGAAGATGCGCTCGATTTTTCGCTCCAAGATGCAGACTTGAAGCTAGGAGCTCTCACCGCCAAGATTGAAACTCAGGGATTAGTGCTATCAGCCAAGCTTGAAAAGGCTAGGCTGGAAAAAAATCCTGAATCGAAGCCAACTTCAGCCTGGCTGCTCACCGGTAACTGGCAACTTGATGCAGAGCTTAAACAGCCGCTGTGTCTAACCCTGCCCCCCTATCCACAGACGATTGTCAGCTGCGAAACAGAAGCTAATGATGACACGCAAATAGGTATTGAAACGCCCATAGACAATCGCCTCAATCTTGCCAAAGCCAATCTACAGCTAGAAGGCGAGCTGGATGCCAGACAAGCAGATGCGACAGATGATTTGCCGGGAAATAGATCTATTAATCTCACCCTGGCGGGCGAGCTGAACCTAGCGCAACCCGAATTTAATCAGAGAGACCTTAAGGTGGGCGCGCGCAGGATCACCACAGAAATTCCGGCGCCTCTTAATTTCAGCCTAAACACCGGGCCAGAACTTAAGCTAAACCTCGACTGGCAAGGGCTAAAAGTCGCGATCGATGGACATCATCTAAGCTGGCCAGCGATGCAGGAGATGGCTAACAAAGAGCCAAAAGCACAGCTAACCAGCGAGCAGACTCGCACGAGTTTTGGCGCAGGTCATTTTACCTTTAGCCCAGACAAACCGCTTGTGGCCGAGCTAACGAGCTTTAGGAGTGTCACTCACTCCCCTCATCTGAGGCTGCCAGAGGCCACAATGGCAGACACCTCAAAAATAGAGAGGGCAGCAAAGCCGCTGGAGCGCGAACTTACCGCGAGTGAATTTGTACTCGAAGCCGCGCAGCCACTGCGCCTCGATGCGCAAGCTCTGGTGATCCCCCCCGTCGGGTTAAAGGTTATTAAGCTGGCCGCCAGCGAGCAAAAAGCCGTTCAGGGAAAGGGCCAAGAACAGGCTCAAGCTCAGGTTAAAACCACTCAAGTTAAAACAACTCAAGTAAGAACCACTCGGGTCAATCTGGATGAGTTAAGCCTTGCCACCCAGAGCATAGCGCTAACGCCAGGAGCCACCAAGGCTGGCAAAGAAGCGGAAAGCGCCGCGGCGACACTATCACAGTCGACGTTATCACTGTCGCCAGATGCCCTGTTAGCCTCCCCTTGGCTGAGTGAGGTGAACTACCAGCTGACCAATCTCAAGGTGAGCGAGGAGAGTGTTCGCCTCAATAAATTGCGCCGCAAGACGCTGCTTAAACTGCCCAGCACCAGCCTGAGTCAGTCGCTGCAATGGCAAGGTGCCCTGCAAACTTCTGGCAGTTCAGGTACTAAGTCCTATTCAGGGCCTGTAGCTGAGCCATCAATAATTTTGATCCAATCTGAGCACGATGGCTTAGTAAAAGATCCGTCGCCAGGCTATCAACTCGCGACCGAAGAGCGGTGGAACCTGGATGGCCTGCCATTTTACAGCGAGCATCATCTTGCGCTGACTCACTCCCTTAAGCCCAGCCGTCTTACCGGAGAACTCACGCTAGCAAGCGATGCCAACGAGCTGATGAAGCGTGTAACCCATATGCAAGGCACAAGCCTAGAAAATCCCTTAATCGGCGATATCAATCTCACCAGCCAGCATAGCCTCAACTGGCGGGGCGATAAGATGGATTTTGCCTTTGCCTTGACCCCAGAGGTTAAGCTCAGTGAGGGTAGCTATAACGCCCTGCCGTTCGAGCAGGCAGAGTTTACCGGCCAATGCCAGTTAGATGGTGTCAAAGCGCCTCGCTCTCAAACGGCAAAGCTCGCTTGTGAGCCGCTGTCACTCAAGGTCGCCGCCTTCAATCCAGGGGTGCTGATCACCGACATCAACGCCCACGCCAAGCTCAAATTAGATCTGACCCAAGGCGAAATGGAAGCCGCACTCGGTGCTCAAACAGGTGCAGCCTTGGCGCTCAGCGGCGCCGATGTGAAGCTCGATGCCAGGGCCAACACCTTGGGGGGCGAGATCTTACTGCCTATCTTTAACCTGAACCTCGGCGCCCCCTCCTCCGCCTATCTGGTGCTGCAGGGGCTTGATCTAGAGCAGCTGCTCGCCGCCCAGCCCCAAACCGGCATCTATGCCGATGGCATCTTCGACGGCGTGCTGCCGGTGCAGCTCGAACATGGTCAGGTGAGCATCACCAATGGTCAGCTCGCGGCGCGGGCCCCCGGTGGCCTCATCAAGGTGGATGACAATCCGGCCGTGCTGCAGATGCGCCTGTCGCAACCCTATCTCGATTTCGCCTTCTCGGCCCTGGAGGAGCTGCACTACACCCAGCTATCCAGCAGTTTCGACATGGCCCCCAACGGCGATGCCCTGCTAAAAGTTCAGGTGAAGGGACGGGCCAAAGATATTGAACGTCCTATCCATTTAAACTACGCTCAGGAAGAAAATATGTTGCAGCTACTCAAGAGTTTACAAATCGGTGATAGACTGCAGACTGAAATCGAGCGGGCCATGGCCAACTAGTTCCGTACAAGAGGCGACATAACTGTCAGAGTCATAGCCAAACGTTCAGCCTATGGTCATCTTAGGGATCTACACTAAGACCATAGCCAATAGAATTTTCAACCAGATTAAGGAAGCACTGTGAAGAAATTGCTAACCTTGCCGACGATAACCCTGAGCCTGGCCGCCGTGCTGCTCATGGGCGGCTGCACGCCAACGGTCAAGATAGAGCCACCTGAGAAGCCTATCGTTATCAACCTTAACGTTAAGATTGAACATGAGATCAAGATTAAGGTGGATAAAGAGCTCGATGAGCTGATCAACAACGATGAACTCTTCTAATCAAGGTATAAGGTGATCCAAATGAAAAGCAAAATACTCCTCCTCATGGCCGGACTTCTTCTCAGCCTCAATGCCTTCGCCATCTCGTTGCAAGACGCCAAGGCGCAAGGATTAGTGGGCGAACAGGTCAACGGCTATCTAGGTGTGGTGGTCAACAATAGTGAAGCCAGCGCCCTGGCCAAGTCGGTCAACGCCAAGCGCAAGGCGCACTACGAAAAGATCGCCCGCAAGAACCAGATCAGCGTAGATGATGTGGCCAAGCTGGCCGCCGAGAAGGCGATAGCGGCTACCGCCAAGGGCCATTATATTCAGACTCCCCAAGGAAAATGGGTCAAGAAATAAATAGTGCAAAGAATAGATGGGGTAAAAATTGAGGGGTCAAGAAGTCACGGTTCATAACTCTGTCTGCTAGTTCTCATTCAACCTGTGATAAGTCCCTAATCAATAAGCGACGCTAGATGCGTCGCTTATTTGTATCCTTAATTCCTATTGCTGTGGCGACTAACCACCTACTCTCGCAGTGACGCGTTCAAACATACAAGGGCTAGATGGCGTGAGCGCCTTGGGGCTTAACGACCAAGAGATCGCATTGGATCCTGTCGATCACCTGCTCCCCCACATGGCCGCACATGTTAGAAAACATGCTGCCATTGCCGGTATCGCCGACGATCACCAGCTCAGAATCCACCTCCTTGGCTAAGGACTCGATAGCATCTTCCGGCAGTGACTTGGCCAGATGAAGATGATGATTGCTCACCGTGGTCCCCTTTGGCTGCAGATGATAACGACTGGAGTAGTTGGACATCTGCTGCAGATGGAAATTTTCATCATTGGCAGGCGCCAGCGCCTGGTGGAAAGAGATGCTTGGTGTCTCACCATAGTAGCAATCGATCAGATGACAATCCCCCGCCAACAGCTGAGAGAAATGCTCCGAGGTCTGCAGCACGGCGTCATTGAGCGCCCTGTGGGTGACATCATCGGCACAGGGCTCAACCAGAGAGAGAATATGCCCGCCGGGTTGCCACAGGTGGTCCTTAACCACCACCACGGGGCGGGAAGACTCGCGGATCAGCCGCACATCCAACGGTTTGATGGTCAGCCAGTTCCATAGCTTATGGCGCGAGGCGGCCAAGATCACCGCATCCACCTTGAAATCGTCGCAAAACTGCAGTACATCGTCGCTACAATGACAGGCGATAGACGCCTTGGAGATGGAAAGTCCCGATTGGGCGGCCTGACTGATAAAGGCATTTAAGCAACTCAGCTTACGCTCCTTGGTCAGGGGTTGGGACTGCACCTCATTGGCATCGGCCTCGAAGGTGTCCACCAGACGATTGACGAAATGGCTGTGCTCTAACATCATCACTATGATTGCCGCATGGGTTTTACTGGCCAAATACACGGCACGGGAAACGGCCTTTAAACTAAAATCGTGTTCATCAACAACCACTAAAAGTCTCTGATAGCTATCCATAACTTTGCTCTCACCTAGGATTCGCACCTAATTGTAGTTCAAGCCAGAGGCGCCAAAATGGCGCTAGCCCTTTATTGACAAGGGTTAGCGCCAACCGCATGATAATAGAAATGATTATTGTTAAGAACATTTTTAGCTAACCCAGCCCCAATGCAAACCTTTAGCTATTAGCTGAAAGCAATGCGGCTATTTAGCCATTAAAATCATTAGATTACATAAATATAGACATTAATTAAGCATAAAAAAGGCCACCCTAAGGTGGCCATTTCAATCGGCGCAAACTAAACACTAAAAATTCAACTTTGCCTTACCCTTGAGGCCGTCGTTATCCTCAACCGTCAGCTTTACCTTGCTGGCGCGGTGACCGAAGCTGATGGCAACCGGGCCCGTCTGCTTGCTGCCATTGTTAAACTTCCACGACTGCGACACTATCTCACCGTCAGTGTCATAGCTTAGCGAGATGAACAGATCCATAAACCAGAGATCCAGATGCTCGATAACGGCAACAGGCTTTTGCTGCTTCACCTGTACCTTGACCACCTGGGTCACGCTATGGCTCAGACCATCGTTGTCGGTTGCCGTCAGGGTCACTGGGTACTCACCGGCCTTAGCGTAGCGATAGCTTAGTTGCTCGCCGCTGGCGGTCTCACCGTTACCGAGATCCCATTGATAATCGACGATCTCACCATCTTCATCCGTGGCGCTGCTCACCAGGCTCAGGGTACGGCCCTGGAGCTCATAACTAAAACTGGCGACTGGCGCTATGGTCTCACGCTCCAGCAGCAGGGAGATCACCACAGGGTCATGGTCCGAAGAGCGATAAGCATCGCTGCTGTAGAGCGACTCAATCTGACCGGCAGACTTAAACTCTTCGTTGTAGTCCAGCAGTCTTGGCTCGTCGGTATTAATATGCCACTCGGCCACATCGACAACCCTGTCGGCTAACTGAGTATTGGCCAATGCATGGTCAAGCTGCCCCGTTTCACCGGAGAAGACATAGGAGTATGCGCCCGACTTGCCCAGATGGTCGAACAGCTCGAGGTAACCGGCGCCGCGTAGCGCATCGATTGGATCTTCCTTGGCATAGGCATTCATGTCACCAATCACCAGGGTTGGCAGCTCGCCATACTCACTGGCCAGCCAAGCCCCCAGGGCGGTCGCCGCGCGGGTACGGGTTAGGTTGCAGTTACCCTGACCATCGTTGAGGTCTGGGTCACCCAGGCTGATGCAGTCACTGCCCTTGGACTTAAGATGGTTTACCGACACCACGAGTTGTTGCTCTTCACCCAAGACCTCGAAGGCCTGGGTCAGACTCGGACGGTTCTTACCATCGTTAAACAGCACCTCACCCTGCTCATCCAGCGGCGAGTTGGCGCTAGACAGCACCTTGGCCGCGCCCACAGGCGTAACGCGATCGCTACGATACAGCATGCCCACGGTAATGGCGTCTGTGCCTATGGTTGGCGTTGGCGCCGAGATAAACTGATATCTTGTCTCGCCCACCGCCTGGTTCAGACCGCTCACCAGGTCATTGATGGCAGATTCGCTACCAAAGCCGTCGTTTTCTATCTCCATCAGGCCAAAGATATCGGCGTCTATGCTCACCATGGCGCTGATGATCTTGGCGCGCTGACGGGCAAACTCGCTTGGCGTGTCGGCGCCGCGAGCCGTCGGGAAGCCGCCGCCCTGGCCATCGCCGTTGAAGTAGTTCAGCACGTTGAAGCTGGCGACCTTGAGGTTACCGCCGGCGGCCAAGGTTGGCTCGCTGCTTCTTGGGTTGGTCGCCACGAAATTAACCGTATCGATTGGCATCAGACGATACTTGCCAAAGCCATAGTGCATCACGGCGTTAAGCCCGGTAATCGAGTCACCCACACGCACAGTATTGTCGGCGCTTAGGCCTGGTGCTGGGTAACGCACAGGATCTGGGTTTTGCGAGGTTAGTCCGTCGTCCAGCAGCACTGAGTCTAAGGCGTTGGCTTGACTCACCGCCAGCGCGTCACTGCCAGGCTCGGCCACCTGAGTCCCAATGAAGTGACGCTTGCTACCAAGCAAGATCTCGCCGTAGCGTCCCAGGTTATAAACCTCATTCACGACCAGGTTCTGAGTAAAGTGTACACGCATGCCTTCGACTGCTTCCAGGTCGCTGCTCTGGGCCAGTGGCAGGCTCACCTCGGCGGCGCTCGGTAACTCCTGAGCGCTGTCACACAAGGCGTGCTCGCTAACATTGGTCAGCTCGGTCAGGCCGTTGTACTCCTTGACCGTGGCGGTCAGACGCACACGATCGCCCGCCTGATAACCCAGCGAACCACCGGTATAAACGAAGACCCCCTCTGAGGTGTTGATGTCAGCGTCAACCTCGGCATCGGCCATCTGCAGGAACAGACCCTTGAGCCCAGCTTCCTGATTGCTGGTGACGATCGCCTCGACCGTTACGCTCTGACCATTGAGCGGGCTGATATCGCCACTGCCCTGCAGTGCTGAGATCTTGGTGGCCGGATCATGACAGACAAGGCTCACCGGCGGCTCGGTAGGATCCGTCGGGTCAGTTGGATCTGTCGGGCCTTGACTGGCAAACTGGCCGAGATCGCCAAAATCATCCTGTGCATGACCTGTCCAGGTGGCCAGGGTCACGGCATCATCGAGCTGAGTATCGGCGATCAGTTGGTTAGGATCCCGGCGCAGGGTGTTATTCTGCGTCGACAGTTCGCCGCTGCCCCACTCTGACCCCGGATCTGTGCCCAACTGACCAAGACTGTCGATCACCTGGCCCTGCTTGCGCAGCACTAAGGTGTCGTCACCGTTGAAGAAACTGGCTGTGCTTAGCTGGTTGGCGACCGCTAAGATCTCACCGGCGGCATCGTTATCGGCCAGCACATAGGTCTTGCCGGCAGCCAGGCTACCGCTAAGGGCTATGGTAGAGCCGGCACTGGTGCTGCCGTTAAAGTAGAACTCGAGTTGATATTGACTTAAATCGATGGCGGCGCCGGTGGGATTGTAGAATTCAACGGCCTTGTTGTTGCTGCTGCCTTCTACATACTCTGAGATGATCAGATCGTCTGCGGCCTGGGCAAAGGTGGAGACACCACCAATCGCCAAGGCAAGCGCGCTTGCTTTGGTAAACATATTAACCCCTAAAATTATCCATTAACCTAGTGTTTAACTAGTGCTGTGCTAGACAGTATCCGAGTCTTATCGCTCAAATTACTGCGGTGCTGATCCTTCGACCAGCGCACACTATAAATCAGCTTAGTGACAAAGAGGTTACAAATTTTACATAAAATCAATACGTCGAGCCTTAAGCACAATTGACAGCTTAGAGGCGATTTTGCAGCACAATCCTCTTTTATCAGCGTCTCGATGAAGTCAGTCGACAGGGGTTTACTGAGGTAAACTGATTTAGAATCTAACGTGAAGAAGTACGAGATAAGCAGCTTAAAGATAAGAGCTTAGAGATAAGAGATAGAAGCTAAAGCCAGGCCCAGGGCTATATGCCCAGGCTCGGCTCAAAACAAGCCAATACTTTGGATTGCTTATTGTTGGATGTGCTTTTTGTTGAATGCGCTTAGTTGTCCTGCCAGATCATCACCTTGGCCGGCTCGCCGCCTTTGCGGGTCGCGCGGTACATGCCTTCGGTGTTAAATGGGGTGGCGATGTTGCCGCGCTGATCGATGGCAATCACCCCGCCGGTACCACCTGCGGTGATCAGGCGCTGGTTGATCACCTCATCCGCCGCCTGCAGAATCGATTTTTGTTGATACTTCACCTTGGCGCAGATATCCCCCGCCACATGGTAGCGAATGAAATACTCGCCATGGCCGGTGGCCGACACCGCGCACACCTGGTTTTCCGCATAGGTACCGGCACCGATCACCGGCGAATCACCGATACGGCCGAAACGCTTGACCGTCATGCCGCCGGTCGAGGTGCCGGCCGCCAGGTTGCCTTGTTTATCCAGCGCCACGGCGCCCACGGTGCCAAATTTGTAATCCAGATCCAGATAGTTAACCGAGGCCTGATAGTCAGGCTTGCCCGCCTCCTTGCTCTCGGCCGCCTTCAACTTGGCCTTAGCATCGAGAAGCTGCTGATAGCGACTGTCGGTATCAAAATAGGTCACAGGAACCAGGCTAAAGTCCTGACTCAGGGCAAACTCCTCCGCTCCCTGACCCGAGAGCATCACGTGGGGCGACTTGTCCATCACGGCGCGCGCCAGGTTGATCGGGTTCTTAATATGCTTCACCCCGGCCACGGCGCCGGCGTTGAGGCTGCGGCCATCCATGATGGAGGCGTCCATCTCATGGGTGCCGTCATAGGTGTAAACCGCGCCTTTACCCGCATTAAACAGCGGACTGTCTTCGAGAATATTGATGGCAGTGGTCACCGCCGTCAGGCTATCGCCCCCCTTCTCGAGCACCTTATAGCCGGCATCCACCGCCTCTTTTAGCTTGTCGCGGTAGGCTTGCTGCTGCGCCTCGGTTAGATTGGCCTTAGAGATAGTGCCGGCGCCGCCATGGATGGCGATGGAAAATGGCTGGGTTTCGGCCGCTACGCCTGTGCTGATCAACAGGCCCATCAGGCCGGCCAGTAGGGAGGGGGTAAAAGTGCTTCTCACGGTAGGCTTCCTCGTTATTGTTTGCCTTCTTTGTACCGATTTTCATCATTAATTACAATCACCATCTTGCTTGGCCTCTATAATCTGCGACAATAAACAGCAACAAACTTTTCAACTAGATAGAGCCTTTTTCTTGCGGATCTTTGCGACCTTATCCCGGCTATCGATACTCGCCCTACTCAGCTTCAGCATGGGTGTCTCCCCCGTCTGGGCAAACGACTGGTTGAAGGTCGAGGTCGACGGTGCGAGCGAGTCACTTAAACGCAACATCACCGCCCACCTCGGCGCCCTCCCAAGCTCAGAGGTACAGCGCCGCGCTTATATCTTCAACGCCGAAGAGAACATAGAGGCCGCACTACACTCCCTGGGCTACTACAAGGGCAAGATAGACCAGCAGCTGGAGAGCCCAGAATCTGGCCCCTGGACGCTCCGCCTAACCGTCACCCCAGGCGCCCCGACGGTGATCCAGTGGATAGATATTCAGCTGTCCGGCGAGATCCTCGACGATGAGGTGATCAACGCCTGGCTCAGACAGATAAAGGTCAAACCCGGCGATGTGCTCAATCATGGCGAATATGAGGCGATCAAGTCGCAGCTGCTCACCTACGCCCTGGCCAGGGGTTACTTCGAGGGCAAATATCTGACCAATCAGATAGTGGTCAACCGGGATCTCGACAGCGCGCAGATCAGCCTGCATTACGACTCGGGCCCACGCTATCGTATCGGCGAGGTCAGCTTCAATGGTCACGACTTAGTGCCTGGGTTTCTCGACAAGCTGATCCCTTTTGAGCCAGATTCCCACTACAGCACGGGTAAGATAGGCGCCCTCAACCGTGAGTTGGTGGATACCGGCTACTTCACCAATATCAAGGTGCTGCCACAGCTGGACAAGATGCAGGATGACCGAGTGCCTATTCGGGTAGAGGTAACGCCTAAACCCAGCCACTCCATCGAGCTGGGTCTGGGCGCCGACATAGGCAACTCCATCGACAATAACATAGAGCCGAGAGTCAGGGTGACCTGGCGCACGCCGCAGATCAACCGTTATGGCCACTCACAGGAGACCAGCGTCGAATGGTCGCCAGACAGGCCCAAGTTTCTAACCACCTATACCATTCCCCTCACCCATCCGCTGGACGATCAGCTTAAACTACGGCTCGGCCTGCTGAGGGATAAATATGGGGTGAGCCAGATCTACGATCCCGATAAGCGCGACTATCGCAACACGGGTGAGCTGGAATCGATCAAGAAACTCGTGGGGGTCGTCAGGCAGAAACGCCTGCAAAATCAATGGCTGTTTACCTATTCGCTAGATGCCATCAACGAAGAGTATACCCAGTCGGATATCAAGTACAATCCCGACGTCTTGCTGCTCGGCACCAGCCTCTCCAAGACCACCCGTGGCGACAAGAGCCTGGATCCTAAGTCGGGCTTCTTTCAATATTACAGCCTGGAGCATGCCGACCCGAGTCTTGGCTCAGATCTGCGTCTGACCCGGCTACAGGCCAAGTTTAAGTGGATAGACACCTTCTTCGACAAGCACAGGTTTGTCTCCCGGCTGGATCTGGGCGCCAACCTGGTGAGCGAAGAGGATCTGCCCATGGTGCCCCCCTCGCTGCGCTACTTTGCCGGGGGCGATCAGAGTATCCGCGGCTATAGTTATCAGGAGCTTGGCCCCTATATCGAATATACCAACAGCCAAGATCAGTTGGCCCGCATGGTAGTCGGTGGCCGCTACCTCATGGTCGGCAGCCTGGAGTATCAATACTATCTCACCCCTACCTGGCGAGTGGCTACCTTCGTCGATGCCGGTAATGCCTTCGACGATAAGCAGTTCGAGCCCATCGTCTCTGTGGGCGGGGGTGTCCACTGGATCTCCCCCATCGGCCCCATCAAGCTCGACCTGGGTGTGGGCCTTAAGGAGACTGAGACAGTTGATCGCAGCTGGCGCATCCATCTCACTATGGGGGCCGAGCTATGATAGAGCGGCCAGATGGAATCGACCAAGACCAGATGTCGCCGGAACAGCTGCTATCGACGCAGAGCGGCGAAACGGCAGCACAGAGATCTTTGCTATACCGCCTGCTCTGCTGGCTGCGTAACCTGGTCAGGGTGCTGCTCTATCTGCCGCTGGCCCTGCTCATCCTGCTGGCCATCTTGATAGGCACCCCCTTTGGCAGTCGTATCGCGGTCAATCTCGCCGATCTCTTGGTGCCGGACTTAAGCCTGAGCTACGGCGGCGGTACCCTCAACGGTCAGCTGCAACTGGAACATGCCAAGTGGCAGATGACGGGCATAGAGGTCGAAACAGAGGGGCTTAGCCTCAACTGGCGCCCCCTGTGCCTGCTACAGCGCCAGGTATGTGTCGACTCGCTGGGCGCCGATGCGGTAAGGGTCGATATCGATACAGACCTGCTCACCTCAACATCGCCAGACGCTCCTCTCGAGGAGGCAGCGCCAACTGACGAAACGAAGGAACACAGTCCGCTCACCCTGCCTATCGGCATAATCCTCAACCAGAGCGACCTCAATCAGATTAGGGTGCGGGTCAATGAGATGCAGTTTAATGCCGAGCAGCTCGCGGCCAAGGCCAGCTGGTTAGAGACAGGCCTGAGGGTCAATCGGCTCGACAGCAGCGGACTCTTGGTCTCGATTCCCCTTGGACAGAGCGAAGATGGCGCGCAGCAAAATCAAACTAATAGCCAAATGCAGGCTCAAAATCAGGTAAAAGCTGACCAGCGAGACGCGCAGGCGAGCTGGCCCTTGAGTCAGTTGCCCGAGGTCGAGATCCCCATGCCCATCTTTGTCGATGGCGCACATCTGGCCGGTAGTGAGCTCAGGCTCGGCGAGCGCATAGACAAATTTGCCGCTATCGACCTTGCCGGCAGCTACCTTGGCTATAAGATCACCGTCGATAGCCTGACCCTAGATCATGACTATGGTAAGGCGCGCCTCGATGGTGAGATGAGCCTGGTTCAAGACTATCCCATGGCGCTGCATATCGAGGCGGATCTCACCAGCAACAAGGTCAGCGAGCTGCCGGATCTCAAGCGCCAGCACCTGAACGCCGAGATCAACGGCAGTTTCTCAGCCCTTGCCGTTAAGCTTAAGGGCGAGGGTCACCTCGCGCTGGACCTAGATGCCGAGGCGAACCTGAGCACGCCTGCAATGCCCTATAAGATGACGCTTTCCAGCCCGCACCTGATGTGGCCGCTAGTTCAGGCCCAATATGAGGCCAAGGCATTGGCCCTTACATCGAGCGGCAGCTTAGCGTCCCAGAGCCTTAGTCTAAATGGTGAGCTTAAGACTCCTTATCACCCCTGGTTAAGCCTGAAGACCCAGTTGACCCATCAGGATAAGCAAGTCGAGGTGGCGGCGCTTACCGTCGACAGCGAGATGGGCAATCTAGATCTTAAGGGCAACCTGGGCTACGGCGAGACGATTAGCTGGCAGCTAGAGGCCGACACCCAAGGCTTAGATCTTGCCCAGCTGGATGTAATGCCTGATAAACCTCTGCCCGAAACTCAGATAAGCGGCAGCCTGCATAGCCAGGGACGCTTTAGCGATAAACAGTGGTCGGTAGGCATCAGCCAGGCGGATCTCGAAGGTCAGGTGGATCAATACCCCCTGAGGCTTCAGGGGGATATCTCCCTGAACGATAAGTTCCAGCTTAACGCAGAGCATCTGCAGCTCGACGCCCTGGAATCGCAGCTTACCCTCTCCGGACGGGTAGATGATGCCTGGGCGCTGGACGGTCAGCTAAGCGTGCCCGCGCTGAGCCTGTGGGATCCCAATGCCAGCGGCGCCATCAAGGCGGTGATCAATGTCTCGGGCGATGACGAGCACCCGGAAGTGGCCATCAACGCCGACACCATAGAGTTTAAGTACGCCGATATCACGGTAGACAAGGCCAAGCTTATCGCCTTCTACCGCCCCCAGGATGCACATCAGTTTGCCCTATCCTTGAAGTCCTCGGGTATCAAGGGGCAAGGCATGGCACTGAGTAACCTCACCTTGGGCTTCAAGGGGGATATGGCCAAACAGAAACTGGGCCTGCAGACCTATGGCGACCTGCAGCTTAACACCTCTATCGCCTCCACCTTCGACGAGAAAACCCAGCGCTTCGACGCCAAGATAAAGCGTATCAGCCTCAATTCTCGCCTCGGCGCCATGGCGCTGGATGAGCCCATCGACCTCTATTGGGACAATAAACACGCCAAGGGCGAGATCTCGCCCTTCTGTTGGCGACATGACGCCGCCAGTCTGTGCCTCACCGACACCGCAGAGCTTGGCGACAAGGGCGATACCCGATTGCAATTTGTCGGCGATCTCGGCGCCCTGCTGTCACCCGTGCTGCCTGAAAATCTTAAATGGAAGGGGCCGACTCAGCTCGATGGCGAGCTTCAATGGGCCAAGGGCGCCAAGCCCACGGGTCAGCTAACCCTGGCCATGGCGCCGGGACAGTTCGATCTCACCACCACCAAGCGCCATATTGAGGCCCAGTACCATTACCTCAACCTCAAGGCCCGCTTGGATGAGCTGCAACTGGCCATAGACACACAGCTGGAATCTGAGCGGTTTGCCAAGATAGACAGTCAGCTCACCATAAGCACGGATCCCGAGCACAGGCTGAGCGGCAAGATAGATCTTAAAGATATCGACCTGCATGCCCTGGCCGACTTTACGCCTCAGCTTGAGGTGCTCGACGGTCAGATCTCCAGCGCCATCATCTTGGGCGGTACGCTGAATGAACCGGATCTCAGCGGCACGTTAGATCTGGTCAATGGCCAACTGGCGGCGGCCGCTAACCCGACCCTGCTGGATAACATCAACCTCAAACTCACCCTGCAGGGGCAGACGGGCCAGGTGAAAGGTCAGTGGACCATGGGCGATGGCAAGACCAAGGTAGATGGCGAGATTGGCTGGCAAGAGGGCCTAAAGGGGGATCTTAATTTTAGCGGCGACAAGCTGGCCATCATTCAGCCACCGCTGGCGATACTGGATGTGTCGCCGGATCTGGACATCAGCTTTAGCGATAAGCACCTGGATATTCGCGGCAAGCTGGATGTGCCATCTGGCCACATCAAAATCGTCCAGCTGCCCGAGGGCGGCGTGGCCGAGTCCAGCGACGTGGTGTTCAACGACAGTCTGGCCAGTCAAGCCCAGGTGAAAGATCCCATCGCCGTCACCAGCCAGATAGCGATCAAGGTAGGCGACAAGCTCACCATAGACGGCATGGGGCTCCGAGGCATGCTGGTGGGCACCCTGGAGCTGCGCCAGGCCGCCTTCAAGCCGCCGCTACTCTATGGCGACATCAAGGTGGTTAACGGTAACTACAAATTTATGGGTCAGACCCTCTCAATCAAGGCCGGTGAGGTGCAATTTGTCGGCCCCATGGCGGTGCCTAACCTGAATATCGAGGCAATTCGCGAGATCAAGGATGAAGATGTGGTCGCCGGGGTGCGCATTACCGGCACACCGCTAAAACCTGTGGTCACCCTCTTCTCCAACCCTGCCAAGGAGCAGGCGGAGATCCTCTCCTACATCATCAAGGGCACAGGGCTGAATAACACCAGCTCAGATCAAAACAATGCCCTGATGATGGGCGCCGCCCTCACCCTGGGCAATCAGCTGGGGGACAACGCCTTTAGCAATCTCGGCAGCTCCGCCTCCAGCATCATAGAGAAGTTCGGCATCTCCAACGTGCAGTTCGACGCCAACGACGATGGCAAGGTCGCCATCAGTGGCTTCATCGGCGAAGATCTTATGGTCAAATATGGTGTCGGGGTGTTCAACCCAGGTTATGAGATGACGGTGCGCTACTACCTGATGTCCCAGCTCTATCTGGAGAGCGTCTCGGGTACCATCTCCAAGACACTGGATATCTACTACAACTTCGATATCGATTAACACCGCGAGTAACAAACAGATTTAAAGACGCCATAATAAAAGCCGCTTCAATGAGCGGCTTTTTTATTAAAGGGTTTTGCAGCTGGCGCTTAAGCCTTGCTCGCTTGTGCCGATTGCATCAGATTCGCCTTATAACGCTGCCACACCTTGCCGCTGTTGATGCCGTAGCTACGCATCAATACAGGCACGTCGTTGTGGTTGTGATCTTTGGCCAAAGCTTCGAGCGCCTGGTAGAAGTCCAGCGCCAGCTCACGGGCCTTCTCGATGGCAAAGTACTCTTCACCCACACGGCTATAGAGGCCTTTGAAGCCGTTAAGGATCAACACATAAAGCGGGTTACCCGAATGGTACGCCAGGGTGTGATGCAGTTGGTAATCGAACTCGATAAAAGCCTTAGCATCGTCTTTCAGGGTGGCCAGTGGCGCTAACGCCTCAAGCACCTTGTCTGGGTTGTAACGGACGGCGCCCTTAAAATAGATGGCGCTGATGTTGGTGCGGGCAGATAAAAGCTGCTCCAGCAGCACAGGTTCACCGGCAGGGTTAAGATCGGCGATGGTTTCCAGCACGTTCAGACCCGAGGTTTCCCAGATATCGTTAACTCGTGTTGGCTTACCGTGTTGAATGGTCAACCAGCCGTCACGGGCCAGGCGCTGCAGCACTTCACGCAGCGTTGTACGTGTCACGCCGATCAATTCAGACAGTTCACGCTCGGCAGGTAGAATGGAACCGGGTGGAAACTTTCCCTCCCAAATCGAACGAACAATATACTTTTCGGCAAAGCTCGCAGGACCTTTCGCTTCAATAATATCTTTGTCTTTAGGCGCTACAGGTACTTGGGGGACAGTTGTCATCAGGCCACTATTCCAATTTATTCAAAGTTATCTTGGGAACTGATCATACCAGAGCGGTAAAAAATGGAAACCTAATCCGTAACATTACTGGATAAGATCAAGGACTCAGATCTCATTACTGGGCAAAATACACACCACATCAACAAGCTTGTGATATAGATTGCAGTTAATGTCCGTTTTTGGGCAATAGGTGCCATAAAAGTATTAAATTCTACATATCATTAGGATACACTGAATTGAACAGCGGACAGTTCGTTAACTTTCTGTCAAAAAATAATTATATAGATGAGAGGATGCCATGCCTGTGACCATGAGTCAGGCGTTTATTGACAATTTCTTAGGAAATTCTCCTAAGTGGTTCAAAATCGCAATTTTATCATTCTTAGTGATCAACCCGATCGTCTTCTACCTCAACCCATTCGTCGCCGGATGGTTACTGGTAGTCGAGTTCATCTTCACGCTGGCAATGGCGCTGAAATGTTATCCCCTACAACCCGGTGGTCTGCTGGCCATCGAAGCCGTCATCATAGGCATGACCTCGCCCAGTCAGGTCTTACATGAAATAGAAGCCAACCTGGAAGTACTGCTGCTATTGATCTTCATGGTGGCCGGCATCTACTTCATGAAACAGCTACTGCTGTTTGTGTTCACCAAGATGATCACCAAGATCCGCTCTAAGGTAGTGGTCTCCTTGATGTTCTGTGTGGCATCGGCCTTCCTGTCGGCCTTCCTCGATGCGCTGACGGTAATCGCCGTGATCATCGCCGTGGCCGTAGGCTTCTACTCCATCTATCACAAGGTGGCTTCGGGCAAAAGTTTTACCGACGATCATGACCACACCTCAGATAGCCACGGCGAGGGACATCCCCTGTGTGAAGATGAGCTGGAGGCATTTCGTGGCTTCCTGCGTAACCTGCTGATGCACGCCGGTGTCGGTACCGCATTGGGTGGTGTGTGCACCATGGTGGGTGAGCCGCAAAACCTGATCATCGCCGCCCAGGCCAACTGGCAGTTCGGTGAGTTTGCCCTGCGCATGGGCCCGGTCACAGTGCCTGTGTTCATCTCGGGTATCGCCACCTGTTTCCTGGTGGAAAAGTTTAAGTGGTTTGGCTATGGCCAACAGCTGCCAGAGGCGGTACACAAAATTCTGTCCGATTACGCCTCCTATGAAGATGCGCACCGCACCAAGCATGACAAGATTAAGCTGGTTATTCAGGCGTTTGTGGGTGTATGGCTGATCGTCGGCCTAGCCTTCCACCTAGCCTCTGTGGGTCTTATCGGTCTGTCGGTGATCATCCTAACCACCGCCTTTAACGGCGTCACCAACGAGCACGCCCTGGGTAAGGCCTTCGAAGAGGCACTGCCCTTCACCGCGCTGTTGGCGGTCTTCTTCGCCATCGTGGGCGTGATTATCGACCAGCAGCTGTTCGCCCCTGTGATCCAGTGGGCACTAAGCTACGAGGGTAACACTCAGCTGGTGATCTTCTATATCGCCAACGGCCTGCTCTCTATGGTGAGTGATAACGTGTTCGTGGGTACCGTCTATATCAACGAGGTGAAAGCCGCGCTGTTAGATGGCCAGATCACCCGCGATCAGTTCGACCTGCTGGCGGTTGCCATCAACACGGGTACTAACCTGCCATCTGTGGCAACTCCTAACGGTCAGGCGGCCTTCCTGTTCCTGCTGACCTCGGCGATTGCCCCATTGATCCGACTCTCCTACGGTCGCATGGTGTGGATGGCGCTGCCCTACACTATCGTATTGTCTATCGTGGGCATCCTGGCCATCGAGACAGGATTCCTGGGCGAGATGACCCAATACTTCTACGATTCCCATATGCTGATCCACCACTCGGTGGCGGAAGCGGCCAAGGGCGCAGTCACCGGACACTAATTTGTTGATTGACTGAACTTATCTAGTTTCGTAAAGTCTTAAAAACGCCTCTAGCAGTTAGAGGCGTTTTTTTATAGGAGAATATCGTTGAGCGCCCTGACCCGATTTGCACAGTCTCGTTTAGCCTGGACCCTACTGCTACTCACAGCCATTGGCCTGGAAGCTTGTGCCCTCTTCTTTCAACACGTGATGAAACTCGACCCCTGCGTCATGTGTATCTATCAGCGCTTAGCGGTGCTCGGCGTACTCACCGCCGGCCTCATCGGCGTAGTTGGCCATCAATTCCGTCTGCTGCGTTTTCTCGGCGTACTCCTGTGGGGCGTTAGCGCCGCCTGGGGCCTCAAGCTGGCGTTGGAACTGGTCGAGATGCAAACCAACCCATCGCCCTTCTCAACCTGCTCCTTCCTGCCGGAATTCCCAGAATGGATGCCGCTACACGAGTGGTTCCCGTCAGTCTTCCTGCCCACCGGCATGTGCACCGACATCCCCTGGGAGATGTTTGGCATCACCATGTCACAGTGGATGGTGGTGGCCTTCAGCACTTACCTGATTGCCCTGGTGGTGTTTATTGTTCCGGCGTTAATGCCGACTAAGAAGGCCTAATTGCGTTTAGATTACCGCTTTTAAGAAACGCCCTTAATGGGCGTTTTTTTGTGGCTAGCTATCGCCTAGCCACGCGTGTCGATTATCAACTCATCTTCCTTGAATTCGCTTATGTAGTGCCATGCTCCATAGCTACTTACCAAGAACGTCTTAAGTCGTACCTTCACTGCAACCTATCGCCTGCCCGGCGGGGGTTGTGCAAACACAATTTTGGCACGCTATGAATATGTCCCTATAAGCTCCACGGCGACGTCCTGTCGCCGAGGGCCAAATCGTGTTCACACTGGGTATCTATCGTCTCTTCGATTTGGCGGAAATGATGGCGAGTAGCTTATCAAACGTTCTATTGAGTAAGAGCCAAAGGTTTTCGTTTTTTAATTGTAGGTATGGGAATTTCGATTCGCTTGAGTAGCAACAACCTACAAGGTCATTTATCAAGGACACTTTGAAGCGCACCCTCACTGCAACCTAACGCCTGCCCGGCGGGGGTTGTGCAGATACGCCTGTGAGACGCCGTGAATATATCCCTATAGGCTCTGCCGAAACATCCCTGTTTCGGAAGCTCACCGGCGTATCTACACCCGGTATCTAACGTCTCTTCGATTTGGCGGCATTGGTAATGAAAAGAAGATAAGACAGAGATTAGAGGTACAAGCTCCTGCTTAAGAATGAGGAGCTAGGATGTGTAAAAACTGAGATAAACAGGCTAAACGCCGAAGTCACTTGTTATATATTTTTACGATACTTGCGCTCTGAGGAGTACCAAAGCCAATTGGTCCAAATTAAACCGCCAACGGGAAAAACGATAATAGCGACAAGCGGTCTAACCCAAATAGGTTCTTGTGGCTGAAAAGACTCCATCAAAATTGACCATAGCACTGCAGTAGATACGCCCCAAAATAGAAAGCCATTCATCCAGATAAACCTAGCTTTACCCTTGGCACGTACTTGCTTCCATTTCTCTATCTTCATCGACTTCTCCATAACTCGATTTCCACATAACGCCTTATTCAGCGTAAGCAACGCTACTACCCAGCCTACCCCATCGCACGATAAACACAAAATCCAACAAGGCTCAGGTGCCAGTCAAATCTCTTAGAAAGTTAACTCTGACCCCATTTATTTGTTATCACATAGTCATCATGAAACTTTACACAAATGCAATTAGTGACTTATTGGCAAACCTATCGACTAAAATAACGATTAAACAGGAGTCAAGTTTGCAGCAAAAGGCCCACTAAATGAAAATGCTATGTTAAAATTGACTCTATCGCCTTCTTCAATCGCGTTCCACAAATCATCTTTGACTTGTTTTGCTGGGACAAATATCTCATAACCTGTACCATCCATGATCAAAAAACCAAACCCTTCCCTTTTACGAGATATAGTTCCACTATGTATTCTCGGGTTTTGTTTCCCACCATCATAATCCCTAACCTCATGCCTAACTTCGAGTGAAAATCTCCCGTTACGTATATGATCGAAGATTTCAATGGATTGTTTATGATTTTTTTTATCTGACGAAAAAAACGAGAATCGCGCGAACCAAAACTGTGCATGATAATTTCTATCTTTCGGAGTAAATGCTCTTCGATAAAAATAAATTAATTCTGATTGATCTGGCTCCGTATAATTACGCAATAATTCAGCATAGTGAAAATTTAAACTATGGTCAGATCTTCTTCTTTCTAATGCCATTTCTAGAACTTTTTTTGCTTCATCTAACTTAGAAGCCTCCAAATAAATCTCCGACAATCGAATAGCCAAGTATGGTTCTCTATCATTCTCTTCAAATGATCTTTGCAATGCCTTTAGAGCATTCTCATTATCATTAATTAATTCGGAAAACTGTGCTTCCAACTTGTAAATATGGCCACTAGATGGAAACTTCTGTTTATTATCCGTTAACTCTTGCTGAACTTTACGTATACTTTCATTTATTAACTTTAACGGAGATGAATCATCACTTAATAAATTTTTCAAACTAATAATAGAAAGTTCTATTGAGGTAGACGAAACATAAGAACTATCACCCCATTTATGGACAATTTTTTGCAAATAACCTCTAGCTTCACCAATGGCCAAACTTAAATGACTCTGGTCCTTTGTTTTTTCAGCTTTATCTCTCCAACAAACTGCTAATGAGTGTAATATGCTTGAATCGTTTGGAGCTGAGTCACTAGCCGTAACTAAAAGTTCAATAGCTTTATCTAAACTGCCATTAACCCTAATTCTTTCGTAGTTAGCCATTTGTTGCAACAAATATGGATCATCCCCAAAAACGCTATGCGCATGTTTATATATGGCAACCACATCATCCAAATCTGGGAATAATTCCTGAAGCGATCTAGCCTTAATAAGCAGCCTATATGAGTCTCTATCGGAACTGAACGATATATTTAACTTGCTTAATATGCTAATGTATTCTAGATATTTGTCCTCAGACTTTTCAAGCGCCCTTTTAAATACAATCTCTGCAATTTCAGAATGCCTAGCAGAATAAAATGTATCATCATTACCATACGTCTTTGAAACAACCACCTTTTCCAAAGGATAATAAAGGTTACTCTTAAAATCCTCAAAAGTAATTTCGTGCACCCTTGATATCAACCCAGCTCTAACTGGCACCTTAAGTCTATTTAGCACACAAACTGTTAAATATATGCTTTTTGCTCTTTCTGGAAATATATTGGAATATTCATTATATATAATATCTTCAAATGGCTCCCCCATAGTGGCCTCATGAAGTGCAACCAATAGCTGACGTCCATGTCGATCTCGCAATTCAGAACATCTTTCTTCTCTCGACTTATTGACTAATATGGGCCCTAGTGAATCATGTAGCTCCAAAGAGTCTACCAGCGCTTCAATTTCCTTTTCTGATAAATATCTTAATATGAATTTGTCAGTAATCTGTTCATCAAGCTCTTCACATCGCATATTCCATTCATTATATCTCTCAGCAGAAACGATAGTAATTTTTAAGTCTCTTTTTATCGCTTTAGATACAAATCTGTTTATTTCTATAGCATTATTAGCTGCATCGTCCCAGAAGACGAATAATCGTTCTCCAGACTTTGAACTAAGTTCCTCTATTAAGTCAATATCAAGTGGTCTTCCAGAATTAACCCAAATAGCTACCCCTATTTTAGATTGCATTGTTTCCCATGCTAACTGTCTTAAAAGCACTGACTTACCTGAACCAGCCTCGCCTTTTACAACATAAAACTCAGTTTTAATTTTCCTTTCAGAGTCAGGTTTAATTATTACTGAATCATATATTATCGATTGTATCGACCGCGTAATTGCAACGTTATCAACAATCGGAGACCATTCCTGATCTACACCTCTGAAGAAATCTTTGGCGACACAGGCTTTAACAGACATTGTATTATGAAGAATTGTAAAATCTCTTTCAGATGAAATAATCAGTTCTTCACTTGGTGGCAAGTTAGTATTAAAAAATTGCTGTATAAAATGTGTATCAGGGCTGATAAACTTACTTAGAACTCTATCTTCTGGAGATATTTGTAAATTAAGCTCATATATAAAATCCTCAAACGTCATGTCTAGTGCCGTTATTTTTTTCTGGCCCCAAAAATCCCTTTCCACGTCTCTCAATTCAGGCTTGAGCAAATAGTGTCTTTCGCCATTAGGCGCTTCCGTTTCAAGTTCATGAAGGACAGACCTAATGTTTGCATCTTGCAGGCTATGGCCAACAAAAACTATCGTGTTCTTATAAGCTGTTTCAAACAAGTATTTAAACAAACCTGTTCGATTATTTTTGTATTGATTATATTGATCAATAGTTAATATTAGAGGGAGACTTTCATCATGAGTTCGTGTAATACACCCATGCAATTTAATTAATGGCAATTCACTGGGAGAAATAGAATGGCTCTCTATATCTTGCTCATCTGACAAAAAGGGAATTAACTTTTGGCTTGAGTCTGCAGACTTTTCGTAGCACGTCTCAATTAACCTATCATAGTTGGTGGTAAAAATCGTCGACCACTTAAACTTTGGAATTTCAAAGTGGAACTCCGCTGGAATTACACCTGAAAAATATTCCGCAATATAAGTTTGAACCTCAGATAAACTGTAAGCAGATATAGCCATTTCGGAGACAACTGACAGAGACTCTCCTGAAAACTCTCCATTAAGAAACCTTTCATTCAATATATCTCTCAAATCATTACCCAGCGGTATTTTCCTATCGTTAGGTAGCTTTGCCCCAAATAATGCTCCAGAGCCTAAAAATAAAACCACCCTTCCTGATTTAACCTTTTCTATAAGTGGGTGAGGCAACTTCATATAAACTCCTTTTTATTATCTATGAACTGACTATCTTTACTCAAATATTAATTTGTTAAACCGTAATATCTCTAATTATTAAAGATAAAATAAAAGTCCCCACTACCTACGTTACTCAGATTTACCATAAAAGAAGAAAATGTTATATCTTCTCATGATTTGAGCGTTTTCTAGCTATTTTCGGCAACGCTTTGTTGGAATAAATGTGGTCATAGTTAGCTTTTTGAGGGATTTGATTGGCGCATGTTGGTAGGCTTTTTCATTCCCTGAATGGCGTAGTCGATGTTTGATTCGAGTTGGCCTAGCTCTGTCCTTGATTGGTGATACTTTAATCTATTTTGTCGCTGATATTCAACATCTCATTTCACACTTTCATGAAATTTTTCTTTAGGAATAATAGCTTGTATCAATGAGCAACAGACGAAGCCAAATCGAAGAAACGTTAGATACCGAGTGTAGATGCATCTGCGGACGTCGATGGCAGGGATGCCATCGTCGAGCCTCCAAGGATGACTCCCTTTAAAACAAAGAGTCGGCGTGTAGCAGATGTATCTGCACATAAGCCTGCCGGAGGCAATTGATCCACCATGAAGTGATGATTCTAGGTGCCCTTCCAAATACAAAACGTAGCTAGACGCTCAGGCCCAAACATTATCCGATACCAGAAAGGTTAAATCGAAGAGACAATTAACTTGGTGCAGGTGCGGCTGAGGCCTTCGACAGCAGGGATGCTGTCGTAGAGCGCCCAGGGAAGGGTTTACAGCGTGCCGCAGCAGCACCTGCACGAAGAGCCTGCCGCAGGCAATAAGTAACATTGATGGCTAACGCTACAGCAAAGTGATTGCAGTCAAAGAAGACTAAAACCACTTTTCACTAGTTAAGTGAAGAACTAGTCGCAATCTTTGAGCGGCCACAAAACGATATGGTCCTCAAGGTACCTGACCTTGTTCTCATTCACTATCTTGTTGCGGGTCGACATCCCAAGTTCATGCATCTTGGACTTATCGCCGGTTAACAGCGGGTGCCAGCTGGGGAGATCCCGGCCCTGATAGAGACGGCGATAGGCACAACTGTCGGGCAGCCAGGTGAGTTCGGCGATATTATCGACCGTCACCTTAGTGCAGCTGGGGACGAAGGTAAAACGCTGCTCATAGTGCATGCAGTGACACGCCTTTGCATCGAGCAGTTTACAGGCGGCGTTGGTGTAGTAGAGCTCATCGGTTTCATCGTCGATGATCTTGTTGAGGCAACACTTACCACAGCCATCGCACAGCGATTCCCATTCCTGGGCACTCAACTCTGCGAGGGTTTTCTCTTTCCAAAACGACATTTTTACAATTCTTTCAAGGGCCAACTCTTATAAAAACCATATATTTCAATGATCAAAAGTTGACGTAGTGCTTAGGCGCCAAGCCAGCTTAAACCGGCTCGGCGTCTCGAGTAGCCTATTTTATCTCAGGATACTTAATTCTTTCTGACAGGTAGGTCACAGCCAGGGTCAGATGATCCGATGCCTGGGTCTGTCTCAGTACCCGGTAGTTGTCATACACCAGATAGCTGCGACCGCCTTCGCCATCGGGCCTTATCAGCGACACCTGCATATCTTTGCGTGACGGCAAGTCGCTGCCATTGAAGCGCCTTACGCCGAGCGCCTGCCACTGGTCAAAGCCTTTGTGTACCTCTAGCCCCACCAGATCCTTGGGCAGTTCGCTAGGGGATTTCACCTGGCGTCCCCAGGTGCCATCATAATCCCAGCCAAGCTGCTTGAGATAATTTGCCGTGGTGGCGAAGGCATCGGCGAGGTTCTGCCAGATATCCACCTTACCGTCGCCATTACCGTCTTTGCCGTATTTGGCCAGCTGCTTGGGGGTAAAGTGGGGGTAGCCCATCAGGCCGGAGGCATCGCTCTTGAGGCTGTCGAAACTAAGCTTGTCACGCTCCATCAGCTTAAGCGCCGCGAGAAACGCTTCATCCTGGCCATCACCATGATAGGCGTTGGAGGCGATCACCGTCAGCGCCGGATAGTCGCTGGCATCGAAGGCCGAGGCTATGCCCCAGTAGGCCAGTACAAACCTTGGCTGAACGCCATATTCCTTACCGAGACGGTCGAAAAGCGCCTTGTTGTCTCGATACAGGCCTCTCGCCTGCTCTACCAGGGCTTCGCTCACTCGCTCTGGGAGATAGGTATCCAGATTTTGTGGGCCATTGGCGACGGGTTCGTTAACCACCGCCTTCTTGAACAGCTTTATCTGATCGAAAACCGCGTCTATGGTGCCTTGGGCGATCCCCTGCTCGACTGCTTGCTGCTTTAACTCAGAGAGATATTGATCGTAACTGAGCGCTGACTCTTGGGCTTGCAAGGGGCTGGTCAAAACCAAGCCATTTGCAAGTAAAGCAATTAGCAAAACATTCTTCAAAAACATGCACTTTCCTAGTCTCTGCTATAACCTATCTCTTTCTTGTACTCTTCGAGTAGGTTAACCGGCGGTGGTGGTAATTGAAGATAATACCCCTTCTCGGCTAGTTCAACTTTTACTTTTTCGATATCGGCAAGGGCTAACTGTTCCCGTTTGTTTAGCGGCAGCAACATCACCAGTTCTGGCGTGCCAAACATCTTCATCAGAGGCTCGGGCACACGCTCGAAATCGTTGCGTTTCTCCACAAAAAGATAACTATCGGGTTTTAAGCGACTCTTATATACAGCACAGATCATATAGGGTGAAATTTCCAGTTTATTCAACTTGCCAGCAAATTGCGCACACTATAACATGGAGCGCAAGGATTATAATAATATCTAGCCGGCTCACGCCGGTTAATTTTATCAAGAGCAAGTTTAGGAATGCAGAAACCTAGCCTCGAATTAAAAGGCTCTTCATTTACGCTTTCAGTGCTGCATATTAATGATGCAGATCTCGACGGAATTGCCCGCGAACTCGACGATAAACTGGCCATCGCACCGCAGTTTTTTCTTGGTGCGCCTCTGGTAGTTAACCTCAGCGCCATCTCAGATCCCGATTACAACCTCGCCGGCCTCAAAGATCTCTTGATCTCCAGGCAGTTGGTGATTGTGGGGATCACAGGCGCGCCGAGTGCTATCGCTAATCAGGCCAAGGCCTTGGGGCTTGCGCTGATCAAGTCTGGCAAACAGAGTCAGACCCAGCCGCAGCTGCCGAAAACCACCAAGATAGTGAAGCAGAACATTCGCTCTGGTCAGCAAATTTACGCGCAAAATGGCGATCTCATCATCATAGGCGCCGTGGGTAATGGCGCAGAAGTGATTGCAGATGGCAGCATACACATATACGGTAGTCTTAGAGGCAAGGCCATGGCGGGTGCCAATGGCGACAAGAATGCCGTGATCATCGCCCAGAATATCGATGCCGAGCTGGTCTCCATCGCCGGGCAATATTGGTTAACCGAGAATCTACAGGCACATGCCTCGATCAAGAGCGGTTGCATCAGGCTTGACGGCGACAGCCTTACCGTCGAAGCACTATCGCTATAGAAATTGAAAAGGACAGAAACAAACATGGCACAAATTATTGTTGTCACCTCAGGTAAGGGTGGAGTGGGCAAGACCACTTCGAGTGCGGCCATTGCCACCGGCCTGGCATTGAAAGGACATAAAACCGTCGTGGTCGATTTCGATATCGGCCTGCGTAACCTGGACCTCATCATGGGGTGTGAGCGCCGCGTGGTGTACGACTTCGTCAATGTGATCAACGGCGAAGCCAACCTGAATCAGGCGCTGATCAAAGACAAGCGCACCAGCAAGCTGTTCGTGCTGCCCGCCTCTCAGACCCGTGATAAAGACGCCCTGACCAAAGAAGGCGTGGGCCGCGTACTGGACGAGCTTAAGCAAGAGTTCGAATACATCATCTGCGACTCACCTGCGGGTATCGAAACCGGCGCCATGATGGCCCTCTATTTTGCCGACACGGCGATCGTCACCACCAACCCAGAGGTTAGCTCGGTGCGCGACTCGGACCGTATCCTGGGCATGTTGCAGAGCAAGTCTAAGCGCGCCGAAGAGGGTCTTGAGCCGGTCAAGGAGCTGCTGCTACTGACACGTTACTCCCCTACTCGCGTCGCCACCGGCGAGATGCTCAGCGTGGCCGACGTGGAGGAGATCTTGGCCATTCCGCTACTTGGGGTGATCCCCGAGTCACAAGCCGTACTCAAGGCATCTAACTCGGGCGTACCTGTGATCATCGACCAAGAGAGCGATGCCGGTAAGGCCTACAGCGACGCCGTGGCACGACTAACGGGTGAAGACGTAGAGATGCGTTTCGTCACCGAAGAGAAAAAAGGATTCTTGAAAAGGATATTTGGTAGCTAATTATGTCTTTACTCGATTACTTCAGAGCGAAAAAAGAGCCTACGACCGCAACCACCGCCAAGGAGAGATTGCAGATCATCGTCGCCCACCAGCGCGGCGAGCGTGATGCGCCAGACTACTTTCCGGCGATGAAGCAGGAGATCATCGAGGTGATCCGCAAGTATGTGCAGATAGACAGCGATCAGGTATCGGTGCAGCTGGATCAGAACGACGACAACCTGTCGGTACTGGAACTGAACGTGACCCTGCCGGAAAAGTCTTAGGCGACTGGCAGGTCTTACTCCGTAGCCAGAATATGCATACAGAAAAGCCCTCAATTGAGGGCTTTTTCATGGGCGCCGTTTGGCGTTTAGCAACTTGAATAATCCTGTCTTAGCAGCTTATCTCGGCCAAGGTGTCCTTACTTAGCTCACCGCGCCAGCCCTGTAACACCAAGGGCATCTCGCCCTGGCCATCATTCCAGCGCCACTGCAGGTATTCATGGATATGACGCTTAGAGCCAAGCAGCTCCATCGGCACCTCATTGGTTTCCGCCACCTGGGTTAGCGCCTGTTTGATCGCCTTAAAGGCCGACTTATAGCCGGGTTTCAGGGCGATCACATCGATAGCCTCGGGCAGGTTATCCAGATCCGCCTTGGCCATCACGGCGATGATCGCCTTGGCATGCAGGCGCTTCTCCTGTTCGGTCAACTCTGTCATCCTGAAGATCTCCCCCGTACTCTTAGGCTGCTTCTTGGCCAGCGCCAGCAGCGCGTGATCTTTGATAACGAAGCCCAGGGCCAAGTCTCTGTCCAGCGCTTTTTGCAGGCGCCACTTGGCCAGCACCTTTAGATAGGCCAGCTGTTTAGGGCTTAGCTGGAAGGCGTTCTTCACCTTGAGGTAGGCGGTGTCGCCATCCGGGCTCTCAAGACGCCCCTGGGTCATGCGCTCGCCCTCTTCCAGCAGCCAAGGCATTCTGCCACTCTCTTGCAGCTTTTCTAGCAGCTGAGGATAGAGCTGATAGAGATAATCCACATCGTTAGCGGCATACTGAAGCTGGGCATCGGTGAGCGGACGTTTCATCCAGTCGGTGCGCGACTCGCCCTTATCCAGCTGCACGCCCAGGCAGTGCTCCACCAGCTTGGCGTAGCCCATGCCATGACCCCAACCACAGAAGGCGGCGGCGATCTGGCTGTCGAACAGCACCTTAGGCTGACAGCGACCGTAACGGGCCAAGACTTCGAGATCTTCGCTACAAGAGTGCAGCACGCTTACCATATCGTCGCGCTCCAGCAAGGCCCAAAATGCAGAGAGGTCGCTTACCGCCACAGGATCGATCAGCGCCAGGGTCTCGCCATCATAAACCTGGATCAGTCCCAGCTTGGCGTAATAGGTGCGGGTGCGAACGAACTCGGTATCCAACATCAGGACCTTAGCCTGACGATACTTAGCCACCAACTCTGTTAGGCTGGCGTCATCCTCTACATATTGAAAGGTCAAATCTCATCTCCAAATGCTATGGCTCGGTGAACACAAAAGCCGGCATAATGCCGGCTTTGAGTCACCTACAACGGGTGGTTTCCTATATAACTAGGCCGATTTGGCTTCGTCACGCAACTCGCGGCGTAAGATCTTGCCCACGTTGCTCTTAGGTAGCTCATCCCTGAATTCTACCAGCTTAGGAATTTTATATCCCGTCAAATGATGACGACAGTGCTTGATCACCTGCTCTTCGGTCAAAGATTTGTCTTTTGGTACCACAAATACCTTCACCAGCTCGCCGCTCACCTCATGGGGAACGCCGACGGCGGCCACTTCCAGCACCTTAGGATGCAGGGCAACCACCTCTTCCACCTCGTTAGGGAAGACGTTAAAGCCAGAGACCAAGATCATATCCTTCTTGCGATCCACGATAAAGAAGAAGCCTTGCTCATCCATGTAACCGATATCGCCGGTGGCCAGATAGCCATCCTTATCGATCACCTTGGCCGTCTCTTCCGGGCGCTGCCAGTAGCCTTTCATCACCTGAGGACCCTTGGCAAACAGCTCGCCGGTCTCGCCCTGAGGAAGCACATTGCCCTCTTCGTCACGCACCTGTATGTCGGTATTGGCGACCGGGAAGCCGATAGAGCCGTTGTAGCCCTCCAGGTTATAGGGGCAGCAGGTCAGCAGCGGCGAGGCCTCGGTCAGACCGTAACCTTCCAGCAGGCGCGTCTTGGTGATCCCCTGCCACTTATCGGCCACGGCGCGCTGCACCGCCATACCGCCACCGATAGAAAGCTTAAGATTGGAGAAATCCAAGGTCTTAAACTCTTCTGAGCTGACCAGGGCGTTAAACAAGGTGTTCACCCCGGTAAGCGCCGTGAATGGATGCTTCTTCAACTCAGACACGAAGGCCGGGATATCCCTTGGGTTAGTGATCAGCAGGTTGTTCGCGCCTTTATGCAGGAACAAGAGGCAGTTCACCGTCAGGGCGAAGATGTGATACAGCGGCAGTGCGGTAACCACAAACTCCTTACCATCGGCGAGCAGCGGCGAATAGGCCGCGTCGGCCTGCAGCAGGTTGCTGACGATATTGCCATGGGTCAGCATGGCGCCCTTAGACACACCAGTGGTGCCGCCGGTGTATTGCAAGAAGGCGATATCGTCCCCCTTGATGGTCGGCTTCACATACTGCAGGCGGCGCCCCTTAGAGAGGGACTGACGCATAGAGATGGCATGTGGCAGATGATACTTAGGCACCATCTTCTTGATGTACTTGACCACAAAGTTCACCAGGGTGCGCTTAGGCGCGCTCAAGAGATCGCCAAGACCGGTTAGGATCACGCTCTTCACCGGCGTCTGATCCACAACCTGCTCTAAGGTATTGGCAAAGTTAGATACCACGACGATCGCCTTGGCACCCGAGTCGTTGAGCTGATGCTTCAATTCTCTTGGGGTATACAGAGGGTTCACGTTGACCACCACCATGCCGGCACGCAATATGCCGAACAGGGCGATGGGATACTGCAGCAGGTTAGGCATCATGATCGCCACGCAATCGCCCTTCTCTAGCTTGAGTTCGTTTTGCAGATAAGCCGCAAAGGCACGGCTGCGCTCTTCGAGTTTTCGATAGGTCAGCGTCGCGCCCATGTTCACAAAGGCAGGCTGATCGGCATACTTGGCTACCGAGCTTTCAAACAGGTCGATCAGCGAGCTGTATTGCTTTGCATCGATAATAGCGGGCACATCATGGGGTAAATTTTTCGTCCAAAGCTGTTCCACGAGTCTCTCCTAAATCCCCAGGCAGAGTTAGGTGAATGAGGCCATTCACTTAAGGTTTCAAAAACAGAAACTAAACACTGACTTATAAATATTGTAGGTAACACCCTAAAAATCATACGGGCGTTTTAATTTTGAACATCATCACACAATTAGAGTAAAAATCCTAGTGTAATTTTACCATCCCTCCCCGAGGGGCTGTCACGCTAAAAATGCCTTAATTGCCGCAGCCACCTCCAGACTATTACCCATATGGAGATGATGGTCACCTTCGAGGGTCACCTGAGTGAGATCTTGATACCAACTGGCGGCGGTTTCACATAGATCTTCGCCAGCCGTATCATGGGCTTCAGACACCTTTTCTGTCTGGTGATAGCCCATCAGGGGATAACCCTCTTTGCCTCTAATGACCAGCACCTTGCCAGCGTGGCCCTGCATCAGGCCGCTGACATGGTCAAAATCGAGACGCATGGGGGAATCTAACTTGAGTCTGGGGTCGCTACGCCAGTAGTAGTGACCGTCTGTAAGCTGCAGGTTGCGCTCGAGTATAAGCCTACACCAGGGCATATCCAGCCCGGTGAGTTTATGCCTTGCCCTGACCGCTGCATCCAGCACCACAGGCTTAGGCGCGAGCTGACTCATGGCGGCCCGCTGATGGGCATCGAAGCTGCGCCTGAGTCTTAGCTTGCTCTTAGCGGGCGCCTCAAACAGCGGCGCGAGCGCCTCGATAACGATCCAATGCTTGGCCTTCTCGGCAAAGGCGGCGCTGTAGGCCGAAGCCACTATGCCGCCCAGCGAGTGACCTATCACGCCATGCAGGGGCTGATGACGCACTATGGCATCGATAAGCAGCTCGAGATCATAGAGGTAGTCTATCCAGTGCAGCGGATAACCGCCGGGCCTGTGCTGTGACGCGCCGTGACCCGGCCAATCGATCGCCAGCAGGCGATACTCGCTTAAATGCTCCGCCAAGGGCGCAAAGCTGTTGGCGTTATCCAGCCAACCGTGCAGCGCCAATAGCAGAGGTTTATCCGCCTCCCCCCACAGCCGACCAGAGAGACGAATATGGGGCAGTGAAAGCATCACTTCATTGCCATCAGTTGAGGGCTGACACAGGGGGGCTAGCGGATCGCTCATGATTAAGACTTCTTCACAAATTTAAGCGTCATGCGGTCGCTCTCGCCGATGGCAAGATACTTGGCTTTATCCTGATCGCCCAGACGCAGGCTCGGCGGCAGAGTCCAAACGCCCTTAGGATGATCTTTGCTGTCCTTAGGGTTAGCATTGACCTCACTGCTTGCCACCAAGGAAAAGCCAACCTTCTCAGCCAGCGCGATCATCTCATCCTGCACCATGTAGCCTGTGCTCAGATCCATGCCAGGGTTTGCCCTGTGCTCAACCACGCCAAAGGTACCACCAGGCTTTAACACCTTGTAGGCGGAGTCAAACACCTGCTCCAATACTCCGGACTTGGCCCAGTTGTGCAGATTTCTGAAGGTCAGCACCACATCGGCGCTGTTAGGCGCGCCGAGTTCCGCAAGCCTTGGGGGATCGAAACTGATACTCGATGCCTGACCTAAAGTATCGCCATGATCCTTGAGCCACTTGTCCAGCGCCTTGCCCAGGCGGATACGATAGCCAGGCACCTCTAGGCCCTCTGGCGGGTTGGCATCGAAATTCGCGGCGATATAGTGACCCTCTTTCGCCAAGTATGGGGCGAGGATCTCGGCGTACCAACCACCGCCCGGCCAGAGTTCCACCAGGGTATCGCTTGGCTTAACACCGAAGAAGCTCAGGGTCTCCCCCGGGTGACGATACTGATCACGCTCGATATTTGCCGCTTGTCTCAGCGGATTGGTGAGCGCATCTGTGACCTGCTGATTGACCAGGTGTGTCTCGTTAGCCTGGGCATAGTTTGGGCTGACTAGGCTAGGTGCCGCCACGCCTATGGCTAATGCCAGTGAGGCCGCTAAGGTTAAACTCTTCATATTCTCTCCCTAGATATTAGATAAGGCTAAAACACCTAAGCTATCAGGCTAATAACGAAAATTAAACTAGATATACAGTCGGTTACACTTTTTGCGCGCTCAGCTGATTGGCACTATCGACCCGGCGCCAGCAGAGCCAGAGCATGGTTAAACTGGTGAGCAGCCAGATGCCTACCCAGATCCAGGCCGGGATCCAGGTCTGCTCCGCCAGCATGGCTGCATCGCCGCGCCCCGGCATGCCCAGCAGCACGGTCGGGCTGGCGAGCGCGTTCAACATCACCATCAGCGCCATCACCCTCAGGGCAAAGGTCAGCAGTGGGCTATGACTGAGTTTTAACGGCAGCAGAAACAGCAAGGCGAGCATCAGCAAGATGGCGACGGTGAGCAGATCCCGCCCCCAGAGCACGATACTCAGCAACACCACCAGCCCGAGACAGCTAAAGCTGACGCGGATCCCCCTGGCCCAAGTCGCCAGATGAAAGATGAGTAGCCCCCAGAGCGCGGCGCCGAAATAGCCGGCAAAGCCAATCAACACGGGCCAGCCTCCCTGGCTCACGCACAGACCGGCGCCGTTGGGATAGAGCTCAATATGACTCACTATCCCGCCGCTAATCAGGGTCGCCAGGGCGTGAGACGCCTCGTGAAAATAACTCTCCAGCCACTTAAAGGGCACGCTCAGATAGGGAATGCGAGTAACTACCAGGGCCAGCAGCAGCTCGACCATGAAGAGGCTGCGAGATGGCATGCCGCTTGAACCTAAAGGCGAAGGTGACGGAGAAGATGAGGGAGAAACAGAGGAGGAAGTTGGCGAAAGTCCCATAATGAATAACCCATCCTATAGGTTGATGATGCAGTGATGTTTCGGCCACTCAATCATGTCTGGTGTTCCCGGCTAAAACCGGACTAAAACATGGCTAAAACCAGCCTATAACCGGACTAAAACCGGGCTAAAACCGGAATAAGACAAGACGCCTAACTACCTATCTGCCTGAACTAAAGTGTGCCTAGACTAGAATATGCCTGACTTAAAGTGAGATGTGAAACGCTAGGCGTTAAACGTCAGGCATCAAACATAAGCAACTAAACGTAAGTGTCTATGCCCACCATCTGAGAGATGGCATCGCGCTGGGCGGCGTGTTGGTGCAGCAGATATTGGCCTATGGCGCCGCGACTGCCACCGGTTTGTTGATCGTATTCAAGCTTGGCGCTAAGCCGCTCTTCGAGGGACTCGTGCTTGCGATCGACCAACTGAGTGGCGTCACCAGTGGTATCGCTAGCCACATTTGTATTGGCATTTGCCGCAACTTGGATCTCGTCTCTAGCTGGTACGGCCGGCCCCACTGGCGTCACGTCGATGACATTGGTCCGCAAAGTCTGCTGGGGGGCGATAGCATCGCTAATGGCAGAGGCGCCCGAAGAGAGTCCAGGCATCAGGTTAGATGACGAAACTTGCATACTAATGATTCCCCCTTCTCTCCTGACAATCTGGTTACGCGATACTGCTTCAAGCCTACACTAAATTACTCGCGACCGGGCAGTTTTTTCCAGGTCACGGTATCACGCAGATACACAGGTTTTAGCCGATCCACATCGGTCGCCTGCCCCGCCTTCACAGCGGCTTCTGCCAGCGGCAACATAAAGCGCGCGAGTGGGAATTTGGCTTCCTCGACCAGGCTCATCTGCTCGGTCAATAGCTCCGGATAGGCATCGAAGCCTGTGCCACAGGCGGCAAGGGGCGTATCAAAAGCCAGCTGGCTCGACAACTCCTCTGGCGCACAGACCCGCTCTTCCCCAACCAGGCTGGCCAAGCCATCTACAGACAGGTACTCGCCGTAGTAAATCTCGCCCATGCGCGCATCGATGGCGGTCGCTACTTGAGTCGCGCCCTTTATCTCGATAGCCGCCTGGGCCATGGCCGCCAGGGTTGAGATCCCCACCACGGGAAGATCTTGGCCTAAAGCCATCCCCTGGGTCATAGAGGTGCAGATACGGATCCCGGTAAAGCTGCCAGGGCCACGGCCATAAGCAATCACATCCACCTGACTCAGCTCGATACCCGCCTCTTGCAGTACCTCCTGCACCATGGGCAGCAGGCGTTGGCTGTGTTCCCGCGGCGCATCGGCCTCACGGGCAAACACCTGTCCCTGATATTGCAGGGCGACCGAACAAAACTCGGTGCAGGTGTCCAGGGCGAGTAAACTTAATGGGGCTGAGAAATCTTTATTTTCCGGCATGCAAAAACGAACCAAATCTGTCGCGATATCATGACACTGCGCGGCTATTCGAACTGCGCTAATGCCTCATCGCCAAAACCATAGGATGAATGGCGCCGATTATAACGTAAAACCCGCTTAGGTATAGCCTTAATTGCCCGCTCCATAGCGGTCAACCTAGGTATTTTAGCGACTAGACGTCACTTGCCCTTTGGCCCTATAGCCCCTTGAGTTGATATCGACGCTAGGGCAAAAAATCCGTTTTCTCTTTGAGATAAACCCGATAGGATAGGCTCACGCTTATCGGCTTATTAGCTTAATTTGGCGCTTAAGCCAGCACGCAAGCCGACACAAGAGCTAGCACAGACACTCAACCCAAGGATCTAGAGTCGCACTCAGATGTAGGCTAATGACGTAATGAGTCAATCAAGAGCACAGTCCCAACCTCTGTCACAATCGCCATCGCATTTATCCTCCCAGGCCGTGATGATGGCCCTAGGCTCGGCCATTTTAATGGGCACAATCGGCGCACTGGCGCGCACCGCCAACCTAGAAGCCAGCATCATCACCTTTTACCGCCTGCTGATCGGCGCCGCCTGCCTCATCGCCTACATGCTTGCCACAGGCAAGGCCCGGCAGATCCTGCATCGTCCAGGGAAACGCCATCTTTTTAATGGCGCTATGCTCGCCGGTTTCATGGTGTTTTACGTGCAATCCATAGGTTACATCAACATGGCCAATGCGGTGATGCTTATCTATCTCGCCCCCCTGGTCAGCGCCATTGGCGCTCACTTCCTCTTCCATGAGCGGCTGACGCGCCAAGACCTATTAGCCATAGGCATCGCCCTTATTGGCGTCGTAGCCATATTGCCGAGCCTTGAGAGCCTCACGGGCAGCACGGCCGAACTCAAGGGCTATGGCTTTGCCCTGCTGGCCCTGCTGAGCTACAGCGGTTTCATGTTAATCAATCGCCGCCCCGCCAGTGCCAGCCCCTACCAGAGCACGCTTATCCAACTGAGTTTCGGCGCCCTCTGCTTGCTGCCCTTCGCCCTGCATCAAGCCGTGCTCCCCAGCTTAACCCAGTGGTTCTGGCTGGCGCTGATCGGCGTGTTTCCCGGCTTTCTGGCGATCTTATTCGCGGTCAAGGCGCTACGGGTTTTGCCCGCGGCCACCTTCGGCACCTTGGCCTATATCGAACCTGTGACCGTGGTGATCCTCGGCTGGAGCCTGTTTGCCGAGCACCTCACCCCGATACAATTAATGGGCTGTGGCCTGATCATCTGCGCCGGACTGATACAGACACGCAAGCGACGCCGGGCCCCTAATCCCCAATAGAAGGAGTTGTCGATGAGTGCAAAGATCCCAAGAATCGTGATAGTGGGCGGCGGTGCCGGCGGACTCGGCCTGGCCACCCAACTGGGACACAAGTTAGGCAAGAAGCAGCGGGCCGAGATCCTGCTGATAGACAAAAATCGCACTCATATCTGGAAACCCTTGCTCCATGAGGTGGCCACAGGTTCACTCGACGCCGACCTCGACGGCGTGGTCTACTCCGCCCATGCGGTTAAACATGGCTACCAGTTTCAATTGGGGGAACTCACCGGGCTAGATCTTAAGGGCAAACGATTACAGCTCGGCGCCATCAGCAACGATAAGGGCGAGGCACTGCTGCCCGCCAGAGAACTTGAGTACGACACCTTAGTATTGGCGGTCGGTAGCGTCAGCAACGACTTTGGCACCCCGGGCGTAAAGGAGCACTGCTTCTTTCTTGACTCCCACCACCAGGCGAACCGCTTTCACAACGCCCTGCTCGACAGCTTCACCCGCATGCATCAATCGGAGGAACAGCAAAAGCTCAATATTGCCATCGTCGGCGGTGGTGCGACTGGGGTGGAGCTGTCCGCCGAACTCTACCATGTGACCGATCTGCTCAAGAGTTATGGCCTGAGCAAGATGACCGCCGACAGGCTGAGTATCACACTGATCGAGGCTGGCCCGCGGATCTTACCCGCCCTGCCCGAGCGTATCGCCGCCTCGGCTACCCGCGAGCTGATTAAGCTTGGCGTGTCGGTGCGACAAAATACCCGCATCGAAGAGGCGACCTCTAAGGGCTTTGTCACTGCAGGCGGCGAGTTGATCGCCGCCAACCTGATGTTATGGGCTGCCGGGGTTAAGGCGCCAGATTTTATCAAGCAGATAGAGGGACTTAACCTCAACCGCGCCAATCAGATATTGGTGCGTCCGACCCTACAGGCCCAAGGCCATGACGATCTCTATGTGATCGGCGATTGCTGCGCCTGTGAACAAGCCGATGGCAGCTTCGTGCCGCCCAGGGCCCAGTCGGCGCACCAGATGGCCCAGTGTGTCGAGCGCAATATTCTCAATGAGCTCAGAGGCCTGGGTCTCACCGAATATGAATATGTGGATCACGGCTCCCTGGTCAATCTGTCACGCTTTAGTACCGTGGGCAGCCTGATGGGCAACCTCACCAAAGACAGCATGTTTGTCGAGGGTAAGATCGCCCGCTTCATGTACATCTCCCTCTACCGCATGCACCAAAAAGCAATTCACGGCCTGACCAAGACCATCGCCCTCTGGTTGGTGGAGAAGATGATGCGGGTAGTTCGCCCACGGATGAAGCTGCACTAAGCAGGCTTAGCGCTAGTCTATGGCTTGCAGGAAACGCACCGCACTGTCGAGTTCCCGGGTGCGATGCATGGGCGGCAGCGAGTTAATAAAGGCCTGACCATAGGGGCGATTGACGATGCGGTTGTCGCAGAGGATTAACACGCCCCTGTCTTTCTCATCTCGAATCAGGCGGCCGACACCCTGGTTCAGGGATATTACCGCCTGGGGCAGCGACAAGGTCATGAAGGGATCTTTGCCCTCACGCTGCACGCCGTCGGCCCTGGCCTTGTAGAGGTTATCGTCCGGCGAGACGAAGGGCAGCTTGTCGATGATGACGCAGCTCAGTAGCTTACCGCGCACATCCACCCCCTCCCAGAAGGCGCCCGTACCCAGCAGCACGGCGTTACCCAGCTGCCGATACTTCTTAAGCAAAGTCTGCTTGCCCGCCTGTCCCTGCACCAGGAGCGGATAATCGACCCGCCCCTGTAACATCACCGCCACCAGATTGAGCATGCGATGGCTGGTAAACAGCATGAAGGTACGCCCCTTGGCGGCATTTATCGCCTTCACCGCCACCTCCACCAGCTGCCTGGCGGCCCGCTCCTGACTGGTGACCGACACCAGATGGCGCGGCACACAGAACAGAGATTGGCGCTGATAGTCGAAGGGGCTGTCCAATATACTCGTGTTGGCCTTTTCCAGCCCCATCGCCTTGGTAAACAGCGACAGGTCGCGATTGATCTGCAAGGTGGCCGAGGTAAAGATCCAGCTGACATCCGGGCTAAACAGCGACTGACACTCCTTGGCCACCTTGATGGGCGAGATCCTCAAGGTCAGGTGCTGATAACCATAGTCTATGCTGTAGGCGCTATCTGGGTTATCGCATTGAATAAACACGCTTAATTTACTGAGCAGCCCATCAATTTTTTCAACGCCATCGTCGAACGCCTCGTTGCGGCCAAGATAGCCCAGCAGCATGGTGCGGTAGGCGGTCAGCTCAGACACCAGTGCCCATGATGCCTCCATCAGGGCCTTGTCGCCGATAAGCCTTCGCCAGTCACGCTCCTCGCCAGCAAAAAGCAGTCCCTGCCAATGGATCAGCTGAGTATGGCAGCGGGCCGTCATGGCGCCAATCTGCGGCGAATCTGCCATCTGGGTGCGATAGAGTTCGTTAAAACGTTCCAGCAGGCGGATGAGGCTCTTGATGCTGAGCTGCTGGCCGAAATAGGTCACGGCGATATCTGGCAGCAGATGCGCCTCATCGAAGATCACCACGTCGCTGTCGGGGAGCAGCTCGGCAAATCCCGTCTCTTTTAGGATGCGATCGGCGAAAAACAGGTGATGGTTAACCACTATTACCTTGGCATCCAGCGCCTTGGCGCGGGCCTTACGGGTAAAACAGGCCTCATAGTGATCGCAGGCCTTGCCAATGCAGGACTCTTTACTGCTCACCACCAACGGGATCGCCGGGGAGTTTTCCGGCACGGCGTAGAGACTGCCGATGTCACCATCCACCGTCTGGCTGGCCCACTGATCGATTCGCAGCAGGTCATCGAGGATCTTGCCATCGTTCACCTCGACGCCGCTGAGCTGCTTCTCCATCAGGTATTGGCACAGGTAGTTGCTGCGCCCCTTGAGCAGAGCCACTTTTGGCCTGATCCCTAAGATGTTGAGCAGTGCGGGCAGATCTTTGAAAAATAACTGCTCCTGCAGGTTCTTACTGCCGGTGCTGACGATGACCTGCTTACCGCTGAGTAGCGCCGGCACCAGATAGGCGTAGGTCTTGCCCACGCCCGTGCCCGCCTCGACCACCAGGTTGTCGCCCTTTTGCAGGGTCTTACTCACCCGAGTCGCCATCGTCTGCTGCTGGACACGACAGCTATAGCCCTTGATATGACGGCTTAAGCTGCCATCTGGGGCGAATACCTGCTGTACATCCTGGGTCAGTCGTTTATTCAATGAATGGCTGATGATAGTTAATGTTTAAAATGACATGCTGGCATTATGCGGATTTTCTTACCCAGCACAAGCCACAAAGCGCTAGCGATAAAGAAACAGGAAATCATTGAGATCCATTGGGGATACCCCAGCGTTAGTTGAATAATTTTCAATCGACCCAAATTAGCGCTTGCATACGCCGAAAAACTTGATTAGTTTAAATACAACTTAGGGCAGACACTGCCCCCGCTAATACACAAAGCAAGTACACGCAGCACTAAGCGAGAGAAGACAGAACATGGCACAGCGTTTGAATACTATCCACCATCACCATCATATGCGGTAGCCTTCGGATGCTTACTGCCGGAGGACTATTTCCTTCTGGCGGTTGATTCAAAAGCGATCTAAGACCCCTGGAAGGAATTCCGGGGGTTTTTAGTTTTTAGCTTAAGATTTTGTTTTAAAACGATTTAAACAATTTTACTGAATCAACAAATGAGGAAACATCCTATGTCAGAGTCAAACCGATTACGTATCGCCATTCAAAAGTCCGGCCGCCTGTCCAAGGAATCCCAGAAGCTCCTCAAGAGCTGCGGCATCAAGTTTAACGTTAACGAACAGCGCCTCATCGCCCACTCTGACAACATGCCTATCGACCTTTTACGTGTCCGTGACGACGACATTCCCGGCCTGGTGATGGACGGCGTGGTCGACCTTGGCATCATAGGCGAGAACGTGCTCGAAGAGGAGCAGATCGAGCGTCAAACCTTGGACAAGCCGAGCGAGTGTATCAAGCTGCGCCAACTGGATTTCGGCGCCTGTCGCCTGTCGCTGGCGGTGCCCACCGAGTTTCGCTATCAGGACGCCAGCTCGCTCGAGGGCCTGCGCATCGCCACCTCCTACCCTAACCTGCTACGCCGCTACATGCAGGAGAAAGGCATTAGCTATCGCGACTGTATGCTCAAGGGCTCGGTGGAGGTTGCCCCCCGCGCCGGCCTGGCAGACGGTATCTGCGATCTGGTCTCAACTGGCGCCACGTTAGAGGCCAACGGCCTGTACGAGACTGAGGTGATCTACCGCTCCATGGCCTGCATCATCCAATCGACCCAGGAGCAGAGCGAGGCCAAACAGGCGCTGATCGACAAGATCCTCTCCCGCGTCAACGGTGTGGTGCGCGCCAAGGAGAGCAAATATATCCTGCTGCACGCCCCGACCGAGACACTGGATCAGATTGTCGCCCTACTGCCAGGCGCCGAGAACCCGACCGTACTGCCGCTGAACGACGACACCAATCGCGTGGCGATCCACGCGGTCAGCAGCGAAGATCTCTTCTGGGATACCATGGAGGCCCTGACCCAGCTAGGTGCCAGCTCCATCCTGGTGATGCCAATCGAAAAGATGATGGGATAATGCCATGACGACAAACACCATGACATCCACACAGATGCAGCGCCTCGACTGGCAGGCGCTCGATGACCAGGCAAGGCGAGAGGCCCTGTCACGCTCACCTCTGATTGGCGATGCTAACCTTGAGCAGCAGGTCAAGGCGATCATTGACCAGGTGGCCAGCCAGGGCGACGCGGCGCTAAAAGCCTTCTCACAAAAATTCGATAAGGTAGAACTCGACGCCCTGCGCCTCAGCGATGCGGCGATAGAAGCCGCCAGCGAGCGAGTGACGCCCGAGACTAAGCAGGCTATCGAGCAGGCCAAACAGAACATCGAGACCTTTCACCAGGCCCAGGCCTTCAAGGGGATCGACCTTGAGACCCAAGCCGGGGTGCGCTGCGAGCTCAGAACCGAAGCTATCGAAAAGGTGGGCCTCTATATTCCTGGTGGCAGTGCGCCGCTCATCTCTACCGTGCTCATGCTGGCACTGCCGGCCAAGATAGCCGGTTGTGAGCAGCGGGTATTGGTCAGCCCGCCACCGATCGACGATGCGATTGTCTACGCTGCCAAGGCCTGTGGCATCACAGATATCTATCAGATAGGCGGCGCCCAGGCGATCGCCGCCCTGGCCCTGGGCACTGAATCTGTACCAGCGGTCGATAAGATCTTCGGCCCGGGCAACCGTTATGTCACCGAGGCCAAGCGCTTAGTTGCCCAGGATAGCCGCTGCGTGGTCAGCATAGACATGCCCGCCGGCCCCTCAGAGGTGCTTGTGATCGCCGATAACGAGGCTAATCCCGACTTCATCGCCGCCGATCTCCTCTCTCAAGCCGAGCACGGCCCCGACTCTCAGGTAATGCTGGTCACCGACAGCCAAACTTTGGCAGACGCCGTCAACCAGAGCCTTGGCGAGCAACTGGCAAGACTGCCCAGAGCCGAGATCGCCATGCAGGCGCTGAGCGCCAGTCGCACCCTGATTGTCGAGGATATGGCCCAGGCCGCCGAGGTTTCTAACCGCTATGGCCCTGAACACCTGATCATTCAGACTCGCGCCCCCCGTGAACTGCTGAGTAAAATCCGCGCCGCCGGCTCGGTATTTCTTGGCGCCTACACGCCAGAGTCAGTTGGCGATTACGCCAGCGGCACCAATCACGTGTTGCCAACCTATGGCTATAGCCGCGCCGTCTCCAGCCTGTCGCTGGCCGACTTTAGCCGCCGCTTCACCGTGCAGGAGCTGAGCGCCCAAGGGCTACAGGGCCTAGGCGAGTGCGTGATGACCCTGGCCAGCGCCGAGCAGCTCGATGCCCACAGAAATGCCGTCGCCGTGCGCCTTGCCACGCTACCGGGCGAGGAGAAATAAGATGAGTGTAGAAGCTAAGATGAATGTTAACGCGACATCGCTCGCCGAGCGTCTCGCCAGACCCGAGCTCCTGACGCTTGAGCCCTATCAGTCGGCGCGCCGCATCGGCGGCGAGGGGCAAATTTGGATCAATGCCAACGAGTCACCCTTTAACAACAGCGACCTGGATGGCCTAAACCGCTACCCTGAGTGCCAGCCGCCCGAGCTTATTACGCGTTATGCCGAGTATGCGGGCGTAAGTAATCAACAGGTACTCACCAGTCGCGGCGCCGATGAAGCCATAGAGCTGCTTATCCGCACCTTCTGTATCCCGGGGCGGGACAGCATCGCCTGCTTCGGCCCCACCTACGGCATGTACGCCATCAGCGCCAAGACCTTCAACGTCGGCGTCAAGGCGCTGCGCTTGGATAGTGAGTATCAGCTGCCACAAGCACTTTGCAGCCAGGTCGGCGATGCCAAGCTAGTGTTTATCTGCAATCCCAACAACCCAACCGGCACAGTGATCGCCCCAGACGCCATAGAGGCAGTGATCCGCAGCCTGCCCGATACCTTGGTTGTGGTGGATGAAGCCTATATCGAGTTTTGCCCGGACTACAGCGTGGCAAGCCTGCTGGATAAGTACGACAACCTGGTGGTGCTGCGCACCCTGTCCAAGGCCTTCGCCTTAGCCGGTGCCCGCTGCGGCTTCATGCTGGCAAACCCTGAGGTCATAGAGATGGTGATGCGGGTGATCGCCCCCTATCCAGTGCCGCTTCCGGTCGCCACGCTGGCGATAGATGCGCTAAGTAAGGAAGGGATAACCCGAATGCAGACTCAGGTCGCTCAGCTCAAGGCCAATGGCCAACGACTCGCTGACGCGTTACGAGAAGCTGGCGCCAGAGTGCTTCCTGCCTATGGCAACTTCGTGCTGGCCTATTTCGACCAGGCAAATGAGATAAAAGTCGATGAAATGCAGGCATGTCTCAAACAGGCGGGTGTGGTCGCCAGGGCCTACAAAGACCCGGCCCTTGCCGATGCGATACGTTTTAGCTTTGCCAGCAACGCCCAGACCGAGACGCTGCTTGCCATACTCAAGGCCTAATGGCAAAACGAAGTAAAGCCGCACCCAGCCAGACAATAACGACAAATTTAAGATAGAAGCAGATTTAAGGTAGAAGCATGATGAAACAGAAAATCCTCTTTATCGACCGCGATGGCACACTGATCGAGGAGCCGGTCACCGACAAGCAGGTCGATAGCCTGGCCAAGCTGGTGTTTGAGCCTCAGGTGATCCCCGCACTGCTCAAGCTACAGGGCGCCGGCTACCGCCTGGTGATGGTGAGCAATCAGGACGGCCTTGGCACCCCCTCCTTCCCCAAGGATGACTTCGATGCCCCCCAGGATATGATGATGCAGATCTTCAACAGCCAAGGTGTCAAGTTCGATGAGGTGCTCATCTGCCCACACTTTGACGATGAAAACTGTAGCTGCCGCAAACCTAAGCTGGGTCTGGTCAAGGCATACCTCACCGAGGGCCGGGTCGACTTTACTCAATCGGCGGTGATCGGTGACAGAGAAACCGATCTGGGCCTGGCCGAGGCCATGGGCATCACAGGCATACAGTACAATCGCGAGACCCTGAATTGGGACGCCATCGCCGAACAACTGCTTGGGGGTAACCGCGTAGCGACTGTGGTGCGCACCACCAAGGAGACCGACATCAAGGTCACTGTCGATCTCGACAGTCAGCTAAAGAGCAGCATCAATACCGGCATCGGCTTCTTCGACCACATGCTGGATCAGGTAGCCACCCACGGTAACTTCAGGCTAGATGTGAGCGTCGATGGCGATCTGGAGATAGACGATCACCACAGCGTCGAAGACACGGCGCTGGCCATAGGTGACGCCCTCAGACAGGCCCTTGGGGATAAACGCGGCATCGCCCGCTTCGGCTTTAGCATCCCCATGGATGAAGCCAGCGCCAGCTGTTTACTGGATCTCTCGGGTCGCCCCTTTATCAAATTTGAAGGCCAATTTGAGCGCGAGATGGTCGGCGAGATGGCCACCGAAATGGTGCCACACTTCTTCCGCTCCCTAGCCGATGGCCTGCGCTGCACCCTGCACCTCTCGACCCAGGGCGATAACGATCACCACAAGGTTGAGAGCCTGTTTAAGGTCTTTGGCCGCACCCTGCGCCAAGCGGTGAAGGTCGAAGGTGACGCCCTGCCATCGAGCAAGGGGGTGCTATGAGCAGCCCTGATACCATCATCATAGATACCGGCTGCGCCAACTTAAGCTCGGTGCGTTACGCCTTCGAGCGGATCGGCGCCGACGTCGAGGTGAGTGACGATATCGACAAGATAAAGGCGGCCACCCGTGTGGTACTGCCGGGCGTAGGTACCGCCAGGGCCGCCATGCAGGCGCTGACGGATAAAAAGCTTATCGACACCATCTGCTCCCTCACCCAGCCTGTGCTTGGCGTCTGCCTCGGCATGCAGATGCTAACCAAGGCGTCACAGGAGCGCGGTGGCTTAAGTTACGGGAATAGTAGCAAGGACTGTCAGTGCCTTGGGCTGATCGACACCAATATCGAGCAGTTGGACGCAAAGGGCCTGCCGCTGCCCCACATGGGCTGGAATCAGATAAGCCCGGGCGATCACCCACTGTTTGCCGGGGTTGCCGAGGGCAGCTATGTCTATTTCGTTCACAGCTACCGGGCACCGCTTGGCGATTTCACCATCGCCAAGTGCGAATATGGCGAGGGCTTTAGCGCCGCCATCGCCAAAGATAACTTCATGGGGGTGCAGTTCCACCCGGAAAAAAGCGCCGCGGTGGGCGCCACCATATTAAGAAACTTTATGAAAATGAATGCCGGCAGCTTTGCCGGTAACCACAAATCTACACAGGAGAGCGCCCAATGATCATCCCAGCAATCGATCTCATCGAGGGCCAAGTGGTGCGTCTCTACCAGGGCGATTATGCCCAGCAGACCACCTTCGACCTGAGTCCGCTCGACCAGCTACAGGCCTATCAGGCTCAAGGTGCGACCTGGCTGCATATCGTCGATCTGACGGGTGCGAAAGACCCAGACAGACGCCAGACCCGACTCATAGGTGAACTGGTCGAGAATCTCGAGGCCAACATTCAGGTCGGCGGCGGCATTCGCAGCGAGGCCCAGGTCAAGGAGCTGTTAGATCTCGGGGTCAAGCGGGTGGTGATAGGCTCCCTCGCCGTCAAACAGCCAGAGCTGGTGCAATCCTGGCTCCAGACCTACGGAAGCGATGCCATCTGCCTGGCACTGGATGTGAATATTAACCAGTCGGGTGAGAAAATAGTCGCCGTGTCGGGCTGGCAGAGTGGCGGCGGTAAGACACTGGAGTCTCTGGTGGCCACCTTCGCCCCCTATGGACTCAAGCACGCCCTGGTTACCGACATCAGCCGTGACGGCACGCTGCAAGGCAGCAATACCCAGCTCTATCAGGAGATCGCGGCGCGTTATCCCGACATTGAGTGGCAGGCCTCGGGCGGTATCGCCACCCTGGACGATGTGAGCGCCGTGCGTGATAGCGGCGCCAGCGGCATCATCATAGGCAAGGCCCTACTCATCAACAACTTTACCGTGAAGGAGGCGATCGCATGCTGGCCAAACGCATAGTCCCCTGTCTGGATGTCCGTGACGGTAAGGTGGTCAAGGGGGTTCAGTTTCGCAACCATGAGATCGTCGGCGACATTGTGCCCCTGGCCGCCCGTTATGCCGCAGAGGGCGCCGACGAGCTGGTATTTTACGACATCACCGCCAGCGCCCACGATAGAGTGGTGGACAAGAGCTGGGTCAGCCGCGTCGCCGAGCAGATAGATATCCCCTTCTGCGTCGCCGGCGGCATCAAGAGTATCGAGCAGGCGCGGGAAAAGCTGGCGTTCGGCGCCGATAAGATCTCGATAAACTCGCCAGCCCTGAGCGACCCCAGCCTGATCGACCGCCTGCAAGATGAGTTTGGCCGTCAATGTATCGTAATAGGCATAGACTCCTATTATGACGCCGATACCGACAGCTACAAGGTGAAGCAATTTACCGGTGACGAGGCCGCCACCAAAGATACCCAGTGGTACACCCAAGACTGGGTGGAAGAGGTGCAGAAACGTGGCTGCGGCGAGATAGTGCTGAACGTGATGAACCAGGATGGCGTTCGCCAGGGCTATGACATCAAGCAACTCGCCATGGTGCGCGCCATCTGCGACGTGCCCCTCATCGCCTCGGGCGGCGCCGGCACCATGGAACACTTCCTCGAAGTGTTCACCCAGGCGGGTGTGGATGCGGCCCTCGCGGCCAGCGTCTTTCACAAAGGGATCATAGAGATAGAGGCGCTTAAGCGATACCTGCTCGATAATGGCGTACAGATGCGCCTGTAACCGCCGCAAATTTGTTCAAGGATTAAAGATGAAAAACCTAGAAGATTTTAACAACTTAGATTGGGACAAACAGCAGGGGTTGCTACCCGCGGTGGTCCAGAACCACCTCACGGGTAAGGTGTTGATGCTGGGCTATATGAATAAAGAGGCGCTGGCCCAGACCCTGGCAAGCCGCAAGGTCACCTTCTTCAGTCGCAGCAAGCAGCGGCTGTGGACCAAGGGCGAAACCTCGGGCAACACCCTAGATCTTATCGCCATCGACAGCGACTGTGACAACGACAGCCTACTGGTGCAGGTGATCCCCAATGGCCCCACCTGCCACCTGGAACGGGAAAGCTGCTGGCCCGACGGCGAGGCGCATCCCTTTATCGACAACCTGGCAAATCTCATCGCCTCGCGTAAAGGGCAAGATGCCAAGAGCAGCTACACGGCGCACCTGTTCGAGCGCGGTACCAAACGGATCGCCCAGAAGGTCGGTGAAGAGGGACTGGAGACCGCCCTGGCGGCCGCCACCCATGACAAGGAGGAGCTGATCAACGAGGCCTCAGACCTCATCTATCACCTGCTGGTGCTACTTGAAGATCAAGAGCTTAGCCTGGAGGATGTCACCGCCAACCTGCTAGCGCGTCACAGCGCCGCCAGCAAATAGACCAAGGCTAGCGTTAGCACAATCATCAAGGGCGTCCGGGAGAAGCGGGCGCCCCTGCTCTGTATCTTGCCATGACGATTTATGACCATCCCCCTCTATCCCCCTTTTTCCTACCTTCTGGGCGACTTAAGCCACTATCTTTAAAATCCACTACGCTATCGCAAAAATCCACTTCCCTGCCGCAAAAATCCACTCCGCTGTTGCAAAAATCCACACCGCTATTGCAAAAATCCACTCTGGCACATAATATACATTTATATACAAAAGAATACACAGTGTAACAAAAGGGCTTGATTACAACAAAATCACTACAAATTCACCGATGAAATGCCCACTGATGTTAGCGTTTAAACAAGAGGTATCCGGTTATGGCTTGGCGTTTTCGACAGCTCAAACTCAAAACAAACACATGCTTTGCCTGTAGCTTAATGCTACTAGTCTCTAGCCAAGTCGCGGCGAGTGCTAGCCAGGCTCAGCCTATGTTCATGCCTTATGCACTCACATCTCACGCCCTCACGCCTTATACGCTAATGCCTAGTGCACTCATGCCTGGTGCGTTGGCCGCACCCTATAGCATGGTCGCCACCGCAAGCCCTAAACTTGAGCAGAGCAGTAACCAGCTTCAGTTTGCCCCGAGACAATCGAGTATGGCATCCGCGGGGCTTTCCCCAAATCCCCGCACCTCAGCATCACCGCCGTACGACCCAAGCCGCCAAGCCAGCATTGCCTCCTCATGGCTGGGCAAGCTCAAAGCCCATTATCCGAATCTGCTGCTTCACTATCTTGCGCCGCTCATTGCCATCGCCTTGGTGATGCAGCGGGTTTATAGACAGGCTAGTACCCTGTCCAGAACACGACTGGAGCAAGCGATCGATGAACGCACTCAGGCGCTGCAACTTGAAAACCTGCGCCTGCAGGAGATGAGTCACAGAGATCCCCTGACCGGCCTTAAGAATCGCCGCTTCATCGAAGAGATGATTGCCCAAGACCTGAATCGGGTCGACCGCAGCTATGACGCCACGCAGCTCAGGAATGAAGAGCTGCCGAGCAAAGCCGACTTGTTGGCGCTCATCATAGATATCGATCACTTTAAGCCCATCAATGACACCTATGGTCATCTGGCCGGCGATCGCGTGCTGAGCCAAGTGGGTCAGCAACTGACTACACTGTTTCGCAACTATGATTATGTGGTGCGCTGGGGCGGTGAGGAGTTTCTGGTGGTGGCACGCTTTATCGATCGCCAAGAGATAAACCATCTCGCGGAAAAAGTCCGTCACGCCATCGAGTCGATGGAGATTGAACTCGACGCTAAGCGCACCATAAAGATCACCGCCTCGGTCGGCGCCGCCCCCTACCCCTTCTCCACAGCCCAGGCGGACAGGATAAGCTGGGAGCAGGTGGTTCATCTTGCCGATATGGCGCTGTACCAAGCCAAGACGAGTTCGCGCAATACCTGGTTTAGTTACATGGGGAGTGACCAGCTGCCTATCCCGGATGAGCTGCAATTAGACCCCGCCAAGATCCCCGGAATCGCTATGGTTTCATCTAAGCCATTGTCTAGGCAGAGTCTTGATCTAAGGAAAGCCGCTCTTTAAGCAAAACTTCTACCCCCCCCACTACAGGTTTAGCTCGTGCTAAGTGCTAGTTTTATGTTTAAGGCAGGGAAGCCTTAAACTTTTTTATCTCCCATCAGCTTAAAACCCTTCCATTACGCGGTTGACTCATGTCGCTAGCTTATGTCGCTGGCTTATGTCGCTGGCTATAGTTTCTAGCCACTCTACGAAATTAAGCTTCGAAAATAAACGTCAAAAACAGACTGGAAAATAAGCTAGTTTGCCACTAAGTTGGACCGATTTTGCGCTAACTATTGCTTTCACAACAAGTTTTATATACATAAACATACATTAGAATACAAAAGTGATATATAATAACTGGCAATAAACCTTTTACAGTATTGCAACACTTCAGAGGGATATCGTGAAGGATAATAACTGGATACTGATTGTCGATGACGATGCCGATCTGGCAAACCTGGTCGCCGATTTTCTCGAGATGAACGGCTATAAAACCGAGATAGAACACAACGGTGCCAAGGCCGTCGAGCGCATCATTGCCGAGCAACCTATGTTGGTTATCTTAGATGTGATGCTGCCCGACATGGACGGCTTGTCCATCTGCCGCGCGGTGCGTCATGGCCATCCAGGAATCGAGGGTAGCTACAACGGCCCTATCCTGATGTTGACCGCCCTTAACAACGATATCGACGAAGTTGCTGGCCTGGAGACAGGCGCCGACGACTACCTGGCCAAACCCGTGCGCTCCCGGGTGTTGCTGGCCAGAGTCCGGGCCCTACTGAGACGTAAGCCTGAGCCACCTGTCACCGAGAAGCTCAGTAAGCTTCACAGCAACAACGATAGTCTCATCGAATTTGACGGCCTCAGCATAGATAAGAAATATCAACGCATCCAACAACATGGACAGGATATCGAACTCACCACCGCTGAATTTGAGCTGCTGTGGTTGCTGGCCAGTCGGCCCGGCGAGATCTGCGACAGAGACTCTATCTCAGATTACTTCAGCGACCTGGGGTACGAGAGTTCCCACAGAACCATAGATCTCAGGGTGTCACGCATTCGCCGCAAGCTTGGCGACGATCCCAGCCACGCCACCCGCATCAAGACGATCCACGGCAAGGGTTATCTGTTTGTCGGAGACTGACTCTAGATGCGAAAAAAGCCCATTGCCTTACTACTGCTCGCGATACTGATCAGCCTCAGCCTGGTCGGTATCACCGCACGTATGGATCCTCCCGAGGCAAGGGCCGGCATCACAGAGCGAGAGGCGCAGCTGACGACCCTGCCTGAAAACCAGCAGGGTGAACTGCTCACCGCGCTGGTCAAGCATTATCGCGACAACGATCCCCTCAAGAGCCTGACCTATGGTGAACAGGCCCTGACCCTCTTCTCCAAGGTACCCGACGATATCCGTAAGGTAACAGTGCTGAACAACATGGCCTGGATATATGTCTCGCTGAGCCAGTATGAAAATGCTCAGCTGCGCACCGACCAGGCCAAACAACTGGCCAAGGCAAGCAATGACCTGCATGGACTCTTTACCGCGCAGACTATGCAGGGGATCATCTATTGGCGCAAGGCGGACTATCAGACCGCCCTCAAGACCTTCGAACAGGCGCAGGAGATAGCTAAGCAGGAGAAAGATCTCAGAGGTATCGCCAACACGACCAACTATATGGCTATCATCTACCAGACCCTGGGCCAACCAGAGAAGGCGCTCGACTATTTCATCCGCGCCTTCAACATTCAAAAAGAGGTGGGTGATGAGAAGAGCATAGCCGTCTCCCTCAATAACATCGCCAACATGTATGGCACCAGCGGCAACTATAGCCTGGCGCTGGACTATCAACTGCAATCGAGGAAGATTCGCGAGGAGCTAAACGATCTGCCTGGCCTGGCGCAGATCCTGGGGAATATCGGCCTCACCTATTTCTATCTTAAGGACAGCGAACAGGCACTCTCTTATCTGCAACGCTCTCTGGGCTATTACGAATCCCTCAAGGATCAACAGGGCATCGCCGAGATCCACGGCAACCTCGGCATGGTTCATCTGCACGAGCATCAATTGGAATCGGCACTGTTGCAGTATCAAGAGGCCTTGGCGCTGGCCAAGGCGATCCCAGATACGGCGCTCGAGGCCAGGATCAACATAGATCTCGCCAATGCCTATATCGAACTCGATGACCCTGAACAAGCCTTCAAGCAGATCACCACGGGCTTAGATCAGGCCAATAAGCTCGGCATCGTCTCTCTCAGCGCCTATGGCCTGCTGACCCTCGCCAAGGTGGAAAAGTTACGCGGCAACAGTGAGCGTGCCCTCTCCTTAAGTGCGGCGGCGTTAAACAGCTCCCAGCAGCTACAAGATAAGCGTGTCGTGCGCGATGTACATGAGTTTCGTTACCTGCTCTACAAACATCTCGGGCAAGCCGAACAGGCGCTGGCGGGTCTGGAAGCCTTTAAGCAGGTGAACGATGAGATGTTTAACTCTGAGAGCGACCAGAGATTGGCCTTTCTCCTCAGCCACTTCGAGGCCGAGCAGCAGGAACAGCAGATAAAGCTGCTGCAGGCCGATCAGGCGCTGCAGAAGACCCAGCTGGCGCAACATACTTATCAGCGCAACGTATGGCTAGGCGGCCTGAGCGTCTTGTTTATCATCCTGCTCCTGCTGGTTAATCGTCATCACCAGCGCAAGATCAACGCATCGCTCAATCAGAACATTCAATCTCAACGTGAGTTAATTCAAGCGGTTGCCCACGAGTTTAGATCCCCGCTCGCCCGGGTTCAGTTGGCCTTCGACATGCTGGAAGAGCAGTTTGAGCAGAACAAACCCACTCGTCTCATCGACACCATCAACAAAGGCCTGAGTGAACTGGAGAAGCTGATCAAAGAGGCGCTGGATTTCATCCAGATAGAGAGTAAATCCAAGCCGTTACACCTCTCGCAGGTCAATCTCAATAAGCTGCTGAGTGAGTTGATGGACGCCAATAGTGTCCTCTACCCCGACAAGACCTTTAAGCTGGAGGTTAACCCAAGTGAAACTTGCCTGGTTAAGGCCGATAGCACTCAGATTGCGCGGGCATTTTCCAATATACTGCGCAACGCGGCCCGATTCGCCCGCTCTCAGGTACTCGTTAGCCTCAAGCAAGAAAAGTCCCGTATCCTGGTCATCATCGAAGATGATGGCCCAGGGATCCCCACAGAGCAGCGAGAAAGGGTGTTTGAACCCTTCGTCAGGCTAGATCAGAGCCGTTGTCGGGATTCGGGCGGCATAGGCCTGGGTCTCGCCCTCGCCAAGAAAATATGTGAAGCCCATGGTGGCGCCCTCACCATCTCCTCGTCCCAGCTGGGCGGCGCCAAGTTGTCGCTCTCCTGCCCTTTAGCTAACAAAGAGTCTGATAACAAAAATTCTTCTACCTAGGCAGCTAAAAACTAAGCAGGAGAACATAATGCGGTGGAACATTAGGCGGCCGAAAGCAAAGCCCATGAAAACAGATAAGCTAGAAACAGAAAGTCGGTAAAGCCTGTAGAAACAGGTCTATAAAACCGATCCGCTGCTAGTGCCAGTTCGCTGCTCATCCCCCTTCCTCTTCTAATGCCCCTGCTAATCTCCCTGCTGATAAGCCAACTTTTCACGCCCAAGCGACGAGAATTCATCCTGTTGCATCCCAACATTTTCCGCCTAATGCACTAAACCACCCTAAAAAATGTTTGTAATTTGTTAAATAAATTTGATCGAATGAATACCTTTGTATATAAATGTATATTAACCACCGTAAATCTTGCAGAGAAATCCCCCTCAGCAAGGGGAGCGGTGCCATGAGCCTAGCTCACCCCTACCACACACAATAACAACGAGGCACCTGAGCCGGCAGCGGTATAGCAGAATATGCGAGCTGCCAATGCAACAGGAAATCGTGGAGCATATAAGATGAAAATCAGTAAACTAGCAGGCATGATCTCCCTAATCACACTGGGCATCGCCGCCTCGAGTCAGGCAGCAGACAACCGCTATGTGATTCAAGTCGATAATCAACACAAGGGCATAGTGAAGGCCCTGGCGGTCAAATCTGGCGCGATAATCGAACTCGACGGTGATGGCTTCTTCGCCGCCAGCTTTAACGCCCAGGAGCTTGCCCAGGTCAAAGGCCTGTTAAACAATCCCCATGTGAAGCTGGTCGAGGAAGACCAACGCCGCACGCTGCAGTCACTCTATCGGGATGATGCGGGCGACCCTATGTTGATCCAACTCACCCCCTATGCCATCTATCAGTCTCAGGCAGATCAAGTTGATTTCGTGCCGGGCGCCGGCATTAAGGTGTGCGTGATCGACTCGGGCCTGGATAGAAGCAACCCCGACTTTAACTGGGGAGCCATCACAGGCGATAACGATTCAGGCACAGGCGATTGGGATGTCAACGGCGGACCTCACGGCACCCACGTTGCCGGTACCATAGGCGCGGCAGACAACGACATAGGTGTCGTTGGTATGGCACCTGGGGTCGATATGCATATCATCAAGGTCTTTACCGCTAGCGGCTGGGCCTACTCTTCAGATCTGGCTCATGCCACTGACCTCTGTAGCCAGGCGGGCGCCAACATCATCAGCATGAGCCTGGGTGGTGGCGGTGCGAGCAGCATTGAATCTAACGCCTTCGAAGCCTTTACCCAGGCAGGTGGCCTGGTGGTCGCGGCAGCGGGCAACGATGGTAACAACGCCCGCTCCTACCCGGCCGCCTACCCAGCCGTCATGATGGTTGGTGCCAACGATGCCGATAACAATATCGCCAGTTTCTCGCAATTTCCTAGCTGTAGCAGTGGCCGAGGCAAACATGCAACCCAAGATGAAACGACCTGCGTAGAAGTCACCGCTGGCGGCGTACAGACGCTTTCGACCTATCCCGCCAAAATGGCGACCATAGCCGCTATGTCGGCGGATGATGTTTTCTTCGAGGCCTCGGCCATGGAAAATATCGGCAGAGCCAGTGGCAACACCTATTTCATGGGCACGGCCGAAACCCTAGATACGCGAGCCCAGGGCAGTGTCTGCGTTATCGATCGCGGCAACATCTCCTTCCATGACAAGGTCGCCAACTGTGAGGCCTCCGGCGGTATCGGCGCCATCATCATCAATAACGTCGACGGCATGCTATATGGCACGCTGGGTGACGCCAACAGCACCCAGATTCCCGCCGTGGGTGCGGCGCTCAGTGATCGCACAGCCCTGATGTCAGCGACTCAAGCCTCGGTGTCTATCGCGAGTGGTGATTACGGTTATATGAGCGGTACTTCGATGGCGACCCCTGCCGTGTCGGGCGTCGCGGCACTGGTGTGGTCAAACTTCCCAGAGTGTACTGGTAGCGAGATCCGTCAAGCACTTAAGGCGACCGCCGAAGATCAGGGCATACCTGGACACGATGAGTATTTTGGCTATGGCATAGTCAAGGCCAAGGCGGCTTATGATTATCTGCAAAGCAGTGACTGTAATGGTCAAGGGGGCACACCGGGAACCTTTAGCCTAAACGCCGAGTATGAATACGCGCGAGGCAAACACAGGGTAAACCTGACGACAGTCGCGGCATCTAGCCCTAAGGTAGACATCTACCGTAACGAGCAACTCATCGCCACGGTAGCGGCAAACACCCTCTATACCGATAGCTTTGGTCGCAAGGCAAGTGGCAGCTTCAGTTACAAGGCCTGTGAAGAAAATACCCAGAGCTGCACCGAGACCCAAAGCGTCAGCTTCTAGTCACGGAGATTTGTTGCTGCAGCTAATCAAGACGATTTGATAAGTTGCTGATAGTCTTAGAGATGAGCGCTGTAGCGGCTGACACTAGCCATTAAGCATTGGCTCATCAAGCGCGAGCTCATTGGGCATTCTCTCGCTAAGAAAAGGCTCGCTAAGAAAAAGCTCGTGAAGAAAAGCTCATTAAGCAAAGGCTATTAAACACAAGCTCGTTAGACGCGAGCACCTTGTGCGCCAGCAAATAAAGGGCAGAGATCATCTCATTTGATCTCTGCCCTTATGATCTATGCAGCAGAGCTCCATTGGACAGAGCGCGATTAGACAAAGCTCGGCTAGACTAAGCTCGACTAGACTAAGCTCGACTAGACTAAGCTCGACTAGACTAAGCTCGACTAGACTAAGCTCGACTAGACTAAGCTCGACTAGACAGAGTCTCGACTAGACAGAGTCTCGACTAGACAGAGTTAGGCTATGGGAAATGCTAGCCGTCTAGCGCTTTCGTCTATCCTCCGCCCTTTCTCCAATTCACACGCTGCCACCACTCAAGGCGCTATATACAGAGTTATCCCCTCCTCCGTCGGGTCTATCGACCAGTTATATTCGATTTTTTTATAGAGATCAGCGTATTGCAAGCATCTAGCCAGATGAACGCACTAACATTGATATACATAAATTCACATTTAAGACGAATTTGTGACATTTTTGATAAACAAATGTTGATCAAAATCAAATCTAGATATATAAATGTATACATATCGAATACATTTGTATGTGATATAGCCCTATTGAAGACCTCATCAAGTAACTGGGTGCGACAACACTGAGTACTTATAAATTTAATAACAACAGGAGAACAGTTGATGACTACACCCAAGAAATCATCTTCCAAGCTGCTCACAACACTAGTAGGTGCCTCACTCTTAACCGGTTTGAGCCCTGTAGCACTGGCCGTAACCAAGGCACCTCTGAAGGCAATGCCGCAGTACGATAACCAAAGCGTACTAGTCAAGTTCAAACAGAAAGTCACTAAGAAAGATCGTAAGGCGCTGACCCGTAACCTGGGCGTCTCTTTCAAAGATAAGAATAACGACGGCGTGGATGACCGCCTGCGCAACATCGCCAACGGTCGTCTGGCGGTACTAGAACTTGGCCAAGGCCGTAAAGTTGATGCGATACTGGCAAGCCTGCAAAACCACCCACTGGTAGAGTACGCAGAACCTAACTACATAGTACACACGACAGCGGTGCCTAACGATACTTCATATGCAAGCCTTTACGGCATGCAGAAGATCCAAGCGGAAACTGCCTGGGACTATGTGATCGGTGACTCTTCTGTTCTTGTTGGTGTTATCGACACCGGCTTCGACTTCAACCACCCAGATCTTGCTGACAACATCTGGACCAACCCCAATGAGATCGCGGGCAACGGTATCGATGACGACGGTAACGGTTATATCGATGATATCCACGGCATCTCAGCCATCTTGGATAATGGTAACCCGTCTGACACAGGTTCTCACGGTACTCACGTATCTGGCACTATCGGTGCCAAAGGGAACAACGCCCTGGGCGTTGCCGGTGTAAACTGGCAAACCAATATGGTCGGCTGTAGCTTCCTCGGTACTGGCGGCGGTACCCTTGCCGATGGTGTTCAGTGTATCGACTATATGATCGGTCTTAAAAATGCCGGCAACAACATCCGCGTGCTGAACAACAGCTGGGGTGGTGGCGGCTTCACTCAAACCCTTAAGGATGCCATCTCGGCGGCCAACAATGCCGACATTCTCTTCGTCGCGGCTGCGGGTAACGACTCGGCCGACATCGACAACGGTGGTTTCTACCCTGCCGGTTACGATGTGCCTAACGTAGTAGCGGTAGCCTCTACCGATAGCGCCGACAATCTGTCTGGCTTCTCTAACTACGGCGACCAACTGGTTCACCTGGCTGCACCGGGTTCATTTATCCTGTCAACGACGCCTAACAACAGCTACGACACTTTCAGCGGTACCTCTATGGCGACACCGCACGTAGCCGGCGCCGCCGCGCTGATCCTTGCGGGTAATCCCAACCTGACTACGTCACAGTTAAAAAGCGTACTCATGAATACAGGTGATGCGCTTGCGTCTCTGCAAGGTAAGACCATCTCAGGTAAACGTCTGAACGTCGCCAACGCCCTGATCGATTCAGGCGGCGCGGGTCCTTCTTTCTTCATGGAAGCAACCCCAACTAAGTCGACCATCAACCAAGGCAATAGCCAGACTTATGCTATCGATCTGGTCGCAGCCGGCGGTTTCAGCGGCACCGCGACCATGAGCCTAAGCAGCGTGCCTGAGCTCAATGCAGACGTGGTATTTGCACAAAACCCGGTTGCGGGCGACACCACTAACACAATGACTATCAATACGACCGAGCAAACTGCGCCTGGTACGTACAACATGACAGTTAACGCCACCGACGGAGCCGTTTCTAAGAACATCAACCTGGAGCTGAAAGTATGGCCTCAGGGTACTGTTTCTACTATGCTGACCAGCAATGAAATCGTGCCTATCAGCGATAACGATCCTTCAAACCCTGCAACAAGCAGCATCAATGTTCCTTACGACATGACGCTGACTCAGGTCGAAGTGTTTGTTGACATCACTCACACTTGGGCATCTGACATGGTAGTGTCTGTCATTTCACCAGCCGGCGAAGAAGTCATTCTGCACGACCGTGCGGGCGGCAATGGCACTGGTCTTGTTGGCAACTTTATTCCTACCGAATACGAGCTGGACAACGCATTGGGTGAGTGGACACTGAAAGTTGTTGACGAAGTGGCAGGGGACACGGGTGCTATCAACAGCTGGTCACTAAAACTGACTGGCGCCCCTTCTGCCGGCACAGACTTCGCACCAAACGTACAGATAGTGACACCAGCTAATCAGGGCGCGTACCTGACTGGTGAAACCGTCAGCTTCAGCGCAAGTGCTAACGACACCGAAGACGGCGACCTGACTGCTGGTATCGTTTGGACCTCAAGCATCGACGGCGTGATCGGTAACGGCGAAACCTTCACTAAGTCTAACCTGTCTGTAGGTGACCACGTCATCACAGCGACCTCTACTGATTCGGCAGGCCAGGCAAGCACAGAAACGGTTGAGCTGTCGGTTGCTGACGCTAACACTACGGTAAGCGGTGCAAACAACACGGCTATTGCTATGCCTGAGATGGGCGGTAAGGTATTCACTGAAATCGACCTGCCTACCGGCGTTGCTATCGATGCAATCGAAGTCAATGTCGATATCTCGTTCGAATCGGTTCAATACCTGAACGTATGGCTACAGTCTCCAACGGGCACCATGGTCAAACTGGTCACCTGGCGTCAATTCTGGAACAAAGATCTGGTTAAGACCTTTAACCCGGTGGAGTTCGCAGGCGAGTCGAGCATGGGTACATGGCGTCTGTTTGTTGAAGATACGTCAAGCTACACAATGAACGGCGTACTGAACAACTGGAGCATCTCGGTATCAAACGGCGACGCAGTACTTCCGCCTCCGGCTGAAAACACCGCACCTGTGATGACTATCAATGCTCCTATGGGTGGTTCTAGCTTCAACCTGGGCGACAGCATCACCTTCGACGGCAGCGCAATTGACGCCGAAGACGGTGACCTGAGTGCAGGCATCAAGTGGTACTCAAACTTCAACGGCCTAATCGGTACTGGTGCCCTATTTAGCATCGACACACTAGGCGCTGGTGACCACATAGTGACAGCTGTGGCGACTGACTCGCAAGACGCCTTCGACCAGGCACAGGTAAGCTTCACCGTTGTCGATGCACCTGCTAACGAAGCCCCTGTGGCCGACTTCAGCTTCGCAGCTAACTTCTTAGACGTGCAGTTTAGCGACCTTTCTGGCGACAGCGACGGTGCGGTAAGCAGCTGGTCTTGGGACTTCGGTGATGGCGCTGGCTCAACGCTAGCAAACCCAGGCCACAGCTATGGCGCCGCAGGCAGCTACACTGTCACCCTGACCGTAAGCGATGACGACGGCGCCGAGCACTCAGTCACAAAAGAGATCACTGTGACAGAGCCAAGCCTGGCACTACAAGGAAGCGCGACCACCGACGGTAACCGTGTAACAGCTAACCTGTCTTGGACGTCATCAAGCAAGGTATCGGTTGATGTATACCGCGACGGTGCCCTAGTCAGCACTGGAGTGAGAAAGTCTAGTTACACAGACCGCTTCAACTCAACCGCGACTAGCTTCACTTACCAAGTATGTGAAACTGGCACAAGCAACTGCTCTTACGAAGTCACCATAATGGCGACCCCTAAGACCAAAGGTAAAAACAAGTAAGTTGTAACCCAGGGAAGGCTCTGCCAAGAGCCTTCCTTTTTTTCTATCTATATCTAGCTAACACTATCTAACGCTATCTAACGTTATGAAAAGCAATAACCCCGCCGCCGGATTCACCCAGATCCAGGGTTGGCAGACTCTTGAGGCAAAAGAGGTGAAAAAGAACCGACTCTCCCTACTCGCAATTATCCTGCTCTCTATGCTATCGCCCTTCACCCATGGCTCGAGCGAATTTCGCGCCCACCAGAGCCGCTATGACGACCCACTGCTGAACATGGTTGCCGAGGACAGAGCAACGCTCGAAAAGTTAAACGCGCTGCGCAAGGCGACTAACACCTCAGTTGAGATGCCCCCCAAGCTGATGGGCGAAAAATCTCTGAGCATTCACTCGAACACTGAAAACAAGGACCAGAGAGCGAACGAGCAAAGGCTCGCTTCTGCCACGCCAGAGCGCTTAAACGTGTCGATGTCGACCACAAAGCGGGCCAAGCCCACGGCGTCAACGCCGGGTTTCATGCTATCTGTACAAGAAAAGCACTTAAGCAAAGCAGCCGGTGAGACCGCCATTTATCACTTCTCGACACTTGAAGACAGGACTCTTGTAGACAATAGCCTTGTAGACACAAGCCATACAGGTACAAGCATAGCAAGCGAGAAATTAGGAGGACAGATATGCCTGAGCCTGGCCTCCTCCCTTCCCGGCGCCAGGCTCTCTAAGGAAAGGATTCATCCTGGCGACACATTCAGCCTCTTGGTGCCATCAAACAGTGATGCCCGATGGGGCGACTATATGTTCACCGTGACCGCCTCGGCTGACAGCGGCAATTGGGTCAAGCAGCAGAGTGTCAATCTCAGCCTGCTTCCCGGCAACATGCGCGAGATCAAGCAGGCCAATCTTACCTGGCACCCCATCATAGACAATGCCCCAGAGGGGATAGAGAGTCGCATCGCCGTCGATGATGAGCTTGCCGCCTTTGGCGTGCGCATCTTAGTGAATGTCTCCCATACCTGGCACAGGGATCTTAAGATGACCCTCACCTCCCCCATGGGCACAAGCTATCAACTAGAAAGCGAAAGCTATGCTGCAAAAGAAAGTAAAACAGTAAAAGCGAGCGATTCGTCAAAAGAAAGCCTTGCCGCAAGAGAAAGCCTTGCCGTAAGAGAAAGCCTTGCCGTAAGAGAAAGCCTTGCCGTAAGAGAAAGCTATGCAGTCAGAGAGAGTCATGCAACAAAAGACAATCAGTATCGGGAATATCGTACCGAGACCTTCAATAACGAAGTGGTAAGAGGCGACTGGACCCTCAAGGTGAGTGACCTGGCCGCAGGCGATGTAGGGACCCTAAGAGGCTGGCAACTCCTCATCTCGGGTTACTCGGTAACTCAGCCACTAGAGATAAGTGCTAGTCCATAGTCCGTGCTGTCAGATGAGCCAGATGCGTGCTGTATCATGGCTGACCAGCACCCGAGCATACTCGTCTATAAAGCCGCCATTTCGCGCGAGAATACACCAACTTTATCGTGCATCTTGCATTCACCTTCTGCCAATGAGAACACACTGTTTCCGCAAAAGAATTAAAGCGAAAAAGCTGTTGTCCCATAGCAGTTCTGCTACAATTTCGCCGTAATTTCCTCCTCTAACATTACATATAAAAATAGTACCCTATGAATCAATCTAATAAAGTTCTAGCCGTTAACGATGATCTCCCCATCCGCACCGACAAGCCGGTACATTCAGGTAAAGTCCGCAGTGTTTATTGGTTAACCGCCGAAGACAGTGCGCGCCTGATCGAGCAGAAAGGTTATGACGTTCCCGCCGACACGCCGCTGGCGATCATGGTGATCAGTGACCGTATCTCTGCCTTCGACTGCATCTGGCAAGGCGAAAACGGCCTCAACGGCGTCCCTGGCAAAGGGGCGGCGCTTAATGCCATCTCTAACCATTGGTTCAAGCTATTTAAAGAGAAAGGCTTAGCAGACAGCCATATTCTGGATGTGCCACATCCATTCGTGTGGATTGTGCAGAAGGCACAACCTGTGATGGTCGAAGCGATCGCCAGACAGTACATCACAGGTTCTATGTGGCGTGCCTACAGCAAGGGCGAGCGCGACTTCTGTGGTATTACACTACCCGAGGGACTGGAGAAAGATCAGAAACTGGAAGAGGTGCTGATCACCCCATCGACCAAAGGTGTACTGACGGGTCTTGAGGGCGTTCCCGAAGCCGATGATGTTAACGTTTCACGTGCAGATCTGGAGCGTCACCTGGAAGGCTTCAACTTCCACAGCAAGGGCGATATCGACCTTTACGAGAAGCTGCTTAAAGAGGGCTTTGCGGTGATCAGCGAGGCCCTGGCCGAGCAGGATCAGATCTTCGTCGACACCAAGTTTGAATTTGGTTACGTAAAAGATGCCAGCGGTCAGGAAAAACTGATCTACATGGATGAAGTCGGCACACCTGACTCATCACGTATCTGGGACGGTGAAGCCCGTCGCAACGGCAAAATAGTCGAGAAGTCGAAAGAAGGCTTCAGACAATGGTTGCTAAACCACTTCCCAGATCCCGATATTCTGCTCAACAAGGAGCGCATGCCTGAGCGTTTCGCCCTGGCGCGCGACAACAAGCTGCCAACCGAAGTGATGATGGATATCTCTAACACCTACGTAGGCATCGCCGAGACCATCATAGGTGAGAAGCTACACCTGAGCGAGAATCCTCGTCAGGAGATCATCGATATCCTGCGCGATGAGTATCAGCTAATCCAAGCCTAATGGCGCTAAGCTCCTGATGCTCAACCTGGTTAATTCGCCAGGGCAAGATGAGATAGTCAGGATTTGCTAAATACGAAGGCCAGCGTTCAACAGACGCTGGCTTTTTTATGCGTGTTTATCTGCGTTTCACCTGAGATTCGATTGGGCCTTTTTATTGGAAAGTCATCCAGAAGTGGTTTTATCCGGCTTGAGCATGAGCCTTCAAAGACGCTGGCAGAGGCGTTAAAACCTGGCGCCTCGCTGATAAGACAATGATGAAAGAAAATTAATCTGATAAAACAGGTGGGCACGCCATCTAAAGGGGCCTAAAAAATACGTTTAATTTGCGTCGGTAATTCGCTTTACCCAAACATGAGCAAGATGGCAACTTTCCTCAAAGAGAAATCTCATAGGCTGTCTGCCGACATAGCTTAGCTCAAGTAACGGCAGCACATCCACTGAAATGGTTTAACACACAATAGCTATTAAAATCATCATGATATAAAGAAACCCAACAAGCCTCAATCCACTCAGTCCTGGATATTGGAGGGGGATAAAACCTGCAACTCGTCTCTAACGCACCGTTCGCCGCAACTTCATAAAGCTAAGGCAATGACATAAACATTAACTAACGAGAGACAGACAAGACTGGATCTGGCAACTCAAACTACAGTAAAAACTCGGTTGTAAAGATTGCCTTAATATTTTCTCACAACTTTATTAATCCAATCTTAAACTTTTGATTTGCCGCGCCCCTGCCCCGCTTGATAAGGTATGGCGGCAATCACATCTTTAGCGCCCCCATGCCTGTTAGGCAGTAAAAAAACGATTGGGCGCCAGCAACAGGGAGAATCCATGCGTAAGTCTATCCTCACCACGGCTATCTTAGCCGGTCTATATCTCACTGGCTGTACACCAGCGAGTCAGGAAGCAAGCAATACAGAAGTAGCAAGTAGCGAAGCGGCGAAGCCTGCCGTTCAGGCGAGTGAAGGTCAAATCAATGCCAGCAACGTACTGCTCAAGAAGAGCGTGTTACAGTATCAGGCGCCTGAGTTTGATAAGATCAGCTTCGACGATTATGCCCCCGCCTTCACCCAAGGGATCATAGAGCACGATAAAGAGATCCAGGCGATCATCGACAATCAGGCCGCCGCAGATTTTGACAACACCATAGTCGCCATGGAAAAGTCTGGCAGCCTGCTTACCCGCGTGGCCAAGACCTTCTTTAACCTGGCCAGCGTCAACTCTAACAGCCAGGTACAAACCCTGGAAGCCGAGCTAGCACCTAAGCTGTCTGCGCACTGGGACAACATCTTCTTAAACCCTGAGCTATTTGCCCGCGTCGAGAGCGTCTACAAGAGCCGCGACAGCCTGAACGCGGAAGACAAGCGCCTTGTAGAGTATTACTACCTGGCATTCGAGCGCGCCGGTGCCAAACTCTCTGACGCTGATAAAGAGAAGATGCGCGATCTCAACGGTCAGCTCGCCAGCCTAACCACGGAATTTTCGAAGAACGTTCTAGATTCATTTAAAAACGAAGTGATCATAGTTAAAGACAAGGCGGAGCTCGACGGGCTATCTGACGCCGAAATCGCTACCCTCGCCCAGGCCGCTAAAGATGCCGGCAAAGAGGGATACCTGATCACTCTTGTGAACACCACTCGCCAACCTATCCTCTCCAGCCTGAACAATCGCGAGCTAAGAGAGAAAGTGTGGAAGACCTCGGCAAACCGCGCAATGGCCCTCAATGGCCCGAATATCGTCAAACAGTCACATCTGCACGCCGAAAAGGCGGCGCTACTTGGCTATGACTCTTGGGCGGCCTACACGGTAGCCGATCAGATGGCCAAGACACCCGCAGCCGTATATGAGATCTTAGATGACCTAGCCCCTAAGGCTGTGGCCAAGGCCAAGCTAGAGGCGGCGGACATACAGGCGCAGATTAAGGCATCGGGTCAAGACTTCGAACTGGCACCATGGGACTGGGCCTATTACAGCGAGAAGGTTCGCAAGGCCAAATACGACCTGGATCAGAGCCAGGTCACGCCTTATTTCGAGTTTAACCGCGTCCTCAACGACGGTCTCTTCTTCGCCATGGAGAAACTCTACGGCATCACGGTCAAGGCGCGCAAGGATCTGCCTGTATGGAACCCGGATGTGCTGGCCTATGAGATCTTTAACAAAGACAAGAGCTCAATCGGCATCTTCTATCTGGATCCTTACGCCAGAGAAGGTAAGAACGGCGGCGCCTGGATGGATGAGTTTGTGACCCAGAGCGGCCTACTTGGCACTAAGCCTGTGGTCTACAACGCGCTGAACATTCCAAAGCCAGCCTCAGGCCCAACCCTGATGACCTATGATGAAGTGAGCACCATGTTCCACGAGTTCGGTCACGCCGTGCATGGTCTCTTCTCTCAGGTGAAATACCCAAGTGTGGCGGGTACAGCTACGCCGAGAGACTTCGTCGAGTTCCCATCACAAGCCAACGAAGACTGGTCTATCGATCCTGAAGTTCTGGCCAACTACGCCAAGCACTATCAGACCGGCGAGCCTATCCCAGCAGAGCTGCTGAAGAAGGTATTGGCGGCGAGTAAGTTTGGACAAGGCTTCGATACCACAGAGTATCTGGCGGCGGCCATCCTGGACATGGAGTGGCACTCCATTGGCGTCGATGCCAAGATCGACGACGTGGCGAAGTTTGAGCAGCAGGCACTGGCGAAACACGGCATCGATTTTGCGCCTATCCCGCCACGCTACAAGTCAACCTACTTTAGCCATGCATTCGCCGGCGGGTATTCGGCGGGCTACTACGCCTACCTGTGGACCGAAGTCTTTGCGGCAGATGCCTTCGACTTCATGAGCCACAACGGCGGCCTGTCACTGGAGAACGGTAACAAGTTCCGCGACAACGTGCTGTCTAAGGGTAACAGTGAAGATCTGATGCAGGACTACATCAAGTTCACCGGCAGAAAGCCAACCGTGGATGCCCTGTTAAAGCACAGAGGCCTGACGGAATAAGTCTGGATTTCAGGCATTAAAAAGCGGCTCATTGAGCCGCTTTTTTTATCACTATCTGCTTCAGCGCGATCTTTTCCCTAACTCTAACACTAACTTTCAAGAGCTTACTTTAAAAGCTAGTAGATAGACGCTTCGCCCGGCGGGCGGGTACGCAGAAGTTTAAGGAACCACATATATTGCTCTGGATAGGCGTTGATCACCTGCTCCACCGCGCGGTTTAATGCTAAGGCCTCATTCTCCTTACCCTGCATCTCCTCGGGTGAGATGGGCGGCAGTACCGTCAGCAGGTACTGACGCTTTTGCTGATCATAGCCAATCTTCACCGGCATCACCTGGGCGTTGCCCGCCGAGGCAAGACGCCCCACTACAGGCAGAGTGGCCTTAACCGTGCCTAGAAATGGCGCGAAGACACTCTTCTCAGGGCCTAGGTCTTCATCTGGCAGATAGAAGAAGCTGTTATCGTTTTTCAGCTCAGACAGGAGCGCACGTATACCCGCCTCGCGCATATAGACGTTGCCGCCCTTGGAGCTGCGCATGCGGTTATTGAACCAATCGAACAGCTTGTTACGATGGGCCTTGGCCATGGTCACCATGGGCAGCTCCAAGTTCAACCTGAGCCCGGCGTATTCTATGCCCCATACATGGGGCATGATGAAGATCACCGGCTGACCTGCATCACGGGCGCGTTGCACATGCTCGAAGCCTTCAAGCTGGACCCGGCGACGCAGATTAGCATCTGAGCGCAGCAACAGCTCTGACTGCGCCAACAGGATCAACACGAAATTCTCAATATTCTCATCGAGTAGCTTATCGATTTCGACCTTCGATTTATCCGGGAAACAGGTCTCCAGGTTTGCCCTGGCCACCCTGAGGGGCTTCTTGGCGATCTTCTTCACCAGACGCGCTAGCAGGCGCGCTATCGGATCTCTTAGCCAGGCGGGCATCAGGCCGAAAAACACCAACAGCCCTATGGCAAACCAGGTGGGCCAATGCTTAGGGTGTAATAACTCGGCGCGAAAGCGGCGATCGAAATACTTAGGTTTTCTAGACAAGAGTACAACCTCTTACTCATCCAGCGCCTGTGACCACACAGGCATAAACAACAGATAACCAGTTCAGAAGAAACAGAAAAAGCCACTCAAGGAGTGGCCTTCTCTATGCGTTAAGTCGGATTATTTACCGGCGTTAGCCTCTTCAACACGACTCTTAAGTTTCTGTCCTGGACGGAAAGTCACCACGCGGCGAGCAGAAATCGGGATATCCTCGCCTGTTTTAGGGTTGCGACCCGGTCTTTGATTTTTGTCCCTTAGGTCAAAGTTGCCAAAGCCAGATAACTTGACCTGCTCACCGTTCTCGAGGGCTTGACGAATTTCTTCGAAAAATGCCTCAACCATCTCTTTCGCAACTCGCTTGTTAATACCAAGCGTTTCAAAAAGATGTTCTGCCATTTCGGCTTTGGTAAGTGCCATACTTTTAATCCCTCAACAATGCGTTGAACTCGGTCTTGAGTTCAGAAACTACCTTTTCTACCATTTCAGCAATTTCTTTCTCTTCAAGTGTACGAGCGTTGTCTTGTAGTGTAAGTGCAATCGCCAGACTCTTTTTACCTGGTTCAACACCTTTACCTTGGTATACATCGAACAAGTTTAAGCCAACCAACTGATTTTCGCCAACTTTTCTTATCAAATTTACAACATTTCCTGCCGAGACATCTTCATCAACCAGGATGGCAATGTCACGTCGGTTTGCTGGAAACTTAGACACAGTCTGGGCTTGCGGCAAACTTGCGTGCAATAAGGCGTCTAATTCGAGCTCGAATACGATGGTTTTACCATTTAAGCCGAAGGGCTTTTCCAGGCTCGGATGGACCGCACCAATGACACCAATCACACGATCATTTCTTAAGATTTCAGCACATTGCCCCGGATGAAGCGCCGGATGAGATGCTTTTTTAAAAGTAAATTCATCCTCTGAAACTGTCAAGCCGATAATGGCTTCGAGATCGCCCTTAAGGTCGAAAAAGTCTACAGTTTTTGATTCCATCGACCAATGTTCGTCATTTTGGTTACCGGCAATGACCGCACCCAACATAGCCTGTTGACGCACACCCGATTCTGCGTTGGCATCTGGCACGAAACGCAGACCAGTTTCAAACAGGCGAACGCGGTTTTGCTGACGGCTCTGGTTGTAACCCACGGCAGTCAACAGACCGGTGAACATAGACAAGCGCATGGCCGACATCTCTACCGAGATAGGGTTTGGCAGCACCATGGCATCTACGCCCGGATGTACCAGCTGCTGCAGCTTAGGATCGACGAAGCTGTAAGTCACGGCTTCCTGGAAGCCCCGGGCGACCATCATGGCGCGCACGCGCTTAAGGTCGATATCAGACTCTTTGTGAAGTGGCATGCTAAGGGCCGCAACAGGCGCAACATTCGGAATGTTGTTGTAGCCATAGATGCGAGCAACCTCTTCGATAAGATCTTCTTCGATCGCCATATCGAAACGGTAAGTCGCGGTCACAACCTGCCAGTTGTCATCCTCACGCGACACGCCAAAGCCAAGACGCTCAAGGATCTCGGTGACATCGGCATCTGCAATATGATGGCCTAGCACGCGATCTAGCTTGCTGCGACGCAGCAGAATGTTAGCAGGCTGAGGCAGATGCTCGTCTGCCTTTGCTTCAACCACAGGGCCGGCTTCGCCGCCACAGATCTCTAGCACCAGGCGGGTCGCACGGTCGATCACCTTATGTTGCAGCTCAGGGTCGACGCCACGCTCGAAACGGTGTGACGAGTCTGTGTGCAGGCCAAGACGACGTGATTTACCCATGATCGCCAGCGGCGCAAAGAAGGCGCATTCCAGCAGGATATCTTGGGTCTCGCCCGTCACACCCGAGTACTCGCCACCGAACACACCAGCCAAGGCCAGAGGTTGGCTGTTATCGGCGATAACCAGAGTATCGTTTGGTACGGTAATTTCGTTGCCATCGAGCAGAGTCAGCTTCTCCTCACCATCACCCAGACGGATCTGAATCTTGCCGTCGATTTTCGCCAAGTCGAAGGCGTGCATCGGCTGGCCGAACTCGATCAACACATAGTTGGTGATGTCGACGATAGGATCGATAGAGCGAATGCCGCTGCGACGCAGTTTTTCCTGCATCCAGAGTGGCGACTGCGCCTTAACGTTAACGTTTTTCACCACACGACCCAGGTAGCGTGGACAGGCGCTAGGTGCCTGATTATCGATCTCGATAGCATCTTCGATGCTAGGGGTAACTGCTTCCCATGTCGGGGCTACAACCGCTTGGCGGTTAAGTACACCTACTTCGCGGGCCAGACCCACCATACCGAGACAGTCGGCGCGGTTGGCGGTCAGATCGACATCGATCACCGCATCATTAAGGTCCAGGTACTCACGAACATCTTGTCCGATAGGCGCATCGAGCGGTAGCTCGATAATGCCGTCGCTCTCGATATCGATGCCCAGCTCGCCGTAGGAGCAGAGCATGCCAAATGATGGCTGACCACGTAGCTTGGCCTTCTTAATCTTAAAGTCGCCCGGTAAGACGGCACCGACCATAGCCACGGCCACTTTCAGGCCCTGACGACAGTTTGGCGCGCCGCAGACGATATCGATCAACTCATCCTGACCAACATTAATCTTAGTTACACGTAGCTTGTCGGCGTCTGGGTGCTGGCCGCATTCGACCACCTCACCCACAATCACGCCTGAAAAATCACCGGCTACCGGATCGACACCGTCGACTTCCAGACCCGCCATGGTGATCTGATGTGACAAATCGTCACGGCTAATACTTGGATTGACCCACTCACGAAGCCAAGACTCACTGAATTTCATTATTTACTCGCTCCGTTATTTGAATTGCTTAAGAAAACGTAGGTCGTTTTCGAAGAATGAACGCAGGTCATTAACCCCATAACGCAACATAGAGAGACGCTCTACCCCCATACCGAAGGCGAAACCTTGGTACTTCTCGGGATCGATGCCAACGCTGCGCAGGACATTAGGGTGAACCATGCCGCAACCCAAGACTTCTAACCACTTGCCGTTTTTACCCATCACATCCACTTCGGCTGAAGGCTCTGTAAATGGGAAGTAAGAGGGACGGAAGCGTACTTGTAGATCTTCTTCGAAGAAGTTACGCAGGAAATCATGCAAGATCCCTTTCAACTCTGCGAAGTTAACATTTTCATCGACGAACAGACCTTCTACCTGATGGAACATAGGCGTATGAGTCTGGTCATAGTCGTTACGGTAAACGCGGCCCGGAGAGATGATACGCAGCGGCGGCTTTTCCGTTTCCATGGTACGGATCTGCACGCCCGAGGTTTGGGTACGCAGCATCAGCTTAGGATTAAAGTAGAAGGTATCGTGATCGGCACGTGCCGGATGATGCTCAGAAATGTTGAGCGCATCGAAGTTATGGAAATCGTCCTCGATCTCTGGCCCCTGCTTTACGCTGAATCCCAGCTCACCAAAGAAGGTTTCGATACGTTCGATGGTACGGGTCACAGGATGCAGGCCACCATTGTCGATGCGACGTCCAGGTAGGGTCACGTCGATGCTTTCGGCGCTCAGCTTAGCTTCGAGCTCCTGAGCCTTTAAGCCTTCGATACGCTCGGACAGCTTTTGCTGCACCGCTTGCTTCGCCTGGTTGACCGCCTGACCAAAGGCCGGCTTCTCCTCAGGACTCAGCTTACCCATCATCTTCATCATGTCGGTGATCTTACCCTTCTTACCCAGGTAATCGACACGAAGGTCATCGAGGGCTTTCAGATCATCTGTCCCTTCGATTGCCTGTAAGGCCTGTTCTACGATTTCTGTTAACTCTGACATCATCTCTTCCAGTACGCCCGCCCTCACGCTGAGAGCCAAGACTTTCTATATGCTGACTATTTAATCTTTACGAAAATAGAAAAAGAGACAAATTTTACGTGACCATAAGACGTTTGACTAGGGCTTATTTGGTATTTTTCTAACGAAATCCGTGAGAAAAGGCCAAGCTGGCTAAGCATCAAACTCAGATAGGCTAAAAAGCCATCCCAAAATGTAATTTTGATTCGCCGCGATCACAGCAAGCATGTACACTTGAGCCGTACCTTATTTAACAATAACGATAAAATCCCAGTACAAATAAACAACAAACAAACGCCCTGAGGCAAAATTCTCGTTAAGTAATCACTTTGCGATCCGATAACGAGATCATCCCCAGGCGGCAGAGAAAAGCTATGAGAGAAGTAAAGTTTCGATGGATAGATCAGTATCTTATCCATATGACCCTGAAAACCAAATTTACCATTCTGGCCATCATCCCCATCATCACCCTAATGGGGCTTTCCTATATCCTCTATGGGCAATTCAATAGCCAGATTAAGCAGAGTCACCAGCAGAGTGCCTTGGCTGACGCCCAGAAGATGGTGGAGCTTATCGACCTGAGCCTTAAGTACGTGCCAGCCGACAAGGCCGACAGCTATCAGCAGGCGCTAATCGCTGCTGGCTTTGCCGATACCCAATCTTCCCTCAACGCCAAAGCCAACCACCTGGTACAGGCCGGTGGTGGCACCTTAATGCAAAAGGACAGCCTGACAGCCTACAGCCGCGCCTCAAGTGCCAATCTGGTTGCCAAGACAGAGGTGACAGATCTCGACCAGGTACTGAGCTCGGCCCAGAGCGTGGTCATCATCAGCCTGGTGGCACTTATCTTTGTCATCCTGCTAAGCAGCTACTATATCTCCACCTTCGTCGGCGGCGCCCTCTACACCAACGTGATGGCACTTAAACGCGCGGCCGATGGCGATCTCACCGGACGACTGAACTTCTTCGAGGTGAAAGATGAGTTCAGCATCCTGGCGGTGAGCATAGACACACTCGTCGAACGTCAGCATCAGCTGGTGAGCCGCATGACCCAGGCCATCAGCCAGATCCGCACCGTAGTGCAGGGCTTCAGACAAACGGCTCAAGAGGGACAAACCCTTGCCGCCGAGCAGCGTCAACATCTGGATTCACTGGCCACGGCCATGGAGGAGATGACCGCCGCGGTGAAAGAGGTGGCCCGCAACGCAGAGCAATCTTCTAACGAGACCCAGGAGGCCAACCAACAGGTTGATGCGGGCTCGAAAGATATCGCCATCACGGTCGAAGCCATTGGCGATCTTGCCAACGAAATTGGCGACGCCTCGACGGCGGTGAATACTCTGAACGACAACGCCGCCAAGATTGATGAGGTGGTCACCACCATCAACGCCATCTCAGAGCAGACCAACCTATTGGCGCTCAACGCCGCCATCGAAGCAGCCCGCGCCGGTGAGCAGGGTCGCGGCTTTGCCGTGGTCGCCGATGAGGTCAGAACCTTGGCCGGACGCACCCAGGCCGCAACCGTTGAGATCAAATCGATGATCGAGGCCTTGCAGACAGGCTCTCATGCACTCACTCAGGTGATGAAACGCACAGTCGAGAAGGCCCAGGAGGGTAAGCAGCATGTGCTGGAAACCGGCGAAGATCTCAAGGCCATCGCCCACCACAGCGAGCGGGTGTACGAAATGAGCGTACTGATCGCCACCTCGGCCGAGGAGCAATCGGCGGTCGCCAACGAGATCGCCACCAACCTGATGGAGATCCGCAACCAGTCTCACGATGTGGAGCAGTCCGCCAACCAGTCTGTCTCAGGCTGCGACGAGCTGCACGCCACCGCCGAACAGCTGGATCAGCTATTGGTTGGCCTGAAAGTCTAGTCACTAATGCTCTAGTCATTAATGCTCTAGTCACTAAAAGCTAGTCACTTTAACGGCTTAGGGAGGCAACTCGTCACCCTAAGCCGACTTCATAAGAGTTTAATCCTGTCGCATTTTGATTTAATCTTGAGCTATCACTAATGCATGAATGGATCACAAGCCCCTATGGTCGCCAATGAGAAAGACGAGGCCGGCTCATTAAACACCCAGTGGAAAAACAGCCTTACCTTTAAATTCACCATAGTCCAATTTGTGGTCGCGGTCCTGATCATCGCCTCAAGCATCTGGTTGATCTTCTCTACCGAGAAGAAACATCACATGGACACCCAACTCTCGCTGAGCCAGAACTACGGCCAGGCGGTCATAGAGCAACTGCAACAGGTCACCTCCAAAATCGAGACACTGGCGAACACCATAGGCATAGTGGGTGAAACCTATCGCGGCCAGGATGAGGTGGTGAAAGAGCTGATCCCTTCCCTGCTGGATATTGGCGAGCGCCATCAGCTGATCGCAGGCGGCGGGATCTGGCCCGAGCCCGGCATGTTCGGTACACAGAAGACGCGCAACAGCTTCTTCTGGGCGCGGGACAAGCATGATGAGTTTCAATACCTGGACAACTACAACAGCGCCGAAGGCCCAGGTTATCATCAGGCCTTCTGGTACCTGCCGGCGAAATATTTCCAAGATGGCCATACCCACTGGTCTAAATCCTATGTCGACCCCTACACCAAGGAGGTGATGATCACCGCCTCTGTGCCCATGCGCGCCAACCACAGCTTCATCGGCGTGGCCACGGTCGACATCGCCCTGCGCGGCCTGGATAAGCGCTTTAATTTTTCCGACCAGAACCCCCTCTCTAAGGGATATATCCTGGCGCTGGACAGCTATAACAATCTGCTGGCGGATCCTTTCGACGAGTCTGATAAGCAGCAGACCGCCATGCTCGGCCAGCCGCTCTCTAGACTTATTCAGCGCTACCCGCAACTCGCCCCCATCGCCAAACGCATAGAGACGATGGATCAGACCTTTAGTCAGCAGATAATGACCAACCCGGCCTATCGCCCGGAACAGCTCGAGAAAGTGCTCGTACAGACGCCTAGAGAGGAGCGAGAGCGCTTAACCACACTCATCAATGCCTCTATCAGGGGAAGCCATGGCAAGACGCCTATAGTAACCCTGGAGCTAAGTAGCGATCCCCTGTTTAACGAGCCCGTGCTGGTGTCTATCCTCACCATGGCCCAGACCCAGTGGAAGATCATCTTGGTAACGCCGCTGTCGAGCCTCGCATCCCAGGCCAACGCCATCGCGCTCAAGATAGGTGCGTTTCTGTTACTCGCGCAGCTTATCGCCCTGCTCATTCTGTTTATCTTCCAGCACAAGCTCTTTATCCGGCCAATCTTTCAGATCGTCTCGGCGCTGCAAAGCGGTAACCTGGGCAGGCTGGAGCTCGATGCCAACAAGCGCCACGACGAGGTTGGCCAACTGGCCAAGGCCTTTATCGCCCGCAGCAATCAGCTGGAGATTGCCTATGCCAGTCTCGATGCCAGCAATCTAGCGCTGGAGCAGCAACTGGCGATGCAACAACTGTCGCAGCAGGAGTTGGAGAACAAGAAGGAGTTGATCAACTCCCTGCTCAACGCCTCGCAAAACCTCATCTGCATCAAGGATACCCATGGCTGTTACTCCTTGGTCAACGACAAGTTTTGCGAGGTGATGGGCATAGAAAGAGCCCGGGTCATCGGCATGCGCGACAGCGACCTCTATCCGGCGCATATTGCCGAGATCATCAATCATCATGACCGCATCATCTTGGGCAGCGATCAAGCCCAGAGCTTTGAGCAGCCAATGCCCACCGTGCATGGTGAACGTATCTACCTGATCACTAAGTACCCAATCAAAGACAAGGATGGCAACATCATCGCCCTGGGTGCCATGGCGGTAGATATCAGCAGCCTCAAGGCCAAACAGGCAGAGCTGGAGCAAACCATCAAGCTACAAGGGGCAAGAAACACAGAGCTAAAACAGGCCTTAGATGCCAAGCCGCAAGCCGTGGTAAAAGAAGGGATAGATCCCAAGGGGCTGGCGCAGCTTAAACAGATAGAGCTGGCCCAGCAGGCTATCTTGCCTCAGGTGGTACATCAGTTACTCCGCCAGGAGCTGCAGGCGCTAGAGCAGATCTTTATCCAGCTGCGTCAGTTAGATGCGGCCGATATCGATGAGCCTCAACTTGCCAAATTTACCGAGGCCCTGACATCCCAGATAGATATCATACGACATGGTCAATCCTTGATCAGCGCCGACATCACAGATGTTCGCGCCACTGTGGCCGACCTCTTCTTGCAAGACCTGGTGGCCATGTTAAGGCCTCAGCTCGAAGCCAAGGACGTAGCGGTGCAGATAGACTGTCCCCATCACCTGACGCTGCCCATCTCACCCTGGCATTTTCTGGTGCTCTGCCACAGATTGATCGGCAACAGCCTGCAACATGCCTTTCCCGACAGTCAGGCGCTCAATCGACCGAAACAGCTGAGCATAGGTATTCGCTATCGAGAAGGCTTGCTCTCCCTGACCCTGAGAGACAACGGCCTGGGGATAGGCCAAGCCCGGCTGGAGAAACTCACTCACGCGCTAGATAGCTGTGGCAATAATTGTGGCAATAGCAGTGGTAATTGTAGCGGTAAAGGACAAGGCTCCCTCATCCATATCAATCAGTGGCTCAAGGCTCACTTCAACGGCAGGCTCACAGTCGCCAGTCAGAGCGCGCAGTTTACCGAGCTAGTATGCGAGTTACATCTCGATAAGGCATAAAAAATCCCCGGAGGTAAAAACATCCGGGGACGATATTTGTCTGCCTTGTCTAACAGATTATTGGTCGACGTCGACCAGGTAGTGACCTTGCAACCAGTTACGACCTATCAAGAGCTTATTGGTCATCTTGGTACGGTCTCTCAGGTTCACCTTCACCTTATACTCCCTGCCCGGCTCGCCCACATTGAGTTCCACCATGTAGCGCACCTCGCTGCCCTGGGCATTGCGAATAAGCGAGGTTTCGACGATACGGGCATGGACACGTTTTGTTTCACCTTTCTCGTTTTCCGTGGTGAAAGCAAGCATCTTACCGACATTTTGCTCCATATCTTCGACGCCATTTTCCACCTTGAGATCCACCGCGTGCAGCGAATTTTCTACCGCGCCGGTATCGATACGGGTATCAAACAAGAGGCCAGTTTCCAGGATGCTGATGGGGGCTCTGGCACCTATCACCCGCTTTTCAGACACATCCACCACATACTTGCCTTTTAGCCAGTTACGGCCGATCAGCAGCTTATAATCCATATGGCCCCTGTCTCTGAGGTTTACCTTGACCTTGCGGGTCTCACCGGCAAAACCGACATGCATCTCCACCATGTAACGTGTCTCAGTACCCTGAGAGTTGCTGACGGTGGAGGTTTTAACTATCTTGGCGCTCAGACGCTTACGCTCACCTGCGGCGTTTTCTGTGGTAAACCAGATGGTCTTACCCACATTGTCAGCCATCTTCTTGGCGCTGCCCCCTTGGATTTCAAGATCGAAGGCATGCAAGGACGTATTACCTGCGCCGGTATCGATGCGGGCCTGATAGACTAGCCCGGCTTCATCGACCGTCATCATGGCCGTCTGACCAATGACCGCTTTATCATCGCCATAGGCAGGCGCAAGCAGAAATAGCGCCACTAACATTAATGCTTTGGTCAACGCTTTAAGGCTCGACGTTCTCAAGGTCAACATTCTAATCATAAAAAATATCCTAAACCCAATGAAACGAAGCCGACTGAGTGTCGGCCTAACTACAATCTTATTCCGGCGAACTCTCACCCAGCCAGCGCAGCGCCTCATCCGCCGCTTGCCGGGCAAATACCTTCACCGGACAGGGCGCCATATAGGCCATCACTTTGGCGGTATTAGCCACCCACTCACTATCTGTGATGATGGCGACTCTGGAAAAGTCCGTCAAATGAAAGAATCCTAATTTGGCATCATCCCACAAGGTTTCAACAGAAACCCCTTCAAATTCTTCACTAAATTCATACCAGAGCTTAATGGTTGAGTGATCTTGCAACTTGGTTTCTATCGCCGGAACCAGAGTCTGGTCATAGTCGGCCCGAGAGAGCACGCCTCTGGCCTTCACCGCCACGGTATCATGATGAAATCCCGACAGTAGTTCTATCATCAACAACTCCTTTTGGATTAATAAACAAAATGATAGACGAAGAGACAAAATAGCGTACAGGTACAGATACAGTGCACCAGGTGCAAGCTGATGTTAGGCCCTAAACGTATGTATCTGTAATGGCGCACAAACTGCACTCCCAACCAGACCAAGATGAAGGGTACAAAGGGCAAGGAGATGACAAATGGAATGAACCCCCAGCCAAACGCCAATGCATTAGCGCTAAAGATCTGAAAAATGACCCAAAACAACACGAGTACCGCATAGATAACAAAATGTTGTTTACTGATAGAGGTTGCAGACATGCACACAAACTTCCCAATTTCGCACTTATGCTAACAGTAGGAATAAAGGCTGACATTCTCAAGCAGTGAGTTGTAAACACCTGTTTCGGATTGCAAAACCTAAGCTTGCATCTTGGCAATTTCCTGATCGAACAGATTTTTGATCAGTCCCGAAAACTCGGTAATAAACAGGGTCTGCTCTTGGGTGGCGTTGTGATTAGCCACCTTGGCTAAGATCTCTTCTAAGTCATAGACGATGGCATCGACTTCTCGGATCACCATGTTGCGTTCGGCAAAGGTTAAGGACGGATTTTGGCCACACACCATGATGATCTGCGCCGCCAACTGCTCTTCAAACAACTCCATGACGGTGTCACCCGCTACCCCACCGTCTTCGGAAGACTCAAACAGGCCTAGATGCTCGGTAAGATATTGTATTAGATGTATGTATCCGTCTTTATCAGTAACCATTTTTTGCCCTAAACACACGACTTATATATGAGCATGGTATAGCCCATGCTCAATATCCAGTTTCTACCGCCATTATGATATAAATCGACCCGCCAATCTTGTTGTTAGTGCACGTTTTTCTATCGCATTAAGGTCAATACGAAAGAAACCGGCACCGCCTTGCTGATGGCAGGCAAACCGGCTAATTCTCTGAGCTTCTCAACCCCAGGTGTCAGGCCAAAGTCACCGGCATTGACCACCAGAGGCGCCTCACTGGCCACCATCAACTTATCACCGGCCACCTTGGCCACACTCACCATCACAGGTAGATTCTGGGTCTTACCATGCAGGCTCACCTTAGCATCGACACTCATCGACATTATGGTGCCAACACTAGCCTTATCGATCGCCTGTCCGTCGAGACTGGCAGTTAATTCGACGCTCGGATATTGAGCGGTTTCGAACAGTATCTCTTTCATACGCTGGTCGCGGATCTCCACATTGGTGACCACGCTGTTAAGGGGAATAGACAGGCTAAAGGCGCCGGCGTCGCTAAGCTGACCCGAGACCTGAGTAAAATGATGCACCTCTGCGATATCACCCTTCTTGATTGAGATAAAGTTAACCCGTGAGCCCTGGTTGCTCACCTGCCAATCGGCCGAATAGGCGTTTAAGCTTAAGATCCCAAGTCCTGCTGCCATGATCAGTGTTTTCATTTTACGCTCCATTTATAACCCTAAATCCGTCGAAACCTCTGCGTTGAAACCCAGCTAGTTGAATGATTAGCAAGGTAATCTTATCTATATTAGCCTAATACAACAGATTATGAACCACTAATATTTATCCCAATAAAAAAGCCCTAACTCAGTTAGGGCCCTTATTTAGGTAATTGACAGTCTGTCAATTAGGCTTTCTTCTTCGCCTTTGGCTTCGCCTTGGCTTCACTGACCCACTTACCGCCGACAAACTTGGCCGTCCAACCGGTCGCCTTACCGTCGATTTCGGTTGCCACATATTGCTCCTTGGTCTTACGGCTAAAGCGCACGACAGCCTTATTACCGTCATCATCCGCTACAGGGGCATCGGCCAGATATTGATACTTGGGCCATAAGAGCTCACGGTACTTCACCAGCTCTTCCACCAAAGGCGCGCGGGTTTCACGTGATTTAGGGAAGGTGCTCGCGGCCAAGAAGATGCCTGCTGCGCCGTCTCTGAGCACGAAATAGCCATCAGACTTGGTACATTTCAGCTCTGGCAGGTGGATCGGATCTTCCTTTGGCGGAGCCACTTCGCCATTTTTCAACAGTTTACGTGTATTCTTACACTCGCTGTTAGTACAGCCAAAATACTTACCAAAACGGCCATTCTTCAGCTCCATATCGTTGCCACAGCGATCGCATTCGATAATCGGCCCTTCGTACCCCTTGATCTTAAACTGTCCTTGCTCGACCTCGTAGCCGCCACAGATGGGGTTGTTACCACACACATGCAGCTTGCGCTTCTCATCGATAAGATAACTGTCCATGGCCGTGCCGCAGACATCACATCTGTGCTTGGCGCGCAGTGCATCGGTTTCGGCATCTTCGCTGTTTTCGCTGACGGCCTCTTCGCCCGGCGTCAGGTTCATGGTCGTCTTACAGCGCTCTTTCGGTGGCAAGGCATAACCTGAACAGCCCAGGAACACGCCGGTAGTACCGGTGCGAATGCCCATTGGGCGTCCACAGGTCGGACAGGCGATATCGGTCAGCACCATCTCGTTAGGGCGCATGCCGCCCTCTTCCGGCGGTAGCTCGGCCTTTTCAAGCTGAGCGGTCAGCCCTTTATAGAAGTTATCCAACACCTTCTTCCATTCGAGCTGACCCTGAGCCACGTTATCCAGGGTCTGCTCCATGCCGGCGGTGAAGTCGTAACTCATCAGCTCTTCGAAGCTGCCGATGAGGCTCTCGCTAACGATCTCCCCCATCTTCTCGGCGTAGAACCGACGATTCTCAACCTTTACATAGCCACGGTCTTGAATGGTCGAGATGATGGTCGCATAGGTCGATGGACGACCAATGCCACGCTTCTCAAGCTCTTTCACCAGTGATGCTTCGCTATAACGCGCCGGTGGTTTAGTGAAGTGCTGCTTAGGTAACAACACTTCTAATGCCAGCACATCGCCTTCGGCAACCATCGGCAGGGTGTTGTCTTCCTCGTTTTTCTTCTTAAGCGCAGTCTGAACCCGAGTCCAACCGTCAAACTTAAGTGTACGGCCACTGGCCTTGAGTTCGTAATCCCCTGCGGTCACGGTCAAACGCGTCGCATCGTATTTGGCTGGGGTCATCTGACAGGCAACGAATTGGCGCCAGATCAACTCGTAGAGACGCTGGGCATCTCTTTCCATATCGCTAAGGCTGCTGGCACTGACGTTCACATCGGACGGACGGATCGCTTCGTGAGCCTCCTGGGCCCCCTCTTTGCTGCCATAACGGATCGGCGCATCGGGCAGGTACTTATCACCATACTCCTTGCCGATCATGTCACGCACACTGTCGAGGGCTTCCTGACTCAAGTTAGTCGAGTCGGTACGCATATAGGTGATATGACCCGCCTCATAGAGACGCTGAGCCATCATCATGGTCTTCTTCACGCCAAAGCCAAGACGGGTGCTGGCCGCCTGCTGAAGCGTCGAGGTGATGAAGGGCGCCGAGGGCTTGCTAGAAGTCGCTTTAACTTCACGGCTAGAAACCTGGTACTTGCTGTCTTGTAGTGCGTTAACCGCCACCATGGCCTGGGCTTCGTTTACGGGGTTAAAGTTATCACCCTTAAACTTAGCCACCTGCATCTTGAGCCCTTCGTTACCTAGGGTAGTCAGCTCGGCATGAATGTCCCAGAACTCTTCTGGGACGAACGCCTTAATCTCGCCTTCACGCTCGACCACCAGACGCGTCGCGACCGATTGCACGCGCCCTGCGGAGAGGCCACGGGCCACTTTCTTCCACAGCAGGGGTGACACCATGAAACCCACCACGCGGTCGAGGAAACGTCTCGCCTGCTGGGCATTGACCATATTGGTGTTGAGCTGCGACGGATGGCTAAACGCCTCTTGAATCGCGCTCTTAGTGATCTCGTTAAAGACCACGCGCTGATAGCGCTCCGGATCCCCACCAATCACTTCTTGAAGATGCCATGCAATTGCCTCCCCCTCTCTATCCAAATCGGTTGCGAGGAAGATATGATCTGCATTTTCAGCAAGTGACTGTAATTCTTTGACAACTTTCTCTTTGCCCGGAAGCGTCTGATACTTAGCCTTCCAGCCTCGCTCTGGGTCGACACCCATACGCGCAACCAGGGCTTTCTTCGCTTTGTCAGCCTTATATTTAGCCTTCTCTTCGGGGGACATCTTGCGCACTTCGGCGGGCGATTTAGTCGACGAACTGGCGTCACTGGAGGATGAGGTAGGGAGATCACGGATGTGACCTACACTCGATTTTACGATGTAATCTTTGCCGAGATATTTGTTAATAGTCTTGGCTTTGGCCGGTGATTCGACAATAACTAGCGATTTACCCATAGAATGATCTGCGCCAAAAAGTCTCAAAATTCTGTAAATTGGCTCCATATATAGAGGGTTGTATCAATAGTTTCAAGCTAATCCCTGTTTTATTTGTTACGGCGAGCCAATTTTTAACCGTTTTTGAAAAAAATGTGAAAAATAATATTGCGTAATTAAAAACTAATATTTCATTATTCCCCAACTAGCAAGTAATACTTATGCATTTCTGAGCCAATATCACAGATAAGGCCACATCCCCTAGCTTGTTATGCCCCAAAGCTCAAGTATACTGGAGCACAAATTCAACGAATTACGGCGCCACCTCAGCCCTGTGTTGACGCCCTATTAAAGCAATAATAACTTGAAGGATATGCAATGAAGCATTACGAAGCGAATTTTGATGGACTCGTCGGACCGACTCATAATTATGCGGGCCTGTCATACGGTAATGTGGCTTCTTTAAATAACGCCGCCGCAATATCCAGCCCTAAGGCGGCTGCGAAACAAGGCCTCAAGAAAGCCAAGGCCCTCGCCGATTTAGGCTTGGCCCAAGGGATGCTTGCCCCTCAGGAGCGCCCAGATCTTCACACACTGCGTCGAATTGGTTTTTCTGGTACAGATGCCGAAGTATTAAATAAAGCCGCCAAACAAGCCCCTGCGCTCCTTAGAGCCTGTTGCAGCGCCTCAAGTATGTGGACGGCCAATGCGGCAACCGTATCACCAAGCGCCGATACCCATGATGGTAAGATCCATTTCACCCCGGCAAACCTGGTAGACAAGCTCCATCGCAGCATAGAGCCGGTGACCACAGGTAACATACTGGCCGCCACCTTTAATAATTCGCGTTACTTCCATCACCATCAACATCTGCCTGAACACGTGAGCTTCGGCGACGAAGGTGCGGCTAACCATACGCGTCTTTGCAGCGAATACGGTCATGCCGGTATCGAACTCTTCGTCTACGGCCAGGAAGCGACTAACCCTAACGCGCCAAAGCCGAAAAAATACCCTGCTAGACAGACACTCGAAGCCTCACAAGCCATCGCCCGTCTGCATCAACTCGATGATGAGAGCAGCGTCTTTATCCAGCAAAATCCAGATGTCATCGATCAAGGCGTGTTCCACAACGATGTGATTGCCGTGGGTAACCAGAATGTGCTCTTCTATCACGAGCAGGCCTTTATCGATACACAAAAGAAACTGGCCGAAATCCAAGGTAAGTTCAACGGTAAAGAACTGCACTTTATTGAAGTGCCTACTGCCAAGGTCGGCATCCAGGATGCGGTGAAGAGCTACCTGTTCAACACCCAGATAGTCACCCTACCCAATGGTGAGATGGCGATTATTGCGCCGACTAACTGTCAGGAAAATTGGGCAGTATATGCCTACCTTAATGAGCTCGTCACCTTTGGTACACCGATCAAGCAGGTGCACTATTTCGATGTGAAGCAGAGCATGCAAAATGGCGGAGGCCCCGCCTGTCTGCGTCTACGAGTCGCCATGAACGAGACAGAGCTTGCTGCCGTCAACCCCAACACCTTGATGAATGATGAGCTGTTTAACAGGCTTAACCTCTGGGTCGATAAACACTATCGTGACGAGCTCGCCATCGACGATCTCGCCGATCCTCAGCTCATTGTCGAATCGCGAACCGCGCTGGATGAACTGACACAGATAATGAAACTCGGCAGCGTCTATCAGTTCCAGAAATAGATTTTAACTATTAAGTTAAAACTAAAAAAGCCATCTGAAACGATGGCTTTTTGTTTCATGGGGAAACGAATTGGCAACTACCAGTGCTAATTTCATCAAACAGATAAAATCGACTCGATAAAAAAGACGCCTTAAGGCGTCTTTTTCAAAGGTTAACCTAAAAGATATTTACCTTAAGCGAGACGACCTGAGTAATTGTTCCACCGGGAGTTTCTACCTCTACGATAAATACCCCAGTAGTAGGTTCGTCTTCCCCCTTCAATGTTGCACCATACTCTCGTCCACCGTTATAGTTAGTACTTGGCCAAACTAATTCAGCCGAACTAACTACCGATCCAGCACTCGTCTTAAAGCGAACCTTAGAGCCGGCAGGCATCTGTTGGTTGTGCAGATCCGAAATGGTAAAGGAAACACTGGCAGCCCCCTTACCTACTATATTGATGCTGCCACCGTAATGAACACCATCTTTATCGCTGATCAAAATGTCATCATCTGCAGTCGCATAAGCGGTACTACCCGACATAACAATTACCAAGCTACGGCGCACATAGAGTGACTTAGATTCACTGACACCATCTGCGCAACCAGCATGGACAGGGTCTGAACACAATACACCGTTGTATTTACCGTCTTTGGCTTCAAAGATTCCATTTGAATTGAAATCGATAAGCTCCTCGAGTGAGCCACCAACTTGTCCACCAGCCTGCTGCGGGTTAAACAAGCCATCTTCGTTATAATCACTATATGCATCGGTAAGGTCGAACGACTGACCCGTTACATCTTTACCATTGGTAAACTCAGCCATCTCCGAGGCATCGAAGCGACCATTACCATTGAGATCTGGGAAAGACTCCTCACCGATAGCTGTAGCCGTAACTGTGGCGCGCCCACCATACATCTGACCATATACGTTACCGTACACACCGAGCGTTGGATAGTACACTAATGCTGCATCTGGATTACGAACCATCTCACCTGCGCCAGAAATGATAGTTTCACCTTCTGGACGTGGTAACTGGCTAGTCCATGTCACCGAACAGGCACCATTAACCGTCTGACAAGCATCTTCGATTGCACCACCTTCGGTGGTAAATGAAACCGTCGTCCCATCGGGCACAGGGTTATTGAAGGCATCGGCCATACGCGCCGTAACCACTACTTTAGTACCATCTTCGTCCCACCCTTCCGCATTGAGCACAGACGCTGATAGCGAAAAACTGTCTTGATCAGGAATCCCCGTAGAGACAATCAACTGACTAGACTGGCTCGAAATGGCCGGTACCGCACCGTTATCAACAGTCGCAGTAACACGCAGTGATGTAGCTACCGTACCGGTAGTGACGACCGTCTGAACGATACCTTCATTGTTAGTGGTCGCCTGCAGAGGCGAGATATCTACACCCCCTACTTTAGTGTTAAGTGAAAACAAAACATTTTGGTTAGGAACAGGGTTGCTGTTCTTATCCAGCACTTTAAATTTAACGACAGAAGACTCTATGCCACCCGTTCCTAAGATTGCGATATTTTGCGGCGTTGCCGATTCAAATACAATACTGCCAACATCTGCTTGCAGGACAGTTAGTGTGCCCGTTGCCGATAGGCTAATTCCACCTGCGTTAGCTGTGACGTTAATCTGATCTTCGCCCACACAACCTTGCGCACGGTAGGTTGAGGTAGCAACACCATTGCTCGAAGAGACTGGCGAGCTAATCTCGGCCTGAGCAGGATTCTTAGTCGCGCAGGTTGAAGAGAAGTTAACATCTACAGGTTGAGTGAAGGGGTTACCTTTATCATCTTGAATAAGAACGGAAATCGTTGCCGTACCACCAGCAGAGAGAGTTGCGGTACTGATCTCAGCTTTTCCTTGAACAAAAGGATCGCCGCTTCCCATCACTACATTGGTCGCACCAACCACAACGATAGTCTTACCCACCTCATTGGTAGACAGACTCGCGGTCACTTCACCCGCCCCTAAAGAGCTACCCGCATAGATGTCTACCGTAGCCTTACCTTCAGAATCGGTCACCGCGGTCTTGATAGGTAGGTCGCCAATAGTCGTCGCAAAAGTCACGATTGTCGGCTTAGTGATGCCTGTTACCGTAGCAGTGATCTTGCCTGGCTCAAGAATGCTGATCGATTGAATTGGATTACCGGTACTGTCGGTAAGTGATACAGAAACTTGTGCTCCACCGCCGGCTTCGCCGCCATCACCTATCATGGTGACATTCAGCGATGCACTCTCGCCAGAACTGGTCGTCGCAGTAATAGTCGCGCCAGTATTGATAGCAGCCGTATCCAAGCGCACCTTAGCAATACCATCGGCATCGGTCGCAACTTCACCCGTACCAGGAGAGAAGGTTCCGTAAGTATCATTGTTCAAACTAAACGTTACTAGTGTACTGACTGCGGCTCCTGTTGAATCTTTCACCTTAGCGGTTATCATCGCAGGTTCCGCTACTGAGATCTGCGTATTATCGATAGATAAAGCAATAGAGATAGTTGGCGGTGTCGGTGTACCACCGGATCCACCATCTGTGACATTTCCCCCGCCGCTACAGGCGACAATAAAAAGCAAAAATAAATATGAGGTAAAAACTTTAAACGCTGACTTCATTGTCAGACTCCCTGTTACTCAGATTATCATTAAAAGCATCTGCTTATTACTTATAGGCTAACATTACACAATTTTCCCATAACTTTTCCATCACTAATCGCAATTAAAGGCGTAAAAGTGACAAAAACTTTAACTATTTAGCCGTTTCATCACCTAGGGTTTCTTGCTAGGCTTTAGGTGCAAATTGAAAAGCATAAAAATAATACAGGAAGCACTATGGCTGGCACGCAAAACAAAAAATTAGGCCTCACCGGAAAAATACTCATAGGTATGGCCGGAGGCATTTTAATCGGGCTACTGCTACGCAGTTTTTTCCCCGGTAGTGAGTTTATCGAAGAGTATATTACTAACGGCTTATTGAACGTGGTCGGCAGTATTTTTATCTCGAGTTTACAGATGTTGGTCGTCCCTTTGGTCTTCATCTCCCTGGTCTGTGGTACCTGCTCGCTGAGTGACCCATCATCCCTTGGCAGGCTCGGTGGAAAAACCATCGCTTTTTATCTGTTTACCACGGCGATTGCGCTATCTATGGCCATCTTGGTCGCGCTGCTCGTTCATCCAGGTAACGCCTCGCTAGCAGCAGAGAACATGCAGTACAGTGTGAAAGAGGCCCCTAGCCTTTCCGATGTCTTGATCAATCTGGTTCCCCGCAACCCGATACAGGCGATGACAGAGGGGAATATGCTACAGATCATCATCTTTGCGGTGATCTTTGGCTTTGCAATTTCCCATATTGGCGAGCGCGGCAAACGTGTATCGGCACTATTTAATGACTTAAATGAAGTGATCATGCGCGTGGTCACTCTCATCATGCAACTGGCCCCCTACGGTATATTTGCCCTCATGGGTAAACTCGCCTTAACCTTAGGTCTCGAGACATTTGAAAGCGTCGTTAAATATTTCGCGGTAGTTCTGGCGGTGTTATTAGTCCACGCCTTCGTTAGCTACCCAGTGCTATTAAAACTCTTCTCCGGACTCAGTCCCTTTACCTTTATTCGTAAGATGCGCGATGTGCAGCTGTTCGCCTTTAGTACGGCTAGCTCAAATGCCACGCTACCGGTGACGCTAGAAACCTCTGAACACCGTCTAGGGGTGGATAACAAGGTTGCCTCTTTCACTCTGCCGCTTGGCGCCACCATTAACATGGACGGCACGGCGATTATGCAGGGTGTCGCCACGGTGTTTATTGCCCAAGTATTTGGTATCGACCTCACTATCACCGACTATGCCATGGTGGTGGTCACAGCAACCCTAGCCTCTATCGGCACAGCAGGTGTACCAGGTGTCGGTCTTATCATGCTAGCCATGGTGCTTAATCAGGTGGGTCTGCCTGTCGAAGGTATCGCCCTTATCATGGGGGTCGACAGACTGCTGGATATGGTGCGCACCGCAGTCAACGTCACCGGAGACTCGGTTGCGACGCTTATCATTGCCAAATCGGAAAATGCCTTTAATCAAGAGACCTTTGATGACCCTCAAGCTGGTAAAACTGCCGGTAGCTTTGTCGATCAGGTCAATGCGGAACTTAAAGAGTAAAACCATAGATTTCATCGTTCAATTGAAGCAAAAAAGGCGTCCTATGGACGCCTTTTCTATTTAATTTATATGGGGTAGAACGGGAATTAACTTAAACAAGCCTCGCTAAAACCGTGCAGGCCTATTTAAAACTGCCAAAGTCTATCTTTCCCAATAGCCTATCTTTCCCAATAGCCTATCTTTCCCAGTAAGCTTCTTCCAGGCTGTCTTCCCGCTCAGGCAAGCCGCGAGACAGACGTGGACTGTGCTGCGCCAATACCTCGTAGGCTACACGGTTAGCGTACTTACAGATCTGCGAGAAAGAGGAGTAACACAGGCCGTCTCGCTTATGCTTGCTCGACCCCGGCACATTGGCCTTATGATAGGTGTTAGAGGCAAGGTCGTGCAGCAGCGCCGCCAGCGCACCATCGCCCGCGCCATTGGTGTTACGTATGATCTCAGGACCGCCCATATAAGGCGAGATATGCGCAAACACCTTAATTGGGGTCTGACAGTCGCGCTTTAGTTTAGGTCTGGAGAACTCATAGCGATTAAATTCTGGAATTGCGCCAGGTAGCAGCGTATGACTGGTTTCGCGCTTCTCGGAGTCCTCGGTATAGCCCGCGGTGTAGAGCCCCAGCGGACCTGCCGTGGTGAGCACCATATCACACCACTCTAATGCCGCATTGCTGGCACTCAAGGGATCTTTTAAGCCGGTCAGGGCTTCGCCCTCATCTTCGTTCATCGCCAGTATAGTGACATTTTCCTTAATGAATTCGATCCACCACTGGGGATCTTCCTCAATAAGGAAGCGTGTCCCCAGGGTTAGCACTACGGGCACATCTGCCGCCTTGGCATACTCGATGGCTTTTAATGCGGCATCTGTGATCCTATCGCCACCGCTCGCGCGCATCAGATAGGCGGTAAGCACTAGCGCCGACGAGGTCTGCACTATCTCCTGGTCGATATATTCCGGCGTAAGTTTATCCATCGAGCCCTTGCTGATGGCAAAGGTGCGCTCGCCGCACTCTGAGATCAGGGTGAAACAACGACCGATAGGCCCATCGACCGGCTGCAGAAAATTAAGATCTACCTTAGAAGAGGTGTTGCACAGATAACGATAGGCGTAGCTGCCCACCTCGATATGATTGCTCATCACCCCAAACAGCACGGAGCGATCGTCGGCGAGAATAGAGTAGTTGTGTACCGTGTTACCTATGGTGCCACCGGCAAATTCATCGCTGATCAGCTCAGAAGACTTCAGTTCTGTGTAAAGTTGGTGCGCCTTCTCATCATCGATCAGTGTCGAGTTTCCTTTCGGCAGGGCGTAACGGCTAAGCAGCTCGTCGCCCACTTTGGCCTCGATGTCGACCAGTGTCTGATCAATTCCACTGATGTGGGTTGAAATATGCTGCGGCTGCAGGGTTAACTGCGCCAATAATGGATCGCGATTCTTAACTGGAAAGTAATGTTTCGACTTACGTTGACCGGGAAACTTCATACAGAACTCACTCTAATGCATCCATGCAGAATCAAATAAGAATAAACAGCACACTAGACCCCCTTAGTCTGCTGTCTACCAGGCCGCGTTTTGGTTAATGCTACGCGGACGCCATCGCCTCAAAAAAACGGCGGCAGATCGTACCATATAAAATAGCATCGGGCAGTGATTTATGCCGTTTACCTAAGGTTCTTTGCTTAAGATTTAAGCCAGCCCGCCGCCTGCTCATCGACCAAGTCCGCAAGCAGTTGCATGTGAGCTTCATCCTCGTTCAGACAAGGGATGAAATGATAGGCCTCACCGCCCGCCTCGATAAAGCTCTCCTTGCCGCCAATCGAGATCTCTTCAAGCGTCTCCAAACAATCGACGGCGAAAGCCGGACATAGAATGTCCACACGCTTAATCCCTTGACCCGGCAGGCTCTCGAGCAGCGCATCCGTTGCCGGTGTCAGCCATTCCTCCTTACCAAATTTCGATTGAAAACACAGGCGCCACTGTGACTCGGTCAATCCCAAGGCCTCGGCTAGTAGCTCGGCAGTGCGTTGACACTGGTGCTGATAGGGATCGCCCTCAGTCACATAACGCAGTGGCACACCATGAAAAGACATCAAGAGGCAATCACCCTGACCCTTATCTTGCCAGTGACGCCGCACTGAATCGGCCAGCGCCGCGATATAGGCCGGGTGCTCGAAATATTCTTTACTGAAGCGGGTCTCGGGATAGTTGCGTCTGCCCTTATAGTCACTGGCGATGGCATCGAATACCGGTGCCACGGTCGAGCAGGAATACTGGGGATATAACGGCAATACGACGAGGCGCTCCACCCCTTTCGCCAGCAAGCTATCTATCCCAGCTGTCAACGAGGGGTTGCCGTAACTCATCCCCAACTCCACCGGAACATCGTGACCATGACGCGCTTTTAGAATCGCACTCAGCGCCTCACGTTGGCGCTCACTGATCACCATCAGAGGCGAGCCCTCGGGCCACCAGATAGACTCATAGAGCTTGGCTACTGCCTTAGGGCGCGTATTTAATATGATGCCATTGAGTATGGGTTTCCAGATCCAGGGATTTAGGTCGACCACACGGGGATCGCTGAGAAACTGTTTTAAGAACTGCTTTACATCTTTAGGCGTTGGTGTATCGGGTGTGCCGAGATTAACCAGCAAAACACCAAGCTTAGCAGGAGATAAGTTGTCGACTTTATTCAAGAATTACTCTACTCATATTCTCTGGCAAGGATAGCGATAGGCTAGCACCCACCTTGACATAAAAAAAGCCCACCTAGGTGGGCTTTTTCAAATATGAGAAGCAGCTCATATAGCGCTTCACTTTATAGGAGCGGGATTAGCCAATCGCCTTAACGATAGCTTCGCTCACAGCACCAACACTCTGGGTGCCGTCGAACTTGTTGTAGGTCAGCTTACCTTGCTCGGCGACTTTACCATAGTACTCAACCAGCGGCTTAGTCTGTTCATGGTAGATGCCTAGACGCTTACGCACTGTACTCTCTTCGTCATCTGGGCGGATAGCCAGATCTTCGCCGGTTACATCGTCTTTACCTTCCACCTTAGGTGGGTTGTAAACGATGTGGTAAACACGGCCAGAGCCTGGGTGTACACGACGACCGCTCATGCGCTTAACGATCTCTTCGTCTGGCACGTCGATTTCGATCACGTGATCGATATCGATACCGCTAGCCGCCATGGCATCGGCCTGAGGAATGGTGCGTGGGAAACCGTCGAGCAGGAAGCCCTTGGCGCAATCGTCTTGGGTGATACGCTCTTTAACCAGTCCAATAATCAGCTCATCAGAAACCAACTGTCCTGCATCCATCACTTTCTTGGCTTCTAGACCCAGAGGCGTTCCCGCTTTAACGGCTGCACGGAGCATGTCGCCCGTAGAAATTTGTGGCACACCGTATTTTTCCATGATGAATTGGGCTTGAGTACCTTTACCGGCACCTGGGGCACCTAATAGCATAATGCGCATCTGAGAGTCCTCTTATTTCGCATAAATTTGATTATTAGTTTTATCTGGGCGGCGATCTTCGCACAAATGGGCGCCTATTTGAAGGGCCGCATGGCCAGTTTTAATTCGACTTTAGGCTGATACCACAGATACCACCTTATAAAGCGACCAGGTCAGCATATATCACTGGTATGACAACCCGATGCAGAGACTCATTAGGGGCTGTTGTACTTTCAAGTTTAATTTTTGTTCAATCTAAACGCGTTTTGCACGAGGCGAGAGTCATGAAGCATAGTTACTCTATGTGAATGGCGAACAACCAAGAAATCGTCTGGAACGATTTCTAACAGCGTCGCTGACCGCCCACGGTGAAGGGCAGGAAGCCTATCATAAAGTACAGTGCGTGTTTAGATGAACCCATTGGGCAGTGTTTGTAGGCCATTTTTACAGCGTTCTCGCCCGTTGGTGTAACTCTGGTTTATAAAAACACTACACGCACAGGCTCTGCCTTGTATAAATCACCCACAAACTGCTGCAAAAACAAACAGCAAAGAAAAACAGGCCCTAGTAGAGCAAGGTGTATAATTTGCGGCGATATTGATTGGCCACGGCATGTCCCTGGCCTAATGCGGTGAGGATCTCCATGAAAAGCAGCTTGATCTCACCTTGCTGGGCCTGCAGATCTGTCTTTAATACCAGATAGAGACGCTCGAGCGCTTCTTCATCGCGCTTGGCGCCATGAAGCGCCTTGGCAAGGGACAAGAGCTTGGCATAATCAAAGGGGTCTTGTTCGACATCATCCAGCAGACTTCTGATCTCCGGCGTATCGGCGGCGTCCAGCACCAGGGAGAGCTTGGCCTTGAGGCTCTGATAGTAGGCGTCTTGATCGGCAAGGCCGATACCATCGAGTAGCACCTTCGCCTGATTGATGTCTGACACGGCCAGCAGCGCATCGGCATACACCAAGGATACCTCGGCCGTCTGACACTCCTGATAGGCTTGCTTGAGCAGCGGCAGCGCCCCTTCTGTATCGCCCTCGGCGAGCTGGACCTTGGCCTGATTAAGCGCGACTTGCCAGGCCTTAGGCAGATGCTGGTCGAGTAAGGCCTCGATTTGCGCCGCCTCCTGCAGGCCGGCAAAGCCATCGACCGGCTTACCCTCTTTTAACACCAAGGTGGTCGGCAGGCTCTGGATCTGAAAATAGTTGGCTATCTCCATCTCCTGATCGCAGTTGACCTTGGCCAATACAAAACGCCCCTGTGCCGCGATCTGGTTCAGCGTCTGCATCAGCTGCAGGCTCTCCGGGCTCTGCTGGCTCCAAAACGTCATGACCACCACCTGCTGCATGGAGGCATCGACCACTTGTTGAATGTTTTCTTTGGTTAAATCCAATACTGAATCCATAATATCTCTTTTATCGAGATCGTCTCTTTTTTGAGAGAGCTTGTCTCTGTTAATGAGTTAGCGATAAGTAGATAGCATAAGAGGCAGTCAAACTGCCTCTTACTAACTCTAGCTTAGATTTATTTAACGCTGGCTAACAACATCTTGTTCATCAGTTTGATAAAAGCTGATGGGTCGGCCAGGCTGCCTTTCTCAGATAGCTGCGCCTGTTGCAGCAAGAGCTCGGCCCACTGACCAAACACCTCTTCATCCTGCTCAGTGTCCAGACGTTTCACCAGCGGATGCTCGGGGTTAAGCTCAAACACAGGCTTGCTCTCGGGCACAGCCTGGCCTGCGGCCTGCATCAATTTAATCATCTGCGACGACATCTCACCAGCGCCAGCAACCACACAAGCAGGGGTGTCGGTTAGACGACTGGTCACCTTCACCTCGGCCACCTTATCGCCCAGCACCTCTTTGACGCGTTTAACCAGGCCTTCAGACTCGGTTTCCAGCTTCTCTTGGGCCTCTTTCTCGGCGGCATCTTCCAGCTCGCCCAGTTCGAGATCGCCACGGGTCACCGAATGCAGCTGCTTGCCGTCGAACTCGGTGAGATGGTTGATCAACCACTCATCGATACGCTCCGACATCAACAGCACCTCGATCCCCTTCTTACGCAGTAGCTCTAGGTGTGGGCTGTTGGCCGCCGCTTCATGACTGTCGGCAACGATATAGTAGATCTTGCTCTGACCTTCCTTCATGCGCTCAACATAGTCACTCAGTGACACGGTATGGGCCGCCTCGTTGGTGTGAGTCGAGGCAAAACGCAGCAGACCGGCAATCTTCTCCTTGTTGGCGAAATCTTCCGCCGGACCTTCTTTCAATACCTGACCAAACTCGGCCCAGAAGGTTTGATACTTCTCGGGATCGTTCTTAGCCAGCTTCTCTAGCATGCCAAGCACACGTTTGGTGACCGCAGTACGCAGCGCCGTGGTGATCTTGTTGTCCTGCAAGATTTCACGCGAGACGTTCAGCGGCAGATCGTTTGAGTCGATAAGCCCCTGCACGAAACGCAGGTAGCTAGGCATAAACTGCTCGGCATCGTCCATCACGAATACGCGCTGCACGAAGAGTTTCAGGCCGTGTTTACGGTCGCGGTTCCACAGATCCCAAGGCGCCTTCGACGGGATGTAAAGCAGACTGGTGTACTCCTGCTTACCCTCAACGCGGTTGTGGCTCCACAGCAGAGGGTCGGCAAAATCATGGGAGATATGCTTGTAGAACTCTTGATACTCTTCGTCAGTGACATCGCTCTTGTTACGAGTCCACAGAGCAGTCGCCTTGTTCATCGCCTTCCAATGACCTTCGGTCGCAGGAATGGCTTCACCGCCCTCCTCACTCGCTTCCTGGGCCGGCGTGCCTTCTTGCCACATCTCTACCGGTACCGAGATATGATCTGAGTATTTGGTGATGATAGAGCGCAGACGATAATCGCTCGCAAACTCTTTCTCTTCTTCGCGAAGATGCAAGATGATCTCTGTACCGCGACTCTCTTTTACGATGTTTTCGACGGTGAATTCGCCCTCACCGGCTGATTCCCACTGCACCGCCTCATCTGCCGCGTGACCGGCGGCGCGAGTGCGTACGGTCACCTTGTCGGCAACGATGAAGGCCGAGTAGAAGCCCACACCAAACTGACCGATCAGCTGTGAGTCTTTAGACTCATCGCCCGACAGGTTCTTGAAAAATTCTGCGGTGCCCGACTTGGCGATGGTCCCCAGATGCTCTATCACGCCATCGCGGGTCATACCGATACCATTATCTTCAATGGTCACTGTGCCTTTCTCGCTATCGGCACTGACGCGTACGCGCAGCTCACCGTCGCCTTCGTAAAGCTCATCTTTAGTCAGGGCTTCGTAGCGAAGTTTATCGGCCGCATCGGCGGCGTTAGAGACCAATTCACGCAAGAAAATCTCTTTATTGGAGTATAAAGAGTGGATCATCAAATTGAGTAGTTGTTTGACTTCTGTTTGAAAGCCATGGGTTTCTTGATGTGACATGGATGTTTCCTTCTCTATTTCACAAAAACGCTTATGGCTTTAGAGATGGGGCTGGATTTTCGCTTTTCAAGCCAAAAACAGACAAAGGGTTTTAATTGGTCAAAAAAAATCCAGCTCAAAATGAACTGGATTTTAATATAGGACTTAAAAGAGCCTTATAACGGAATGCGTCCATTAAAGGAGAGCGCCAGCGTGGTGCTGTCGACATACTCCAGCTCGCCGCCTACGGGCACACCATGAGCAATTCGGCTCACATTGACCTCATGCTGCTTGGCCATATCGGCAATAAAGTGCGCCGTCGCGTCCCCTTCTACCGTGGGGTTGGTCGCCAGGATAAGCTCACTCACCTCGCCACTGGCAAGATGGGTCTCCAGCAGGCTCAGCCCGAGCTCGTCAGGCCCCACACCGTCGAGGGGTGACAGGTGGCCTAAGAGCACAAAATAACGGCCCGAGAAGTGACCGCCGGCTTCAATCGCCAGCACGTCTGCAGGCGTCTCGACCACACAGATTAGATCTGAGCTGCCACGGCGACTACTGGCGCAGATGGGGCACAGGCTCTCTTCGGTGAAGGTGCGACAGCTGCTGCAGTGTCCCACATCACTCATGGCACTCGACAGCGCCTGGGCGAGCTTGTGACCCGCCTTGCGATCGCGCTCAAGCAGCTGAAACGCCATGCGCTGAGCCGACTTGGGGCCAACCCCGGGCAGACAGCGCAGCGACTGGATCAACTCATCGACGAGGGGACTAAATTTCATCGTTAGAAAGGCATCTTCATGCCAGGTGGCAACTGCATGCCGCCTGTGACTTCAGCCATCTTCTCTTTCTGGCTCTCTTCGACACGACGCGCCGCATCGTTACAAGCCGCCGCGATCAGATCTTCGAGCATCTCTTTGTCATCTTCTAGCAGGCTTGGGTCGATCTCGACCTTACGTACGCTGTGAGAGCCTGTCATAGTGACCTTAACAAGACCCGCACCGGCTTCACCGGTCACTTCCATACGCGCGATCTCTTCTTGCGCCTTGGCCATCTTGTCTTGCATCATCTGGGCCTGTTTCATCAGGTTGCCCATACCGCCTTTTCCAAACATATCGAGTTCTCTTCAATATTAAAAAAACTGGCTAATCTTACTGAATTAGCACCAATAAGCAATCAAAGCTGATCACCAATCTTAAAACTTATGACCTGCGAGCCCTTTCGCATTGCTCGGCTCCTTCATTCTATCGAGCCAACTGCACTAGCTCACTGCGCTTGCTCACGACACTTGCTCACGACACTTGCTCACGACCCTTGCTCACGACATTTGTTAGCCGCACTAACGACTGACTCAAGCTATCCCTCATATGAGCGATAACTCGCGTGAGTTAAGACTCCTCTGTCACCACAAAGTTCGACTTATCGATAAGTGCTATCGTCTGGCCCCGCTTACCCAGCAGCTCCGGCAGATAACTTAAGCTGTCTGGCTCCATCTCTGCCTGCATCACCTGTGTCAGCCACTGAATGTTTTCATCTTGCAATAACCCCTGATGCGCCTGCTCGAGCAGCTCACGATGAAAACGCTGACGTATCTCTAGCGGTGTCTCACGATCCGGCTCGACGCCGACACTAAACGCCACCTGGCAGCTGCCGCCCAAGGCCTTCGACAAGGCATCTTCGAGCTGACTGATGGCGCCTGGCGCCGCCAAATGCTTCTGATTGGGTTTAAGCACCAAAGGCAGTGGCTCACTAAAGGCCTGACATACGGCGTTGACCGCCAGCTGTCTTACCCGGCCGCCGATCTCCAGCGCCGACATCAAGCGGTACCACTTAAGATCCGTATCGTGCCCTGTGATCTCATCGGCCACAAAGGCCACCCGGGTCGTCTGACTGACGAGCTGAGTTACCGCCGAAGATGCAGAAGATTCCTGCGCAGCAGGACGCTGGACGGGATCATTGCCGATAGCACCGCTTTCATTTGAGCCTTGGTCCTCCGAGCTTTGGTCCTCCAAGCTGAGTTCATCCAAACCTTGTTCAGTCTCAGCAACTGCAGCGGCGCGGACGTGTGATTCAGTCTCTGTATCGACTTGCTCGACAAGATTAGATGCTTCATCACTTGGCGCGGTCATCGCCTGCTGACTTGGCTCTGGTGACACCCAAGGCGGCCTGTCTTCATCATTTAGGTACGCAGTAGGCTGCTGTGAAGAATTATTGTGCTGCGGAGCAGGCGCTTTCGTCCCAGGCTCCGTCATCACAGCCGTGTTCGAGACAGCTTCTACGCTCAAGGCATTATCTTGATCGTTCTGGGCTGTCTCACCAAAGCTCTGAGAAGTTGCTTCCCCGCTCAAGTCATTTTCACCGCCCCTCTGGGCTTCGTCATTCCCGCTCAGGGCATTTTCACCTACGCTCGGGGCTTCATCATTCCCGCTCAGGGCTGCTTTTTCTCCGCTCTCGGCTGCTTCTACGCTCAAGGCTGCTTGCTCTAGCCTTTTTGGTGGCGCATAAGGCTCTGCGCCAAACTTGCTCTCTTCGCCCGCCTGCTGTTCGCTACTCGCTTGAGCCTGGTTAGCCCCGGGCTTCTTAGCGCCGACTAGGGGCTTTTTTGATGCGCTCTCCTTAGCCGCGTCCTCCTTAGCCGCATCTTCCTCAAGATCGCTAAGCAGGCTCTGACGCGCATTCAATACGGCATCGAGCAGATCATCTTCTAACAGGTTGGGCGTCGTTTCTTCATTTGCCGATGCAGTATCGGGCGTCAAGCCGCCAAGGGGGGCATCTTCATTTACCGGGGCGCTACTAGCCTGGACACTTTTGGCAGCAGGCGTTGTTGCCTCAGTGGAAGAGATATCGCCAGACGTCTGACTATCCTGGCCCTGTTGATAGGCAAGGTAGGCTTCATAGTCACTTGGGTCGCCAGACTCATCTTCATCTGAACTGAAATAGAGGTCATCATAAAAACTGCCACTCTCATCTGCCGATGACGCACCTTGCTCGGCTATTGAAGCAGTTTGCTCGACGCTTTCTGCCGGCATTTTTGGCTCGGTTGACAGAGCCGCTTCACCGCCCTGCGCTGTCGCAGAACTCGTCGACACATCCGCTTTAGACTCGGCAGATGCATCGCTTACGGGACTCTTATTTGCCGAGCTCGTTGCTTGCGCGCTCGGCTCAGGGCTAGACACAGGCTCAGTGATAGGCTCAGAACTATGATTAGGGCTATGACCTTGGCTATTGGCCTGACTCAAAATCAGCTGCTGCTCGGCAAACAGATCGAGTGCGCCCTCATCCTCCTCAAGCGCATCCTTTTCCGCAGAGCCAGCTTCAACTAAATCCGCTTCGACTAAATCCGCTTCAACTAAGTCCGCTTCAATTGGGGCGTCAGTATCGCTTAACTTGTTCGTCTGCTCTGCAGTTGGCGTTTGCGCATCGTCTTGAGAAAACATTGGCGCACTTGATTCACTGCTGGCCTCAACCTTAGCCTTTTCTTCAACCTCGGCTTCCACTTCGTCCTGACTGTTTGACACAGACTCAGCAGGTTTCACCAACTTAACTGTTTCGTCTGGCTTAGCAGAGGTTGGCGCAACATCTTCACCCTTGCCCTGTTCTCGTAAAAGAGTGTCTGGCAAGAGGATCTCGCTACCTGCCTCGCCCATCCAGCGCTGCACAGGCGCCTCGGGCACGAAAGCGATGGCGCGCAATAGCGCCATCTCTAGGCCAGACTTAGGATCGGGTGCATGGGGCAGATCCTGCCGACCGTTTAGCAATAGTTGATAATAGAGCTGTACCTGCTCGGGCCTTAGCTGTTTGGCGAAGGCCTTGATCTGCTCGGCATATTGCGACAGCTGAGCGGCGCTGGGCGCAAACTGGGTCAAGGTGATCTGATGCAGCAATTCCAGCAGGCTGCGCAGCACCTCATGGGGATCGGCGCCGAAGGATAAAACATCCCCAGTCACCTTCATGAGCTGATCCACGTCGCCATCGCACAGGGCTTTCAGCAGTACGATCACATGATGCTCATCTATGGTGCCCAGCATGGTCTGCACCTGAGTGAGCCTGACTTGACCGGCGCCGAAGGCGATCGCCTGATCCGTTAGACTCAAGGCGTCACGCATACTGCCGTTGGCCGCCTTGGCGAGTAGTTTTACCGCGCCATCGTCATACCCAACCATCTCCTGCGCCAGGATGTGGCCAAGCTGCACGCAGATCTCATCGAGTGTCAGACTCTTAAGGTTAAATTGCAGACAGCGGGAGAGTACGGTGACCGGCAGGCGCTGAGGATCTGTGGTCGCCAGCAAGAACTTAACATGCTCTGGTGGCTCTTCCAGCGTCTTCAACAGGGCATTGAAGCTGCTGCGCGAGAGCATGTGCACCTCATCGATAAGATACACCTTGAAACGGCCGCGTGTGGGGCGATACTGAACGTTGTCCAACAACTCGCGGGTGTCGTCAACCTTGGTGCGCGACGCCGCATCCACCTCGATAAGATCGACAAAACGGCCCTGGGCGATCTCGACGCAGCTGGCACATTGGCCACAGGGCGTGGCCGTTACCCCTTGCTCACAATTCAATCCCTTGGCAAATAGCCTGGCCAGACTCGTCTTACCGACCCCTCGGGTACCGGTAAACAGATAGGCATGATGTAGACGGTTTTGCGATAAGGCATTGGTTAGGGCATGCAGCACATGTGACTGACCGACGACTTGCTCAAATGTTGCAGGGCGCCACTTTCTGGCTAACACCTGATATGACATGGAACTCCCCAAGGTTGGTAACTATTACGAAGCACACTTCATTAATCAGCAAACAATAACATGCCAAGGTCCATCTCGCTAGCAAGCTAAGCGCTTAGCGCGCCTTAATTTATCTTTGTTTAGCCAGCTTGCTTCATGTTTAACCTATCACCCGCTTTGCCCGCCATTTAAAGGCCTATTGCTAAGCCATCGTGTGCCACTCTTTAGCTAGTTTTTAGCGAGTTGACAGGGCAATGATCGCCTTCTCCCACGCCATCAATCCCATGGGACAGACAGCAGACTCACATATCTCATCGGCCTGACATCACAGATGCCCAGATAGCAAAATGCCGCGGCATAGCCACGGCACTTATATGATCAACCAGAGTGATCAATTAGACGATATTACTCGCCTTCAAACTCACACAGGGTCATCAGAGAGAGGCCCATCTCGGCAAGACGATGCTCGCCGCCAAGCTCTGGCAGAGAGATCACAAACGCCGCGTGCTCAACTTCACCACCGAGCTGACGGATAAGCTTTACTGTCGCTTCGATAGTACCGCCTGTAGCCAGCAAATCGTCGACCACCAATACCTTATCGCCTGGCTTAATGGCATCCGTGTGGATCTCCAACATGTCATGGCCATATTCCAGCTCATAACTCTCAGAAATGGTTTCGCGCGGCAGTTTACCCGGCTTACGCACAGGCACGAAACCGACGCCCAACTCTAACGCCAGCGGCGCGCCGAAGAGGAAGCCACGCGCCTCGGTGCCCACCACTTTGGTTACGCCAAGATCTTTATAGCGCTCAACAAACAGGGCAATCGTCGCCTGATAGGCCGATGGGTCTTCCATTAAACTGGTTACATCGCGAAACATGATCCCTGGTTTCGGATAATCTGGAATTGTCTTAATGCTCTGCTTGATCAAGGCTAACTTGTCTGTATTCATTACTACCATCTTTTTCGTTTGAGCCCTTAAAAAGGACAAACTGGCCATAGGGCCAGTTTTGACTAGAATTTTCGGCTAAAGCTTAAGCTCCTTTGATATGGGTTGCAACAGCGAATGTCACAAAGCTTAACCAAACTCACCGCCAAGGTTCACAATCTAAGTTCACAATCAGTCGTCTAATTCGGGAATTTGCCTGAGATAAAGCAGCAAGCCTGTCAACATGGCCAGCAGCATCAGCTTCACCCACAGCAGCGGCACCAAGATGATACTCACGCTAAAACTCAAACAGGTGGCGATATAGGCCTTGCGCTTCAAGCCGCGGCGAATGGCGCGCTCGCTATGCCAGTTCTGCAGCGCGTCGGCAAACCAAGGGTGGGTCATCAGCCAGTCATGCAGGCGCGAACTCGAGCGGGCAAAACAAAAGGCTGCCAGCAAGATAAAAGGCACGGTCGGCAGCAGCGGAATGGCAATGCCAAGCAGGCCGAGAAACAGGCTGCTAAGGCCTAGGAGTAGATAGAAGCCCCGCTTGATAACCATGAATTCCTCGCATAAAAAAACCACTCAAGAAAGAGTGGTTAGTATACCCGACTTAACTCGCTAAGCTAGTTGCTTAACCGCTTAAAGCTAATGCTTAAGAGATCAGGTTTAGGTGTTTCAACCATGACAGGGTAGCTGGCAGCGTAGGCAACATCATTACCAGCAAGAAACCAAGAAAATAAACAAAATTAAACGGGTCTTTAAACGGCTGACTCATACTTTCCTCACTCATGATTGACAACTTTTATTGATCTAGATCAATTTTCGCCGCCATTATAGTGACAAGCCAGCACGATAGAAAGGCCTAATTGGACAAAATTTATCTCGCGGCGACCACTATGCCCCGCTGAGCCATATCCAGTAGCAACTGCCGACAACCCTCTACTAGCTGAGGCCTCGGCATCTGCTGATAAAGGGTTGCGAGCCAGTCACATAGCGCTGCAAACTCCACACCCTCTTGCTGTTCGATATAGGCCAGCACTTGCGCCGTAAGCGGATTAAGCTGCAAGAAACAGACTTCATCGTCAGCATCCCGGTAGATACAGAAAAAGTTTGGCTGCTCGCTAGGCGCCTCGGGGCGATAGTCGGGGCTGATACGCTGCACCTCAAAATGATATTGGGCCACACTGGCTGCCGAGCTTAACCCCAGGGGCTGGGTTTCCAGGCTTTGCTCGTCAATACGTTGCGACTGTCTGTCATCGAGCGCCGTGGCCACCACCAGCTCCAACCATTCGTAATGAGCCAGCTCTAGCATGAAGGCGGGATCTTGCTCGCTCAGCTGATACTCGTTTTGCAAAAACAGCAAAAACTCCTGGGCGATTTCGATAAAGATCGGCGTCTGACAATCATGGGTCACAAAAAACTGCTGAACGAGCGCCTGCCAGTCATCATCTTCATACAAGGAGCAGAGCACGGGAAAGCCGCTGGCGACAAACCCCTTCACATTATTAAAAAACAGTTCGCGATAGATCCCCATGCGCCTTTCATCCGTCCCCTGAGGCAGGGGCGATGAAGGGTCTTTGATGTAATCGATAAACGACTGCTGAACTTGGGTAAAACTCATCTAGGCGCTCCGATGACTGGGCTGCAATGCCTTAGTCTGATAGTCATGTATCTTGTTGATCTCTTTGAGCAACTCAGAGGTGGCTGGAATATTAAAGTCACGCTCAAGCAAGGTGGGAAACACACCATGGGTCTGATAGCAGATCGCTAACAAACGCCACACGGGGTCGATCACCTCGCTGCCATGGGTATCGACCTTAAGATCTTCCGCCTCATCGTAATGACCGGCAATATGCAGGTAGGCGATACGCTCACTGGGCATGGCCCTTAAGAAGGCCTCGGCGTCATACTGATGATTGATCGCGTTAACATAGATGTTGTTCACATCCAGCAGCAGGCGACAATCTGCCTCTTCAAGCACGGCGCTGACAAACTCGCACTCACTCATCTCGCTCGCGGGCGCGGCGTAAAAGGATACGTTTTCCAGAATAAAGGGGCGCTCTAAGATATCCTGCACCTGCTCGATACGCCTTGCCACGTGGCGCACCGCGCCATCAGTAAAGGGAATTGGCATCAAGTCATACAGATGGCCCTTGCCCGAACAGTAACTTAGGTGCTCCGAATAGATATCTATGCCGTGATGGTCAAGAAAGTGCTTCACCTGTTTAACGAAACGGGTATCTAGGGGCTCAGGCCCGCCGATAGAGAGCGACAGTCCGTGGCAGAAAAACTTGTGCTTCTCGGTTAACTGCCTAAATTGACGGCCAAACTTACCACCAAGTGTCATCCAGTTCTCGGGCGCCACCTCGAAAAAATCGATGGCGCCAGGGACGGACTGGCAAAACTCATCTAGCATCTCGCGGCGCAGGCCGAGCCCCACCTTAGCTTGTGTCATCATCACTCCACCTCTAGTGAACAAATTGACGCATTTACCTTATGTAAAAAGAATTAGGCCAGTGAAAACTGGCCTAATCGAAATGGGCAATTGCCTTAAGGCCGATTACTTATGGCCACCACACTTGCCTTCTTTGCCCTTCTTCATATCTTCGCCACACTTGCCCTCTTTGGCCTTCATGTTCTCGCCACACTTACCTTCTTTGGCTTTCATGTTTTCGCCGCACTTACCCTCTTTATGGGCCTTCATCTGGGCGCCGCATTTACCTTCGCCACACTTACCTTCTTTGGCGCCTTTCTTCATGCCTTCGCCACATTTACCCTCTTTGGCTTTCATGTTCTCGCCGCACTTACCTTCTTTGGCGCCTTTCTTCATGTTCTCACCGCACTTGCCTTCGCCACACTTACCTTCGCCATCGGCGATCTGGTAACCAGCTTGCATTTCACTGTAACCAAACGGATTAGCTTGAGCCTGCGCCGCAAACGCGCTACCAACAAACACAGTGCCTAACGCTACAGCAACAGCAGTATTCTTAACTAATTTCATAATCTCTTCCTTTGTTGATCTCTTATATGCAATGGTTTGCCAACATCAGTGCGTTGCTGGCTCGGATAATATGACCCGGCCCCCTAGATTTTTATTTCAAAAAACTTATCAGGCATCACATTTATGACCCAAATTATGTGTTAGCGCAAGCATCTATACAGCAGTAATCGATTGATCTCACGTCTTTATTGACTAGAAATCGATAAGCCAGTCATAGATAACAAAAGATGCTCACATCTGACCCATGAGTTTGGCTGGGCACAGCCGTTATCCCCACACCTCCTCGCACGCACACAGGCTTTGTATCTGCCAGGCGCTTGACGTAGAATAAGCGCCCTTTTACCCGGTCCGGGCAATACGGTACTCAAGCAGTACGTAAACCATGGCCGACAGGTTCACCTTTTTAGGCTCCGCGCCTTTAATTAATGAGAAAACGAGAATCATGCGTGTCATCTTAGCCCCGATGGAAGGCGTTGCCGACGCCCCTATGCGAGCCCTGCTAACCAGCGTTGGTGGCTATGACATGGTGATCAGCGAATTTATTCGTGTCGTCGATCAACTACTGCCGGAAAAAGTCTTCTACCGACTCTGCGCCGAGCTTAAGTACCAATGCAGAACCGCCTCGGGCACTCCGGTGCGCCTGCAATTGCTGGGGCAGGAGCCTAACTGGATGGCCGAAAATGCCATTCGCGCCGTCGAACTCGGTTCTCGCGGCGTCGATCTCAACTATGGCTGCCCTGCCCCTATGGTTAATCGCAGCAAGGGCGGCGCGGCGCTGTTAAAAGAGCCTGAAACCATTTACCGGGTGACCCAGGCCGTGAGGCAGGCAGTACCCAAGGACAAGCCTGTGTCGGCCAAGATCCGCCTGGGATGGGATGACAAGAGCCGCTGCACCGAAATCGCCCAGGCTATCGAGGCGGCCGGCGCCACCGAACTGACGGTACACGCCCGCACCAAAGAGGAAGCTTACCGACCGCCGGCACACTGGGAATATATCGCGCAGATAAAATCTGTCACTCGCCTGCCCATCATCGCCAATGGCGAGATCTGGGGCAGAGAAGATTACCTCAAATGCCGCGAGGCCAGCGGCTGTGATGACGTCATGCTCGGCCGCGGCGCTCTGACCATCCCCAACCTGGCCCACGTAGTGAAAGGCCAGCAGACGCCTATGCCCTGGCCCGAGGTGTTAGCGCTACTGCTGCAATATTCAGAGTTTGAGATAGTCAGTGAGAAAGAGAAGTACTATCCGGCGCGCATCAAACAGTGGCTGAGGTTTATCGCCCGCCACTATGAGGAGGGCGAAACCCTGTTCCGCCAGGTACGCGTACTGAAAGATACCCAGAGCATCTTGTCCCTGCTACGCAGTTGCTAGCAGGATACTTGTGCCCGACGGTCGCGTCTGCAGGCTCTATGATGCTTCAGGGCTTCTAACCTTCACCTTTCCCTATCTTAAGGCGCGACAAATAGCCAGCCCAGTCGCGCGCCAACTGGTCTGATCTTTACATCCCTAAACGCGATTCACTATAAATGTCACCGACTTTTGATCTTAGTCATAGCCAAGACGCCCAAGCGGTTTAGACTGATTATCTAAGAATATCAACTAGGCAATGATTTGTGAGCAGATCCCATATCAGACATGAACTGTCGGTGCTTGAAGCGAATCTCAGGAAAGAGTTAGGTACCCTGCTGGCATTACATCAAATAACGCTCGATACCCAACAACTGTCGCTGACCAGGTTAATCGACGAGATGACCACGGCCAAACTGGCCGACGAGCCTCTGTTTATCAAGCTGACCCAACTCGATGCGGCGCTGTGCCAGCTGGATCTGGGTCTCTACGGCTTGTGCTCAGACTGCGAGGCCGATATCGAAGCCGAGCGGCTCAACGCCAATCCGCTCGAGCAGCGCTGCACCCAGTGCGCCGCCGATTACTCCCACGAACACAGGCACGAGCTCAGGCTCACCCACTAAGCACAGCTCAATAAGCGGACTGCTTGCTAATCGAGCGGTCCGCTCAATCACGCCAATCGAGTTAACCGCGCCAGCCAAGTTAGTCGCGTCAGTCGACGATTAATTTAAAAGACAATCCACTTAATGATGCCCATAAAAAAGCCTCCTGAATCAGGAGGCTTTTATCGTTAAGTCACAGGGAGGGTGAATAACGATTTAGAACTTCTGGTTAATACGCAGATAGAAGGTACGACCCAATACATCGTATAGGTTGGTGTTCACATCGCGATAACCCGCATAGTCATACCAAGTCGGTGCTTTCTCGTCGAACAGGTTGTTCACACCCACTGTGATAGTACCGTTCCAATCATGGGTGTAACCCACCTGGAAGTTATGCTTGAAGTAGCTTGGTGTGTCGATGATGTAGTCGTAACCAAGATCACGCCACATTGCACCTGACTGACTACCGATATACACGGTTGTCCAAGCCGCGCTGAAATCGTTGTAGTACCAAGCCGCGGCGAAGTTACCACGCCAATCAGGATAGTCTTGCGTACCTGAGTAATCGATCTTCTCAGATTCGGCATCGGCCTGCTCTTTAAAGTCGAGGATGTGAGTAACATCTAGCTTAAGGTTGAAGTCACCGAAGCCTGTCTCGAAGTTGTATGAAGAAGCAAAGTCAAAACCAGATGTTTCCAGCGATGCCTTGTTCACATAACCACTTTCAAGGTACTCAATCTTACCGTCTGGGCCACGAGTCACGAAATCAGAGCCGCCGTTGATCTTCTCATCACGGATCACGTCTGATGCGCTAACGGCTTCAATCTTATTGTCATAAGTGATTGAGTAATATGACAGTTCAACACTCCACGCATCGGTCACGTTCCAGACGCCACCCAATGTCAGTGAGTTACCCTCTTCCGCTTCTAGATTCGGGTTACCACCAAACCAAGTCTTGTGCTGGTTACCTGTAGCACAGTAGTTGGCGTCAGAATTGTTGTTGGCTTCACACCAAACCGAATCATAGGCCTTCTCGAAGCTCAGAGATTGCGACGAGAACATCTCACCCATGTTTGGTGCGCGGAATGAATCACCGTAGCTAGCGCGAAGCAGCAACGAATCAACAGGGCGCCAGCTCAAACCAAACTTAGGTACAACGGCATCGAATGTAGAAGAGTTAGTCACCTGACCTTCTGCACCCGTCAAGGTACCTTCCTGCTCATAACGCTCATAACGTAGCGCCGCTGACAGTTCGAAGTTGGCAGGCAGTGCCATCTGGATTTCGGTATAGGCAGACTGACGTGTACGCTCAGCATCAACATCGTCACCACCCGAACCACCAGAGATAATGCCAGAAGCCGACTCTGGATCAGAGGTTTGCTTGAAGTTGATCATCTCATACTCTAAACCACCTACGATGGCCACAGAGAAATCACCTTGTTCATACAGCATGGTGCTGGCAAGACCGTCGATCTGCGTGCTGTCGAATTTACCTTGGTATACACCAGTGTGGTTTGCGGCAGAATACAGTGCTGTCATCTGCTGCTCCCACTCTGCATAGCTCATACCTGAGGTATTGAAGACATCATAGTTGCCAGTATCGATCTCGCTCTGAATGATGTTGTCGTTGATCAGGTTGTAGTTAAAGGCGTTAGTGGTCGATGCAGAATGCTGTGCGTTCAGCTCCCAATCGATACCATTACCCACGTCGGCATAACCCACGAAACCACCTAGGATATCGAAACTGTTTGTTTCGGTTAGGGTGTCACGCTCACCAATCTGGACAGAGCGCATGTACAGCGTCATGTCCTTACCCGTTGGGTTATATTGGTTATCCGCGCTCATCACAGGATAGTTAGTCGATACGGGCGTACCGGCATAACGTGTGTTGGTTTCGCTCAAAGATGCGGTACCGCGACCACGGAAGCGAATGTTATCCGTGATGTCATAGTTAAAGTTGGTCATGAAAGAGTTGCGGGTCATGTCACCAAATAGCTTGGTTACCGCACCATAGCTGTATAGACAGCGACCATTGTTCTGACCATCTGTGGTATCGGCAACGTTATCGGTATCGGCACACATCTCAGAGTTTGAGTAGAATGCATAGATATCATCGCCATCGGCATCTTTCTCGCCGGTGTTATAGTAGCCATTCGGTACAGAGCTAAAAGAGCTGTAGTCACCATAGCTAGGATCATCCATGTTCCAAATGTCACGGTCCATCACAGCCTTAGTGTCATAGTACTCATAGGTAAAAGTCACATTACCTTTCTCAGAGTTGAAGCCTGCCGCAATAGAGAAACGATTGGCATCGCCGCCTTCTACGCTAGGCTGCTCTGTGCTGTAGTCGACTTGGAATCCATCAAACTCTTTCTTGGTAATGATGTTAATTACACCTGCTACGGCATCTGAGCCATAAACCGCAGAAGCACCATCACGTAGGATCTCAATACGTTCAACGATTGCTAGTGGGATCTGAGATGTATCTGCCTCGGCACCCGAGCTAGAGCTGGTACCAGGCATACGACGGCCATCAAGCAATACCAAGGTAGCCTGAGAACCTAAACCACGCATGTTAACTGTTGAAGTCGCACTCGCACCCGAACCATAACCCGAAGTACCACGCCAAGAACCAAAGGCGTTGATAGAAGAGTTATTCAATACGTCGGCAACAGTTTTTTCACCGGTCAACGCGATATCTGCCGCACTTAATACAGTCACAGGAGACGAAGTCTCCATATCAACTTGCTTAATACGCGAACCAGTTACTTCGATGCGTTCAACTTTATCGCTTTGCTCTTCAGCAATTGCGATACCAGAAAATGCAATGCTAGATGTCGCGGCGGCAAATAAGCCTACGCGAACCGCTTTTGCTGTTAAGGTCAAAGAGTTCATATGTTTCCCTCACAATACGAAACCAGACAATCTGAGTTTCGATCATTAATTTATTTTTTATTTTTAAAATAAGAAGAATGTCCTTCGGTGAAGATATTGTGAAAAAAGATAAAACAAGTCAACGCCGTTAACATGAAAATAACCACAATGATAAAAATTGATACAACTCGATAATGAAAAACAATCATACCAACCCGACAACTAAAACTTAATCGACTGATTTACAAGGTTTTTGTGAAACTACCAAGATTGTCGAAAAATGTAAAAATGAAAAAACAATCAGCCGATACAAATTTATACCTCTGTGTCAAATATGTTTAACAGGTTAACGAAAGATCAATTAAATATAAAAAACAACCACAAAAGTAACAATGTAAAATAATGTATCCTGATGGTAAGAAAGGTTAAATAACAATTTTAACAACAAAAACGTTAAACCTTATTTATTACGCACCTTAACCTTTACCTTAAAAATAAATTAAAAAGTCACAGAATTAGCAAGAATTGACATTCAGGATATTTGACTAAACAAAAAGAGAAAATGCAGAAGTGATAAAGACCAAATGATGTCTCACTTGGTCTTAAATAGGTTAAAGGGCAATTTTAGCGAAATAAATAGCGCAGTCACCTTCGTGGGAGGAGTAATAACTGACCATCAAGGTATTATCACAGAGCACGACACCGGCATAACTGGTGTCCCCGCCCGAAGGCAGGCTCAGTAGCTCCTCTATCTGAGCCGTTTGCCGATCGATCGCCACCAGAGAGGTACGCACACGACCATCATAGAGGCGCACCACACCATAAAGCTGACCTTGATAGAGAAAGATTACGGGTCCCCCTACGCGGCAGTTCACCGTTTGCCAATGCCACTGGGTATAGGGGGGAGCAGACTCGCCCAGCAATGCACGCTCATCGGTTTGCCACAGTGGATCCCGGCGCAGCAGACAGATGGCTTTGTCTTCCTCGTCGAACACTAAACCAGACTCATTGACATAACCGGCCTGACTAAGCTTCTCCACTAAGGGATGAAAATCGGTATTAGCGTCGCTCTTATACAGCGCCGCATAGCCATCATGTTCATGACAATAATAGGCTATGCCATAGAAGTAGCCCTTGTGGGGCGTTATGCGCCACAGCCACTCTCTCTCTTTCACCAGCGCCCTTGGCGCAGACCAATGTATCCCATCATCAGATTGCCAACAGTAAGAGCGCATGCCCTCGCCCTCATGCATAGCGGCGCCGCCAAACAGGAATAGGCTATCCCCCTCGACCACCAGCTTACCGTCCCTGAGGTCGGCAAAATCGGCCTCGATGAGGGCAACACTATGCCAGTCTTGTCCATCATTGTTAGAGCATAAGATCCGCAGCGCGCCATCAGGTGACACATGGGCACTGGCTTCCCTGAATACGCAATAGAGCTTGCCGCGATAGAGAGCAAGATCGGTAAAGGCATTGTGAGCCGACTTATCCCATATTTTGCTGACTGAGCATAATTTCATCTTGCGTTCCCTGTAGCCAATAAGCTTCATCATGGCTGACGACGACAGATGACTCAAGTCTGTGAGGCTTAGGGAAGGTGCGAATAAGTCCCGTGCTTGCTCTGCGTGTGCTTAAAGTGGGTAGATGCAAGGCACAGTTTGCAGCGAATGGCCCTAGTCCTTCGCAAGAACTGTAACGCAGCAAATACCACTGTAAGCCTCGACCTGCGGGGCTTTGGTAGCAACACCATTTCGGCGTTATTCAACTTCAGCAGGCCTCGGCATGTCCTCAGTTGAATGCCTTGAACTGCCGCTGCTATCAAAGCCATAGCTGTGTGACGACTTGTTCGCACCTTCCTTAGGCAACACTAGAAAAAAGCATAAAAAAAGCCGCACGAGGCGGCTTTTACTACAAACTTAATTTTAGCTTCTTTGACGCGGCGTCTTACCCGCTGTGGTCTTGTGCTTACGCACGGCGCGGCGGATCTTAGCGCTTTTCACCTTGGCGCGGGCCACACTGTGTTTGTCTGTGCCCAGCAGGGTGCGCGTCTCTTCATCCATGCCGGCCAGCTTACGCAGATAGTTTACCTGCTCGATTGGTAGCTCGACCCAGCCGCCACGAGGCAGGGATTTAGGCAGATCTATCATACCGTAGCGAATACGGATCAGGCGGCTCACCTGCACTTCCTGGGATTCCCACAGGCGGCGAACCTCACGGTTACGACCTTCGGCCAGCGACACATGCCACCACTTGTTCATGCCTTCGCCACCAGCAGGCTTCACCTTGTCAAAATGAGCCGGGCCATCTTCCAAGGTTACGCCACTGCGCAGACGCTGAATGCAGGCATCGGTTACCTCACCAAAGGTGCGCACGGCGTATTCACGCTCCACCTCATGGGATGGATGCATCAGGCGGTTGGCCAGCTCACCGTCAGAGGTAAACAGCAACAAGCCTGAGGTGTTGATATCCAGACGACCTACCGCAACCCAGCGAGAATCTCGGGTCTTAGGCAGACGGTCGAATACCGTCGGGCGCCCTTCGGGATCTTTGCGGCTGCAGATCTCCCCTTCAGGCTTATGATAGGCGATCACGCGGCATACCAAGTCGTCTTCCGACTTAATCGATACCGTACGACCATCGATACGCACCTTGGCATCGGCCTCGATACGATCGCCCAATTTGGCAATTTCACCGTCTATACTAACTCGACCTGCAGCAATCCATGCCTCCATCTCACGACGGGAGCCATGGCCTGCACGGGCCAAGACTTTCTGCAATTTTTCACTCATTAGTAGACTCTTCATTGGTTTGAGGCGCTGTATTGTCAGGGGTCGATTCGACCGCCTGGGTTTGTCCAAACAGCGCCGCTAGTGACTCGGCATCGGATAAGGGAGGAAGGTCCGCTATCCTGTCCAAGCCAAAATAGGCTAAAAATTCATTTGTGGTCGCATAGAGCGCGGGCCTGCCCGGCACCTCTTTATGACCAACAATCTTAATCCAGTGTCTATCGGATAGACTCTTGATGATATGGCTTCCCACGGCCACACCACGTACAAACTCAATATCGGCGCGGGTGACCGGCTGACGATAGGCGATCACCGCCAGAGTCTCCAGGGTCGCCCGGGAATATCTCGGCGCCTTCTCTTGCCACAGAGGCTGCAGATAGGGACTCAAGGTCTCGATGGACTGAAAACGATAGCCGCCCGCCACCTTGACTAACTCTATGCCGCGTCCCTGATAATCCTGCTGCAACTCCTCTATGGCGGCCTTCACCTTGGCGCGGGAGACGCTAAAGTTTGCCAGCACACTTTCATTTAAGTGCTTGATAGAGACAGTCCTAGCCATCACAAACAGACTGGCTTCAATCAACTGCTTGAGCTGATCCGGGTTTATTTGCAGTTTCTTACTCGACAATCAATAGGCCCTAACATGTATGGTCGACAGCGGCTGCGCTTGAATTAGGTCAACCAGAAGCTCTTTTACCAGCTCCATCAGCGCAAGAAAGCTCACAACCACGCCGGCTCGCCCCTCAGAAACATCAAACAGCTGCTCGAAAGGCACATAGGACTTGCCTTCTAGCATAGCCAATATTTGCGTCATGCGTTCCCGTGTCGACAGATGCTCACGCTGCACATGGTGATGCTCTGTGGCCTCAACCCGCTTTAACACGGCGGCGAAGGCACCGGCCAACTCCACCAGGGAAACCGACGGCGGCACTAATACCGGCTTGATATCAGGCGCGGGCAACACCTTAGCCTGAAACACATCTCGCTCGAGTCGCGGCAAGGCATCTAGCCTTTGCTGCGCGTCTTTAATCACCTCGTAGGCCTTAAGCTGTCTTATCAGCTGGGCACGGGGATCGGCCTCATCTTCCTCTGCAAGTTCGGGTCTTGGCAGCAAGAGGCGCGACTTGATCTCGGCCAGGGTTGCGGCCATCACCAGATAGTCGGCGGCCAGTTCCACCCTCGCCCCCTGCAACAGCTCGATATACTCGAGATATTGATCCGTCACCGGCGCAATGGCCATCTCGACCACATCCAGTTTCTGTTTGCGGATCAGATAGAGCAGCAGATCCAGCGGGCCTTCGAAAGACTCGAGAAACACCTCTAGCGCCTCGGGCGGAATAAAGAGATCCGCCGGCAGCTCCTTAACGGGCTCGCCCCTGACCACGGCCAAAGGTAAACTTTGCTGAGTCCCCTGCATCCGCTCTCCAAGTCAGCAGACAGCATTTGCCTGCCAAAGGCTAAAGGTTAGATAATAACGATAAATTACCGCCATTTAGGGCGAATAATCACCGGTTTCTGGCGAGGCTAATCGACACCAAACGCGCGATTATACCTGCAAATTTGACCAATAGACAGGGCTTTAGCCAAACTGGCTAACATCACCTGCACCTTCACGTAAGATCTCAATATCGCCCTCTGAAAGATCGATAACCGTAGTCGGTTTTTCCCCCAGATAACCGCCATGAATAATCACGTCTACCTGATGCTCTAGGATGTCACGGATATGCTCGGGATCTGACTCGGTAAACTCTTCACCCGGCAGGATAAGACTGGTAGACATCAGCGGTGCATCGAGCGCCTCAAGCAACGCCAGGGCAATCACATTGTCTGGCACGCGAATACCGATTGTCTTCTTCTTCGGGTTCTGTAAGCGCTTAGGCACCTCTTTGGTGGCCTTGAAGATGAAGGTAAAAGGACCAGGGGTGTTGTGCTTAAGCACGCGGTAAGCCTGGTTATCCACCCTGGCATAGGTCGCCAGCTCAGACTGATCACGCACCATCAAGGAGAAGTTGTGATCGTTCTCGATCTGACGAATACGCACTATACGGGTCATCGCATCCTTCTCACCCAGCAGACAACCTAGGGCATAGCCAGAGTCTGTGGGATAGACCACCACGCCACCTTGCTTGATCACATTGACCGCCTGATTAATCAGACGAACCTGAGGATTTTCCTCATGTACATAAAAAAATTGACTCATGGGTTTCCCATCCAATTATCCATTTGCCAAACCCAATCGACACCTTGGGGTTGGAACATATTTCTACCTAACTCGAGCCAGCTACCGGGAAAATGAAAATCGCTTCCCAGCGAGGCATGCAGTTCATTAAGCCGACTCAAGGCAATTAAATTGTTACGATCGTCCAGGGTCTGCTGACCCAGCACCACTTCCATGGCATCGCCACCGGCGGCCTTAAATTCACGTACCAGACGCTTTAACCATTTGGCCGACAACTTGTAACCGCTGGGGTGTGCCAGCACGGCAACGCCGCCCGCCTCATGAATGATGGCGATAGCGGTTTCCATGTCAGACCAATTGTTCGGCACATAGCCTGTCTTACCCCGCGCCAGGTATTTCTTGAACACGGCGGCTGCATTGGTGGCATAGCCGTTGTCCGCCAGCCAGCGCGCATAGTGGCCGCGACTCAGGGCGGCGCCTTCGGCTAACGCCTTAGCCCCTTCATAGGCGCCGCTGATCCCCGCCTTCTCCAGGCGCACGCCTATCTCCATCGCCCGCGCCTCACGCAAGGCCCGCTGCTGGGTCAAGAAGGCATCCAGCCCTTGATGTTCAGGATCAATATTTAAGGCGACGATATGAATATCGAAGTTATTCCAGCGGGTAGAGATCTCGCAGCCGTTAATCAGAGTCAAAGGCTCTGCTTGACTGTCGTTGAAGCTGTGGGCTTCCTTAAGACCGGCTAAGGTATCGTGATCGGTAATGGCCAGCATCTGCACCCCATTATCCAGGGCACGGGCCACTAATTCTGACGGGGTTAACTGGCCGTCGGATGCCGTGGTGTGGCTGTGAAGATCGATTAAACGCGTTTCATCTGTCATCCCTTTATTCTACTCGACTTTGTTATTAGAAACATCTAATTGGATGAAAATGGACGAAATTGCATGAGATTCGTTAAATCTCCTCGGCAATCACTGCAGATTGTGATCTTAAAGTGCTAAATAACAGCCAAATAGAAAAATATTCAATTGACAAGGCAACGGGGGGGATGTTTTTATATAGCCACCAACAAGATTTTACCTTTACATGAGATAGACACTGAAATGACGACGCAGCTATTCAACAACATCAACTGGTGGTGGCACTTCCCAACATAGCGGGTGGTGTGAATTTCTGTGCTCATGTAAAAGAGACAAGATTTAAACAAAAAGCCCGCACTCGATGCGGGCTTTTTGCATTTAATCGCCTAATTTTATTAATAGATTTATAAACGACTAACCCACACGCATAAACAAGTTAGTCTACTATCGGCAAGTAGGAGCGCAAATATGGGGCAAGAGTTTCTGGCCAGCGTCAACACCATAAAGGAGCGGATCACCTATCATGATGATCCTCTCCAGCTGTATCAGCACCTGACGCAGGATGCGGCACATACCATGTTGCTGGAGTCGGCTGAGATCGACAGTAAGGACCACCTTAAAAGCATCATCATGACCCACGCCGCCCTGGCCATACGTTGTGAAGGTTACCAACTCAGCTTCACCGCGCTGAGCGACAATGGTCAGGCGCTGCTCGCCCCCATCGCCCGCTTCTTCGGCGAAGATGAAAACTTGGTCGATGGCAAGGCGTTGACCTTAGTCCTGCAAAAAGACACCTCGCTCCTGGATGAAGATGCCAGATTAAAATCTACCTCACCGCTCGATGGCCTGCGCAGCCTGATAAAGCATATCGACATGGGCAATGATGCCCAGTTTGAGAGCCTGTTCCTCGGCGGCGTACTGGCGTTCGATCTTATCGACACGGTAGAGCCGCTTCCCAAGGTGAGTCAGAGCGCCAATACCTGCCCTGATTACCTCTTCTACCTCGCCGAAACCCTGATCCTGGTCGATCATCAAGCACGCAGCGCCGACATCATCAGCCATGACTTTACTCAGAATGCGGAAATTAAGGCGGCATTGGCCGAGCGAGTCGCCCAGCTGCACCAGGCCTGTAGCAGCCTTCCCGATATCGCTCCGCTCTGCCCTGTGGATGCCGAGACCCAGGTTAATGTGTCAGATGATGAGTTTAAGAACATAGTGACAGATCTTAAGTCTCATATCGTCGCTGGCGATATCTTTCAGGTGGTGCCATCACGCAGCTTCAGCCTGCCTTGCCCGAATGCCCTAGGCGCCTACCGCGCCCTGAGACTGACCAATCCCAGCCCCTACATGTTCTACTTCAGAGGTGATGACTTTACCCTGTTTGGTGCCTCACCCGAGAGCGCCCTCAAATATGAAGCCAGCACCAACCAGGTGGAGATCTACCCCATCGCCGGTACCCGCAAACGCGGCAAGACTGAGAGCGGCGAGATCGATTTCGATCTCGACAGCCGCATCGAGCTGGAACTGCGCCTGGATAAGAAAGAGCTTTCCGAGCACCTGATGTTGGTGGACTTGGCCCGTAACGATGTGGCCCGCATCAGCCAGAGCGGCACCCGCAAGGTGGCCGAGCTGCTGAAAGTGGATCGCTACTCCCATGTGATGCACCTGGTCAGCCGGGTCACTGGCCAGCTTAGATCCGACCTCGATGCCCTGCACGCCTATCAGGCCTGCATGAACATGGGCACCCTTACCGGTGCGCCCAAGGTGAGCGCGGCCCAGCTTATTCGCGGCGCCGAAAAGACCCGCCGCGGCAGCTATGGCGGGGCCGTGGGCTATCTCAACGGCCTTGGCGACATGGACACCTGCATAGTGATCCGCTCCGCCTTCGTTAAAGCGGGCAAGGCCCATATTCAAGCCGGCGCAGGTGTGGTGTATGACTCAGATCCCCAGGCGGAAGCCGACGAAACCCGCCAGAAGGCTCAGGCGGTCATATCAGCCATCAAGATGGGAGGCGGACAATGAAGCTCTACCTACTGGATAATTTCGACTCTTTTACCTACAACCTGGTGGATCAGTTCCGCAGCTTGGGCTTCGAGGTGGTGATCTACCGCAACGACTTAGATGCCCAGTTTATCGCCGACAAATTACTGCAAGAGCAAGGCAAGGCGGCGCTGGTGTTGTCACCCGGCCCGGGAGCGCCCCATGAGGCGGGCTGCCTGATGGCGCTTATCGGCCTGTTGGCTGGCAAGGTGCCCATGCTGGGGATCTGTTTGGGCCACCAGGCGATGATCGAACACTTCGGCGGCAAGGTGGAGCGCGCCAAGCAGGTGGTTCATGGCAAGGCCAGCCCGACTATTCACAAGGGCCAGGGGATCTTCGCCGGTCTGCCCTCGCCTCTGCCGGTAGCCCGATACCACAGCTTGGTAGCGACACAGGTGCCCGACTGCCTGGAGGTGATTGCCACCACAGAGGAGATGCCCATGGCCATCTCCCACAAGAGCGTCAAGGCGGTGGGCTTTCAGTTCCACCCAGAGTCTATCTTGACCACACTCGGCAGCCAGTTGCTGACCCAGACATTGACCTACCTGACCCAAGATGCCCAACTAAGCAGCGGCCAAGGAGTAAAGTAATGAGTGAACTACAGCCGATTTTCGACAGGCTTTATCAGGGGCAAACCATCAGCCGCGAGGAGACCAAGGCGCTGTTTAGCGAGATAGTCGAGGGCAAGATGGATCCCGTGGCCATGGCCGGCATGTTGGTCGCGATGAAGATGCGCGGCGAGACCATAGATGAGATCTCCGGCGCCGCCGACGCCCTGCTGCAAGCCGCCAAGGCCTTTCCCGCCCCCAGTGAGGCGACACGCACCCAGGGCATAGTGGATATCGTGGGTACGGGCGGTGACGGTCACAACACCATCAACATCTCGACCACCTCAGCCTTCGTGGCCGCCGCGGCGGGCGCTAAGGTGGCCAAGCACGGCAATCGCAGCGTATCGAGCAAGTCTGGCTCGTCTGATCTGCTGGCGCAGTTTGGTATCGATCTCACCATGGCGCCCGAGACCGCCCGGGACTGTCTCGACGACTTGGGGCTCTGTTTCCTGTTCGCGCCCCACTATCACGGCGGAGTGCGCCACGCGGTGCCTGTGCGTCAGGCTCTGAAGACCCGCACCCTGTTTAACGTCTTAGGTCCATTGATCAATCCAGCTAGGCCCGACTACATGCTGCTGGGGGTCTATGATCCTATGCTGGTGCGTCCTATCTGCGACGTGCTCAAGGCGCTGGATGTAAAACGCGCCATGGTAGTCCACGGCAGCGGCCTGGATGAGGTAGCGGTACACGGCGAGACCTTAGTCTGTGAGCTGAAACAGGACGAAATCGTCGAATATTACCTCTCACCCGAGGCCCTGGGGCTAAGCCGCGCCGAGATAAGCGATCTCGCCGGCGCAGGCCCTGCAGAAAACGCCGAAATCACCCGCGCCATATTGCAAGGCCATGGCCAGTTGGCGCACACTGAGGCGGTAGCTGCCAATGCGGGCTGCGCCCTCTATGTGTCCGGCTGCTGTGACAGTCCACAGCAAGGCACGGCGCTGGCGCTACAGACCCTCGCCAGCGGCAGGGCATACACCCTACTCGAGCAGCTTGCTAGCGCGAGCCAAAGTGACAACCTAGGAACAAACTGATGCAAGCGAGTGTAAACAGTCAAACTGGCGAATCCAAGACAAGCAGCAACGTGCTAACCCGTATCGTCGACACTAAACCGGCCCACATCGCCGCCCTGAAACTGCGCTTCCCCGAGGCATCACTAACACCCAAGGTGTCGGATCGCAGCCTGTATCAGGCCCTCAAGGCGCCCAATGCCGGCTTCATCTTCGAATGCAAGAAGGCCAGCCCCTCTAAGGGCCTTATCAGGCAAGCGTTCGACGTCGAGGCCATCGCCGATGTCTACAATCATTATGCCGCGGCCATCTCGGTACTGACCGACGAGCAGTTTTTTCAGGGCGACATGGATTACCTGCCCAAGGTACGTGCCCGGGTGAGCCAACCCATCTTATGTAAAGATTTCTTCGTCGATCCCTATCAGGTGAAACTGGCGGCCCACCAGGGCGCCGATGCCATACTGCTGATGTTGTCGGTACTGGATAATGAGCATTACCGTCAGCTTGCCAGCCTGGCAGCCCAGTACAAGCTGGATGTGCTGACCGAGGTTAGCAATGAAGAGGAGCTCAAGCGCGCCATCGCCCTGGACGCCGCCATCATAGGGATCAACAACCGCAACCTAAGAGATCTCACCACAGATCTGGCGACCACAGAGGCGCTCGCGCCGCACATCCCAGCTGACCGCGTGGTAGTGAGCGAGTCAGGCATCTACACTCAGCAGCAGGTGAGACGCCTGAGCCCCCTGGTAGATGGCTTCCTGGTAGGCAGCTCGCTGATGGCCGAGGCCGATCTGGATCTTGCCTGCCGCGCCCTGACCCTTGGCCACAACAAGGTGTGCGGCCTGACCCGCACTGAAGATGTGCGCGCCGTCACTGATGCCGGCGCCCTCTACGGCGGACTTATCTTTGCCAAGAAATCGCCTCGCTACGTGAGCCCAGAGCAGGCACTAGACTTACTCGAGCAGCAGCGAAACTATGGTAAGGAGCTGAATTTTGTCGGCGTCTTCGTCAACGAAGAGGTCACCACCATCGCCGAGCTGGCCAAACGTTTAAACCTGTTTGCGGTGCAGCTTCACGGCAGCGAGAGCGAATATGATATCGATCAGCTCAGACTTAAGCTAAATGAACTTGATTGCCAGACCCAGATCTGGAAGGCGGTAGCCGTCAGCGTCGATAGCGACGATTGCCAGGCCCCCTCCACGCCAGCCAATGCCGATCGCCTACTCTACGACAGCAAGACAAAGGCGACAGACGGTGTGCAGTTTGGCGGCACGGGCCATGCCTTTAACTGGCAGCAGCAACTGCCGCAAAAGGCTGATGCCATATTGGCCGGTGGGCTTAACGCAGGCAATGCCTTCGACGCCGCACGGCAGGGCTTCTTCGGCCTGGACTTTAACTCGGGCCTCGAGTCGGCTCCCGGCATCAAGGATGCAGAGCTTATCAAGCAAGCCTTTACCGCCCTTAGACAATATTAACGTTTTGCGGCGCACCTTAACGGCGCCGCCCCATACAGAGAGAGCTTTATGATGACTAAGCTGGACCCTTATTTCGGCGAATATGGCGGTATGTTTGTACCGCAGATATTGATGCCCGCCCTCAAGCAGCTCGAAGCCGCCTTCGTCGATGCGCAGAACGATCCGAGCTTTCAAGCCGAATTTACCGATCTGCTGAAAAACTATGCCGGCAGACCGACCGCCTTGACGCTGACCCGTAACCTCAGCCCCAATCCTCTGGTGAAGATCTACCTCAAGCGTGAAGATCTGCTCCATGGCGGCGCCCATAAGACCAACCAGGTATTGGGTCAGGCCCTGCTGGCCAAGCGTATGGGCAAGAAAGAGATCATCGCAGAAACCGGCGCCGGACAGCACGGCGTCGCCACGGCCCTGGCCTGCGCGCTATTAGGCCTCAAGTGTAAGGTCTACATGGGCGCCAAAGATGTCGAGCGTCAATCACCCAACGTGTTCCGCATGCGTCTGATGGGCGCGGAGGTGATCCCGGTCACCTCAGGTTCTGCCACCTTGAAAGATGCCTGCAACGAGGCGATGCGCGACTGGTCTGCCAGCTACGACAAGGCTCACTACCTGCTGGGTACCGCCGCCGGTCCCCATCCCTTCCCCACCATAGTGCGCGAATTCCAGCGCATGATTGGCGAAGAGACCAAGGCGCAAATACTCGACCGTGAAGGACGTCTGCCCGATGCGGTGATTGCCTGTGTCGGCGGCGGTTCAAACGCCATCGGCATGTTTGCCGACTTTATCGACGAGCCTTCGGTTAAGCTTATCGGTGTCGAGCCAGCAGGACTCGGCATAGACACGCCTAAACATGGTGCACCACTCAAGCACGGCAAGACGGGGATCTTCTTCGGCATGAAGGCGCCGCTGATGCAAGATAAAGAGGGCCAAATTGAGGAGTCTTACTCCATCTCCGCAGGCTTGGACTTCCCGTCTGTGGGGCCACAGCACGCCCACCTTGCGGCGACCGGTCGCGCCACCTATGAGTCGGCCACAGATGACGAGGCCTTAGCAGTCTTCCAGCTGCTGGCCCGCAGCGAGGGGATCATCCCGGCACTGGAATCGGCCCATGCCCTGGCCTACGCCATCAAGCTGGCCGAGGCCGCCACCGAGGAGACCCTATTGGTGGTCAACCTCTCAGGCCGCGGCGACAAGGATATCTTCACCGTCGCCGACATCTTAGAGAAACAACAAGCAAACAACGAGGAGAGCGGCAATGAGTAACCGTTATCAGGCAGCATTTGCCGCACTTAACGCAAGCGGGCGTGGCGCCTTCGTGCCTTTCGTCACCATAGGCGATCCCAATAAAGAATTGTCACTGAAGATCATCGAGACCTTGGTAGAAAACGGCGCCGACGCCTTGGAGCTGGGCTTTCCCTTCTCAGATCCTCTCGCCGACGGCCCGGTGATCCAAGGCGCAAATCTGCGCGCCTTAGCCGCGGGCACCACGCCGGGTGGCTGTTTTGAGATCATCACTGAGGTACGCGCCAAATACCCAGATCTACCCATCGGCCTGCTGCTGTATGCCAACCTGGTGTATGCCAACGGCGTCGAAGCCTTCTACGCCAAGGCTAAGGCTGCTGGGGTGGATTCTGTGCTTATTGCCGACGTGCCTGTGGAGGAGGCTGCGCCCTTTATCGCCGCCGCCAAGGCCCACGAGGTAGCGCCAATTTTTATCGCGCCGCCCAATGGCGATGCCGAGACGCTGCGCCAGGTGGCCGAGCAGGGCCAGGGCTACACCTACCTGCTATCACGCGCCGGCGTCACGGGCACAGAGTCTAAGGCAGGCATGCCGCTGGATGATATCCTGGCCCAGCTCAAAGCCTTCGATGCCCCGCCGCCCCTACTGGGCTTTGGTATCGCAGAGCCAGCTCAGGTCAAGGCCGCCATCGCCTCGGGCGCGGCGGGCGCCATCTCGGGTTCTGCCGTGGTGAAGATCATCGAGGCCCATCAAGACGACGAGCAGGCCCTGCTCGGCGCTCTGGGTCAGTTTACCCGTGAAATGAAGGCGGCGACCTAAGCCTTAACACCTAACCCCCTTATCATCTAACCCAAGATCCCCGCACCAGCGGGGATTTTTGTATCCGCTACTCCCCATTACTGATCCATTAGTCGCCCGGCGCCGTATCACCTCAGGCAAAACCCAAAGGGAGCTGGCGCTTGAAACGCTCGCTAATGTCAGCTCTGACAGGCGGCTACTGGCTATACTTATAGCTATTAAGCCAGCGACTTTTTTAACATCGGCCTGCTTAACAGCAGCCTTCTTAACAACAACCTTCGCCTTCAATCTAGATAAGGACACGCCATGCAGAGCTTTAATAACTTGTTTAAGGGAGTGATCTTCGACCTCGACGGCACCCTAGTGAGCAGCTCCCTCGACTTTAAGGCCCTCAAGCAGGCGGTCGGCTGCCCGTTAGACCAGGATATTCTCGCCTTCGTGCAGCAGCTGCCAACAGAGCGTGCCAAGAAGGCCCATAGCATCATCACCCAGGCCGAGTACTTAGATGCCCTGAGCGCGAGGGCGATGAGTGGCGCCTTAGCCCTGCTGGACTTTCTGCTGCTGCAACAGATCCCAACGGCCATAGTCACCCGTAACAGCCGCCAGGCGGCCGAATTAAAGATAGAGCGCTGCGCCCTGCCGATAGATCTCATTCTCAGCCGCGACGATGGCCCGGCCAAGCCAGATCCCAGCTGTCTGCTGGCGCTAGCAAAGTTGTGGCAGCTGCCGCCATCGCAGATAGCCTATGTAGGCGACCATCACTATGATATCCAGGCCGCCAAACGAGCGGGCATGCCATCTGTGCTGCTCAGCGAGCAGAGAACCTATGGCGAGCAGCATGGCGCCAGCTACATCTTCAGGGATCTCATGGCGCTGCACAGGGCCTTGCCCTCCATCTCTCTGTGCGCCTGAGCTTGCAAATAATAAGCAGCGCACATGAAGATGCTACTAGGCTTGACCTTGCTAGGCCCTTACCTTCTCACTATCCAAGGAGTCGATACTAAGATGGAAACATTAGCCTTACTGACTCATCCAGGTCACTGGCAAATCGTCAACGATGGGGTAATGGGCGGCCGCTCCCAGAGTGAGCTGAGTGAGTTCCTCAACGCCAATCAGCAATATCGACTGCGCTTTAGCGGCAATGTCTCCCTCGAGAACAACGGCGGCTTCGCCTCAGTGTCGCGCACCCTAAGCCAGGAGGAGCAGCAGATTTTGCAACAGGCTCATCCAGGCGGCATTCGCCTCACCACCTTAGGTGATGGCAAGCACTACCAGCTCAGGCTCAAAGTGCTTAAACGGGGCGAACTGGTCAGCTACAAGGCAAACTTCGATACCCAGGCGGGCAGACTCGAGCAGTGGACCTTTGCTCCAGGGGAGTTTATCGAGACCTTTCGCGGTGCGGATTATCCAACGCGACCCTACCCAGATCTGACGCAACTGGTCGCCGTTGGTCTCTTGATTGGCAATGGCCAGGCGGGAGATTTTGAGCTACAACTCGCCGAGCTGGCCATTCAATACACACCGGCCTCGCAATGACCACGGAAAGCCCAATTAACTCAGTACGTTATAGAGCTAGGAGTTAAATGAGCTAAGGCGTTAATAAGCTAGCGCTCGTCCAATAAAGCGCTAGCCCTCGTGGGAGAGAAACTCGATGATCTCATCCATGTTAAGGTCGAAATCATCGGCGCGGACATTCTTGACTATGATGTCGTCACGCATCGCCGCCAGATCGATATTGGCGGAGATCTCGAAATGATTGGGATTCAGGCTGTAGAAGGGCTTCACCTTGGGGCGGATAGGGTCTTGATGGTTATGACTCTCGACGATCGCCAGACGGTTAGATTCCAGCTGCACCAGAGAACCCACGGGATAGACTCCCATGCACTTGATGAAATGATCCACCAACTCGGCATCCAGCTCGTTATTCTCCCCTAGGGCGCGCAGTATGCTAAAGGCCTTCACCTGAGGATAGCCCGCCTTATAACAGCGATTGGCGGTCAAGGCGTCGAAAATGTCACAGATGGCGATCATCCGGCCAAAACGGGAGATCGCCTCGGCGCTGACGCCAAAGGGATAACCCTTGCCGTTGAGCTTCTCATGATGCAGCCTGGCGACCTCCAGGCTCAGCGGGCTGATGTTGGGTGTATTCTCTATGATGCGGATAGAGTGATTGGCATGGGTCTTCATCACCTCAAACTCCTCGGTCGTCAACCGACCCGGCTTATCGAGAATGCTTGGGGGGATCATGATCTTACCCACATCGTGTAGGAAGGCGCCGATCGCCAGCTCACGCACTATCTCTTTATCTATCTTGAGATAGCAGGCAAAAATCGTCATCAGCACTGAGACGGCTACTGAGTGTTCCAGCAGATATTGGTCTTTATGGCGTATGTTGATCACGCAGGCCAGCGCATCGGGATTATCGAATATCGCCTCGATTGACTGATCCGTGACCCGTCTTACCGGCTCCAACGTCAGGGGCACGCCAGCTTGGGCATCGTCGAACAGGCGTCTCTGTATCGCCTTAGACTCGTTGAATAGCTGCTTGGCCTGGCTCAGTCGCTGTTTAAACAGTCCAGGCGTTTTTGTTGGCTGGCCGGCTTGTTTGACCTTGGCAGGCTCACTAGGCTGTGGGCGTCGCTTACTGCTGTCGACTAACAGCTTCTCAATGCCCTTGCGCTTAAAGCCGTCGATCACCTGCTGTTTAGTGATCCATCCCTGCTCCGCCAGTTGAAACTTGTTCTTGGGCTGAGTGATCTCAACCACATACATGCCAACGGCCAGTTCAGAAACATCCAGTTCCACTTTCATATGCTGTACGCCTGCCCCCAGGAGGAAATTCGCTGCTTGCTCTGAGACGCCAAGGTTTTCAAAAACCTACTTGGCATCATCTGCAAAAATGTAACACAAGCTTAAACAAAAAACTGCGCCTCAATAGCATCAAGATTTGAGACAAATCAAAAATCTCACCAATAATCATTAACATACAAACAACAATCGTGCATTAAGACTAGCCTGACTGCGCAAAAGAGCAACAGCCAGGTCACTTAATTATCAAACACCAGGTGTGCGCTAGCCCAGATTAAGGGAATTTCATCCCAATTGCGCCGCTTTCACCGCGCCCCAACGTTTGCCCCACTCAAGAGGCATGTTACACTGCCAGCCATCTTTATCCCTTGTTTGGTGAACTAGCCTACATGAAACAACTGCTCGACTTTTTACCTCTGGTGATCTTTTTCGCCGTCTATAAATTTTTCGACATCTATATCGCCAGCGGCGCCCTGATCGTGGCCACCGCACTGCAGTTGGTAGTCACCTATCTGCTCTATAAGAAGATAGAGAAGATGCACCTGATCACCTTCGCCATGGTGAGCTTCTTCGGCACCCTCACCTTGGTCTTTCACGACGATGCCTTTATCAAATGGAAGGTCACTGTGGTCTACGCCCTGTTCGCCCTGGCGCTGGCCCTGAGCCAATATCTGAAGAAGCCGATCCTCAAAGGGATGCTGGGTAAGGAGCTTATCGTCGCCGACAAGATCTGGTCACGGGTCACCTGGTATTGGGTCACCTTCTTCCTCGCCTGTGGCCTGGTTAACATCTATGTCGCCTTTAACCTGTCTCAGGAAACCTGGGTCAATTTCAAGGTGTTTGGCCTCACGGCCCTGACACTGATCAACACAGTGATCACTGTGGTATACCTCTACAAACACATGCCTGAAGAACATAAAAAGGAACTCAAATAATGTGGTACATGATCTCATCTCAAGATGTTGAAAACAGCTTAGAAAAACGCCTTCAAGCCCGTCCTGACCACCTGGCACGCCTGCAGGAGCTCTCTGACGAGGGTCGTCTGATGATCGCAGGTCCACACCCAGCCATCGACAGCGACAATCCAGGCGAAGCCGGCTTCACAGGTTCACTGGTAGTAGCCGAGTTCGACTCACTGGGAGCGGCGCAGGCCTGGGCAGACCAAGACCCATACGTGGCCGCCGGCGTCTACCAAAGCGTCATCGTAAAACCCTTTAAGCGCGTACTCCCTTAACCAAAATCGCAGGAAGCAAGCACTTGAAAATAGTTTCATTTAACATCAATGGTCTCAGGGCCAGACTGCACCAGCTACAAGCGCTGATCGACAGCCATAGCCCGGATATCATCGGCCTGCAGGAGACCAAGGTCCACGACGAGGCCTTCCCCCTGGCCGAGGTCGAGGCCATGGGCTATCAGGTGCACTACCATGGTGGCAAGGCCCACTATGGCGTCGCCATGCTCTCCAAACTGCCACCGATCAAGGTGCAGAAGGGATTCCCCACAGATGATGACGAGGCCCAGCGCCGAATGATCATGGGTACCTTTACCCAGGCCAACGGTCGTCAACTGACAGTGCTCAACGGTTACTTCCCCCAGGGCGAGAACATCAGCCACGAAACCAAGTACCCGGCCAAGCGCAAGTTCTATCAGGATCTGATGCTCTATCTGCAGCAGCACCATAGTCCAGATGAAGATATCGCCATCATAGGCGACATCAACATCTCGCCAATCGATTTGGATATCGGCATAGGTGAAGTCAACGCCAAGCGTTGGTTGAAGACGGGTAAATGCAGCTTCCAGCCCGAAGAGCGTGAGTGGCTGCGGACGTTGCTGGACTGGGGATTAGTCGACACCTTCCGTCAGCTGCATCCGACACGAAGTGAGCGCTACTCCTGGTTCGACTATCGCAGCAAGGGCTTCGACGATAACCGCGGCCTGCGCATCGACGTGATCCTGGCAACGCCGTCACTGGCTGAACGTCTGACCGAATCTGACGTAGATTATGATCTGCGCGGTATCGACAAGCCTTCCGATCATGCGCCCATCTGGAGCTGCTTCAAAGACTAATACCAATCACGGTAAATAAGTGATCAGAAATAGCGCAGGAAAAACGGTCGAGAACAAGGCAGTATTTTTCGATAAGTAGTTATTCTACAATCAAAAATAGTAACGCCGTTATCGGAGGTTTTAACCAGCTAGCATGATCAATTATTTACTACGATTGGTATCATTAGTTGATGGATCGAAAAAGGCGCCCTGGGCGCCTTTTTTATTGAGTCACTTTTATAAACTATTGATTCATCTAGCTACTGCAGGCGGTATTGCGACAGTATCCCATCCAGCTCAGCGGAGGATTGCTGCAGCTCGCTGGCCAGGACGACCGAACGCTCGGCGGTCTCCTTAATGGTCTGCGACTGGTCACGGATCTCATTGAGCTGCGAGGCGATATCCCGCGCCGACACGCTCTGCTCCTCCGCCGAAGCCGCGATCTGCGAGCTCATGTCGAACACCTGATCGATAGAATCGGCCATGGTATCCACATCGCTGCCCACTGACTCTATGGCCGCGCGGCCAAGCTCGGCCTGCTCGACGATCTCATGGGTAATATCCGCCAGCTGACCCGAGCCCGACTGCAAGCCCTCGATCATCGACTGTATCTCCACCGTCGCCTGCTGGGTGCGTCCCGCCAGGGTGCGTACCTCATCGGCCACCACGGCAAAGCCACGGCCCTGCTCACCGGCACGCGCCGCCTCGATGGCCGCATTCAGCGCCAGCAGGTTGGTCTGCTCGGAAATACCGTTGATGGTGGTCACCACGGCGCCAATCTCTGTGGCGTTGCCCGACAGCTGATCCACCGCGCTGGAGGCCGCATCAATCTGGCCGGTCAACTGGCCGATACGGCGCACCGCCTCGGCGATACGCTGCTTACTGTCAGCAGCGGCCGTCGCATTATGCTTGGTGTGATCTGAGGTGTTGGCCGCGTTATGGGACACCTCTTCGATGGCGGCGGTCATCTGATCCATCGCCACGGCGACGGTATCGAGAAACTGATGCTGGAACTGCGCCAGCTCATCGTTCTGCTTCGCCTGCAGATTAAACTCATCGGAGGCATTAGCGAGCGTCCTGGCATTGTTGCCTATGGCCTTGACCATCTCGCTCATGTTGTCCGCGTTTCGGTCGATCTCCCGGGCGATAAGACTGAAGTCATCCTTACCGAAGAAATTGAGTCTGAAGGAGAGATCGCCATCGGCCAGCCGCTTGATGGCGATATACATGTCCCACAGACCGCCGCCCAGGGAGGTGGAGATCCAGTAACTTAGCTGATACAGCGGATAGAGGGCGATAAGGGCGACCCACAGCATCCACCAGGCATCGCTCTTGCCTTCGGCCTCCCAGGCGGTCACCTCCTGACTCAGCTGCAGATATTGACCGGCGACCGGCGCGCTGGCGGTCACGTTGTCACCGCGGCGCGACTGCTCATCGCGAGATGCCAGCGTCAGGCCATTATCCTGGGCAAAACGCACCAGCGCCTCACCACTTAAGCCCATCTGGCTCGCCACCTTGGCATAGGCATCGACGCTCGCCTGTACCCGGGCCGCCGAACCGGCGTGAAGTTGGTTGTTGGCGGCATTTAAGTTCAACAAGGCGATGGTCAGGGTAATGGCCGTCACCATAGAGCAGACCACCCAAAATTTACCGTTAAGACTGAGTTTGATCAGCAAGGCATCTATCTTTCTAAACTGGATAGCTTTCATGGAAACCCACTTGTTTATCAGGCTAAATTGACAATTTCTTTCGACCTACAGAATCAAGTTAAGCACAATTTCTATTGTTGAGCCTTGATTAGACGTAACTTTATGGCAGGTATGGTCTTGGCGGTAAAAGCCACCATCTGCCCCGTCAGGAGTGTCATGGCATAACCCAACAGCGCACCTATCACGAGTGGCGGCAGTATGCTTGCCATATCGCCACCCAGGGCGAAGGTAATGCAGCAGCCGATGAAGGCGCCGGGAATAAAGGCGAGTCTTTGATAGCTGGCTTGCAGGCACATCAGGCTAGTGACGATACCCGTCAGCAGATAACCCACGAGCGGCGTATCGAAATAGCTACCACCCGAGATCACCACCCAGGCCCAGAACACACCGGAGAGATTAGTGAACCAAGTCATTAACACCCCTTGAAAGCCCGCCTTTGGCTGAGCGAAGAAAGTGCTACACGCGAGAAAGCCAACCCAAGTGACTAAGTGAAATGCATCGGCGACCCCAGCCCAAACGGCGGCAAGTAGCCCTGCAGATAATGCGACCTGCATACGATTTTCCATGTATGACCCCTCATTACATTGGAATATTATTTTTGGTTAAATTACTCCAAATTGAATGACAAAAACAGGATCTAGGCCAAATAAACCGGATTAAATGTTATTAAATTGAAAAAATGGCACCATTTGTAGTAAAAGAACAAAATTTAACACAGCAAAGGCATAAGCGTGGTGATAAAAAAGCCAGTCGATATAACGACTGGCTCTAATGGTCTACAGCCTAACTATGGATAGCGACTAGATCTTGAAATGATCGCTCAGTGGCAGATCGCGAATGCGCGTGCCACTGGCCGCAAAGATGGCGTTGACGATACTGGGCGCGATGGGCGGAACACCCGGCTCGCCCACCCCGGCGGGCGGCGCCATAGATGGCACCAGTATGGTCTCTATCTCGGGGCATTGACTCAGACGCAGCAGCGGATAGTCATGAAAGTTAGACTGCTCTACCCGTCCATCCTTAAAGCTAATGCGCCCCATCAGGGCGATGCTCAAGCCAAACATCACGGCGCCTTCGAGCTGAGAGGCCACCCGGTCGGGGTTGACCAGGGTACCAGCGTCGATGGCGATAACCGTCTTAAGCACCTTAAGCTGCTTATCCTGAGTCACCTCAACCAGGCTCGCCGCGGCCACATAGGCGGTAAAGCTGCGGTGCACCGCAAAGCCCCACCCCTGGCCTGCTTCAGGCTTAGCCATCTGCTTCACCTTCTGCTCCACCGCTGAGATCACCCCCTTATAACGGGCGGTGTCCACAGGGTGACGCTCTAACGTCTCGCCATAGTTGCCATAGTTGAACTGCTGATCGCTAAAGGTCTCCTGCCTGTCCTTACCCAGCAGCTCGCGCCACATGGTAAAGGTATCCAGGCCGCGTTTGCTCGCCAGCTCATCGACAAACACCCCTATGCCGAAGCCATGCTGAATGTTGCATACCGAGCGCATCCAGCCGATACGGGTATGGGCGCTGGCTTTTACCGACTCACAGCGCAGGCTGTCGATGGCAAGGGGCACATCCACGAATCCCAGATCCAGCTCGGAGGCGCTGGGCTCATCCACGCCTTCGGCGAAGGTGGAGCTGATGCTGGGGAAGCCAGTGCGCTGCAATATGGCCTCGACCGCCTTGTCGCCGACTCTGGCCTTGAAATACTGTGCGCTGATGGCATGCAGGTAACCATTTTGCAGCTCATCTTCCCTGCTCCAGCACACCTTGACCGGCCGCCCGGTTTTTTGGGACAGCAGCGCCGCCTCGACGCAGAAATCTGGCTTAGACTTGCGACCAAAGCCGCCGCCCAACAGAGTCACATGCACTGTCACCTGCTCGGCCTTCAGTCCCAAGGCTGCGGCAACTGTGCCCTGGGCACTCTGTGGCGTCTGGGTCGATGCCCAGATCTCGGCGCCCTTATCGGTCACACTGGCGGCCGCCGCCGGCGGCTCCATCATGGCGTGGGCCAGATAGGGCACGCTGTAGACCGCCTCTATGGTCTTATCCGCGGGCCAGCTCTGGCTCTGCTCGCCGAGCTGCCGAACGGGCTTGCCACTCTTTTGCACCGCGCGCTTCAGCTGCGCCAGATAGGCGCTGGAATCGTGCCCATGGTTTGGTGATTCACTCCAGCTAATCTTAAGCGCCTTACGCCCCTGGGCCGCACTCCAGGAGTTAGTGGCCAGCACGGCCACGCCGCCCAGCGGCTGAAAGCTTGGCGCGCCCTGATGTCCCGGCAGGGTAATAACATCCACCACTCCGGCGACGGCGCGGGCCGCCTTATCATCGAGCTTGTCCACCTTACTGCCGAGCACCGGCGGGCGCACTATGCTGGCATAGAGCATGTTTTCCAGTTGAATGTCGTAACCATACTCGGCGCTGCCGTCTAAAATCGCCTCCATATCCACTATGGTGTGACCCTTGCCGATATGGGTAAAGGCCTTGGCTGACTTGAGTTTAAGGCCGGTCACCTCGGGCAGTGGCAGCTTGGCGGCCGCCATGGCCAGCTCGCCGAAGCTGAGGCTGCGGCCGGAGGCCGAGTGAGTGACCTTGTTATCGGCCGTGCTTAGCTCGGCTAGCGGCACCTTGAGACGTTCGGCCGCGGCCTGCTCCAGCATGGTACGGGCCATGGCGCCCATCTCACGCATCTTGTCGAACCCCTTGCGTATGCTGCGGGAGCCATCGGTGTTTTGACTGCCGTAGCGTTTGTCGGCCAGTCCCTGCACCACCACGACCTTGTCCCAGTCGGCGCCCAGCTCGTCCGCCAGCACCTGAGGGATGCCGGTGCGGATCCCCTGCCCCATCTCGGAGCGGTGACAGGTGAGGTAGACCCTGTCATCCTCGCCGATGGCAATAAACAGGTTAAGGCGCGCTTCGCCGTTTTGGGCCAGCGCCATCGGGCTCCAGGAGAGGCCACTGGCTCCCAGGGCCAACCCGCCACCGGCGGCGCCGAACAGCTTTAACACATCCCGGCGACTGAAATTTTGTACCGCGCTGAACTGACTCATGCCTCAATCTCCCTTTCGCTCAGATCCCTTTTGTTCAGATCAAGCTGAGCCGCTGTGCCGCTCGCCTGTTTGATCGCCGCCTTGATGCGGGTATAGGTGCCGCAGCGACACAGGTTACCCACCATGGCCTCCTCTATTTGGGCATCGTTTGGCTGAGGATATTGACTCAGCAGCGCCGCCGCCGACATCAATTGCCCCGCTTGACAGTAGCCGCACTGGGGCACGTTATTGTCGCGCCAGGCCTGCTTGAGGCCATCGGCCGCCAGCCCCTCTATGGTGGTCACCTGCTTGCCCTGCACCTGCTTTAGGCTGGTGAGACAGGCCCTGGCGGGCTCGCCATCGACATGTATGGTACAGGCGCCACAGAGACCTGCGCCGCAGCCATATTTGGTGCCCGTCAGCCCCAAGAGATCCCTGATGGCCCAGAGCACGGGCATCTTTGGATCGGCATCTAAGGTGTAATCTTTTCCGTTTATCTTGAGTCCAAGTTTCGATTGGGACATCAGTTTCTCCTTGTTGACCAAAAGGCTATGGTTAACGGCCTTGCTTTAATTTGAATTGCTTTAATTTGAGTCGGTTGTGTCATTGGGCGCCCGCCTTGCTCTTCGCCAGGTACGCCATTAGCTGAGATCGGGTATCGATATCGACGCTGGCATCCTCCATCGCCATGGCGATGAGGCTGCCCTCCTGATAGCGCCGGGACAAGAGGGCCTTAGCGCCGCGATCGCCGCTCAGGTTAGACAGCGCCTCAAAATCGTCGAAATGAAACAGCGCCGGTGCTCCCAGAGTTAACTCATAATAGGCACAAACCCGGGTGTTTGCCCGGGCGCGGGCGCGAAACAGCCCGAGGTAATCATCGGTCTCCAGCAGCAGCTGATCCCCAAGGGCAATCAGTAGCGTCTCGGCCCGTTGCGCCCAGGCCTCCTTTGCCGCCGCCGCGATGGAGTGACCAAGCCCCCCTTTCCAGTCAGGGTTATGCACTAGCTTAGCCGATGGCGGCAAGCAGGCTGCCACCGCCTCATGGTAGGCACCGGTGATCACACAAAGACTCGCGCCTAATCTGGCTGCCACCTCACTTAGCGCATGAAATTGGTGACCTATCAGGGTCGTCGGGGATGGACCGGCAACGTAATGAGCCACTATGTTTTTAGATTCAGTGGGCTTAGGTTCTGACGAAGCACTTGCTAGGTCATTAGCGATTAAGTCATCACTCGCCAAATCATCATTTGTTAGGGACTGCGCCAGCTTCACGCCGCCGAAACGCTGGCTCTGCCCCGCCGCCAGCAGGGCGATCATCACCTTACCTTGGATACAGGTATCAGGCTTCACGCCATCACCTCTTTGAGGGCGACCCGCTTGGCGCCGTGCAGCACGCCGTGACATTCGGACAATATGGAGAGGGCTATCGAAGATGGCAGCTCGCCCCCCAGGGCCAGTCCGGCCGGCGCCGAGAAATAGGCGTTAAAGCTTGCCGCGTCGAGCCCGGCAAGGGCCAGCACCCTGTCACGCCTATGGCCCGGCCCAAGCAGCGCCAGGTAGCTAAGCTGCTGCGCATGTTGATGAATTGCCGCCAGGGCCTGGGCATCCAGCTCCAGGTTATGCTGCATGACGATGGCGCCATCGAGGCGAGTCCAGAAATTCTTGGGCAGCTCATTAACCGGCTGCTTGATGATGTTGGCGCCGACAAAATCATACTCCCTGGCATAGCTGGTGCGACGGTCGACTACATCCACACGCCAGCCCAGCTGCTGGGCAATCTGACACACGGGCTGGGCGTCCAGGCCGCCGCCGAAGATCGCGATGCGATGACGCTCACGCAGCGGAACGACTAAACTCGCAGACTCACCTTGTACCGACTCACCTGGCACTGACTGGCCCGGTAAAATGCCGGGGCGGGGAAAGTCGCTCAATTGCCAGCCCGCCTTGGCATCATCCAGGGCCTGCTGGCTGGTCCACACCTGAGCGCCTATGACATTACTGTGACCAACTGAATCTGAGGAGCCAGCAGCGCCAGGCGACAGCGAAGCATCGACAAGATCTAGCTGATAATGGCATCGCCCCTGGCTGGCGAGCGCGGCCTTAAGCGCCTGAAAATGCAGATAGTGATTGGCGGCGCACAGGGGCACCAGCATGAGATGAACGAGTCCGCCACAGCCCAGCTGATAGCTGGCATCGGCCTCGTCGGTGGCATCGTAACAGACGCTGGCGGCCTGCCCCGTCTGGATCACCTTCTGGGCCCGGCGGCGCAGGTCGGCCTCCAGGCAGCCGCCGCTCACCAGGCCGACACTCTTACCCATACCGTGGATCAGCATCATGGCGCCCACCTTTCGATAGGCCGAGCCCTCCACATGGGTCACCACGGCCAGCACCCAATCATCTTGGGGCGCCGCCGACCAGGCGTTGAGCAGATCTTCGATGTGATGTGACATATCCCTGTGTCTCTTAGGCAAAATTAAGGACTAATGCCTTAACCTAGCAGACACAGAAATAAAAAACAGACTCAAAGCGTTGCAAAAGATTTCACAACGAAAAAACGGCGATTCGAATGAACCGCCGTCTTAAAACAAGTATTTAGAATCCTGATTATCAAGATTAGTTAGTGAGATCAGTTCAGCAGTTGATCCGCCACGAAGGGGTTTTGCTGCCGCTCGGCGCCGAAGGTCGAGATAGGCCCATGGCCGGGAATAAAGCTCACCTCACGGCCCAGAGGCCAGAGCACCTGGGTGATGGAGTTTATCAGATCCGTATGACTCGACTGAGGAAAATCGGTACGGCCGATAGAGCCCTTAAACAGCACATCACCCACCCAGGCCAGCTTGTCGGCCTCACTGTAGAACACGATATGGCCCGGCGTATGCCCAGGGCAATGCAGCACTTCCAGGGACTGCTCGCCCACTGTGACGCGATCGCCCGATACAAGATACTGGGCCGGCTCGAAGGCGGCCACGGGCAGAAAACCAAAGTGCTTGCTCTGTTGCGGCAGGGTCTCAAGCCAGAAGGCATCGTCCTTATGGGGGCCTATGATGGGCACACCCGCCGCATCGGCCAGGGCCTTGGCGCCGCCCACATGGTCGATATGGCCATGGGTGAGCAAGATCTTCTCTAGGGTCAGGTCATGATGGGCCAGCTGCTGCTGGATCCTCTCTATGTCGCCACCCGGGTCGACCACGGCCGCCTGCTTGGTTTTTTCACACCAGATGATGCTGCAATTTTGCTGAAATGGCGTCACAGGCACAATTTGATACTTCATCTTATTCTTTCCACTTTCATCCACCCCGGCATAGGTTAAATCATCGGGTTGGGATTCTCTAACGGCACTGACAAAAAGATTGATCTAGGATAACCTATCCGCGTCATTTAGTACCCTGTTGCCTGACATTAGCGCACATTTATTCATCAAAAAGCATTACCAACAAGAATCAATTAAAGGCTCATCATGTCCGATCTACAACGCCTCGCCGGCATCCATTGCCGCAAACACTTTTTTTCGCTGCCATTGGATCATCAAGCCCCAGATGGCGAGTGCATCACAGTCTTCGCCCGGGAGTTAGTGGCGCCTGAACACATTGAGCACAATCTGCCTTATCTGGTCTACTTCCAGGGCGGCCCTGGCTTTGGCGCCATCAGACCCGCAGCCAACGGTGGCTGGATAAAGCGCGCCTTGCAGGAATATCGCGTCTTGCTGCTGGATCAGCGCGGCACCGGCCTGTCGAGCCCGATCAACTATGCCTCACTGGCCCATCTGGACTCACAAGCCCAGGCCGATTACCTGAGCCATTTTCGCGCCGATAGCATCATTCAGGATGCCGAGCTTATTCGCGCGCAGCTGATTGGCGATGAGAAATGGAGCATACTCGGCCAGAGCTTCGGCGGCTTCTGCGTGCTGAAATACCTAAACGATGCGCCCCATGGCCTGCATGAGGCCTATATCACGGGCGGCATCCCTTCGCTGACCCGCAGCGCCGATGAGGTCTATCAGGCCACCTACAAGCGGGTGCTGGCCAAGAACCAAGACTTCTTCGCCCGTTTCCCAGACGCGCAGGAGCTGGTTAAACACCTGGCCAGCTATATACAAGAGAACGAAGTGCGCATCGCCACCGGCGAGCGCCTGACGGTTGAGATGCTGCAGCTTCTGGGCATCAACATAGGCATGGAGCAAGGCGGCGAGCCCGTCTATTACCTGCTGGAACAGGCCTTGATTGAAACCGCCCAGGGCACTCAGGTTAACCCGCTGTTCTTGGCTCACTTCTGCCAGCTGCTGGACTTTAACACCAACCCCATTTTCGCCCTGCTACACGAGAGCATCTACTGTCAGCAAGAGGCGTCGAGCTGGGCGGCCCATAGGGTGAGACAAAGCTATGATAAGTTTAACTACCAGGCGGACAAGCCCTTCCTGTTTACCGGCGAGATGGTCTACCCCTGGTTCTTCGACCAGTTTACCAACCTCAAGCCGCTGAAACATGCGGCGCACCTGCTGGCCGACAAGACCGACTGGCCCATGCTGTACGATCCCGCCAAGCTGGCCGACAACCAGGTGCCGGTCGCGGCGGCCATCTACAGCGAAGATATGTTTGTCGAGATGCATTACAGCCTGGAGACAGCGGCTCAGGTGGGTAACCTGAAGTACTGGCTCACCTCTGAATATGAGCATAATGGCATCCGAATGGATGGGGAGCATATTTTGGATAGGTTGATTGGGATTAATCGTGGGGACCAACTTAGGTAAAATCTTCTCGGGGGCGTATCGCTCGCCCCTTTTCCCCTGCTCTTTTCGGCCGCTCGTTCAAGGTAACGATTCACTTTAATCGTTGAATAGAATTGTCATTTATTAAGGTGATTTGAAGGTCTAACCTTCATTGCTGTCTAACGCCTGCCCAGCGAGGGATGTGCAAGCACACTTTTGGCACGCCGCAAGCACATCCTTGTGGGCTTCACGGCGGCGACCATGCCGCCGAGAGCCAAAAGCGTGCTTACACCAGTATCTAAACGTCTCTTCGATTGGGCTTCATTTGCTGCGGGTAGTAATTTTTAACTGTTCATCTGTTAAGTGAGTTTGGAGTCGAATCTTCATCTCTATCAATTGCTGCCGCAGGTGCAGTGCATGGATGCACCAATGTCGTGATCACAGGGATTTGAATAAACGACCTTTGTGTGCAGATACATTTGCTACCCGCCGACTCTTTGTTTTAAAAGGAGTCATCCATGTAGGCTCGACGATGGCATCTGACCTACATGGATGTAGGAAATGCCAATAAATGTAGGGAACATTTTTGGCCCTGCCATCGACGTCCGCAAATGTATCTACACCGAGTATCTAAACGTCTCTTCGATTTAGCTTCATCCGTTGCTCGTTGATACAAGCTATTATTTTTAAGGAAAAAAGCGCATTAAAATGTGACGTGGCATGTTGAATACCGACTACAAGATAGATTAAAGTATCACCAATCAAGGACAGAGCTAGGGCAACTCGAATCAAACATCGACGACGCCATTCAGGGAATGAAAAAACCAACATGCGCCAATCAAGTCCCTCAAAAAGTAAACTCTGTCCCCATTTATTTAATATCTTAAAGGATTATTTTAGTCACAGTTCACTATCTCAATAATCTGTGACTTGGTAAATTTTATAGAGGGATTTATGAATAAGATAGTTAAGCTCAATGATGGACTAGAAGTTGAAATTGAGACATATGATAACCAAGACAGATACATTTCACTCGACAATAGAATTGATACTTCAATAGAGAATATCAATGAATTCCTCTCTAAAATCATAAAGCCAGTATCTAATACTTATAAAGAGCTTAATAAATCTGTAAAGATTTCTGAAACAAAAGTTACTTTGGGGGTAAAATTGGGTGGTGAAGGCGGATTTGTCTTAGCTAAAACCACAGCAGAAGCACATATTCAAGTGGAAATGGTGATGAGAGGTCTAGATGAATAGCTCAGTTTTAAAGATAACGAATAGAAGAGGAAGTGCTCTAGGTACAGGATTTGTTATTAAAGTCGATGACAATGGTGTATATGTCGCAACCTGTGGTCATGTCGTAGCTAGTTGTGGTGAAGAGATTTTAGTTGATGAAAGAAACGCAGATATTATTTGCAACAAATATAGCGAGGGACTAGATCTCGCAGTTTTATATGTAAAAGGGCTAAAGCTGCAGCCTTTCGAGTTAGCTTTAGTAGGCGATACTAAAGTAAAAGTAATTGGTTATTCAAAGATCGTTGGAACAAGTAAAAAAGAAATGATATCCAACATCCCTGTAAAACACGATGTTGAAATAAATTCGGTCAAGTCTATAAAATTATACCCCAATGAGGACATTTGTGAAGGTTACAGTGGTTCTCCTGTGCTTTGCGAGGTTACAAACAACGTCGTTGGCGTTGTTAACATTAAGTCAGGACAAGATAATTACGCAATTAGTTCTGAGCACTTATCAGAACTAATCGATGTATCTATTAATGTTGCTTGCCAAAACAACAAGATTAAACTTAAAACTCATTTAAATGAAGTTAATAAGGGAATAGTAAGGTCAAAATTACAAGAAAAATTTGATCGAGCTATGGCATCTTTTTCTACACAGAAAAATACATGGGTAACACCTAATATTGATAGAAATTCTGAAGAACAACCAGGTGACAGTGACAAAGTTGATGTCAAATCCCTTATCGAAAACCCTACTTCCACTATCATAAAATCTAGACAACAATATGGAGCAACTTCTCTGGCTCATTATCTAGTCAAAGAGGCATGGTGTGCCGAGCAACCTTCATTTTGGCTCTATTTAGACGCAAGCCACTTGAAACCTCATAAAAAAGAAATAGATAAAGAGGTTAATAAAGCTCTAGAAAGTTATGGGTTAAGCAATGAAGATATTGAGTGTGTGATATTGGATGAATTTTCCTCATCTCTCAATAACGGAAGTAAAATCTTAAGTTTGGTGAATGATAAATTTAAAGAGAAACCTATCATATTAATGTATTCAATGGACACAAATCCACTGATAGAAGAAAATGTACAATTACCAAGAAAATTTATTCCATTATACCTATGGTCCCTAGACAGAAAGGGGGTCAGGAATTTAGTTGCTAATTATAACTCTGAAGGAGCAATTGGAGACGATTCGAGGGTTCTGAATAAGGTCGTTGATGATTTAGAAGCTTTAAATATACCCAGAACCCCGCAAAACTGTCTTACAATTTTAAAAATTTCAGAACGTGATTTTGACGACAGTCCAGTAAACAGAGCTGAAATGATAGGCAGAGTTCTTCATTTACTCTTTAATGTTGACGATATCCCCCACTATAAAACCAGACCAGATTTAAAAGACACAGAGTTTACTCTAGGTTATTTTTGCGAACAAATAATCAGAAGCAAAAAAATATACTTCACAAGAAATCAGTTCATTGAAAAGCTGTCAGGTTTCTGTAGAAAAAAAGAACTAGATTTAGAAGTAAGTATAATTTTCGATATTTTGTACACAAACAACATAATAGTTCTTAGAAATGAAGGGTTTTGTTTTAAATTCACTTACTGGATATATTATTTTGCCGCTCACAGAATGCTTCACGATAACGACTTCTCAACTTATATATTAGAAAACCTAAATTATGTGAACTATCCAGAAGTAATTGAATTTTACACAGGAATTGACCGGAGACGAGATAGTGCCTTATCTATCATAGCCAATGATTTGAATAAAATAGAAAGAACTGTTAATAGAAAATGCAAATTGCCTGAAGGGTTTGATATTTATCAATTTGCAAAATGGCTACCTAGCGAAATTCAATTAGAACGAATAGAAAAGGAGATTTCAGAAGGCGTTTCAGCTTCCTCTTTACCTGATGAAGTTAAAGACGAATATGCCGACAGAGGTTATAACAGGGCAACCCCCTTAAATCAAAACCTTAACTGTATTCTTGAAGAGTACTCAGTATCAAGGCTAATACAGTGTATTAAAGCAGCTTCTTTAGCCTTAAGAAACAGTGACTTTGCGGACACGAATATTAAACATAATTTATTAAACTCTGTCTTACAGGGAATAAAGCAATTGACTAATGTTCTAGTCGCACTATCTCCAGTATTGGCAAGTAATAATAGTGCTAAAGTTGAAGGCGTACATTTTCACTTATATGGATCATTTAGTGAAAAGCTAGATGTAAAACTAAATCAAATTATAGGATGCCTACCATCAAATATGGTTGACTGGTATGTTGACAAATTGTTCACAAAGAAAATGGGAACTCTACTCAACAATAGAATGACTCAGGAAAGTGATAATTTCAAGATACACTTCATGAACCTTATGTTAATTGCCAAAAGACCAAAAAACTGGGAAGAGATAGTCGCTGAGTATATCTTGTCAGTAGATAAGAATTCATTTTACTTATTAGACGTAATTAACGCATTGGAAGCCGAATACAGATATAGCTATACTTCGCAATCAAACATAAATAAACTTGGAAGTTTGATTAAGCTTTGTGCAGGGAAACATCGTCACATGCTTAAGAAACCGAGTGTGCAAAAAGCTAAAAACCTACCGGACACTTTATTACCTGAAAGGCATATTTAGTGGTAAAATTTATAAGGCGCTAATAATTAAAAATCATTAACGCCTTATAGAATCCTAGAATAAATACTTCAAGGGTACAGGTTAATTTGATATTTTACTTTTACCCTAGACAACAACCTAGTGTTAATCTAAGTTAAATTATTTTCCTCACCAGACATTTCTGCCTAACAATCACTCCACCCATGCGTAGGTGTCTAGGGCGAGGATTTGTAGTTCGACGCTTTGGTGGAGTCGCAGTGGCGGCTTGCTAGCCTCATTAAACCCTTCACCCCGCCCTGCGCCTAGGGCGACGTAGAAGGGCATCAGGTGTTCTATGCTGGGGTGGTTGAACCTGGCGTGTGGGGCCTGGCGCTCGACATCCAGCAGTGCGGGCAGATCTCCCTGGGCAAGCTTATCGGCGATCCAATTGACGAAGCTTTGCATCTTCTCTACCTTTTGCGGGTCGCCGGGGCGGCGAAACAGCTCGCCCAGGTTGTGGCTGATGCCGCCCGACCCCAGCACCAATACGCCGTCAGTGCGCAGAGATTTTATCGCCTGACCCAGGCGGTAGTGATAGCTGGCGCCCTGGCGGCTGTCGATAGAGACCAGCACCAAAGGAATATCCGCCTCGGGATAGAGGCGGCACAGCGGCGTCCAGAGGCCGTGATCCCAGCCAAGCTGCTCATCTAACTCGGCGTCAAACCCGGCGGTTTGCAGAAGATCCGCGACCTTAGCGGCCAGCTTGGGCGCGCCAGGGGCCGGATAGTTAACTTGGTAGAGGGCGTCGGGAAAGCCGTAGAAGTCGTGCACGGTGCGCGGGGCCTCGTTTGAGGTGATACGCACCTTGCCACTGAGATCTGTGTGGGCCGAAAACACCAGTATCGCCTTGGGCCTTGGCAGCACCTGGCCCAGCTCGGCGAGAAACGCGGCGTTGTCGCTGTCATCCAGGGCCAACATTGGCGAGCCATGGGAGACGAACAGGCTCGGCATTACACCGGCACTGGTTGCGGCCTTTAGCCGCTCACTCACCTCAGGGGAGATCTGTCTTAAGCTCTTACTTGAACTCATATTTGTGCTCACTTTTAAACTCTTTACTGAACTCATAAGCTGACCTGAGGGCCGACAGGCACTATACCTGTTGGGTTAAGGGCCTTGATCGAATAGTAGCCCTGCTTGATATGCTCGATGTTGACCGTGGCTGCGATGCCATCGAGGGCATAGATGCGCTGCAGATAGGCCTGTAGCTGCGGCTTCTGGGCGATCAGCTCACGGTTACACTTGAACAGGCCATAGTAGGCGACATCGAAGCGCACCAGGGTCACGAAGGCGCGAATATCCGGCTCGGTCAGCTGCTCGCCGAGCAAGTAGGGGCGACCATCGCTCAGGGTCTGTTCCAGCTCATCGAGCAGGCTAAAGACGCCTTGATAGGCCTCTTCGTAGGCAAACTGACTGGTGGCAAAGCCCGCCTTGTAGACGCCATTGTTTAACTGGTGATAGAGACGCTCATTCAGGCTATCGATAGCTTGGCTTTGCTCTTTTGGATAGAGATCCAATGCCGGATTTAATGCCGAGTCGGTAAGGTGATCGAAGGCGGTGTTTAACATGCGTATGATGTCTGCCGACTCGTTGTTCACTATCACTTGGCGCTGCTTATCCCAGAGCACGGGCACGGTCGCCCTGCCGGTAAAGCGTGGATCCACCTGGGTATAAAGCTGATGTAGATACTTGTGGCCATTGAGGATATCTTGGTCTCCACCTACTTTGCTATCCGGCGCGCCGCCAAACTGCCAGCCCTGCTCCGAAAGCACTGGGTTGACCACGCTAACGCTGATATGCTCGTTAAGGCCCTTGAGCGCCCGCACCATTAGGGTACGCGAGGCCCAGGGGCAGATATAGGCGACATAGAGATGATAGCGGCCAGACTCCGCCTTAAAACCGCCCTCACCCGTAGGACCAGCCTCGCCTGTCGGCGTTATCCAGTTGCGAAAGCTAGAGATCTGACGCACGAAACGCCCCTCATCATCCTTCGCCTGCACCGGCTGCCAATCTCCATTCCAACGACCATCGACTAACATCTGCTTCTCCTTCTAAACCCGTAACAGGATGCGGAGCATAGTCTCCTACACCCGCCCCTACCGCATAATTGGCTAACCTTAGAGACGACCGGTCAGTAGCTTATCAACTGAGTAGCGTCCACCGCCCTGCACCGCCAGAGATAGCGAGGCCGCCAGCAATATCAAGGCAAACTCGTAGCCGTTGTTAGAGACAAACAGGCCGTTGCCCACGTGCAGCGTCATAGCCACCGCCATGGTGAAGGCGGTCAGCGCCGCGGCGGGACGGGTCAACAGACCCAGCACCAGTGCCAGCCCTCCGAAGAACTCGGCGCTACCGGCCAGCAGGGCCATCAGGTAACCGGGTTCGAAGCCGACACTGGCCATCCACTGTCCTGTGCCTTCCAGGCCATAGCCGCCGAACCAGCCGAACAGCTTCTGGGCGCCGTGGGCGGCGAAGATGAGTCCTAGGGGTAGACGCAGTACCAAGGGGGCCAGTCCTGCATCGCTGTTGAGTAGTTTGGTTAATGTTTGCTTGTTCATAATGCTCTCCTCAAAGATGTTTGGTTTGCAGCCTTTGGCTTGGATTAGGTTTTAGCCATTCGCTGCCGATGAGGTAAATGTAGCTCTCAACGTTAAATTGATAAACATCACTATCATTTAATGATTGACAACAAAATGGCGATAATAATCCTAGACGGCAGATAGGGCTTAAGGATTAGCGCTCGGGCGCGGAAAGCTTGAGGACGAGAAAGCTGGCTAATGTGAGGAAGCAGGCGTGAGCCAGCTAGTCGTCTATCGCATCCCAGTAAGGGGTCTTGCCATAGTATTGGCTCAGGGCATCGACGAAACAGCGCACCTTGCTGGCGAGAAACTTACGGTGCACATAGACGGCGTACAGGCCGAAGGGCTCTGGGGTATACTCGATGAGGATCGCTTTGAGCTTACCACTACGCAGGGCCTTGCTCACCAGAAAGGTAGGCTGCACCACTATTCCGCGACCGGCGATGGCGGCCTCCACCAGCATGTCGCCATTGTTACAGGCCAGATCGCTTGGGATCTTCAGCGCCGAGAAGTGCTCGCCGAAACGACCGAAGGCCGCGCCCAGATCCGAATAACTAAAGTGCAGATAGTTGTGATGGATAAGATCCGCCGGGGTCTTGGGTTCACCGCGCTCGGCCAGATACTCGGGAGAGGCGCAGACAACCAGCTTGATCGGGGTGAGCTTCTTGGCGATAAGCGAGGAGCTCGAAAGCTGACCGATGCGCAGCGCCACATCGACGCCATCCTCCAGTAGATCCACCTTCTTGTCCGTCAGGGTGATATCCAGCCTGACATCCGGGTGTTGCTGCTGAAACTGCACCAGGGCACTGGGCAGATGATGAATACCGAAAGACATGGGGGCGCTGACCTTAAGCAGACCCGAGGCGGTCTCGCTGAGATTGGTCAGGGCGTTGTCCATCTCCTCGATATCGATAAGCACCTGCTGACAGCGCTCGAAGTAGGCCCTGCCCGCCTCGGTCACGTTGACCCGCCGCGTGGTGCGATTGAGCAGGCGCACCTTGAGATGCTCCTCGAGCTGGGACACATACTTGCTGACCAGCTGCGAGGAGAGCCCTAGCCTGTCCGCCGCCTTGGTAAAGGAGCCCTCCTGCACCACGGCGGTAAAGGCCTTCATGGTATCGATTCTATCCAAGATAAGCTCCCCTATGCGTTCTTAATCAGTCGCCAAATTAGTCATCAGATGTTGATAATCAAAGACAAAGTAGCCTATTTAAGCGAATAACTGAAGGTAATAGCTGGAAAATCGCGGGAAAGAGGCAAAGAAAAAGCAAAGAAAAAGGCCACAGCAGCGGGAGCGTGCGCTGTGGCCCTTGTCCCCAGACTCGGCACTGGGCGCCCTAGCCGAACTTGGCTAACGTTTCATCTTAGGGTACTTAAACTCATGACACTGGTTACAGTACACCTTGCTCTCCTTGTGCTCCTGGTGACAGTAGGTACAAGGAAGATCGCTGCCATAGTGCAGGCTGTCGTGGGGATTCGGCTCTACGCTGTGGCCTGCCCCCTCGGGGCGCTTGGTCAGCTCGGCCATCTCGGCCGCCGTGCCGTGACAAGACTCGCAGGCACTCATCTTAGGAATGCTCTTGCGTTTCGCCTCACCATGACAGGCGCTGCACTCGATCTTGCCCTGCTCGTTGGTCATGATCTCTTGGTGATAATCTTTTAACTTCATGGCCTGTGCACCCGGCGCGCTCAGTAGCGCCGCCAAACAGAGGGCCGATAATACTCTTAACATCTTGAATCCTTATTGTGGGGCGACCAGCGCCCCAGCTAATAACTTGCTTAGGCTAAAGCCCAATCCATCAGTACTTGACGATGAAGTCGTGTGACGCCTGAATGTCTGGCGTGAACGGACGGTCAAGCTCGACGAATGGCACCTGTTGACGATACGCCTGGTACATGGCCTGGGTTGCCTTACCTAGCTTAAGGTCGGCATTGGCGGCCTTGCGCAGGTCGATCGCCTGGGTCGAGTGCAACAACTCCAGGCCATACATGGTGTTGATGTTGTCGACGATCTGGATCAGGTTGTCGCTCGCCAGCTTAAGGTTGGTGAAGGTGTCTTCTATGTTACCAGCGATCTGAATGCCGTCGAATGACACTGGGGTCGCCAACATCTTGTTACGCACCTGCATGTCCACGAAGGTCTTCTGGATGGCGCCGAAGGCGTGACCATTGTTACCCGGCGCGCTCAAAAAGCGTGGCAGATGGGTAAAGTGATCGTCCGATAGGTGAATGGTGCGCATGGCGCTGTTGTGAGACACATGAGTCAGGGCCACACTCAATTGCTGCACCGCCAGAGCCACGGGGAGCGGCTCGAAGTTAGTGGTTGGGAACACACCGCCCTTGCCTTCGACCAGATACTTGGCCACCTGAGAGTTTTCGGCGTACTGCTTGCTCGCGCCCAGGATCACCCCAGGGTTATCGTCTGAGTGGTTGATCTGAATATCGATCACCTGCCCCAGATCAGACAGCGCCTTCTGGGCACTCGCCAGGGTATAGGCGGTGGTGCGGTAACTCAGCGGGTCTTGCAGCGGACGCTCGCTGTTGAGATCCCACAGGTAGCTGCCAGACAGTGAGCCTAAGATATCCTCAGTAGTCGCCTTCAGATAAGGGAAAGGACGAATGTCATTGGTCTGTGGCAGGAACGGCGCCACGTTACCGTTTAGCCCTTCCAGGCTCAGGCCAAACACGGTTGGCGAGACCTGCAGCAGATGCTCGGCGTCCTGATAACCTTGCATGGCGTAGGCCACGGCGACCGAGTTGTTCGACAAAATAGAGAGCGCATCTTTGCCGATAGGCTTAAGCGGCTTGACGCCCGCCTTGCTCATCGCCTCGACACTGCTCATGCGCTTGCCTTGATAGAACACATCCCACTCGCCGATCATCGCAAGGCCCACGTGGGATGCCAGCAAAATGTCCGCCTCGCCTACTGTACCCAGCGATGGAATGACAGGCGTGATCCCCTGGTTCAGGTAGGCCTTATAGATCTCGGCCACATAGGGCTGCACGCCGGTGTGACCAGACAAGATGGTATTTAAGCGAACCGCCAGGGCGACACGGGTGAGTCTTACCGGCATCGGCTCGCCAACGCCCGCGCTGTGTGCTCTTAGGGTGCTGTAGTTAAAGGATTTAGAGGCCGCCATCACCTCGGCGCTTAGCTCGCCGTTGGCATCGAACAGCTTGTGGTCCTTGTTCAAGCCCACACCTACTGTGAGACCATACACAGGCTTACCCAGACGCGCCGCTTCCATCAGCAGATCGTGGGCCTTCACCAAAGCGGAGGCCGCCTGAGGCGCGATATCCACCTTGGCGCCATCGGCGATCGCCCAGGCCTGGGCCTGAGTCAGATGCTGACCGTCGAGTACCACGGTATCACTTGCCATGGCGGCGCCAGAGGTCATCGCCAGGGCGCTGGTTGCCAGGGCTGTAGTTGCCAACAGAGTATTTACTTTTTTCATCATCAATTCCTTAATATTTTTCTCGGCTGCACACCTGTGCTATGCCTGTTTTAATTCGATTGCCGCGCTCGCCGCGCAGATACGACCGGCGTTTCTGCCCGTCACCACACCTTCTGCCACGGCGCAGGCGCCGAGACGGCTCGCCCCATGGATGCCACCTGTCGCCTCACCGGCGGCATACAGGCCGTCGATAGGCTCGTTGCTCACCAGGTGCAGCACCTGAGACTGGGTATTCACCTTCACGCCGCCCATGCAGTAGTGCACCTTGGGCCACATGCGCACGCCGTACCAAGGGCCCTCTTCCAGCGCCATGGCCTTCTGCATGGGGCGACCAAACTCCTTGTCTTCGCCGGCTTTTACCGCGTCGTTCCAGCGCGCCACCTGGGCCTTCAATGCCTTGGCGGGGATCTGATACAGGGCCGCTAACTCTTCTAATGTGTCCGCCTTCTGGATCACCTTGTACTTGAGGCCCCACTCCAGGGTTTGGGCCTGGGCCGCGCCCTTGGCATTAGTAAAGCCCACGGGATAGACGGGATTACCCTGGGCGTCACGGCGGGTCATGATGGCGTCGGCGCGAGCCTTACGGTCAGCCAGTTCGTTGAAGAAACGCTCGCCGGTACGCACATCCACCACTATGCCGCTGGGATAAGTGGCAATGGTGTTGAACTGAGAGGCGGTGCCGAAGCCCTTCTCGTCCGGTGATGCCCAGGGGCCGAGCTGGATCTGGTCCAGATGGATCGGGTTGGCGCCGATCAACATCATCTGCTTGAGGGCCTCAGAGGTCGCGCCGGGATGGTTGGTCGAGTCGAGATCGCCATTTAATTCAGGCTGCTGCATCTGACGATACTCGAGATCCCGGGAGAAGCCGCCGGTGGCCATGATCACCCCCTTGCGTGCGCCGATAAGATGTATTTTACCCGTGCGCTCCTGCGGGAAATAATAGCCATCGCGAACTTGGACACCGATCACGCGACCGGCCGGATCTTTCACGAAAGATTCGAGCTTGGTCTGATTTCGCATCTCGATACCATGCTGCTTCGCCGCCTTGATCAGGGGACGAATGATGCCGGCGCCTGAGCTCTGCACCGTCTGCAGCACGCGCGGCAGCGAGTGACCACCGAAGTGCTGCACAAAAGGCTTCCACTCAACGCCATAGGCCTCCAGCCACTGGCAAGACTCGGCGGTGCCGTTACACACCAGCTTGAGCATCTCGACATCGTTCATGCCGCGACCCGCCTTGAGCATGTCGGCCACCATGGTATCGACCGAATCCTTGATCCCCTCCTTGGCCTGCAACTTGGAACCGGCCACCGCCATGGCGCCGCCATTGATGGTGGAGTTGCCGCCAAACACGGGCATCTTGTCGATCACCATGACGCTGGCACCGGCCTCTTTGGCCTGCAGCGCCGCCGACATGCCGGCGAAACCGCTTCCAATCACCAAGACATCGACTATCTCGTCAAAATGGGGCGGTTTATCGCCACTACACTCGGCCGCCTGGGCGCTCATGGCGCCCAGTCCCGCCACACTGACGGCCATCGCGGCGCCGCCTTTTAACAGCTGGCGACGACCCGGGCTTATCAGATCTTTCTGTTTCATTTTTAATTTTCCTTTCGACCATTTGAGCAAAGTAGAATCGGGGGAATTCGCCTCGATTTCATGCAGATAAGATTGCACCCGGCATGCCAACTACCTAAAAAGAGGGGGATAAGGAACAATTTATGAAGGGGGGCACAGAATCACGAAATATGATGATCTACAATCACGAAACTTCGTGATCACCGTGACATTTCAATGCAAAAACAATTCTATTTCGAAGCCACCCAGCGCCTGTGCAGCAGCCTGGAGCTGGAGCAGTCCCTGCGAGCCTACTTCGAATATGTCAGGCAACACCTGCCCATCGACGGCATCTACCTCAACATCTACCGCCCCGAATATGGTGACATCCAGTTTCTGGCCCATGTGGATGAGGCGCAGACTACGGCGTTGAATAAACAGGTGAAGATCTCCGCCGAGATGCAGGCCCTGCTGAGCCAGCCCGACCGTCCGGTGATCCGCATCATCAACGATCTCGAGCACGATCAGGTGACAGGCTTCGTCGCGCCTCAGGTGATCCCCAATATCCAGTCGGTGATTCTGCTGCGCATGCTCAGCGGCAACACCCATCTGGGGGTGGTGGGTTTCTATGCCAAGCAGAAGGCGCAGTTTTGTCATCGCCACGCCGACCTTATCGAGCCCCACAAGGATACCCTGTCGCTGATCACCGCCTTTAACCTCAAGGGGCGCAACCTGCTCAGGGCCAATCAGGCACTCACCCAACAAAACCGCCTACTCAAGCAGGCCTTCAATCCCTGCGGGGTGATCGGCGCCGACTCAGGCCTCAAGCGGGTGATGACCCAGGTGGAGGCGATCGCCAAGCTGCATACCAGCGTGTTGATCCTGGGGGAAACCGGCTGTGGTAAGGAGGTGATCGCCAACGCCGTTCACTGTAAGTCACAGCGGGCCGACAAGCCCTTCATCAAGGTCAACTGCGGCGCCATCCCAGAGAGCCTCATCGACTCTGAGCTGTTTGGCTATGAGAAAGGCGCCTTCACCGGCGCCGAGCATCGCAAGGCAGGTTTTTTCGAACAGGCCAACGGCGGCACCATCTTCTTAGACGAGATCGGCGAGCTGCCCTTGTCGGTACAGGTGCGTCTGCTGCGGGTGCTGCAGAACGGCACCATCACCCGGGTGGGCGGTTATGATGCCATCAACCTAGATATTCGGGTGATCGCCGCCACCCATAGAAACCTGCAGGCCATGGTGAAGAAGCAGACTTTTCGTGAGGATCTCTGGTATCGCCTGGCGGTCTTTCCTATCGAGATCCCTTCGCTACGTCAACGCCGCTCGGACATTCCCCTGCTGGTGCAGCACTTTATCGAGGTGCTGGCGGCCAAGTTTAATCTGGACAAGCTCCCCAGGGTCAGCAGTGAACAACTCGACAGCCTGAATCACTACCATTGGCCGGGCAACGTGCGTGAGCTGATCAACGTGCTGGAAAGGGCCATGATCGAAACCCCAGAGGGACCGCTTAACTTCAACCTGACTCAGGTGGACAAGGTGGAACCTGCGGCCAACGGCAAACATGAGACCATCATCATAGATCCCAGCCATGCCAGCGATAAACTGGTGCCCCTGGATGTGATGGTGAGTAAGTATATCGCCCATGCGCTGCGGATCACCGGCGGTAAACTCTATGGGCCGGGCGGCGCCGCCGAGATGCTGGATATCAACCCCAATACCCTGCGCAGCAAGATGAAGAAGCTGGGACTGTGCTAACTGCCAGTGTTAAAAGCTTGGTGCTTAACACTTGGTGTTAAGTGCTTAACGTTAGAAACTGGCGCTAAGCCTTTAAATATCAGAGACAAAAAAAGCACTCCGAGGAGTGCTTTGAACTTTGCAGGGAACAATCAAACTAGAAGAAGTAGCGGATACCGACGGCGTAGCTGTTATCTTGGGCCGCCTCGAAACCCTTGTCATCCATGTCGCTGAAGTCGAACTTGGCTTCGGCAAACATCACGGTATCGCGGCTGTAGCGATAGTGCAGGCCTACTACGGCAAACTGACGCGTCCAGTTACCCTTGATGGCCGTGGTTTCGTCGGTATCCAGATCTTGGTAAGAGATCAGGAAGCTAGGCACGAAACCATTGTCATAGTGGTAGGCCACCAGAAACTCGGCGCCGGTAGAGTCATACAGCTGACCGGCCACCAATTCGTTTTGCTTGCTCTGATGGGCGTTGAAACCGACATAGAGACCCTTGGCGTCGCGGCCCGGCGCATACTGGTAGAAGGAGCCATACTGGGCGCCGATACCTATGATCTCATTGGTATCATCGACGCTAACTCCGGCCAGCTCACCCTCGAAATCGCCGCGGTTAAAGCCGGCAAGTACCTTAAACTTATCGGTCACATGATAGGTCAGGTTGGCGCCATAGCTGGTGTCGAAGCTCAGGTGAGAACCATCATCCACCGCCTGACCATTCTTATCAAACAGGGCGACGTCACCATTTTGCTTGGCGGCGTATTGCAGCGCGATATCCAGATCGCCGAAGCTGTTACGATAGATGAAGGCTGAATCGGCGCGGCCCGCGCCCGTTAGGCCACCGTCACCGAAGGTATAGGCGCCAACCGAGTATCCGGTATAAACGTTGAGCACGTCTGTGGTGTAGGCCACGTCATAGTAGGCGCCCCACTGCTTACCAAAGCTCAGGCTACCCCACTTGGCGTGTGACAGGCCGACATAACCCAGACGGTTAAACAGGAAGTCTGATGTCTTCTGCGCGCCCAGCTGGCCGCCCACATATTTGAGCGAGTCGTCGCTGGTGACCATGTTGATGCCCCACTCGGTGTGAGCGAAGCTGCGCCAGCCGTTCTTCTCCTGGCGGTCGAACCGGAAGCCGACACGCGAAAAATTATCAACCACGGCGGTGTCGTCACCATCGTTAACCGCGGCGAAACCTAGCCAACCCATCATATTCAGTGCATTGGTTTGATCCTTGTACAACTCGATAGCCTGCGCCGAGCTTGCCATCAATACAGATGGGATCAACAGAGCCAATAACTTCTTATTCATCACATTTTCCCTTTATCAGTGTTTACGCTGTTTTTTTGTTAGCTTGGGTATTCCCAATGACCTCTCTCTACCAGCAGCTAACGTGCCAGCACGGGATAAAAGGGCTGTATCGACAGGAAGTTAGAATAAGATCAAACGTTCACGAAATATCGTGATACGTCATCACTAAATATCGTGTTAACAGTTAAATATCGTTGTAAATAGCGATGGAAAGAGGTGTCATCAAAGGGCGAAGCCAGGTAACAGCGCCGTTGTCAGCCCATAAAAACTGGGCTAAACCTATAACAGATGCATACTCAGATGCAGGAGGACGAGATGGATTACCACTTAACCCAGCTAAGCGGCGATATTCTGGTGGGCATAGTCAACGAGCAGCTCAGGCTGAACTGTCATGATAGGCAAGACCTCTTCTACCAGCTGGACATTCCCAGCGCCCAGCTGGAGCAGAAGCTGGCGGCCTCAGGGTTCGAATATGACCCCATCAGCAACCAATACAAGGCCTGCAAATAGCGACTAACCTGCCAGCGAGTTAAGAAGCTGTTTAGCTATATCCCTGGGGATTACGACACTGCCAGCGCCAGCTGTCTTGCATCATCTGCGTAAGATCTCGCGCCGCCCGCCAGTCGAGCTCCCGGGCCGCCTTATCTGGGCAGGCATAGCTGGCGGCGATATCCCCGGGCCGGCGCGGCGCCATATGCAGCGCAATGTCTTTACCGCTCGCCTGCTCGAAGGCCCTTACCATCTCAAGTACAGAATAGCCCTGCCCCGAACCCAGATTAAAGGTATGACAGCCCGCCACCCCATGTAGCCGTGTCAGGGCCGCCAGGTGCCCTTGTACCAGATCCATCACATGGATATAGTCGCGCACGCCTGTGCCATCGGTTGTGGCATAGTCGCTACCAAATACCGACAGATAGGGGCGGCGCCCCATGGCCACCTGGGTGATATAGGGCAAGAGATTATTGGGCTCCCCCTTGGGATCTTCGCCAATCAGCCCTGACTCGTGGGCGCCGGCTGGATTAAAGTAGCGCAGCAAGATCACGCTAACATCTTGGCGCGCCCTGGCCCACTCGGCGCACATCTGCTCCACCACCAGCTTGGTCTGGCCATAGGGGTTAGTGCTGGAACAGGGCGCCGCTTCCGTGATGGGCAATGTTGGATTCGCCCCATAGACGGTGGCCGAGGAGGAGAAGACCAGGGTCTTCACCCCATGGCGGGTCATGGCGCTTAGCAGGCGCATGGAGCCGACCACATTGTTATCGTAATATTCCAGTGGCAGCCGGTTCGACTCCCCCACCGCCTTGAGCCCGGCAAAGTGCATCACGGCATCGATATGGTAACTGGAAAACAGGGCATCCAGCGCCCGCTCGTCGCGAATATCCCCCTCGACGAAGGTGAGTTTGGCCGCGGTGATCTGCTCGACTCGCACCAGGGACTCAAATTTGGCCCGTGACAGGTTATCCAGCACCACCAGCCGATGCCCGGCGCTCAGCAGCTCGACGCAGGCATGGGAGCCGATATAGCCCGCGCCCCCTGTGACTAAAACGTTCATCTTTTCACCTTTCATCTGCTGTAATGCCCTACCACCAGGTGACGTAGAGGAAGTTGAGGATCACCACCACCCCCAGGGCACTGAGATTGAAGGCTCTGCCCGTCTTGAAGCTGACGCCGCCTAAAGCCACACTCGTCCCCTCTTCGAGAGAGCGCCCCATGAGGGATACCAGCACGCTAAGGACCAGACAGAGCAGGAACACCAGGCCGATGCGATCCATGAAGGGCAGCTCGGGCCAGTAGAACCTAAGGCCGAAGGAGAAAATAGCCGAGCCCAGCGCCGCCGCCAGCGCGCCTTGAGAGGTCGCCCGGCGCCAGAACATGCCCGTTAGGAAGATCACCACGATCCCTGGGGTAAATACCCCCGTAAACTCCTGAATATATTGAAAGGCCTGCTCGAACTCACCCAGCAGCGGCTGAGCCATCGCCAGGGCGATCAACAGGCTTATCAAGCTAGACAGCCTGCCCACCAACACATAGTGCCCCTCGGATTTGGCCGGGCGCACCATGGCATAGATATCCATGGTGAAAATGGTCGAGATACTATTGGTCATGGAGGCCAGGGAGGAGACGATGGCCGCCACCAGCGCGGCAAACACCAGCCCCTTCACCCCGGCGGGCATCAGGGCCATCATGGAAGGATAGGCCTGGTCCGGCGACTCCAGCCCGGGATAGAGGAGCACGGCGGCGATCCCCGGCAGCACCACGATGAGTGGCATTAAGAGCTTAAGATAGGCGGCGAAGGCTATTCCTTTCTGCGCCTCGGCCACGCTCTTGGCCGCCAGGGCGCGCTGTATGATGTACTGATTAAAGCCCCAATAGCTGATGTTCATGATCCACAGCCCGCCTACCAGCACAGAGATCCCCGGCAGGCTCATGTAGTGGGGGTTACTCTGACTCAGGATCATCTCGAAATGCTCCGGTAAGGCGCTGGAAAGTCTGTCGAATCCTGCCCAGACGCCCTGCCCGTCGGCGACCCTGTCCAGCGCCAGATAGCTGAGCAGCAGGCCACCGAAGATCAGCAGCACCACCTGAATGATATCCGTGTAGGCCACCGCCTTGAGGCCGCCATAGAGGGAGTAGGCCAGGGAAAACAGCGCCAGCAACACCATGCCATAGAGCCAGTCGATCCCCGCCACCGTCTCGATCGCCAGGCCGCCGAGCCAGAGTACGGCGGTGAGGTTGACGAAAATGTAGACAGACAACCAGAACAGCGCCAGCGTGGTCTTGACCCGCTTGTCGAAGCGCTGCTCCAGGTACTGGGGCATGGTGTAGATCTCGTTCTTGATGAAGATGGGCAGCATATACTTACCCACCAAGATCAGGGTGATCGCCGCCATCCACTCGTAGGAGGCGATGGCCAGGCCGATGGCATAACCAGAGCCCGACATGCCGATGATCTGCTCGGCGGAGATGTTAGAGGCGATTAAAGATGCGCCGATCGCCCACCAGGGCAAGGCCTTGCCCGCCAGAAAGTAGTCCTTTGTGTCTCGCTCATGACGTTTGTCCTGGCGGGAGATCCACAGCGCCAGCCCCAGCAGCCCGAGGGCGTAGACCAGCAATATGCCAATATCCAGTGTCTCTAACATAGTCGTCTTCTCTTATTCTTATGACTTTTTCTATAGCGAGCCCCTGGCCCGCCCCCAAACAGGCTTAAGCACTTAAGCCTTTAGGCGCTTAGGCGAAGGCCCCCGCCCCGCTATGGCACAGATAGATATCTGCCGTCAGCCCTGTCCTGGCCTGATACTCGGCGGCGATTGTCTCGCGCACCTCGGCTATCTTGTGCTCCGGCAGCAGGGCGACCACGCAGCCACCGAAGCCGCCGCCAGTCATGCGCGCGCCGCCATCCATGCCCAGCACCTCGCTAACCAGTGCCACCAGACAGTCCACCTCAGGAGTGCTCACGGCAAAATCATCTCGAAGCGAGCGATGAGAGGCGGCCATCAGACGACCGATGCGGGCGCTGTCGCCTGCGCTTAGCGCCTCTGCCATCTCAAGCACCCGGGCGTTTTCACTCACCACATGGCGGGCACGCCGAAACAGGGTCGGCTCAAGCGAGGCTTCTGCCTGACACAGCTGCTTATAGCTCACCTGCCGCAGCGAGCTCACGCCGAAATACTGCGCCACTTTTTGGCACTGCTCGCGCCTCAGGTTATATTCGCTGCCCACCAGCGCCCGCTTCACGTTAGAGTTGATGATCATCAGGCTTAGGCTGCGCGGTAGGGCTACCTGATTGATAGCGAGATCGCTGCAATCGAGCAGCATGGCGCGCTCCGCCTCTCCCATCGCCGAGATCAACTGATCCATGATGCCGCAGTTACAACCAACGAACTCATTCTCCGCCTGCTGGCCCAGCTGCGCCGCCTTGATGCCATCGATCTTAAGATCGAATAGCCCGGCGAAGGCCTTGATAAGCGCCATCTCAAGGGACGCCGATGAGCTCAGCCCCGCTCCCTTGGGTAGATTGCCAGTGATCATCAGGCTGGCGCCCCTGAGAGGTGGCTGACCCGTCTCGGCCAGATAGGCACTTAGCATCTTCACCGTGCCGCGCACATAGTTGCTCCAGGGCGAGACGCTATCCAGTGGCATCTGCGCCATTGCCTGGTCATCGAGCGAAAAGCTAACCTGCTCGTTGTCCATGTCTCTGGCCACCACCTGGATCTGGAAATCATCGCGCTGAGATGCAGCCACTAAGGTGCCCCTGTCGAGCGCCACTGGTAAAACCCAGCCCAGGTTGTAGTCGGTATGATCGCCAATCAGGTTGACCCGCCCCGGGGCATAGGCCACCAACGCAGGTTCTTGGCCGAAGGCCTGGGTGAAGGCCTGGGTGAAGGCCTGGGTGAAGGCCTGGTTGAAGGCCTGGTTGAAGGCAAGGGTATGGGCTTGAGTTAGCTCGCCATTTTTCATCTTTCTGTCCTTTTGTTTAAAGCCTGGCTTTATCTGTGTTTTTATTGGCTCTGCTTGTCGTGGCTATTCTTGCTGTGGCTATTCTTGTTGTGACTGCTCTTGTAATGGCTACTCTTGTAGTGGATTGAGGATTGTTCCCTCAGACGTGCGGCGGCCTGCTCTGGGGTGATGTCCCGCTGGATCTCGGCCAGCAGCTCGTACCCCACCATAAATTTCTTCACGCTGGCGCTACGCAGCAGCGGCGGATAAAAATGAGCGTGCAGGCGCCACTCGGGGTGGTCCTGACTATCAAACGGCGCGCCATGCCAGCCCATGGAATAGGGAAAGGCGCACTGAAACAGGTTGTCGTAACGCACGGTGAGCGCGCCTATGATCTCCCCCAGGCTTTCGCGGGTCTCGGCGGTCAGCTCGGGCATGCGCCTAATATCAAACCTTGGCAAAACCAGAGTCTCGAAAGGCCAGCTGGCCCAGTAAGGCACAAGCGCCACCCAATCATGGTTGCTCACCACTAAGCGCTCTTCTTGCTGTAGCTCGCGCTCCACATAGTCGCCCAGCAGATTACTGTGATGCTGCTGGTAGTAATCCGCAAGGCGCTGCAGTTTCGTCGCCACTAGGGTGGGAAGGTGGTTATGGGCCCAGATCTGCCCATGGGGATGGGGATTAGAGCAGCCCATGGCGGCGCCCTTGTTTTCAAATACCTGTACCCAGAGATACTTCTGCCCCAAAAGCTCACTCTGACTCTGCCAGGCGGCGATCACCGCCTGCATCGCCTCGGGACTAAGCTGCGCCAGCGTCAGGCTGTGATCCGGCGAGAAGCAGAGCACCCGACTCTCCCCCTCTACCGTCTCGAAGCGAAACAGCGGGTCCTCCCCCTGAGCATTGGGGCCGTCACTATTGAGGGCCGCGAAGTCGTTTTGAAACACGAAGGTGGTGTCGTACTTGGGATTTTGCTCGCCATTGATGCGTCTGTTGCCCGGACAGAGGAAGCACTCGCTGTCGTAACTGGGCGCCGTGGTTAGATCCAGCGCCTCGGTCTGTCCCTGCCAGGGCCGCTTGCTTCTGTGGGGTGACAGCAACACCCACTCGCCGGTAAGGGGATTGAAACGGCGATGGGGGTGTTCATCGGTTGAAAACTGCGGCTTAGCCTGGGTCTTTTGAAACATAATAGCGATCTACATCCTTGGTTCTTAAGTGATCGCTATGCTCGGCCAGTTGCCCTTTACAGTCATTCCTGAAAAGGGGCTTTTATTTCCCATTTTCTTGCTTCGCCGCGAATTTAAGCTTTCTCAAACTCGCCGGTGCTGAAGACCATTAGTCTTTAGCTAGCACCTCCCCAGCCTAAAGTATTTACAATCACCTTTTTTCTGGCTTAAGCGGCTGATTATGAAGCGGCTGCTGCTTGGGACTGTTACTACGCGCCTCCATCCGGCGAAAAGCCAGCACGCCGACGAAGATGATGATCACTCCCAGCAGCTGCAGAGGATTGACCGCCTTGACCACAAGGTCAAACAGCACGCCGCTCAGCAGCTGACCCGAGATCACCAGCAGGCTACAGAGAGTGGCCCCCAACCTTAAGATGACCAGGGTGTTGAGTACCACAAACACGGCGCCCACGACGCCGCCTAGCCAGGCATAGAGGGGGGCATCGAGCAGGCCCGCGATGGGCGGAGTCGGCATAGACACCAGCAACAGACTCAAGAAGACAAAGCCCACGCCATGGTTCCACAGCGAGGCATAGTAGGCATCGCTCGCCTGACCCAGACGACCATTGAGGATGCGACACAGGCCGATACAGACGCCGTTGAGCAGCGCAAGCAGAAGAAGCGTTAGCATTACGCGCCCTCCTGAGCCAGCAAGACAACAAGTGCACCCAGGGCCATCACGGTCAGAGATGCGCCCTGCCCCCAATTTAGGCGGCGCCTCGCCATGCCAAACAAGCCCAGGCTATCGCACACCAGACCAAAGAGGATCTGCCCCGCCATGATGAAGGCGATGCTGGCGCTCAGCCCCAGGGCGCTGTTGACCGTCATGGCCCCTAGTACCACGGTGAAGGCGCCGGACAGCCCGCCCAGATAGGCCCACCAAGGCGCTGCACCGTTGCGCCTTGTAAGGGCAGCTTGTCTGAGGCGCACCGCGCCCAACAATAGGAGCGCGACTAGGGTGCCGACCCCATGGGCCACCCAAGAGGCCAGCAGCGGCGAGCCATACTTGGCCAGTTCGCTGTTTAGGGCGATCATCACCGCAAGGGCCACTCCACCCAGCAGCCCAAGCATCAGGTTCAGTGGCGTGCTTGCCTGTGGCTTAAGGTCAATGTAAGCCTGGCTTTTCGGTTCTTGTGGCATAAGTTGTGCCGCTTCTTGTGGCATAAGTTGTGCCGCTTCTTGTGGCATAAGCTGTGGCATAAGTTGTCGAATTAGCTTTGTCGTCATCGTCTCGTTCCACGCTAAATAGCGTCTTATTAGTCATCTTAATCTCGATGGCGCCACTTTAATCTGTTTCCATGAAATAGATAATCCGCTACATTCGAAACTCTTTGTTGCTATATAGGAAACTATATTTGGACATCTACGCCAACATTCCCCTGTTTGTCTCGGTCGTCGAACTGGGCAGTTTCTCCGAGGCCGCGCGGCGTTTAGGCATCAACAAGTCGGCGGTGAGTAAGCGCATCAGCGCCCTAGAGCAGGCCTTAGGGGTCAAGCTTATTCAGCGCACCACCCGCAGACTGCACCTCACAGATGCCGGCAGGCAGTACTATGAATATGTGCACCAAGCGGCTGCCCTGATGCAGCAGGCCCAGGATGCCCTGGCCAGCCAACAGGGGGCAGTAAAGGGCAACTTAAAGGTGAGCCTGCCCAACGTCTTCGGTCAGCGTCATATCGCGCCGCTGCTGAGCGAATTTAGCCGCCAATACCCCGCCATCAACTTAGAGGTGAGCCTGGACGATCGCGTAGTGGATCTGCTCAAAGAGGGCCTGGATATGGTAGTGCGAATAGGCGATCTGCCAGATTCTAGCCTGGTAGCGTTGAAGCTCGCCCCCTGTCACAGCCTGCTGTGCACCTCCCCCGACTATCTTGCGCGCCAGGGCCATCCCAGAAGCCTTGCTGATCTCAGAGGGCACAACTGCCTCTTCTATTCGTACTTTCGCGGCGGACTGGAGTGGAGTTTTGAGCGGCGCGGCGAGGTGAGCCGAATCAAGCCCCGGGGCAACATCAAAGTTAACAACAGCGAGGTGATCCGCCGCCTGCTGCTCGATGGCATGGGGATCGCCCTGATGCCCAGGTATCTGGTGGAAGAGGAGTTGGCTGCGGGCACTCTGGTGCCAGTGCTCAGCGATTACCAGGCGCCGACACATGGCATCTACGCCCTCACTCCGGAGCGGCTACATATACCCGCCCGGCTCAGGGTGTTTATCGATTTTCTCAAGCAGGCGTTGGCAGAGCGCAGCGCGAACTGGTAAGAACTTATCGGCCTGACCAGGCTTAAGCCTGACCTCGCTTTAGCCAGATATTCGGCCAGAGACTAAGCCAGAGATTAGCCCTGAGACTAGCCCTGAATTAGCGCCCGGATAAAGGCCCTGTGATCCGGCAGCTTCTGCGCCAGAAAAGCCTTGGCGTGGGCGATCTTATCCAGCTGCGCCCTGGCCTGCTGGCGCGCCGCATCATCGAGCGCCTTGGGCTGGGTACTGAAGCCCATGCCATAGAGCAGATAGAGGTAGTTATCCACCCCAAACACCTCGAACTGAGAGAAGAAGTCGTCGGGATGGGGCGTGAAGTGTTGCCACAGGGCGAGTCGCCGAGGCAGCTCCTCGGATGTTGGCTGGGCACTCAGATGAGTACGATAGTCGCGCCAGAAGGCGGAGTCGCTGCGATCCGACAGCTGATAGTGCAGCGCCACGAAGTCAATAACCGCCTGCCAGGCGTGGCCGACGATACGGTTAAACCTGGCCTCAAGCACAGGCAGTGTCTCACTGTCTGTGGGGAATTTTCGTGCAAGTAGTGACGCGGCAAAGTCAGTCAGCAGGATAGAGGTCGCCTCCAGGGGCTCGAGGAAACCCTGGGCCAACCCAAGCGCGACGCAGTTGCCCTGCCAGAACTTTTGCAGATGCCCTACCCGCATGGTGAGGCTGCGAAACTCGCCGGCACTTAGCAGCTCGTCACCCAGATACCGCTTGAGCTTCTGGCGCGCCTCATCGTCGCTCAGGTAGCGGTCGCAATAGACCAGCCCCACGCCTCGCCGCTTGGGCAGGGCGATATCCCAGATCCAACCGGCCTGATGGGCGCTCGCCTGGGTATAGGGCGGCAGCGGCGCATCGGGCGCGCTGGCCACCTGAGTCACTAACGCCTTATTCATCCAAAGCTTATCCGCAAGGGAGATGAACTCTACGCCGAGGGCTTTCTCCATCAAGAGGCCGCTAAAGCCTGAGCAGTCGAGGTAAAAGTCGAAACAGCGGCGACCGCCCTCTCTCAGGTGCAGCGCCACTATCTTCTTATCATTTTTACTTTCATTGCCCTCTGTGAGCATGTCCGTTTCTACACTGTCCGTCCTAAGCCTGCCCGTCTCAACTTCGAGCAGATGATCCTGAATATGCTCGACACCGAAACGCTCCATGGCGTTCTCCCTGAGCAGCTCGGCAAACTTGGCGGCATCGAAGTGATAGGCATAGGCGTGGGCACCCTGATAGGGTGCGGAGGCGAGCGTCTTAGGCGCCTTTTGCGCCTCGCAGCTGAAACTCTGGGGCGACAGGGCTTCATCGAACCCCATGGGGTTCTCACCCTTTGCGAGCCCATCAAGCCAGAAGTCGCTGAGGTCCACACCAAAGGGACTCGGCGGATCGAACAGGTGATGAAAGTCGCTCATCTCGCTGCCAGGCGTGCGGTGGCGCCAGTTGATGAACTTGATCGATTGCTTGAAGCTGGCATCGCAGCGCCTGAACAGCGCCGTCTCCTCAATGCCGAACGCCTGCAGTGACTTGCGGATCATGGGCACTGTGCCTTCGCCCACTCCTATGGTGGGGACATCGGGCGACTCGATAAGGGTAATGCTCACCTTAGGGCTACGTCCCTTGAGCGCCAACCCCAGATGATTGGCGGCCAGCCAGCCGCTGGCGCCGCCACCGACGATGGCAATGGATAAGATACTCACAGCTAGGGCCTCCGATTTGGGCTAAGGCGATCTAAATCTGACGCGCAACCAGTTTAAGATGCGCCCTTCCGCCTCGTTGAGGACAGAAAGGCGCTATTGGCAATGACTGTTTAGAGTGATAGCGACACAGGTCCCTTGCCGTCCCAGCTGAACTTCTGCTCCTTGCCACCAGGCTGCTGAACGCTGATCTGATAGGCATCATCGCCCTTGGCCTGAGTGCGATTGACGCAGAGATCTACCTTACTGTTGAAAGCGCGGATCCCCCTTAAACACATGTTATTCCAACCGGTCGGCAGATAGGGGGCGACCTTGAGGCGATTAAAGCCTGTGGGTTCCATGCCGAAGATCCCCTCGGTCACGACCCGGGCGTAGAGGGCGCTCTCGGCCGAGAGGTGACGCTGATTACCCTCGGGCCAAGCCTCGACCGCATAAGGCACATGCTCACCCAGCAGGCGTTTGCGCGAATAATACTTAAAGTAGCGCATGGCGGTGTCTGTCTCCTGGGCGCTGAAGATCCCCCTGAAGGCGTACAGGGTTGCCCTGTCCCAGAAGGTCTTGTTGCCCGCCTCGCTGTAGATCCCCTCTGGGCTCCATAGATAATCCGACAGCAGGGCATCCAGGGTCGCCTGCTTACGGTCGAAGATGCCGAAGGTGAGCGGCAAGGCGATCCAGGCTCTCAGCTTGTCGTTGCCCTGATAATACTGATAGGTATCGAACCCCTGCACGGTCGCGCCAAAGTAGGCCTCGATGGCGGTCTTAAGCGCCTCGGCTCGCTGGCGATAGTCGCTGGCTAGTTCAGTGCGGCCCAGTTCCTGATTCAGGTAGGCCGAGGAGATCAGCGCGCCATAGGTCAGCATGTTGGTGCTGAGGTTCACCTCTCCTGCGGCGAAACGTCCCTCCAGCTCGTCGCTGTCGGAGGCTATTACGCCATCAAGAGTCTGCTTCTTGTAGCTAAAGTCGATACACCAGTCGATGAGAGGCAGGAGCTCGCGGGCCTGCTGCTTGTCACCATAGGCCAGGGCGAAACGACTGGCACCATAGGCGATCATGGCACAATCGCCCCTGTCACCGGCGCCGTTCCAGTAATCGTCACCCTCGGCGATGATAGAGGATGGGATCGCCCGGCCCTCATCGTTCATGTAACGGGCAAAGTGGGCGAAGCTGTTGATGGCCGACTCGTTGCCGCGTTTATCCCCCAGGAAGGGGAAGAAGGGGTTGATATATTCCGCCTGATCGTTGGCCCAGATCGCCGCGTAGTAGCGACCGCCGCCGGGGCCATGCATCAGGCCGCCCTTGGTCCTGAAGATAGACTCGGCGCTGCGCAGCTTGGCAAACTCGAACATCTTGTTGAGCACAGGATCTGGCGTCTCTAGACGAAGGTTTTGATTCAGCTCGGCGACATAATCCTTACGTGCGCTTATCTCCTGAGCTGGCGTTAGCTCTTGTGCCGGCGTTAGCTCGTTCGCTTGAGTGAGCGCCTGACCAGGCCCCGCCTCACCTACTTGCCTGTCGGCTCTGTGGGCCTCGAAAGTCACGAAGAGCTCCAGGTCGCTGCCGGGCGCCAGACTATACTGCCCCACCTTATCGCTGCTGGCCTGGATAAGATAGCGGCCATAGACCCCCTTATCCGCATCCGTCTCGACCTTATAATTTAAAGGCTTAAACTCCAGCGTGATGGCCTGTTCGCCCTGGTTAGTAAACCGCAAGCGCTCGATCATCTTAGGCCCTGTGGTGCTGGGTGACAGGGTACGACTGATACTCACCTTGCTGCCCTGGGCATCGGATAGCTGGCTGGTTAGATTCAGGGTGCCATCTATGGTCACACGCTCAAGCGACTCTTTCGCAGGCGGCTTACCGCCAAGCATGATCTCAGGCGAGACGCTGAGTGGAAAATCATGGATCAGGCTGGCATGGGTGTCGTTAGGAATGGTGCGCAGCATGGGCCAGACCAGCTTACGCTTCAGGGTCAGCTGCCCCTGCTCGTCGCTGCCGTAGTAGATGATGGCCGAGATCTGCTCGCCGCTCATCTCGATATGGTCCTCATGCTTGTCCTGTACCTGCCAGGTGATCCCCTCATCGCCCAACTGCCAACGGTCATTCAGAGTATTGGCCAAGTCGTTTAACTGCATTTGGGCCTCAGGGGCTTCAGGGGCGACTTGCTGATCGCCTGAACGGGGCGCTTGGTAAGAACAGGCCGATAGGATGGAGATTGCGCATGCCGATAATAAAATGCTTTTTTTCATACTCTTCTCGGTATTAATAACGTTTTCATCTTGTGTCATTCGAATATTTGGCTGCTTATAAAGTCAAAATATAAAATTAGCTGATAAGGCTTTACCCAATAATCAAAGACACTCGGTTATTACTATTCAGTATTATTTTTTATAAGTGGCTCATGCCGATAAATATCCAAGGAAATAGAGACTCTTGTTAAATAGCCTTCTCTATTTACCTGCTAAGCCTTTATTCGCTGCGCCTTCATTGACTAGCCAGTCTGGACGGGCTAAGCGCGAGCGCTTTACAGATTGAAGCACGCGAGAGCGGCAACAGGCTTACTAAAAAACAATGACACTTTCTCGAAAAATAACCCTCATCCCACCCGGCGGCGAAACTCCAACGGCGACATGTTGAACTCGCGCTGAAAGATGTCATAGAAGCGGCTCACCGAGCCAAATCCCGCCTCCAGCGCTATGTTCAGCACAGGATTCTCGGTATCGATCAGCAAGGCCTGGGCATGCTGCAGCCGTAGCTGGTTAATATATTGTTTTATTGAGACTTTCATTACGCGATTGAAGAGCTTCATCGCATAGTTCTTGTGCAGCCCGGTGGACATGGCCACGTTTTCTATGGTGATCTTCTGATCATAATGGTCGGCGATATAGCGCAGCATGGTTTGGATATGGTTAAGCCCGCCAAACACAGGCTTGTCGACCCCATGGCCGCTGCGATGGGCCAGATTAAAGGTGCTGTAGTGCTCTATCGCCATGCGGCGGATACGGTTGCGGATTTCGTTGATCACCTGGCTGGCGAGCAGAGGCTCCTGGCTGGCGATATCCGCCTCCCAGATCTGCGTCAGCTGGCGATCGCACACATAGAGGCTGTCCGACACCATCACCTCGCCGTGGAGCAGCTGGCTGACAAACTCCCCCGGCAGCATCCAGGTGAGGAAGGCCTGCAGCGGAATGTAGATATTGACTATCTCACCGTCGCCATGACAGGCCGTCATCTGATGGGGGATCGAGGCCCAGAAGATGATCATCCGCCCCTCGGGCACAGAGATCTCCTGACCGTTAATCAAATAATCGGCTGAACAATCAAAGAGGTAGTTAATCTCTATGTGTCCATGCCAATGGCTGTGCGCCATCACCTCTGGCCGCTTGCGATGAAAGCCAAACTTATTGTCCTGCGCCTGCGCCGTTAATGGACTGGCTTCACTAAACGAAATTTTCTCGACCCATTCGAACATAAGGATAACCCCGGTTAAGCCACCTCAAGCGAACCTAACCCAAATACATTTGATTAACAAACATAAGTTATTTTTCGGGAAGTTATACCTGATTTTCAGGAAGGTTCAGAGTGAAACTTACTCAAGTAGCGAGCATGAAAGCGCCTAATGTTAAATATTCGTTAGGATATTTTCTGGAAATCATAGGCACTATTTCGGGAAGTTTCCCCTCCAGTCTCGGGGATATAAATATCAGGGTGAACTGATTTCAAAAATTAGTTTATTGAGCCTGATAAGAATTAATTCAGCCCAAACAATAAGGCTCAAAAAGCCTGAAAACACGAAGGGAATACTATGAAAAGAAATTATCTTGCCTTTGCGATTAGCCTTGCATTGGCCTCTTCACTTCCCGCCTACGGGGCCGACGACGAAGAGAAGCAACAGAATGATGAGACCGAGATGGAAGTCATCGAGGTGCGGGGGATCTTAAGCAGTCTGAAAGAGGCGCAGTCGATCAAGAAGGAAGCCGACAACGTGGTCGACGCCCTGGTCGCCGAAGATATAGGTAAATTTCCCGACAGCAACGTCGCCGAGGCGATGCAGCGCATCCCTGGGGTGAGTGTTAACCGCCTACGCGGCGAGGGGCAGAGCGTGACCGTGCGCGGACTATCCGGCGACTACAACGTCACTACGCTCAACGGCAGAAAGATCGCCTCGGAAACCGTCGGGCGCGACTTTAACTTTGATCTGATCGCCGCCGAGCTGATTGGCGGCATTCAGGTCAACAAGACTCAGCAGGCCTCCCTGCCCGAAGGCGGCATAGGCGCCATCATCAACATCGACACCCTCAAGCCCCTCAACGTGGGCAGTAAGGTAGCCGGCTCTATCGAGGGTTATTATAACGAGCGCGCCGGGGAGACAGATCCCCAGGCCTCGCTGCTGATCAGCGAGACCTTTAACGACGACGAGCTGGGGATCTTGATCTCCGCCAACCACACCTCCTCTTTCACCCGCTTCGACAGCCACAGCGCCCAGTGGGGCTGGAACGAGTGGAGCGAGGCCGAGCTGATGCCAAATGGCGATCCTAACGTATCGGGCCGCTTCCCCAGCTGGCCTAACATCATGGTAAGTACGGATCAGCGCGAGCGCAGCGGCGGTACGCTGGCCCTGCAGTGGCGTCCGACCCCGAACCTGGACATCAACTTCGACGCCCTCTATACCAAGTATGAGATTGAATCCACGGGGAACATGATCTCCCTGGCCCTGTTTGAGGGCACCAACCTGGATAACATTCAGGATGTGCAGTTTGGCGCCGATGGTCACACCAACAGCATCACAATCGGTGAGCCAGGCAACATGGACTCCCCCGCCATCGCCGAGCTGCTGGAATCTCAAAATCCCCGCGACAGCGATGCCATGCAGGTGGGGCTGAACCTCAACTACATCTGGGACAACTTTAACTTTAACGTCGACCTGGCCTACTCTGAGGCAGAAGATGCCTCGGCGGCGGTCAGCTGGGTGGTGGTGCGTACCGCCATCGACACCCTCACGGTCAACTGGGACAACGGCGAGCAGGTGCCCGACATCTCCTTCGGCGATACCGTGCTGGATGAGAGTATCGACTATGGCGCCTGGTATGCCCGCATCGACGGCGACAAGGTGAAGGACAAGACGGGTAACTTCAACTTCAATGGCACCTATGAGCCGGACGATGGCATCATCAGCAAGGTGCTGTTCGGCACCGGCTATAACATGCAGGACAAGGGCAAGACCTACTGGAGCCAGGAAAATCCCAGCGCCTACACCTTCCGTAACGGCACCACAGAGAGCGAGTGGATCAACGCCCCCGATAGCGAGAAGGTGGATATCGCCGGCAACACCCTATGGGGGCCGCTACCAGCAACAGCGCTCAATCCGGGCAACTTCGACGACTTCATGGGCAGCTCAAACGCCAACCTGCCCAACACCTGGGCGGGGATCAACATTCCCGGACTGTTCGACTACTACAGATCCTTGGACAGCGAGGCGTTCGACCAATACCTGGTGCCCAGACCTAACCTCACCGGCGGCAACACCTATGGGGTGAAAGAGGAGACCATTCACGCCTACGCCGAGCTGATCCTCGAAGATGAGATTGCCGGCATGCCCTACATGCTCGACTTCGGTCTGCGCTATATAGACACTACCGTTACTTCCTGGGGCTACTCTCAGGATCCGGCCAACATCGCCTTCGATGAAAACGGCCTGTTTACCGACGCGGTGGATACCGTCGGCCTGGTGGAGTTTGAAGGCAACTACAACAAGCTACTGCCGAGCTTCAACGGTAAGCTGGGGCTAACCGATGATTTGGTCTGGCGTCTGTCGCTGTCACAGGCGATCTCTCGTCCGCCGCTAACCAATCTGTCGCCGGTTACCTCTATCTGGCAGAACGAGGAGAAGACGCCGCCGGAAAACTTCATCTATGAGAATGATCCCGGCCTGGAGCCCTACTATGCCGATCAGCTCGATACCACGCTTGAGTGGTACTACAGCGACAGCGGCACCCTTAACCTGGCCTTCTACTACAAGGAGCTGCATGGCTTCGTGATCTACGAGCCGACGCGGGAAACCATCAATGGCGCCAGCTTCGAGGTCACCCGCCCCTACAACGACGATGAAAACCAGTCGCGTATCCGGGGTTATGAGCTGAACTGGCTCCAGACCTTCGACGACTTCCTGCCTGATGCCCTCGCAGGCTTCGGTGTGCAGGCCAACTATACCTATAACAACAGCGAGTCGGGTGAATATACGGAGGATGGCGAGCCGTTGCCGTTCAAGGGGTTGTCTGATCATCAGTACAATGTGGTCGCCTTCTACGAGAATCATGGGCTTAAGGTCAATGTGGCCTATAACTATCGCTCCGAGTACAGCCTGGGCAAGCAGTGGTATTGGTCAAATGCCCTCAACGACTGGACCTCAGAGACCCTACAGGTCGACGAATGGGGCCAGCTGGATATGCAGGTGGGCTATGACGTCACAGACAATATCACCCTCACCTTCGAGGCCAACAACCTGCTTGACCCCGATTACGTGCAGTACCTGAATGGGGACAAGAACCACGTAGACTATATCTCCAGCTGGGGTCGTAGCTATCGTGCGGGGGTTCGCTTCAAGTTTTAATCTCCCTTGTTAAATGATTCGCTCAAAGACAATTTAAGCAATCGTTTTGTTCGCCCATTACCACTAGGTGATGGGCTTTTTTTATGCCCAGTTCTCGCCGAGAAAATTAGTTTATCAAACTGATATTAATGAATAATCTATAATTTTTTCGCAAACGACTTTTAGGCTAAACAGGCCTTGAATGAGCCAAACTCTATGACTTAGTTTTTAGATAGTCATTGCTATAAAACCACCACCATCTAAGGGGAGAGCTTGCACGAGAAGCGCCTTTAAAACCCTAAACGCCAACTCGCCTAGGCAGCTTCATTTGCCTGCGCAGACAGCGCTCTCAGCTATATCGATGATGTTAAGGAAATTCCTTAGAATGACTAGCACACGCTCAACGCATATCGACAGTGGACGGCTTAACTTCTATGACATTTTAATCCAGCTAAATCCCTTTATGGTGGATCAAACATTGGCAGATCAAACGAGGCCAGATATAAGGTTATTTTTCGGGAAACATTAGCCCCATTTTCATGCGCCGGGGCGTCAATCGACATGCTTCAATGACTTACCTTCGGGAATTTCCCCGTATGAATCAGGAGTAATGAAACATGTTGCAGCGTTTTTTGACGGCGCCCCAGGCGTATAAGCAGCTGATGTTGGCAGGAGTGCTAACGCTTCCCAGCGCACTGGCCGTGGGCGAGACCTATCAACTCAGCTCCCCGGATGGAAGCATCTTGGTCGATGTCATCGCCGAGGAGCAACTTAGCTATCGCGTCAGCGTCGACGGCCAGACCATCTTGGCCCCATCACACATCGCCATGACCTTTGCCGATGGCACGGCCCTCGGCAACGCGCCTCAGGTTGTTGAGGTCAAACACAGTGCCATCTCAGAGCAGCTCACCCCGGTTGTCAAGGTGCGTACCGCCAAGATAGACAACCAATACAACCAGTTGAGCCTGAGTTTTAAAGATAATTACCGGGTGGAGTTTCGCGCCTTCGACGAAGGGGTCGCCTATCGTTTCAGCGCCCAGCAGTCTGGCAAGAGCGCCCTCACCTCTGAGCAGGCCGAGTTTAACTTCGCCAAGGGCGCCTTCGCCTACTTCCCCTTCGAGAAGAAGTTTGCCAGCGCCACCCAGCCCAGATTCACCCCCATCGCCGCCAAGGGGATAGACAAGGACGAGCTGGGTAGCCTGCCAGCCCTGTTTGTGGTCAATGGCGTCAATGTACTGCTGACCGAGACAGATCTGCAGAGCTATCCCGGTCTCTGGCTAAGGGGCAAAGGCGATGGCAATGTCTATGGCGTGCACCCATTTGAGCTGGATAAAGATGAGCAGTACACAAAGGACTATGGCGTGGTCAGCAAGTCTCGCAGCTATCCCTGGCGCATCCTGGCCATCGCCCGCAGCGACGCCGAGCTGCTCGACAACCAGATAAGCTATACCCTGGCCGAGCCGTCGCGCATCGAAGACACCTCGTGGATCAAGCCAGGCAAGATCGCCTGGGACTGGTATAACGAGAACAACCTCAAGGGGGTCGACTTCAAGGCGGGGATCAATACCGAGACCTACCAATACTACGCCGACTTTGCCGCCGACTTTGGTATCGAAAACATCCTTATCGACGATGGCTGGTCATCACAGGAAGATGTGCTTACCGTGCTGCCAGGCATAGACATGCAGGCGATCATCGCCCATGCCAAGGAAAAAGGCGTCGGGGTGCAACTCTGGGTGCCCTACTCGGCGCTGGACAAGAACCTGGAAGAGGCGTTTAAACTCTACGCCAAATGGGGGATCAACGGCGTCAAGATAGACTTCATGGACAGCGACAGCATCAAGCGGGTGGATTTTTACTGGCGCGCCGCTGCCATGGCCGCCAAATATAAGTTAATGGTCAACTTCCATGGATCCTACAAGCCTGCGGGGATCCACAGAACCTACCCCAACGTGATGACCCGCGAAGGGGTTAGAGGACTGGAAAATAACAAATGGTCTGAGGTAACCTCGACCCACAACCTGCATCTGCCCTTCATTCGCATGATAGCTGGTCCGCTGGATTACACCCCGGGCGCCATGGCCAATGCCCAGCAGAAGAACTTCAACAAGGTCTGGTCTCGTCCCATGAGCCTCACCACCCGGGCACAGCAGATCGCCATGTATGTGATCTACGAGAGTCCGCTGCAGATGCTCGCCGACACTCCCACCAGCTACCGCGCCGAGCCTGAGATCCCGCGCTTCATCGCCGCCATTCCTACAGTATGGGATGACTTCAAGGTGCTGCATGCCAGCATAGGCGAGTATTTCACCATAGCGCGACGCGCAGGTGATAACTGGTACATAGGCGCCATGACCAATACCCAGGCGAGAAGCCAGCGGATCAACCTGGACTTTCTGGGAGATGGTGAGTATGAGATGCAGCTGCTGCAAGATGGCATCAACGCGGGTAACTTCGCCGAAGACTATAAGCTGATCAAGAAAACCGTTACCAAGGGCGACAGCCTAGATCTCAACATGGCGGCCAACGGCGGCTATGCCATACAGCTGATAAAACGTTAAACGTCCCACTCCAAGGGTCTGAGTCGCTTAAGCTTCCATGCGTTCAGGCCCTTGCCTATGCCCTTGCTTAGGCCCTTGCTTATGCCCTTATCTCTTGCTCAGATTCTTATTTAGGCCTTTGCCTTAGCCGCGGCTCTAGTCGCAGTCTTTTTCGCCCCGCTAGCCTTGCCTTTAACGCCTGTCGCACCGCCGCGTCGATTACCATAGCCACGCTTCTTAAACGAACGCTTAGGCGCTTCGACACCTTGCAAGGCCTTGGGCAGCTGGGCACCGGCCTGCATGATAAGCCCATTGAGCGACTCGACTAGCGGCGCCATGAAGCTTAGGTACTTGGCCTCTTTACGGCTGATGGCATCCAGGTGACTCTCCCACAGCGCCGTCATATCCGGCGTGGTGGCCGATTCCGGCAGGCTGTTGATGAGGCCGCGGCCAACCGGGGTCGAGACGATAGACTTCCCCTGACGCGCCAGAAAGCCACGCTTGAACAGCAACTCTATAATCCCAGCGCGGGTCGCCTCCGTGCCCAGGCCATCCGTTTCTTTGAGGATCTTACGGATCTCTGGGTTGGTCACGTAGCGGCTGATCCCCGTCATGGCGCTAAGTAAGGTCGCATCGGTAAAGGCTTTGGGCGGCTGGGTCTGCTTCTCGATAAGCTCCCCCTGGCCCGAATGCAGTGTCTGTCCCTTATGCAGCGGCGGCAGCTGAGCCAGCGCCTCATAGCCCTCGCTATCTGCCTTGTCATCGGCGCGCTTGGGGAACAGCTGCTTCCAGCCGGGGGCTATCTCCTGCTTGGCCTTGGTATGAAAATGCCCGCCGGCGATCTCCACCTCGACCTGAGTCTCATGGTAGCGATAGACAGGGTAAAACTGCGCCAGATATTGACGGGCCACTTGCAGGTAAATCTGCTTCTCGGCCTGAGTCAGCGCGCTCAGATTAGCCACCTTCTCTGTGGGCACTATGGCGTGGTGGGCATCGACCTTGGCATCGTTCCAGGCCTTGGAGACTATCTTGGGATCTGGCGCGGCGCACTGAGCCGTAAGCTCACCCGCCCCCTTGAGCACGGCATCGATAACGCTAGGCGCCAGGGCCAGCTGCTCCTTGGGCAGATAACGGCTATCTGAGCGTGGATAGGTGATCAACTTATGTTTTTCATACAGGGACTGACAGGTATCGAGCACCGCCTTGGCACTCATGCCGAAGCGCTTGGCCGCATCTATCTGTAGCGCCGACAGATTATAGGGTAAGGGTTGCCCCTGCTGCTTGTCTTTGGCCTGCAGATCTGTCACCCGAGCGCTCTGCTCTGTGATCCGCCCCACCACATTTTCCGCCAGGCGCCTAGATAACACCCGCCCCTCCTCATCCATATAGGGCTGGCAGGCCTCACTGGGGCGCCACTTGGCCTTAAAATGCGCCTGCTCTTGGGTGTAGAGGTTGGCCAGCACCTCATAGAAAGGCTTGCTGACAAAGTGTTCAATCGCCTCATCGCGGCGCACCACCAGGCCTAAGAGGGGCGTCTGCACCCGACCGACAGAGAGCACTCCCTGATAGCCCACCTTGCGCCCCTGCAAGGTATAGGCGCGGGTCATGTTCATGCCATAGAGCCAGTCGGCGCGAGAACGTGCCAGCGCCGAGGTCGACAGGGGGATAAACTCTCGGTTACTACGCAGCTGCCCCAAGGCACGTTTAACGGCCTGGGGGTTGAGGTCGCTCACCAGCAGGCGCTGGGTCTGTTCGAGCTTGTCGCCCTTAACCCCCAGATAGGAGATCACCTCATCCACCAGCAGCTGACCTTCGCGATCGGGATCCCCGGCGTTGACCAGCTGACTGGCCTGCTTGACCAGTTTTCTCAGCACGCTGAGCTGACCCCGAGTCTTGCTCTTAGGGGTCATCTTCCACTGCTGCGGCACTATGGGCAGGTGGTCGAACGACCAGGACTTAAAGGCGGGATCATAGCTGTCGGGCTCGGCCTGCTCCAGCAGGTGGCCTATGCACCAGGAGACAGTGTCGCCGTTGGCCGCCGTAATATAGCCCTCGCCCTTCTTATGGGGTTTAGGTAACACATCGGCGATTGCGCGCCCTAGGCTGGGCTTCTCTGCTATGTATAAGATCATGCTGACATCAAATCACTGTATAAATTAACAGTAACTTTAAACCACTCGCAGCGTTGGCGCAAATACAGAAAGGCAATCTTATGCTTACGTGTAAATTTAGTTGAGAATAATTCTCATTAAAGAGTAGTCTAAGGCCATTCTATGGAGGTTGATATGCACATACGACTCAAAACCCCTTACCGACCCGAGCGCCTGCTACTCTATGCCACGCTGACAACGACGGCGCTGCTTCTGCTCTTAATGCCTAACTTAGCATTACCCTGGCGACTGGATCCCCTGATGCTGTTTGGCGCGCTGCTGTTGCTAAGCTGCGCAGGCACCCTGTTTGCCCTCGCCCGCCATGGCGCACACCATAGACCGGCCCTTGGACTACTCTTCGGCCTCTGGCTAATGGTATGGGTAAGCCAGGGTTTGCTCATGCCGGTGTGATCGCTAACCTGCGCTTGCCCCTCTAAGCTAAAACTTAGCTCTTCCGCGGCCGCGGCCCCTGTCACAGCCACAGCCACAACCGTGCATTCGATGCGGCTGCCATCTGGCCACAAAAAAGGCGCCTCCCAGGAGACGCCCTATCGCAATGCCAAGACATTCTAGGTCTTTAACTTGCCCAGCTGCTGGTGTTGCTGCTCTACCAGGCCCGCCAGGCTGGCACTGCTCTGCTGGGCCTCGTCGGCGAGTCTCGCCAGCTCGGAGGCGGAATCTGAGATACCTGTGATATTACGGCTGACCTCTTCGGTCACGGCACTCTGCTCCTCGGCCGCGGTGGCGATATGGGTCACCTGGCTGGAAACCTCCTGAATTTGATTCACTATGGTGTTGAGTGAACTCAGGGCCGACTCTGTCTGGGCCACGGCGCGCTGGGCACCATCCACCCCTTGATCGATGATCTGCGAGGCACTGTTGACCTCTCGCTGTAGCGCCTCGATCAACTTGCCTATCTCATCGGTCGAACTCTGAGTCTTGGAGGCCAGCGCACGCACCTCATCGGCGACCACGGCGAAGCCCCGGCCTTGTTCACCGGCGCGGGCGGCCTCGATGGCGGCGTTAAGTGCCAGCAGATTGGTCTGCTCGGCGATGGCGCTGATCACCTCGAGGATCTTGCTGATATTGGTGCTGCTTTCCGCCACCTTACCTACGGCCTCCTTCGCTAGCAGGGATTCTTGAGACATATGAGTCACATAGCCCATGGCCTGGCTCAGGCTGTCCTCACCTGCCTTGACGTTGAGGGTCATCGCCTCGGTTTCCGACGCCGTCTGCTCAGACGCCTTGGCCACCTCGAGCGCCGTTGCGCTCATCTCATTAACCGCGGTCACCACACTCTCGATATCGCTGTACTGACGATTGACGCTGTTGTGGGTCTGCAGAGCTATCTCCGCCGCCACCTGACTCTCGGCCTGCGAGCGTGACGCTAGCTCCTTCAGCTCGCCGATCAGCAGCCTCAACTTATTGATAAAGCCGTTGATGCCACCGCCCAGGGCGATGAGTTCGGCGTGGGACTCCACTGTGACCTGCTGGGTCAGATCCCCCTCGGCGCTGGCTAAGTTCTCCACCCGGCTCTGAATCACTTTAAGCGGCGCGACAATAGAGCGGATCACCAGGCTGATGGTAACCACGGCGATCAGTGAGACGATGACGCCTACGATCAGCAGCAGGCTGCCCAGAGAGCTGGCCATGGCGGACATCGCCTGATCCATGGCATTCGCCGCCTGATAGGCGTCGGCCTTGGCCACCTCTATCACCAGCGACCACTGCGCCTTGGCGAGCGGGATCTCGATGGGATAGGCGACTATGATGTTATCCCCCTGCTCTAGGTAACCGCCCTGGCGATGCAGCCCGGTCAACTGACTGGCAAGTGACGGGGCGATAGACTCGCCCAGTGGACGCGCCTTCTTATCATAGTGGCTGGCCGCCACCACTAAGCCCTTCTGGCTCAGCAGGGTCACCTTGGCCTTACCTTGATACAGGCTGGCCGAGAGTTCGTCGATCAGCTTCTGAAACACAGGCAGATTAACGTCCACGCCGATTACGCCGCGAAAGCTGCCGTTCACCACCACAGGCACGGTCAAGGAGGTCATCAGCGCCGTGTTGCCCGGGCTGATCTCATATAGGTAGGGCTCCATCAGGCAAGGCTGCTTAGTGTCCTTGGCGCACAGGTACCATTCGGCCTCGCGTACGCCAAACTCCTTGAGGGTAGCATCATACTTCTCGCTGGCGTCATCCACCTGCTGATGCTCGACGCTGCCATCGTCGCTGCGGGTGTAATAGATCTCCAGGGTACCTACCTCAGGCACGCTGTGGCTACTCTGCTGGGTATAGTCGCCGTCGCGGCCATCGTAGCCGTTGGGCTCGAACTGGGCATACATAGAAGAGAGCTGGCTGTTCTTTCGCAGCACACCGGCCACCGACTCCTCTACCCCTTCCCTCGATAACGGCTGGCTAGCCGCGCTCTGCTCTATCATGCCGGCAAACGAAAAGGGGATTCGATAGGCCTCGTTGATAAAACCCGCCACCCGCTCGCCGTACTCGCCGGCCCGGGCGCTGAGGCGCTGGCGGGTCTCATCATGCAAAGCGCTTTGCACCTGGCCTGCCAGTTGCGTGTTTTTATCACTAAGCGACCACCAGAGGCTGAAGGAGAGGATGGCGACTATGATCAAAAATAGCGCTGAGGTGATCCAAAGCAACTTAGTACTGATGGACAAGTGTTTCATTTATCACTCCTAGGGATGACGGCAGGCTCGAGGCTTAATACTTTCACTCATTAAACATAGCACTAAAGCATTAAAACACCATGCTATCAGGTATTTAATTGCTCTCGCATGGGAAGATATGTAGCAAAATGCCCCATAAAAAAAACCGAGCACTTCTATAAAAATACCGACCACTCCCATAAAAAAACCGACCACTAGGGGTCGGTTTTTAGCTGACGCATGTGCTATCCCTTAGGGATGACAGACGTTATGTAGCTCTAAATTAGTGCCGATATCCTTGATGCGATTAGCCTTGGCATCGTCGTTACGCAGCTGGGTCAGGTGATCCAGATAGGCCTGATCCACGTCGTTGGTAATATAATTGCCGTCGAATACTGAGGTCTCGAAACGTTTGATGTCCGGGTTCTGCTGACGTACGGCTTCGATCAGATCTTGCAGATCCTGGAAGATGATGCCATCGGCACCAATCAGCTTGTTGATCTCTTCCGCGTCGCGACCATGGGCGATCAGCTCGCTCGAGGTCGGCATGTCGATACCATAGACGTTAGGGAAACGGATCTCAGGGGCCGCCGAGGCGAAGTAAACCTTCTTGGCACCGGCTTCGCGGGCCATCTCGATGATCTGCTCTGAGGTAGTACCGCGCACGATAGAGTCATCCACCAGCAGCACGTTCTTGCCCTTAAACTCGGCGTTGATGGCGTTTAGCTTGCGGCGAACCGACTTCTTACGCTCCTGCTGACCCGGCATGATGAAGGTACGGCCGATGTAACGGTTCTTCACGAAGCCCTGACGGTATGGCAGGTCCAGGTTACGGGCGATCTCTAGGGCGATATCGCATGAAGTTTCAGGGATCGGGATCACCACGTCGATATCGTGATCTTCCCACTCTTTCTTGATCTTCTCACCCAACATGGTGCCCATGTTGACGCGGCTGCCGTAGACAGACACCTTGTCGATGGTCGAGTCTGGACGGGCGAAGTAAACGTATTCGAAGATACAAGGTGAATAGCTTGGCGACTGGGCGCACTGACGGGTATAGAGCTGACCATCTAACGAGATATAGATGGCTTCGCCTGGAGCGACATCACGTACCGTCTCGAAACCTACGGCGTCTAACGCCACGCTCTCAGAGGCCACCATATATTCGGTGCCCTGCTCTGTCTCGTTCTTACCCAATACCAGTGGACGGATGCCGTAAGGGTCACGAAACGCCACCAGGCCCTGGCCGATGATCATCGCCGCCACGGCGTAGGCGCCACGTGTCAACTCATGTACCTTAGTGACCGCCTCAAACACCTCGTCGGCAGTGAGGTACTGGCTCTTGGTGTGTTGCAGCTCGTCGGCCAACAGGTTAAGCAGGACTTCAGAATCTGAAGTGGTGTTCACGTGACGACGTTGCTTCACCAGACGCTCGTGCAGCTCGACCGTGTTGGTCAGGTTGCCATTGTGCGCCAGAGAGATCCCGAAAGGAGAGTTAACATAGAAAGGTTGCGCCTCAGACGCGCTCGAGCTACCCGCAGTTGGGTAACGCACGTGACCTATGCCGGCAGTGCCCTGCAGGCGCTGCATATGCTTAGGTTCAAATACGTCTTTTACCAGACCATTGGCCTTACGCAATCTAAACGCATTGCCATCAACGGTGACAATGCCCGCGGCGTCTTGGCCACGATGCTGTAGCACTGTGAGTGCATCATAGATTGTCTGATTAACCGATGTTCGGCCAACTATTCCGACGATACCACACATGGGTAGGTTTCCTCATTTTAAGATGTTCTGATAATTATTATCTGCGGCCATGACCTGAGGTTAAGGCGCGCCTATGCTTACGCATTCTTATATTTTAGGTACAAAGCTTGAGGTGTTTTCCACGTAGTCAAAGAACCACTGGATAACCACTCCGAATTCGGGAACCAGTTGCGAGCTGGCCCACCAGTCTGTCTTGGGCGCCCCGGTAAAGGCGTCCAGGAAAAAGAGTATCGCGCTAACGATGAGTGCACCGCGCAGGGCGCCAAAACAGAGGCCCAGTACCCTGTCTGTGCCAGACAGGCCCGTCTTGACCACAAGTTGGCCGATAAGGTAATTGACTAAGGCACCGAGAATAAGGGTCGAGATGAACAGGATGGCGATGGCGATGCCGTTACGCACCATTTCATCTTGCATCTGGGTCAGGTAGACGGCGAGATCTTCATAAAATTGACTCGCCACGAAGAAGGCGGCAAACCAGACCACGAGTGACATGGCTTCCTTAACGAAACCACGAAGCAGACTAATTAAAGTCGAGATTGCGATAACCGCAATAATGGCATAATCGATCCAAACCATTGAATAAGGTGATCCAGCATTAGCATTAAGACGGCGGGATTTTACCAGAGACTGAAGACATTCTCACCCCCTAGCCTGATTTAAAAGTGATTTAGTTTATCCGCAATTACGGACACTGAGTTCTGCCCTAAAGCCATTTTGGCCAGAACCCACAAACAGAAACGCCCAGGACGAAGCCTGGGCGTATGATCAAATGAGCTGGGTCACAGCAGTGGGTTATAATCGACCACCGCCGACTTGAGGCCGGTAAACTTATCCAGCTTGGTCTGCAACTTCTGTAGCTTGCTCTTGGAGATATCCGGGCCGACGAACACCTTAGTCAGCTGACCATCCACCGGCTTTTTCGGCACGGTATAGGCGCGGTAGCCCTCGCCTCGCAGTCGCTTGACCAGGGCGTTAACATTATCCGCATTCTTAAAGCTGCCCAGTTGCAGGGTATAGGCCGAGCTTGCGACCTCAACCTTAGATTCAGTAGCCTTAGCTTGCGTGACTTTCGCTGGGCTTATCTTAGGCTCGCTGGTTTTAGCTTCGTCAGTATTAGAGGCGTCCGTTTTCGCCTGCGCGCCATCATTGACCCCCTGCTGCTCGGCTGAGGCTTGGCTGGCGCTATCATTCTGGGCGCTCACCTGGTTGTCGAACTGAGCCTGCTGATCACTCAGGTCGATGGCCGTAATGCTCTCCAGCTCTTCGAGGCGAGACTCGGCTTGGGGCCGCAGTGGGATCTCGGCAAACTGCTCTTCCTGATGCTGCTTCTTACCATCTAAGATATCGGGCAAAAAGATCACCCCCAGGGCCACCAAGACTATGATGCCCACCAGACGGTTTTGAAACTGGCTCGATACCTTCTCTTGTTTGACTTCTACTTCATCCACCTGCATTTAACTTAGGTCCAATTGCTTAAACTCTGCCACAGTGTAAAAGGAGCCAAACACAATTACCACATCGGATTGGCCAATCTCTGGCTTTAACGCCCGGTATGCCTGCTCAACCGAGGCAAACCCATAGGCAGCTTTATCGCCACTCAGATAGCTGAGCAAGTCTTGCGCCTTGGCGCTGCGTTCACAGTTAAGGTCCGTCAGATACCAGGCGTGGATCTGATCTTCGAGCAGGCCGAGCACCGCGCGGCAATCCTTATCTTTTAACATGCCGCACAGGGCGAAGATACGCTTACCCTTGTAAGCCTCGAGTCGCTGGGCCAGATAGGCCGCCGCATGGGGATTATGGGCCACATCTAAGATGATCTTAGGCTGCTCGCTGACCACCTCCAGACGACCGGTTAACTTAGCCCCGCTTAGCCCGGCATCGATAAATGTGCGAGCCGCTGCTGTCACAAACTGCTCTGCCAGCAATTGCTGCACCACAGCCAGGGCGGTTGCCGCATTGGCTAACGGTAGGGTAGGTAGTGGCAGCCCTTCTATTGAGAGCTTAGGCAGTGAGATCTGCGGCTGTATGGTTTCGCCTAAGGTAAAGCACCACTCAGTCTCGCTCGCCTGGTAGCTAAATTCGTGATTCACCCTTACCATCTTGGCGCCGATAGACTCGGCGTACTCAACAACGCTTACCGGCAAGTCTGGGTCGCCTATCACCACGGGACGGCCCGCGCGCATGATCCCCGCCTTCTCGCGGCCCACCAATTCCCGGGTATCGCCCAGGTATTCCTGATGGTCGATGTCGATGGCGGTGATCACCGCGATATCGGCATCGATAATATTGGTGGCATCCAGGCGTCCACCCAGCCCCACCTCGAGTAATACGAGATCCAGTTTCGCCTGCTTAAACAGGTAGAGTCCGGCCAAGGTGGCATATTCGAAGAAGGTCAGCGAGGTGTCGCCACGTGCGGCATCTATGGCACAAAACGCCTCGATAAGCGCCTCGTCGCCGGCATCCACCCCATCGATGCGTACCCGCTCATTGTATTTGAGCATATGAGGCGAGCTGTAGACTCCGACGCGCTGCCCGGCTTCTCTCATGATGGCTTCTATCATGGCGCAGGTGGTTCCCTTGCCATTGGTGCCAGCGACGGTCACCACCTTGGTGCCCTCGAGGCTATCGAGCCCCATGACCTTGGCGACGGTCGCAACGCGGCCAAGCCCCATATCTATCTCTGTGGGATGAATTGCCATCAGATGATTCAGCCAGTCATTAAGGCCAGATTGTGCGTTGGGTACAGGCGTCATATCAGAATCTTTCTAACTCTTTGTTATTCAGTGTCGTTGTTGTTGTTGTTGTTGTTGTTCAGGATCTTGGTTATTTGGGTTTAGTCGAGCATAAACAGTGGCCCCAGGGCCAGCTTAGGCAAGGCATAGTGCTCGGGATAGGTCACATCCACCAGATAGAGACCGTTAGGTTTAGCGGTCGCCGCCGCCTGAGTGCGATCCTTCAGCGCCAGCAGCTCCTTAATCCAACTCACGGGTTGGCGGCCATAGCCCACCTCGAGCAGGGAGCCGACGATATTACGCACCATGTGGTGCAAGAAGGCGTTGGCCTTGATGTCGACGCAGATATACATGCCCTGACGGGTCACATTGACCTCGTGAACACAGCGAAACGGGGTGTTTGACTGGCATTGAATGGCGCGAAAGCTGGTAAAGTCCTGCTCACCCAGCAGATACTGGGCCGCCTCATGCATCTTGCTCTCATCTATCTGCCCCGGATAGTGGCTCACGCCAGAGCGGAGAATGCCGGGTCTAAACTGATGGTTATAGATCATGTAGCGATAACGGCGGGCGGTGGCGGTAAAACGGGCGTGGAACTCGTCATCCACATCCTTGGCCCAGCGCACGGCGATATCATCCGGCAGGTTGACATTGACCCCTAATGTCCAGGCACTCTCTTTACGCACGGCATTGGTCTCGAAATGCACCACCTGACCCGTGGCATGAACGCCCGCGTCGGTACGTCCGGCGCATTGAATCGAAATAGGTTCGTTGGCAACGAAAGATAGGGCTCTCTCGAGCTGGGCTTGTACCGAGTCCACCTCGGCCTGACGTTGCCAGCCAAAATAACGGCTGCCATCATATTCGATACCTAATGCTACGCGCATGAAATACCTGTCCTCATGTTTAATTACTCACGTTTAAATAAATCTGTTCGCTAGGCGGCGGATTCTAGCACAAGCTAGGTGTTAACTGGATAGTAAATGGCGCGTTAACTGGATAGTTAAGTGGAGAGTTAAATGGAGAGTCAACTATCCCGATAGTTACCGACCTAGCTCGCCTCCATAAAAAAACGGCGCCTAAGCACCGTTTTTCAAATCGCTTTTCTATTTTAGAGCTCGTCAGGATTAGAGCTCGTCTAGCAGCTTCTTGGCTTCCTGCTGCTGACGCTCGTTGCCGTCCAGCTCGACCTCTTTGAGCAGCGCCTTGGCGCTGTCCATGTCGTCGATCTCGATATAGGCGCGGGCCAGATCCAGCTTGGCGTTGACGGCATTCTCTTCGTCATCCACATCGACCATGGAGGCGTTGCCCATCAGGCTATCGAGCTCCCCCATGTCGACATCCAGCTCCTTGTACTTATCGACATCCAGCTGCTCCTCGTCGGCCTCATTGAGCAGTCTGTCGATATCGATAAAGCCGTTGTCTTGCTGGAAGGCGGTCAGGTCGTGCTCGGGCACGGCTCTGGCCGGACGCTTATTCTCCGCCGCATCCAGGGCTGCCAAGGCCTGATCAACGGTTAGATTATCGTCATCGTCCAGCTGCAGCGAGATAGCGTCGTCATCGTCCTCAACCTGAGTCTCTTGGTCGCTTGGCACGTCGCTAGTCAAGGCGGATTCCCACTCCAGCATGTTATCGCTGCTGCGCTTGTTCCCCTTGAGATCACCGAAGAAGCCCGATTCGCCCTTTTCAACCTTAGGCTCTTCCGCCTCTTCGACCGATTCAAGATCGGCGAGCAGCGTGTCGAGATCCACCTCGCCGTCATCTTCGGCCTTAATCTCTTCCTCAGCTTCTAGCTCTACAGCCGGTTTATCTTCACCCAGGTCGAACTCGAGCGGCGCATGACCGGCCGGTTTGCTTTCTTCCTGCTCTGCGGCTAACTCGGCTGCAACGTCAAGTTCTGGCCCTGTCTCCTCAGGTGCAGCCTCCTCAGCTTCAGCCTCGGCGAACTCAAGATCGGCGACGTCGGCTTCTGGCTCGCTTGCCGATGCAGCAGGTTCGAATTCGGCCAGTAAGGCATCAAGATCCGCCTCTTCAACCTCATCGTTTTCTTCCTCAAGCTCGGCGGCGATCTGACGAGCAATCTCATCATCCTCGCTATCGGACGCTTGGACAGCGGGCTCGGCATCGAATCCTGCCAGCAAGGCATCGAGATCTGTCTCATCGACATCGCCCTCATCGCCCTTGGCCTCGATCGCCTCCTCAAGCTCCTGAGCAATCTCATCGGCCAGGGTTTCCTCGGACGCTGCTGTCGCTTCAGGCTCGGCGGCTTCTTCTGGCTTAATCTCTTCTAAGCTAGTCTCTTCTGCGCGAATCTCTTCTTCTACGTTAGTCTCGTCGTTCACAGTTTCTGCCGGCAGGTCAAACTCCGCCAGCAGCGCATCCAAGTCTTCCTCTTTGGCGTCTTCGCTTGGAGTTTCTTGCTCAAATTCGGCCAGCAGTTCGTCGAGATCTGTCTCTGCGGTCGCCTCTTCTTCCTCAAGAACTGGCGCCTCGAAGGCAGTCTCTTCGATGCTCTTCTCTTCAGCATGTTCCTCTTCGACTGGCGCTTCTTGCGGCGCGTCCAGTTCGGCAAGCAGGCTGTCGAGATCATCTTCCTGAGTTGTCTTGGCTTCTTCCTGCTCCTGTTCACCCATGGCCTCGGCCCAGAGATCGTCCAGCGATTGACCTTCATCCTCAATCGGTGACATCACCTGCTCATCACCCGCATCCACTACCATCTCGGCAGCTTCTTGGGGCAGCTCATCACTCAGATCCGCCTCAGGTTTTAACTGGGTCTCATCGACCTTCATCAAGGAATCCAGCGAATCGGCCTCATCATCTGTATCCAGATGCACAGCCATCATCTCTTCACTATCTTCAGGTGCTGGCGCGACAGGCTTATCGTCCATAGGTGGCGTCACAGGCGCGTTCGACTCGACCGCCTCGCTCTTGTTATTGCGACGCTTGATAAATAGCCATACCAATACCAATAGCAATAGTGCTGGAATGGCCGCGAACAGACCGAGATAGAGCGGGTTGTCCATCATGGTGCGCCAGCTGTCGTCCACCTCTTTAGGTTTTGTCGGTTGGGTCGCGGCGGCCAGCTGCTGACGAAGCTGCTCGACTTCGCTGTTTAGCTGCGCCTTCTGCTCTTTCTGTACCAGCAGCGCCTCTTCCAGCTCGGCGATACGGCTGCTTTGTTCATCTATCTTGGCCTGCAACATCTCGCTGTCGTTGTTGCCCAGGTTTAACTTATCCTGTGCCCTGGCCAACTCATCGGTGAGCGACAGGTTCTTGGCCTGCTCAGCCTCGAGCTTGGCGGTTAACGCCTCGATCTGCTTCTGCTGCTCGGCGCTAGGCTTATCAGCCTGAACCATCTCTGGCTGACTAGCTTCTGCCGCCTGAGCCTGTTTAGTCGGTGTCACTGCCGGCTTAGGCTTTGCTGCCGTCTGTGGCTTCTGACGCCAGCCTTTATCGTTACTCTCTGCCTGCTGTTTAGCCAGGCTCTTAGGAATAGCCAGCATCACCTCTTTAGATGGGATCAGCAGGATCATCCCTTTCTCTAGGCTGTTGTAGTTGTCGCTGGTAAAAGCATGAGGATTGGCTTCATAAATCGCTGCCATCACCTGATAGATAGTCACACTCGCATCGGGACGGGTTTTCTGCGCAATACTCCAGAAGGTATCGGATGCCGTAGTTGGGCCATATTGGCGCAGGGTCTGGCGACTTTCACCATCTGGACCGGTAATATTGAGAGGTTCTGCGGCAGATAAAAGACCCGAAGTCGACGAGAGAACAAGCAGTGCGCTGGCTAGCAAACCAGCAAGATGCGATGTGCGAAAGTTCATCAATTCTTCCCTTTCAAGCGATGATGGACTGCCATTTGGCAGTGTGCTTTAGGCAATTGTATTTATTGAGATTACTATAAACCAGTTTTAGGTGACCTGCTACTGTTCACATTTCAAAAACAAGTGATCACACAAAAAAAGCCTGCAAACTGCAGGCTTTTTCTCCACTTATGCACTACTTCACCCGTTAGGGCTGGCTATCAGTAGTAGTCTCTGACCAAGACTTCGGCTATCTGTACGCTGTTAAGCGCAGCGCCTTTTCTAATGTTATCAGACACAACCCAGAGGTTGATGCCGTTAGGGTGAGAGATATCTTCGCGCACGCGGCCCACGTATACAGGGTCGGTTCCTGCCGCTTCGGTCACCGCCGTTGGATACTCTTCGTTAGACTCGAACAGCTCCACGCCAGGCGCATCACGCAACACGGCCTTAACATCGTCGGCACTCACCGGCTGCACAGTTTCGATATGTACCGCCTCAGAGTGACCATAGAATACCGGCACACGTACCGCTGTTGGGTTAACCACTATCTGATCATCACCGAAGATCTTCTGGGTTTCCCAGACCATCTTCATCTCTTCTTTGGTGTAGCCGTTGTCCATAAACTTATCGATCTGCGGCAACACGTTAAAGGCGATCTGCTTAGGATAGGCCTTAGGCTCTACCGGTAGTCCCTGAAGCAGCTTGGCGCACTGATTGGCCAGCTCTTCGATAGCCTGCTTGCCCGAACCAGATACCGACTGGTAGGTCGCTACATTGATGCGAGAGATCCCAAAGGCATCATAGATAGGCTTAAGGGCAACCAACATCTGGATAGTCGAGCAATTCGGGTTGGCGATGATGTTGCGATTACGGAAATCGGCGATCGCCTGTGGGTTCACCTCGGGAACGACCAGAGGGATATCGATGTCGTAACGGAAGTGCGAGGTATTATCGATCACCACACAACCATGTTCGGCGGCGATGGGGGCCCACTTCGCCGACACGTCACCGCCCGCCGAGAAGAAACCTATTTGCGCCTGAGACCAATCGAAGGTCTCCACATCCAAAATTTCGACCTGTTTACCATGGAAAGTTACCGTGTCGCCCGCACTACGACTACTGGCCAGAGGATACAAGTTGGCAACGGGAAAGTTGCGCTCTTCGAGGATCTCAATCATTGTTTGACCCACGGCTCCCGATGCACCTAAAACGACGACGTTAAATTCCTGCGACATAATTACAGACCGACTCCTGAAAAACCTAATTCGAGCAACCAATCTACATCAGAACCCGCGGTATTGGCTAGCATTAACGCGCTAAATTCACGTCGATGCTTATGATTTTTTCTCATCAGGTCGAAGCCTTTGTTATTTTGAAAGCGCTGGCGAAACAGTTCGTCGTCATCGCGCAGGTCATAGACCAGACGCACCAGGCTGAGCAAGGCCTTTTCATCGGGCACAGACAAGGGTGACAACTGATGACTCCAGAGCACTGGCAACAGGCTGGAAAGCGACTTGTCCACCGCCCTGCCCAGCTGCGCCATCAAGGCCTGATACAGCATAAAGGTGCCGCGGGCCTTGCCCTCCAGGCTATAGCCGGCTATGTGAGGGGTGGCTATCTCAACAAATGGCACCAACTCGGGTATTGGCAGAGGCTCCCCCTCCCATACATCCAGCACCAGCTTGAGATCGCTGCGCCGCTGTTTCACCTCGATAAGCGCACGGTTATCGATCACCTCGCCGCGGCAGCAGTTCAGCAGCCAGGAGTCTTCGGCAAGTGTGTTAAGGCGCGCCTTGTCAAACAGATAGTGGGTGGGATGCTCTCCATCTCGAGTCAGGGGCACATGCAAAGAGATCACGTCGCAGCACTCAACTAACTCATCTAACGAGACAAACTCTCGCTCATCGCCCGCCTCTTCGAGCAAGGGATCGTTGAGCAGGGTCTTCACCCCATAGGCCTCAAGGCACTTTTGCAGCGCCGTGCCCGTGTTACCCGCACCAACTATGCCGACCGTCTTGCCCTTGAGTGGACTATGAAAACGTCTGGCCAGCTCCAACATGGCATTGAAGACGTATTCGCCGACAGCCACCGCGTTACAGCCCGGCGCATTGGTGCAGAAGATGCCACGCTGCTTAAGATAGTCCAAGTCCAGATGATCCATGCCTATGGTGGCGCTGCCCACGAAGGAGAGCCTGTCGCAGCCGTCCAGTAGATTCTGATCCACCTTAGTGACGGAGCGCACCAGCAGCACATCGGCATCTTTCACCTGAGCCTGGGTCAGGGTGCGGCCATCGACCATCACCACCTCGCCAAGATCGGCAAACAGGGCTTCGACATAGGGCATGTTTTCATCGGCTACAATTTTCATCGACTTCTCTTCACAGTTTACTTGGGGCTACTTTATCGTATTATTCGCCGTACTATTTTGCCGCACTATTTTTTTGCAGTAAATTTCGGGCACAAAAAAGGAGCCCTAAGGCTCCTTTTCGAGAGTTTTGCATCAGACTCGAATTAACGAGTACGTGGGCAAAGTTCTTCAGCGCTGAAGAAGTAAGCGATTTCACGCTCTGCAGAAGCAACGGCGTCAGAACCGTGAACGGCATTCTCGTCGATGCTGTCGGCGAAATCAGCACGCAGAGTACCACGAGCCGCTTCAGCTGGGTTAGTTGCACCCATGATTTCACGGTTAGCCAGAACAGCGTTTTCGCCTTCCAGTACTTGAACCATGATAGGACCAGAAGTCATGAACTCAACCAGTGCGCCGAAGAAAGGACGCTCGCTGTGCTCGGCGTAGAAGCCTTCAGCTTGTTCTTTGCTTAGGTGAACCATTTTAGAAGCGATGATTTTCAGGCCAGCGGTTTCAAAACGGTTGTAGATAGCACCGATGTGGTTTTTAGCAACGGCATCAGGCTTGATGATAGAAAAAGTACGTTCGATAGCCATGTCTAGCTTCCTTCATTAAACAGGTTTTTAAAAATTCGCGCGGATTATACGAAATTAAATCCGAAAAACCTACCTTTATAGCGAGATGAATGAGACATTCATCAAACCGTCATCTAGGCTGGCGCGATCCTGCTAGCAAACTGGCTTGTGCAAATCGAAACTAGCTAGCAAGCGAGCGAGCGATACTTTAGCCCTCAGTACCGGCTCAGTACTCGTTGATCCAGCAGGCCTGAATCGCCTCCAGGATCCGCTCGTTACAATGATTAGGGTCGTCGTCAAACTCATCCAGCGCCAGGATCCATTCCCGCAGATCGGTAAAGCGGATCTTGGCGGGATCCACATCGGGATGGGCCTCGAGCAAACTGAGCGCCACATCGAGAGAATCTATCCATTTCATTGTCTTACCTCTATCGCAAATGCTTATCCCTTAAGTTTAGCCCCTTGGATAATTGGCGGGATCAAAAAAGCCGATCTGATAGACCGGCTTTCTTTGAGATAGCTAATACGTTAAGCAGGCTTAGCCTTCACTCACCATGTTGATGGTGTATTTAGGGATCTCTACCACGAGATCGCTGTCAGGTACCTTAGACTGGCACGACAGACGGCTCTCAGGCTCCAGGCCCCAGGCCTTATCCAGCATGTCATCTTCCAGCTCATCGCTCTCTTCCAGCTCATCGAAGCCTTCACGAATGATCACATGACAAGTGGTACAGGCACAGGATTTCTCACAGGCATGTTCTATGGTGATGCCGTTACGCAGCGCCACATCCAGCACAGTCTCGCCCACCTGGGCCTCGACTACCGCGCCGTCCGGGCATAACTCTTCATGGGGTAAAAAAACTATCTGAGGCATATTGTTACCTATATATTGTCAACCGACTGGCCCTTAAGCGCCAATCGAATGGAATTATCCATACGTTTCGCGGCAAAGTCCTGACTGGCATCGTCCAGCGCAGCAATTGCCTTCTCGATGGCATCAGTATCAGACTGGCTCGCCACCTGTGCCAAATTGGCCATGCCCGCCTGGATAGTCGCCGCTTCCGCTTCGTCCAGCAGATTGCCATCTTTGGCCAGCGCCGCCGACAGGGACTCTAATACCCTGGCTGCTTCCACCTGCTGCTCGGCCAACATGCGGCGCTCGATATCCTCTTTGGCATGGGCCATCGAATCTTTGAGCATGGTGCCGATCTCTTCGTCGGTCAGACCGAAGGAAGGCTTCACCTGAATGCTCGCCTGCACCCCAGAAGATTTCTCCATGGCGGTCACGCTGAGCAAGCCATCGGCATCGACCTGGAAGGTGACGCGAATATGCGCCGCACCGGCTGCCATTGGCGGAATGCCCTTGAGGGTAAAGCGTGCCAAGGAGCGACAATCGGCCACCAGCTCACGCTCACCCTGCACCACATGAAATGCCATGGCCGTTTGACCATCCTTAAAGGTGGTGAACTCCTGGGCGCGGGCGACCGGAATCGTGGTGTTACGTGAAACCACCTTTTCCACCAGGCCACCCATGGTTTCGATACCCAGCGACAGCGGGATCACATCCAGCAGTAGCAGATCCGATTCTGGCTTGTTACCCACCAGGATATCGGCCTGAATCGCGGCGCCAATGGCGACCACACGATCGGGGTCGATTGAGGTCAGCGGCGCCTTGCCGAAGAAGCCTTCGACACGCTCACGTACCAGAGGCACGCGGGTCGAGCCGCCCACCATCACGGTTTCCAGCACTTCATCGTTGCTGATCCCCGCATCGCGCAGTGCGCGGCGACAGCTGGCGATGGTCTTCTTCACCAGATATTCGATCAAGGCGTCAAACTGCGCCTTGTCGACAACTTGTTCATGCACTCTGCCCTGCTCCAGGGTCAGACTCGCGGTCACGCTGGCCTGTTCGGTCAGGGCCTCTTTCACGCGGCGACTCTCGATTAAGAGTGCGCGGCGCTCACTGGCGGTAAGGCTGGTCAGTTGCCAGCTACTCTGCAGATGATCGGCCAGGGCGTGGTCGAAGTCATCACCACCCAGCGCCGAGTCGCCGCCGGTCGCCAGTACCTCAAACACGCCTTTGTTCAGGCGCAGAATCGAGATATCGAAGGTACCGCCACCCAGGTCATAGATGGCAATCACCCCTTCCTGGCCCGAGTCCAGACCATAGGCGATAGCCGCCGCCGTCGGCTCATTGAGCAGACGCAGCACCTTGACACCAAGCAGGTTTGCCGCCTCTTTGGTGCCCTGACGCTGGGCGTCATCGAAATAGGCTGGCACAGTGATCACTACGCCTTCTAAAGCGCCGCCAAGGGTCTTCTCAGCGCGATCAACTAGTGGCCTTAAGATGTCGGCAGAGATCTGAATGGGATTAAATTGCCCCGCCTGAGTATTGAACAGTGGCAGGCCATTTTCGCTGGCAGAGAAATGATAAGGTAGCGAGGCATCCTTGGCCTGAATATCACTCAGGCTGCGGCCCATGAAACGCTTCACCGAGACCACGGTATTGAGTGGGTCCTGGGCGGAGAAACGCTCGGCATCCACGCCAACCTGCACTCCGTCTTCGCTGTAACGCACAACGGAGGCCAGGGCATGACGACCAGATTCGTCGGCCAGGGTATCGGCTACGCCACTGCGCACGGCCGCCACCAGTGAGTTGGTCGTACCTAAGTCAATGCCTACCGCCAGCCTGTGCTGGTGCGGCGCGGCGCTCTGTCCGGGTTCAGCGATCTGCAAAAGTGCCATATCTTTCCAACTTAAAAAAATAAAGGCTCAGTCGACCGCAATCGACGACAGAGCCATAAAAAACATTCGCGCTTAAAAGAGAGCGTCTTCGGCTCGCTCGAGTTCAGCCTGCAACTTATCCATAAACTTGAGTTTACGCACCAGGTCGGCGGCCTGCTCCAAGACTGAAGCCTCTTCACTGCCTATCTTTTGTGCCAGCTGCGCCGTGATGTCGCTGCGATACTCGCCAAAGGATTGATGCAGGTGCTCGATAGCCTCGTCGGGATCGTCACTATCGGCAATCTCCTCGAGCGCCTCGCGCCACTCCATCTGCTGCATTAAAAACATTATGTCTTTAACCGTGGTGGATTCGTGGCTGAGGTCGATTCCCTTGAGGCTGAGCATGTGCTCGGCGCGCGAGATGGGATGTTTCAGGGTGTTATAACCATCGTTGACCTGGGCGGTGTGCTGCACCGCCAGGCGCTTGTCCTGCTCGCTGGCATTAGCAAACTTGTCAGGGTGCACCGCACGCTGCAGTTCGCGATACCGCTCTGAAAGCACAGCGGTATCTAGCTCAAACGATGGCGATAAACTAAACAACTCAAAATAGTTCATGTATCTCGATTCGCTCTAAACGGTGAAGCTCTCGCCGCAGCCACACTCCCCTTTCGCATTGGGGTTGTTGAACTGGAAGCCCTCGTTGAGCCCCTCTTTGACGAAATCTAACTCGATCCCTTGCAGGTAGATGAAGCTCTTGGCATCGATGATGATTTTCACCCCATCGATCTCATAAACTTCATCGTCGTCGTTGAGTTCGTCGACGAACTCCAGCACGTATGCCATGCCGGAGCAGCCGGACGTCTTCAGTCCCAAACGTAATCCGATACCTTTACCGCGGTTGGCCAAGAAGCTTCTTACTCGATCGGCCGCCGCCGGTGTCATCGTTATTGCCATTATTACTCCGACTATTACTTTTCGTGCTTAGCCTTGTACTCGTCTAACGCTGCCTTGATGGCGTCTTCAGCCAAGATTGAGCAGTGAATTTTCACAGGCGGTAGGGCAAGCTCTTCAGCAATATCCGTATTTTTAATCGCTTGCGCTTCTTCAATCGTCTTACCCTTCACCCATTCGGTGACCAGAGAGCTAGACGCGATAGCGCTACCACAGCCGTAAGTCTTGAACTTGGCATCTTCGATGATACCGTTGTCGTCGATCTTCAGCTGAAGCTTCATGACGTCACCACAGGCAGGCGCACCTACCATGCCGGTAACCACTGAAGGGTCGTTCTTGTCAAATGAACCTACGTTACGCGGGTTCTCATAATGATCTATTACTTTTTCACTGTAAGCCATGATTCTGCTCCAATCTCTATTCGTTTATCGGCCGGATTAATGGTGTGCCCACTGCACTGTTGACAGGTCAACACCATCTTTAAACATCTCCCACAATGGAGACATCTCTCTCAACTGACCGATAGACTTGGTAATGGTCTCGATCGCATGGTCAATCTCCTCTTCAGTCGTGAAACGACCGATAGAGAAACGGATTGAGCTGTGCGCCATTTCATCGTCTAATCCTAATGCACGAAGCACATAGCTAGGCTCTAAACTTGCTGAGGTACAGGCAGAACCAGAAGAGACCGCCAGATCTTTCAGCGCCATCATCAAAGACTCACCTTCGACGAAGTTAAAGCTGACGTTCAGGCTGCCGCAGTATCTTTGCTCTGCATCACCGTTGATATAGGTTTCTTCGATATGCTTGATGCCATCCCACAGTCTGTCGCGCAGACGACGGATACGGGCGTTATCGCTTTCCATGTCGGCCTTGGCAATCGCCGCCGCTTCACCCATGCCGACAATTTGGTGAGTCGCCAGGGTACCACTGCGCATGCCACGCTCGTGTCCACCACCGTGCATAGTCGCTTCCAGACGAATACGTGGCTTACGACGGACATACAGGGCACCAATGCCTTTAGGGCCGTACATCTTGTGCGCCGAGATTGACATGAGGTCAACCTTGCTCTTTTGCAGGTCGATAGGTAGCTTGCCCGCGCTCTGAGCCGCATCCACGTGGAAGATCACCTTCTTGGCACGGCATAGCTCGCCGATGGCGTCGATATCGTGGATCACGCCGATCTCATTGTTAACATGCATCAGGCTGAGCAGTATGGTGTCTTCACGCATCGCCGCTTCGAGCTTCTCGATAGGGATGATGCCGTTTGACTCAGGCTCAAGGTAGGTCACCTCGAAGCCTTCACGCTCAAGCTGACGACAGGTGTCCAGCACAGCCTTATGTTCTGTCTTGCTGGTGATGATGTGCTTGCCTTTCTTATGATAAAAATGCGCAACACCCTTGATGGCCAGGTTGTCAGACTCGGTAGCACCCGAGGTGAAGACGATCTCGCGTGGATCGGCGTTGATCAGCTCGGCGACCTGGTTACGGGCGATATCCACCGCCTCTTCGGCCTGCCAGCCGTAACGGTGAGAACGTGAAGCGGGGTTACCAAAAATCCCGTCCATCGTCATGTATTGCATCATTTTCTCTGCCACGCGCGGATCGACCGGCGTCGTAGCAGCATAATCTAAATAAATAGGAAGCTTCATCTCACACTCCGTACTGAGTAGTCATGGCGCGACCACTTAACCACGTACATATAGTAATAATTAATAACAAAGTTAACTTACAGGGTTACCCTTTGTTCCTGTTGCATCTTGTCTTGCTTGATTGAGATAAATTGCACATCTCGCTTGTTCATCAGACCCGCAAGGCTAATGCCATTTAAAAAATCTGAAATCTGTTTGCTCAAATCGCCCCAGAGCGAATGGGTTAAACATCGAGTACCGCTCTGACAATTTCCCAAACCTTGACAACGTGTGGCGTCGACCGACTCATCTACCGCCCGAACCACCATGCCCACGGAGATGTCGCTGGCGTCGAAACCGAGACGATAACCGCCACCGGGTCCTCTGACGCTGGAGACTAAACCATGCTTACGTAATTTAGCGAAGAGTTGTTCAAGATAGGAAAGGGAGATTCCCTGACGCTCGGAGATGTCAGCTAATGGGACCGGGCCAGAAGTAGAATGCATTGCAACGTCTAACATTGCCGTTACCGCATACCGACCTTTTGAAGTTAGTTTCATAGCTACCACTGCTCTCTAAAATGCTTAGGTCAATTCAACCATACTTGACTATTTTAGTCAAGTATAAAACCCAGCAGATTAGTCAGGTATTAAGGACGTTATCGGAAACAGGAAATACCCTGCTTCGTTGCTGGGGTATTTAACCTGTTTCAAGGCAAAGATTCAACGCTCAGAGGGCAATAAATCTCACTCTTTATTAAATAATGGGATCAAACTCATCTATCGCCTGCTGGCGCTTCTCGGCCGCGGCCTGCTCGGCGTCGCTAAATTCACCCACCTCAAGCTCAGGAAGGCGCTCGGTACAGACGCTGCCGCCCATGCTCTGCACGGCCTGACACACCTCTTGCACCTTAGAGTCCATCAAGTGCATATGATCCAGCATCTTGCCGATGGCATTGGCCACAGGGTCTGGATTATCGGGCGATACCGCGTAGGCATCGAAGCCATATTTCTTGGCCATCTCAGTGCGGCGCTGAGCATGCTCCTTGGACTCATCGCTGGGCCTGGCCACCTCGCGGGCGGGGATCCCCACTACTGTGGTATCTTTTGGCACCTCTTTGACCACCACAGAGTTTGAGCCGACACGCGCCCCATCGTGCATAGTGATCGGCCCCAAGATCTTGGCGCCGGCGCCAACCACCACGTTATTGCCTAGCGTCGGGTGACGTTTGCCCGCCTGCCAAGTAGTTCCCCCAAGGGTGACGCCATGGTAAAGGGTACAATCGTTACCTATCTCGGCGGTCTCACCTATTACCACGCCCATGCCGTGGTCGATGAAGAAACGGTCGCCTATGGTGGCACCAGGATGGATCTCCACCCCGGTCAGCCAACGGGAGAAAGTAGAGATCATGCGTGCGGTGAGACACCACTTGGCTTTCCAAAGCTTATGGCTGACGCGGTGGATCCAAATCGCCTGCATGCCAGGATAGTTGAGCAGGATCTCTAGGGTACCGTTTGCCGCCGGGTCTCTGTGATAGATGGAGGCTATGTCATCTTTAATTCTGGAAATCACGCCCATGGCTCTATTCTTCCTTCGTTGACTGTGCGTCTTGTGTGGCCTGCTGTGCCAATTCAACCTTCTTATCGACCGAGGTCAGGATACCGCGGAGGATGTTCATCTCCTGACTTTCGATTCTCGCCCGGCTAAAGAGGCGTCTGAGCTTAGTCATCACCTGCCCCGGATGTTGCTTAATGATAAATCCAGTCGACAGCAGCGTCTTCTCCAGATGAACGAAGAAGTTTTCCTGCTCTTTGGCCAGGGGATACGCCGGCTCTTCTACCGTCTCGGGATCCATGGCGAGGTGTGCCACGCGCGCCTCATAACAGATGATCTGCACCGCCTGGGCCAGGTTAAGCGAGGTGTACTCAGGATTGGCCGGTATGGTCACATGATAGTTGCACTTTTGCAGTTCGTCGTTGCTCAGGCCGTTACTCTCGCGGCCAAAGACGATGGCTACTGGGCCGTTAACGGCGGCGCCGGCGAGTTTCTCACCCGCCTGACGGGGATCCAACATGGGCCAGTCCAGGGTGCGGCTGCGGGCACTGGTGGCGATAACCAGGCTGCAATCTGCGATGGCATCTTCCAGACAATCGACGGTCACCGCATGTTTAAGGATATCCGACGCCCCGGCGGCAAGCGCCACAGACTGGCCATCGGGTGCCACCTTGGGTTCGGCGAGATAAAGCGTGGAAAGGCCCATGGTTTTCATGGCACGGGCGGTTGAACCTATATTACCTGGATGAGTGGTTCCTACGAGAACGACACGAATATTGCTAAGCATGAAACAAGTTTGATTTCTTTCTATAGAACAGTGGATTGATGGTATCACAGCGTAAGGGGATCCCTTAATATAAAAATCTATATTTGATATAACGCTTAAAAAGCGTATAATACGCGCCGATTATTTATATCTGTTCTTTAACATCCAGGGGATTGTAATGCATCCGATGCAGACCATCGCCGTGCGCGCCGCTCGCGCCGCCGGCCAAACGATTATGCGTGCCTATACCGAACTCGACCGTGTAGAAGTTAGCACAAAAGGTATCAATGACTACGTGACTAACGTAGATAAAGAAGCAGAAGCTGCAATTACATATCAAATCCGCAAGTCGTACCCGGACCACACCATAGTTGGTGAAGAAAATGGTGAGAACAAGGGTCAAAACAGCGACTATTTGTGGATTGTCGATCCTCTGGATGGCACTAACAACTTTGTTAGAGGCATCCCTCATTTCGCGGTATCTATTGCCGTACAACACAAAGGCAAGACCGAAGTTGCCGTCGTCTACGATCCTGTTCGTGACGAGCTGTTCACTGCCGTGCGCGGTAAAGGCGCCAAGCTAAATGATTTCCGTATCCGTGTAAGCAAGGCGAGCGATCTCGATGAGGCCATCGTAGGTACTGGCTTCCCCTTCAAAGCGAAGCAACACACTGAAACTTACATGAAACTTTTTGCTTCTACCTTTAGCCAATGTGCCGATCTGCGCCGTGCAGGTTCTGCCGCCCTGGATCTGGCTTACGTAGCAGCCGGTCGTATGGACGCTTTCTTCGAGATCGGTCTCAAGCCTTGGGATATCGCCGCTGGCGACCTGATCGTCCGTGAAGCCGGCGGTACAGTTACCGACTTTACCGGCAACCATGGCTACATGGGTTCAGGCAACATCATCGCAGGTAGTCCTAAGGCAACTGTTGCCATGGTGAAGAGCTTCCGCCCTCTGCTGAGCGATGCCCTTAAGCGTTAATCCCGGATTAAATAGCATCGCACGCTAAAGACCGCCTTCATGGCGGTTTTTTTATGCCTGATTTTTACATTGGATAATGGCTGTTGTTATGCCTTTGAGTAGCGCTTTCTCTAGGTCTATCCTGCATTCAACCATCAGTTGCCGTAAGCTTTCCTAAAGGGTGCGCACTGTTAAAAGCCGCCACGCGAAAAATGCTGTCCCAGACGAAGAAGCCGCCTTCATTCAAAGCCGGTGCCCTGACTCAATCGATATTCATTAAAAGCTAGCGGCGCTTATTTACATGCATATAAATTACACCTTATAATACCCGACATAATTACTCGGATATATAATGAGACGCGTATGCTTAACATAGACGAACCCGCCCATCTCCAACCCAAACTCGCCCTACTGCGTTTGGGATTTCGTCCCTTCTTCCTATTTGGCGCCCTGTTCAGCCTGGTCGCTCTGGCGCTGTGGGGAAGCTTTCTCACCGGTCGTCTCGGCTTCACGCCCCATGGTAATCCACTATGGTGGCACGGCCATGAGATGTTATTCGGCTTCGTGATGGCGATTGTCGCTGGCTTCCTGTTGACCGCCTCACAGACCTGGACCGGCCAGAAGAGTATCAAGGGCTGGCCTCTGGGCGCCCTCTTCCTGCTATGGCTGGCGCCGCGCATCTTGCTGGCACACAATCAATGGGGCACATTTGAGGTGGTCGCCATGCTTGATCTGCTGTTCGCTCCGGCGGCCGCGCTGGTACTGGCGAGACAAGTGATCGCCGTCAGGCAGTGGCGTAACTTTGCCTTCATCCCCATTCTCCTCCTGCTGACGGTAGCCAACGCCCTGAGTTACTACGGCGTCAGCAGCCAAAACAGCCTGCTGGTATCCCACGCCTTTCAAGGCGCCACCATCTTGATGGTCACCATAGTGGCCCTCATCGGCGGTCGGGTGATCCCCTTCTTCACCGACAGAGCCACACAGTGGCAGCGACTGGACAACATCTCCTGGCTGGAAAAGCTCACCTTCGTCAGCCTGATGGCGCTCTTTATCGCCATGCTTATCGGTCAGCCACTTGCAATAATGCTCTGCGCCACCGTGGCCGGGCTCACCCTGCTGGTGCGCTGGTCTCGTTGGGGCGTGCAGTCTACCTTTGGCGTGCCACTGCTCTGGTCGCTACACCTGAGCTATCTCTGCATCCCTGTGGGTCTACTGCTGATCGCTGTAGGGGCCAGCGTCTCTGCCGGTTTGCATGCCATGACGGTGGGGGGACTAGGTGGTATGATCCTGGCGATGATGGCCAGGGTCTCGCTAGGTCACACGGGTCGTAACCTCTTGCCACCTAAGGTAATGACGGGCGCCTTCGCCTTGATCCTTATCTCGACCATCACCCGGGTCTTGGCCAGCCTGTTCCCGACGCAGTTTATGCTCTGGCTGACTATAGCGATGGTCGCCTGGATCTTCGCCTTTGGCACCTTCGTTATCTGCTATGCCCCCATTTTGCTCACGCCAAGGGTAGATGGCAGACCGGGCTAGGTGCCTAACAGAGGCTAAAGCGTCAGATTGTGAAAAGCATCACACCCAGACGCTGGCGTAGCGCTCAATACTTGTTACCATCTATAAAAACACTATTGAGCGCTATTTATGGGAAAACTCTACACGCAATATGGCTCTAAAAGCCTCAAAGCAATAGAACATTTTGTTTTAATTATCATCGCCATCGCCACCATAGTGGCTATAGGGCAAGAGATAGCGCACATCATCAAGATGGGAGAGGTGGCGCTGGCTGATCTGCTGCTACTCTTCATCTATCTCGAGGTGCTGGCCATGGTGGCTAACTATGCCGAATCGGGTAAGTTGCCGGTGCGAATGCCGCTCTATATCGCCATCGTCGCTTTGGCCCGTTATCTGATACTCGATATGAAGGGAATGGAAGACTGGCGCATTCTGGCCATATCTGTATCTACCCTGGTCCTCGCCAGCACGGTTATCGTGATCCGCTGGGGTCAGCTAAAGCTCCCCTATCCGCGCAAAGAGGACGACCACTAGCCTGTTTATAAACCAGCGAGTTGTAGGCCAGCAATGGCAGACAAGTTACGGGGCGGTAAGTCATAAGACGGTAAGCGCCGCCCCTCTTATCGCAAAATGCCTGACTCAGCCGACACACGTAAATCCCTCAAGCGTCACTGCGCACCTATTCACTCCTTATCGCTCCTCACTAGCCGGTTTATCCCATCAGCTCGCCTGCAAATAACTAACCGTTATTCATGTTGTTATAACTATTATTTCCCTCATAAACTGTGCTACGTTTAAAAGGCTTTACCCCTATCTCTAACAGCAAGGAATACTCTGATGGATCAAAGCCACGAAGATTTTGAAGAACGCCGTCAATCCCTGCGGGTTGACATGGAAGCCGAGCGCATCCTGATCTCATGGACAGATGGCTTAGGCGTGGTGCACACAGATGATGCTATCTGTATGGATCTGGCACGTCGTGGTGTGCTGATTGAATACAAGCAGGCCTTTACACTGGGCGAACTGCTCACGGTCACCTTCAACCCCAATACAGACAAACAAAACAGCATCAAGGCTCAGGTGTGTCGCTGCAGCGAATGTGGCCCGCACCGTTTCCAGGTTGCGATGCAAATTATTTAGCCTTTTCAGTGAACTAAAAACGGGAGTTCAGGCAGTATCCATAACTCTGTTCTATACTAAACAGCACAAGTTCTGCGACATAAACCAGTGCCAATGCTTGAGGGAGACACGCTATGATTCTGCTTGTTGGGGGTGAGAAAGGCGGTGCGGGCAAGAGTTGCCTGGCCCAGAATATCGCCGTACATATCACTCAAAAATACAATGCCAATGTATTAATGGTCGACTGTGATCCCCAGCGCACCACCTCAGACTGGATCCAGGCCCGTAACGAAGATGCCAGTCTACCCGCTATCAACTGTATTCAACTGTACGGTAAAATTCGTAATGATCTGCTTGGCTTAGACCAAAGGTTCGACTATGTGATCGTGGACTGTGGCGGTCAGGATAACCTGGCGATGCGCGCGGCCATGTCGGTAGCCACCTATGTGGTGCTGCCACTCAGGCCCAAGCGGCGGGATCTCAAGACCCTCCCTCATATGGAAGATATGCTCAGCACCTGTAAGATGGTTAACCCTAAGATGGTTGCAACCGTGGTGATGACACAATGTCCTGCGCTGCCCAGCCAATATAAACGCATATTGGAGGCCAAAGAGGTGGTTGAGTCGTTCGGGCTCAGGGTGCTGGACGCGGTAACCTTTAGCCGCAACGTCTACGATGACAGTGAAGAACAGGGATCGTCGGTCATCGAAATCGAACCGGATGGAAAAGCCGCCGCCGAGATACGTGCTATCGCAGACGAACTGTTTGCGATACCACCAGAAAATTCCTATGAGCTTAACTGATCTTAAACGTCGTAAATCCAAACCTCGCAAGAAATTGTCGGTTGAAGAATTTATCGAGGATGCCAACAACTATGCGTTTGGTCAGCCGAGCCTTTCCAATCGCGTCAAAAAGTCACGTAAAACAAACACCACGGTCAACCAGAAGAAGCAGGCGAGTCGCATCTTTCGCCACGCCACCTTCACCCTGACCGAGACCAGCATAGCCCAGCTCAATACCCTGGCGAAGGAGAGCAAGGTCGCCAAGTCTCGGCTGATCCGTATGATGATCACCGAGTTCGCCAGAAAATCCAAGGCCGAGCTACAAGCCCTGATAGAGCTCAGCCAAGACTAATCATTCGTTAGTGATTACAGATACGATCGGCTGCGGTGGCGATCCCCTCGGCCGACTCGGTAAACTTACCCTTGCGCTCGAGAAACGCGATCAGCTCCTGAGCATCCATCTCGCTGGCCGAGCAAGTATGGTAACGAGCCTGCTCACCAAACTCCTCATGCATGAGCTGAGTCAGCTCCCCCTTAGATACGGCGCGGCCCAAGGACAACATAAGTTCCATCACCTGATGGCCATGAATTGAATCTGACATACTCTTCCTAAAAGATATAAAATAGATGTCTCTTTATAACCTATCTCGGTAGCAGAAACTTTGATCCCGAGCCCAAAGCCCGCCCTTGTCCTAAAACCAGCGCCAGTGCTATGCTGAGGATCACTAAGGCCTCTCCCACACGAGTACCCAAGTTTCTATGCCTTTAATCCTCCTGCTCACCCAACAGATGTGCCTCTACCTGGTCATAGTGTACCTGCTGAGTAAGACGCCGCTGTTTAAGCTATTTGCCGAGACGGCAACCCGTCTGCCCCATAAGGTCTACATCTATCTAATCTTCTCGGGTTTCTGCATCATGGCCACCTATTTTGGTGAGCAGACCAACGATGCCATCGCCAATACCCGCGCCATGGGCGCCGTGCTCGGCGGCCTGTTAGGTGGACCGGTTACCGGCTTTTTGGTGGGCTTAACCGGCGGCCTGCACAGATACAGCATGGGCGGCTTTACCGACTTGGCCTGCGCCATCTCCACCACGTTAGAGGGCCTATCGGCGGGCATAGTCGGTTATTACCTGCGAAAGCAAAACCGCAGCGAGATGGTCTATGCGCCGCTGCTGGTCGCCCTGGTCACCTTCTCGGCCGAGATGCTACAGATGGCGCTGATCCTGGCCATCGCCAAGCCCTATGGTGATGCCCTAGCCCTGGTTAAACAGATCGCCCTGCCCATGTTGACGGTCAACTCCATCGGCGCCGCCCTCTTCATGAGCATGGTGCGGGATCAGAAGACCATGTTCGACAAGCTCTCCTCCGCCTTCTCCACCAAGGCGCTTAAGATTGCCGAGCGCAGCGTCGGGATCCTCTCCAAGGGATTCGATCAGGAGGGCAGCACTAAGGTGGCGCAGATCATATTGGAGGAGACTAATGTCGGCGCGGTGGCGATCACCGATAGAGAAAAACTACTCGCCTTCATCGGCATCGGCGACGACCATCATATTCCCGGCACGCCCATTTCATCTAAGATCACCCAAGATGCCATAGAACAGAACTGTGTCATGTTCGCCGACGGTGTGGAGACCCCCTATGCCTGCTCCATCTCGCCTCAGTGTCGCCTTGGCTCCAGCCTGGTGATCCCCCTGAGGTGCGAGTCTGAAGTGATAGGCACCATCAAACTCTATGAGCCCAAGAATAAGCTGTTTCTCAACATTAACCGCACGCTAGGTGAAGGGATTGCCAGGCTGATGAGTAACCAGATCCTCTACGGTCGCTATGAGCTGCAACAAAGCCTGCTGACTCAGGCTGAGCTCAAGCTGCTGCAGGCGCAGGTTAATCCCCATTTCCTGTTTAATGCACTCAACACCATCGCCGCCATCATAGGCAAGGATCCCCTGATGGCGAGGCAGCTGCTGCAACACCTGTCGCAGTTCCTGCGCATCAACCTCAAGCGCACCACAGGCCTGGTGACCCTCAGCGATGAGCTGGAACATATCGACGCCTATCTCACCATAGAGAAGGCAAGATTTATCGATAAGCTCAGCGTGCATATCGACATTCCAGCCACGCTGCACCATTACCGCCTACCGGCCTTTACCCTGCAGCCCATCATAGAAAATGCGGTGAAGCATGGTACCTCACACCTGCTGGAACCCGGGGAAATCTGGGTCAGTGGCAGAGCCGAGCAAGATTTATTAATATTGGAAGTAAGAGATAATGCAGGTCTGTATCGAGAAGAGCTCAATACAGACACCTCAGGATTAGGTATGTCCATCGTCCATAAGCGGATCCAGAGCCTGTTTGGCCTCCACTATGGCGTTAAGATCAACTGCGAGAAGGACCGTTTTACTCAAGTTATTATTACCCTGCCGCTAAATGATGCGGCACAAACGGAACCCACAGCGTGATCACTTGCTTAATTATCGATGATGAACCCTTTGCCCGCGAAGCCCTCAACGACCAACTCAAGATCTATCCCGATCTCGAGGTAATAGGCCAATGCAGCAACGCCATCGAGGGGATGCAGGCAATAGGCAAACTCAAACCGCAACTTATTTTCGTCGATATTCAGATGCCCAAGATAAGTGGGCTCGAAATGGTGGCCATGTTAGATCCCGACAACATGCCCAGAGTGGTGTTTGTCACCGCCTTTGATGAATACGCCATCAAGGCCTTCGACAATCATGCCTTCGACTATCTGCTCAAACCCGTGGATGAGGCGCGTCTGGCCACCACGATTTCCAGGGTGCGCCGGGACCTGCACCAAGTGCCACTCGACGCCGTGTTGCCCACCCAGCTCGAACATGTCCCCTGTTACTGCGGAAACCGTCTCAAGGTGATCAATGTCGAAGAGGTGGAGTTTGCCTTTAGCGATCTCAGCGGCATCCATGTCACCACGGCGCAGGAGCAAGTACACACCCATCTGACCCTCAAGGTGCTGGAGGAGAAGACAGATCTGGTACGCTGCCACAAGCAGTATCTGGTCTCACCCCAGGCGATCAGCGAGATAGTGATCTTAGAAAATGGCGCCGAGGTCCTGACCCACTCGGGTAAGACGGTCCCCGTCTCCCGCCGCTTCCTGAAACCGATAAAACAGCTCTTCGGCTTTCACTAATACAGTTACCGGCTCGATTTTACCGCTTAATCTGCTTATTCGACCACTCACCTAAATGTCGGTTTCCTTAAATTGCCGACAGGTTACACTCTTGTTAACTTTAAATGGGAGTACTAATTATGATGTGGTTTCTAATGTGTGTCGGCCTGCTACTCGGCGGATACTTCATCTACGGTAAGTTTGTTGAGAAGGTGTTCGGTATCAATACCGCTCGCCAAACCCCCGCCTTTACCAAGACAGACGGCGTCGACTATGTGCCTATGTCAAAAGGTAAGGTCTACCTGATTCAGTTGCTGAACATTGCAGGTGTTGGCCCCATCTTCGGCCCTATCTTAGGTGCCCTCTATGGTCCCGCCGCCATGTTGTGGATCGTGATCGGCTGTATCTTCGCCGGTGCGGTGCATGACTACTTCTCTGGCATGCTGTCGGTGCGCAACAATGGCCAGTCTGTGCCAAACCTTGCCGGTAAGTACCTGGGCAACAGCGCCAAGCACTTCATGAACGTGTTTGCCATCATACTCCTACTGCTAGTGGGCGTGGTCTTCATCTCGGCGCCAGCTGGCCTCCTAGGCAAGTTGACCGGTTGGGACGTTAGCCTGTTCCTAGGCATCATCTTCACTTACTATCTGATCGCCACTATCGTGCCGGTCGACAAGATCATTGGTCGCCTCTATCCCTTCTTCGGCGCCCTGCTGCTGTTCATGTCTGTGGGTCTGACCATAGCACTGATCGTCTCTAGCGAGCACACTCTGCTGCCAGGTTTCAGCGCCGGTGACTTCCTGTCTAACCTGAACCCTAACGACATGCCTCTCTGGCCTGCCCTGTTCATCACCATCGCCTGTGGCGCCGTATCTGGCTTCCACGCCACTCAGTCACCGCTGATGGCTCGCTGTGTCGAGAATGAGTCTAACGGCCGTTTCGTGTTCTACGGTGCCATGATAGGTGAAGGTATTATCGCCCTGATCTGGTGTGCTATCGCCCTGTCATTCTTCGGCGGCGTAGAAGGTCTGAATGCCGGCATGGCGGGTAACCCTGCAAACGTTGTGTATGAAGCTTCTACCGGCCTGCTAGGCGCTGTGGGTGGATTCATGGCTATCCTGGGTGTGATTGTTCTCCCTATCACCTCTGGCGATACTGCATTCCGCTCTGCACGTCTGATCTTGTCTGAGTTCTTCAAGATGCCACAGACTGCATTGCCTAAGCGTCTGGTCCTGGCTATCCCACTGTTTGTGATTGGTGCGATTCTGACTCAGGTCGACTTCGGGGTGATCTGGCGTTACTTCGGTGTGGCTAACCAGACCACAGCCGTGATGATGCTTTGGACCGCTTCTGCCTACCTGCTGCGTCATAACAAGCTGCACTGGATCTGTACCGTACCGGCCATGTTCATGACCACTGTGGTTATTAGCTTCCTGCTGAACTCTGCCACCTTAGGTGCAGGCCTACCTATGACGGTTTCTACCATTGCCGGTGTGGTATCGACCTTGGTAATTACCGCACTCATCATAGTGAAGACTAAGGGCCGCGGCGAAGAAGAGTTACCAGAAGAAGCCTAAACACTCCGTAACATCCCCCAAAGTAAAAAACCAGTCGCAAGACTGGTTTTTTTATGCCGGTATCTGTGACGCTCACAACACCAATCGTTTTAGCGCTAAACGCCAGAGCGTATTATCCCTTTAGCTGCTCAGGGGTAATATGCACGCTGCCGCTATCGTTGGAGAGCCACACCTCACCCTCGCTGATATTGTATTGCAGGCTCATGTTGCGACTAACCATCTCGCCCATCGCCTTCACCTGCTCTTCGGGCAAGTTCCACACAGCAAGGTTCTGATAACGGCTGAGAGCCTGCTCATTTTGCTGCCACCAGATAGGCACGGCGCGGCCGCCATAGGTATAGAGCAACACCCTATCGGCGCGGCTGCTGGCCTTTCTCAGCCACTTCTCATCGCTCTGACCAAACTCGATCCACAGCTCTATCTCGTCGCTCAAGGATTTCTGCCACAGCTCGGGCTCCCCCTCGACGCACAGCCCCTTGCTAAAGGCCAGGGTGTCGCTGGCGTTCAAGGCAAAGGCCAGCAGCCTGACCATCATGCGGGCACCGGTTTCGGATGGGTGTTGTGACAGCGTGAGGAAATGATCTTGATAGTAGCCACGATCCATGTCGGCAATCTGCAGCTGCACTTTATAAACGGTTGCTTTGGGCGCCATAATGCTCAGTCGTTAAGAATAAAGCGCCTAGTTTACCCTAAATAGGCGCCCTTTGAGCAAGAGATGCGTTACAGTGCGCCCGGGCGCAGGTGTTTCGCCATGGGGAAATGGGCCACCAGCTGAGCTATGGTCTCAGTTTCAGCGTAGACCATCACCCGCTCGCCCTTGTCTAACCTGGCTGATAACTCACTGAGCGGTAACATGGGCTGACGCCCGGCGTCACGGCGCACCAACTCAGACAGGCGCTCAGGCAACGCTAAGTCACTACATAGCCAGTCGAGACGCTGCATCATAGGCACGGCGGCCAGAGGCAGCAGATCGATTGGGGTGTGGGCCTCGAGCAGCAAGAGCTCGCCGCAACCCGAAAGCGTACCGAACGCTTGCTCGAAGTAGTTATCCGTGCGCTCGTCGAATCTGTCGCCATTGAGGCGGAAGAACTGTTCCCAGAACAGCTTACGCTGCTCAAATGCCGGCAGGCGATGCTGTACCTCGGTGCGTTTATCGGCGATGAAATCAAACAGTTCACTCAAGGATGCCGGCAGCCAGGTCTCCAAACGTGCCCTAAGCTCGCGGGCAAACACAGGCGCGGCGCCGCTGGTGCTGATGGCAACCTGTAAGCGGCCCCTGTCGACGATGGCGGGGGTGATGAAGTTACAGAGTTTGGGGGCATCGACCACATTGACCCAGAGCCCGAGCGCTTTGGCCTGCAGGGCAAACTGACGATTGAGAGGCTCGTCACTGGTCGCCATGTAGAGCAGATCTATCCCTTCGAGGTCGTCGAGTTCGGCAAATCTCTGTTCCAGGGCGATCAGCCCCTGGTTAGCCATGGCCATCACGGCATCGCAGACTTCCGGGGCAATCACCCGAATATGGGCCTGAGTGCGGCTCAGCAGCTCAAGTTTGCGGCTGGCGACAATGCCAGCGCCTATCATCAGGATCTTCAGCCCATCGGCCTGGGCGAAAATGGGAAAATATTGCATCGATTAAATGACTTGTCTCGACTAAGGATAAGACAAGAGTAAAGTAAGGCTCTGCGAGCGGCAAGCACTACTAGCTAAGCTGCTCGCTACGCTCGGCGCTGCAATGCCAGCAGAGCTCAAAGTTACCTTCATTCATCTCGTGGCATTTGACGCACTGCCACTTGGGACTCTCGCTGTTTAAAGTCTCAAGCTGCGCCCTGGCCGCCTCATATTGCGACTCGGCTACCCACAGCTCGACATCCTGCAAGTCGACCGGCAACTCGCCGATCCCACCCAGCAAGGCCTCGCCTCGCAGTTCGACCCCGATACCGCAGGCCTCCAACATCCCTTTCCAAGCATGGGCCTGTAACAAGTTACCGCCGGCCACCAACTTACTGCGCTCTTCCATCTTTATCCCCTACAACGCTTGCTCTTTTTGGCAAATTATCAGGTGTATTGATTAATCGCTGAACATCCTAGCCTTAAAACTTACATTTTGTCGAGTCGGGATCCGGCCAAATTGGCAATAAAAAAGCCACGAAATCGTGGCTTTTTCATGACACTGGTCGGGCAGCATGCGCCTATGGCATCAATGCATCCTGATCCGCACCCTCTTTTTCGATCTCCACCGGCATCATATGCTCGCGGTTGATCCCCAGTTTTACAGCCAGGAAACTCGCCACATAGATAGAGGAGAAGGTACCCACGAAGATACCCATCAGCAAGGCTGTCGCGAAGCCGTGGATCATGGTGCCGCCCTTGAGGAACAGGGCCACAACCACCACCAGGGTAGTACCTGTGGTGATGATGGTACGGCTCATGGTTTGGGTGATAGAGTTGTTCACCACATCTTCTGGAGTGCCCTTACGCATCTTGAGGAAGTTCTCACGGATACGGTCAAACACAACGATAGTATCGTTGAGTGAGTAACCCACCACCGTCAGCACACCCGCCAGCACCGTCAGGTCAAACTCCAGCTGGAACAGCGAGAACACACCGAGCGTGATGATCACGTCGTGTGCCAACGCCGCTACCGAACCGAGCGCCAGGCGCCATTCGAAACGGAAAGAGACATAGATAAGGATACAGATCAGCGCCACCAAGACGGCCAGGCCGCCCTGCTCGGCAAGCTCTTTACCCACCTGAGGACCAACAAACTCGACACGCTTCTGGCTCACGCCTGGATCGACTTTGGCCGCAGCCTCCATCACATGCGCAACCTGTAGGTCGCTCTTCACGCCCTCTTTCACCGGCAGACGGATCAGCACGTCACGGCTCGAACCAAAGTTCTGCACCACGGCACCATCTGTCTCGTCTGAGGTCAGGGCTGCGCGCAGCTGATTTAGATCGACAGGGTTTTTAAACTCCATCTCAACGACGGTACCGCCGGTGAAATCCAAGCCCCAGTTAATCCCGTTCACGGCCAGAGAAGCCAGAGAGCCAATCACCAAGACAAGTGATAGCGCACTGATGGCCACTGCGTGGCGCAGGAAGTTGATCGTGCCTTTAATTGATAAAATCTCGAACATGGTCAACGTCCCCTTAAATAGACAGTTTCTTCACGCGCTTACCGCCCCAGATAGCGTTAACTATCGAGCGAGTACCCACGATGGCGGTGAACATAGAGGTCGCGATACCTATCATCAGGGTCACGGCGAAGCCTTTCACGGCGCCTGTACCCACGGCGAATAGGATCAAGGCCGTCATAAAGGTAGTGATGTTGGCATCGGCAATGGTTGAGAACGCGTTGCCATAACCTTCATGGATCGCCTGCTGTACGCTGCGTCCGGCACGTAACTCTTCACGAATACGCTCGTAAATCAGTACGTTACCGTCAACCGCCATACCGACTGTCAATACCATACCTGCAATACCCGGCAGGGTCAGCACGGCCCCAGGGATCATAGACATGACACCTACTACCATCACCAGGTTAGCCGTCAGTGCCAGGTTAGCGATAAGGCCAAAGCCACGGTAGTAGACCAGCATAAAGATCAACACGACCGCCATACCCCAGATCATCGCCTGCAGACCGTTGTCGATGTTCTCGGCCCCCAGGCTAGGACCAATGGTGCGTTCTTCGACAATAGAGACAGGTGCAATCAAGGCACCGGCACGTAGCAATAGCGCAAGGTTTTGCGCTTCAGAGTGGTCAAGACCGGTAATAACGAAGTTACGGCCCAGGCGCGCCTGGATGGTCGCAACCGAAATCACCTCTTCGATCTTATCCATCTTCACGCTGCCGTCAGGGTTCTTGGCACCGTTATCCTTATACTCGATGAACAGGGTCGCCATCGGCTTACCGATGTTGTCCTTGGTCACGTTGGAGAAGATAGAACCACCCTTAGAATCCAGGTTGATAGACACCTGAGGACGGCTGTACTCATCAAAACTTGGCTGTGCGCCCTGAATATGGTCACCGGTGAGCATCACCTCTTTATGCAGGGCCACTTTACCGCCTTGGCGGCGATCGTAGATCTGCGAACCTGGTGATACGCGACCGGCTGCAATCGCCGCCGCATCGGCCTTCTCGTCTACCATGTGGAACTCGATAGACGCGGTAGCACCCAGGATATCCTTGGCACGGGCTGTGTCTTGAACACCCGGAAGTTCGACGATGATGCGCTCCGCGCCCTGGCGCTGAACCACTGGCTCGGCAACACCCAACTCGTTTACACGATTACGCAAGGTGGTGATGTTCTGCTGCAGTGCTTCCTCTTTAACTTGCTTGAGGTAGATCTCGCTCATGTTCGCCAGGAGCATGAAATCGCTACCAGACGACGCATCGACGAACACCATCTCGTTAGTGCGGCTCTTGAGGAATCGTTCTGCCTTAGCTAAATTCTCGGCATCACGAAACTTGATCTCAATCCCTTTAGGGGTATTGCGAATACCCGCATAACGAATTTTTTCACCACGAAGATCAGTTCTGAAATCGGCAATTTTCGCCTCGGTCATCTTGCGGATCGCCTCGCTCATGTCCACTTCCATCAGGAAGTGCACACCACCGCGAAGGTCCAGACCCAGCTTCATCGGACTACCACCCATAGACTCCAGCCACTGAGGCGTAGCCGGTGCCAGGTTAAGTGCCACGATATATTTGTCGCCGAGTACCTCGGCAATTGCTTCTTTCGCCAGCAGCTGCTGGTCCGCATCGGCAACACGTACCAATAGCTGACCGTTTTCCAACTCTGAACGCTTTACCGCGATGCCTTTCGCCGACAGGATGTCAGTGACTTCACTCTGAGTAGAAGCATTAACTTCCGCGCCACGTGTGGCCACGACTTGCACCGCGTGATCTTCACCAAATAAATTTGGTATTGCGTAGAAGGCACCGACGGCGATGATCAACGCCACCATCAGGTTCTTCCACATTGGGTATTTATTTAACACACCATCGCCCTCTTGGCTTAAAGTGACTTAACTTTCAACTTAAAGTGACTTAATAGACCCTTTAGGCAAAACAGCCGCTATGTAATCCTTCTTGATTGTGATTTCTGAGGTTTCGTTGATCGTCAGCAACACATAATCGTTGTCATCGCTGATCTTAGCGATCTTACCCAAGATCCCACCACTGGTGAGCACTTCATCACCCTTGCTCAACGAGCTCATCAGGTTCTTATGTTCTTTTACGCGCTTAGATTGCGGACGGAAAATCATGAAGTAAAAGATCAGACCGAAAATGACCAGCATGAAAACCAGTTCCATGGTACCACCCGCACCACCTACTGGCGCATCGGCTGCGTATGCATTTGAAATGAACATATTTCTCTCTTCTTATTAGCAGTAAAATTAATCGGATAACTTAGGAACTTCGCGACCTTGACTGGTATAGAACTCCTCAACAAAGGCGTCTAATGTACCTGTCTCGATAGCGCCACGCAAACCTTCCATCAACATTTGGTAGTAACGCAAGTTGTGAATGGTGTTTAAACGTGCTCCTAAAATTTCATTACAACGATCTAAATGGTACAGATACGCCCGTGAGTAGTTCTTACAGGTGTAGCAGTCACACTTAGCATCGAGCGGTGAAGTATCATCACGATGACGCGCATTGCGGATCTTGATAACGCCTTCACTGGTAAACAGGTGGCCGTTGCGCGCGTTACGAGTCGGCATGACGCAATCGAACATGTCGACACCTCTACGTACCCCCTCAACGAGATCCTCCGGTTTACCTACCCCCATCAAGTAACGCGGCTTATCGGCCGGGATCTGTGGGCAGACATGCTCCAGAATACGATGCATATCTTCCTTTGGCTCCCCAACCGCCAAACCGCCGACGGCATAACCGTCGTATCCTATCTCTAACAAGCCTTTAAGGCTCTCATCACGCAGGTCTTCATACACACTGCCCTGAATGATCCCGAACAGGGAGTTAGGGTTCTCCAGACGGTCGAACTCATCGCGTGAACGCTGTGCCCAACGCAGCGACATCTGCATCGATTTACGTGCCTCGTCATGGGTCGCCGGGTATGGCGTACATTCGTCGAAGATCATCACCACATCTGAGCCGAGCGAGTATTGGATCTGCATCGACTTTTCCGCGTCCATGAAGATCTTCTCGCCGTTGATTGGCGAGCGGAAATGTACGCCCTCTTCGGTGATCTTACGAATGTCACCCAAGCTAAAAACCTGGAATCCGCCTGAATCGGTTAAGATAGGACGCTGCCAGTTCATGAAGTCATGCAGATCGCCATGCTTACGCATGATCTCTTCGCCAGGACGTAACCAAAGGTGAAAGGTGTTCCCCAGCAGAATGTCGGCGCCTGTGGCACGCACTTCTTCTGGCGTCATCCCTTTAACCGTACCGTAGGTGCCCACTGGCATGAATGCCGGCGTCTCTACCGTACCGCGTTCGAACACTAAGCGACCGCGACGCGCGCGACCATCGGTTGTATCTAATTCAAATTTCATTTTTAACCTCGCCAGAGAAACAGTCTGACTCTCTTCGTGCCATTAAAACAGACACAGCTGAACAATAGAGATAAGGGCAAACAACTCAGTATCAACCCTTATCAATAAAAATCTCTAAAAAAATACCCACCTCAAGTGTGGGTGGGTATTTTAAAGCAAAATCATCGCTTAGATCGCTTTTTTAGTCACAAACATGGCATCGCCATAGCTGAAAAAGCGGTATTTTTGCGCAATCGCATGCTGATAGGCGTTTTTCACCTCATCGAAGCCAGCGAAGGCACTGATCAACATAATAAGGGTCGATTCCGGCAGATGGAAGTTAGTCACCATGGCATCGACAACCTGAAACTCATAACCAGGGTAGATAAAGATGTCGGTATCGCTGCTATAGGCCTGTAGCTCACCTTCGCTGGCCTTGGCCGCACTCTCTAATGAGCGCACCGAGGTGGTGCCCACGGCGATGACGCGATTACCGGCCGCCTTAGCGGCCTTAATACTATCGACCACATCCTGAGGCACCTCGGCCCACTCTGAGTGCATCTTATGATCTAAGATGCTGTCGACCCTAACCGGCTGGAAGGTGCCCGCGCCCACATGCAGGGTCACAAAGGCAACATTTACCCCTTTCTCTTGCAGCGCGGCAAGCAGAGCATCGTCAAAGTGCAGGCCCGCCGTCGGCGCGGCCACTGCGCCAGGGTTCTGGTTGTAGACTGTCTGATAGCGCTCCTTATCGGCATCCTCGTCGGGACGGTCGATATAGGGCGGCAGTGGCATATGGCCAACCTCTTCGAGCACCTCGAGTATGGTGGACTCGCTGTTGAGCTCAAGCTCAAACAGGGTGTCGTGACGGGCTAGCATGGTCATCTCATAGCCGCCATCTAAGCAGATGATGGTGCCGGGCTTAGGTGACTTGGAGCTGCGCACATGGGCCAGAATTCGCTTGTCGTCCAGCATACGCTCGACCAAGATCTCCAGCTTGCCACCGGTTTGCTTTTGACCGAAGACGCGCGCCGGGATCACTCGGGTGTTGTTGAACACCATGAGATCGCCAGGGTTAACCATCTCCAGAATATCGGTAAATTGCTTGTCCGCCACCGCGCCGCTATTACCATCGAGTGTCAATAGTCGGGACGCCGTGCGATTAGGCATGGGGTAACGGGCGATCAACTCATCGGGAAGATCGAAAGAAAAGTCGGCAACGCGCATAGTCTGTCTCTGCTTAGCATAAATCGGCCGCTAGTCTATTGGCTGATGATGATAAGATCAAGACACACAGCTTAGCTGGCCTTCTTCTCCTTGTCGGTCACGACAATATTGGTCTGTAGATCTAAGCTGGCTTTTCGATAACTGTGTTGTTCGAAGGGGATATCGACCTCGACCCGCCGCCGTCGAGAGGAAGATTTTTTGCCTAGGCGTTTCATTAACCAGTTCCACATCATCCATGATCCTTTAAACCGATAATTAATATGAGGAGTCATAGGTGCACATCCTGTCGATCCCAATACCTAAGCGAGCAGTCGGTTAAAGATAACGTCGCGTAGAATAAAGGTTTCATCGCACCTGTTGGCATGATAACGTGAAAAGCGTGATTAAACAAAGCAATTAACTTTATCTAATGAACTTTTTGGCTCATCTGCACCTGGCAGATAACAGTAAAACCGATCTTGCCGCCAATCTTGCCGGTGATTTTGCCAAGGGCAATATCGCCGACCATCCCAAGGCCCTACAACAGGGGATCTGGCTGCACCGGCAGATAGACTCGCTAACCGATAGCCATGAGCTCACCAAGGAGCTCAAGGCCGCCTTCCCCAAGACGCTGCAGCGCGCCGCGCCAATACTGATCGATCTGGCCTTTGACCATATGCTGGCCAAATATTGGGAAGAGTATCATCACCTGTCCCTGTCCGACTTTGCCCAGCAGGCCTATCTAGCGCTCAGCAGCGCCGAGCAGCTGCCGGTCAATCTGAGCGATCTCATCATCCGCATGCGCCAGGAAAACTGGCTTATCGCCTATGAAAGCCGTGAAGGGTTGAATCAAACCATCAAGGCGGTGAGCAAAAGGGTCTCTAAGCCGGAAATTTTCGATGGCGCCATCGACACGGTTAAGCGGATGGATACAGAGATAGAGATAGCCTTTCGCACCTTCTATCCTCAGCTGATGGCCTACAGCCGCATCTGGACCCGCCAGACGCCGCCCGAGTTTCTCTAGCCAGTGAGGCGCTAAACCTAAGGGGTCAATTCTGTGTCATCGACCTTCAAAAGCCTGGCAAGCAAGCTAATGCCGTTGGTTAAGCCTAGGCGCAAGCGGTATCGCTATCTCAGAGATGCGGCTTTAATGGCGCTACTTGCCATTGCCCTGCTCAGCTATCAGCAGCGCAACATGATCTCAGGCGAGGCCCCGCTCCTGAGTGGCTTCACCACCCGAGATCAACCCATTGCACTTGAGCAGGGGCAAGTTACCCTGGTCTATTTCTGGGGCACCTGGTGCCCGGTCTGCCGCGTTACCTCGCCCATGGTCAATAGCGTGGCCGAACAGCACAAGGTGATCAGCATAGCCGTTGCCTCGGGCACAGATGATGAGATCAACCAATTTATGACGGAGCACGACTATCAGTTTGACGTCATCGGTGATGAGGAGATGCTGCACCAAGCCTGGGGCGCAAGCGTTTTCCCCGCCATCTACATCGTCGACACGCAAGGGCAAGTTCGTTTTAAGACCTCTGGCGCCACCAGCAGCTGGGGCATGAGACTCAGGCTGTTGCTCGCGGCCTGGTGAGCTATCGCTTTAATTGACATAGACGCTATCAATAGCCTCCTAGAGCGACAGCAGGCCGCTAATGCGACAACATACCGATAGTCTAGACCAGCTGATATTTCTCCAGGCGATAGAGAAAGGCCTTATAGCTCAGGCCTAAACACTTAGCCGCCTTGGTGCGATTGCCTTCGAAACGGTCCAGGGCCTGACGCAGGCAATCCTTCTCGAAACTCTCCCACTCGATACCCGCCTCGGGCAAGACAAAACGCCTGGTATCCAGCGGCTGCGGCGCGGCGCCGAGTTCCTGCACCATCTCCTCTTCATCGCCGAGTAACACGAAACGTTCGATGCGATTCGCCAGCTCGCGCACGTTACCCGGCCAGCTATGGTCTAGCAGCGACTTTAAGGTATCCCGGCTTAACTTGGGCACCTCCATGCCATATTGATTGGCGTGAAGTTTAAGAAAGTGCTCCACCAGTCGGCCGATATCCTCGGGTCGCTCCCGGAGCGCCGGCATATGGATAGGCACCACATTGAGGCGGTAATAGAGATCCTCACGAAAACGCCCCTCGGCCACCTCCTGTTGCAGGTCCCTATGGGTCGCAGCAATCACCCTGACATCCAGCTTGATCTCGCTGTTCTGCCCGAGACGGGATATCACCCCCTCTTGCAAGAAACGCAGCAGCTTGGTCTGTTGCAGCAGGGGCAGTTCGCCTATCTCATCGAGAAAAACTGTCCCGCCATCGGCGGCCTCCAGTTTACCTATCTTCTGGGTATTGGCCCCCGTGTAAGCCCCCTTCTCGGCGCCGAACAGCTCCGCCTCGGCCAGAGACTCTGGGATAGCGCCGCAGTTGATAGCGACGAAGGGCTTATGGCTACGGCCCGACAGCTGGTAAAGCGCTCGCGCCGCCAGCTCCTTGCCCGTGCCACTCTCGCCGCCAATCAGCACGGTCGCATCTGTGGCGCTCACCCGCTGTACCCTCTGATACACCTTCTGCATCAAGGCGGAGCGCCCCACCAGCCCCACCAGCTCCTGCTGCTGAGACAGTTCGGAAGAGAGACGACGGTTCTGCCGTTTAAGGGCGATAGATTTGGCCACCTTTTCGATGGCCAACAGCAGACTCTGGCGCTGATAGGGCTTGGCCAGATAGTCATCTGCCCCCGCCTGCATGGCATCCACCGCGTGGGTGATGGTGCCGTAGGCGGTGGCGATGATAAAGCCCATATCGGGATGTTCGCGGCGCACATAATTAAGCAGATCCATCCCAGTCAACTGTCCCAGCTTCCAGTCGGAAAACACCAGATCCGGTGCCGATGCCTTAATCATCACAATCGCCTGCTCGACGCTGTCGGCACTCTCCACCAAATACTGGTTGGCCGTCAACATCTGTACGATCAATGCTCTCTGATCAGGCTCATCCTCAACCACCAAAATATGCAACTTAGGCTGCTCCATCATACTTCCTCAGTCTGGGGCTTATCTTCTTGCTGTGTTTTATTACTATCGGGCTTCGCGAAATAAAGAGTCACCAGAGTGCCGCCACCGGGATTATCATCGAAGGTGATGCGTCCACCATAATGCCCTTGAATCAAACGCTCGGCGATATAGATCCCCATGCCGGTACCTTCCGCCTTGGTCGTCACATGGGGCTGGGCCAGCTTATCACGCACCTCAGGGCTGATCCCCTTGCCGGTATCGGCCACCACTAAGGTATAACTCTCATCATCTTCCGCCAGGGTCAGATCGATACGGCCTGTGTCCGGGGTGGCCTCCACCGCGTTAATCATCACGGCATGCAAGATGCTGCGGATCTCCGACTCGGCGCCCTGCACCTGAACCCCTTGATCCTCACAGTGAAAGGCGATGCTGGGCTTGCTGCCGTTGATCGACAGCTCCAGCAAGATATCCTGCACCGTAGCTGCCAGTGGCACCCATGATTGGCGATTCACCTGGGTGCTCGACAGCGTCAGCAGAGATTGAATGCTCTTATCCATCATGGCGATCTTCTGCTGCATCTGGCTAAGCAGCTTGTTTGCATCCTCTATCGATTCTGACTGAGCGACCGCCTCAGACAAGAGCCCCAGGGTGTGCAGCGGATTACGCAGGCTATGAGCGATCCCCCGAGTCACCTCACCCAGTTCGGCCAGCTGCTTCTGCTGCGCCATCTGCTTCTTCTGCTCGCTTAGGGAGGCGAGCTGACTGCTCATCTTATTAAAGCCGTTGAGGATACTCTTTAATTCTTTGACCCCACGCTCATCCACCTGATAACCAAGCTCCCCCTGCCCCAACTTCTTGTGCCCCTTCGCCAGAGCCGATAGCGGCGCGCTGATCACATGGCTGAGCATATAGACCAGTAAGAGGCCCGCCAGTGAGCTCATCAGAATCGCCCCTATCATGGACTCGCTGAAACGCTCTAGCTGCTCGTTGGTCTCCTGATTAGGCAGGTCGATATCATGGGCAAATTCCACCGCAACCTTACCCTTCTCCGGCGTGGTGGGCGAGATAGGCGCGTCTATGATGGCCACGTTACCCTTGTCGAGCCAGCTGTTGGTGTCTATCTCAATCTGGCTCACGGCGTCATGCAGGCGCCTGCGATACTCATCGGCGGCCTCGCGCTTGGCCTCGGCAATACTGGCTCTCTGACGGTGCTTAAGCTCCCTCTCGTAGGACATCATGGCGTTGAGATGATCCCTAAGCTCCTGCTGCTTGGCCGCCAGCTTGGCGCGAAAGAAGGCTTTCTGCTCGGCGGAGGCATTGTCCGTCTCCATCTCCATGCGCACCACCTCTTCGCTGAGCTGGGCAATCGCCTGGGAGACAGATTCGATATCCTGCTCAAACTCCTGCCTGAGCGCCTCGGCATCTTGGATAGACTCCTGCAGGGCCTGCTCATCAAACTGCACCACAAACTCTTGCTCTGTGCCGACGTTGTCGATCAGCACCTTCACCAGGTTTTGCGACAGATCCCGCGAGCGCTCACTCAGCTCGCTCTGCAACTGCGCCTTATAGAAATGGGACACCAGCAGCTGGCTGCCCCCCAATATCAAGATGAGCGCGCCAAATAGCACAAACAGATAACCTTTAATCGACATAGAGCCCTCTAGTTTCGATAACAATGCCGCGTCGGCGCTTGAGAAGATTAGTAATAGAGCGCCCGCCTCTCAGGTTATACAAAAACAGTACCAAGATAAAACCCCTTGTGGATCACCCTATTAACCGCCGGGTGTCTATAGCCATGCCCAGACTAAGCCATGAGTTTCCCCATATCGGGAAATCCATGTCCCATATGGGGGTGAGTCCCCTGGGGCGACAGGCGAGTTTTTACGACAGCTGTTTGCGAATGCCTTATCCAGTCTGAGTTTCGCTAGTTTGGCACGCCTCTAGCTACACATAGGGAAATCATAATTCATCACTATGGAAGGAAACATCATGAAACTCAATAAACTCACTTCGCTTATCGCCTGCTCTGCGCTACTGTCATTTACCCTGACGGCGGCGCCTACCGACGTGCGTCAAATCGATTTTAATGACAAGCAACTCAAGGCCAACTTGATTCAAGATGGTGACAAGGACACTAAGTTGACCCTAGACCTTGAAGGTAAACAGCACCACTACAGCTTCAGCGATGATGAGATAAAAGATGAGAAGCTCATCAGGCAAAAGCTCGCCAAACTGCCTAAAGAGACCCAAGATAAGATGGTTCGCCTGCTCAAGCAGATCGACGGTGACGAATCTCACTACCATTATCTGCGCCACAGTGAGCTATCTGAGACCGACAAGACCAGAATGGACGCGCTCACCAAGAAGATGGCCAAGAAAGAGGCCGAATTAGCCAAGCACATCGCCAAGATAGAAGTTAAAGTTGCGGCCAAAAGTGCTGAAATGGAGGCCAAAAGAGCCGAAATGGAACGTAAAGCTGCAGAGCTCGAGGCTAAAGCCCGTGAATTTGAGGTGATTATCGATACGCAAGATGGCGAATTTAATAAGAACATTGAGCTGTTATCGGACGATATCGCCGAGATCGCCACCGAGATAGCGGAGATCGAAATGAAATACCACGGCGATGGCGAGCACGAGTTTGTGGTGATAAGAGGCGACGACGAGGCCGATGTGGGGCAGCTGATCCAGCTTATCGAAACTGGCAAGCTGAGCGATGCCCAAAGGCGCAAACTTCAACAGGCGCTAAACAATGATGATCGCAAATAAATGAAATTGTGAACAATGCGATAGAATGCGCCGCAGCCCCAAGGTAATCTGCCATCAAGATGTTTACTCTCACTCCAACAACTTGAGGCAATTATCATGTGGTGGCGCATTCTCATCATCTTTCTCGCTTTTGCACTACTCGGCGCCCACTTTATGCGCTTCGGCCAGACACTGATCAGCGCGGCCTTCATCGTGGCGCCACTACTGTTACTCATTCGCCACGTGGCCATCACCCGCACCCTACAGCTGGTGCTTATCTTAAGCGCCATCTTCGTCTGGGGCCTGAGCGGCCTGGATTATGTGCAGATGCGCATCTCAATGGACGCCCCTTGGCTAAGACTCGCCATCATAATGTCGGCGGTGACCCTGTTTACCCTGCTGGCATCATTTTGCTGCCAAGGCGTGCAGCGCCTGAGACAGGCTAGGCCCTAGACTCTCATTTTATAATCATTCACTAACGAGTCATTCGCGAACTTGTCTTTCGCAAAAAAGTTAGACCACGCAAGATACCTGGCCGACTGCCATCCCTTGATTCAGGCGCTTGGCCAGCATTCGCCGCGCCAGGCTATCGACTAGCACGTTGAGTAACGCGGTAACGATAAGCAGATAAAAGGCGTTGTTGTAGCGTATCTCGCTAAAGGCGCTATCGATATAGAAACCTAGGGTCATCACCCCCAGCACGCCGAAGATGGCAGTTTCCCGCAGTATCACCTCGAAACGATAGAAGAGCAGCGACATCAGGTTGGGATAGATGCGCGGCAACACCTCATAGCCATAGTGATCGCTGCGACGCTGATACAGGGCACTGGGTTTGACCAGGCTATCCTGGCTCGTCAGCAGGTAGGCGATCAGGGCGCCGTTGTGCAGCCCCAATGCCAAGATGGCGGGCAACATGGAGGGGCCACAGAGCATCATGAAGATGAAAGCCAGAATATACTCTGGCATGGAGCGCATGATCAGTAGTAAAAGCTGCCCTATAGGCATAGAAAATTTGCCGCGGCTATGCATGCTGGCAAAACGATGGCCAAGCAGTGCCAGCAGATGGGTCAAGCCAAGCGCGCTCACCGCCAGCACTAAAGTGGCGCCCACGCCGGGCAAGGCCTGCTCCAGCGTCAAGCGCTGCCACCAGCTGGCAAATCGTGATAGTCCCTGTGCAAACTCTTGCTGCCCATGGATCACCTCACGGATCCCAGGAGGCAGGATATCTACCGTTAAGAACTGCCAGACCAGCTGCAAATCGACGCCGGTCAGCTTAGGCAGGGTAAACAGCGCCGCCATTAGATAGAGCGGCAACAGACGCCTGCGTGACCAGAGCGGGATAGTGCCAATCAGGACCACAAAGAGGATGAGCAGCGCCGCCCCCTCATGATACTTACCCTGACGAAAGGCAGTCTCTAAGTAGAAACCCAGGGTCGGCATGCCGATGAAGCCCAGCACGGCGCTGCTGCGCAGGGCACACTCGAACCGGTAGCGCACATAGGCCAGCATCAAAGGCAGCACATGGCCAAGCTTTCCGTAGAAGTAAGCACTCAGCCTGTCGCAACCGAATGGCAAGGTGTCATTGGTGCTACTCGGCGCCTGCTGCAGTATGTCATGAAATACCCTGGCGAAGGTGGCGCCATAGGGTAAGGCGATCGCCAGCACACCCGTTACCGGCGACAGGCCAAAGACTTGCAGAAAGAGCAGCGCCCAGAAGATCTCATGGATCCCCCGCACCATGGCGCAGATCCCAGCCACCCAGGGCGAGCGATAAATCAGTGCCAAGGGGGAGCCGAGCAGCAGGCCGAAGCTCACCCCGAGCAGGGCGAAGCTCACCGTCTGCCACAGAGCATTGACCAGCGACTCGGTGGCGAAGAAATCTGGTGTCAGCAGCCCCTGCCCCATGCGCAGCAGTTCCCCCCAGGGATCCAGGCTGATGATCTCAATATCGACAAACAGCAGACTGATCCCCACCAGCAACCAGAGGCCCAATGTCAGTCGCTGCCAGGGCCCGACAAAGTTAAACATCTAAGTTAAGCATCTGAGTTAAACATCTGAGTTAAACATCTAATTGTACACACCCTAGCTCGCCGCCATCTGGTCATCGAAGAAGCAAGCCAGCTGCTCACCATCGAGTTGACTCGTCGGCTTATCGAGCACCAATTTGCCCTCGCTAAGGCCTATGATGCGATCGAAGTGACTCAAAGCAAGGTCGCTGTCATGCAGCACCATGACCACGGTTTCGTGACGGGCCTTGACCAAACTCAGCAGGCGCTGGGCCATCACGGGATCCAAGGCGGAAAACGACTCGTCGCCGATGAAACTAAGTTTTTGCTGATAGAGCGCCCGCGCCAGGGCAACCCGCTGGCGCTGGCCGCCAGAGAGCGAAGAGACAGGCTTTTGCAGCGGCGCCTCAAGGTAGAGCTCGGCGCACAGCTTGGCCACCTCTTCACGCCTTGCCGCCAATGGCCAGGCGAGATTCAACAGGTTATAGGCAAAGGAGTGCCTGGCCAGTGCGCCCATATAGACGTTATGGAACACGCTCAGGGCATCGACCAAACCTTGGGATTGACTGCATAGGGCGGCGTCTTGCTTAAGCTGCTCGTAGATATAGCTCAGCAGCGTCGACTTACCCGCCCCAGAGGGCCCGACTATGGCTAAAGACTCTCCCCGCTTAATCGACAAGTTAAGATCGTCGATGACCCGAGTCTCACGATAACTCAGGGAGAGTGATTCGATGTGGAGCATAGAATTAATCTAGCAGGCCGATCGCCGTGGCCACAGATTCGATAGGCTCGTAATCTGCGTTGTCTGCCTCAACAAACGACTGACGTGGGAAGCTGGCCAGCAGATCCGGATCTTTCATCTCCAGTAGCGCCTTGGTCAGCTTCTCGGTAAAGCCTTCGCCGAAACGTTGATCGGCATCGGCACGTACCGTCCACTGATAGTCAGGATAGGCTGGAGTTTCCCAGATCACCTTCACCTTATTGGTATCGACTGTGCCATTGGCTACGGCGGTTTCCCACACCTTGTAGTTCACCGCGCCTACCTGATAGGCACCGGCCTCAACTTGGGCAATAGTACGGCTATGGTCGCCAGAGAAACCGATACGGGTAAAGATATCTTTCACCTGCTTGCCCATGTTGCGCTCGATGTAAAATTGCGGCATCAGGCGACCCGAGGTCGACCCTTTCGAGCCGAAGGTGAAGGTATAACCGTTCAGGTTCGGGAAGTTGGTCGACATCTCCAGTGGTACCGAGGTGTTAGCGATAAAGAAGCTCTTAAAGTATTGATCTTCATAGCCCTGGGCAATCGCTTGTGAGCCAGGTACCAGTCGTCTCGCCTGCACGCCTGAGAGGCCACCAAACCAGGCCAGCTGCACCTGATTGTTACGAAACGCAGTAACGGCTGCCGAGTAGGATTTGACCGGCACATAGTTCACCTTAACGCCCAGCTCTGTCTCCAAGTACTTAGCCACCTTATTAAAACGCGTCTTTAGCTGACTCTCGTTTTCATCAGGGATGGCGGTAAAGGTAAAGGTTTCGGCTAACGTCGCCGGCACAAACAAACAGGTAAAGATTAAGGGTAGAATTTTAGCGAAGGACATATCCAAGCCTAAATGAGTAAGAAACTTACCGGATTCTAACCATTTGACAGGCAAATTAACAGGCGGAACATGGCCTTATTGCTCACAAAAATCTAACAACTAAACTTTGTTTTAAGATGAGTCAGTCCCTGTTAAGCTAATCCATTATAAATTAATGTTTTATAAAACGTCCTTCGCTTGGTTAACAAATCCCCTATCGGGTCACCGAGCGAGCACATAATTAAACATAGGCAAAGCATATGAGAATTTTGGTCGTTGAAGATGATCCCCTACTGTCCCACCACCTCAAGGTACAACTGAGTGAGTTGGGCAACCAGGTTCAAGTCGCCCAAACTGCCAAAGAAGGCTTCTATCAGGCAACTAACTATCCCATAGACATTGCCATCATAGACCTTGGCCTGCCGGATCAAGACGGGATCTCGCTGATCCAGTCTCTGCGCAAGGCCGAACTCAAGGCGCCTATTCTTATCCTCACCGCCCGGGTCAACTGGCAGGATAAGGTCGAGGGGCTCAACGCCGGCGCCGACGACTATCTGGTGAAACCCTTCCAGAAAGAGGAGCTGGTCGCCAGGCTCGACGCCTTGGTGCGTCGCAGTGCGGGCTTCGTCAAGCCGCAGATCACCAGCGGACCGTTAGAGCTGGACTTGGCCGCCAAACAGGTCACCCTGGATCAGAGCCCTATGGAAGTGACCGCGTTCGAATATCAGATCCTCGAATACCTGATGCGCCACTGTCACGAAGTAGTGGCCAAACAGCGACTGCTGGATGTGATCTATGGCGATAAGGAAGGCGATCCCAACACTATTGAAGTAATGGTGAGCCGTCTGCGCAAGAAACTGACCAAGGGCGGACTGGAAAACCCCATCGCCACCATTCGCGGTCAGGGCTACAAGTTTAATCTGCCATGCAAATAAGGTTTAAACCCAAACAGCGTCTGCTCACGCGGATGTTTCTCACCTCGCTCTCCATCATCGCCTTGGTGGGCTTCGGCCTCGCCTGGCTGGTCAACCTATTGTACGCCCAGAATAGCTACAACGAAGAGACCGCCGAGCTTATCGCCGAGATCCCCAAGGTGGCCGCCGAGCTGCGGGAGCACGACCTGATCCCCGAGACCTCAGAATGGCTGGACGAGAACAACACCCCGGAAAAATATATCATCGCCAGCTGCAACGAGGATTTCAAACAGGTGTGGACCTCCTCCCTGGCCGTTGATCGCGGTCTGTTCGACACCTGCGAGCGCTTCAACGAGATACGCTTCGACTCGCCGCCCTACTACCTCAACCTCGCCGACAGTAAAAACTACTTCGTCTACCTGCTCTCGGTGGAGATCGCCAAGCAAAAATACAACCTGCTGGTGATGAAAGACGCGCAGAAGCTGGAGAAGGAGTTCGACAAGTTCAGTCGCCGTACCTACTGGCGCCTGGGCATGATCTTGGCCTTGGCCCTGGTGCTATTGATCAGTGCCGGCTACTGGGGAATGCGCCCCTTGGTGCGTATGCGTAATGAGCTGCACCAGGTCAGCAGCGGCAAGGCCAAGGCGCTCTCCGAAGATTACCCTGTGGAGCTCGAAGGGGTCACCCAGGCCCTCAACCAACTGCTGGTGCAATCCAGTGCCCAGCAGGAGCGCTATCAGAACGCGATGAACGATCTTGCCCACAGCCTGAAGACGCGTCTGGCGGCGGTGCACGCCATCACGGATGACCAGACCCTGAGCAAGTCCGGGGCCAGCGAGAAGATCATGGAACAGGTCAGTCAGATGGATCAGTTGGTCAAGTATCAGCTCAAGCGTGCCATGCTCGGCCGTAAGGGCCTCAAGCAGGAGCAGACCCTGGTCGCGCCGCTGATCGACCAGCTATCGCAGATGCTGTTTAAGGTCTACCGTGACAAGCAGATCCAATTTAGCGCCGATATCCCCGATGATCAGGTGTTCCCTGGTGACAAAGGCGATCTGATGGAGCTGTGTGGTAACCTGATGGAGAACGCCTTCAAGCTGTGTATTAGTAAGGTAGCGGTCACCGCCCGTTACAGCGATAACAGCGAGTTTGTCTTGATCGTGGAGGATGACGGCCCGGGGGTACCCGAGGCCATACGTCAAAGGATCATAGAGCGCGGCGTTCGCGCCGACACTCAAAAGGCTGGCCAAGGCATAGGGCTTGCCGTCTGTAACGAAATCGTCTCCAGCTACAACGGCAGCCTCAGCATAGATACCTCATCCCTCGAGGGAGCGAGGTTCACCATCAAGATCCCGCTTTAACCCACAGGGGCGTATAGCTTCTCGGCGCGGTTAAACATCACCCAGGAGGTGGCGATATACTTGTCGCCACTGATGGGCATATTGCCCCTGTGGCTATGGGTGAAGCCAGCGGGGGCGATCACCATGGTGCCCTTCTTCGGCTTGATCTTACGCTGCTGATAGAAGAACTCGGTTTCACCGCCCTCTTCCACATCGTTCAGATAAAACATATAAAGCACGACCCTGTGCAGCGCCTCGTTGTGTCCCATCTGCGGAAACTGCTCCGAGTGCCAATGGGGGTAGCCCCCCTTACCCTGCTTGTAATGTTGAATATTAATGGTGCCGCTGCGATACAGGTATTGCACCAAAGGCTGTACCCTGTGTCTTCCCAGGGTATCGAAGTTGTCCGGGGTCAGTGTCTGTGGCTTACCCTGTTCGTCCGCCAGAGTGACCGCCACCGCCCCCATCAACCCCAGGGCATATTTTTCAAAATATTGCGCGCTGTGTTTTAGCGTATAATTAAGGAGTTCGTTTCTCAGTGGCAGTAACTCCTGAAAGTTATCCATGGTTATGTCACGGCTAATTTTCTTTTCCAGGTCAACACCATGACCCGTAATACCATCAATGACACCAGGATGTGTGTTGACGGTCTCGATGAGACGATCGCACAGTTCATCTGGGATGGCATTGGGGTAGACTTCGATGAAATCCATGTACAACTCGCTAAATTAGACAAATTTGTGATGCAACTATGCTGACACATAGCTTAAGTAATTGTAAAGCCAGCTGGTTCAGATAAAATAACGCGCAACTTAAGGCAAACGTAAAGACACATGAGCAGAAGCTGTAAGGTAAACACAAACCAACTACAAGTGGGCAATTTTGTTAGATTACCTGTCTCCTGGAAAGACCATCCCTTTCTATTTAATTCCTTTAGACTCAAGCAAGAAGCTCAGATCGAACTGATCAAAAAACTCGGCATCGAGTATGTGTTTGTCGACCTGGATAAGAGCTCAGCGCCGCCGCTGGGCAAAGAAGATGCCTACGATGCCCCAAGCTTTAGAGATGACGGCGACCTGACCAAGCTCAGTCAGCAGATGAATCAAAACAAGCAGGAGCGTATCGAGCACCTCAAGAAACTCAAGCGCGATCTTAAGAAAACCGAGCAGGAATTTGACCGCTCCGTCGCCATGATGCGCAACCTGATCGCCAAGCTGAGAAATCGCCCGCTTAATGCCATTTCCGACGCCAAGGAGCTGATCAACAGCATCACCGAAGAGCTGCTTAACTCCGACAACCTGGTACTGCACCTAATGAGCGACGCCAAAGACAGCGACGGGATCTACTATCATTCTCTCAACGTTGCGGTGCTCTCAATGATGATCGCCAAGGAACTGGACTGGCCAAGAGAAGATATCGAGGCGGTCGGCATGGGCGCCCTGTTTCACGATACGGGTAAGCTCAAGATCCCGCCTCAGCTGCTTCGTAAGAAGACCCCTCTCACCCAGCCCGAGCTAAACTTCATCCGGCAACACCCCGCCATGGGGATAGAACTATTGAAGCTGGCCAATAACTTCCCCGAAGATGCGGCGCCAATCGTCAGAGATCATCATGAGTTTCTCGATGGCAGCGGCTATCCCAGAGGCTTGAAGGCGGAACAGATCAGCCTACCGACCCAACTGGTCGCCGCGGTCAACCTCTACGATCAGCTCTGTCACCCAGAGGGGCAAGTTAAGGCTCGAACCCCCTATGCGGCACTGGGCTACCTGTATAAGAACTACAAGGAGCGGCTAAATCAGGAGGCTATTGGTAAGCTCATCAAGATGCTCGGCGTCTATCCGCCAGGCAGTGTGGTGGAGCTATCCAGCGGGCAATATGCCATGGTGATGGCGGTAAACCTAGAGAAGATCCTCTTCCCAAGGATCTTGGTATACGACGCACTGGTGCCGAAAGAGCAGGCGCCTATCGTGGATCTGGAGAGCGAAGGGCTTAGTATCGTCAGGTGTATCGCCCCCTCGGCCCTGCCGGAGAAGATCTTCAAATACCTGAGCCCCAGAGAGCGGGTTAGCTATTTCTTCGGTGGCGATAAGAAGGCGTAAAGCGCACCTGACTGTCTTTCTCCGCAGGCCAGACTAAAATTAGAGTACTGGCCTTGCATTATGGCGTTTATGCGCTAAGGGGAAAGAGTATGGTAGAGCTACCCGATTTCGACAGCCTGAAATGGCTAGCGCAGCATGCGCCGCAGCAACTGGCCACCCTGCAGAAAAACCTCAATAAGGCATTAATCAGCGAGGCCCATGCCAACAACCGCGCCCAGTTAGAAACCATTCATCATCATCTCGAGTTTAAGCTGTCGCGCTGCACCACGCCCTACGCCCGCAGCTATATGGCGCTGCGACTGATGAATGACAAGTTCATCACCTTAAATCAGGTGATCAATCAACCCGACCTTTACACAGAAAACAGAGCCAAGGTGCTCTGTTATCCAGGTAAATAGCTCACGCCTTAAGAAGTGCGTTTGGCTGCCAGCCAAAGCTTTAAGCCAGGCCGGTACCAAGCTCAGGCTGATATTAGAGCCAGCCTTTACGCTTGAAGAAGAAATAGGTCGAGGCCGCGCTGCCAATCATCATCATGATCGCCATAGGATAACCCCACTGCCACTCGAGCTCTGGCATGTTGGCGAAGTTCATCCCGTAGGCGCTGGCAATCACGGTCGGAGGCAGGAAGATCACCGCCGCAACCGAGAAGATCTTGATGATCTTGTTTTGTTGTAGCCCACTGAAACCCATGGCCGCATCGAGCAGGAAGTTCAACTTATCGAAGATGAACTGACTGTGGGGCATCAGAGATTCGATATCCGATAACATCTCCCGCAGATCTTTCAGATCTTCCTCGGTCAGCTTGCCGCGATAATAACGCTGCATGTAACGCAGGGACCGCTGGGTATCGAGCAAACTCAGACGGATCTTACCGTTGGAGTCTTCCTGCAAGGTGATCAGCTTAAACACATCGTCGAGTTCACTGCTCTCAAACACCTGCTCACCCACACTATCCAGCACGGAATAAACATCTTCGATAAGATCCGAGAGGTAATCCACCTTAAGGTTGAACAGCTCCAGGAACAGCGCCTGTGGCGTCTGTACCTCTAAGCGGCCTAAACGCAGATAGTTACGCAGTAAGCGGATCAGCCCCACATCATCTTCCCTCAGGGTCACCAGAAACTGTGGACGCAGGTTGAAGGAGACGTTCACCCCTTTAACATCTTGTCCGACACGCTGGGGGAACAATGAGTTGATGTGCAGACCATCCTTGTTTTGATAGAAACGCGCCGAGGCCTCAATTTCGTTAATATCTTCCTCGTCCGGTAGCTCCTCTACCGAATAGCCCCTCAGCCATTCACGTTCGTCATCTTCAGGTTTGTAGAGATCCAGCCATAAGGTACCCTCGGGAACACTGTCTCGAATATTCAACTCGACAATGGATAACTTATTCGCTTGAAAGACATAAGCCGTGATCATAGGACCTCCTGAAAAAGACACTCAGATGAAAACGCACCACATCCAAGCGCAGGGTATAAATTGGCGTTATTCTACCGAATAACGCGCCATTGAACAGCCTAATTGACTGCTAATGAAGGGAATATAACCAAAATAAAAATGAAGCGGTGTTAAAAACCAGCCTACCTCATATTCGGCGGGGTATCGGCTATCACAATTCGTTCTTGGGTCGACAAGCGAACCTTGAGGCCATCGACTGTGGTGAAGGCATCGCTCTGTAACTCGCGTTTACGTACCTGGTAGACCTCTTTCGAGGCCGATGCCGGCGAGATAATGGTAACATACACCAGCTGATTGCCCTCTTGCCAGGACCAATACCAGTAGCCACCACTCCCCAGCAGTGCCAGGGCGGCGATACCAAAGGCAAGGTATTTAAACACGATTCGCTGACCCAACTGACTGGCCGTCGGTTGGCTGACCACCTTAGGTCGTCGAAGATAGGCGATCGCCGCGGCAATCACTAACAGAGTCACTAAAATTTTAGTTAACACGCTAAGCTCCTGGAATTAATCCCCACCATTATAGAGTCTTAGCAAGCAAATTACTGTAACCCATCCCCCATGATGCTCAAAAAGCCCAATGGCCGCTTGTAAAGTTGTCCAACTGGGCCACGAGGTGCTATAACACAGATAAATTATTCTTTTCCCGGTTTACCATGAAATCTTTAATCCATTGCCTATTCTTGATCCCACTCTTTTTTGTACAAGCGCACGCCGAAGTTACCATCACTCTGCCAGATAGCGCAGAACCACTACTGCTTAACGGTAAGGATATCACTAGCCATCAGCTGATCTCGCAAAATGGCCCACAGCAGCTGGTCTTTAATGCCCGCGCCAACTACCGCGAATTTGGCCAACAGAAGCGCTTCGTCTCAGAAACCCTTATCGTCACCTTCTATGGCGAAAACAATCACTATCGCGTCAGCCTACCTAAGATCAGCTCACCTAAATCGGCAGAGAAATTTAACGACGTCCCTCAAATTGGTCTCACGGATACCCAGGGCAATAAGGTCGCTTACAAGATAGATAAGTTGCTAAAGGATGGCATTCAGATAGGCCGCGATTACAGCGAAGAGATAAAGGCCTACAACATGGGCCAAGGCGTTGCAGCCATAGCGATCAATCAGCCTGTCCAGATGGCGCCTAGCACCTCAAGCAGTGCCTCTGGCAGTACCTCAAGTAGCGCAGCAAGTCCTGCGGCGACCTCTGCTGCCATGGCTGCGCAGCCTGTTGGCCAGCCATCTAGTCAACCAAGCACTCAACCTGTAACTCAAACAGGCACTTCACGCCGCGATCAGATCAATGTCGGCCAGATGCTGGACTTCTGGTATGAACAAGCGGATGAAGCCACCAGAGAAGCCTTTAAAAAGCGTATAGGACTCATCGAACAGGCTCAGCAAGACGGGCACTAAGCCAGCCAGTTAGATTCTCTCGGTAACGATAGGCGCCATGACTTTCAGTGAAACAGCTTTGGGTGAAACAGCTTTAAGTGGAATAGCTTTAGCCAGCATAACGTTATGCGGCACGCTTCAAAGTGGAAAGAGCATCCTGTTTCAGGAACTTAAATCCCGCCTGCCGCCCGAGTCGATAATCCCTATCCAGCTCAGCCGTCGAACTGCCGAGTAACTTGCTCGCCAGTGCGCGGCGGGGAAACAGCTGAATGATCTCAACCCCCTCAGGTGGATTGTCGATAAAGGAAAGTGAGCGCTTATATTCGGCTTCATGATGCAGATAATACTCAATCGCCCTCGGACAGCGATTCGAGCTACAGATCCAAGACTTGAGACGATTCACCCAAGGGGTATAAGCCTGGTATTCCTCGGGCATGGTACGGATCACCACTATCTTAGTCGCCCCGCGCCGATAGGCCTCCTCTACCGGCAGCGGCGCCGACAGGCCGCCATCGACATAAAAACTGTCCTCTAAAGGCACACCTTGGCGATAAAGAAACGGCAGCGCGCTCGACGCCTTGAGTAACTCAAGCCAGTTCTGCTTATTGGGCTGACGAAATATCGCCTGATAGTTAGAACCATTGGTCATGCTAAAAAGCAGCCGGCGATGAGTCATTGCCCGCATCCCGGCAGACAGGTCCAAGCCTAAGGACTCGCCTTGCACCTGATTAAAGTACCAATCGAGATCCACAGTGCTCTTCCCGGCAAGACCGCGACTCACCTTTACAAATTGCGGATCGCGGGACAAGCCCTTAATCGCCTGCTTGGCAAAGCCAATCTGCCCCGTGAGATAACTCGAGAGATTCTGAGCACCAGCGGAGGTACCGATAAGCAGCGCAAAAGGGTTATACCCCCTCTCAAGCCAGGCATCTAACACGCCGGCGGTAAATATCCCGCGCTGCCCACCACCTTCGGCGATCAGCGCCGTGTTGGCCTGTACAGGCGTAATTACTCGCGCAATCTGACTGTCCTCTCCCTTAGGTGTCAAGGATGGCCCCAGCAGAGAAAGCAAGCCGGTAGAATCAGTAACTAGAGAGCCAGTGTTAGAAACACCTGCATTAGGAAAGCCAGTATTAAGAGAATGCATCACAGATATAGTGCCCAGTTAGCCATTAGCTTCATACCCTAAATCTAAATCCCCCTAGCTCCCCTGTATAATTGAATGATCAAATCGCGCAGATAGAAAACATCTATTAACGCCCAAGTAAGCTCAAAGTAACTTATCCAAGCCTCTCAAATAGAGGCGTAAGACATCTGCTAATTCAGTGCTTAATTAACGGATGGAGATAAACTGCTAGGTCGAGGCCAGCAAAAGAAATGGCATACGCAGAAGGCCTCACACATGGGGGCGTAAGACATCCGATTAGAACTGAACAGAGGGAATCAACATTCCAGTTACTTTGTCAAAAGCAAAAGAACGGTAGCAGCTGAAAATGACCTACTCGGTTCGCGTAGCGAACACATGGGGGTGAAAGTGAGGCGCTATAAATACGCAGTATTTAGCCTCACTTGAACGCGGAGAAGCTATGCTTCGTAGCCGGAGACCCCGCTCAGCGGTGGGGCGACGTCGGGAGTAGGCATTCATGCCTACATAAGTGAATAAGCCACCTGACTTTAATTAAGGTGGTTCGAAAGGGTACCCAATAAATTCATAAACCCCAAACGCAAAAAAGCCACCTTATTCAGGTGGCTTCTTCACTTAATTAGGCGCCTGGAAATGACCTACTCTCACATGGGGAGACCCCACACTACCATCGGCGCGATTGCGTTTCACTTCTGAGTTCGGGATGGGATCAGGTGGGACCACAATGCTATGGTTTCCAGACAAATTCTTACTGGTTAATTCTTCGTCTGACGGCATTGTTTCCTCGCTACAGTGCTCATGTACTCTAGTACACTGTGCGCTTCGCTTCGTTACGGCTTTGTCAGCCAAACAATTACCTGCGTAATTAACCAAAACAGTAAATTTAGAAAGCTGCTTGAGTTCGCACTTTAATCAAGTACTTTGTATTCTTTTGATTCAGTAACCATTATTACGACCTCCATGGATGGAGGAAGTGCCAAGAAATGATTGGACTCATTTCCGGTACTTTGCAGTAAAAACCCTTTTGGGTTGTATGGTTAAGCCTCACGAGTCATTAGTACAGGTTAGCTCAACGCCTCACAACGCTTACACACCCTGCCTATCAACGTCCTAGTCTCGGACGGCTCTTTAGAGACCTTAAAGGTCTAGGGATGACTCATCTTAGGGCTCGCTTCCCGCTTAGATGCTTTCAGCGGTTATCGATTCCGAACGTAGCTACCGGGCAATGCCATTGGCATGACAACCCGAACACCAGCGGTTCGTCCACTCCGGTCCTCTCGTACTAGGAGCAGCTCCCTTCAATCATCCAACGCCCACGGCAGATAGGGACCGAACTGTCTCACGACGTTCTGAACCCAGCTCGCGTACCACTTTAAATGGCGAACAGCCATACCCTTGGGACCGACTTCAGCCCCAGGATGTGATGAGCCGACATCGAGGTGCCAAACACCGCCGTCGATATGAACTCTTGGGCGGTATCAGCCTGTTATCCCCGGAGTACCTTTTATCCGTTGAGCGATGGCCCTTCCATTCAGAACCACCGGATCACTATGACCTGCTTTCGCACCTGCTCGACGTGTATGTCTCGCAGTTAAGCTGGCTTATGCCATTGCACTAACCGTACGATGTCCGACCGTACTTAGCCAACCTTCGTGCTCCTCCGTTACTCTTTGGGAGGAGACCGCCCCAGTCAAACTACCCACCAGGCACTGTCCTCAACCCCGATTCAGGGGCCAGAGTTAGAACATCAACACTACAAGGGTGGTATTTCAAGGATGACTCCACGAGAACTGGCGTTCCCGCTTCAAAGTCTCCCACCTATCCTACACATGTAGGGTCAATGTTCAGTGCCAAGCTATAGTAAAGGTTCACGGGGTCTTTCCGTCTAGCCGCGGGTATACGGCATCTTCACCGCAATTTCAACTTCACTGAGTCTCGGCTGGAGACAGCGTGGCCATCATTACGCCATTCGTGCAGGTCGGAACTTACCCGACAAGGAATTTCGCTACCTTAGGACCGTTATAGTTACGGCCGCCGTTTACCGGGGCTTCGATCATGAGCTTCTCCGAAGATAACCCAATCAATTAACCTTCCGGCACCGGGCAGGCGTCACACCGTATACTTCCTCTTGCGAGTTTGCACAGTGCTGTGTTTTTGATAAACAGTTGCAGCCACCTGGTATCTGCGACTCCCGTCAGCTTAGAGAGCAAGTCTCATCACCAACAGGAGCGTACCTTCTCCCGAAGTTACGGTACCATTTTGCCTAGTTCCTTCAGCCGAGTTCTCTCAAGCGCCTTGGTATTCTCTACCCGACCACCTGTGTCGGTTTGGGGTACGATTCCTACTAACCTGAAGCTTAGAAGATTTTCCTGGAAGCATGGCATCAACTACTTCATCACCGTAGTGACTCGTCATCAACTCTCAGTATTAGGTACCCGGATTTGCCTAAGTACCCTACCTACAGCCTTAAACGCGGACAACCAACGCCGCGCTAGCCTAGCCTTCTCCGTCTCTCCATCGCAGTTAGCAGAAGTACGGGAATATTAACCCGTTTCCCATCGACTACGCCTTTCGGCCTCGCCTTAGGGGTCGACTCACCCTGCCCCGATTAACGTTGGACAGGAACCCTTGGTCTTTCGGCGAGGAGGTTTTTCACCCCCTTTATCGTTACTCATGTCAGCATTCGCACTTCTGATACCTCCAGCGTGGGTTACCCCTTCACCTTCAACGGCTTACAGAACGCTCCTCTACCGCACTAGCGCAAGCGCTAGTACCCATAGCTTCGGTGTATTGCTTAGCCCCGTTATATCTTCCGCGCAGGCCGACTCGACTAGTGAGCTATTACGCTTTCTTTAAATGATGGCTGCTTCTAAGCCAACATCCTAGCTGTCTAAGCCTTCCCACATCGTTTCCCACTTAGCAATAACTTTGGGACCTTAGCTGATGGTCTGGGTTGTTTCCCTTTTCACGACGGACGTTAGCACCCGCCGTGTGTCTCCCGAGTAGTACTCATTGGTATTCGGAGTTTGCAAAGGGTTGGTAAGTCGGGATGACCCCCTAGCCTTAACAGTGCTCTACCCCCAATGGTATTCGCTCGAGGCGCTACCTAAATAGCTTTCGAGGAGAACCAGATATCTCCCGGTTTGATTGGCCTTTCACCCCCAGCCACAAGTCATCACCGCATTTTTCAACATACGTGTGTTCGGTCCTCCAGTTGATGTTACTCAACCTTCAACCTGCCCATGGCTAGATCACCGGGTTTCGGGTCTACACCTTGCAACTAAACGCGCAGTTAACACTCGGTTTCCCTACGGCTCCGCTATTCGCTTAACCTCGCTACAAAATGTAAGTCGCTGACCCATTATACAAAAGGTACGCAGTCACGGTCTCAAGAACCGCTCCCACTGCTTGTACGTATACGGTTTCAGGTTCTATTTCACTCCCCTCACAGGGGTTCTTTTCGCCTTTCCCTCACGGTACTGGTTCACTATCGGTCAGTCAGGAGTATTTAGCCTTGGAGGATGGTCCCCCCATATTCGAACAAGATATCACGTGTCCCGTCCTACTCGTTTTCACCTAAAGTTAGTTTTCATGTACGGGGCTATCACCCTGTATCGCTGTGCTTTCCAACACATTCCACTAACACCCTCTAGGCTTAAGGGCTAATCCCCGTTCGCTCGCCGCTACTAGGGGAATCTCGGTTGATTTCTTTTCCTAAGGGTACTTAGATGTTTCAGTTCCCCTCGTTCGCCTCATTAAGCTATGTATTCACTTAATGATGACACCTTATGGTGCCGGGTTTCCCCATTCGGACATCGTTAGCTCAAATGCTTGTTACTAGCTCGCCAACGCTTTTCGCAAGTTACTACGTCCTTCATCGCCTCTGACTGCCAAGGCATCCACCGTATACGCTTAGTCACTTAACCATACAACCCAAATGAGTTTCATCTGAGTCGCATCGCAACTAACGGTTTCTACTTTCGCCAAAAGAATACTCAAGTCACTTGATTAAAGTGTGTTTTGAGAACTCAATTATTTTTCGCGCTAATGCTACAAACAGCGATAAATCGCCATCCCTTTCACATTAACACTATCAGCTTTCCAAATTTTTAAAGAGCGGGCTTAAAAAAGCCAAAGATAAATTCTGCATTTATCTTTGGCATCTCTAACCATAACTGCATGCTCTCTTCAAGAGCAAATGGTGGAGCTATGCGGGATCGAACCGCAGACCTCCTGCGTGCAAGGCAGGCGCTCTCCCAGCTGAGCTATAGCCCCATTACATGCAGCGAACAAAGTATACCATTGCCAATTCGAGTTGAAACAAGGCATGTATTGAGGACGTTTAGCCTGCTAAACGACAAAATACATAACGCAGTATCAACGAAGAATTGGTGGGTCAGAGTGGACTTGAACCACCGACCTCACCCTTATCAGGGGTGCGCTCTAACCAGCTGAGCTACAGACCCATTTATACTTGTTTCTTTGCTCCATCGCGTTGTTGTTTTTCATTACTCACTCAGTCATGTAGTTATCTACATTCTTTCGTTCGCAACTCAAACGCCTAGCGCTGAAACAAATTAACAGCGTCTAAATAGACGTGTATATCTTTGCTCTATCTTTCTATCAAGTAATCTGTGTGAACACTCAAAAGGTACACGGATGTACCGAATGTCGAAAATGCAGGAGCATTTTTCGACCAAGTATCACTCAATCGTATAGGTAAGGAGGTGATCCAGCCCCAGGTTCCCCTAGGGCTACCTTGTTACGACTTCACCCCAGTCATGAACCACACCGTGGTAAACGCCCTCCCGAAGGTTAAGCTATCTACTTCTGGTGCAGCCCACTCCCATGGTGTGACGGGCGGTGTGTACAAGGCCCGGGAACGTATTCACCGTGGCATTCTGATCCACGATTACTAGCGATTCCGACTTCATGGAGTCGAGTTGCAGACTCCAATCCGGACTACGACCGGCTTTGTGAGATTAGCTCCACCTCGCGGCTTCGCAACCCTCTGTACCGACCATTGTAGCACGTGTGTAGCCCTACTCGTAAGGGCCATGATGACTTGACGTCGTCCCCACCTTCCTCCGGTTTATCACCGGCAGTCTCCCTAAAGTTCCCGGCATTACCCGCTGGCAAGTAAGGATAAGGGTTGCGCTCGTTGCGGGACTTAACCCAACATTTCACAACACGAGCTGACGACAGCCATGCAGCACCTGTCTCAGAGTTCCCGAAGGCACCAATCCATCTCTGGAAAGTTCTCTGGATGTCAAGAGTAGGTAAGGTTCTTCGCGTTGCATCGAATTAAACCACATGCTCCACCGCTTGTGCGGGCCCCCGTCAATTCATTTGAGTTTTAACCTTGCGGCCGTACTCCCCAGGCGGTCTACTTAATGCGTTAGCTTGAGAACCCAGTGTTCAAGACACCAAATTCCGAGTAGACATCGTTTACGGCGTGGACTACCAGGGTATCTAATCCTGTTTGCTCCCCACGCTTTCGTACCTGAGCGTCAGTCTTTGTCCAGGGGGCCGCCTTCGCCACCGGTATTCCTTCAGATCTCTACGCATTTCACCGCTACACCTGAAATTCTACCCCCCTCTACAAGACTCTAGTTGACCAGTTCGAAATGCAGTTCCCAGGTTAAGCCCGGGGCTTTCACATCTCGCTTAATCAACCGCCTGCGTACGCTTTACGCCCAGTAATTCCGATTAACGCTTGCACCCCTCGTATTACCGCGGCTGCTGGCACGAAGTTAGCCGGTGCTTCTTCTGCGAGTAACGTCACAGCTAACGGGTATTAACCGTTAACCTTTCCTCCTCGCTGAAAGTGCTTTACAACCCGAAGGCCTTCTTCACACACGCGGCATGGCTGCATCAGGCTTGCGCCCATTGTGCAATATTCCCCACTGCTGCCTCCCGTAGGAGTCTGGGCCGTGTCTCAGTCCCAGTGTGGCTGATCATCCTCTCAGAACAGCTAGGGATCGTCGCCTAGGTGAGCCATTACCTCACCTACTAGCTAATCCCACCTAGGTACATCCAATCGCAGAAGGTCCGAAGAGCCCCTCTTTTCCCCCGTAGGGCGTATGCGGTATTAGCAGTCGTTTCCAACTGTTATCCCCCTCGACTGGGCAGTTCCCTAGGCATTACTCACCCGTCCGCCGCTCGTCATCTTCAAAAGCAAGCTTTTGAAATGTTACCGCTCGACTTGCATGTGTTAGGCCTGCCGCCAGCGTTCAATCTGAGCCATGATCAAACTCTTCAATTAAAAGTTTTTGTGTTTGGCTTGCGCCAAACGACTCAATGAATTCTACTGTTTCTCATTCACTGCGTTCACAAAGAAGCAGCAAACTCGATACTTACACTCTTGTAAAAACATGAGCATAAGACATATTGCTATGAACACTCACTATCTCTAGTGAAACTAGATTTAGTAAATCATGCATTGAGATTTAAATCGTTTTCGATTAACTCAATACCTGTGAGTGTCCACACAGATTACTTGATAAATTGTTAAAGAGCGTTAGCACATCCCGGTGATTCCCGAGTGGCTAGGGCTGCGTATTCTACTCAGGGCGACCGAGGCGTCAAGGCCTTTTCTTATATTGTTTTATAAATTCGGCCCAAATGCTCAAACATCGAACAATATGACGAATTAGCCATCAGAAGAGGTACTTTTTGAGGAATGGTAAAGCGATTTTCGGTCACTAGACTCGCCTAATCTGGTCGAGATAAACGAGCAAAAGGGCGATTCTGACTAGATTCGCCCATCAAAGGCATATAAAGGCGACTTAATAGCTATTGAAAACAACCACAGATAACACATTCATCAGATAACGGCTTAATCCGATAATGACTTGATCACTAGCTTATAAGGACTTGTAACTAGTTTAGCGACGCCAGGTAAGCGGGCACATCGGCGATAGAGTCTAAAACGACAGTAGCCGCGGCGATGGCTTCATCTGTTACCGTTTTGCCTGAGCGAACTAAGATACGGGTCGGTACCCCTGCGGCCTCGGCGGCTAGCATATCGTCACGCTTATCCCCCACCATGACAGAGCGGCTCAGGTCTATCTTTAAAAACTGCGCCGCACTCTTGAGCATGCCGGGTTTAGGCTTACGACAATCACAGTCCTGTTTATACTCGCCAATGCCTTTTTCGCTGTGATGAGGACAGTAATAGATGCCATCGAGATCGACACCCTTATCGGCAAAGTTCCAGTCCATCCATTCGGTCAGACTGTGAAACTGATCTTCAGTGTAGAGTCCGCGGGCGATGCCCGACTGATTGGTCACCACCACCAGCTTATAGCCTTGCTGCTTTAACGCGGCGCACGCATCGAATACGCCTTCGACATATTCGAAATCATCGACCTGATGCACATAACCATGGTCGATATTAATCACTCCATCTCTATCCAGGAAAACGGCACGATTCACGAAAACTTCCCCAATCCGACTGAATCCAAAAATTAGTTGACCATTATTATCACACTTGAATCAACAAAATGCACCGAACAATCACGAATAAAGTCGACCGGGACTAGAAATGAATAAAATATACAAATATAGTTAAGCCATTCGCATACCGCTATAAAGAGATAGGGATAGAGATGCCCGCAAACAGCCAATACGCCATTAGACGCCAACACCTGATGGATAGCCTACCCGAGGATAGCTTTGTGCTCCTCGTGGGTTATCAGCAAAAGGTACGCAGCAAGAACATCAAGTATCACTTTCGCCAAGACAATGATTTTCTCTACCTGACAGGTTTTAACGAGCCCGACGCGGTCGCCCTGCTCTATCGTGGCCACCAAGGCGAGATAATTTATACCTTGCTCTGCCGCCCAAAGGATCCTCAGCAGGAGGTCAGCTTCGGCGCCAGAGCCGGCATTACCGGTGCCATCGAACATTTTGGCGCCACCCAGGCGTTTGATATCGCCGAGCTAGAGAGCGTCATCGCCTCCAGCCTCACTCATCAGACTCAGGTATTTATCAGCGACGAGCTGGGCCGCTTTAATCATAAACTACTGGAATGGTGTAACGCCCAGCGTCAAGGTAGCGCCTTCGATACGCCTAAATGCTTTCGCAGCATCACGCCGCTGGCCAAGCACCTGCACCCACTGAGGGTTATCAAAGATGAGAGCGAGCAGGCGGCGATCCGCGCCGCAGTTAACGCTTCCATCGACGGCCATAAGGCGGTAATGGCTGCCTGCCGCGCAGAGATAAATGAGGCGCAGCTTGCCGCCACCTTTAATTTTGCCATCGCCGCCCACGGCGCTATCGAGGTGGCCTACCCCAACATAGTGGCGGCGGGCGACAACGCCTGCTGCCTGCATTATGAAGAAAACTGCTGTCAGACCCAATCCGGTCAGATGCTACTGATCGATGCCGGCGCCGAGCTCAATCACTACGCCGCCGATATCACCCGCAGCTATCCGGTAGATGGCCGCTTTACTCAGGCGCAAAAAGCGATCTACCAGCTCGTGCTCGATGCCCTCGATGCCGCCATCGCCAGAGTCAAACCAGGCACGCCCTGGAATCACCTCTATGAGACCTGTATGCAAGTGATGGCCCGGGGCCTCATCGAACTCGGGCTATTACAGGGGAGCTATGAGGAGGTGATGGCCAGCGAAAGTTACAAACGCTTCACTGTGCATAAGACGGGACACTGGTTGGGGATGGACGTCCACGACGTCGGCCCCTATCACGATGAGGATGGCCAGTGGCGCAAGCTTGAGCCTGGGATGATCTTTACCATAGAACCCGGCATCTATATTCCGGCATCGGCCACAGATCTACCTGAAGCCTATCGCGGCATGGGGATCCGCATCGAAGATGATATCCTGGTTACTGCTGACGGCCATGAAAACCTATCCCGAAAGGTGCCGCGCACCATAGCTGAGATAGAGACGTTTATGCAGCAAAACTAACAGCTGTACGCCCAAAGTCATTATCCTCCAAGTCCCTGCACTATCGCCAAGCGAGTATTCCATATGCTCGCTTTTCTCACCCAAGTCAGTCAAACCTGTTTCCAAACATCAAATTGAAACAATCGTTTAGAATATTAACGCATAAAAAAAGAGCAAAACCTTTCTATTTATTATCTCTATATCATCGGCTCTCGCGGCTAGGTGCGCTTTACAAAGTGCAAACAGATGACAACAGCATAGTGCTCTTTATATGATTCAAACAATAGCCTCTCCAGCAACAGCTAGAAGCTAGCCTGACCGGTAAACTGCGAGCGAGAACAAGATGGCTAAATAGCGGACTTTCTCTTGCCTAACGCTAAATAATCTAAGGTAGGAGTTACCGGTAATAAGAATGGCAGCCAATATCGTTTTAAACGTCAAAATCATGGCTAATCTAAACCAGTTCAATCAGAGAGCTGCCGCCTCACCCAAGCATTTCGATGTGACCAGGGTTCGCCCTGAACTGCTCGCCAACTCAACGAATGAAAAACAGTACTTTTCTACTATATGAATGATTGCTGAACTATCTCAATTTATGAATAGCTGTACACTTTTTGTTCTTTTCGGTTTGAGCCTTGGAGTTATTTCGTCGGTAACTCTTAACAGTTGAGACAATTTCGCACAGCGATCACCTGAGTCGTTTTCCAGGATACAAAAATTCATATAAATATAAGGACATGTACAATGAAGGTAAGCACAATAGCCTCGCTATTCATACTAACCCTAAGTATGGCCACGCCCGCTCTCAGTTGGGCGAGTGACGACAACCCTGTACATTCGCTCGCCCAGGGGTGTTACGCCATCCAATCACCACAAACAGGCAAATTTGTTCATCGCTATACCAGCGGTGGTTTGGTCAACGACGGTCAGAGTTTCGGCCTGTTCGACGCAAGTCTGGCAACGGCGGGGCGTTTCTATTTTAAACCCACAGGCTTAGACCACTACATGATGACAGACAGCGAAGGTTACTATCTCGCCGCCCGACTGCCATACCATATCACCGCAGGCACCTACGCCGGTAAGTTTGCCGAGTGGCGCACCAATGCAGTTCCCCAGCCAGACGGAAGCTATCGTTATCGTTTTACCGTGACGGGCCTCAATCGTACCCTGAGACACAATTACAGTTCAGACAGCCTCTACTTTGTCGATGAACTCAACCCCTACAACTACACCAGCGAAACCGACTTCATCCTGGTGCCACAAACAGATTGTACGCCCTTTCCCGAGATCCAAACCAATGTCACTGGCAACCTGGATGCACTAAAGAGTGACGCATCCCAACCGGTAAGAGGCTTTGTCGATCCTCATACCCATATCACCTCCTATGAGTTCATGGGGGGGCGCTTCATGCACGGCAAGCCTTTCCACAGATTCGGCGTCGCCAGCGCCCTCAACGACAGCAGCGGTGTACACGGCAGTTGGGGCGCATTAGATATCATTGGTAATCTGATGGCCTATAACGATGTCAATTATCGATACGATACCCGCGGCTGGCCCGATTTTCCCCATTGGCCCAACTACAAACAGATGAGCCACATGGGCTATTACTACAAGTGGCTTGAACGGGCCTATCTTGGCGGCCAACGCATGATAGTGACCCATATCGTCGAGAACGAAGTCCTGTGTAACCTTCAATCCTCGGTCAACCCAGCCGCCTGGGTGGGACACAATAGCTGTAACACCATGGACAGCATACGCCTGCAGATCCAGCGGCTTAAAGAGATGCAAACCTATATCGATGCACAGGCCGGCGGCATAGGCAGAGGCTTCTTCAGAATAGTGACCTCACCCGAACAGGCCAGAGCCGTGATTGCTGATGGAAAGCTAGCCGTACTCATGGGTATCGAAGCCTCAGAAACCTTTAACTGTGGCCTAAAAGACAACTGCGACCGCGCCGATGTCGAACGTCAATTGCAAGAGATCTATGATCTCGGGGTACGCGTCCTCTACCCGACCCACAAGTTCGACAATCGATTCGGCGGCTCTCGAGTCGAAGACGGCTTGATCAATGTCGGTCAGGTGCTTAGCACTGGCTATGCTTTCGATACCCAGGAGTGTGATGCAGACACCCACGGCCCCGCCATGACCTCCGGCTTCCCGCTATTGGGCTCGATTCCTGTGATTGGTGACATCGCCAACAGCATAGTCAATCCCCAATATCAACCAGATATAGAGCACTGCAACCAACAAGGCCTATCCGATCTCGGTGTCTATCTGGTTAATCGCATGATAGATAAGAAGATGTTGATCGAACTCGATCACATGAGCGAGAAAACGGCTTCGTCAGTGTTAGCGATTGCCGAAGCGCGCCAATACAGCGGCGTGATCTCTTCCCATAGCTGGATGACCCAGGGTAAAAACGGCGAGCTGCACAATAACCTGAAGCGTGCGGTACAGCTTGGCGGCTTCGTCACCCCCTACAACTGGACTGCAACCGAGGTAGCCAAGACCATAGGTCAATATTTAGATGAGGTGGAGCAGACGCCTTATGTGCATGGTGTGAGCTTTGCCACCGACATGAGTGGCCTGGGTAATCAACCCGGCCCCCGTGAAGACGCCGACATCCACCCGCTGAGATACCCCTTCACCACAGAGTTTGGCCTTGTCATAGATAAGCAGCAATCGGGTAACCGAACCTATAATTACAATCTCGACGGCATGGCCCACTATGGCATGGTCGCCGATCACCTAGAAGATATTCGTCAGCAGGCTCCGGCACGTATCTATGAAGCCGTGATGCATTCGGCTGAGGCCTACCTACAGATGTGGGAGCGGGCCGAGGCCAACCGGAGCAGCGACTACTATGATCCCCTACCCACCTATGTTCGCATCGTCAACTGGAGCAGCGGCAAGTGCCTGGATATTCCCGGTGACGATAACAACCTGTTCAACGGACAAAAGGTGCTGCAATACAGCTGCCAACACCACTCGGATGACCAACAGTGGATCTATGATAAAGCCGCACAAACCCTGCGCAGCCGCGTTGATCCCAACATGTGCCTGGACAACCGAGATCAGGCCTACAACAACGGTAACATAGGCATCAGTTTCTGTGATGGCAGTCTGAGCCAGCGTTGGTTCTACGATGGCTACTGGCTCAGGGCAGATAAAGACCGCAACTATGTTATCGATGTCTGGGGCAACAGCAACAACGACTTTATCGGCAGTTGGCAGTTTGATGGCTCGAACAGTCAGGCCTGGGAACTGCGCACAGAGAAAACCTTGTATACCTGGAGCACACTGCGTACCCATCAGAGTGGACGCTGTCTGGATATCCCCTATGGCGATCTGACCAATGGCAACACCCTGCTGCTCGACCGCTGTCACGGCGGCAACAACCAACAATGGTACTATGAGCCCAAACAGGGAACGCTACACAGTAAACTAAACTGGAACAAGTGTGTCACCCTACTCAACGGTAACACCGCCAACGACACCCCCATAGTCATCGCCGACTGTAACAACTCTGCCAGCCAGCAATGGAATAACGACGGTGGCTATTTTAGATCACACCTCAATCCTAACAAGGTGATCGATGCCAATGGCAGTGGAGATAGGAGCGAGATCAGTATATGGGACTATCACGGCGGCTCAAACCAGCGTTGGCGCAACGTAATCAACTAACCCCGCTATAGCCAACAAGCTGTAGCCAATCACGCAAATCTCATCGGCCGGTAATAGCCAGCCGATGAGTTTCTTTATTTAACGCCTAATGAAATGGCGCTCGTCACTCTTGCTTTGAGCACGGGCAATAATTCGGTTTCGAACCAGGGATTACGCCTGAGCCAGAGATTATTGCGAGGGCTGGGATGCGGTAGCGGCATGACCTGGCTACCATGGCGCCGCCAGTCTCGCACACACTCAGTCACCCCGCCACACTGCTTACCGAAATGATAGGCCTGGGCATATCGGCCAATCACTAGGGTGAGTTGAATGTTTTTTAGGTGTGCCAGCAGAGGCTCTCGCCAAGCCGGCGCACATTCGGCCCTTGGCGGCAGATCCCCTGAGCGTCCCTTCCCCGGATAGCAAAACCCCATGGGGACGATGGCAAAAAGGGAGGGATCGTAAAACTGCTCGCGGTTAACACCGAGCCAATCCCTGAGCCTATCACCGCTTGGATCGTCGAAAGGAAGTCCGCTGGCCGCGGCCTTAGTGCCCGGCGCCTGACCGACAATCAACACCTTGGCTCTCAATGCCGCCTGCAGCACGGGCCGCACCTTATAGCTGAGATGCGGCTGGCAGATCTGACAGCGGGCAATACGCTCGAGTAGTTGATCTAAGGTTTCCATAAAGGCCCCAGCAAAATGTTATTAACCACTATAATGCTACAGCAATGCCAAAGCTAAAGCGCAATCGAATCTTTACCGAGATGCGATTTTACAGACATGCATGCCGGCTTTCTTTTATCTCGTTATCCTTGAATCACTCGCCTTGTCTCATAGTGTGCCACCTAAAATCGGTCGATACGGTAAGGGGTTATATCCACCTGAGTCTTCTCCTCCTTGATGGTCTTCGCCATAAGCTGTGCGCTAAAGGCGGCCCAGGTGAGTCCCAGGTGCTGGTGACCAAAGGCAAAGAAGATCTTATCACTCTTAGGTGAGGCGCCCAGCACAGGCAAGGAGTCGGGCAGCGAGGGTCTAAAGCCCATCCACCGCTCTCCCTGGGAGGTTTTAGCACTGGCTAACACATCTGGCAGCAGCGCCTTGGCATGGGGCAGCAGACAGTCGGCCCTAGCCTCGACCAGCGGCGCCTTTAGGCCGCCAAATTCAACCGTACCAGCCAAACAGGTCCCCCGGCTCATGGGGGTAATAATAAACTTGCGCTCAAATGAGGCCACCGGCCGCAGCAGACGACTTTGCTGTGGCATCATCAGATGATAGCCACGCTCGGTTTCCAGCGGCACCTTAAAGCCAAGCTGCTGCGCCAAAGGCTTAGACCAGGCGCCGGCGCTAAGCAATAACTTGTCACTTTGATAATTAACACCTTCGCCCACACAGACGCTGACACTTTGCTCGCCCTTGCCGATATTAGCCAATCGAGTCACCTCACCGATCACCAGCTCGCCCCCCAGTTTCTCAAACTGCGTCGCTAAACAATGGCACAGCTCGGCCGGGTCTGGCGTATGGCCAACCTCGGTAAACCACAGTCCGTGATTGATATTGGGGCTGAGATCTGGCTCTAGCGTCCTCACCTCCTCACCACTGATTAGCTGCACCGCCACGCCGGCATCACGGTAGCTCTGGTATACGCGCTCGACCTCGATAAAAGGCGTCTGCTCAAACACCAAGAGACTGCCCTCGAGTTTGAGTAGCTCAGAGCAGCCGCACTCGCTCACCAGCTGCTGCCAGGCATGGATACTCTTTTGATTTAACGCCTTGATCGCCGCCGAGTTATGGGCGCGTTTTGCGGGCAACATATTGACTAAGAAGCGCATAAACCAAGGCAGGGCCTTGAGAAAATAGCGCGGCTGAATGCGAAACGGCCCTAACGGGTCGAGCAACATGCCGGGCAGTTTGGGGAGCATGGCCGGGTCGGCTAGGGGAAACACCTGCTCGGTGGCGAAGTGGCCCGCATTACCAAAGGAGGCGCCCGCCGCCACCCCTTGCTTGTCGATGACGCGCACGCTAAAGCCTGCCTTTTGCAGGGCGATGGCATTGGCAAGCCCTATAATGCCAGCACCTATGACAGTGATATCCGCGTTTCGGGTAGAGGCAGCGCTGGCCTGTGAGGCTTTATCCTGGTCAGTTAACTCTTGGTTTGTCATGTGATTAGCCTCGATCATCTGAGCATAAATCCCTGCTGAAACTGATCCTTAGGATCTAAGATAAACTCATGACGCCCGGTAATAAAGGCGCGGCCGCTCACCTCTGGGATCACCGCCGCCTTGCCATAAAAGTCGGCGTTATCCAGTGCGTAAACCTGCATGGCACCATCGACTATGCTCTCAATCTTCAGGCGCTCGCCCAGTGCGACCTCGCCTCGAGCGTGAAGTATAGCTATTCGACCCGCAACCCCTGTTCCCGTTGGCGAGCGATCCACCTCGCCATCGGCAAAAACGCACACATGGCGCGAGTGGGCATCCGCGGAGCTGGTCTTACTCGATGTAAAGATGGTGCCGTAGAGAAAGCCTAAATCCGCTTCTAATGGATGAGCTAACGGATGCTGAGCCATTACAGCATGCTTGATGCGGCGTCCCCAATCGATCAGCTGGGCGACATTATCCGGCGCGCAGCTTAACCCCAGCGCATCGGCATCGACATAAGCGTAATAGGCACCGCCGAAACCGATATCGTAAGCCACCTCGCCTATGCCATCGACGGTTACGCGACAATCCAGCGCCTCGGCCCAAGAAGGCACGTTACGAAAACTCACCTTGAGTTCACCCGTCTCATCACGATAGGCCTTGGCATGGATAAGCCCAGCCGGCGCATCTATCTTTATCTCTCTTGGCGTATCGCCTAGCGCTAGGGTGTCCGTCTCAACTGCCACAGTTACTAAGGCCAAGATGCCGTGACCGCACATGCTGCTGTAACCCTCGTTATGGAGAAACAGCACGCCGAAATCGGCACCGGGGGTGACAGGCGCAGTGATGATGGCGCCATACATATCGGCATGGCCCCTGGGCTCATGCATCAAGAGCTGACGATAATGGTCCAGATGCGCCGTGAGATATCTGCGTTTGGCCAATATGGTGTCTCCAGGGATCTCGGGATATCCCTCCAGCAGGATCCGTAACGGCTCGCCTTCGGTGTGAGCGTCGAGGGTCTTAAATCGGGTGCAGGCATCGAGATAGCTAGGACTTAAATCTAATAGGCGCATAGGGACTTCCTTTGTTATTGTTTGTATGCAATATATAGTATTTACCGGTGAGAGATAAAAACATAAATAGCGGCAATCTCATCAAGGGGCTTTTCTTCCCCTTAAAATTGTATACAATATACTATAGCTTTTGGTAAACGCCAAAACTTGATATCACTTTTTCGCCGCGCACGTTGCACGGCAATATCTATAGAGGTCTGAACATGAAAGTAAACTGGCAAGGTGTATTCCCAGCAATTTCTACCCAATTTAATGACGATGGTTCGATCAACTATGAGTCGAACGCAAGAATGCTGGAAGACCTCATTCGTGACGGTATCGATGGGGTGATCGCCCTGGGTACCATAGGCGAGAACGCCTCCCTTTCTCCGGAAGAAAAACGTGAATTTATCAAGCACACGGTCAAGACGGTCAATGGCCGCATCCTGGTGCTCTCTGGCTGCACCGAAAACACGGCCCAGCAGGCGGCGAAATACGCCCAAGATGTCGAGGCGCTCGGCGTCGATGGCCTGATGTTACTGCCCGCCATGATCTACCGCGGCACAAACCGTGAGGTGATAGCCCACTATCAACACGTGGCGCGCTCGACCAAACTGCCAATCATGATCTACAACAACCCTGTGGGTTATGGCGTCGACATCAACCTGGAGATGACCGCAGTGCTGGCCGAAGAGCCAAACATAGTGGCCATCAAGGAATCGACCACAGATACCCGCCGTCTCACCGAGTTGCAGAGCCGTTTCGGCGATCGTTTCAACATCCTCTGCGGTGTCGACGATATTGCGCTGGAGAGCATTTTGCTGGGCGCCACAGGTTGGATCTCCGGCCTAACCAATGTCTTCCCAAGAGAATCTGTTACTCTGTTTAAACTGGCCCGTGCCGGCCGTATCGAAGAAGCCCGTGAGATCTACCGCTGGTTCATGCCGCTGCTACGCCTGGACACCATTCCGACCCTGGTACAGTGCATCAAGTTTGCCGAGCAGATCGTCGGCCGCGGCAGCGAAAATGTGCGCCTGCCTCGTATGACCTTGATCGGTGACGAGCGTGCCTATGTGGAAAAGGTGATGGCCGAAGCCTTGGCTACCCGCTTGGATCTCGACAAGTACAACCTCAACTAAATCTAGGGAGTATGGCATAGATGTTAAAAGGTACCTTCTTTTGCGTCGATGCTCATACCTGCGGCAACCCGGTCCGTTTGGTCACCAGTGGCCATCCGGACCTCAAGGGTCGCACTATGAGCGAAAAGCGCCAGGATTTCCTGGCGCAGTATGACTGGATCCGCAAGGCGCTGATGTTTGAACCCAGGGGCCACGACATGATGTCCGGCGCCTTCCTCTACCCCCCTTGCAGCGACAACGCCGATGCCGCCATCCTGTTTATCGAGACCAGCGGCTGCCTGCCCATGTGTGGCCACGGCACCATAGGCACCATCACAGCCGCGCTCGAGTCTGGCCTGTTAACCCCCAAGATGCCGGGTCAGCTCACCATAGACGTGCCCGCCGGGCAAATTAAGGTGCAGTACCAGCAAACCGGCGCCAAGGTGGATTGGGTCAAGATATTCAACGTACCCGCCTATCTGGCCCATAAAGATGTGGTGCTGGATATCCCAGGCCTTGGGCCGCTCAAGATAGATGTCTCCTACGGCGGTAACTACTACGCCATCGTCGATCCCCAGGCCAACTTCCCTGGCCTGCGCCACTGGAACGCCGGCGATATCCTGCGCTGGAGCCCGATCGTGCGCGAAATCGCCCACAACACCCTTAGCTGCGTGCACCCAGACGACCCCACGGTCAACGGCGTCTCCCACGTGCTCTGGACCGGCGACACCATCAGCGAAGGCTCCAACGGCGCTAATGCAGTGTTTTATGGCGACAAGGCGATCGACCGTTCACCCTGCGGCACAGGCACCAGCGCCCGTCTGGCTCAGCTCTATAGCCGCGGCGAGCTCAAGGTCGGCGATGAGTACACCCACGAGAGCATCATAGGCAGCCAGTTTGTCGGCCGCATCGAAGCCGCCACCAAGGTTGGCGCGTTTGACGCCATCATGCCAAGTATCAAGGGCTGGGCGCGGATCACCGGGCACAACGCCATCACGGTCGACGATGACGATCCCTATGCCTTCGGATTTCAGGTGGTCTAACCGGCCACCTCAAAAGGACAATAGCAATGACATTAAGCATCACCAACAGATTAACCGGCCAGCATTACATCAATGGCGAGTGGCAGGGCGAAGCCTGTGCCTTTCAAAGCTTTAACCCCGTCGCTAATGCTCAGATTGATTGGCACTTTGCCTGCGCGGACGATGAGCAGCTCGCCCTGGCCACCAAGGCGGCTGAGCAGGCCTTTAACAGCTATCGCAACAAGAGCGACAGTGAGCGCGCCGCCTTTCTAAGCGCCATTGCCGAGCATATCGAGGCCGACAAAGAGGCGATAATAGAAGCCGCCCACCTCGAAACCGGCCTGCCTCTGGCCAGATTACAGGGCGAAACTGGGCGCACCTGTGGTCAGCTGCGCCTGTTTGCCCAAAATCTTGTTAACCCAATAGAGCAATCGATTGCAGACATGGCTCAACCAGAGCGTCAGCCGCTGCCAAAGCCAGATACCCGCCTAGGCAAGGTTGCCTTAGGGCCTGTGGCCGTCTTCGGTGCCTCTAACTTCCCGCTGGCATTTTCCACCGCGGGGGGCGACACCGCATCGGCGCTCGCCGCAGGTTGCCCCGTTATCGTCAAGGGCCACCCGGCGCATCCGGCCACCAGTGAGCTGGTCACCCAGGCCATAGAAAAGGCGATCCAGGCATGCGACATGCCAGCCGGCGTATTTAGTCTGCTGCAGGGACATACCCCGGACCTCTCGACGGGCTTGGTCGAGGCGCCAGAGATCAAGGCGGTGGGCTTCACAGGTTCGCTAAAGGTGGGTCGCATCCTGGCCGATCGCTGCGCGGCGCGCCCCGAACCAATCCCCTTCTATGGCGAACTTGGCTCTACCAATCCACAATTCCTACTGCCAGGGATACTCGCCGAGCAGGCAGAGACGCTGGCCGAAACTCAGGTGCAGTCTATGATGATGGGCCACGGTCAGTTCTGTACCAGCCCTGGGGTGATTGTCGCCATCAAGGGTGAGGCGCTGACCCGCTACTGCGATAGACTCAGCCAGACCCTGGCCGAGCAAGCCGCCAGCGCCATGCTCACCCCAGGCATCGCTACCACCTATCAGCAGCAAACCGAGACCCTGCTGGCACATCCGCAGCTAACGCTACTGGCCCAGGGCAAGGCAGCCGAGGCCAGCCACCATACCCGCCCGGCGGCGGTAAAGGTGGATGCGGCAGGTTATCTGGCCGACAGCGCCCTGCAACAGGAGGTCTTTGGGCCCTTCGCGATAGTGGTAGAGTGCCGGGACGGCGCGCAGATGCAGGCCGTTGCCGAGCATCTTGAGGGGCAGCTTACCGCCACGCTTCATGGCAACGAGGGCGATTGGGCTCATGCCCATAGCCTAGTGGATGCCATAGGCCAGCGAGTTGGCAGGCTTATCTTCAATCAGATGCCAACAGGCGTCGAGGTGTGTCACTCGATGAACCATGGCGGTCCCTACCCTGCCAGCACCGACAGTCGCAGCACCTCGGTGGGCAGCATGGCGATACATCGCTGGACACGGCCCATCTGCTATCAAAACATGCCAACCGCTTTGCTGCCCGAAGCATTGCGAGATGGGCAAAGTCTCCTAAAGCACTTCTAACAGGCATATTAAATAAAGGGAAACCACGGTTTCCCTTTATTTATAGTGCTATAAGCGGTAATCTTATGCGGATCACATATAATAACGAAAAGACATTACGGGAACTATGAGCCGAACAACTCCAATCGTTCATAAAACGCGCACCCAGGTCGTGGTGGAAGTCTTAAGAGAGAAAATCCTTTCAGGCGAAATTGCCGCCGGCGAACCATTACGCCAGAGCGCCTTAGCCGAGGCACTGAACGTCAGTCGCATCCCGGTCAGAGAAGCCCTGCTGCAACTCGAAGCCGAAGGACTCGTAAAGTTTGAAGCCCATAAGGGCGCTACTGCCACCGAATTGTCGGTCGATCAGGTTACCGAGCTGTTTGAGCTAAGGGCCCTTATCGAAACCGATCTGCTTGCCAAGGCGATCCCGAATCTCGATGATGAGATGCTGGCTCAGGCCCAGGGTTACCTGGATGAACTGGAGGCGGCTTTCCAACAGGAAGATGCCGTGAGCAGCTGGAGCGAACTCAATACCAAGTTCCACACCTGCCTGTATAAGGCGGCCGGTCGTCCTCACACCATGGATGTGGTACACGGTCTAAATACCAACTGTGATCGCTACATACGTCTACAGCTTCTGCTGGCAGGCGGCATCCCCAGAGCGGCGCAAGACCACAGAGACTTGCTCACCTACTGTCGTAACCAAGAGATTGACAAGGCAGTAACGCTTCTGAGAGACCATATATTACATGCAGCCAATGCCATACGTGAGCTGGTTGCCCAACAGGTGAGCTAAATCACTGTAGCTTGCTTGACTTATTGCTAGGCTTATTAGATTAGTTTGATAAGGCAGAGCTGATGTACTCTGCCTTTTTATTTTTGAGAGAATATTCAGATGCAGTACGCCACCATTACCGGCTGGGGAAAATGTGTTCCCCCCGCAACGCTTACCAACCATGATCTTGCCACTTTTATCGACACTTCCGATGAATGGATTAAGCCGCGTACTGGGATCAGTCAGCGACACATCAGTCATGTCAACACCTCTGAGCTGGCGACCGTTGCCGCCCAGCGCGCCCTGGCCGCAGCCGGTGTTAAGGGCGAAGAGATAGATCTTATCATACTGGCGACCGCCAGCCCTGATACGCTGATTCCAAACATAGCATCAACCGTACAAGCCAACATTGGCGCCAGCTGCGGTGCGTTCGATATCAACGCCGCCTGTAGTGGTTTCCTCTACGGCTTAGGTCTGGCTAGCTCACAGATCAAGAGTGGTCAGTCGAAGAAAGTCTTGGTGATCGGCGCCGAGCGTCTCTCCTTCTACCTCGACTGGTCTCGCCGCGAAACTGCGGTCCTCTTCGGTGACGGTGCAGGCGCCGTGGTCGTCGAAGCCACAGATCAGCCTGGCGGCGTATTGGGCTATGAGCTCAACAACGACCCAGCCGGTCGCGATATCCTCAAGGCTGGCTTTGGTACCGCCATGGACAGATTCAACGCCGCTTCACTGGATTTCTACATCGAATTCAACGGTCAGGAGATCTTCAAGCGCGCCATCGCCGGTATGGGCAAGCTCAGCAACACAGTGCTGGAAAAATGTGGCGTCGACAAAGACGAAGTGGATCTGGTGATCCCGCATCAGGCGAACGAGCGCATTATCGATACCCTGATCAACCGCATGAAGATCCCGAAAGAGAAGGCAGTGGTAAACATCGCCAACTACGGCAACACCTCGGCGGCCACTATCCCTATCGCCATCTGTGATGCGCTGGAGAAGGGTCTAATCAAGCCAAATCAAACCATCTTGTCTTGCGCCTTCGGTGCCGGCCTGACCTCGGCCGCAGTGCTGTTCAAATGGGGCGATCGCGTGACGCCGATCAGCGAATCAGATGCCGAGCTACCGCCATGCGATCAGACGGGTATCGAGCTGGTCAAGCGCGCCGTGAACTACTTCTGCGGCGAATAATCGCCAGATTGAGAACAGAAAATGCCGACATCATGTCGGCATTTTTTTTAGCTTAACACTTAATGAATTGACCTTAGAACCAGGCCCAACCTAAGCCTTTCTTAATCACACTTAGTTAGCTATCGCCGCCTCATCCCAATAGATCGCCTGGGCGAAGTGGCCGGCCAGCAGACGATTAAACTTATCGAAACTCGAGATACTCAGCTCCTCGCCAGTAAGACAATTCCAGACGAAGCGATGACAGTTGTTGTCGAAGAGATCATAGTCGCGATACTGATAGATGGCCTGCTGCGCCCTCTCCAGCACAGATTCACCAATTAAGGGTCTATGTTGATGGTCACAGGCGACGAAGATACGGCTACCGGTGCGCCCCGCCAAGAAACGCTTAGATGACACAGGCCGGATCAGGCCGCTGCCATGCAGCTCTACTAAGGTATCGTCTCCAAGCCAGATACCTGTATGCTCTATCACCCCGAAGACGAAACAGCACACCATAGCGCCGGGGGGCGGCGTGACCTTGACCTCGCCGAGATGCAACACACTGGGGGCGAGTGGGCTCACCCGCTTACCCTCTGGCGCCTTAGGCGCACGCCCCAACCGCCTGTCTAAGGTCAACTGTCGTTGTTTCTGCTTGGCGTCGGCGATAAAGGCGGCCCCCAGGGCGGCCCCACCGAGCCAGAGTAAAGGAAGCGCCATAATTAACCTCTTTGCTTATTACTTATGCCATGACTCAGGCCATAGCCGGACAATACCATCTAAATGGATCCGTCCAAGCTCCTGTCTCTATTGAGATAATGGCGGAAAGTTGCCAAAGATAAAGGCGCAAAATGTAACCAAGTATAACCAGGTATTAAGGCAGCAGCTCGGCGATCTTTACCTTAGTTGCGCCGCCCATGGCCGCCACCTGCGCCAGCAGCAACTCGCCGCAGGCCAGCGCGTCGATGAGCGCGTTATGAGCGGCATACACGGGCAGACCATATCGGGCGCGGCTGCGCCCCAGGCGAAGACTGCCCTCTTGCAGATGTTCCTGTTGTCTCAGCAGGCGCTGCTTCTCGAGCAACAGGGTATCTATGGCGAGCAGGCGCGGCTTCTCTCCCAAACAGGCCTGCAGCCCAGATTGTAAGAAGGCGAGATCCAGCGGCGCATGGTGGGCCACCAACATCTTGCCCTCACTCACGGATAAAAACCAGGCCATCGCCTGCTCAGGGGTCAAGGCCGTATCCAGATGGGTATCTAAGATACCGTGTATGGTGGCGCTCTGGCCGACACTGCCCTCTATCTGCACCAGCTTATGCTGCGCCTCGCTGAGAATAAGTTGCCCCTGGCGGATAGGCACCACGCCGATACTCAAGATCTGATCGAAGCTGGCATTGAGCCCTGTCATCTCGAGATCTATTGCAAGCAGATCCACCTCAGACAATGGCTTGTCGATAACCGGCATCAGCGCCTGCTGATAGGCCTTGAGCCCGGCATTTTTTGCCATCAGGGCTCGCCAACAGAGCTGCGATCTGACCTTAATTCCTGCCAGCACCTAGAAGCTCCGGGTAAATTTGAGTTTTAGACCCGCCTGCGCGTCATGTACCACCTTGAAGGCGTCACGCAGCTGATGACGTACCAGCGAGGAGAGCTGCTGGGGCATCAGATAATTAGTGAGGGGTTGGTTGTGAGTATACTGATAACCCTGATTCGACAGGCGCATGTGGGCGATAAACTCGTGGGCATCGGCTAGATTCAGGGCATCTTTGCGATTGATGATGTTCTGCTCCATCAGCAGGCGAATGCGCTTGGCGGTATTCACCTCGCTAATGCCCGCCGACAGGGCGTAGACTCTGGCGATATCGTTAATGAGCGCACTGCCCTTGTGCTTAAGATCGATGCCTTTCACCTCCTGGCCGTCACGCTCCAGGACAAACTTCTTGAAGAAGCCCAGCGGTGGTGATACCTGCAAAGCGTTGCCCGCCATCCCAGCGAGGAAGATATCGTTATCTTTGGTGGATTCCAGCACCTGAGACTGCAGCCCCTCAAACAGGCTCGAAGGCCCATAGATGCAGCGCATATCGAAAAAGATGCTGGCATGCATCAGGGCCTTGGGCTCGGGATGCTCGACCCAGTTGGCAAACTTCTGTTGCCACTGGGCTAGCGTCATCCGCCATTTAGAGTTCTGCGCCATGATGTCGCCTGGGCAGTAGACATAGCCGCAGCGATCCAGCCCGGCGCAGACCGCCTTGGTCAGCGCCTCGAAATAGCCCTGGGCATGTTCATCCATCTCATGGGCCAGCAGCAGGCCATTGTCCTGATCCGAGCAGGCCGCCTGATCCTGGCGTCCCTGAGAGCCGAACGCCAGCCAGCAAAATGGCATGGGCGCCTGACCGAGGATCTGCTGATTGAGCACGATCAGCCGCCGGGTCAAGGCATCGGTTACCGAGGTCAGCACCCTACCTATCTCCTCGGCCCTGGCATCGGCGCTGATGAGGTTTTGCAGCAACAGCGGGATCTGTTTAGAGACATGGATCAAGCTCTCGAGATCATGCTGACGCTCTATCTCACCGATCAGCAACAGAGGCTGTGAGCTTTGTCCGCGCAAAATATCCGTGCTAGTGATCACCCCTATGGGGTGTCCCTCATCCATGATAGGCAGATGGTGAATATTATGCTGGCTCATCAGTAACATGGCCTCGAACACCAGGGCATTGGCGCTCAGGGTGGTCGGGGTTACCGTCATCGCCTGGTGCACAGGTAGGCAGCCGTCGAGGGACTCGGCTAGCACGCGGTTACGCAGATCCCTGTCGGTGAGGATCCCCGCAAGCTTGTGGTTATCTATGATAAGTACCGAGGAGACCCGGTTATCCCGCATCAGACGGGCGGCGTCGCTGACGCTGGCATTGATATCCAGACACAGGGGCTGTTTGGACATCAGGCTGCTGACCCTGTTGGTGGAGCCAAGCTCCTTGGCCTTGAAGCGCCCCTGATGGCGCAATCGCTTGGCAAAGGCACGGTTAAAGAAGCGATCGAACTCGCGACTCTCACTTCTCAGCTGATTGAAGGTTTCAGGGTCTAAGTGATATACCAAACCATCTTCGAGGATCTGTACTCTGTTGCTCACCTTCTCGCCGGAGAGCAGCGAGGGAAAGCCGAAAAAATCGCCGTCGCCGAGCCTGTCGATCAGGTCGCCATCTTCGCCGCGCACCTCGAAGGCGCCGCTGCGGACGATATAGAGCTGAGGATGCTCCTCATCCAGCGGCACATAGACGGAGGAGCGGCTGTAATAACCGACGGTGAGGGCGCGGCAGCAACGCTCCAGAGTCTGCTCAGATAGGCTGTCAAAGGGCGTCAGCTGGCCAAGAAATTGGGTAATAGGTTGCAGTTCGCTCGCGTCCATGATCTCCCTCTTACGTTATGGTCGGCATCTCGCCCTATAATCTCGCCAAGCATCGGCCGTTCTATTCACTATAGCCTTAACAAACAAACTCTTGCTATACGACTAAAGGCCAGCCAATTCCCTAACGCCGCCTGGCAATGATGAAGAGATCCACATCGCCCCGCTCGGGATAGTCCTGACGATGGCAGCTTAGCAGCTCAAAACCTGCCGAACTCAGCTCAGCGCTGAGCCACTTGCCGCAGTGATAATAGATGAAGGCCTGCTCGCCGCTGCTGGAGGTCTGCAGCTTTGAGGCGGCATAATCGCCCTCCATGGTGCTCAAATAGAGCAGCCCACCAGCATTCAGCCTTCTTGCCATCGCCTGGATCAAGGCCTTGACCTCCTCTTTATTGAGGTAAGGCAAGCAAAATCCACACACTATGGCATCAAACATCTTAGTTAAACTGTCGATAGCCAGGCAGTCCATCACCTCAAACTTGCCGGTGGGATTATTCTCTCTTGCCAGGCTCACCATCTGCGGCGCCAGATCTGTCCCCAAGTAATCAAGCTGAGGATGACGCGCTAACAGATAGCGGGCAATGTTACCCGGGCCGCAGGCAAGCTCCAGCACCTTGTCTTGCTCGCCGAGTAACTCACTCAAGCGGGCATAGGTGGTCTCGTAGAGCGGCATCTGCATATATTTATCCTGATACTGGCGCGCCAGCTTATTAAAGGTCGCCACAGATAATTGATAGTTACTCACCCCTACTTCCCCGAAAACTCCAAACATAAACTCTAAACACAAACCCTGAGACTGCCAGATAAGCAAAAGGTAAATCAATAAGATATGAAATAAAAAAAGGGAGCGCATTGCGCTCCCTAGGTCGATAAGTTTATCAACTTAGTGGTCGTGGGCCTCACCGGCTCCCTTAGGGAAGCGGATTGATTCCACCATATCAACCACATTCTGTGGTACCGCAGCCGTTACCTTGCTGACGATAAAGGCTACCGCGAAGTTGATGATCATCCCCAGCATACCTATGCCTTCTGGCGAGATACCAAACAACCAGTTCGCCGCGTTGTTATCACCTGGGTTCACAAACTTGAAGTAGATGATGTAGCTTGCCGAGAACAGCAGACCCGTCACCATACCGGCAATGGCGCCCTCTTTATTCATGGTACGAGAGAAGATACCCATGATGATCGCTGGGAAGAGTGACGATGCCGCCAGACCGAAGGCGATTGCCACCACGGCCGCTACGAAGCCTGGAGGATTGATACCGAAGTAACCCGCCATGACGATACCCAGCGCTGCAGCGATACGGGCATAGAGCAGCTCCTGCTTATCCGAGATATCCGGCATGAAGTTCTTCTTCAACAGGTCGTGCGATACCGACGTTGAGATAACCAGTAGCAGCCCCGCAGAAGTTGACAGCGCCGCCGCCAGACCACCTGCCGCAACCAGTGCGATCACCCACGCTGGAAGATTAGCGATCTCAGGGGTAGCCAGTACCATGATGTCGCGGTCAATCTTCATCTCGTTGGTTTCGCCCTTGGCATAGTAGATCTTGCCGTCGTTGTTCTTATCGTCCCACTTGATCAGACCTGTCTTCTCCCAGTTTTTGATCCAATCTGGCGCCGTTTCATAAGCCACACCCGTTGACTCAGGACCATTGATTGTCTCGATCATGTTCACGCGAGAGAAGGCGGCCAGTGCAGGAATAGTGGTGTACATGATGGCGATAAACACCAATGCCCAACCGGCTGAGACACGTGCATCTTTTACCTTAGGCACGGTGAAGAAGCGAACGATAACGTGTGGCAGACCCGCAGTACCGAACATTAGTGCGCCCGTGATGAAGAATACGTCGATCATCCCCTTAGAGCCCTCGGTGTACTGAGAGAAGCCAAGCTGAGCAGACAGACCGTCGAGCTTCTCAAGCAGATAGGTGCCCGTGCCATTGCCCGCGGCATCCACCAACTCGGCACCGAAGCCAAGCTGCGGCAGGATATGGCCAGTCATCATCACAGAGATGAAGATGGCTGGAACCATGAAGGCGAAGATCAATACACAGTACTGAGCCACCTGGGTATAGGTAATGCCCTTCATGCCGCCGAGTACTGCGTAGAAGAAGACCACGGCCATCCCGATATAAACACCGGTATCGACCTCTACTTCCAAGAAGCGTGAGAATACCACGCCCACACCGCGCATCTGACCGGCGATGTAGGTGAAACAGATGAAGATGGCACAGACTACCGCAACGGTACGGGCCGCCTGGGAGTAGTAACGATCACCGATAAAGTCGGGCACGGTAAACTTGCCAAACTTACGTAGGTAAGGTGCCATACAGAGCGCGAGCAGCACATAACCGCCAGTCCAGCCCATCAGGTAGACGGAACCGTCATAACCGACGAAGGAGACGATACCCGCCAGTGAAATAAAAGACGCCGCCGACATCCAGTCTGCCGCCGTGGCCATACCATTCATCACAGGGTGTACGCCACCGCCAGCAACATAGAACTCTTTGGTTGAGCCGGCACGAGACCAGATCGCAATGCCGATATAGAGGGCAAAGGTAAAGCCCACTATCAAATAGGTTAACGTTTGAACATCCATCTCATTGCTCCTTAGTCTTCATGAACATTGTATTTTTTGTCCAGCGCATTGGCTTTCGCCACGTAGACAAAAATCAGTGCAACGAATACATACATGGCCCCCTGCTGAGCAAACCAGAAGCCCAGTTTGAAGCCCATGAAATGGATCTCATTGAGTACATCGACCAATAAAATACCGCAGCCAAATGACACTGCAGCCCAAATTGCTAGCAGTCCGAGCACTAGACGTAAATTTTCACGCCAGTAACCTTCTGCCTTTTCGTTATTTTCAAAAGCCATTGCGACTCCCCTGTGCTGATTATTATTAAGTCATGGATTAATCTAGCAAGCGCAGTCATTAGGACAATCGCGACTTTGGTCTAACGCCAGCGTCAACCTGAACGCATATTAAAACATTTTCGTTACAAAACAATAAGATCAAGGTTGACGCCAGCGTAAACCTATAATTTTCATAGGCTTGCAAACTAGACTAAGGTCGAACAGAATTGTTAAAGGAATGTACAAAAAAGCCGCCAAGTGGCGGCTGATGGGATAGAGAGGCTTCCCTGTTGAAAGGCCTCACTAATGAGAAGAATGACCTATTTCAGGGTCGAGAGATAGGCAAGCAGATCGGCCAACTCCTCGGCGCTGCGCTGCTTATTGCTCACCAGATATTTACCGTTTACCAGCAGCGAAGGCACCCCGCGGATCCCAGATAATTGTGCCTGAGTATCATAGTCGGCGATCGCCAACTTGTTATCTACCGACGCCAGCGCCTTGTCGACCTCTGCCTTCGACAGGCCCTGCTCGACGAAGAACTGACTCAGCTCCTCCTGACGCTTAAAGGCGCCGTTACCCTCATGGATCCGCTTAAACAGATTGCCATGGGTCTGTTCGGTCACATGAAACTTCTTCGCTAGGTAGTAGGCTTCCTGGCTCAGCTGCCAGGCCGCACGGCCGCCCGCCACCGGCGTGCGCTCAAATGCCAGCTTATCCCCCAGTTCGGCCTTTAACTTGGCCACGGCCGAGGTGATCAAGCCATCCTGACGATAACAGTGAGGGCAGTTATAGGAGAAGAACTCACGCACCACAGGCTGATTCACCTCAGGGATCCCCGCCACCTTCACATAGTCGACCCCTTCGACATACTTAGCTTGAGCGCTGACCTGAAAGGCAGCCAGGGCGATAAATAATAGACTCACATAACGACATAGATTCACGACTCTTTTCATAACCAACTCTTCTTATTATTGAAAAAATGTTTGCTCCCCAGGCTTAGCTGAGGCTATTTATCTTGCAACCTTCTCTCACAATCTTCTCTTACCATCTTCTCTTACCAGGGCCTGAACTCATAAATTCAATCAAATACGCTCTCGGCCTTTTGGACGCTAATCTTTATGAACACTGGCTTTCACAAGCATTAGCCTAGCAATGGGCCAACATGGCTAGAGGATCGGTAAACTTATACCGATAGTTTAGCTCCCGGGTGATAAGGCCTCCATCGACGCGCTTATCTTCAGCTAAGTCTCCCTCGATAAAGCTTGGCGGCGTGAGCCCCAACTGAGTCGCCGCCTTTTGATAAAATTCCGCCTTGGTGGGATGCAGCGGCGCGCAGAGATTATAGGCTGGCGATAAAGGCCCCTCAGCTTTCAGCAGCGAGGTCACGGCACCAATGCAATCATCGAGATGCACCATATTCACCGCCAGGTTACCACCAGGCACATTCTCTCTTCCCGCCAGGAATCGCCCTGGATGCCTTTTGGGACCTATGAGGCCGGCGAAACGCACGACGACGCAGTTATTGTTAGACTCGCCACCAGCAGAGTGATTGTTAGACACGCCACCTTCGGAGTTAGCACCAGAGAAGAGCGCCTCGGCGGCCAGCAAGGTCTCGCTCCCAGGGCTGTGGGCCTTAGCATCGATCTCGACGCAGCCACTGCCTGAACGGTCGCCACCGGCAGGATAGACACCAGACGTGCTGATAAAAATGATGCGCTGATATTCGTGGGTGCCTATTAACACCTTGAGGCGCTTGAGGCGATCCAGATAGCCGTTATCACCACGGCGAAGTCCGGGGGGGATGTTGATCACTAAGGCATCGCAGGCGAGGCCTTGGGTTATCGCTTCACGGGCGCGAGAAGACAAATCTTCACTCTCGAGTGCTTCTAAATCCAGCGCAAAGCCTGCGATTCCATCGGCTGATAAGGCCTCGGCGTCCTGTGGCGAGCGTTTGGAGCCCGTAACCTTTAATCCTTGGCTTACCAGCACCTTGGCCAAAGGCAAGCCAAACCAGCCGCAGCCGACGACGGCAACAGAAGTTATCATCTTGAATGCTCTAAATTAAAATATTTTGACTTGAAACCAGACTTCTAAAATAACGCAACGGGACTAGGGGGTGCCAGCAAAATAAAAACTAATTCCACTGTCGGCCTGTAACACGCGCATTGCACCTTCGGTTAATTCTTCAAGCTTTAACACGCTATCGACAAACACCTCCTCCTGACTGAGGAAACGCAGGCCGGGCTCGCTGCCGTCGGGATGACAGGCCCACACCTGAGGCTGTTTCACCGATTGAGTGGTGACCATCACCTTGCCGACATCGCCATCGCTGAGACGCACCAGAGTGCCCGGCGGATAGATCCCAAGCAATTTAACCAACACGGCGATCAGCGTCTCCGAATGTTTCCCCGCATGATTCTTAAACAGATAACCCAGGGCTATCTGAGGCGAGCGGCTCTCTTCGGCCCACAGCTGACCGTCATAATCGTTCGCCAGACTCACCAGCTGCGTGGTAATGGGGATCTTCTTCTCTATCAGGCCGTCGGGAAAGCCTGAGCCATCGATAAACTCGTGATGGTGCAGGACGATGCTGAGCACCGCCTTATTAAACAGGCCCGTCTTGTTGAGCATCTCGTAGCCAAAGTTGGGGTGCATCTTGAGGAAATTGGCTTCGGAGGCCGTTAACGGTGTCTTCTTGCGCCGGATAGACTCGGGTACCTTGAGCTTACCTATATCATGGAACAGGCAGCCCAAGGCGATGTCGCGCATATCCGATTTGGGCAGTTCCATGGCCCTGGCGATCATTAGCGCTAATACCGCCACCGAGATACCGTGTTGGGTGACGCTATTGTCACTCTCACCTGCGGTCACTAACGCCAGGTGGGTCTGTTCATACTCAAACATATGCTCGATGAGTGACTCCACCAGCGAGGCAGCCTCACGATAAGCGCCCTCGGGATCGCTGGCTATCTTGCTAAAGGTCGAGCGGCACTCGTTGACACAATCGATAAAGCGTTTCTGACTCAGACGCAGGGATTTACGCACATTGCGTTTGGCTTCTATGATGGGATCCACCACCTCTTCTGCCTTTTCAGCCTGCTCGTCTCCCTCATCATTCTCCTCTTCCAACAGTTCTTCGCCCGACACCAACAGAACATAGGGCACGCCAAGACTCTTGATCAGCTCTATCTGCGCCTCTTCTTCAATCTTGATGCGGTTAAAAAGGAAAGGATGGTTTTTCCAAGACAAGGGTAACTTAACAGTGATACCTGTTTGTAACTTAGACAGGGGTAATTGTATCGGCTCAGTTCTGGCCACTCGAAGCAACTCCATTGATTTTCCCCATACCCATTGGGTCCCCTGCTCCAGATCCGGATGCGAGATGATCCCCTAAGAATATGAAAAGCAACCTAACTTTAATAACATAACTATAGTCAATAGCAACTCAATTTGTACAATCTGTCATTAAATTGACCACTTACGCACAGATTGACGCCAAAGTGCACCGAGAGACAATTAGCTGCTGGTTATAAGATATGCAAAAAATCTAAACTAAGATTGAAATTATTTATTGTATACAATATTCAATTGGTGTTAGTATGCTTCTGTTCTTTAGAGATACGTAGCAACCCCGGATTATGTTTCTTTAAAGAGTGTTGCTGTCAATTGTCCTTAATATAAGTCCTGTGAATTTGTTGTTTTTCACATTGATTTATAAGGTATTTTGTAACATTCCGATATCTTGAGACTGAATTTTCATTCAATAGAGATATGCTTAGCGCTGCATCTTGCAGCGCTTTTTTTTGGCCGGGATTCGCTAATCCGTCTGATTGCGCCAATCCTGCAGGTAGTATTTAAGGTGCTTCGACTTGCCGATATAGAGCAGGCTCCAGAAGAGAAACAGCGCGTCCAGGCCAAAGCTCCAGCTATAGAGAAAATGGTTGTGAATCAGGCGCTGCAACAAAAGGCCGGCATCTACCATCAAAAGCGCAATCAGCAGAGGTTTAAGTTGATTAAAGGCGGGTCTTAACCAGAGTGGAGCGCGTTTACGCTCGGCGATCACTAATCCATAGAGAAATAAGCCACCGACACCGGCCGCCAAGGCCATCAGAAAGTCAGACTTTTGCGGATAGATGAGGGCGACCAAACCGGCTCGATCGCTGGCCTGAGTCAGGGAGGCGATAAACACACACCATCCCCGGGCGATAAAGGCTAGCATCAGGTACAACATAAGCGGCGGCTTAAAGTGTCCCTTATCGTCTAACCAATTAATATGTCCAAAATTCAATAGTGTTCTCCCTCCCCCGTTTCTCTCTATATGGTGATGATGTCGCGGATTTCAACATCTGATAACAAATGGAGGCGGTGAACGATAAAAAAAGCGCCATCTCTCGATGACGCTTCCTGAATCAATTATTCTTCATTTTATTAGCAAGCACTTTCTTTAATCTAGCCATTTCATCATTCAATTGTTTGATGCTAACTTCACAATTGGTAAGTTCTGCTAGTGAATCATTATAACCATCATTAACAAGCTCCCTCCCCAAATCTGTATTATTTTTAATATTTTCGGTTAGGATACCAAGCTTGTGCTTACATAATTTTCCTCTTAGACCAGCAGGACAATCACAGGTTACCTTTATATGTTCAATAATTTTCTCAAAAGTGACTACATATGGCACAGCAGCTGATCCTTGCACATGAAAAATCCATTTATTCACTTAACTTCTCCTTGACTAAGTTTTCATCCCATATTTCAATACCAAGTGCTTCAGCCTTAGTTAACTTACTTCCAGCCTTTTCTCCGGCTATAAGGAAATTAGTATTTTTAGAGACGCTTCCTAAAACTTTAGCCCCCTTGCTTTCTAAAAGATTTTTTAAATCATTCCGAGTAAAACTTGTAAAACTACCAGTTAAAACGAACGTCTTATCTGTAAAAAAGGACTCAACCAAGCTGATTTCATCTTCACCATCGTAATTCTGTGTCCAATGTAACCCAAGTTTTTTTAAAACCAATTCAAGTTTTAGAGCATGTTCCCTATTACATTGCTCTGAAATGAATTTCAGCAACGCTTTCCTACGTTTATCTGTAAGACCATTAATGCTTAGTAAACTTTCAAAAGTCGCTTCAAATAAATCTTCAAGACTAACAAATACATCAGATAGCAACGATGCTGTAACCTTGGCTATTGTTGGTATATGTAGGTTAACAACATAATGTTCCATTTTCGAATGCTCAAAAATATACTTAGAGATCCCTTTTTCTGTTGGTTTTATATTTACTTCATTATATAGCTCTTTAATAAAATTAAAGTTAACATCATTATCCATGAAATCCCGTATTTCACGGGAAACATCTGTACCGACGTCTGGTATAAGCAACAATGCTTCGAATGGACACTCTACTATAAATTTTACGCTACCCAAATGTTTGGCTAATTCCCTAGCTGTTGCATCACCAACTTCTGCTATACCTAAAGCCAATACAAATCTTTCAAGTGAGATAGTCTTTTTATCTTGAATTGCATCAAAAAGTTTTCTGGCCGAAAGTTCGCCAAACCCCTCTAGGCTCACAAAATCATCATACGAAAGCTTAAATAAATCAGCAGGATTATTAACCAAACCTACATTTATTAACTGCTCAACAATTTTGTCACCCAACCCATCTATATCAAAGCACTTTTTAGAAACAAAGTAACTAATGGATTCCTTTAATTGAGCCCTACATTTAAGTCCCCCGGAGCATTTATGAGTTGCTTGTTCAAGAAAGTGACTTTTAGTTTTTAACTTTTTCTGCTTAACAACTTTCTCTATAGGTGAGCCACATACCAAACAATTTTCAGGAAACTTTATAGATTTTGCTTCACTTTGTCTTTTTTCAAGGACAACTGATACTATTTGTGGAATAACATCTCCTGCTCGCCTAACGATTACTGTATCACCCTCCCTTAAATCGAGACGGGCGATCTCATCGGCGTTATGCAAGGTGGCGTTGGAGACGGTAACCCCACCGACAAAGACAGGCTGCAGGCGCGCAACCGGGGTCACGGCGCCGGTACGGCCCACCTGGAAGTCTACTCCTTCGAGCAGGGTGATCTCCTCCTGGGCCGGAAACTTATAGGCGGTGGCCCAGCGAGGCGCCTTAGCCACGAAACCAAGAGTCTGCTGCTGGGCGATGTCATTCACCTTAAGCACCACGCCATCTATCTCATAGGCCAGCTCGCTACGACGGGTCAGTATATCCTGATAATAGGCCAGCACGGTCGGGATATCCGCACATACCTTGACTTCACTGCTCACCGGACAGCCCCACTCTTTAAGCTGCATCAACTGCTCGAAATGACTGGCTGCCAGCGGCCAGGTTTCCGGCTCCACCACGCCCAGAGCGTAGGCATAGAATGCCAAGGAGCGACTGGCGGTGATCTTGCTGTCTAACTGACGCAGGCTACCGGCGGCCGCATTACGCGGATTAACGAAGAGCTTCTCGCCCTTGGCGCGGGCCTTGTCGTTGACCGCCTCGAAGGCCGCCTTAGGCATAAAGACTTCGCCGCGCACCTCGAGTAGTGGCGGGAAACCGCTGCCTCTGAGTCTCAATGGCACAGATTTGATGGTGCGTACGTTCTCGGTGATGTCTTCACCGACGGTGCCATCGCCGCGGGTGGCGGCGCGCTCAAACACGCCATCGCGGTAGAGGATACTCACAGCCAAACCGTCTAACTTAGGCTCACAGCAAAATGCCGGCGCCTCCGGCAGCTTATCGCCGACGCGCTTATAGAAGGCGTTGAACTCCTCTTCGCTAAAGACGTTATCCAGGCTCAACATGGGATTGAGGTGAGTCACCTGATTAAACTTGCTCAGCGCCTCGCCGCCGACTCTCTGGGTTGGCGAGTCGGCCAGCGCCAGCTCGGGATGCTCGGCCTCCAGCTCCTGCAGGCGACGCATCAGACGGTCATATTCGGCGTCGGGAATTGAGGGCGCGTCATCGACATAGTAGCGATAGTTGTGCTGATTAAGCTCGTCGGTTAACTGTTTAATCTCGTCTTGTATGGCTTGCATGATTTCTTATCCAGTTTAAGCAACAGAGGCCGCTCATGCGGCCTCTATCTTGAATATCCGATTAGGTATCACATCTGCGCGCGAATGCGCTGCAGGTAAGACTGTTTGGTCTGCTCGCTCCAGGCGCCACGACCACCGTCGAGCACTTCGCCGCCGAGATCGTCGGCAAGCTGATGGGCCGAGTTAAGCATGATGGAGAAATTCATCAGAGGATCGCCATAGCAAGGCAGCGTCATAAACAGCACTATGCCCTGAGTGGTAAACTGCTCCATCTCATCTGGGTTGAATACCCCAGGCTTAACCATGTTAGCCAATGAAAACAGCACCTTGCCTGTGCCAGCATTATCCTCATGACGATGGAAAATATCCATGTCACCAAACTTGAAGTTAAGGGTCAACAGGCTAGGTAGTAGCTCGGCGCCATTGAGGGCCTCGCCCTCTTTAGCCACCACGTGCAGCACCAGTACATCCTGTGGATCGCCAAGCGGCGCCTCTTCGGCCACTTCTGGCGCTGGCTCTGGTTCAACAGGCACTGGCTCTACAGACGCAGGCGCTACTGACTGAGTCGCTTCGACTCTCGGCGCGGGGCGCACTGCTTCCTGCTTACGCTCGGTAACTGGGTCTTCAAACAGCGAAGGCTGCGCCGGGGCCTGACCCAGGCCAAGCTCCATCTGCTCGAGATGGGCGTCGCTAACTTCTTCGTTAGGGGTTGCTGACATGACCGGCTCTTGACGCGAACGCGGCGCCTTCTGCTTAGGCTCGTCCGACAGGGAGAAACTAGGCGAGACCTCTGCTGGCTCGCTCTCTTGCGCGCGAGCACCGGCAGGTGTGGCACGGCTGGTCGAGGTGGCCTTAGGAATGCTGCGATCTTCGCCGTTATTTTTAATTACTCTTACAGGGCCAACGCCATCGGCGTCGAAACCGTCACTGTCACGTGTCTTATCTGTGTATAGCCCTGTCATGGGCGATTCTTTTAATGATTTAGGTTGCTGCCGCCTAATGGACCAAAAACCATGCACAAGTACCGCGATAATGGCTACCGCGCCTAACACGAACAATACCAGTTGCAAATTTTCCATTGATTACCCTGTTTTTCCCAAAATTATACTGCGTCGGCTAATGCCACCGCCTCATCGATATCGACGGCAACTATGCGTGAAACCCCTGGCTCGTGCATAGTGACACCTATTAGTTGATCGGCCAATTCCATGGTGATCTTATTGTGACTAATATAAACAAATTGCACGCTCTGAGACATCTCTTTTACCAGTCGGCAGAACCTGTCGACATTGGCATCATCGAGCGGCGCATCGACCTCATCCAACATACAAAATGGCGCCGGATTCAGCCTGAAAATCGCAAATACCAATGATAAAGCGGTTAATGCTTTTTCTCCACCCGAAAGCAGGTGAATCGTACTATTCTTTTTCCCTGGCGGTCTGGCCATGATGGTGACCCCAGTCTCCAGCAGATCATCGTCGGTCAGCGCCAGATAGGCGCTGCCTCCGCCGAACACCTTAGGAAACAGCACCCCAAGATCTTGGTTGACCTTATCGAAGGTCTCCTTAAAGCGCGTCTTGGTCTCGCGGTCGATCTTGCGGATCGCCTCCTCCAGGCTACCAAGGGCCTTGGCCAAGTCCGCATCCTGACTGTCGAGATAGGCCTTACGTTGACTCTGCTGCTCGAACTCTTCAATCGCCGCCAAATTTATCGCGCCAAGATGTTCGATCTGCGCCTTTGTGCGCTCAAGCATCTTCTGACGATGGCTCAGGCTCACCGTCAGATCCAGGGTTGCCTGCACCTCGGCGATATCCACCTCTTGGCCCCTGATCTGAGCTAACTGGCTGTCAATTTGACCTTTTATCCCTTCGCGACGTAACTTTAACGCGCTGATGGCTTGAGTCAAGTGCTCTAACTTGCCAACTTGTTGTTTTTGCTTGGCACCGATCTCGTCTGCTTGATTTTGCAGCTCAGCCTGCTGCAGACGCAGGGCATCGAGCGCCGCCTGCGCCTCTCCCTGACGCGCCAGGGCATCATTGAGCTGGGCCGTCATGGCATCGGCTTGCAGCTTACCATCTAGCTTATCCTGCCCCTCGAGTTGCCCCTGAAGCTCGCTCAGCTCTTGGGCCAGCTCCTTCATCTGCCGCTCGAGCTGCTCCCCCTGCTGACGGCTAAGCGCCTGCTCGGTATTGATCGCCTGCAGCGACTGCTGTAGCTGCTGGGACTGCTGCGCCAACGCCTGACGCTCGCGGCCCAGCGCCTTATGCTGGGCGCGGCGATCGGCAAGTCCTGCCACCTGGCTGTCGGCTGAGCGCGTCAGCTCAGTCAGCTGCGCCTCGTCTTGATCGCGACGACTTGTCAGCTCACTAATGCTTTGCTCCACGGCTACTAGCTCGCCGCTCTGCTCTTCGAGCAAGGCCTTCAGCCTGGCTTGCTGCTCACCTTGCCGGGCGATACGCTCCTGGGTCGCCTGAGCCTGCGCCATCAGGCGTTCACGCTCAAGCTGCGTCCCCTGCAAGCTGGTATTAAGCTGGGTGAACGCCTCACGCTGCTCATCCAAGGCCTGATTGACCTCGGCAAGCACCGCCCTTCGCTCATCGATAGCCTCGACACTGGCCGCTATGCTGAGCTCAAGCGCCTGCTGCTCGGCCTTGAGCTGCACCAGCTGGCTGCCCTGCTCGGCCTTTTGCAGCACAAAGCCGTTACCGACGATGTAGCCATCGGCAGTGACGATGCGCTCGTCATCCTCAAGTGCTCCCAGCATGGCCTTAGCCTGACTCAGGCTATCGACCCAGCTAAGCCTGGACAGCCAAGGCGCCAGGTTGACCTCGCTGCTAAGCCCGGTCCATTGCTGAGATCTACTTAACTCAAAGCCGCTCTCATTCTCTGTTTCCATTGCGCTTGGCTTGTCACTCACCTTCTGGGTGAGCAGACCATCGAGCAAAAGGTCGACCGCCGCTTCCCAGCCGGGCGTGACCTGAATCGCCTGCCAGAGGGCGCGGCCCTGAAGCGCATCTTCCTGAGGTAAGATACGCTTGACCACCGCCAGACGTCCCCTCTCCTCGGCCAGGGACTGCGACAGAGCATCGACCTGCGCCAGGGTCTGGCGCGCCTGCTCCTGTAACTGAGACTGAGTGGCAGCCCCCTGCTCGATCTCGCCCTTAAGCTCATCGACCCGCTCGGCGAGCCGTTCACACTGAGCATGTTGCAGCGCAAGATTGGCGGTTTCATCCTGATGGGATAGCTGCTCAAGCTGGCGTAACGCGCTCTGATGTTGCGACTTTAGCTGAGCCAGGGCGCTCTGCTTATGCTTGAGCTCCCCCTTGGTGAGTTCCAGGCGTAGCTGACATTGGCTAGCCGCCTGCTTGGCCTGACTCTCGGCCTCCTGTGCCTGCTCCAGGGATAACTCGACCTCGCCGAGCTGCTCATCGAGTAACTCGAGCTGCAGCTGCAACGCCTGATGGGCCTGCCGGGCACCGTGCTGACGCTCATCGAGATCGCCGCGCGCTAATATGAGCGCCTGCTCCTGAGCCTTTAGCAGTGCCAGCTTCTCTTCGTCCTGCTTGATACGCTGCTTGAGATGCGCATCTTGCTGCTGACGATGCTTGACCTCCTGTTCGAGCTTGGCGATCTGATTACCATTGAGATAGAAGGCCTCGACCTGTTGCTGCTCCTGGCGCTCAAGCTCATCGAGTTTGAGTTTAAGCTCGGTCAAGTTGCGCGACAGAGCTTCTCGCCCAGCGTCGCCCTCGCTCTGGGTCAGCGTCTTGACCTCTATCTCCTGGGACAACTTGTCAGACTGAGCACTCAGCTCCAGATATTTGGCCACCTCGAGCTGAGCCTGTTGATCCCGCTCCGTCTGCTTCAGCGCCCGATATTGACGCGCAGCCTCTGCCTGCTCGGCCAGCTTATCTATTTGGCGGCCCAGCTCCTGACGGATATCCCCTAAGCGTTCGAGGTTCTCGCGGGTATGGCGGATGCGGTTTTCCGTTTCGCGTCGCCGCTCCTTGTAGCGGGAGATGCCGGCGGCCTCTTCGATGAAGACCCTCAGCTCCTGAGGCTTAGATTCGATAAGCCGTGAGATGGTGCCCTGCTCGATAATGGCGTAGCTGCGCGGACCTAGGCCCGTGCCCATGAAGAGATCGGTAATGTCCTTGCGGCGGCACTTCTGGCCATTGAGGAAGTAACTGGATTCACCGTCGCGGCTCACCTGGCGTTTTACGGCAATCGCCTGATAGCTGGCGTACTGCCCCCCCAGACGGCCCTGCTGATTGTCGAAGCTGAGCTCGACACTGGCCACAGAGACCGGGCGTCTGGCCGAGGAGCCGTTAAAGATAACGTCAGCCATAGAGTCGCCGCGCAGGTGTTTGGCAGAACTTTCGCCCAACACCCAGCGCACCGCGTCGATCACATTGGACTTGCCACAGCCATTGGGGCCGATAATGGCCGTAAGCGGTTGGTTAAAAGGGATTTTAGTGACATCGACAAACGACTTAAATCCAGCAAGTTTTATCTGTGTGAGTCTCATTGTGCCAGTTTGGTCGTCTATTGGGAGGCGCGCTTGGTATCGCTGTTATTATTGCTAGCCACTTTATCAAAGCATGCCGCATTTTGTAACGTTTTTTCTGTTACGTGGCGTGATTTCACCCTTGTTTTTACAACAGGGCTGACACACAATCGGCCTTAAGCACGAAATAAGGATATTCAGATAAGACTATGAATCAAAAAGCAAGCAAGCCCGCTAAGAGTGGCGTGAACTATTTTCTCGATGGCTTTCGGCTGATCAAACAGCCCGGCCTGAGACGCTTCGTCTTCATCCCGCTGAGCGTCAACCTGGTGCTGTTTGCGGCGGTGATCTACTTCGCCATCGGCCAGCTGGAACAGGTGTTTCAATGGATCAATGGTCAACTGCCAGAGTACCTGAGCTGGCTGAACTTCCTGCTCTGGCCGCTGGCGGTGCTTACCCTCTTGGTGGTGCTCTCCTTTATCTTCAGTTCGGTCATGAACTGGATAGCCGCCCCCTTCAACGGCCTACTGGCTGAGAAGGTTGAGCAATATCTCACCGGCAAAGACCTCAATACCGGCGGCACCATAGATCTGATTAAAGATCTGCCGCGCATCCTGGGGCGCGAGTGGATGAAACTGAAATATTACCTGCCCAGAGCCATACTGTTTCTCATTTTGTTCTGGGTGCCTTTCATCGGCCAGACCGCCGCGCCTGTGCTCTGGTTTCTGTTTAGCGCCTGGATGATGGCGATTCAATATTGTGACTATCCCTTCGATAACCACAAGGTGCCCTTTAATGATATGAAGTTTGCCCTCAATCAGACCAAGGGCAGCAGCTTTAGCTTCGGCGCCGCAGTCACCCTGTTTTCGATGATCCCCATCATTAACTTTATCGTAATGCCGGTTGCCATCTGTGGCGCCACCTCTATGTGGGTAGACAAGTACCGCGCCGCCTACCGCAACGCGCAGATTGCGCCGGAATAGTGCTCACCTCAAGTCTCTTAAACGCAACGACGTTATGAAAATGACTTCAATAAAAAAGGCCTGCAATTGCAGGCTTTTTTAATGGCTTAACTCGACTCAGTCGACTCAGTTATCCCCGGGGCTGCCAGCAGCTTTCACAGGCAACAATTGGCTTATTGGCTAGGCGATAACCCTTACCTAAACAGTTACCTATACGATTGCCTCGGCGGGCTCCTCTCTAGGCATCTCTTTAGGCAGTTCTCTGGGTTTAGAGAGATCGATCACCACTGTCTCGGAGATCTTATCTTGAATCGCCTGACGGTTAGCATCCCAATATATCTGTAGGAATCCGAGTAAACCTGTGGCGAAACCGGCGCCATAGCCGCCATATCGTCCAAAGGCATCCCATAGCGAGATAGACGATGCATCCAGCGGCACCACCCGAATGTTGAGCAGCTTCTTACCCAGTGTCTGGCCATCGAACCAGGCGGTAAAGATAGTGAAGTAGAAGGCGGCCCAGCCAAAGCCGAGCCCGAGATCGTTTAAGATGCCTTTGGCCCATTCCAGCAGGCTGTAGGGCGAAGGCTTATCTTCCTCCTCATCAAGTTTGTCCAGGTCAATCCCTAGCGCTGCTGGCTCATCCATTAAGGCTTGTTGGCTTGGCTCGGCGACCTTGCTCACTTGCTTGTCCAGCACTGCTTCAGTCCCATCTAGCTCCGCCTTAGGCGCCGGGCTTGACTCGCTAGCTTCTTGCTCCACCACCTCTTGCTTCACTGTCTCTTGCTTCAGTGCTTCTTGCTTCAGTGCTTCTTGCTTCATCGCTTCTTGATTTACTGCGTAAGCATTGGGATAGGCCTGGTTTAGGCGCTGCATCAGTGCTTGTTTTTCCTGACTCGGCAGAGACAGCTCGTCGATCAGCTGAGATGCCAGCGCCACTTTCTCCCTGTCGCTTGCCTTTAAGCTGTCCATCGCACCAAGCAGCTTGGTTAACTTCTCGTCGGCGCAGCTTGCCTCCTCACACAGACTAAGGGCTAAGATCTGCGGCATGACCTTTAGTGCATTCAAGGACTCCGCCTGTTGGCCTGTGGTCTGCGCCACTTTCTCCCCGTCTTTACCTTTATCCGCATCGCCGTAGGAGATGATATTGTCGCTGGTGACCCAGATTGTCATCAAGAGCATGGCAAGATAGAGGCCCCACTTCAGCGCCTTGCCCAGTTGATGGCTGCGACGCTCAATGACTAAGGTTAAGCCGACCAGGAGAATAAACAGGGCGCCGGCCTGCTCGGCCAACACGCTAATCAGCAAACCATCGATCAGCATCGCTAGGCCGCGCTTGAGTGGCGAGGCCAGCGGGGTATAGAGCAGCTCTGGCGCCACATGAAAGGCGAAGGGGGTGACTATTGTCTTAGGGTCTTTGGTCTTAGGAGCTTTCGTTTTAACATCTTTGGTCTTAGATTTTTTAGCTGACTCAGGGCTCGCAGATTGATGCGCTGTGCTCGGCATATTCGCCGCATCCCCTATCCTATCGTTTGTGCTGCTCACTCATCTGCTCCCTGCGAATTATTCTGATTATTTTGGCTAGCGGGCCTGATACATTTCGCTAAGTTATCAATAGGATCCCCATTAGACCAGCCCCCTTAGCGATGTAATTATGATATAAGTGACAGCTTTTATAACAGAAAAGAATAACGAAGATGAAACTATCATTTCTAATGCGCCCAAACCACACTATGATTTAGCTGTATACATTAAGGAGCAAGTAATCCATGAGTAAAATTTTCGAAGACAATTCATATACCATAGGTAATACACCTCTTGTTCGCCTAAATCGCGTCAGCAAGGGAAATGTGCTCGCCAAGGTTGAGGCCCGTAACCCTAGCTTTAGTGTAAAGTGTCGTATTGGCGCGAATATGATTTGGGACGCCGAAAAGAAGGGCTTGCTCACTAAAGACAAAGAATTGATTGAGCCGACCTCAGGCAACACAGGTATCGCACTGGCCTATGTCGCCGCGGCCCGTGGTTATAAGCTAACCCTGACCATGCCAAACACCATGAGCCTCGAGCGTCGCAAGCTGCTTAAAGCCTTGGGTGCCAATCTTGTGCTGACCGAAGGTGCCAAGGGTATGAAGGGCGCCATCGACAAGGCTGAAGAGCTGCGTCAATCTGCGCCAGAAAAATACCTAATCTTGGGTCAATTCGATAACCCAGCCAACCCTGAGATCCACGAGAAGACCACAGGTCCAGAGATCTGGAACGACACAGACGGTGAAGTCGATGTGGTTGTGGCGGGCGTGGGTACCGGCGGTACCATTACCGGTGTAAGTCGTTACATCAAGCAAACCCAGGGCAAGGCGATCACCTCGGTTGCGGTTGAGCCTGCAGACTCTCCTGTCATTGGCCAGACCATGGCCGGTCAGCCTGTACAGCCTGGTCCACATAAGATCCAAGGTATCGGTGCCGGTTTCATCCCAGGCAACTTGGATCTCGACGTAGTCGACCGCGTAGAGGCCGTGACCAACGAAGAAGCGATCGAGATGGCCCAGCGTCTGATGAAAGAGGAAGGTATCCTGGTAGGTATCTCTTCGGGTGCAGCAGTTGTTGCGGCTAACCGTATCGCCGACTTGCCAGAGTTTGAAGGCAAGAACATAGTGGTGATCCTGCCATCTGCGGCCGAGCGTTACCTCTCTTCTGTCCTCTTCCAAGGCCAATTTGGCGACGCGGAAAACGTTCAGTAAGACTCGCCTAATAAGGCAGGTTAACTCACTTGAGGCCCCAATAGTTTTAAACTATTGGGGCTTTATTTTATGGCGCGCAGGATCTTGTCGATACAGGCGCCAAGGGTCTGCTTTAGAAAGTCACTGTCCGGATTGCCACTGATAATACTCTGATACTCTACCCAACGAATCAGCCCCAGTAGCTGATGGGCGTCGGCATTGGCCGTGGTTGATCCTAAGGCGGTAAAAAACTGCTCGATAGTGCTGACAAAGCCATTGTCCAGCAGCTGAATCGCCTCGGCTAGCGCTGGATTGCGCAGCGCCTCTTCGTGAAACGCCACCTCGAGAATGCGATCATCCCTGTGACTCACCTGAGTTTGAATATGCTCGCAAAGAAAATCGGTCAGATGCGCCGCCACCTTGTCAGGGGCCATCTGGTGACTGTCCACTTTAAGCCCCTCGAGTAGCTGAAAACTCTTCTGCTCCAGAGTGTTATTCATCCACAGAGTTTTTTCGGCAAAGTAGGTTAAGGCGTCGCTGATCAGATCTTTGATATCTTTAAAGTAATAGGTGGTCGAGGCAAGCGGTACCTGCGCCTCTGTTGCCACGGCGCGATGACGCACGCCGCGTACCCCCTCCTTGACGATCAACCTTAGGGTTGCCTCTAAGATGGCCACGCGCCGCGCCTCACCATCGGCCCTGTGGGTGATACGTCCAACATAACTAAGAGGTTGCTGCATTAATTCTATCCTTATCGATCTATGCCGTCGGCGACAGAGCTCATGCTATATTAACACCTGAGTAACACTTGACCTAGCACAGCGTCGTTACACGCCCCTTCTCAGTGACCAATAACGCCTTGTATCGTCGATAATTTCAGCTATCTTGGGACTGTTTTCGCGAGCCAGGTCGATAAAACGACATAGACTTGATGTTCTCTGCAGGGGATCGGGCTAGAGTGGATGGCATTTCACTCACTCAAACGTCAGGACTCTGATGGACTTTTACCAATCGCCGAAACAGATATCGGCATTTGATGCCAAATTTGAAGCACAAAAAATCGCATTCGCTCCCATAACCTTCCAGGTTGCCCGTTGCCTGCTGAAATTCGATCTATTAGCCCAAATCGAAGCTAAACCAGGCTCGAGCCGCGCACAGCTCGCGAGCCAGGCTAAACTTTCAGACTATGGCGTTGGCGTCCTACTGGATATGGCCCTGAGCATGGGACTCGTCTGGCAAGATGATCAAGGCTTCCACCTGGACAAGATAGGCCATTTCCTGCTTCACGATGAGATGTCCAGAGTCAACCTTAACTTCAACCATGACGTTTGTTATCAAGGCATGTTCGAACTCGACAAGGCATTGGAGAATGGCGAAGCCAGTGGGCTTAAAGTATTTGGTGATTGGCAGACCATCTATCCTGGTTTAAGCCAGCTGCCACCGGCGGCCAAGCAGAGCTGGTTCGAGTTCGACCACTTCTATTCCGATCACGCCTTTGGCACTGTGCTGCCACTGATCTTTAAGGCCAAGCCGAAGACACTGGTGGATATCGGCGGTAACACGGGAAAATGGGCCCTTGCCTGCACCCGCTACGATGCCGAGGTCGAAGTCACCATCATGGATCTCCCCGGTCAGCTGAAGGTCGCCATGGAAAATGCCAAGGACAAGGGCTTGAGTGACCGTATCCATGGCTTCGAATGCGATCTGTTAAAGGCGGATACGCCTTTCTTTAAGGGGGGAGATCTTTACTGGATGAGTCAGTTCTTAGATTGCTTCTCCGAGGAGCAGATACTGACCATATTAAAACTAGCCGCCGCCAATATGGCTTCCCATAGCGAACTCTGTATCTTAGAGACCTTCTGGGACAGACAACCCTGTGAAGCCGGTGCCTATTGTGTCAATGCCACCTCGCTCTACTTCACTGCCATGGCAAACGGCAATAGCCGCATGTACCACTCGAAAGATCTGCTTAAGCTGATCTCATCGGCAGGCCTCTATGTCGACGAGGATATTGATAATATAGGATTGGGCCATACCTTGCTGCGCTGTCGTAGAAAGTCTTGATACTTAAACCTAAAGTCTTAAATCTTTAACCTTAAATCTATAACCTTAAATCTTAGGTAGACCAATGACCCCAGGCATGCGGTCTACCTAGTTCTCTCTTCTCTCTATCCTCTTTAGGCTACCACGCTCTTTAGGGCGGAGTGTACTCAGGTTAATGAGCCATAGATTAATAGGCGCTTGGTGAATGTACATTAGCCTAACGCCAAATCCGGCGAAGCCACCTGAGTGTCGCTAAGCTCCTGCTCAGCCAACAAACCGTCGCCCGTCAAGGTGACTTCCTTTTTCCTTCCTCTTCCTTTTCCTCCCCTCTTATTGGTGTACATAGTCCCGCGGAAATGAGCAACACAGATTTAACAAGCCTACCCCTCAAGCTTAATAGTAATGACTTATCACGGGCACCAAATAGACCATAAATTAAGAAAAACACCGCACATTAGTATTAGAGATTAATAACCCCAGACCTTACTGTTAACAATATATAAACAATTAAACAGGCATTAATAGAGGTGATTTTGGTCACAAACAAATCATTTCCACAATATTTTTCATATTTTTTGTATTTTTTTTAAATAACAAACAGCACAAATAAAAAACAACCAAGCACATAAGCACAAACAAAAACCAAACAAATAAATCCACCCAAATTTACACAAAAGAAACAATAGACCACAAAAAGCAACAAACATAAGCATTTTGAAATAAATCGCTTATTTAACACTCATCTTGCAATGTTAATTGTTTTTGCTTTGTTAAAAAAAGGATAAAAATCTAAGTGCGTGAGCAGGCGTATCGGCTGTAGCCGCCTTGTTGCAGTTGTTACCTCTCTATGATTATATCGAGCACGAGGTAAAGATTTATCAATATAAGTAAATATTTGAAAAGTTTTTACTAAATAAAGATCGACACTTAGATCGAATACAAACGGTCAATCCATAAGTGTTCAAATCAAAAATTAAAATAAGTCTCAGGGAGAAACATAATGCAGCCTAATTCTATATTGGCTAAAGCTGTTCGTTTCGCATTAATTGGTGGTGCCGCGACGGCAGCACTAAGCGTACCTGCCGTTTATTCGGCAGATGAAGACAGCGTAGAACGTATTCAAGTAACAGGTTCACGTATTAAGCGTACCGATATGGAAACGGCTACACCTGTTACCGTCATGAGTGCAGAAGACATGGCGAAACAGGGTTTCACTAACGTTCAAGATGCGTTGGAAAGCCTAACTTCAACCACCAGTGCAATGACCACTCAGTCAGTTCACGGTTTCACACCAGCCGCCTCTTCTATCAGTCTACGTGGCGCCGGTGCTAACCGTACGCTGACACTGATCAATGGTAAGCGTCTAAACCAATATCCAAAGCCATCTGGTGGTACCGATAACTTCGTGGATACTGCTAACCTGCCTATGGAAGCCGTACAACGTATCGAAGTACTGCAATCTGGTGGTTCTGCTATTTACGGTGCTGACGCCGTTGGTGGTGTGATCAACATCATCCTGAAAAAAGACTTCGAAGGCGTAGCACTTAAGTACCGTCACGGTGACACCACTAACGGTGGCGGCGGAAGCGACCGTATCGCGCTTTCTCTGGGTGCTTCATCTGATCGCGGTAATGTATCGACCTTCATCGAGTTCACCGACAACGAGCAGCTAAAAGCGACTGATCGTGAAAACTTCGGTCTTCACACAGACAAAGTCCCACACAGCGAATTTTCTTCTTATAGCTCGTACGGTGCTCGCATCGTAGGTTCTGGCACTGGCGCACGTCAACTGACTGAAGAAGAGTGTACAGCTGGTGGTTATCTGTGGACTGGCTCTCTGTGTGGTTTCGACCGTTCAGAATGGCGCGACCTACAACCTAAGAGCTCACGCTTCATCAGCTCGACCAACTTCAACTATGAGCTGGCTGACGACATTAGCTTCGTAGGTCGTTTAGATTTTGCCGAAGCGAAATCTACCACTAACATCGAGCCTATGGCGATCAACGACTACGACATCAAAGTTGCAGGCAACAGCGTCACCGTAAGCAATGGCGATCTAAGCAAGACTTTTGCAGACAAGACTACTGCCCTAGGCGGTGACTTCGCCAACGCAACCGATGGTGATTACAACTACCTACGTCGTCTACATGAGTTCAGCAACCGTGCTGGCGAAACTAAGACGCGTAACTACTTCTTCACCGCTGGCCTGGAAGGCACACTGGCTGATGAATACAGCTGGGATGCATCAGTTAACTACGGCCGTACTAACGTAGACGTGTTCCGCAGTGGTTATGCTACTGTTGGCGGCATGTTCGACTACATCACTGCCGGTGAAAACGGCAACTCTCTGCTGAAGAACATGAGCGCAGAAGATGTAGAACAAGCCTCTTACTCACCATTTGAGAAGGCTCAGTCTACTCAGAAGAACATCCAGGCTAACATCTCTGGTATGGCCTTCGAAATGCCAGCGGGTGACGCTCAGTTTGCATTCGGTGCTGAGTACACAGAGCAAGACTATGAAACCAACACAGATTCAGAGTCTAAGAAAGGTAACATCCTGACCACTGGTGGTTCTTCAGGTGCCGGTGAGCGTTCATTCTGGGCAACTTATGCCGAATTGAGCCTACCCGTTCTTGACGTACTGACTGTCGACGCGGCACTACGTTATGACCGCTATGACGATTTCGGTGGCAACCTGTCTCCACAGTTGACTATTGAATACCGTCCGCTAAGCGAACTATTGGTTCGTGGTTCTATCAGCTCAGTATTCCGTGCACCAGACATGCACCGCGTGTATGGCGATGCGACTAAGGGCTTCTCTACTGTTATCGATTTCAAACAGTGTCAAGCGCTTGGTGGTACTCCAGGTCAGGGCTACCCAGGCGATGAAACACTGAATGCTGTTTGTAAAGAACTGCACGTAGACACTACAACAGGTGCTAACAAAGATCTGGAAGCCGAAACTGGTTACACTGCTAACATAGGCGCGGTATGGGGCGGTGATGCACTCAACGCATCATTCGACCTATGGGAATGGAAACTGGATGACATGGTTAGCGACATCAGCGCTAGCAAGGCTGCTCGTGAATATGAACAGTACGAAAGCATGCTGACTCGTGATGCAAGCGGCACTATCACTCACGTGAACGCCGTTGCACAGAACCTGGCATTCCAAAAAGTACGTGGTTTAGATATCACTGCTGGTTATAGCTGGGATCTGGACAACATTGGTGAGCTGAAGCTTAACTTCACCGGTACTTACATCCTGTTGTCTGAGTACCAACTGTCACCAACTGATCCAGTTGAAGACGATCTAGAAAACGGTGGTCTGCCACAGTACCGTGCAAACGTTGTACTGGGTTACTACATCGATGACTTCGAAGCGACCTTAGGTGCTTACCACACTGCGCGTATGCACGGTGTTCAGTACAAGTCGTTCAAGCAATCTGCTATCGACAACAACGAAGCATTCGATGAGAGCGCACACGAAGTGGCATCACAAACTAAGTGGAACCTGACTGCAGGTTACAACATCACTGATGCTATCAAGGTGAAAGCTGGCGTAGTTAACCTGTTCGATGCAGGTCCTAACTTCGACCCAACCGATACTTCTTGGCCGCACTACCCACGTTCAGTGTACAACGCACGTGGTCGTGAGTGGTTCCTAGAAGGTGAAGTGAAGTTCTAATCTCACTGAACTTAAATGAAAAAACGGCATCCTAGGATGCCGTTTTTTATTGCCAAAATTAAAGGCTTATTCTTAGACGAAGCCGAGATAGTGAGCAGCAACCACTACAAGGCTAGATACCAGAAACAGCGCCAACATGAAACGCCAGATAAACTTGACCCAAATGCCCCAATCGACGCGACATACACCTAATGTAGCCATCAATGACGCCGACGTCGGTACCAGCACATTGGTAAAACCATCCCCCAACTGAAAGGCCAATACGGCCACCTGGCGGGACACACCGACGATATCGGCAAGAGGAGCCATCAGAGGCATGGTCAACGCCGCCTGACCCGACCCCGAGGTCACAAAGAAGTTGAACACCGACTGAAACAGCAACATAAACCAGGCCGAAGCGACCGCAGGTAACTGGCCAATCAGTCCGCCTGCGCTATTGAGTAAGGTGTTGAGTACGCTTGGTTCATCAGGCTTGCCGCCACCGAGAAGCAGCAAGATCCCCGAGGCGCAGCCAACCAGCAGAGCTGGCTCGAGCATGGTGCCAGCGCCTTGTTTGAAGCTGGTCGCCATACGATTCAGCGTCATACCATTGAGCCTGAAGATCACCGCAATCATCCCCACGACAATCCCCATGGCAAAGAACTGACTGGCAATTTCAGGAATAAACCAGGCGTTAGCGACAACGCCCCAAATCACCCAGATTACCGTGAGCAAGATGGTGAGCAGCACCAGGCTATCGCCAAGGTTAAACCGGCTCTGTAATTCGCTCGCGGCATGATGCTCGCGAAAATATCTGTCCGACTCATAACAGAGTGAGCTTTGGGGATTGGCCTGGATCTTGGCGCCGTAGCGCATGGTAAAGATCACCCCCATCAGAGTGAAGCCTGCCCACATGAGGCCCCTTACCCCAGCGCCCGACAGCACGGGAATGCCGGCGATGCCCTGGGCAATCGCCACGCTGAAGGGATTCATCCAGGAGCTGGCAAAGCCCACCTGAGTCGCCACATAGGTCACCATCACAGTGGTGATGCCATCGAAGCCTAAACGTATCATCAAAGGGCAGATAATGATGGCAAAGGCGATCGCCTCCTCCCCCATACCAAACACGGCGCCACCAAGGGAGAACAGGATAAAGAGCGCGGGAATGAAGAGGCGCTCATTGCCCTGGGTCTTATCAATAAGCCTTATGATGCCGTTATCTATGGTGCCGGTTTCCATCACTATGCCGAAGGCGCCGCCTATCACCAGCATAAACATGATCACCCCAATGGCGGTGCCCCATTTAGAACCCGAGGTTAAGCCTTCGAAGGCAAAGTTAAAGAAACCTACGCCTCCGCCTCCCTCAAACAGGGCGACCGGCTGCTTGAGATGCTCTCCGGCCTCATCCAGGCTAAAGCGAAACGAGTTCGGGTCGACCACACTACGCTGTTTTTCTACGCCATCGGCAAGATAATGGATCTCCTGGGTCTCGAAGGAGCCGACGGGTACCAGATAGGTTAGCAACATGGCGGCCAGGGCCACGAAGAAGATGATCACTAAGGTATCGGGTAAATGAATTTTCTTTTGCGGATTCGCCGCCGGGGAAGGCGCTTGATTTGCCATTGCTTTTCCATGGTTATTCTTGGAATCTAAGTTATTGCCCGCCAATATAAACCAATTCCCTTTTCACTGCACAAGAATCCCCCTTACCAGCGAATAAGGGATAACGCTCAGACCAGGCGACCATAATGACTCAAGCATCCCTAGATAGGATTCACGTATTGGCAAGAAATGTCATGGGGCGCACAAGACGCGGGCAAAGAGTGAGGCAGGTCGAGTAACTTAGATAAAATCAACGCTTTACTTGTGAAAGCACCCGGGCACTCATACAATCAATATCACACAAGCATCAATTTTATTGATAGTTTTCTTTATTGTTCAAATCAGTTAGGACGCCACAAGGTCGATGAAGTACTCACTAAAACAAATCATGGTGTTCGATGCCGTAGCCAGCCTGGAAAGTGTGAGTGCCGCGGCGCGAAAACTGTCAATGACACAGTCTGCCGTCAGCATGTCCCTTGGCCAGCTGGAGAACCTGCTCGGCCGCCCGCTGTTTATCAGACAGGGCAATCGCCTCACCCTCAGCCACTGGGGGAACTGGTTGCGCCCAAGGGCAAGACGCCTGCTGCAAGATGCACAACAGATCGAATTAGGCCTTCACGAACAACACCTTATAAGTGGTCGTTTTCGTTTATGCTCGAGTCAGACGGCCGCCGAGCATCTGCTGCCTGAGCTCATCAGTAAAATCGATACCGATTTTCCCGAACTTAGGATCGAGCTCACAGTGGAAAATACCGAGAACGTGGTCGAGGGCTTACTTAATTACGAATATGACTTTGGCATCATAGAAGGCCGCAACGACGACAGCCGACTCTATCAGGAGCAATGGTTAGACGATCATCTGGTGGTGGTCGCCTCGCCACATCATCCCTATGCCAAGCAGACCAACATCAGCCTGGCGCAGCTTGAACAGGCAAGATGGGTGCTGCGCGAGCAAGGCGCAGGGACCCGCCGCATCTTCGAGGGAGCCATTCACGGTGTCATCGAAAAGCTCAACGTATGGAAAGAGTATGAGCATGTCTCCCTGCTCAAGGCCTTGGTGAAAAATGGCCCCTATCTGAGTAGCCTGCCTTTCCTGGATGTGGAGAAAGAGGTCGCCGCCGGCGAGTTGGTTATCTTACCGACACCGCAGCTCAACATGCAGAGGCACCTCTCCTTCGTGTGGCGCTGCGATTCAGGCGAGAATCCGCTACGTGACTGCGTGATCACCGAGGCCAGACGCCTGAGCAAACATCGCCAGCACGCCAAAAGCAATAAATAGCGAATTTGGTTAGTTGCACAACTCACTGCCTGCTTAACTCACAGGTAAAATGAGTCGGCACTTGGACGGGCAATTAAACTGGAAATCAAACAGACAGTTGAGCCAGCAATTCAGTAGACATTAAAAAGGGGCATTCGCCCCTTTTTTGTTGTTTACAGCTGGTCTTGGACACTATTCGTAGATGGCGCATACCTTGGCTACGATGGACTCTCGGTTAATCACCCCAACTAACTTGCCTTCACTGACCACGGGAAAACAGCTGGGCTTACTCGCGCTGGCGTGGCGCAGTCGCTCCTCGTAACTGGCATAGGTATGGCCGGTCAACAAGCCCATGTCACTCACGGGAAACAGCTTGTCACGATCTACCACCATCACCTCTATCAGGTCGGCCACCGCATCATCAGGGGTTACCGTCAGCACACGGGTCTGCATCAGATCGGCCACCTTGTAGCTAATGCCACGGACAAACTCTTCTGACCATAGGCTACGCAGCAGATCTTGCTGAGAGACAAACCCCAGCAGACGTTGCTTAGCATCAACCACGGGCGCGCCGCGCAGCTGCGCCTCGTTGAGCTGCTTAAGCCCCTCATACACAGAGAGCTCAGGTGCAAGGGTAAAAGGTGTCTGCTCCATCAGCGCACTGACATTTAGTTTTTGAATCGATTTAGGCATTTGGGTCTCTCCCCTACAAGCTTTACTAGATAATATTGAGATTGAATGTGCAGCGAGCTCGCTGCCGTTGTCCTGTCTGTTACTCTGATCACTGCGGCTTAACACGGGCTCGAGATGCACCGACATAGATGTCACCTGAGCGAGTGGGCCAATACGTGCCTTACTTGAATCTATCCACCAGTAACCCAACCCCACCACTAGGCCACCGCCGACGATATTGCCCGCGGTCACAGGGATCAGGTTATTGGTCAGAAAATGAAGCAGTGTCAGATCACTAAATTGCTCGGCGGTAAATCCGGGGATCTGATACCAGCCCCAGATGGCCAGCTGCTTAATGGCGATCCCCAGCGGCACCATAAAGAGATTGGCTATGCTGTGCTCGAAGCCGCTGCTGACAAACATCGCCACGGGTAGCATCAACAAGATGGCTTTAGTCAGCGCCTCCTTACTGGCGAAGGTCATCCAAACCCCTAAACAAACCAGCATGTTACATAAGATACCCAGGGCAAACGCCTGGCCCCAGGAGTGGTGCAGCTTATGTTGGGTGACCTTTAAGGCATTGAGGCCCCATAATCCGCCGTCTAACAGGTACATCTTGGCACTGAGGATCAATGCCAGCATGAACATGGCGCCGCAAAAGTTACCCAGATAGACGCGTCCCCAACAGGCCAGCAGCTCCTGCGTGCTGACACGTTTCTGCGCCCAGGCGACACTGCTCAGCACGCTACTGGTAAACAGCTCGCCACCACAGATCACCACCAACATCAGCCCTAGGCTAAAAGCCAGGCCGCCAACGAGGCGTACCATGCCCCAATCGCCCGACGCCCCCGTAGTGACGGTGAGATAAAACACGAAGGCGAGCGCGATAAAGGCGCCGGCAAACATAGCCTGACCGATAGACTGCATCGCCTGCTTAGTCACCTTCTCCTGACCATAAGTCGCGGCGCGTTGACACAGGCTAGGCTCGCTCAAAGGCGCTGGCTCGACCCGCCTGGCTGCTAATGGCACTAGATTAGGTATCGTCATGGCGCGTCCATCTCCAGCCGAGCGTAAAACAAGGGTGAAATTTCATTAACATCATCTCCGCAAGTGCCAAGTCTCGAAAGACGGCTATTGATTAATAAATGTTTTTACAAAGAGTTAGCCTATTGCCTCACTCTCTGGTGCCGAGATTAGCCATTAAAGGAAGGGAATAAAATTTGATAATAATGAATGAGACAATCAGTAAATTTGATAACCAGACCTGGAGGTAAGCAAGTTGTTAAGTCAGCAACAAACAACCTTTAAACCAAATAAATACAATAAGTTACAAGGAGTAAAATGTTACTTAGGAAAATAGAGATAAAAGCGCCCATGAGGCGTAAAGGCGTGCGGCTCACCAAGGCAAACTGGCAACTAACCACCTATTGCCTAAGCTATAAGGCATCTTGATTAACAACCTTGGCGAGCACTTTGTCAGGGCGCGCAGGAGACGAAGCGAGAAGCGAAGATAAGCATTTTCGAGATACGGCGCACATCACACAGGCTTTTTGTGAAGCCCGCCCCAGCCAAAAATGTGAGCCGTGCGAGGCATCTCTAATTTGCCGAGAATGGGGGGAGTGGCTCCCAAAAGTGACAAAAGGCGCGATCCATATCCAAACGCAATATATATGCCTAATGTAAAAATTGATCTGAAATGGCGATACAAGATGTTAACTAGCTCCCAAATCATCTAATCACCAGTTTCAAGTTTATTGATAGTTAATGTCAGGTGAAATTCACTATGTTAAGATTTATAAGGTAAATTGGTCAGACCAATTTCAAACAGCGTTAGGGATGCAACTGCTCGCCGGATTTAGGGTGTTTTATCCATTCTAGGGGGCGGACAAGTTACTCGAGTGGCACCTGGGGGTTTTTCAACAAACGACACTCGCTGACTTGCAAGGATTACCTCTAAGTCTTCATCGAATCGATGAGTCAATAAGTTCTTTTCGGAGAATGAGAAATTATGTCAGAAACAGTCAAAAAAGAAGAGATGGAAGCCTCTGAGCTGACTTACAAGGCGCTTCACCGTCCTGCCAGCGAGTTTGCCACTCGTGAAGAATATTTAGACCACGAATTACAGATCATGAAGCCCAGACGTTGGGGCCTCAACCTGCCGGGACGCGACTTCCGCTTCGAGTGGGAAGACTTGGTACCCGCCATTGCTGGTACTATCGGCATCACGGTAATGTATTCCGCCGTAATGGCCGCCTGGGCTTCGGGCCTGAGTGAGCGCTGGGAACACATCAACCTGGGCGCCGAATTCGCCATTCAGGTGGTTCGCGTCGAAATGCTCATCCCCGCCCTGCTCTTCTGTATCATCAGTTCCGGATTTATCAACCCTCGCGCTAACCTTGGCGGCAACCACGGCCCCATGATCCCGCTTATCGGTACCATCGCCTTAGCTGGCGCGCACCCGTTAGCGCTTGCGATCCTTCTGGGGATCTTTGGTCTGCTGCTTAGTTACTTTAAAGGTGGCTCCAGGTTGGTGAACCTCACCTCCAGCGGCGTCGCGGGGGGCCTCTTGGTCTTCCTGGGCTTCATGGGCGCCAAGAGTCAGATCACCTCGCTGTTTGACTGGGCCGGTGGCCTGCAGGCCAAGCACGCCCTGGACTATAGCCTGGGCTATGTTGCCTTCTTCATCCTCTTGGTGAACGTCGTTCTCTACGCCTATCTGGCCAAGGTGGGTAAACGCTGGCTGGCTATTCCGCTTTGTTCTATCGCGGCAATTGCGCTGGCCTTCGCCCTCGGCGCCGGCTTAGATCTGCAATTTGTTACGGCGCCTGGCATCCCTAACCTGAACCCAGCGTACTGGTGGGGCTCTACGGAATACGGCTGGCAGCTAGGCTTACCTAACTTCGAGCACTTCATCGCATCACTGCCTTTCGCCATCCTGGCGGTTGCTATGTGGTCACCAGACTTCCTCGGTCACCGTATCTTCCAGGAGCTGAACTACCCTAAAGGCACAGAAAAAGTGCTGATGGATGTGGATGACACCATGACCACCTGTTCGCTACGTCAAATTGTGGGCACAGCTGTGGGTGGCGGTAACATCACCTCTTCATGGGGTACCTACATGATCCCGGCGGCAATCGCTAAGCGTCCTATTCCTGCCGGCGCCATCTTGCTGGGCAGCCTGTGTATCATAGTCGCGGTACTGGGTTATCCAATGGATGTCACCGTATGGCGCCCTGTGATGTCAATCGCCTTGCTGGTTGGCGTATTCCTGCCACTACTGGAAGCCGGCATGCAGATGGTGAAAGACACCCAAAGCAGCCAAGCGGCGGGGATCTGTATCTTCGCCTCATTCGTTGCCAACCCTGTGCTAGCCTGGGCACTCACCATGCTGCTAGATAATAACGGCCTGATCGGCGACAAAGAACGTGCCGCTAGCCTGAGTCTAGCCGACAGACTGATCATTCCGGGTCTGGCTTTTGTTATCTGTCTCGCCGCCATGTTGGCAGTGGGAATGATTCAAGGGATCCCAGCGCTACTTTAATCGCGCAAACGACGAAGAGGGCTTAGGCCCTCTTCATTTTTATCTCCCCTATACTTACATCAAACTTGCTGATAACAGGCATCAATATGCCCTATGGGCATGGCGCTCATAACGCCGGGGAATCACCCTTATCATCGATGTCACAGGTTGTCAGACAAAGGTGTGAACCACCTCGCGCAAATAACCGACTCTTAGGTGAGATGCAAACGAAATTTTGCGCCAAAAATGATAACCCGATAGCAATTTTGGCATTAACTCGGGCAAAAGCAGACCGATTCAGATGCAGCGCCTAGGGAGATATGGTACTATGCATATGGTTAATTGGTCTTACCAATTTAACGATAACCGAATCGATTTAGACAGTGAGTGTCAAATGGCTTCGGATATCGCGTAAAACAGATTTAAATCGACACGGTTTACCGGTTCGATAATTCAGTTCCCATCATCCGGGTAATACATTGAAGGGAGCTGCGAAGAATAGCTATTGGTGTATCGCAACGTCTGCAGTGACAGCCTATCGATAACCAATAACCTTTATCTCAAACAGAAGGTATTAGTACGATGACCGAAAAAACTGAGCTGTTCACCAAAGCGTGGGAAGGTTTTACTCCTGGTGATTGGAAGTCTGAAGTAAATGTACGCGACTTTATTCAAAAGAACTACAAGCCCTATGAAGGAGACGAATCTTTCCTAGCCGGCCCCACCGAAGCGACCAGCGCGCTTTGGGACAAAGTGATGGAAGGTATCAAACAGGAAAACCGCACCCACGCACCTGTTGATTTCGATACCGACAAAGTCTCTACCATTACCTCTCATGCAGCAGGTTACATCGACCAAGATCTTGAAACCATTGTCGGTCTACAAACAGACGCGCCACTTAAGCGTGCCATGTTACCCAATGGCGGTATCCGCATGGTCGAAGGGTCATGCGCTGCCTATGGTCGTGAACTGGATCCAAACATCAAGTATGTCTACTCAGAACTCCGCAAGACTCACAACCAAGGCGTATTCGACATCTACACCCCTGAGATCATGCGCTGCCGTAAGTCTGGCGTACTGACTGGTCTGCCAGATGCTTACGGCCGTGGTCGTATCATTGGTGACTACCGTCGTATCGCCCTGTACGGTATCGATTATCTGATGCAGGAAAAATTTGCCCAGTTCAGCTCACTGCAAGCGCAGTTTGAAGCGGGTGAAGATCTTTCAGCCACAATGCAGCTACGCGAAGAGATCGCCGAGCAGCACAAAGCCCTGGGTCAAATGAAGCAGATGGCTGCCAGCTACGGCTGTGACATCTCAGGTCCTGCAACCAACGCTAAAGAAGCGATTCAGTGGACTTACTTCGGCTACCTGGCCGCAGTGAAGAGCCAAAACGGCGCCGCCATGTCTCTTGGCCGTACCTCTAGCTTCCTGGATATCTACATCGAGCGTGACATCAACAATGGCGTGTTGACCGAGCAGCAAGCTCAGGAGATGGTTGACCATTTCGTGATGAAGCTACGTATGGTGCGCTTCCTACGTACCCCTGAGTACGACGAGCTATTCTCTGGCGACCCAATCTGGGCTACCGAGTCTATCGCAGGTATGGGTCTTGATGGCCGTACTCTGGTGACTAAGTCTAGCTTCCGCTTCCTGCACACCCTATACAACATGGGCCCAAGCCCTGAGCCAAACATCACAGTGCTTTGGTCAGAGAAGCTGCCGCTTAACTTCAAGAAGTACTGCGCTAAGGTCTCTATCGACACCAGCTCTATTCAGTACGAAAACGATGACCTGATGCGTCCCGATTTCGACTCTGACGACTACGCTATCGCCTGTTGTGTGAGCCCTATGGTTGTTGGTAAACACATGCAGTTCTTCGGCGCCCGCGCCAACCTGGCCAAGACCATGCTTTACGCCATCAACGGCGGTGTGGATGAGAAGCTTAAGACTCAGATAGGTCCTAAGTTTGAGCCAATCAAAGATGAAGTCCTGGACTTTGACGATGTGATGGGCCGCCTGGACACCATGATGGAGTGGTTAGCGACTCAATATGTGTCTGCGCTAAACGCGATTCACTTCATGCACGACAAGTACTCTTATGAAGCGGCCCTGATGGCGCTACACGACAGAGACGTACGTCGCACCATGGCTTGTGGTATCGCTGGTCTGTCTATTGCTGCCGACTCACTGTCAGCCATCAAGTTTGCCAAGGTTAAGCCAATTCGTGACGAAAACGGCATCGCTGTCGATTTCGACATCGAAGGTGAATATCCTAAGTTTGGTAACAACGATGCACGCGTCGATGACCTGGCTACCGAGCTGGTTGAGCGCTTCATGGCTAAGATCCGTCACAAGAAGATGTACCGTAACGCGATCCCGACTCAGTCTATCCTCACTATCACCTCAAACGTGGTTTATGGTAAGAAGACAGGTACTACGCCAGACGGTCGTCCAGCAGGCGCGCCATTTGCACCGGGTGCAAACCCAATGCACGGCCGTGACGAGAAAGGCGCTATCGCCTCACTGACTTCAGTTGCCAAGCTACCATTTGCTCACGCACAGGACGGTATCTCTTATACCTTCTCTATCGTGCCAAATGCCCTGGGTAAAGATGACGACGGTCGCCGCGCTAACCTGGCTGCGCTGATGGATGGTTACTTCGCTCACAACGAGACCCGCGAAGGTGGTCAACACCTTAACGTGAACGTGATGAACCGCGAAATGCTGGAAGATGCAGTGGTTAACCCAGACAAGTATCCACAGCTGACTATCCGTGTATCTGGTTACGCCGTGCGCTTCAACGCACTGACACCAGAGCAGCAACAGGACGTCATTACACGTACTTTCACCAAAGGGATGTAATTTCCGTCAATCGAGCGGTCAAACGCTAGATTTTTGGTGAATATAAGCTAGGCTGTGCACTAATTTAGCACAGCCTACTTTAATTGAAGTTTTCGGAGTCACAATGACAGTAAAAGGGCGGATTCACTCACTGGAATCCTTCGGCACAGTTGACGGTCCCGGCATTCGGTTTATCACCTTTATGCAAGGCTGTTTGATGCGTTGCCAATACTGCCACAATCGTGATACCTGGGATCTTCACGGTGGACGTGAAATCGAGGTCGACGAGCTGATGGAACAGATCATCAGCTATCGACCTTTTCTCGAGTCCAGCGGCGGAGGCGTCACTGCCAGTGGCGGCGAAGCCATACTGCAAGCCGAATTTGTCGCGGCCCTGTTCAAGGCCTGCAAAGCGCAAGGAATACACACCTGCCTAGACACCAACGGCTTCGTCCGTAAATACACCCCAGTTATCGATGAACTCCTCGATAACACAGACTTGGTACTGCTCGATATCAAGCATATCGATGACGACCAACACATCGCCTTAACCCATGTCAGCAATCATCGCACGCTGCAATTTGCCCAGTATCTCCAAAAACGCCAACAAAAAGTGTGGATACGCTATGTGGTCGTGGGCGGCTATACCGATGATATTGCTTCGGCAAAGGGCTTGGCAGAATTTATTAAACCTATGACCAACGTGGAGAAGGTGGAGCTACTGCCCTACCACGAGCTAGGAAAACACAAATGGGAAGCCATGGGCGAAGAGTACACCCTCAAGGATATCTCTCCCCCATCGCGCGAAACCATGGAACAGATTAAACAGGTGTTTGTGGAAGCCGGCATAACTGCCGTGTACTAACAAAGGTTAGAGCGCTTCCCAGTAGTGCTTATCGAGACGCTCGAAGGCCATCTTCAAGATGACCGCCATGTCCAGATAACAGGCACTGGCACCGAGAGGGGGACAAGCCACTCCCATACCTTGGAGCTTGGCGGACAGATTATTGCCCCAATCCAGCAGAGAAAGTGGCAGCGGATGCTTGGCTCGCCAACCGAGCCAAAGCAAGCCTTGAATAGGCAAGCTGATAAAGAATAAGGCGATGGTAATAGCCTGAGGTAACCAGGCCCAGCCATAAAGATAGAGTTGACTGCCGCCGGCCAGCAGGGCCAGCAGCGGCATCAAGCGAATCGCCAGAGCCGTCGCGCGGATCACGCGATACTCTGGAAAATATAAACTAAGTTGTCTAACCATAGGCCAAGTCTTCATATAGCGACGACCGACCCCTAAGGTTTTTAACACTTGAACAGTCAATGATGACACCTAACACTTAAGAGACTGTCTTTACCATAGCACAAGGCGAGCGTCAGCCCCAAGCGGCATCGCCTTGGCAGAGACCGAATCTTAATCTCAGGAACGAGAATTTAAAGCGACACCGGCCCTAGGCTTTGTGGTCATTTAATTTTGGTGAATGCCAGTCATTCACTCACTTTGCAAAAGGTTTTAAACATGTCTAACAAACTGGTTTTGGTACTAAACTGCGGCAGCTCATCACTGAAGTTCGCCATTATCGACGCGCTTACGGGTGACGACCAGATCTCAGGTCTAGCAGAGTGCTTTGGTCTGGAAGATTCACGCATCAAGTGGAAAGTCGATGGCAACAAATTCGAGTCTAAGCTAGGGGCCTTCACCGCCCACCGCGAGGCGGTCGAGTTTATCGTTAAAGAGATTCTGGGCCAGTATCCTGACGTCGCCGCCCAGATCCAGGCGATCGGTCACCGCGTGGTTCACGGTGGTGAAAAGTTCACCCACTCTGTGGTGATCGATGACAGCGTGATCGCGGGTATTGAAGATTGTGCCGCCCTGGCACCGCTACACAACCCAGCACACCTTATTGGTATTCGCGCCGCCCAGGCCTCTTTCCCTGGCCTGCCACAGGTAGCCGTGTTTGACACCGCCTTCCACCAAACCATGCCAGAGCGCGCCTTCGTGTATGCCCTGCCCTACAAGCTCTATCGTGAGCACGGCATCCGTCGCTACGGCATGCATGGCACCAGCCACCTGTTTGTGAGCCGCGAAGCCGCCAAGGCGCTGGGTAAAGAATTAGCCAACACCAACGTCATCTGTGCCCACCTGGGTAACGGCGCGTCTGTCACCGCGGTTAAAGGCGGTAAGAGTGTCGATACCTCTATGGGTCTGACACCGCTAGAAGGCCTGGTCATGGGCACCCGCTGTGGTGACATAGACCCCTCTATCATCTACCACCTGGTAGATCGTCTGGGTTACACCTTAGATGAAGTCAACAACCTGATGAACAAGCAGAGCGGTCTGCTGGGCATCTCTGAGCTGACTAACGACTGTCGCGGCATCGAAGAAGGCTACGCCGAAGGCCATAAGGGCGCGACACTGGCGCTTGAGATCTTCTGCTACCGTCTGGCCAAATATATCGCCTCTTACACTGTGCCACTGGGTCGTCTGGACGCCTTGGTATTCACCGGCGGTATCGGTGAGAACTCAGATCTTATCCGTGAGAAGGTGCTTAACCTGCTCGCTATCTTCAACTTCGAAGTGGATCCAGCGCGTAACCAGGCGGCACGCTTTGGTAACCAGGGACAGATCACCACAGACAATGGTCCAGTTGCCATGGTGATCCCAACCAACGAAGAGTGGGTGATCGCCGAAGACGCCGTTTCACTGCTAAAGTAATGTTATCGCAGCAGTAAATGCTATCGCGGCACCTAGCGCCGCCACCAATTTTGACAAGACCCGGCCAAGTGTCTGGCCGGGGCATAAGAGGTAACTATGTCTCGCAATATTATGCTCATCCCCAATGGTACCGGCGTCGGCCTGACCTCTATCAGTCTAGGCATGGTACGTGCACTGGAGCGCCACGGGGTAAAGGTGAGATTCTTCAAGCCTATCGCCCAGCAGCGCCCAACCGATAAGGGCCCAGAGCGTTCGACCACCATACTTAGCAAGTCGCCGACGGTTAACCCGCTCGAGCCCTTCGACATGGCTCACGCCGAGCACTTGATCCGCACCGATCAGACAGATGTCTTGATGGAGCAGATCATCGCCCGCGCCACCGAGTGTGCCGACCCAAGTGAGACTCTGATCGTCGAAGGTCTGGTACAGACCCGCAACCACCCTTTCTCTGACGACATCAACTATGAGATCGCCAAGGCACTGGATGCAGACATCATCTTCGTCGCCGCACCGGGTAACGAAACGCCGACCGCCTTGATGAACCGTCTCGAAATCGCCCACAACGCCTGGGGTGGCAGCAAGAACAAACGCCTCATTGGCGCCATCATCAACAAGATTGGTGCCCCGGTAGACGATGAAGGCCGCGCCCGCCCGGATCTGTCAGAGGTGTTCGATCACCAGGATGTGCAGCGTCCTGACGCCGCAAGCATGTTCCAACTTCCCGGCAAGAGCAAGCTGCGTATCCTAGGCAGCGTGCCATATAACCTGAATCTGGTCGCGCCACGCGCCTCAGACTTGGCCAAGCACTTGAGTGCCCGCATCATCAACGCCGGTGAGATGAATACCCGTCGTCTGCGCAAGGTCACCTTCTGCGCCCGCAGTATTCCTAACATGGTTACCCACATCAAGACAGACTCTCTGCTGGTGACGTCGGGCGACCGCTCGGACGTGATCGTCTCTGCCTGTCTGGCGGCGATGAACGGTGTTAAGGTGGGTGCACTGCTGCTGACAGGTAGCTACGAGCCAGAGCCTGAGATCATGGCCCTGTGTGAGCAAGCCTTCGAGACTGGCCTACCGGTATTCTTGATTGACACCAACACCTGGCAGACCTCGCTCAACATCCAGCGCTTCGACCATGAAGTGCCTGTGGATGATGCCGTGCGTATCGAAGAGGTGCAGGAATATGTTGCCAGCCATATCGACCAGAGCTGGGTAGAAAGCGTCACCATGAACTCACCGCGTGAGCACAGACTGTCGCCACCAGCGTTCCGCTACAAGCTCACCGAACTTGCCCGCGCAGCGGCCAAGACAGTGGTACTGCCTGAGGGTGACGAACCAAGAACCATCGAAGCGGCCGCCATCTGCGCCGAGCGTGGCATCGCCCGCTGTGTGCTGATTGGTAACCCTGAAGAGATCCAGCGTATCGCCAGCCAACAGGGGGTAACCTTGGGCGAAGGCGTTGAAATCATCGAGCCTGAAACCGCTCGTGAGCGCTATGTTGCGCCTATGGTTGAACTGCGTCGCCACAAAGGCATGACAGAAGTGGTTGCCCGTGAGCAGCTGGAAGACAACATGGTACTGGGTACCATGATGCTGGCACAGGGTGAAGTCGACGGTATCGTCTCTGGTGCGGTAAACACCACGGCCAACACCATACGTCCGCCACTACAGCTGATCAAGACGGCACCCGGTTCTAGCCTGGTTTCCTCTATCTTTTTCATGCTGATGCCGGATCAGGTACTGGTCTATGGTGACTGTGCCATCAACCCAGATCCAAACGCCGAGCAGCTGGCGGATATCGCCATTCAGTCGGCCGACAGCGCCGCCGCCTTCGGCATCGAGCCTAAGGTTGCCATGATCAGCTACTCAACCGGTAGCTCAGGCACAGGTTCAGACGTCGATAAGGTGCGTGAAGCAACCCGTATCGCCAAGGAGAAACGCCCTGAGCTGGTGATCGACGGCCCACTGCAATACGACGCCGCCGTGATGCCAAACGTGGCTCAGTCTAAGGCGCCTAACAGCCCTGTGGCCGGTCAGGCAACCGTGTTCGTCTTCCCGGATCTGAACACAGGTAACACCACCTACAAGGCAGTTCAGCGTAGTGCGGACCTGATCAGTATCGGCCCTATGCTGCAGGGTATGCGCAAGCCGGTTAACGATCTGTCTCGTGGTGCCCTGGTAGACGACATCGTCTACACCATCGCACTGACGGCGATTCAAGCCTCACAGAACTAATCTGTACTCGCCATAAGATCGAAAAAGCCTGTCACGAGACAGGCTTTTTTTATACTCAAACGGTTTGGCAAGATTAAAAAATATTCAGAGATACACAATGCGTCAAAAAATGACCACACAAATTTACCAATTAAGTTCAGTCACTTAAGAGTTATGCATCGACTCTTCAACATACTTGTCCACAGATTCTGTGGATAACCGTAACAATTTGTTCATTCAGATATGCCAGCCCAGCTCCTAAGAGTCAAGTACTTTCGACTGACGTGCCCCGCTTGCCAAGGCTTTAGAGAATCGCGATACTAGGCCAAAGCCTTTCGATTAAACCCTATGAAAAAATTACTCTTTATCTTCATTTTATTCTTAACGGCCTGCAGTCCAGACTCGGAAACTATGTCGGGCGTCATGACACCAGAGCAGGTTTCATTAGGATTCTTTCGTGCCATCTATGTCGACAGAGATGTCGAGAAGGCTAAGCAGTTTGTCGATGAGCCGATGCAGAAGGTGCTGTCGCACTACTATATCGCCGCCTCGGTACAGCGCCACGTGTTAAACCTCTCCATGCGCGATGTGACCCTGGAGATCGAAGAGATAGATATCGACTTCTTCCGCAAATTTACCAAGGATGTCACTGTGATCGTCAAAATGACGGGACTCAAGGGTGGCCAACCTTGGATAGACGATCGCACCATACGCCTGCATAAGGTCAATAAACGCTGGGTAATAGTGGAAATTCTGCCGGAGAAAGGCAATCTCAACTAAGCACTCGTCTCTTCATGCGTTAGTCTCAACAAGCGCTAATCTCAATAAGTGCTGGCCTCAAGCGGAATGGCCGATACCAGATTCCTAGCTTTAGAAGCCTAGCTTTAGAGGTCTAACTTAGAGACCGAGCCTACAATAACACGGCCGATCGTGTCGCCCACAAAGCGGCATAAGAAAGAAACAAACCTACCGACCACAAAAAAGAGCAGCCCTAGGGCTGCTCTTTCTGTCTGAAGACTCTCACCTTAACGCACCCAGCCAGACTCGGCGCCTAAGTGAAAATTCAGTTTGGATATTTCCTTAATCCAAAAACGCTTCGTCATCCATCTCGACAGGTAATGACTCAATTACTTCATCTTGTACTTGGTAATAAGCGCTTTCGTATTCACGGGCTTCCATAACAACTCCAGATTTTTGTGTAGGGTACAGGCATGCTTTTTTATTGGTGCATTTTGCCTTGGGTATAAGCTGCAACTATCTGCTAACTCATGGGTGCTAGTGTACCACTAAAAAAACATGACTTACAGAAAACTTTCAGTATTGTGGCCGCATTTAGCGAAAAAATGCCTAAAAGTGTCAATATTCAATGATCAAAGTGAAAGTCTTTCATTTTTTTACTGCTTCGAAAACTAAAAAACATTTTCTTTACAATAAAACGATCTAATGACTCAAATGCGAACTGCTATCAATTAATTAATAGCGAATCGTTTGCGCAAGCAGGAGTGAGGTGATGCAATGAACACGCTGATCGAATTTGAGGCCCAAAGGCTAGCCGACCTGTTTACGCAGGGAGACACCTTATCTATCCACCTATTCATGGACTCAATGTCCATGCCCTTCGACGTACAAGAGAAACTGTTTAACGAAATTTCGGCGTTAAAAAACCTGGACCACCAACAGATAGCCCAGGTCATCGAATCTCACGGTCAGTCCTTGATTCAGGAACTCTACCGCTACTAACTCTACCCCTACAAATTAGAAGCTCATGGCTTTAATGGATCTAGCCATGAGCACAGCTCATTAGCCCTTAAAGCCTATTCTGATTCTGCTTGGCGCTGACGATAGCGCAGCACCTTCAACGCCTTGTCGGGGACTTTATCCAAGAACACCTCGGGATTAGCCAGCTGCTCGACAAACTCCAGCGTCGGACTCTGCTCTGCCACCTGCTGTTTGAGAAAATCGATACCAAGCTCGGGCGCGTTGAGACACAGCAGGACTTCGCCTTGCGGCGCCAATAGTTGAGGCAGGCGGCGCAGCAGGCGCGCATAATCCTTAGTCGCCACGAAGCTGCCCCGCTGATTGCTCGGAGGATCGGCAATGATGAGATCATAAGGCCCCATCTTGGTTAGCTTGCCCCAAGACTTGAAGATGTCGTGCCCCAGGAAACGTGCACCATGGGGTAACTCGTTGAGCAGATGGTTCTGCTTGCCTATGGCTAACGCCCCCTTGCTCATGTCGATATTGACCACCTGATCCGCACCGCCCTGCAGCGCCATCACAGAAAAGCCGCAGGTATAGGCAAACAGGTTGAGCACATTAGCCTGGGCGGCATTAGCCTTTACCCAGGCGCGCCCGGCGCGCATATCGAGAAACAAGCCGTGATTTTGCCCGCGCAGCAGATGGATCTGAAAACGCGCCCCGTTTTCACTCACCAGATGTGGATCGGGCACCTCGCCATATAGCAAATGGGTCTGGGTCTGCCCGGCACATCTGTGCTGGAATACCAGGTTAAAGCCCTGCTCTCCCTTCTCTGCCCTCCAGCGCGTCTGAATCGCCTGGGTCAGCTCCTCGAGTGCAGCCTCATCGATCTCTTTAAAACTGGTGAGCAGGAGCACAGGGGGAAACCAGTCGAGACACAGATGCTCGGCGCCCTTATAACGACCACCACGTCCATGAAACAGCCGCTCGGCCTCGTCAGAGAATTGCACCTGCTGTATTGCTTGCTTAAATGACTCCATCTAACGCTATTTACCTATTACTTGAATGCTTTAACTAATGCTAATTGCTTTAACGAACAATGAACTACTTTTCCGCGTCGGCTTGTTCGCCGGCCCCTGCGCTAACTTGAGCGTCGGCGTTAACCCTAGCTTCGTTAACCTGTACCTCGGCGTTAACCAGAGTCTCATCGACGCGATCGGCCAGCAAGATGGCCAGCCAACCACCGCTCTGACTCGACTCCAGCGCTATCTTGACGATCATGGTCAGCGGCACAGAGAGCAACATGCCCACCGAGCCCAACAGCCAGCCCCAGAAGATCAAGGAGAGGAACACCACCAGGGTCGAGAGTCCCAGGCCGCGCCCCATATATTTAGGCTCGACGATATTCCCCATCACGGTATTGGTCGCCAGATAGAGCAGTGCCGTGCCCCCCGCCCCGGCAGGGCCCAGTTGAATAAAGGCCAGCAGCACAGGCGGAATCGCGGCGATGATAGAGCCTATGTTGGGAATATAGTTAAACAGGAAGGCGACAACGGCCCAGAGCAAGGCATAATCGACCCCCATCAATGCCAGGCCCGTTCCGACCACCACACCGGTCCCCACACTCACCAAGGTCTTGATCACCATGTACTGGTTAACCGACTGCAGGAACTTGTCTATCTGCTTGATGCGCATGTCAGGATCGTCCAGCGCGAAATGCAGCTTCTTGGGCAAGTCCTGGGCCTCAAACAACATAAACACTACGGTTAGTATGATCAGAAACAGATTAGCCATCACGCCGCCGACACTGGACAACATGTTGGTGGTCATCGACAGCGCAATACCCGGGTCGAAATAAGCCAAGACCTGCTCCTTGGAGACCTCGATATTTAGCGTCTGCAACTTGGTCAATATCCAGGCAAACTGCTCCACCAGCTGATCCCGATAAAGTGGCAACTGACGGGAAAATTCGTTGATGGAGCTCCCCACCAAGGAGGCCAGCCAGAGCCCCATTAGCACGATAAACACCATCATGATGGCCACCGCCAACGCGCGGGGCAGCTTAAGGCGGGTCATGCCGTTGATGGCCGGATTGCAGATCACCGCAATAAAGGCCGACAACACAAAGGGAACCACAATAGGGCTGGCGGCTTTGATCCCTGCCAGAATCACGACGATAAACGCCATGATGGCAAAGCCTTTAAACGCGACCCCCTGATTATCAAATCGAGTCATCTAGATAAAGTCCTTCTGAATTACCCATAATATTGATAGGCTTAACTTAAATCTTACACAAGAAAAATTACGATCATGAAACCAGAAATCGCCATCATTCGAATTAAAAATCTCCGTCTTCGCACTTACATTGGCATCAAGGAAGATGAGATCAACAACAAACAGGACGTCACCATCAACGCAGAAATCCATTACTGCGCCGCTAAGGCCCGTAACAGCGATAACATGCAAGACGCCCTGAATTATCGCACGATAACGAAAAAAATCATTGCTTTAGTTGAAAACAATCGCTTCTCACTGCTAGAACACCTCACGGATCAGGTATTAAGCATTGCCAGCGATCATGAATGGGTCGATTTCGCCTCGGTCGAGATAGACAAGCCCCACGCCCTGAGATTTGCCGATTCGGTCTCGATGCAGCTCTGCTACCAGAAGGGCTAAGCCTAATCCATTCCCTCAATACCTGCCGCCTAAAAGTGATCCGAATCCCTCGCTATGGTGTATATTTCTGATATCCCCTAAAAAATTGGAGTCGGCATGCGGATTTTGATCACCGGCGGTACCGGATTCATAGGCAAGGCCTTGGTGAAGGCCTTGGAAAGCGAACATCAACTCACCTTGCTCACCCGTTCGGCCGGTAAGGCCCACCTCACCCTTGGTAACCAGCATAAGTTACTGGGTAACCTTGGCGCCCTGGCCAATCTCGACGGCTTCGATGCGGTCATCAACCTGGCGGGTGAACCCATTGCCGATAAGCGCTGGAGCCTGGAGATAAAGCAGAAGATCTGCGACAGTCGCTGGGATACCACAGCGCGTCTGGCCAAACTCTTCGAGGCCAGCAAGACGCCGCCTAAGGTCTTCATCAGCGGCTCTGCTATCGGCATCTATGGCGATCATGACAAGCAGGTGCACTTGGATGAGAGTTTCGACCTCGCCCACTTCAAAGACACAGGCAAGGAGGAGAAATTCCCCCATAGCGTCTGCGCCAAATGGGAAGAGTTAGCCCTGCAGTGCCAGGGGCTGACCCGGGTCTGCGTTATTCGTATCGGCCTGGTACTAGGTTTAAACGGCGGCGCGCTGAAGAAGATGTTGCTGCCCTTTAAACTGGGCGCCGGCGGCGTGGTGGGCTCAGGGAAACAGGGGATGAGCTGGATCCACAGAGAAGATCTTATCGCCATCATACTGTTTCTGTTAAATAACGCGCAGTGCCAAGGGATCTATAACGCCACCGCTCCTAACCCGGTCAGCAATCGCGAATTTACCAACTCTTTGGGCACAGCCCTGAGCCGCCCCACCCTGCTGCCCATGCCCGCCTCTGTCCTAAGTCTGGCTCTAGGTGAGATGTCCCAGCTGTTACTTGAAGGCCAATATGTCTACCCCGATCGGCTAACCCAAGCGGGCTTTAGTTTTCATTACACCCATCTGGATGACGCTCTGACAAACCTATTTGGCGCCTCCACAAGCTAAAGTCTTACCCCTCGAGCCTAAAAGGCTTAAACCTAGAGCCTTGAACTTTGAACCAGCGGCGCGCTAACCACTCGCGCCGCTCTCCTATTTTACTTCCCGCTAGCCCTGCAGGAGTTGACGGCAGGACTTCTGCAGCAGCTGACGACAACGCCAGGTGCCCAGCAGCGCAACGATGGCCGCGCCGGCAAGCGGCGCCAACAGCCACCAGTCCCAATGCATATAGACCACCAGCTCAAACACCTGAGTCTTCAGCAGATAGATGGTGAACTCGGCCACTATGGCGGCCAGCAAGCCGGCGATAAGCCCTAGCAGGGCAAACTCCAGTGCCGTGGCCATTCGCAGCAACCAACCCGATGCACCGAAGGTGCGCAGCACCGCCAGCTCGCGCTGACGCGTCGCCATTCCCGCCTCGGTCTGCGCTATCATCACCAGACTGCTGGCCAGCAGTACCAACACCAACACCAGGGTCAGCGACAGAGAGACCTGGTCGATGATCTGTCTAAGCTGCTTCACCATGGCGCCGACATCTATGATGGATACCGTGGGAAAACGTTTGATCAACTCGATCACCAAAGGTCGCTTGCTGTCGTCAAGATAGAAGCTGGCCATAGAGGTATAGGCAAAGGGTGCCAGGGCATCGGGGTGGAATATCATGAAGAAGTTTGGCTGCATCGTCTCCCAGTGTACGGCGCGAATGCTGGCCACCTTGACGGTCAGCGGCTGGTTATCTATCACATAGCTAAGCTCATCTCCAAGCCCTATTCCGAGGCGCTCAGCCACGCCTGACTCCACCGACACCTCATCGGCCTTTTGGTTAAAGTGACCCGACACCAGCTCATTATTAGGCGGCAGAGAGGTCCGCCAGGTCAGATTCAGCTCGCGGGAAATCCCCACTCGACCATCGGTCCCCTCATCGGCCTGCTCGGCAGAGATCAGCTTCTCTCCATTTATCGCTACCAGACGGCCGCGGATCACAGGATAGATATCGGTCGCCTTGACGCGATTGTCGCTAAAATAGGCCTCCAGCGGCGCCTGCTCCTCGGGCGCTATGTTCACCAGGAAGTAGTTGGGCGACTGCTCGGGCAGCTGTTTATGCCACTCATCGAGCAGGTCTTGCCTAAGCGCTATGATGGTCAGCAGCAACACCAGGGCGCTGCTAAAGCCCACCAGCTGCACCGCGTTTTGCCTGGCGCGGCGTCTTAGCCCCGCCAAGGCCAGCTGCATAGGGTTGGTGGTCTTCATGCCTACGCTGTGACCTGCGCGGATCAACAAGAAACCAAACAGACTCAGCAAGATGCCGAGCAACATCACGGCAGCAACCACGGTTAGGGTGAGCACCAGACTCTGTGAGTAAAGATACCCCAGCAGTGCCATCGCCGATAGGCTAAGCACCAGGTGCAGCCACATCCCCAGCTGGATCCCCTCCAGCTGGCGCTGCAACACCCTCAGGGGTGGAATGGCCAGCAGCCTCATCAGCGGGTAGGCTGAGAACATGAAGGCCGAGATAAGCCCGGTGGCGACTCCTAAGGCGATAGGCCTAAACAGCGGTGGCGAATACGCCGAGATCGAGGCTGGCAGATAGGCGCTGATCAGCGTATCGAGCAGAAAACCGCCGATGAGCCCCAACACGATACCCGCAAGGGTTACTAATAGTAGATGCAGGCCAAAGAGAATACGGATCTGCCGGCTGGAAGCGCCGAAGGTCTTGAGCATAGCCACCACGTCAAAATGGCGCTGGCAGTAACGCTGGGCGGCTATCCCTATGGCGGCGCAGGCAAGCGCTATTCCCAGCAGGCTGGCGAGCAGCAAGAAGCGCTCGGCCCGTTTGACCGCACCGGCGATGGGCGAATCCCCCGACTGCACATCGACCCAGCGCTGACTGTTGTTAAGCAGCGGCTTAACTTCGGCCTCGAAAGCCTTGAGCTGGTCAGCCTCTCCAGCGAACTGATGGATATAACTCACCCGGCTACCAGGTTGAATCACCCCAGTCTTGGGCACATCTTGAAGTCGCATCAGCACCACAGGTGATGAGGCGAAGGGATTAAAGCCCGCATCGGGCAGCCTGGCTATCTCGGCGCTCAGGCTGAAATTGGCATTACCTAGCTCGAGCTGCTTAGGGTAACCCAAGATCCCACCCAGGCGGGTCTCGTACCAGATCTGATCCGCCTTGGGCAGCTTATCGGTCGGGCCATCGCTCAGCTCTATCACCCCTTTCAAGGGGTAACCGTCGCCGACCGCCCTTACCGTCACCAGCTGAAAGGCATCACCGGCGTAAGCCATGGAGTTAAACTGCATGCTGGCAACGTGTCTTAGCCCCAGCGCCTCGGCCTTGGTTAAGATCTTTTCGTTCAGCGGAACCGGCGAGTTGATGATGCGATCGGCGGCGATAAATTTAGAGGCCTGGCCGTTAATGGCCAGCTGCAGGCGCTCACTGACCCGCGCTAGGCCTGATACCGACAAGACCGCCAGGGTGATCGCCAAAATGATGAGTAACAGCTGCCCCTGTAGCAGCTCTCGTTTAAACAATTTCCATGCGATGCGAGACTCCATTAACTCGCCTCCGCTGCGCTCGAACGGGCCATCTCTTGCTCGCCGCTGTTGTCAGTTTCGCTCACCACCTCACTCAACTGTCCCGCCTGCATGTTCAGGCGGCGCTGACAACGATTAGCCAACTGGAGATCATGGGTCACCAGCACCAGGGTGGTGTCGCTCTCGCGGTTGAGCTCAAACAGCATGTCCGCCACCCGGTCGCTGTTGGCGCCATCCAGGTTTCCCGTCGGCTCGTCGGCAAACAGCACCTTTGGCTCGCAGATGAAGGCCCTGGCGATGGCAACACGCTGCTGCTCGCCGCCCGACAGCTGGTTGGGGAAATGGTTGAGTCTGTGGCTTAATCCCACTCGCTCCAGCATCTGCTGCGCCTTCTGCTTGGCGTTACTGATCCCCGACAGCTCTGCCGGTAGCATGACGTTCTCCAGGGCGTTGAGGGTATCGACCAGCATGAAAGACTGAAAGATAAAGCTGACTTTCTGTTTACGCAGTGCGGCCTTGCCTTCCTCATCCAAACCATTGAGGGTCACGCCATCGAGGACTATCTCCCCCTTGCTGGGCGAATCGAGCGCGGCCAGCAATCCGAGCAGAGTCGACTTGCCCGAGCCAGAGGGGCCAAGAATCGCCACACTCTCCCCCGACTTGACATCCAGATTGATGCCATTGAGGATAGTAAGCTCTCCCTCTTGGGTAGTTACCGATTTATAGAGATCACTGACCTTGATAGCACTATTTTCTAACATAAATTCCTTCTCGCTTCGTCGCTTAAGCCGTTTGGTGCAAGCCACTTGCCTGCTTGTCTTATTCTTGATCCCCCAGGCCCATGCTAACCCGATATTGATCTTAGGTGATAGCCTAAGCGCAAGCTACGGCATGGAACAAGACAAGGGCTGGGTGCATCTGTTGCAGCAGCAATCCCCCGATGTCACCATCATCAATGGCTCGGTGAGCGGTGAGACCTCGGCCGGCGGCCTACGCCGACTGCCCGCCCTGCTTGACTCGACCAAGGCCAAGCGGGTCTTTATCGAGCTCGGCGGCAACGATGGTCTGCGCGGATTTTCGCCTAAGCAATTGAAAAATAATCTTACAAAAATGATCCAGCTGGCCAAGGACTCGGGCGCCGAGGTGCTGCTCAGCGAGGTGATGGTACCGCCCAACTATGGCCCACGCTACGCCAAGCAATTTACCCAGGTCTATCAGGAGCTATCGAGCGAACATGGGGTAACCTTAGTGCCCTTCTTCATGTCAGAAATAGCCATTCATCCCGAGCTGATGCAGGCCGACGGCATACACCCCAACGAACAGGCACAGCCACAGATCGCCAGCTTTATCCGCCCCTGGCTTATCGATACGCAGCAATCGAGTGAATAGGATCACCTCGGGCACGGATTTGGGCAGACTATCCCGGTATGCTGACCTGTTTGCCCGAGAGATGAATTATTACGCCGAGTACTGACCGTCTTCTCCGACTGTACACTTGGCGTTTCCCTTCCTGTATTACACCAACCTGCGATCCGATATCTCCCCAGGCTCTGGCTTGCTCAAACTCCTGCTTGCTCAAACCCGTGCTAAATCCCCTCTGCCTATCTGTGCCTCGCCACGATTTACCGCAAGCGGCTTACGCCCATGTCACCAAGCTCTAAGCTCTAGGCTCTAGGCCCTAGGCCTCAAGACTAAAGGTTTAGGCTCCCTATCAGGCTTGAATGCTTAAATCAACTCCTCCTACCAGTTGAGTGTGGCAAATTTTACCGTTTGATAAATCCCACACCTCACTGTTTTCCCTCAATTTTATCTCAAACACCTGTTTAATAAATGTACTAAGCCACTGATTGTTACGGATGTTAATGATTTGTTGGCCGGATTTCACATTGCTTATCTAGTACGCCAGTGCAATCTAGAGTGGGAATAATAACAATAAGTAGGAGATACTATGTTCAACAAGATGCCTTCGTGGCTGCTCCCAAGTCTAGTGGCCAGTGCAGTGGCCCTCTCCATCACCGCCTGTTCCTCAGATGATGAAGATACACCTCAAGTAGAAACACCACCTGTTACCACCACACCAACGGATCCCGGCCCAAGCTTTCCAGTAGGTGCCATCATCATCGAAGATGGTGAGAACCTGACCACACGTATCCAGGAAGCCCTGATCAACGCCCAAAGCAATGATGTGATCGTGCTGCCTAAGGGACACTTTAAGATAGAGTCTACCCTGCTGTTTGACGGCGACGTGGACGGTGACGGCGCCTATGCCAAGAACATCACCATCATGGGCTACGGCATGGAAGAAACGGTTCTGGACTTCTCCGAGTCGATCACCGGCGATGGTATCTTCGTGCAGAACGCCGTTAACATCACCATCCAGGATCTGTCGGTCAATGAGGCCAAGAACAACGGCATCAAGCTGAAAAACACCAACGGCATCATCTTAAGACGCCTGGCCACAGTATGGGAAGGCGCGCTTGATGAAGATAACGGCGCCTACGGCCTCTATCCGGTAGAGTGTGAAAACATCCTCATCGAAGACACCTATGTACGCGGCAGCGCCGATGCGGGCATCTATGTAGGTCAGTCTGAGTACATAGTGGTTCGCCGTAACATCGCCAAGGAAAACGTTGCCGGTATCGAGATTGAAAACTCTAAATACGCCGACGTCTACGACAACGAGGCCATGGGTAACACAGGCGGTATCCTGGTATTCGACCTGCCGATCAACAACCATAGATATGGCTCCAGCGTGCGTATCTTCAACAACAAGGTGTATAACAACAATACCCCTAACTTCGCCAATGCCTCCTCAAACCCTGCCGGGGTGCATATCGTGCCGCCAGGCACAGGGGTGATCATCCTCTCCACTAACGATGTGGAGATCTTTAACAACGAGATCACCGGCCACGACACCTTAGGGGTGACCGTCTCCAGCTTCTTCATCGCCGAGCCGGATATGACCAGCTTTGTGGGCAACTATGGCCAGCCGGGCCAACCGATAGAAGATGGCTGGCGCCCGACACCACGCAACATCTATCTGCATGACAACGTCATCACAGACTATGGCAAGAAGCCTAATGGCTATCTGATCGAAGATATCATCAAGGCCTACCTGCTGAGCCACGGCGCCTTCCCGGGGATCCTCTACGATGGCTTGGGCGAGATGCTCTCCAACAACGGCACCGCCGCCTACCTGGGGCTTAAGGAGTTGCCATTTGCCGACGATGGCAGCGACAACATCTGTGCCCGGGATAACGGCGATGTCTCCTTCGGTCGTCTCTATGCCAACAGCAACACAGATATCAGCATCGCCGACGTCCTCTATGAGAAGACCCAGGATAAGATCATGAACTGTGCCCAGGTCAGTTTGCCTGTGCATACTGTCACCTTTGGCGATCAGATCTTCGGCTGCGGCGTGGATGACGATGTCGAGGGCTGTGACGGCGGCAATCTGGTCGGTGGCGGCGGCACCATAGGCGAAGGTGAAGGTGGTCTGGTGGGCGATGGTGACCTTAGTCTGTGTAGCACCAACACCCCTGGCGTAAATTGGGATGCCCTGCTGGGCGCCAACTGCCCTAACCTCTCTGACTATCAGCTGTTTGCCGATACTAAAGATCCGAGTACCGGGGCGAACTCAGGCGGTATCCCTTACGATCTCAACACTCAGCTATTTACCGACTATGCCAGCAAGTATCGCTTCGTCTTCGTGCCAGAGGGCAAGGTGGCCAACTACTCTGCTAACGAGAGTATGGACTTCCCGGTCGGTACTGTGATCACTAAGACCTTCGCCCTGCCAAGCGACACCAGCAAGCGCGGCGTGGCCAACGAGACACTGGTCGAGACCCGACTGCTTATTAAACGCGCCACCGGCTGGTCAGCCCTGCCCTATGTGTTTAACGCGGAGCAAACAGATGCCGTGCTGGCCAAGGCCGGTGCCATCCAGGCCAAGCAGGTGGTTCACAATGGTAAGACGCTGGACTTCGACTATGTGGTCCCCAGCATGAACCAGTGTAAGCAGTGTCACCAGTTCAAGAGTGACGACGCCAGTAACGCGGTATTCGTGCCCATTGGCCCTAAGGCGCGTCATCTGAACAAGGACTATGCCTATAGCGACGGCACCATGAACCAGCTGATGAAATGGCAGTCCGCCGGTATCTTGCAGGGTGTGCCAGACACGGCAAGCATCCCGACAGTCCCCGCCTTCCACGATGGCGATGAGGCCAAGGTAGCAGCCATGACAGATGCCGAGCTGATGCAAACCGCCAAGGGCTACCTGGATATCAACTGCGCCCACTGTCACCGCCCAGAAGGCAACGCCTCTAACACAGGCCTGAAGCTGGAGTACTGGCGTACCTACGAGGAGGACAGCGGCTATTCTCACGGTACCTGTAAGTCGCCAATCGCCTATGGCGGTGGCTCGCTGAGCTATGACGTGGTGCCTGGCTCGAGCGAGACCTCTATCCTGCACTTCCGCATGGATAGCACGACACCTGGCGATCGCATGCCAGAGATTGGTCGCAGCCTGTCCCACACCGAAGGCACGGCCTTGATTGCCGAGTGGATCAAGCGACTGCCGCTAGCCACCTGCTCTCAATAACCCCACCCAAGGGCTGCCATCTGGCGGCCCTTTTTCTCACGAGCCGAAATTATGTTAACCAGCCCAGAAAAAGGTTTGCTGCCGCTTTTGAGCCCAGTTCTAATAAGCCTCTTGCTGCTATGCCTCACGGCCTGCGGCGGCAGCGATGACACCTCGACCAATCAAACAGGCACAGACACCAACCAACCTGGCACGCCTGTGACCCCACCGACGGGCGGCACAGATCCCTCCACGGATATCTGCGATAGCCAGGAGGGGGAGATCAACTGGCAGGCGCTGATGACACAAGACTGTCAGCTACTGTCCCAATATCGGCTATTTCAGGAGCCTGATAAACCAACAGCAGGCCCTAATGGCCCAGGTTTTAGCTATCAACTCTCAAGCCAGCTGTTTACCAACTACGCCCATAAATACCGTATCATCTTCCTGCCCGATGGCAGCCGGATCGACTATCACCCGAGCGACACCTTCGACCTGCCGGTAGGCGCCGTGCTGGTTAAAACCTTTGCCCTGCCGAGCGACACCCAGCTCACCGGGGAAGCCAACGAGACCTTGGTCGAGACCCGGCTGCTTATCCACCGCGAAAACGGCTGGACGGCGCTGCCCTATCTCTGGCAAGGCGGCGAGGCGCGTCTCGCCATTGCCGGCGCCAATCAGGCCCACAGCCTGACGCGTCAGGGCGAGCAGCTGGAGTTCACCTACCATGTGCCCAGCCGGGCGGAATGCAAGGTGTGCCATCAACGCGCCAGTGACGGTGGCGTCCAGATCTATCCCATAGGCCTCAAGCCCTATCTGCTTAACCATGAGGTATTCGTCGAGAATCAGACGGTGAATCAGCTCGAACATTGGCGCGACCAGGGGCGCTTGAACGGCCTGCCACAGCACGGCGCCCCAGATTCGGCGCCTGCAATCACAGATGAGAGCGGCGATCTGACCACCAGGGCCAAGGGATATTTGGATATCAACTGCGCCCACTGTCACAGGGCCGAAGGCTTTGCCAGCATCTCAGGCCTGCGCCTGGGTTTCTATGTGGATCATACCAGCTATCAATATGGGATCTGTAAGCAGCCACCAGGCTGGGACGGCGGCGAAAAGGGCCTCTCCTACGACATCATCCCCGGCGATGGCGAGCACTCCATCTTGCTCTACCGCCAGATGCTGGATGCGCCCAAAGATCGCATGCCGCCTATTGGCCGCAGCCTGAGTCATGTGGAGGCATTGACCGTGCTGCAAAGCTGGATAGATAGCCTGTCGCCAAGTTTAGGCAACTGCCAGCATGGGGGCTAGATCTTGCGAATAAACTGGCCTGGCGGCAGGCCAAGCCAGTGTTTGAAGCTCTGACGGAAATGGCTCACATCGCCGAACCCCATGATCTCTGCGATATCCACTATGCTCTTGTCGCCCTGAACAATGAGGCCGATAGCCGTCTGGCAGCGCACTTGATCCACCAGCTTCTGATAGCTGGTGCCGGCACTCGCCAGGTGTCGCCTCAGGGTGCGATCGCTCATGTTGAGTCTCAGCGCCATCGACTCCAGCTTAGGATTATTGGGAAAATCCTGGTTTAGGATGGCCAGCACCTTCTCGATTAAGGAGGTGTCATGCAGAGCCTGCTCATCAAGTTGTAGTAGGGAGAAGTCATACACAACAGGCAGCGAAAGCATTTCATGGGAGATGGCCCACTCGAAGAACTCGCCGTCGAAACCAACATCGGCCTGACAGAACGCCGCCAGGAACCCACTGTCGTGAACCGGGGTGGCCAGCTGCACCCGCTCGAGTGTGACCATCTGGCCCGTGAGCTGACGCGCAAGGGCTAACATGGAGCAGACGCTGTTTTGAAACTGCAGGCTGAAATAGGGCGCCGAGATCTTCGCCGTGTTGAGCCAGCGAAAATAGAGGCATCGCTCGCCATGGCTCACTAGGGTATCAGAGACGCTGCCCACCAGCTCGGGATGGGCGATAACAAACTCAAGGCACTCTCCTAAGGTCTGACATTTAGCTAGATAGGGCCAAATAAGCGCCAGCTCTTCCACCCTGTAGGTCTCACCTAGCCGTGCACCTATCTGAGGGTCATTGCCTAAGCGCCCCAGAAAGGCCATGGCATAATCCACCTGCCAGACATAGACAAAGTTTAACTTGGCCAGCTCGTTTAGCCCCAGGCCTATCTCCTGACATAGCTGCTCGGCATGATGCTCGCCGTAACGCTCGGCCATGAAATGAACCAGGCTTCTCAGTTCATAGGCAGGATAAGATTGATCGCCGACTTTTAATGTCGCCTGATAGCGGGTATTACTCGTCATCTCATCATTACAAAATCTAAGGATAATAGTATGTTGTATAAGATTTTAGAGACGAGTAAAAGCCTAGCAGGGATAAAAAGTTACAAATATGTAAAAACCCGCCGAGGGCGGGTTTTTATCCGGTGAAAGTCACAACCCTTAGTTGAGGGGTTGATTCTTTTCCGCCAAGCGATTGAACACGGCATTGACCGCCAGTGAGGCGCTGTGGGCAAACTTGTCAGCAATCTTCTTCTTCAGCTGATAGCGAACCTTGATCACCGTCTTCTCTTCGGCGAGTTTCATCACCACATCGTCACTGGTAGAGAGGCCATCGACCAGACCAAGATCAAGCGCCTGCTGACCATACCAGTGCTCACCGGTCGCCACCTTGGCAATGTCCAACGTAGGACGATACTTGCTGATGAAGGCTTTAAACAGTACATGGGTCTCTTCCAGCTCTTCCTGGAACTTCTGTCTTCCTTCGTCGGTGTTTTCACCAAACAGGGTCAGGGTACGCTTGAAGTCACCGGCGGTGTGCTGCTCGTAATCGATATCATGCTTCTTCAGCAGACGATTGAAGTTAGGGATCTGCGCGACCACGCCGATAGAACCGACGATGGCAAAAGGCGCGGCATAGATGGTATTGGCCACACAGGCCATCATATAGCCGCCGCTCGCGGCCACCTTGTCGACACAGATGGTCAATGGGATCTCCGCGCTGCGCAATCTATCGAGCTGGCTGGCCGCCAAGCCATAGCCATGGACCATACCGCCGCCACTCTCGACATTGACCACCACTTCGTCGCCTTGCTCGGCAATGGCCAGGATGGCGCTGATCTCTTCTCGCAGTGACGCCACCTCATGGGCATCTATGCTGCCCTTGAAGTCGATAACAAACACACGAGGCGTAGGCGCGGCTTCGCCATCGGCCTTCTCAGCTTTCTCCTTGGCCTTCGCCTCGGCCTTGAGGCCCTTCTCGTAGGCCTTAAACTGCTTCTTGCTCAGCAATTCTTCCTTTAGGTCATGTTTGAGGTCCTTAAGCTCCTCAGACACATTCGTCAGCTTGAGCTCACCCTTATCGGCCTTCTGCTTTACCGCCGATGCCAGCACCAACACCACGACAGCGACGATAGCCACCACTATGGTGACGGCTTTTGCCAGAAAGAGTCCATACTCGTACAAAAATTCCAAAATTCAGCTCCGTGATCAGGCCTTTAAAATCTGGCCGCTATTCTATCAGCCCTGAGGGCAATAACAAATCCAGCCATAAAAAAACCCAGCCAGGCTGGGTTTTTATTTAGTCCTTTTTGGATTTAGGCTTAGCTAGCTGGCACCGCGCAAGGCTGAATCACTGAATCATCCTGCACCAGTACGCTTGCCTGGCCCTTACCCGCAGTCAGGGCAAACGCGGCAACTTGCTGCTGCATCTCAACCGTAGCCGCGGCAGCGCTACCATCTGTCACACCTGGTACCTCACTTGGGCTAATCAGCGAGCTGTGATGCCCCTTGCTAAAGCGCACGGCGCCAGAGCCAACTGTTGTGGTATCTATACACTCAAGACCCAGGTTGGCAATCAGCGGCTCGGTACCCGCCACAGGGAACTTGTCGACGCGATTAGGTAGTACCTGATCCCCTAAGTTGCTGCCATCCCCAACGATTTCAATCAGATGTACAGGCAGGCCAGTGGATTTAAGCGTCGCTGCATGGTTGATAGGATCCGCACCATCTACCGCCGTCTGCACCGCAAAGGCGAAGGTTGGAATGAACTCGGCATACACAGCCTGAACCAGCGCCGCATACTCAGGCGTACCAGGCTCATAACCGGCAACGTTTGCCTCGTCAACCAGCGCCTTGAAGGTATCGCTGGCAGTCACGTTTGCAAACAGCAGCGGGCCGAAGGTGGCAGAGCCGATGAAGGTGCCCGATAAGCCCCCAGTTGGCGCAACCAGAGAAACCGCATTGAGTTTATGCACATAGCTAAGGTCTGCGCCGTTAGCCGGATGGCTCAGGCCAGAGTTAGCATAGGTAGCAAAGTCGGTGCCGACGATGGCGCCAAGACTCAGGCCCTGTGCGCTGATCTTAGTGATATCGAACATCTGCGGCATCTGTGCGGCGGCCAGGCCACCGGCAAGCCCTGTGAGGGCCGCGCGAAGCGCTAGATGGTCAACCGTTGCCTGTCTGAAGTTATCACGAACTGCCAGAGTGCTCTCTAGGTTAACAAACACCAAGGGATTACCATTCTTAAACGCATCTGGGTTACCTATAACAGCGCCAAATGCTGGATCTGAAGCCGATACTTCATAGATGCCATCACCGTTGGCGTCGAATGAGCGAGCGCCGTGAAGCGGCATATCGATGGCGATAGTGGCAACCCCCATGGCGGCATAACTACCGGCATAGGCCAGTGACATCTCTTTACCGCCGCCCAGGCCATGCATGGCGATGGTGGTCGGCCAACCACCAGTTGGCGGCGTAAAAGGTAATCCCTGAGAGGCGTAGAACTGCGCCAGACGCTCGGCGTTTGGCATAGAGATCAACACAGGGACCTTCTCTGCACCAGTCGGAGCAGGAATAGGGTTAAACTTAGTCAGATGCTTGGCCTTATCGGCCGGTGTGCCATCATCGAGTAGCCAGGCCTTACCCGCCAACAGGGCAGGATCGGCCAGACCCGCTGCAGGGTCGATACCGTGTGCCACGGCCTGAGCGCCGTAATTTTGCTGACTCAAGGTACCCGATTGCAGGGCTAGCAATACGGCTACAGGGCTGTCGCCCAGCGCATGCCAGTTACCATTGATGCCATTACACATCACAGAGTTACAGGCGCCATAAGTAGGCAGGGTAAGCTCGGCAACATAAACATCGGCCAGGCTAGAGACCACATAGGCCACGCCATCGGCAGGTGTCAGGCCAGCCGCCTGGGCAACTGTGATCCCCAGCGGATGCGGCTGAGGCACAGAGATAGACGGCGCAAAAGGTGTGCCCTCTTGCAGCATCAGTAACTTAGTCGTCTCATAGACATCGCTGATCGCCTGGGTAGTAAACAGGCCCGCATAGCTGATAGTCGCGCTATCTACGCCATGAGCGGCAGCCATGCCCTTCTCATAACTGTTCACTAGCGTTTGCAGCATCAGCTGATCGGGTGTCTGCAGCGGCTTGGTCTCGATATCGAGTTTCAGCGTGGCATAGGTAGTCGACGGCGCAATAGGACGACCTGCCGAGTCTTGAATCAGGTCTGTGGTCGCATACACATAAGATTGACCCGCCTTAAGTGGCTTGAGCGGTACGATAGCGATAGTGTTGCCCGAGGCGCTGGCGACAAAGTCGACGCCAAACTGAAGCTCGTTGCCTATCTTACAGGCTGACACAGATGGCGCAGACTGACATTCGGGATCCGATGATAGCGGACCACCTACTGTGGCTTCGAACATACGCACCGCTCCAGGCTGTGCCACAGAGGCCGCCGCCAGCGTCAGCATGGTGCCGTCATGGTCGGTTGCAGGTTCAACCGTGATAGAGATAGGAGAGGTGGTAGACCAACCGTCCAGTGCGCCCAGCGCCATCTGAGGGTCGGTGTAATCGCTTGAGCCGTCGGCTTTTTCGCCCGGCATGGTCAGGGTACCATCAGTGGTGCCGCTAAAGAGTAGATCGTTGGGTAATGGTACCTTGCTGTTAGCAGGATCGAATACCATGTGTGAAAGAGGGATTAGCGGCTCAGTCTTCTCTGCGAGTTGATCGACGCTATCTTCGCTACAACCAGCCATTCCCAATGCGGATGCAATTGCGACACCCAAAAAGAGTCTTTTCATCTTTTTTCCCCAAATCTTGTTGTAATAATTTTGTTTTCCCCAAAAATTGGTCACAATAGTCTTCCTTGCGTGACCAATAGGACTTTTACAGTCCTTATTGCTACTCAAGTTAACGCAAAATTATTGAGTTAGCTACAATTTTGTCACACACAAACAACAGAACGATGGTCATTAATCAGTCATTTGTTTTAAACATTCGTTTCAGGCTCAAATAAATCATAGAAATGGCGGGGAATTCCGCTAACAGGAAAAATTGACTCATGTTGGAATATCAGGCAGCAAAAGATTTACTTAAAGATAAAACGATACTGGTCACAGGCGCCGGAGATGGTATTGGTCGCGCCGCTGCTCTGGCCTACGCTGAACATGGTGCCACGGTGATCTTGTTGGGCAAGACAGTCAAGAAACTGGAAGCCGTCTATGACGAGATAGAACAGGCGGGCTACCCTACCCCCGCTATCGTGCCCCTAGATCTAAAAGGCGCCACAGAGCAAAACTATCAGGACATGGCCGAAACCATAGAGCAGCAGTTTGGTCACCTCGACGGCCTGCTGCACAACGCCAGCCTGCTAGGCGTGTTAGGCCCGTTCGAACATATCTCGATGGATTCGGTCAAGGAAGTACTACAGGTTAACCTAGTCGCCGAGATCATGATGACCAAGGCGCTGCTTCCCGTGATGAAGAAAGCTCCTGCAGCCTCAATCCTGTTCACCTCCAGCAGTGTTGGCCGTCAGGGACGCGCCTTCTGGGGCGAGTATGCCATCTCAAAATTTGCCACCGAAGGCATGATGCAGTCTCTGGCCCACGAATATGAAGACAGCAACCTGAGAGTCAACAGCATCAATCCTGGCGCCACCCGTACCAAGATGCGCGCCAATGCCTACCCTGCCGAAAACCCACAGGATCTCAAGGCGCCAGAAGAGATCATGGCGACCTATCTCTACCTCATGGGTGACGACGCTAAGGGCGTCACTGGCCAGCAGTTTAACGCCCAGTAGTTTAAGGCTCAGTCATAGCTCACGCGCCCGCTTTAATGGGCGTGTTTCACTTTTTATCAGTAAGATGCCAGCTGAAGCTAGACACAAAAAAGGGAAGCATCTGCTTCCCTTTTCTAATGACTGTCAAAAACAGCTGAGCGATTACTTGTACTTGCGCATGACCAATGTAGCGTTTGTGCCACCGAAGCCGAAGCTGTTGCTCATGATAGTGTTAAGCTCGGCATCGCGATATTCGGTCACGATAGGCATACCTTGAGCCTTCTCATCAAGATTATCGATGTTGATGCTCGGTGCGATGAAGCTGTTCTCCATCATGATCAGGCTGTAGATCGCCTCATGCACACCCGCGGCGCCCAGTGCGTGACCAGTCAAAGACTTGGTCGATGCGATAGCAGGCAAGTTGTCACCGAAGGTTTCGGCTAAGGCTTCCAGCTCACGCATGTCGCCAACAGGCGTTGAAGTACCATGAGTGTTGATGTAGTCGATCGGTGTGTCTACACTTTCGAGCGCCATCTTCATGCAACGCACCGCGCCTTCGCCCGATGGTGCAACCATGTCGTAACCATCTGAAGAAGCGCCGTACCCGATCACTTCGGCATAGATCTTAGCGCCGCGAGCGAGCGCATGCTCAAGCTCTTCGACAACCACGATCCCGCCGCCGCCAGAGATAACGAAACCATCACGGTCCGCATCATAGGTACGAGAAGCCTTCTCAGGGCAGTCGTTATACTTAGTCGACAGTGCGCCCATGGCGTCGAAGCCCATGGTCAGGGTCCAATCCACCTCTTCGGCACCACCGGCGAAGACCATGTCTTGCTTACCCATCTGAATGAGTTCCACCGCATGGCCGATACAGTGAGCACTGGTGGCACAAGCCGAACTGATTGAGTAGTTCATGCCCTTGATCTTAAATGGCGTGGCCAAACAGGCGCTGGCCGTGCTCGACATGATGCGTGGCACGATATAAGGACCAACGCGCTTCACACCTTTCTCACGCAGGGTATCGGCAGCCTGAACCTGGTTAGCCGATGACGCGCCGCCAGTACCGGCGATGATACCGACGCGGTGATTTGAATATTGTTCTTCGGTGAGGCCAGCATCGGCTATCGCTTGCTCCATGGCAATATAAGCGTATGCGGCTGCATCACCCATAAAACGTAATGCTTTACGGTCGATATGTTCTTTAGGGTCTAACTTAATGTCGCCCCAAACATGGCTACGAAGCTTCATTTCTTCAAACTGATCTGAGTGGGTAATACCACTGCGACCCGCTTTGAGTGACTCGGTGACTTCTTGCTTGTTGTTACCGATACTTGACACTATGCCAAGGCCGGTGATCACGACTCTTTTCATTATTTACTATCCATTCCGTACGTCTAGTACCAATTTAGCTGCGTCAATAGTATCGCTTTTACTGCATTTAAGTGGTCAGCTTTCCATAAAGGCAGGTAAAATAATGCCTAATATCCCCTTGAGAGTAAATTCATTGGCCACCGAACACCCGAATAACGCACAAAATAGTGACAAAATGCCTACATTCGACGCAATTTTCAGCCATTTATCGGCGGTAAAGAGTCAAAACTCTCACCAAATTATCGCCCTACTCCCAAGCAGTGATGCCAACTGGCCAGCCGCGCTTATAGCAGAGCGACTAACGCAAGCTGGTTCAAAGCAGCACCTTCAAAAGCCACACCTTCAAAAGCAGCATCTTCATCTACACCTGTTTGCCGAGCATCAGGCAAGCTGGCTTAAGGCCCTTGCCGAGAGTGAGCCCCTGGCGTCACCAGCCAAAGAACAGATTAAGGCAATTTACGACGCTCGGGTGTCGGGCTGTCACAGGCTCAAGCTGGCAAACGCGCGGCTTATCATCGACATCCATCTTGGCGATCCGCTTACGCAACTCAAAGACTTAGTTTCACCAAGCCTAGCAAGTCAAGCAATCCAAGGCTGGCTGGCCGATACCCAGGCTACCGATGAGTCGCTTATCTGGCAGATGGCGCGCCTCAGCCAAGATAACGCCGAGTTTCTCCTTCTCGAGAATGTCGATGTTAATCTAGACAAGACCTCAAATAACGCCAATACCAACTTACTGACCCAGTTGATCATCAAGGCGGGTTTTACCTGCTATCGCCTTAACTTATCTCTAAAAGATGACCAGCTTGTGACTCTACTCGAAAAACCAAGTCTAGCGTCGCAGGATATCGCCATGGTTGAGCGGCGCGCCCTCAGGCGCCAACAATTAGATAAGTTCGCCTTCAATCCTTTGACACAAGGTCATGAGGGAGAAATCGCCATCATAGGTGGTGGCGTCGCCAGCGCGAACCTGGCCCTCTCACTGGCCGAGCGCGGCAAAAAGGTTAGCTTCTTCTGTATGGATAAGTCGCCGGGCGAGCAGGCATCTGGCAATAAACAGGGCGCAATCTATCCCCTGCTCACCCCAGAACATGGCAGCCTGAGTCACTATTTTCTGCAGGGTTACCTCTTTAGTCGTCAAAGGCTCAAGCAACTCATTGAGGCGGGCCATGAGATCCCCCATGATTTTTGCGGCGTGCTGCAGACCGGCCACGATGAGCGCAGCCATAAGCGCCTCGCCAAGATAATCAAAGCTCAGCCCTGGGCGGAATCGATCGCCCGCTCCATCGATGCCTCCCAGGCTACGGCGCTCGCTGGGGTCAGCATAGAACACCAAGGGATCTACTATCCGCTCGCAGGCTGGGTGTCGCCACAAGCCTTTACCCGCGCGGCCATCAGCCAGGCCGAACGGTTAGGTAAACAGACCAGCCACTACAATTGCCAAGTCACGGCAATTCGATTTGAGAACCAGAAGTGGTATCTGAGTGCGGTTCAAGATGATCAAGAAGTTAAATTTGGCCCCTTTGCCAATCTGGTGCTGGCCAATGGGCGTCACCTGACCGATTTCGCCCAAACCACCCACTTACCCATCAGCGGTTTTCGTGGTCAGGTTAGCCATATCCCGGCAAGAGCGCCACTTAGAGACCTTAAGACGGTGCTCTGCGCCCACGGCTACCTGACGCCTGCCCACGATAAGCTGCACTGCACAGGGGCCAGCTATGTGAAAGACGCCAGCAATCTCGACTACAGCGCGGTGGAGCAGGTGGAGAATTTAGACAAGATCCGCACCAGCTACGGCGGGGAGTGGACCAAGGCGGTGGATATCACAGGCCATAGCGCTCGCGTAGGCGTGCGTATGGTCACACGGGATCATGCCCCCATGATGGGCTGTGCCCCAGATTTCGAGGCGATATCGGCTACCTATATCGACCATCAGCAAACCAAAAAGGGCCCCAAGGAAAGCGCCAAGTATTGGCAGACGACACCAGCACCCGTTCATCAGGGATTGTTTATTCTCGGCGGACTTGGATCGCGGGGCCTCACCTCTGGTCCGCTGGCGGCAGAGATCTTAGCCGCCCAGCTTTGCGGCGAGCTGCTACCTGCCACGAATGATATATTAACCCTGCTCAACCCCAATCGTATGTGGATGCGAAAACTGATTAAGGGTAAGGCGCTGTAAGCGCTAACTTGAAAGATTAGGGGTAAACAATGAGTACCAAGGGCGAGTCGTTAAGCCCTTGGTAAGTGATCCACCAGATGAGTTAGGCTTTGACCTTGACACGGTTGTTGGTGTCACGACTGGCGCGAATGAGGTCATCGCCCGAGAGATGCTCCCCCTTGGCCAACCTGTCATAGAGCAGCACATTGACCGAGGAGGCCAGATTCATGCAGCCCACAGTCGGGACATAGACCACCTCATCGGCGCAGTCGATAAGCGCTTGATCTAGGGTGCCATCTTCGGGGCCAAAGAGATAGATGGCCTTCTGTGGATGGCTAAAGGCTGGCAGCGGCGTGGCGCCTTCCACCAGATCGACACAGATCACCTTGGTATCGGCATCGAGTGAGTCAAGCAGCGACTCTACGCCATTGAGGGGAATATGCTGACTCACCCGCTTGGTGTCGGTATTGTACTGCTCGCCCCTGTGCTGGGCGGCCAGCGCATAACGTTTACCCGTGTAACGCACCTCATCGGCGCGATAACAGCCGGCGGCGCGCATCACGCCGCCCACGTTCGTCGGGCTCTTTGGGTTTTGCAGCCCTATGATCACCTTGCTTGCATTAGCCATGACTAGGCGTTTGCTACCTGAGCCATCTTCTCGCGCAGCTCAGCCCAGGCATTAACCACCAGGGCATGATCGGCAGGCTCGAGCTCAGACTTGGCCGTTTCCAGACAGACCTGCATCTTAGCCTCCAGCGCCTCGCTGTCTTGCACCGTTTCCTGCTCGAGCTCTGACAGCACCACGGCCACATGCCCCTGTAGGTAACCACTGGCAAAGAGTTGGTCGTCATCACCGCCTGCTACTTTGGTGGCGATCCACTCGTCTAATGCTTGCTCATACTGCTCTAACATTGTGTCTCCAATTGTCTTCTTGCTATTCAGGCTGCCCGATCACATCTGGGCTGATTAAGTCAGGATTAGCCACCTGATACATCACATAATCGTGGTAGCCGGTCACGACTTTATAATAACCACATAATTCGCTGTCTAACTCTGGGTCGCCACTATCCACAATTAAGGGCCGACCTTCAAGTGCTTTTAACTTAGTTTTTGTCGCCAGGATGATAATATTTTCTTTGCCCACCTGACGAATAAGCGCCGGCGACAACTGTTGGTTACCCCGCCCCAGGATATGCCCCTGGCCGCCGATGAGGGTGATCACTAACTTACACTCACGGCCTGTGATTGCCTCGAGCAGCGACGTGGCGCTGAGATCGCTGGCAAGCAGCTCGCCCGCGTCAATCAAATCCACTCCCAGCAGGGTGTTATCCAGCCCAAGTTCCTCCATCACGGCGGCGACTGTGCTGCCCGAGCCCATGATGGCGAGCCCATCGTCTATCTGCTCAATCGCCTCGGCGGCGATATCCGCCAGCACCAACTCATCGACCTCTTTGCCGCCCATCTTAACCGCCTGAATGTAGCGGGGCTCGGCAGGCACCTGCATCTCGCCGAATCGGCGCGCCCTTACCACTCCTTGCCTGAAGGCCACCTCGTCGATATCCATCACATCGGCCGACATCAGGCTCACCAAAGCGCCCTCGAGCAGCAACTTGACCACCATGCCAGAGGCGTGGGGCGTAATACCATAGACGCCCGAATGAATCTTCACCCCGGCCGCCACGCCCAGCACAGGCTGAGCCTCATCTACCACCTCAAACAGATCACGCGCCGTGCCGTCGCCACCGGCAAACAGCAAGAGATCCACCCCTGCGGCCTGCAGCGCCTTGGCGGCGGCTTGGGTATCGCTGGCCGCGGTGGTATCGCCCACCTGATAAACCACCTGATGGTTAAATCCCATCTGCGCGGCTAAATCGGCGCCCATGGCACCGGAGGCGGTAACGACAGTGATCTTATCCAGATAAGGGGTGATCACTTCCAGCGCCTGGGCCATTCTCAAGTGGGCCTTAGGCTCGGCGCCGCGGGCTATCGCCTCATCTGCCACGCCATCGCTTCCCTTGAGTGCCACACTCCCTCCAAGGCCTGCCAGAGGATTGATGATCACGCCGAGGCGAAATGTCTGTTTCATGGATATTTCCTTATCATCTCTTATTGTTTTGCAACTTCGCGCGCCTTAGGGATTAACAGTACCGCAAGCATGGACAGCAGGGCACAAACGGCGGCCGCCAACCAGCTCAGCCAGGCCTGGGAACCATCCCCCCAGATGAAGCCACACAGCCAGGTGCCGAGCGCGCCGCCGACACCAAAACTCAGGCTGGCATAGAGCGCCTGCCCCTTGCTACGGTGGCGCACGTCGAATCTTTGATGAACGAACTGAATCGAGGCCGCATGCACCAGACCAAAGGTGAAGGCATGCAGCAGCTGACTAACCCCGAGCCAGAACATGCTGCTGGCACAAAAGGCCATGAGTAGCCACCGCACCGCCGTAAAGCCGATAGAGATCACCAGCAAGGCACTGACCCCATATCGCCCCAACAATCTCGGCGCAAACATAAACATGACAATCTCGGCCAGCACCCCAAGAGCGACATAGATGCCGGCGCTGGACTCGCTGTAACCCACCTGTTTAAGGTAAAGCACAAAAAAACCGTAGAAAGGTCCGGCGCTCATCTGCAGCAACATGGCCGATAGCAAGAACCAAATGATACCCGTATCTAGCTTTAGAGGCGTGGGTACCTGGCTCTTGTCGACCTTCACCCGGGTACTTGGCAGAGACAGGGAGCAGCCCAGCAAGCCAAGGAACAGAGCGAGACCGACGAAGGGCAAGATCTCTGTGCCGAACTGGCTAATGGCAAAGCCTACGCTGACCACGAACACCAGATAACCCAGGCTGCCGAAGCTGCGGATCTTACCATAGCCCCCGGTATTCTCCCCCAGGGTCTCTAGGGTGATCACCTCAAGTTGGGCCAAGATAGCGTTCCAGAAGAAGGTATAGATGCTGAGGCTGACGGCCAAGTAGAGAAAGCCACCATGATAGAAGAAACTCATGAAGGTGACCGCCGAACATGCCGCCCCCATCTTCACCAGCTGGCCACGCATGCCCGTCTTATCGGCCACCATGGCCCAGATATTGGGGGCGATGATGCGCGTCGCCATCAGGATGGCGAGCAAAAAGCCAATCTGCTGCGCATCGAAACCCCGATTCTCGAAGAAGACCCCGAGATAAGGCACCAGCACGCCGAGGATCGCGAAGAAGAAAAAGTAACAGGCGCTAATCCAGTGCAGTTGGTGTTTTGGATCAGGCTGTTGCATGCCATTTGGCGACATGCTAGTGGATGACTGGGCGTTGGACGACATTTGTGTAGGGCTATTCCTATGTATAGGGCGATTTCTAGCAGGGTTACTATCTGCTCTCGAGGTGACTCGGAGCGACTTCTTATAATGACTTTATTCTGACTGGAACCCATAGCATTAATGGCTCCCATAAAAGAAGGCACATTTCTGTGCCCTCTTATTCGCTCAATTGCGTCTTACTTCATCCCAATCACAGGGGTAATGCTATCGACATTCATGTTTTGTGCCCTGTGCCTGAGGAGATGGTCCATCAGGACGATGGCCAACATCGCCTCGGCGATCGGTACGGCGCGAATGCCCACACAGGGGTCGTGACGTCCCTTGGTAACCACCTCGGCGCGCTCACCCTGCACCGTCATGCTCTCTCCCGGCACGCTAATGCTGGAAGTCGGCTTCATGGCGATATGCGCAACGATAGGCTGACCCGATGAGATCCCGCCGAGAATACCGCCCGCATGGTTAGAGGCGAACCCCTCGGGCGACATGAGATCTCTGTGCTCTGAGCCCTTTTGGTTTACCACGGCAAAGCCATCACCAATCTCCACCCCTTTGACGGCATTGATCCCCATCAGGGCGTGAGCGATATCGGCATCGAGGCGATCGAACACCGGCTCACCCAGTCCCACGGGCACATTGGTCGCCACCACAGACACCTTAGCGCCTATGGAATCACCGCTCTTTTTAAGCTCACGCATATACTCGTCGAGTTGCTCTAGCTTAGCGGCATCGGGAAAGAAGAAGGCATTGTGCTCAACCTGCTCAAAATCCAAGGTCTCGGCGCAGATAGGCCCAAGCTGCGACAGATAACCCTTGATCTCTATGCCGTGCACCTGTTTTAGATACTTCTTGGCCACAGCGCCGGCCGCTACACGCATGGCGGTTTCCCGCGCCGATGAGCGCCCGCCACCGCGATAATCCCTAAGGCCATATTTTTGCTGATAGGTGTAGTCGGCGTGGCCCGGACGGAACTGATCTTTGATGTTGGAATAGTCCTGGCTACGTTGATCGGTATTCTCGATCACTAAGCCGATAGAGGTACCTGTAGTCTGCCCCTCGAACACGCCTGAGAGGATCTTCACCTGATCTGGCTCGCGTCTGGCTGTGGTATAACGCGAGGTACCCGGACGGCGCCTGTCGAGGTCATGCTGCATATCGGCTTCATCGATCGCCAAACCCGGAGGGCAGCCATCGATAATACAGCCCAGTGCCTTACCGTGGCTCTCACCAAAAGTCGTCACCACAAAATTTTGACCGATACTATTACCCGACATTCGCTTACTTCACCTCTACTTGATTATTTGCCTCAGCATAACCTAAAGCCGCCACTGGCTATATTCCTAAATCGGCTTAGTCATTCTAAGCCGACAAAACATTAGCCAATCAGACTCTACCCGACCATACATTATTCACTATCTTTGTAGATGGCGAAAAGTGATTCATTTTCAACTAACTGATCGCGAGTCAGCACAAACACGCCGTCACCGCCATGTTCGAAGTTAACCCAGGTAAATGGCACCTCGGGGAACTGTTCCATAAGGTGAACCATAGAGTTACCCACCTCGACCACCAAAAGACCGTCTTGGGTCAGGTAGTCCGCGGCATTGGCAAGGATGCGCTTGGTGAGATCCAGACCATCGCGCCCCGAGGCTAAGCCTAGCTCTGGCTCGTGGTGATATTCCTCTGGCATGTCGCCGATATCTTCGGCATCCACATAAGGCGGATTCGAGACGATCAGATCGTATTGCGGCCCCTTAGGGATAGCGGCAAACATGTCAGACTCGATAGGGAATACCCTATCCATCACGCCTAATGATTCAATGTTGATCTGCGCCACTTCCAGGGCATCGCTGCTGATGTCGATAGCATCGACCTCGGCATCTTCAAACTCATAGGCACAGGCGATGGCGATACAGGCGCTGCCGGTACAGAGATCCAGAATACGGTTAACCGGCTTATTATAGAGCCAAGGGCTGAAACGGTTAGCGATCATCTCGGCGATCGGCGAGCGCGGCACCAATACCCTGTCGTCCACATAGAACTCCAGGCCGGCAAAGAAGGCACGATTGGTCAAATAAGGCACGGGCAGACGCTCGCGTACCCGGCGAATGATGAGCTCGACAATCTTATGCTTTTCGCTGCTGGTGAGGTTGCTATGGATCACCTGCTGACCAATCTCTTCTGGCAGATGCAGCGCATGGAATACGAGAGCGATGGCTTCATCCCAAGCGTTATCGGTACCATGACCATAGTAGATATTGGCATCGTTAAAGCGACTCACCGCCCAACGTAACATATCGCCGATTGTTCGTAATTCCGTCACGGCTTCATCAACAAAAATCTTGTCCAAAACTGGCTCCCGCTAGATAGTTCCGCCTCATTGTAACTGAACTCTATTCATATGGCATCGGATTCAATAAAATAGCGCCATGAATAAAGAAAATGATGATGAATTGGCGATTTTTTCGGCGTTAACCAAAGGGATAAAGCCGCTTAAACAGGATAAGCGTCATTTCGCCGCGCCGCAAAAACCGAAGCGAGAGCTGGAGATAGCCACCACCCAGCTGCACGCCGACAGCTACTTCTCCGATACCTACCAGCCCCTGCTGCCGTTAGAGGGCGCCATGCGCTGGTCACGGGATGATGTCGATAGCCACGAGCTCAAACGGCTCAGACGCGGCGACTATCAACCGGATCTGCTGCTGGACCTACACGGCATGCGTCAAACCGAGGCCAAACTCGAACTTGCGGCCCTGATCCAGGCCTGTGTTAAACAGCACAGCCACTGCTGCTGCGTCATGCATGGCCATGGCACCGGCATCTTAAAACAGAATCTTCCCATGTGGCTTGCCCAGCACCCTCAGGTTAAGGCCTTTCACAAGGCGCCTAAAGAATGGGGCGGCGATGCAGCCCTCCTGGTGTTGATTGATGTTGGCGAGTTGCCGAGCTGGGAATAATACCAATCGTAGTAAATAACTGATCATGCTAGCTAGTTAAAACGTCCGATAACTGCGTTACTATTTTTGATTGTAGAATAACTACTTATCGAAAAATCATGCCTTGTTCTCGAACGTTTTTCCTACGCTACTTCTGCTCACTTACTCACCGTGATTGGTATAACGCTTTATCTGTTGAGAAAGTGAACAGTAGATTTGAATAGCATTACTACTCGATTGAAGGCCCGACTGAATAGCCGCATTCTCAATTTAATAGTGATCAAAAAGGACGCCGAGGCGTCCTTTTATTTTTAACTAACTACTACGCAAATGCGTTAATTACTCTTCTCTAAGTTAGCTCACCGTATGAGGGGTGTGCTGCCAGCTGAGCGAACCACGCTCGCCATGACGGTCGATAAGGGTCACTCCAGAGGTCGCAAACAGCGGCGGCTCTATGCCCGGCACCAACTCGCTCACCATATAGCCTAGCAGCGGCATGTGGGCAATCACTAACACACTGTCCGCCTTATACTGTTCGGCATAGGCCAGGGTCAGATCGGCGGCCAGGGTCGGCTCGGCCGATGGGGTCAGCTCATCTAATACCAACCACTTTCTCGGTTCGGGGAAGTGCTTACTCACTTCCTGCCATGTTTGCTGCGCACGCAGATAGGGACTCACCAACACGAGATCGAACTCGGTCACATCACGGGCCAGCCAATTACTCATCAATTCAGTCTGATAACGGCCGATTTCTGTCAGTACTCGTTCTCGATCTGAGTGGGCGTGATAACCCGCCTCGCCATGTCGCATCAAATATAGCTTCATACTACTCTCGCTATGATTATTCTTGTTCTACTATGAATTGTAGCGTTAAAGTGCAGCGCAACAAACCTTAACCCTGTTATTAATTAGTCGAATAATGGATAAGATATTTGCCAAAGTCTTTTTTGAGGCTCAATATGTAGGCTTACCGCTTTAGCCGCCTAAACTCCGATGAATATCATACGTTTGTCCAGCATAAGGATGGAGCCAGCCATTGCAAACATCTATGCCGATCACTAAAAGTCCCAACGATCATCGCCAGTATCAGTATCTGCAGCTGGACAACGGGCTACGTGTATTGCTAGTGGAGGATCTCCAGGCGCAACAAGCCGCCGCATCGATGGCGGTCAACGTCGGCCATTTTGACGATCCCGCATCGCGTCCTGGCATGGCGCATTTTCTCGAGCATATGTTGTTTCTGGGCACGGAAAAATACCCCAAGTCTGGCGAATACCATGCCTTCATCAATCAACACGGCGGCAGCAACAACGCATGGACAGGCACGGAGCAAACCAACTTCTTCTTCTCCATCGACGCCGAAGTGTTCGAGGAGTCGCTGGATCGCTTTAGCCAGTTTTTTATCGCTCCCTGCTTCGATCTTGAGCTGGTCGATAGAGAGCGCCACGCCATCGAGTCTGAATTTAGCCTAAAACTCAAAGATGATATCCGCCGCACCTATCAGGTTCAGAAGGAAACGGTTAATCCGGCTCATCCCTTTTCAAAGTTTTCGGTTGGCAATCTCAAGACCTTGGACGGCGATGAGAAAGCCCTGAGACAGGAGCTGCTGGATTTCTATCAAACCCATTACAGCGCCAACCTGATGACCCTGTGTCTGGTTGCGCCCTTGCCACTAGCAGAACTCTTGGCATTGGCCGAGAGCTATTTTGCGCCGATTGAAAACCGGAAGCTGGCAAAGCAATACCCAAATGTGGCCATCTATGAAGCAGCTCAACTTGGCCAACAGATCAACATAGTACCGCTGAAAGAGCAGCGCCGCGTGGCGATCACCTTTCCCCTACCCGCCATCGACCGCTTCTATAAGCGCAAGCCGCTGACCTTTATCAGTCATCTATTGGGCTATGAAGGCAAGGGCAGCCTGCTGAGTCACCTCAAGGATCAGGGGCTGGCCATCAACCTCTCAGCCGGTGGCGGGGTCAATGGCTATAACTTTAAAGACTATAACATCAGCATTCAGCTGACCGAGAAAGGCCTGCTACAGCTCGACGATGTGATTCAGGCAAGCTTCGAATACCTGAAACTGATCAAGACCCAGGGCATGCAGGCTTGGCGCTATCAAGAACGAGCCAACCTGCTCAAGCTTGCCTTTAAATATCAGGAACAGATCAAGCCGCTGGATCTGGCCAGTCATCTCAGCATCAACATGCACCACTACGAGGTATCAGATCTCATCTATGGCGACTATCGCATGGATGGTTTGGATGTAGCTCAGGTCACCGAGTTGCTGGAGTTGATGAGCCCGGATAATTTGCGTATTCAGCTGATCTCACCCGACTTAGACACAGAGAAACAGGCCGCTTGGTATCACTCGCCCTATCAGATGAAACCCATAGATGCACAGAGGCTCAAGCATTGGCGCGAGCCTGAGATTCGAGAGGCGCTGAAACTGCCGGAGCCTAACCCCTTCATCATCGAAGACTCGATCGCCAGAGACGTTAAGAGTGACCATCCGGTGCCAGTTGTCGTCTGTCAGGAAACTGGCTACCGAATTTGGCATAAGAAAGATGATGAATTTAACGTGCCAAAGGGACATATGTACTTGTCCCTGGATTCGCACCAGGCCGCAGCGACCCCAAAACATGCGGCGCTGACCCGCCTCTACGTGGAGATGCTGCTCGATTATCTGACCGAGTTTACCTATCCAGCCGAAGTCGCCGGGCTCAGCTACAACATCTACCCTCACCAAGGGGGGATCACTCTGCATCTGACGGGCTTGACCGGTAAACAAGAGGCCCTACTGTCACTGCTGATCAACAAAGCCAGGGAACGTAACTTTACCCAGGACAGGTTTAAGCAGATAAAGAAGCAGATCCTACGCAACTGGTTTAATCAGAGCCGCGCAAAACCCATCTCTCAGCTATTTACCAGCCTGACGGTAACGCTGCAGAAACGCAGTTTCGAGCCGCAACGTATGGCTGAGGAGCTAGAAGACATTACCCTGGACGATCTCCACAACCATGTGCGGGCCTTCTATGAGAAGATCCATCTCGAGGGTCTGGTCTATGGCGACTGGCTGACCGAAGAGGCTCAGGCCCTGGGTAAACGATTGGATCACATACTCTCTCTAGTATCCTCACCCAGCGGCGAGTCGGAGCGAGAGCTGATAAAACTTGAGAATGTCGGCACCCTGATGCGTGAGGTCAGCGTTAATCATCAAGACAGCAGCATCATAGTCTACTACCAGTCGGCCCAGGCAACACCGCTAAAGATGGCCCTGTTTAGCCTGTTAAATCATACCATGTCGTCGACCTTCTTCCACGAGCTCAGAACCAAGCGTCAACTAGGTTACATGGTGGGCACGGGTTATCTGCCACTGAATCGTTATCCTGGGATGATCTTCTATGTGCAATCGCCCACCGCCGGCCCCTTAAAGCTACTGGAGGCCATAGACGAGTTTATCGCCGACTTTAATTACGCCGTCATGCAGATCACCAATGATCAATGGGAGCTCACCAAGCAAGGGCTGATCAACCAGATCATGGAACACGACCCCAACCTCAAGACCCGGGGGCAGAGATATTGGTCGAGCATAGGAAACAAAGACTACGACTTTAATCAGCGAGAACTGGTCGCCGAGCAAATTGGCGAACTCACCCGTTCGGATCTGATTAAGTTTATGATGCAGAAGATGCGTACCAAACACGGCGACCGCCTAATCCTCTTCACCACAGGGGAGCAACACAGAAATCAGGAACAGCTAACCTCAGACAATATGATCACAGATCTGAGAAGCTTTAAACAGCGAGCCGCCAAGTTTAGCTATTAGGCTAGTGCCCTCCCCTAAAGTCTGGCACGATAGTGTACAAGGCTTTGGGCTTGGGGCCTGGCACCTAAATAGCCACAGTGTTTAAGGCGCAACTCTTGAGGTAGTTTTTTCAGATATGATGCTTAAGCGCATACTTTTGAAAAGAAGTCGTTCACTCTGCGTGTTTATGACAGCATTGCTAGCCTCATTACTTGATACATTCATCTTAATCCTTTGGTGAGTCCTTATGATTTAAGCGCTAATCCCCCCTATCTGACCCACTATCTGGCCCACTATGAAATTACTGGGTAGAATCGTTAACAGATCAAACCTGTTTTTATCTCACATCGCCGACCCAACATTACCCCAACGCCAGGACACTGATTCTTAGCATCTTTTTTGCTCTAATCGCCAAAACACTCGATATAGTACAAACGCCTAATTGGCACCCACACAACAGACAAAGCCTAATCACTAAGAAGATTCAGCAGTACAAAACCCTAAAAGACAATGAAAATGAAAGTAATTTGCAAACAAGAAAATTCAGTGTTCTTTTGACAAATCCCCCTATTTCTGAATAAAGTAGGTTAAATAACTGTTGCCTATGCATTATTGGCTAATAATCAAACTAATAATTATGCCTAAAATCCTCTCAAGATTGCTACTCTCACTGCTAATGGCCCTGACGGTCTCCGGCTATGTCTCCGCCAGTGAAATTCCAAGCAACGCGCCTATCTTAAAGGTCGATCACTATAACGTTCCCGAAGGCTTATCACAGAGTACTGTCTCTTCGATTGTAGAAGATCAATATGGTTATGTATGGATCGGCACAGTTAATGGACTTAATAGATTCGACGGTACGAACTTTAAACATTACTTCTCAGATGGAAGTAATAGAGCGTTACCCAGTTCATTTATTCGAAGTCTTTATATCGACTCTAAGGATAGATTATTAATAGGGACTGACAAAGGTCTTGTTATTTATGATCGACTACTGGATAATTTTATCGAAATTCCCGCTCTACGGGATATGCCTGTTTGGTCTTTAAATGAAGACAATGAAACATTCATAGTTGCAAATGAAAATACAGTAACAAGACTAAATAAAAACGACTTCAGAAAGACACATGAACAACACATAAACACAAGCGGAATAAAAAAAATAATCCCCTACAATGCTAACGTAGCAGTTAGAGCATACAATGGCGATGTGTTTATTTTGACAGATGAGCACGTAGAAAAAATCACTGACAATGCCACAGATATAATTTTATTCAATGATAAAATCTATTATCTAAAAGATGGAAAGTTAACCAGCGCATCAAATAACAACGAAATTAATTTAAAGCTAGACGATATAGAATTGGCATCAAGTTTAAAAGACAAATTATTATTAGTTAGCAAAGGAAAAATATTAACAGTAAATAAAAATACCTTAACTTTACTAGGAGAACTAAACCTAGACCAAGATGGGCTAAAAACATCAAACATTTACATGAGTAAAGAAAAAATATTTTTAGAACATCCTAACAATGGCTTTTCCGTAATTGACAATAAAAAGAATTTATTAAAAACTTACAATACGGAGAAAAACGTTTGGTCAATAAGTAGAGTTAATGATGATAATTTGGTAATCGCTTCCGATGATTCATTTGTTAATATCTACAGCACTAAACTTGATCGAAGAGCTAGTTACGACACAGGCATAAATGGTCCTAAAACCGCGATAGTTAAAGACAATCACATTTTCGTTGGTACGTCAGATGGCTTGTTTTCTATAAATCTAAAAAATGAAAAGCAAACTAAATTGCTAAATGAAAGTCTTTTCATAGTAAAGAACATCCCAGAGACAAAAAAAATAATAGCAGGAACATTGAATGGGAAGGTAATAATTTTAGATGTGAAGTCAATGAACACCAGTGAAATTATCGTTGACAAAGGAAACCCTATTTACGACATCGTTACCAAGAATGAAGACATATTCGTCGCCAGTCAAGGGGGACTTTTTAAGCTAAAAAATAATGATGTTGAGAAGATATTTTTAGACGACCTTGTAACCAACATTTACATAGATAAAGACGATGTTTATTTTGGAACCAGAACCTCTTTACTAAAAATATCAAAGAATGGTTCAATCACAAAACCATTTGAAACTGGTAACAAACCCATTTATTCAATAAGCATTATCGATGACTTCATCGTCGCTTCATCAAACTCAGAAATATTAATTTTCAACAGACAAAACAGTGAACTACTCACTTTAACATCAGATTTCGGTAGTCAAGATGAATACAATACCCAATCTATCGAAAAAATAGAGAATGTAGTTTTTATAGGTGGAATAAACGGCATTACTAAAATAAGTCCCCGAAAGCTATTCTCAACCGCTTTGTCAATGTCACCACCTAACGTTTTTCTTGACGAGTTATTAGTTTTTAATATACCGGAAACAGTTGGGGGTAACATACTCAAATCCCCACTTTCAGAAGCTAAGAAAATTGTATTGAAATACTCTGACTACCCTTTTGCATTTAGATTTTTAGTACCAGGAAACCTCAATAAGAACCTACAATTCTCTTATCAATTAGAAGGGTTATCCGATGTATGGGTTAATTCAAAGGGAATTAATTCAGCAACATATACCAATCTGTCTCCAGGACAATATGTTTTTAAAATACATGCCATAGATCCACTTACAGAAAAATTTGGACCTACAAAAAGTATTGAAGTTGAAATCACTCCACCTTGGTGGTTATCGATTCAAGCTAAACTCGTCTACCTACTTATTACCATCTTGATCACGGGCGTCATAGTCAAGGCAGCCCTTAGAAGAAGAGAAGTACAGCGCCAGATCGCTAAGTCGGAAGAACGGCTGAAACTCTCCCTGTGGGGGAGTGGTGATGAGATGTGGGACTGGGATATCGAGACGGGTCAAATCTACCGCTCTAACATCTGGGGGTCTCTCGAGTTTCCACGGGATGGCCAGCGCTCCGGTGAAGAAGGTGAAGAGAGTAACATTCACCCTATGGATCAAGAACGTGTTAACACAGCGCTGAATAAACACTTCTACGGTGAAACTGATCACTTCGAGGCCGCCTATCGCGTTAAGGGCAAAGATGACCAGTGGATCTGGATCTTGGACAGGGCGAAAATCGTTGAACGCGATGAAGAAGATAAAGCCCTGCGTATGACAGGTACAATCAAAAACATCAGCAACTTTAAGCAAGCCGAGGAACAGCTAAGACTGTTCGAACGCGCCATCGAGAACATCTCGGAAGGCATGTTCATCCTGGACAACAAATTTAAATTTGTTGAAGTCAACGAAGCCTGCTGTGATCTGTGTGAGAAGAGCCGTAATGACTTTATTGGCGAGCTGTTTAAGTTTGACCTTTATCCCGAGAGCTACTCAGAGCAGATTCGCCATATTCTGCAGCAACAAGGTAGCTGGAGTAACGAAGTTGAGTCCGCCAAGGGCGACGGCAGCAGCTTCCTGATGGAGCTAACCGTCGATGCGATTTACGATGAACAAGGTGTCCTCTCCCACTATGTAGGGGTGTTCTCTGATATCTCCCGTCGTAAGCAGCAGGAAGAAGAGTTACGTAAACTAACCAACAACGATCTACTCACCAGCCTACCAAACCGCTCTAGCCTCATGGTCACCCTGGGTAACTTGGTGAAGAAAGATACCCATCACACCCTGATGGTTTTGGACTTAGATAACTTTAAGAAGATCAATGATTCACTTGGGCACCAAGTGGGTGATGAGCTATTGATCAAAGTAGCGAGACGCATCGAATCCACCGTGCCTTACCATACGAGTATCTATCGTTTGGGCGGCGACGAGTTCGCCATACTGGTCGATAACAATCCAGATATCGGCTCCAGCGCCGTCATCGCCAATCATGTAGTCGATGCCTTCTCAAGCCCGTTCGAGCTCACCAAAGACAGAGTCGTTGTCGGGGTGAGTATAGGCATAGTGCTCTACCCAGAAGACGATCAAAATGAACAGGCGCTTCTGCGCAAGGCTGACATTGCCATGTATCACGCAAAATCTGCCGGTGGCAATCGTTATCAATTCTATTCGGAATCACTCAATCGCAATGCCATTCGCCAGCTGGAAGTAGAGAACCTTATCCGCGAAGGTTTAAGGGACGATCTCTTCGAAGTCTACTATCAACCTAAGATTGACCTCAGAACCAGTAAGATGGCCGGTATGGAGGCCCTGGTAAGGCTAAATCACCCTGAACACGGTCTCATTCCGCCGGGCGACTTTATCCCACTGGCCGAGGAGAATGGACTCATCGTCGAGATTGGCGAGGTCGTTCTACGTAAAGCCTGCTTTGCGGCACAAAATTGGCGTCGTCAAAATTTGTTCAACGGCCGAGTCGCCGTCAATTTATCATCACAACAATTCGCTCTTCCGGACCTACAACAACGGATAGAGTCAATTTTACGTCTAACTCAACTGCCTGCGGCCAACCTTGAGCTTGAAATTACCGAAGGCACCGTCATAAAACAGCCAGAAAAGGCGATAAAGGTGATGATGCAGCTCTCTAAGATGGGCGTCAGCCTCGCGTTAGACGACTTTGGCACCGGATATTCGTCACTGTCATATTTAAAGCGCTTCCCAATTGACACCCTAAAAATTGATAAGGCTTTTGTTGACGACATAGATAAATCTGACAGAGATCTAAAGATGGTCGACTCTATTATCACTATCGCCCATAACATGGGCCTCTCTGTAGTCGGCGAAGGCGTCGAGGAAGCTTCTCAACTCAGCATATTAAAAGCACTTAAATGTGAAGAAATACAAGGTTTTATATACAGCAAGGCAGTAAATGAGACCAGCTTCACCGAGCTACTAAAACAAGAGAGTTTTACCTATACACCTGTCTCACAACACAGGAAAGCCTAATCATAAAATGGGAAAACAACTGACTTAAAGAAGAATATGTTTAATTAAAATAAAGCGAAAGATAAAAATTGGCATAACACCTGCAGTACATCTCTCAGACGTCAACAAATTGTTGGCACTATAACTTCAATAACCCTGAGAGATTAAGACAATGATTAACGGACTAGTTACTGCCATCGCTTTAGCGCTTTCTATTTCTTCAGTAAATGCTGAAACAATTTCTAAGGATTCGGTAGTCACCGCTGGCTTTCCTCATGTGAAAGTAAAGCCTATGGAAGTTACTGGTTTTCCGCACGTAAAAGTTAAGCCTGTCGAAGTTGCCGGTTTCCCGCATGTAAAAGTTAAGCCAGTCGAAGTTGCCGGCTTCCCACATGTAAAAGTTAAGCCTATCGAAGTTGCCGGCTTCCCACATGTAAAAGTTAAACCTGTCGAAGTTGCCGGCTTCCCACATGTAAAAGTTAAACCTGTCGAAGTCGCTGGCTTCCCACATGTAAAGGTTAAGCCTGTCGAAGTCGCTGGCTTCCCACATGTAAAAGTTAAGCCTGTCGAAGTCGCTGGCTTCCCACATGTAAAGGTTAAGCCTGTCGAAGTCGCTGGTTTCCCACATGTAAAAGTTAAGCCTGTCGAAGTCGCTGGCTTCCCACATGTAAAGGTTAAGCCTGTCGAAGTCGCTGGTTTCCCACATGTAAAAGTTAAGCCTGTCGAAGTCGCTGGCTTCCCACACGTCAAATTCATCAACTCAGCCGTTGCTTAAGTCTTAAGGAGAATGATTATGTTAGATTCATTGAAAAAAGCTCTAGGACTTACTCACAAACCAGAGCGCAAAAAAGTACAGCTTCCAGAAGGCCTGAATCACTTAGAGGTGATCCCTGCAAAAGGTTGGTGGAGCTAATTGACTTCAAACGTCTTTCGAAAACCAGACACATAAAAAAGGAGCTCTAAGAGGCTCCTTTTTTGATCTGACTTATCTATCTGATTTTTTAATTAATTATTTATATGAACTGACTTTTGTCCGAGATGTAGATATCTAGGCCAGTACCCTGACTACTCTGAACGAGCAGAGGAGATGGCAGCTACTAACATTTCAAACTTGCCGATACGCCGCTCATATTCACTGCCACTCTGCATCTTGATAGCGCTATACGATAGCCTTATACCTTAATGGCTTTATACCTTAATGGCTTTATACCTTAATTGACATGCTTTGCTTGCCCTGTACCCGCTTCTGCGCAAATCGCTTGTGAGTACTAAATAGCGGATAGGCGACCGGCCCTATGATGAGCCCTAGCATGGCCCAGCGTTTCACCCCTAGCCCGGCGCGAAAAGCCATATTGCCCATCGCCACACTACTTACCATCAGCACACCAAGAATGTAAATCACCACAGACACTACCTCACAACAACGGCGCCAATAAGGCTAAAAACAGCCAAAACGAGCCCAGCATGATAACCGAATCCACGCCTTTGATGAACAAAAAACAGGCAAAAATAATCCTCAGGCAAAAAAAATGCGGCATTATGTTGCCGCATTGTTAAATATAGAACAGGCTATTCGTAGAACTTACTGCCCGATTCTGCCATCTCAACTAGGCTATCACATGGCGCGAAACGATCCCCGAATTGATCTTGATAACGTTTCAAGGTCTCAACCAAGTGCTTGGCACCCAGTGAGTCCATGTAGCGGAAAGGTCCACCCAAGAATGGCGGGAAGCCGATACCAAATATAGCGCCGATATCACCGTCTCGTGGCGAAGCGATAATCCCCTCCTCCAGACAACGAACCGCTTCATTGAGCATCTGTACCACACAACGCTCAGCCAGCATTCTTGGCTCGCTATCGGCGCCAGGTGTTAACCCAAGCACACCATAGACGCTCTCATCCACCAGCTTCTTCTTCGACTTAGCGCCATATTGATAGAAACCCTTGCCATTCTTACGACCCTTACGATCATCAGCCAACAGCTTGTCAAAGGCCGCGGGAGTCTTGAAGCGCTCACCCAACTCCTTCTCCAGAATCGGCGAGATCTTGGCACCCACATCTATGCCGACCTCGTCGAGCAGCGTCATAGGACCTACCGGGAAACCAAACTTCACCAGCGCTTTATCTAGATGATCTACACTCTGACCTTCCAGCAGCAGATTCGCCGCCTCGTTCATGTAGAGCGCCAATATACGGTTAACATAGAAACCGGCACCATCTTTCACCACGATAGGCGTCTTACCCTGCTTGCGGGCAAAGGCAACCGTAGTGGCGATAGTCTGTGGTGAGGTCTTATCATGGGCGATCACCTCGACCAGTGGCATCTTCTCTACCGGTGAGAAGTAGTGCAGGCCGATCACATTCTCAGGACGCTCGGCGGCCTCGGCGATCTGCTTGATGGGCAGGGATGAGGTGTTAGAGGCGAAAATCGTATGCTCGCCACATTCACGCTCGACATCCTTCACCATCTGATGCTTGAGGTTAAGATCTTCAAACACGGCTTCAACCACCATGTCTGCATCCTTGATCCCTTTATATTCGGTGGTGGTGGTCATCAGCGCCATCAGGTTATCGCGCACCGCAGGCGTCATGTGACGACGTTTCACCCCTTTGGCCAGCAACTTATAGGCGTAGGCCAGTGCGTTGCTTAAACCTGTCTCGCTGATATCTTTCACCCGCACAGGGATCTTCGCCTTGGTGGTGGTCACAGAGGCGATACCGCCACCCATCAGGCCACCGCCCAGTACCATCACCTTGTTGACGGCCTTTGGCGATACATCACCGGCACCAGACTCTTTCTTCATCTCAGTGGTTGCAAAGAAGATGCTGCGCAGGGCTTCCGATTCGCTGGAGACCACTAGGTCACCAAAATGCTGCGCCTCAACCTCGAGGCCTTTCACGATGCCTTTGGTCACGCCCTGACGCACACAGTCGATGATCTTCTCAGGTGCAGGATAGTTGCCCTGAGTCTTCTTATTGACCTGCTTAAGCGCCTGTTCGAAGATGATGTTGCGACCAACAGGCGTGCCTTCGAGCAGTTTCTCTACCGCCGACAACTTAGGCTTCTTCGCCGGACGTGCTCCGGCCAGTGCCATCTCTATCGCCGTCTGCAAAAGAATCGATTCCGGCACCACATCGTCAACCAGCCCCATCTTCAACGCCTGCTTGGCACGCAGCTGCTTGCCGGTGAGCATCATGTCCAGCGACTTGGCGATACCCACTAAACGGGGCAGACGCTGAGTCCCGCCACCACCTGGCAGCAGGCCGAGTTGTACCTCGGGCAGCCCCAACATGGTCTTGTTGCTGTCGGTACAGACTCGCTGATGACAGGCCAGGGCCAGTTCTAGCCCCCCACCGAGACAGGCGCCATTGATGGCGGCTACCACGGGAATCGAGAGCGACTCCAACGCAAAAAACACCTCGTGGCCCTGCTTGGACAGCTCCCTGGCATCTTCGGCGGTAGCGCAGGCATCCAGCATAGAGATATCGGCGCCCGCCACGAAGGAATCCTTCTTACCCGAGATGATCACCACACCGCGAATCCCGGAATCGGCCTTTATCTCGGCCAACATCTCACAGATCTCGGGGCCAAACTCGGCTCTGAGGGTATTCATAGTCTCGCCAGGCACATCCATGGTCAGCACGGCAATGCCGTTGTCGAGACGATTTAATGTAAAACTCTTTTCCATGAGATCACTCCACTTCTACTATCATAGCTGCACCTAAACCACCCGCCGCACAGGCCGTTGCCAGGCCGGTACCGCCGCCACGGCGTTTCAGCTCGCGACACACCTGAGTGATCAAACGTGTCCCGGTCGCCGCAAAGGGGTGACCATAGGCTAAGGAGCCGCCCAAGACGTTGAACTTAGTCATGTCGATCTCACCTATGGCGCGATCGCGGCCCAGTTTCTCTTTGGCAAACTTCTTAGAGGCAAACATCTGCATGTTGGCGAGCGTCTGCGCCGCAAAGGCTTCGTGCATCTCGATAAGGGTAAGATCCTCAAGCTCCATGCCGGCACGCTTAAGCGCCAACGGCGTCGCATAGGAAGGCCCCATCAACATATCCTGCCACACGTCGATGGCGCTAAAGGCGTAACTCTTAATATAACCAATCGGCTCATAGCCCAGGGCCTTGGCACGGCTCTCACTCATCAGAAGTACCGCCGAAGCGCCATCGGTCAGCGGCGTACTGTTGGCCGCCGTCACAGAGCCGTGTTTACGGTCGAAGGCTGGACGCAGCTTGGCGTAAGAGTCGAGCGAAGAGTTCTCGCGAATGTTGTTATCTCTGTCGATGAAGGATTTGTATGGCGGCACGTGCGCCACCATCACCTCATCACGCAGGTGGCCCGAATCCCAGGTCTCTGTCGCCAGGGTATGTGATCGATGCGCCAGGGCATCTTGATCGGCGCGGCTAATGTTATAGGTCTTGGCCATCTGCTCGGCGGTCTGTCCCATAGAAAGGCCGGTCGAGTATTCGGCAACCGCAGGGGGCACAGGGAGCAAATCTTTCAGTCCAAGGCGACGAATAATGGCCCACTTTTGACCAAAGCTGCGCGCCTTATTGAGATCGACCAGGGCGTGAGCCAGCTTCTTCGACACACCGATTGGCAGTACGGATGATGAATCGGCGCCGCCGGCAATCCCTATCTCGATATTGCCCGTCATGATGGACTCGGCCACATTGACCGTCGACTGGAAACTGGTGGCGCAGGCACGTGTCACACTATAGGCGTCGGTGGACACATTCATGCCGGTGCCGAGCACTATCTCGCGGGCGATGTTGGGCGCCGCAGGCATCTGTACTACCTGACCATAAACGAGCTGTTCAATCTCTTTCGGCTCGAGTTCCGAGCGAGACAGGAGTTCGTTCACCACCATCTTGCCCATATCCAATGCCGACACCCCATGAAACGCGGTCGCCTGTTTAGCAAAGGGGGTTCTAAGCCCCATCACTATCGCGATGCGATCGCCCTTCGCGTTCCTTACTTGCTGTAATTCACTCATCTTTTGCCCTCGTGACGCGTCTGATAGAAACGCTTCTACTAACGCCGTTATTATTCTTCCCTACCCCGTTGCCGGGTATCTCGCTACACTCCCGCAACAGGTCAGACCATCAAAGTGTGATCTGATTCTAACTTCTTATTTCAAGGTTTTAAACACCTGTTTGGTTTTTAAACGACAAATATCGAAAAAGATGTTGATTAACAATGTTTAATAAAAGCAAAATTAGCCATTAAAGCCAGTTTAAATCCCGGTTTAAGCATGCTAACTTATTTTGCTGATTGAAATTTGGCGCCGCCAAGCCCCCAAGGTCATCCAACACACCTAAGGCTACGGTAAGGCGTTTATCAATGAATCTTTTACCCGATACGCTGTCTACAGCTCACACAATAGATAATACCGAGTAGCATCATGCCCTTAAGTCGATTTCATGCATTACGTGAATACCTGGATAAAGTGATCCTAGGTCAACCCACTCTTACCGAAAACTTATTGATCGCACTGATTGCCGATGGTCACTTACTGGTAGAGGGGCCACCAGGCCTGGCCAAGACGCGAGCGGTTAAGGCGCTCAGCGATGGCGTAGAAGGGGATTTTCACCGTATTCAGTTTACCCCGGACCTACTCCCTGCGGATCTCACCGGCACCGACATCTATCGCGCCCAGACGGCCACCTTCGAGTTTGAGGCCGGCCCTATCTTTCACAACCTGATCCTGGCCGATGAGATCAACCGAGCACCGGCCAAGGTACAGTCGGCGCTATTGGAAGCCATGGCCGAAGGCCAGGTTACCGTGGGCAAGCAGAGCTACAAGCTGCCAAAACTGTTTCTGGTGATGGCGACACAGAACCCACTGGAAAACGAAGGCACCTATCCCCTGCCCGAGGCGCAGCTTGACCGCTTCCTGATGCACCTGAATCTCGACTACCCCAGCGCCGCCACCGAATTTGAGATCATGCGCCTGTCCCGCAGCGAAGCCCTCACCCAGGAACTGCCAAAGGTTGAGCCGATCGCCCAGGAGGAGGTATTCGCCGCCCGTAAGGCCGCGCTGGATATCTATCTCGCCGAGCCGCTGGAGCAATATATTGTCAACATCGTCATGGCCACCCGCCAGCCGCAGCAATACAGCGATCAACTGGCCAACTGGCTGGAATATGGCGTTAGCCCACGCGCGACCATCTCCATCGAGCGCTGCGCCCGCGCCCGCGCCTGGCTAATGGAACGTGACTTCGTCTCACCAGAAGATATTCAGGCCGTGGTGCCCAACGTACTGCGTCACCGCCTGCTACTCAGCTATCAGGCCCAGGCCGAAGGCGTGAGCAGCGACCAGGTGATCAATCATATTCTGAGTCAGGTAGCGGTGCCTTAATGGGACAGAATGCTTTACCCCTATTTGCCGATGGCGTCTCCCTCAATCAGAAAGAGCTGTTAGCCTGCCAAAATCTCGCCCGGGCCCTGCCCGAGCGCAAGACCAAGGCGCGCGCGGCACTGGCCGGCCACAGAGCCAGCAGCATCAAGGGACGGGGGATGGAGTTTGCCGAGGTTCGCCATTACCAAGCCGGCGACGATGTACGCACCATAGACTGGCGAGTGACCGCCAGAACTGGCAAGGCTCATACCAAGCTGTTTGTCGAGGAGCGTGAGCGCCCGGTATTATTGCTACTGGATCTCAGCCACAGCCTCTATTTCGGCTCGAGTCTGATGCTGCAGTCGGTGCAGGCGGCGCACCTGGCAGCCACCCTAGGCTGGGCCGCCGTCGGTCACGGCGATCGCTTAGGCGCACTGATCGCCAGCGAGGCCGAGCATCTCGAGCTTAAGCCCCGCAGCCGACAAACAGGCATGCTGGCACTCATCTCGGCCATAGAGCAGGTGCACCAGCAGCAACTTCATCAGCTAAATCAGCCGGTGAAACAGCCCGAGCATATTTATAAGGCCTGTCAGCGCCTTAGGCGAATCGCCAAGCCTGGCTCGCTAATCTGGATCATCAGCGATGGCAGCCATTTCAGCCCCCAGTGTCTGGGGCCACTGAGCGAGCTTAAACGCCACTGCGATATCGGCGCCTTTCTGATCACTGACCCCCTCAGGCAAGGCACCCTAAAGCTGCCGCCCCAGTTTCAATTTCCGGTGAGGGACGGCGATAAGGAGCTGATGTTAGACAGACACAGCTATGATGCCTGGCTGGCTCAGCAACAAACACAGCAACAGGGATTTATCACCATGATGAATCAGATCAACGCGCGGCCAAGACGCATCGACGCGGCCCAGCCGTTAAACCAACAAATTGGAGCCCTGAGGTAGATGCAAGCGGCAAGTCAACCTGCACTCGCCAATCTGCAGGATATCATCACCCCTGAGCCTATCGGCTTCTGGCCCCTCGCCTATGGTTATTACCTGCTGGCGCTACTACTGCTTATGCTGATAGCGGTCCTGTTCATCTATATTAAGCGTAGAGGCAAGCAGCTGGCGGCCAAACGCGAGGCGCTAACACTACTCTCTCAAGTAACGCCAGAGGATCCTCAGCTGCCGCTGACGGTGAACAACCTGCTAAAACGCAGCGCCATGAGCTATCTGCCTCGCGAACAGGTCGCCTCCCTACAGGGAGACGACTGGTATGCCTGGCTAAGCGCCCAAGTGCCGAGCATGGATCCTATGCTGCCAAGCCTATTGGAGAAGCGCTTCCAAGCGGATAAGCTCTCACCAAGCGAGGCCACGCAACTCCTCGATGGCGCCAAAGCCTGGCTACAGCAGGCGCTGCCGCTCAAGGCTGGTAAGGAGGCATCATGTTCACACTAGCCTGGCCCTGGCTACTCATATTACTGCCGCTACCGCTGATTTTTTCTCTCGGCAAAGCAAGCGGCAGCAAACAAGCAACGCAGACGGGCGGCGGTCATCTACAGATGCCCGGCGTCGCTGAAGCGCCAACGACAAGATTCGATCACTCCCCTCGCCGCAGCCGCTGGCCCTATTGGCTCATCTGGACGGCGCTGGTATTTGCCGTTGCCCGCCCGCTATGGGTTGGCGATGCCATAGAACTGCCCAGCAAGGGACGCGACCTCATGCTGGCGGTGGATCTGTCGGGCAGTATGCAGATAGAGGATATGGTGCTAAATGGTAAGACGGTCGATCGTTTCACCATGGTACAGCAGGTAATGAGCGAGTTTATTGAGCGCCGCAAGGGCGACAAGCTGGGGCTAATTCTGTTTGCCGATCACGCCTATCTGCAGGCGCCGCTCACCCAGGACAGACGCTCGGTGGCCCAGTTTCTGACCGAGGCGCAAATCGGCCTGGTGGGCAAACAGACCGCCATCGGCGAAGCTATCGCGCTGGCGGTTAAACGCTTCGACAAGGCCGAGCAGAGTAACCGCGTGCTTATCCTGCTTACCGATGGCTCAAATAACTCAGGTAGTATCACGCCGGAGCAGGCCGCCGATATCGCCGCCAAGCGAGGCGTAACCATCTACACCATAGGGGTGGGTGCCGAGGTGATGGAGCGCCGCACCCTGTTTGGCAAGGAGCGCGTTAATCCGTCGATGGATCTCGACGAGACGCAGCTCACCCTGCTGGCCCAGAAGACCAAGGGGCGTTACTTCAGAGCGCGTAATTCGGATGAACTGGAGCAGATCTATCAGGAGATAGACAAGCTAGAGCCCACCGACAGCGACCAACTCAGCTATCGACCACAGGCCGAGCTCTTCTACTATCCCTTGGCCATTGCCCTGCTTGTCAGTGTGCTCATGATGTTAAGCGGCTTTGCCGCCGTGCAGGCCTTAGTTCAACGTTTACCACGGAGCGCCTCATGATCCATTTTCTCCGTCCCGAATGGCTGCTGGCCCTCATCCCCCTGGCGCTATTGCTCTGGTTGCGAAAACGCCAGCGGCATCAGGCCTCTAGCTGGAATCGCTATATCGCGCCGCACCTGGCTAAGGTGTTGGTGAGCGGTCAGGCAAGCAACAAGAAACAACACCTGGGCCTCATCGCCTTTATCTGGCTCGTTAGCGTCCTGGCGCTCTCTGGCCCGGCGCTGACCAAGCAGCAACTACCTGTATTTGAAGCCAACCTGGGCCGGGTGATAGTGGTGGATATGTCGCTCTCCATGTACGCGACCGATCTGGCGCCTAACAGGCTGACTCAGGCCAAGTTCAAGGCTACGGATCTGATCAAGAGCCTCAAGGAGGGTGAGACGGGTCTTGTGGCCTACGCCGGCGACGCCTTTACCATCAGCCCGTTGACCCGGGACAAATCAACTCTACTAAACCTGCTGCCAACCCTGTCGCCGGAGATCATGCCGGTGCTGGGCTCCAACCTGCCAGCGGCGCTAGAGCAGGCCAAGCAGCTGCTTGTCCAGGGCGGTCACCTCAAGGGCGAGATCATCTTGCTGGCCGATGGCGTCAACCCGGACCAAATCAGCGAAGCCAAATCGATACTGGAGGATACTCAATATCGCCTCTCCATCATCGCCATGGGCACAAAGCAAGGCGCTGCCATCCGCTTACCGGATGGACAACTGATGCGTGACCAAAGCGATCAGGTGGTGGTCAGTCAAACGGATCTCGCTCAGCTTAATAGTGTAATTGGCAACAGCGGCGGCAAGTTATTTGCCTACCGCGCCGATGGCAAAGATCTTGAGGCACTGACCCAGAGCTTAAGCCAGGAGAGTGATGCCAAGACCTCAGATCTTCAGGGAGAAGCCTGGCAAGATCTCGGGCCCTATCTGGCCCTGTTCCTACTGCTGCCGGCGCTGCTAAGTTTCAGACACGCCTTCGCCGCACTGGCCTGCCTGGCTATTCTCGCCCCAAGCCCAGAGGCCCAGGCCGCCAGTTGGCAACATCCCTTCTCCACAGACGATCAGAGAGCGATGCAGGCCTATCAGGCGCAAGACTATCAAGGCGCGGCCGAGCAATTTACCTCACCCCAATGGAAGGCCGCCTCCCTATATAAGAATGGCGATTATCAAGAGGCGCTCGAGCTTTTCGAGCAGGATGATTCGGCGAGCGGCCTGTTTAATCAGGGCAACAGCCTGATGCAACTCAATGACCTCGATAAGGCCATCGAGCGTTATCAGCAGGCGCTCAAGAAAGACCCTCAGCTTACTCAGGCCGAGCAAAATCTTGAGTTGGCCGAGCAGCTAAAGCAGCAACAGCAAACTAGCCAAGATCAAGGCCAATCTGATAAAGACCAGTCGAATCAGGACTCAAATAAGCAAGAGCAGTCCCAACAAGAGGGCACCGGGCAAAATCAAGGTCAACAACAAGGCCAAGGCGATCAGCAATCGGGCCAGGGATCGAGAGGCCAGCAGTCTCAAGGCCAGAATGATCAGGGCCAGAATGCTCAGGGAGAGAATGCTCAGGGAGAGAATGGGCAAGACTCAAACCAGCAAGGCGCTAGCCAAGAAAGTCCTGAGCAAGAAACTCCCGAGCAACAAGCCTCTGGCGAGCAGGATGCCAGTCAGGATGGTCAGTCGCAAGACCAGCAGGCAGGCGCCGCTAATGACGCTCAGATGAGCGCCGATCCGGCCAAGGACGCCAAAAAACAAATGGACGCCAACGCGAGCCAATCCGACGCAAGCCAGCAGATGGGACAAGGCCAACAGCCGCAAGCTGATCAAGAGAGCACTCAAGCCCAAGCCGCGAGTATGACCCAGGGCAAACCCGGCGAGGGCGATGAGCAAGGTGAGCCGGTCGCGGCCGCAACCAACGCTATTGCGCCGGAGGATCTGCCCCCTGAGATGCAACGCGCCCTTACCGGGGTGATAGACGACCCTCAGGTCTTGCTGCGCAACAAGATGCAACTGGAATATCAAAAACGCCGCCGTCAGGGGGCGACCATAAAGGACAATCAACAGTGGTAATACGACGCTTTTTGACCTTAGCCTGTTTGGCGCTCTGCCTATCGGCGCCGGCCTATGCCTTAACCAAGGTAGAAACATCGGTAGACAGAAATCCCGCCATCCAGGGGGAATATCTGGTGCTCAGCATCAAGGCCGATGACGATGTGGACAACGCCAGCCTGGATACCAGCGGCCTATTAAAGGACTTTATCGTCGGTCGCACCAGTGTCAGTCGTAGCACCCAGATCATGAACTTCGACGCCAGCAAAGAGACCCGCTGGCAGATCCTGCTGGCGCCCAAGAAGATCGGCACTGTGATCATCCCCGCCATGACCATAGACAACATCAGCTCAGATCCCATAGAGCTCAAGGTGGCCGCCCCCGGCAGCCAACCCGAGCAGATGAAGAATCTGTTTATCCGCAGCAGCGTCTCGACCGAGACCGCCTATGTGGGTCAGCTGATCACCTATAAGGTCAAGCTCTACCTGGGCGTCGAGCTGCAACGGGGCGTGCTCAGCGCGCCCAACGTCGAAGGGGCGCAGCTTAAGCAATTGGGGGACGATATCGATGGCACAGAGATCATCGACGGCCGCCGCTACCGGGTGATCGAGCGCACCTATAGCCTGATCGCCGACGAGCCCGGCACGCTGTCGCTCTCCGGCGCCAGCTTCTCGGGCGATGTCTTAGTGGAATCCTCCCGTCGCGGCGGCATGTTCTCCTTCAATGAGAGCCGTCCCATGCAGGCCAAGGCCGCCCCGAGTGAGATAGAGGTGTTACCTATCCCCGCAGGCTATCAGGGCGACTGGCTGGTCAGCGATCTCGTGGTCTTAAAAGAGGACTGGAAGAAAGATGTCCAATATCAGGTAGGCGTGCCCATTACCCGCAACATCAGCCTGCTGGCCTCCAATGCCGACGACACCAGCCTGCCCAGCATCAGCCTGAGCCTGCCTGATTCCTTTAAGGTCTATCCGGAAAAGCCTCAACGCAAGACCTATGTGCGCGATAAGCAGGTGGTCGCCCAGCTTAACCAGACCACGGCCATAGTCCCGACACAGCCCGGCAGCTATACCCTGCCCGAGATCCGTATTCCCTGGTGGAACAGCCGTACCCAGAAGCAGGAGTTCGCCACCCTGCCCGCGCGCACCGTCAGCGTCGCGCCGGCAAGCGCCGGCCAGGAGAGTCCGCAGCTCACCACGGTAACACCGCAAGGTGATTCTGCTGGTCTCTGGCCTGCCATCAGCGCGCTGTTTGCCCTGCTGTGGTTGGCGACTATCTCGCTCTGGTACCGTCACTACCAAGCTTATCGTTATCGCGCTGCGCCAAGCGGTGCAAACGAAGGGACTGCGAGTCACGCGCCCGAAGCCACGGATGCATTACGCCAATTTGAAACCGCCTGCCGGAATGGCAAAACGGGTGATGCCCTGGTCGCCCTGCAGCGTCACATGAGCCAGCAGGCGGGCAAGCCGATGACCCTGACCGATATCGCCGCCGTAAGCTACGATCTCGACCAGGCGATTCAAGCCATTCAGCGTCAGGGTTACAGCCCAGATGGCCAAGGGCTAGAGGTTGAAAAAGTGATCACAGCGGTGAAAAATGCCCCAAAAACTGCGCCCCACAGCACACCATCTGCTTTAAGGCCCTTAAATCCACTATAACAACTTGCCTCAGGCGCGCCAATGGCGTTAACGTAGTCGAAACAATTGACGCGCCTCCCCTCCTTTCTATGCTGCGAGTAAAAAATGTTTAGCGTGATACGAAATAAAAAACCGAAAAAGTCGGTCAATAGAGACATGCTGAATAAACAACGACGATACGATAGCCTTGTCAGGGCACTTCATGGCGACCTGTTCCGTTACGCCTTCTGGCTGTGCGGGGATAAACATATCGCCGAAGATATCACCCAAGAAACCTTCTTACGCGCCTGGCGCTCCTTGGAATCACTCAAAGATGACAAGGCCGCCAAGGCTTGGCTGATCACCATATTGCGGCGTGAAAATGCCCGCCGCTTCGAGCGTAAGCAGTTTGACTACTCGGATGTGGAGCAGGCCGATATCGCCGACCATATCTCTTCCTCCAGCGAAGAGAACATGGAGCAGCATATGCTCAGGCGCCAGATAGCCAAGCTCGAGGCCGAATATCGCGAGCCCTTGATCCTGCAGGTGATCGGCGGCTTCAGCGGCGAAGAGATCGCCGATATCTTAGATCTGAATCGTAATACCGTAATGACTCGCTTATTTCGCGCCAGAAATCAGCTAAAAGAGATACTCGATGACACGCAAACCAGGGGGCGCTCTAATGGATGAGCTCAAATTCCGCCGCGAGGCCTATGAAAATCCAAACCGTCAAGACGACGAGTTTCTTGCGTCGATGCACGAGTCGAGTGAGCGCACTGCCTTTGTCAACGATCTCAAGCTATTAGACAAGAAACTCGAGGCCGCCCTCAAAATAGAGGTGCCAGAGGATCTCGAGGCTAAACTGCTGCTCAACCAACAGCTGCATCAGCATCAGGTGGATCGCCGCAAGACAGGCTTTACCCTGGCCCTGGTGGCCTCTATCGCCTTCATCGCCGGCATCAGCTTCACCCTGCTGCGTCTTGCCCCGGTGGATCTGGGACAGCACGCCCTGGCCCATGTCTATCATGAAGAGATGGCGATGAAGAGTGAAGAGAACATCAGCGTCGATGAGGTCAATACTCAGCTGGCCTCGCTGACCAGCCTGAAGCATGCCCACTTTACCGAGCAGCCCGGTCGCGTGCTCTACAGCACCTACTGTGACTTCCAAGGGGTCAAAAGTATCCATCTGGTGATGCAGGGCAAGCAGGGCAAGGTCACCCTGTTTATCGTGCCGCTGGAGGATCGCATGGTGCTCGAGGAGGCCTTTGCCGACAACCGCTATCAGGGGATGGGCTTCAAGTCAGACAACGCCTACGTCCTGCTGGTCGGCGAGCATGCCACAGATCTGGACTTTGTCAGAGACGAAGTGAAAGAGTCTTTCATCTAGGGCTGCTACCACTAGACCAGTGACTAGACCAATCACTAGACTAGCATCCAAAGCGAATTCTAGTTCGCTCGGTGATCTGGGATACTACATACAGGGAGTCGACCTCAGGTTGACTCCCCTGCACTTGTACTTGCACTTGCAAACTCTGTTTTAACCCCACGGCCACTAACATATACGAGCCGCAATCTGCCAATATGACCAACAAAGCCACAACATCTCCGCATAACTTGGCAATTAATCGACCGACAAAGCCTAGATCTTGATCACATTTCACGGCAAATTTGGGCTAGCGCTCAAACATCTGCTAGCATACAGGCTCATTTAAAACAGACATGTCAGCGCGCTTTGGCTCTGGGCTCACATCCCGGCTAACAAAGGCATTGGCATGAGAACAATATGGCGAAAGCATGAATATTGAATTACCGATATTAATTACTTTTTTCGGCTACCTCATCCTGATGATGGGCATTGGCCTTTGGGCATATAAAGCAACCGACTCTGTCGACGATTATATTTTGGGTGGCCGCTCCATGGGACCGGCCGTCACCGCACTCAGCGTGGGTGCCTCGGACATGTCCGGCTGGCTGCTATTGGGGCTCCCCGGCGCCGTCTATCTCGGCGGCCTGGGGGAAGCCTGGATCGGCATAGGCCTAGTATTTGGCGCCTGGCTAAACTGGCTATTCGTGGCCAAACGCCTGCGGATCTACACCCAATTTACCGACAATGCCCTCACCCTGCCGGACTTCTTCGAGAAACGCTTCGAAGACAAGCAGTCTGTGCTTAAGCTGGTCTCGGCGGTCACCATCCTGGTCTTCTTCACCTTCTACACCTCATCAGGAATGGTGGGCGGCGCCATACTGTTCGAGAAGGTGTTTGGCCTTGACTACAATCTGGCCCTGCTTATCGGCTCTGGCATCATAGTGGCCTACACCTTCGTCGGTGGCTTCTTCGCCGTGAGCTGGACCGATTTCTTCCAGGGCTGTCTGATGTTGATCGCCCTGCTGATCGTGCCGGTTACCATCTTCAGCCAGCCTGAGACCCAGAACGGCATCCATAGCCTGGATCCTGCCATGCTGTCACTGCTAAGCGACAACACCACTATGATAGGCCTGGCATCGCTGCTTGCCTGGGGTCTTGGTTATTTCGGTCAGCCCCATATCCTGTCGCGCTTCATGGCCATCGGCAGCGCCGACGACCTTAAGGTCTCGCGCCGTATCGCCATGAGCTGGATGATAGTGGCGCTGATGGGCGCACTGGCGACCGGTCTTGCCGGCACCCTCTACTTTGCCGATCAGCCTATCGATAACCCTGAGACCATCTTTATCCACCTGGCTCACGCCGCCTTTAACCCTTGGATAGGCGGCCTACTGGTGGCGGCGATTCTCTCGGCCATCATGAGCACCATCGACTCACAGCTGCTGGTCTGCTCTAGTGTGATCACCGAGGACTTCTACAAGAAGTGGCTCAGACCCGATGCCAGCAGCAAGGAGCTGATGATGATTGGCCGTATCGGCGTGCTGACCATAGCCGTCATCTCTGGCGTCATCGCCCTGAACCCTGAGAGCAGCGTACTGAGCCTGGTGAGCTATGCCTGGGCAGGTTTCGGCGCGGCGTTTGGCCCTGTGGTGATCCTGTCTCTCTTCTGGCGTGGCTATAGCCGCAATGGCGCGGTAGCCACTATCGTCGTTGGCGCCATCACAGTGGTGCTGTGGAAACAGAGCACAGGCGGTATCTTCGACCTGTATGAGATCCTACCTGGTTTCCTCTTCGCCACCCTGGCCGGTGTCTTAGTCAGCCTGGTCTCGGCGCCAGCAGACAGCACCCGCGAACAATTTGAGCAATTTAGCCAGAAACTCTGAGGCAAGGCTCCCACTTCGCTGACGTAAAAATGAGCGGAAGATCAAAAAAGCGTACAAGTGTACGCTTTTTTTATACCGCATAAATTTTACTTACAATTTGCCATTTCACAACCCGTTAACCTTTAGCAAAACCTTAATCAAACCCAGAATCTACGTGGCATAGCGCCATCAAGCACCTCTTCAAACAACAGCTAACTTTCCTGCATAAAACTGGCCATCCATTTAACACAAAATCAACAAAAAGTTGCATCTGGTCGGAGTTGTTGAGGTAACACCTCATCCCTACTATGCACGGGAATTATAAAATGGACCTGGCCGCCACGACTCAGGCACAAGCATGAGTCGTGGCGGCCGGGCCGACAATAACGAGAACAAACTATGAAGCGTTTCAACAAGACAATACTCGCAGTAGCCGTCACACTCGCTAGCTCACAGGCGATGGCCGCCGGTTTCCAACTCAACAGCCAGTCAGCCACTGGTGTCGGCCGCGCTTTTGCCGGTGATGCCGTGATCGCTGACAACGCCTCAGTGCTGTCTCGCAACCCAGCGGCCATGGCCCTGTTTGACGAGAAGCAACTTTCTATGGGCCTGACCTACGCCGATGTCGAAGTCAGCGTAAAAGATGTCTATATAGATTCAGCTCTTGGACAGATCCACTATGGTCACGTCGAGGATGCGGCAGAAGCCAAGATCATCCCTAACTTCTACTATGTCAGCCCGGTAAACGACAAATTTGCCTACGGTGTTGCCATGTTTAGCAACTTCGGCACAGGCACAGACACTACCCCTATGTCACAGCAGCTGGTTAACGGCCTGCCTGCGCCGCTGGATCTTTTGGGTAAAACAGAAGTGACCACGCTCAACTTCAACCTGAGCGCCTCTTACCGCTTTAACGACCACTTCAGCGTCGGTGCCGGCGTCGATGTGATCTATGGTCAAGGCACCCTGACCCGCGGCGGCCTGGTACCGACTCAAGCCGGTGCAGTACAGCAAGACCTTGTGGATGTGGACGCCGACGGCGTAGCATTTGGCGGCATCATAGGCGCTGTGTATGAGATCAATGCCGATCACAGATTCGGTATGAGCTACCGTTTCAGCCCAGATTTCAAGGCGACGGGCGACATCAACATGTATAACCCAGTTGCCGGTGCCAACGTGGCCTTCGATGAGATCAACATCCCTATGCCGGATATCTTCCAGGTGGCGGGTTTCCATCAGCTGACCGAGAAGTTTGCCCTGCACTACACGGCGCAGCTGACCACTTGGGGCGATTTCAAAGAGATCACTGTGACCGACGGTACCATAGGCGGCGTGCCTGTGGCGCCTGAGGCTAGCCTCAAGACCTACGCCTGGGATGACTCTTGGCTGTTCAGCGTCGGCGGCACCTACACCCTCAATCAGGACTGGACAGTGCGCGCCGGTTACATGTTTGACCAAGGCGTCGTTGGCGAAGTCAGCTCTATCTCTATCCCTGACTCTGACCGCCAGTGGTTCACCGCCGGTGCCACCTATAACCTGGGCAAACATGCGAGCCTGGACTTCGGTGTCGCCTTCATCCGCGGTGAAGATGTAGATCTTATCGAGCACAGCGCCATCACAGGCGGTCTGCCAATCGGTCCTGATACCGGCATGGTTCACGCGACCACACGCTCGAACGCCACTTACTACTCAATGCAGTACAACTACAAGTTCTAACTTGTACCAGTGTCCCCAAAAAGCCGCAGCCTACTGCGGCTTTTTTGTAGTTATCGGAAAACTTTTCTACAGTTAATATAAAGTTCCCGTGACGACAGATGGACAATGGCAAAAGTAATTGGTTTAGGTGGCATATTTTTCAAGAGTGACGATCCCCAGCGGCTCGCACAGTGGTACAAAACCTACCTGCAGGTGCCGGTAGAAAACTGGGGCGGCGCGGCCTTCTACCTCAACAATCTGATGCCTATGGCTGCCACCGGCTACAGCGTCTGGACCCCAATGGGGAGAGACACAGATTATCTTCACCCCTCAAGCAAAGAGTTTATGTTTAACCTGATCGTTGACGATCTCAACGAGGCCCTATGTCAGGTGGCCGAAGGCGGCGCCGAGCTGCTGGCCGAGACCGAGGACTCAGAATTTGGCCGATTCGGCTGGTTTATCGACCCCGACGGCAACAAGGTCGAGCTCTGGCAACCCAGCACCCAAACCTGAGCGCTGTTTCCCTGGAAAACCAAACGAAACAAGCATATGCTGGCGTTACCCCATAGCAAATCGGACGCTTATCCATGCAAAAATCACTGGCAAGTATTCTCTTAGGCGGCTTCATCTGCGCCGGTCTCTATCTATTAGGCACTAGCCTTGGCGACAGCATCATCAAGATGCGCGCCATGGAAAGAACCGTCACGGTCAAGGGCCTCGCCGAAGTCGAAGTAAAGGCTGATACCGCCATCTGGCCCATCCGCTTCACCCAGGTCGACAATGATCTCAATAATCTCTATCAGGAGGTGCAGAGTAAGACAGATAAGGTGATCGCCTTCCTGATTAAACAAGGCTTTACGCAAGATGAGATCTCAAGCTCCCTCCCCTCTATCGAAGACAGGCAGGCCCAAGGATATGTGGATCCTAACGTCAAGTATCGCTATGCGGCTCAGGTCACCGTATCCCTCTATACCAAGCGGGTAGACCTGCTGCTAGGCACCCAACGCAACCTTATCGAGCTGACCAAGGAAGGGATCGCCATCTCCAATCAGGATTACAACGGCCGCACCGAGTTTCTCTTTACCGGCCTGAATGATCTCAAGCCGCAGATGGTGCAGACGGCCACGGAAAATGCCCGCCAAACCGCCGAGAAGTTTGCCAAGGACTCCGCCTCACAGCTTGGCAAGATAAAGCAGGCATCTCAGGGGCAATTTACCATCAGCAACCGTGACAGCAACACCCCGAGCATCAAGAAAGTCAGGGTGGTGTCGACCCTGACCTATTACTTAAACGATTAGTTTTAAAGGGGCAAAGGATTTTCACCCCTTCAATCGTATTTTTCTAATAAAAGATTGCACAAGCTTAAAAAGTCCATTAGAATTTTCTTATGAAGTTTTAAGAGGTGATCTTCCATGCAAGTACAACACACACTTTCCATCGGCATTTTGCTGTCACTCGTCAGCCTGGTATCTGGCGCCAGCGAACTGCCCACCATGACGGTAGCCAAACACTCTCAGCCCCAGTGGATCACCTTAGATGCACAACTTGAGGCGGTAAAATCGGCGACTGTATCGGCTCAAACCTCTGGCCGCATCATCAAGATCAACTATGACGTCAACGATATCGTGCCCCAGGGCGCATCCTTGCTGGAGATCACCAGTAAGGCACAGGGCGCCGAGCTAGCGGCCGCCGAGGCCGACTTTGCCCGCGCCCAAGCCCAAAACGAAGAGGCGCAGAAACAGCGTAAGCGTTATGAGCAGCTGTTCCCCCAAGGCGCCATCTCCCAAGGTGATATGGATCAGGCCATCGCCAACGCCCGCGCCTCGGCTCAGGCCGTCAGCGCTGCCAGGGCCCGTATCATCCAGGCCAACGAGTCTCTGCAGTACACCACTGTCAGCGCCCCCTTTGCCGGCGTGGTCACCAAGCGCCATGTAGAAGTGGGCGAAACCGTGTCACCCGGCCAGGCACTGCTGAGCGGCTTTGCCACCGAGCATATGCGCGCCGTCACCCATGTACCCCTGCGTTACATAGATGCGCTGCGTGCCAATCCTAAGATGAAGCTAGTGCTGACCAACGGCAAGGAGCTCGAATCGGACGCTCTAACGATCTTTTCTTTCGCCGATGCCAAGAGCCACAGCTATAAGACACGTATCAACCTGCCGCCTCAGGAGCCCAACCTGATGCCGGGCATGTGGGTCAAGGCCAGCTTCAACGCCGGCGATCGCAATACCCTGACCATCCCTGAGTCTGCGGTGATCTACAACAACGAACTGAGCGCGGTCTATCTGATGCAGAACCATCAGTTTATGCTCAATCAGGTACGCCTGGGCAACAAGCAGGGCGATAGCTTCGAGGTGCTGTCGGGCCTGAGTGATGGCGATACCATCGCCGTAGACGCCTATCAAGTACTGCTGAAGCTGAAACAATAGATCTGGTGATCGAATAGGAGCCGTATAGATATGAATCAGCAAGATCGACACCAAGATAATCAGCACAGCCCAAAACGTCTGGGATTTTCCGGACGCCTGGCGGCCATGTTCCAGCTGAGCGCTATCACCCCCTTGCTGGCCCTGCTTGGCCTGCTGCTGGGTCTGTTCGCCGTCATGGTGACCCCAAAAGAGGAAGAGCCGCAGATAGATGTCACCTTTGCCGACATCTACATCCCCTTCCCCGGCGCCACGCCGAGCGAGGTCGAGCATCTGGTGACCCAGCCCATGGAGGAGGTGATCTCGCAGATCAAGGGAATAGACACCCTCTACTCCTTCTCACAGCCAGACGGCGCACTGATCATCGCCATCTTCGAGGTGGGGATCCCGCGCAACGAGGCGATCGTTAAGCTCTACAATCAGGTCTATTCCAACAAGGACAAGGTTGCCAGCCAGGCAGGCGTGGGCGAGCCACAGATCAAGCCCCGCGGCATCGACGATGTGCCCATCGTCAGCCTGACCCTATGGTCGAAAGACAGGGCGCAATCTGCCGAGCAGCTGACCCATATAGCCAAGGGGCTGGAGAGCGAGCTGAAACGCATTCCGGGCACCCGCGAGATCTACAGCGTCGGCAGCCATGAGATCAGCCTCAACGTGCGCATCGATCCCGCCAAGATGAGCTTCTATGGCCTCACCTACGACGATATCAACCGTAGCCTGTCGAGCAATAACCATGTCTCCATGCCGGTATCTCTGGTGCAGGATAATCAAGAGATCAAGGTTCAGACTGGGCAGTTTTTAAAATCGAAACAAGAGGTTGAGCAGCTGGTTGTCGCCGTGTATCAGGACGAGTCGGGCCAGAGCGCCCCCGTGTATCTGGGCGATATCGCCAAGATAAGCCTCAACAGCGACATCCCGGTCCAGCACGCCTGGCACGGCGATAAGTCGGCCATCTATCCTGCGGTCACCATCGCCATCGGCAAGCAGCCGGGTGAGAACGCCGTGGATATCGCCAATGTGATCCTCGAGCGTCTGGACAAGATAGACAACATACTGGTACCCGACGATGTCAACATCACAGTCTCGCGCAACTATGGTAAGACGGCGGGCGACAAGGCCAACACCCTGATCCTAAAGCTAGTGTTTGCCACCTCGGCCGTGGTGATCTTGGTCTTCCTCACCATGGGGCTACGCGAATCTGTGGTGGTGGGCATCGCCATCATCATCACCCTGGCGATCACCCTGTTTGCCTCCTGGGCCTGGGGCTTTACCCTTAACCGTATCTCATTGTTCGCCTTGATCTTCTCTATCGGCATACTCGTAGATGACGCCATTGTGGTGGTGGAGAACATCCACAGACATATGGCGCTGGGCAAACGCTCCTTCGTGGAGTTGATCCCCGTCGCCGTCGATGAGGTGGGCGGCCCGACAATATTGGCAACCTTTACCGTGATCGCCGCGTTGATGCCCATGGCCTTCGTCTCTGGTCTCATGGGCCCCTACATGAGCCCGATCCCCATCAATGCCAGCATGGGGATGCTGATCTCCCTGGCCATCGCCTTCATCGTCACCCCTTGGCTGGCCACTAAGCTGCTCAAGGGTCATCAACACCAAGGCGGTGATGGTGAGCATGACGTAGACGATCGCATGCTGAGGCTGTTTACTAGGCTGATCTCCCCCTTCGTCAGAGGCAAGCAGGCCGGTAAGGCGAGGATTGGCTTGGGCGCCGCCATTGCCCTGCTGATCATGATCGCCGTCTCCCTGCCTGTGGGTCAGTTGGTGGTGCTCAAGATGCTGCCCTTCGATAACAAGTCGGAGTTTCAGGTGATGCTGGATATGCCAGAAGGCACGCCGATCGAGCAGACCCAGCGCGTACTCAAGGCCCTGGCCATGGAGCTGGATAAGGTCGAAGAGGTAGACAATTACCAGCTCTACGCCGGCACCGCCGCGCCGATGAACTTTAACGGCCTGGTGCGTCACTACTTCCTCAGACAGAGTCAGGAGCTGGGCGACATTCAGGTCAATCTGGTCGATAAAGGCGATCGCGACAGAGACAGCCACAGCATAGCTTCCGAGGTGCGCCGCGCGCTGCAGGCCACCGCCAAACAATACAATGCCAACGTCAAGGTGGTGGAAGTGCCCCCTGGCCCACCTGTATGGTCGCCGATCCTGGCCGAGGTCTATGGCCCTAACGCCGAGATGCGTGAGACCGCAGCCAATGCACTGCAGCAGCTGTTCCACGATACCCAGGATGTGGTGGATATCGACATCTACCTGCCGGCTGCGCAGCAGAAATGGCAGGTCAATATCGACCGCGCCAAGGCCAGCCTGATGGGCGTGCCCTACAGCAATATCGTCGATCTGGTGGCCACTTCGGTGGGCGGCAAGGCGGTGAGCTACCTGCACAAGCCGAATCAGAAGTCGCCTGTGCCTATCAAGCTTCAGCTGGAGGAAGGCGCCAAGGTAGATCTCGAGCAGGTACTCAACCTCAGGCTAACCAACGCCTCGGGTAACTCTGTGCCCGTCTCTGAGCTGATCACCATACACAAGCGGGCCATAGACGCGCCTATCATACGCAAGAACATGATCCCTATGATCATGGTGGTCGCCGACATGGCGGGTCCACTGGACAGCCCTCTCTATGGCATGTTTGAGATCGCCGGCAGCATCAATCAAGAGGGTGGTCTGGGCTTCGATCAACACTATGTCAACCAACCCTCAGGGCTGGACAGCATAGCCGTGCTCTGGGACGGCGAGTGGAAGATCACCTATGAGACCTTCAGAGATATGGGTATCGCCTATGGCGTGGGCATGATCGCCATCTACCTCCTGGTGGTGGGTCAGTTCCGCTCCTACAGCGTGCCGCTGATCATCATGGCGCCTATTCCGCTCACCATCATTGGGGTGATGCCGGGTCACGCTCTGCTTGGCGCTCAATTTACCGCCACCTCTATGATAGGCATGATCGCCCTGGCGGGCATTATCGTGCGTAACTCCATCCTCTTGGTGGACTTTATTAATCAGGAAACCGCCGCAGGTGTGCCCTTCGAGCAGGCGGTGATCCATTCTGGCGCCGTCAGGGCTAAGCCCATCATGTTGACGGGACTGGCCGCCATGATAGGCGCCCTGTTCATCTTAGATGATCCGATCTTCAACGGCCTGGCCATCAGCCTGATCTTCGGCATCTTGGTTTCAACCCTGTTAACCCTGGTGGTGATCCCCGTGCTCTATTACGCCGTGATGCGTCACCGTCCCGAATACTTTGCCGCGGTTAATCCGCAATCTTAAGGAGATACAGTATGTCTGTTGAACGTAGTATTTTCGCCTTTGCAGGCTTTATGGTCATGTTGTCTTTACTGCTCACGACCTTTGTCCACCCTAATTTTATCTGGCTAACGGCTTTTGTAGGCGCTAATCTATTTCAAAGCGCCTTTACCGGCTTCTGTCCGGCCGCCATGTTAATGAAGAAGATGGGGATCAAGACGGAAGCGGAATTGGCCCGCATGAAATAACTCACAGATCACAAGGAGCCAACGTGAGACAAGCCAATAAGATGCTACCCAAATCAATCATCAGCCTGATGGCGCTGCTATTTGTCGCCATCATGGGCGTATCGGCGCCAAGCTATGGCGAAGAGAAAAACCCTAAGGTTGCCTGGGAGCATATACAGCAAGGGGCCATGGTCGTTGATGTCAGAACCCCGGAGGAGTTTGCCGAGGGACATCTAGAGAACGCGATTAATATTCCCTTTGAAAACATTGCCGAAGAGTTTACCAAGCGCGGCATCGCCAAAGATCAGTCTGTGGTGCTCTATTGTCGCAGCGGCCGTCGCAGCGGCATCGCTCAGGAGAGTCTGGTAAAACTCGGCTACGACAACACCTATAATGGCGGCGGCTATCAGAGCCTGGCTAAGCACTAGGAGAAGATGAGCTTAACGCTCAGACATCCCTAAACCGACTAAGGCACCCCTGGGTGCCTTTTTCATTAGCTGCCTTTTTCATTGGCTGCTTTTTTATTTCCAGTATTATTTACTAGTAGCCGTGTTCACTAATAGCCTTGTTCACTAATAGCCTTGTTGACTAGCAGCCTCGCTCATTAGCAAGCTGGTCCGTTAGCGACCTTCTTAAACAGGCGCCTTTTCACAGATAATGCATGCCTCACCCAATAGAAGGCTAAGGATTTCGCGACATTAGGACGCTGCCCAATTGTAACAATTGAAACAACATATAACTATTCGCTATATGTTATTACAATTATGGAATAACGATTATTCTATAATTACAATAAGTTATAAATTAAGGTCAATTTTACGTCGCTGGCGATCAGGCACCAATCCAGACAAATAAACAGTCTTAAAATTCGAATAAATACTCAAAAACACACTATCCCATCGGCGAAACAATCGTATTCACTGAATATTTTCTGCATAAAAATGCTCAAACCAGATCGCTTCTTTTACCCAAGCGCCAACTTAACAGCCTGTTTACAAATGTTTCACCACCAGATAAATTCACTGTCGAGTAACGCATATGATGGCAGTCATGCTGCTATGCACTCCAATAATAATTATTAATTCTAACTTTTAAAATGGAAGACAATATGACAGTTAAAAAGACAACTGCGGTCGCTATGTCTTTGTCTGCGCTTGCCCTGGCAATTGCAGCAAACGTCAATGCGGCGCCTACGAAAGGACTCCACCTTCAGGCAGATAATGCTCGTATCAATCAAGCATCTCCCCTGCCTAAGCGCTATATCGTCAAGTTTAAGAATGCCCAGGCCGCCGCACAGGCCGATGCCAACAGCCTGAACGACTATCAGCCAAGAGCCAACGAAGTCTTTTCTCAGCACAGAGCACTGAACAGCGTTAAGGCTAAGCAGATGAAGCGCATCGGTCGCTCAAATGCTTACTCGGCCCAGCTGGATAACAATGGCGTCAAGGCCCTGAAATTGCGCGCCGACGTTGATTATGTCGAAGAAGATATGCCGCGCCACCTGCTGAGCGAAACCACACCTTGGGGTCAAACCTTTGTGGGCGCCACCAGCCTGAGCGACAGCATGGCCGGTAACCGCACCATCTGTATCATCGACTCGGGTTACGACCGTAGCCACAGCGAGCTGAGCGGCAACAATGTCACAGGTACCAACAACTCAGGTACGGGGAACTGGTATGAGCCAGGCGCTCATAACGCTCACGGTACTCACGTAGCGGGCACCATAGCTGCAATCGCCAACAACGACGGCGTGGTCGGTGTGATGCCAAACCAGAACGCCAACATCCACGTGGTGAAAGTATTTAACTCTGATGGTTGGGGCTACTCTTCATCATTGGTTTCGGCGGTTGACACCTGTGTGGCTAACGGCGCGAACGTAGTGACCATGTCTCTGGGTGGCTCTCAGTCAACCACCACAGAGAAAAACGCCCTAGCCGCTCACGCCAACAACGGCGTGCTGCTGATCGCAGCGGCCGGCAACGACGGTAACAACACCCACAGCTACCCAGCATCATACGATGCGGTTATGTCTGTAGCGGCAGTAGATAACAACAAAGATCACGCGGCCTTCTCTCAGTACACCAACCAGGTGGAGATCTCAGGTCCAGGTGAAGCGATCCTATCAACCGTTACACGCGGTGAAGGTCGTCTGGCTAACATCACAGCCGGTGGTCAGTCATACTTCGACAATGGCGTAGTGCCCCATAACCGCTATGTGAAAGACAGCAGCGGCAACTATGTTGGCACCCCTATCACAGGTTCTGTCACTGCCGAACTGGCCGAGTGTAGCGTATCAGGCGGTGTCTTTAACTGTGGCGACATGACTGGCAAAGTCTGTCTGGTTGAGCGTGTTGGCAACCAAGGCGCAAGCTATCCAGAGTTCGACGCGGTCAAGGCATGTAACAACGCCGGCGCCCAAGCAGCTATCGTGTTCAGTAACACCGCGCTGCCAGGTCTGCAAAACCCCTTCCTGGTTGACACCAACAACGAAGCCCCAATGGTTTCTGTGTCTGTCGATCGCGCCACGGGTCAGGCACTACGTGCTCACCTAGGCACTAACGTCACAGTAGCTAACACTAGTGGTGAAGACTACGAGTACTACAACGGTACCTCTATGGCGACGCCACACGTATCGGGTGTTGCAACACTGGTTTGGAGCTACCACCCAGAGTGTAGCGCCGCTCAGGTGCGTGCTGCGCTAACAGCAACGGCTGAAGATCTCGATATTGCCGGTCGCGACGACAAAACTGGTTACGGTCTGGTTAACGCGGTTGCCGCCAAAGAGTACCTAGATGCCTCTTGTAATGGCCCAACCGATCCAGGTACAGGCAGCGGTGGCAACGTGCTGGAAAATGGCGTGGCTAAGACCAACCTGACTGGCGTGAAAGGCGACGAGCTACACTTCTCTATCGACGTACCAGCCGGTGCCAGCGATCTGAACTTCGCCATGAGCGGTGGCACCGGCGATGCCGACCTTTACGTCCAGTATGGCGCGGCGCCGACTCTGAGCAGCTACGACTGTCGTCCATGGAAAGGCGGCAACAGCGAGTCTTGCCCAGTGAGCACGCCACAGGCGGGTACCTACTATGTAATGGTTCAAGGTTATAGCGACTTTAGCGGTGTTAGCCTGACAGCCAGCTACACAGAGCAGAGCACTGGCGGTAACACAGGCGGCCCAGCCACCTATACCAACAACACCAGCTATGCGATCCCTGATAACAACACTGCGGGTATCAGCAGCCCAATCGATGTGGCTCGCAGCGGCGACTCAGGCACGGTAACGGTAACGGTTAACATTACCCACACCTACATCGGCGATCTACAGGTTGAACTGCACAGCCCAAGCGGTCAGGTAGCCGTGCTACATGACAACAGCGGCGGCAGTGCCGACAACATCATCAAGAGCTACACAGTCGACATGTCTGGCGTTGAATCTGCCGGCACCTGGACACTGAAGGCAGTTGATAGCGCCCGTCGCGACACAGGCACTATCGATGCGTGGCAGCTAAGCTTCCAATAATCGCATCATCAAGATAGGGGACCTCAGGGTCCCCTTTTTTATCGAAAACGCCTTGGATAAGCTGATATAATGGGTCAAATTTTTTACTCAGCTATCACCATGACTCAGGCGAATAATCCACTACACGGCATCAAACTCGAAGCCCTACTCACAGACCTTGTCGACCACTACGGCTGGGAAGAGCTTGGCAGACGCATCGACATACGCTGCTTTAATCACGACCCATCCATCAAATCCAGCCTCAAGTTCTTGCGTAAGACCCAGTGGGCCAGGGAAAAGGTGGAGCGCCTCTACCTCAAGATGATTGGCGAGCCTATCCCGGCGCACCTACGCGGCGATCCCAGTCGTCCTATAGATGCCCCCAAGCCTAAACCCACTGCTGGCGATGAGGCGGAAAGCTCAGGCAGCAGCGGCGTCAACCAACATATTTGGGGCAAATCTGACGACTAAACCAGGTGATTTCACCAGAAAATCGAGCCTCATCAGATTAATCACATCAAAATCCGCTTAAGCTTCTGCCCTGCCTGCCGATACTAACGTCAGGCATACTTTTAATTCCATCTATTTAATGAAGTAACAAGGAAGGTTAAGCTGATGAATGTGAACGGTATAAATTCCTTCGGCGCCCAAAGTCTGGGCCCCCAGAGCCTAAGTTCAGTCGAGGTGCGCGATCCCAATGCGCCCGAGGCGGCTCAAAACCCAAGCAACCGAAACCAGAGTGAACAAACTCAGTCCAGCAGTGACAGAGTCAGCCTGTCTGAGGCCGGCAAGAAGGCCCTAGCCTATTCCACTGGTAAGGCGCTGCATGATAACGGGGCAGCCAAGACGGACAAAACGCGCAAGGCAAAGGAAGCAGAAGAGGACGAAAACCTGTCAGAGATCGACAAGAAGATCAAAGAATTGAAACAGAAACTCGAAGAGTTACAGCTAGAGCTTCAGGCCCTACAGGGAGACGATTCTGAAACTGCCGAGTTGAAACGAAAAATGTTGCAGGATCAGATAGCCATCACTTCTACTCAGTTGATGACTCTGCTTAAGGCCAAAGAAAAACCGGTTCAAACTAGAGCATAAGAAAACAAAACATTTGCCGACGGCGACACACTAAGGTCGCCGTCGGCACAGGCAGGATTAGTCTTGATGCTCTTCGGTGAAGTGATATTCAGACATCATGTGACCCAGCTCGGTCGACTTGGTCTTAAGATAGGCCTCGTTATAACGATTCTTACCTACCTGCAGTGGCACACGCTCGATCACCGCGATGCCAAGTTCCTTCATCGCCTTCACCTTGCGGGGATTATTGGTCATCAGCTTCACCTGCTGCACATCAATTTTCTCAAGCATGGGCTTGATCATGTCATATTTGCGCATATCGGCGGCAAAGCCCAGACGCTCGTTAGCTTCCACCGTATTGGCGCCTTGATCCTGCAGCTCGTAGGCACGGATCTTATTGAGCAGACCGATACCACGGCCTTCCTGACGCAGATAGAGAATAAATCCCTGACCCGCCTCGGCGATATTTTGCATCGCGGTTTGTAGCTGAAAACCACAATCGCAGCGCAGACTGAACAGGGCATCGCCGGTCAGACACTCGGAGTGAATTCTGCCCAGGATGGGCTGGCTCGCATCTAACTCGCCAAAGGTGAGCGCCACATGTTCTTTGCCCGTCTCTGTATCTTCGAAACCATGCATGGCAAATACTCCCCAAGGGGTGGGAAGCTTTGAGGTGGCGACATACTTAATCGACATGAAATAACCTTTACAACTCGCTCTGTCTGAGATGCGAACGAAAAATGAAAACCAGAAGGAGAGACTCTCCCCTTTCTCAGACCGAGCATTCTATGTGTTTTTGCCTAACAGTGAAATACCCGAGTGATGAAATCGGTTATTGCTTCACCGCAACCGCTTTGGCTTATAAGGATACGCCCTAAGTGGCGGCAAGGCTATGAAGTCGCTCACGCCGCCATCAAAATCCTCTATGGCCTAGAAAGCCTTAGGCGCGTATCCAGTCACCTGAGTCAGTCCCATCTGACGTCCAAGGGCCGTCATGGGATGCACAACGATCAAGCCCTTCACCGAACGCTTGAGCTTACCCATATCGGCCTGCTCGGCCTTGGTCAGCGCACGGCTAAAGGCAAGTTCGCTCACCTCTGTGCCGCGCTTGTTCAACTGACGGCTCTGCTGCTGTTTAACATGGGTAATTTGCTTAGTTACCGCATTGATCTCTTGCTTAAATTGCAAAATCACCGCCTGATCGCCACGCTTCTCCGCCGCATCTAATTTACGACGATACTTGTCGAGACGATCGTTTAACTGCTGTAACTCTTGCTTTAAATTCATTAACTTGCCTTAAAAATCTCGCGAATATACAAATGCCACTCAGATAAAAATAGGCAGCATTTGCCAGTTTGGCGAACATTATACCACTAATGAGGAAGGTACGAACAAGTCATCCGGCATCGGCAGCATCCTAGCCACAGCAGTATCTGCTGCTAAATTCAGCGTTTTTCGGTGAGATAGTGAATAACCTGATTACTGCTGCCGCGAAACACCAGACTGGGATCGGCGAGCGACAGCTCAAACTTGCCATCCACCAGCACGTCCACATGGGCGATAACCGCTTGTTGGGCCGGGCTGAGTTCATCGAGTCTATAGCCGGTCCACAGCCAGATATCCTTGCCCCGGCACTCCTGCTTTACTCGTTTCACCAGAGTCAGAATGACATCGAGATTGCCCGGATGCAGCGGGTCGCCGCCAGAGAGCGACAGGCCGCGGCGTACAATGCGGGTATCATTGAGATCCTTAATCACCTGCTCGAGCATAGCCTCGTCGAACAGATGGCCCGAGTCAGGATTCCAGGTCGACTGGTTGTAGCAGCCCCGGCACTGATGCTCGCAGCCCGAGACAAACAGGGTCGCCCTGGTGCCGGATCCATTGACCACGTCGATGGGAAAATATTGATGATAGTTCATGTGCCCCTCATACAAAGATAGCAAGTGCCCCGGGGCGCCTTGCTATCTTCATCTTTTCTTTCACTCTCAATATTCACTTTACGCCAGCAGCAAAAACCTTGGTGCTGCTACCCTCATCTCATTAGAGATGCTTCACCCGGCGTTTAACTTCTTCCTGCTTACCATAGTTGAAAGGTCTGGCATCCGGGCTACCCAGGTAGCCACACACCCTGCGGGTTACAGACACTCGGCTCGGCTCATGGTTGCCACACTTAGGACAGGTAAAACCCTTACTGGTACAGCTAAACTCGCCGGTGAAGCCACAGTCGTAGCACTCATCAATCGGGGTGTTGGTACCATAGTAAGGCACCCGGCTGTAACTATAATCCCACACATCTTCCAGCGCCTCGATATTGTGCTGCATGTTAGGGTATTCGCCGTAGCAGATGAAGCCGCCACTGGTGAGTGCCGGATAGGGCTGCTCGAAATCCAACTTATCGTACGGATTCACCTTCTTCTCCACATCCAGGTGGAAGCTGTTGGTGTAGTAGCCGCGATCCGTTACGCCGTCGATCACCCCAAAGGCCTCGGTATCCAGCTTGCAGAAGCGGCTACACAGGTTCTCGCTCGGCGTGCTGTAGAGGCTGAAGCCATAGCCCGACTCCTCGCGCCAACGCACGGTGGCCGCCTTGAGGTGTTCGATAATGGCAAGCGCCTTGCCGCGTAGAGCCTCGCTGTCATACACATGGGTCTCGCTGCCATAGAGGGCATTGATGGTCTCATGCAGGCCGATGTAACCCAAGGAGATAGAAGCGCGGCCATTCTTAAAGATGCCGCTGATCTCATCATCCGCACGCAGACGCACGCCACAGGCGCCTTCCATATAAAGAATTGGCGCTACCCTCGCCTTCACGCCGTGTAGACGCTCGATGCGAGTGTCCAGGGCGCGGCGGGCCACCGCCAGACGCTCATCCAGCAGCTGATAGAACCGCGTCTCGTCGCCCTTAGCCTCGATGGCGATTCGCGGCAGGTTCAGGCTGACCACGCCAAGGTTGTTACGCCCTTCGTGCACCAGCTCGCCCTCCTCCTCGTAGGTACCTAGGAAGCTGCGACACCCCATAGGCGTCTTAAAGGAGCCGGTGACCTTTTCGACCTGTTCATAGTTGAGGATATCCGGGTACATGCGCATCGACGCACACTTGAGCGCCATCTGCTTGATATCATAGTTGCAGTCGCCCGCCTTGTGGTTGATGCCGTCGCGAATGGCGAAGACCAGCTTAGGGAAGACCGCCGTCTTACGGTTCTTACCCAGGCCCGTCATGCGCACCTTCATCATGGAAGACTGGATGAGGCGCGACTCCCAGGAGGTGCCCAGGCCGAAGCCGAAGGTGACAAAAGGTGTCTGGCCGTTGGCCGTGTGCAGGGTGTTGACCTCATACTCCAGCGACTGGAAGGCGTCGTGGCACTCTTTCTCCGTCTGCGCCGTGGCAAAAGCCTTGGCATCTGTGATCCCCCAGGTCAGCGCGACCTGATAGTGCTTGTCATAGCTCTTGGCGACGAAAGGCGCGAGCACCTCGTCGATACGGTTGATGGTGGTACCGCCATAGATATGGCTGGCCACCTGAGCGATGATCTGCGCAGTTACCGCAGTCGCAGTCGAGATTGACTTAGGAGTCTCGATCTCGGCGTTACCCATCTTGAAACCATGGGTCAACATGCCGGCCAGATCGATCAGCATACAGTTAAACATGGGGAAGAAAGGCGCATAGTCGAGATCGTGATAATGGATCTCACCCGACTCATGGGCCGCCACCACATCCTTAGGCAGAATATGGCGTGTGGCATAGTGTTTGGCCACAATGCCCGCCAGTAGATCACGCTGGGTGGGGATCACCTTGGAATCTTTGTTGGCGTTCTCATTCAGCAGCGCCGCATTGCTCTGCTCGACCAAGCCACGGATCTCGCGGTTGAGACGGCTGCTCAACTCACGATGGATATCCCTGTCATGGCGATACTCGATATAGACCCTGGCGAGTTGCTTATAGGGGCCTTCCATCAACTGATTTTCTACCGCATCTTGCAGGTCGTGAATATCCACCTGCTCGAGCTCGGCCACCGACTGGCGTACTTGTAAGGCCACCTCGGTGGCATAGGCAACATCATCAATACCTGCCGAACTTGCTGCAGCAACCACTGCATCTCGAATCCTTGTTTCGTCAAAAGGCGTGCGGTAACCATCCCGCTTAATAACCACTGGCATTGTTCAATATCTCCTCAAGTAACGGCCAAATTAACACCATATATAGTGTTAATATAGACGATGAACACAATATGTAGCGCATTAAGCTACAAGTTAGGCTCAAGTACCTTGATCCAGATCATTAATTTGCGGATGGAATTTTGTGACACAAGATTACTGCCAACTGGGCCACTTATCGTTAAAACTTGCCTTGACCCAGTCGGCAAAGGGAGCTAGATGCGGGATAAAAATGGGACAAACTGTGAATAAATTACGTAATTCGTTTAGATAGTGCCAGATAACGCTGTAATTGCCCGGAAGCCTGTTGCGAACTTCCCGACGCGGCCGCCAATTGCATGGTAGATTTAAGCCCCTGCCACATAGACTTATCACTTGGCGTCAGCCCCTGATCGCCCTGTACGAACACAGACAACTGTGCCGATACCCGCGCCGCCTTCTGGTTCAGTCCCTGAGTGTCGAGGCTGTCCATCTGCTTGAGCACAGATTCGGCGTCATCGAGCATGGCGATCATCACGCTATCGGGCTTACTCTCCTTGAGCTGCTCGCGCTGGCTGGCGATAAAGTCGAGCAGCGACGGCTGCGAGCCTTCGCTCCTTGGGATCTCAAAGCCCGCCTGGCTCAGGCGATTAAGCTGATTTTCCGACAAGATGCCGTCCTGATGCAGACGCTGAATTAACTTGGGAATATCGCCTATGCCAAATTGCCCCTTGGAAAAGAAGTCTTTGGCCATCGCCTCTATCTTCTGCGCCCGCTCCGCCCTTGGCGAGAGAAATACCGCCTCCTGGGGGATATCTGGGCCTGTCGTTTTCGTCTTGGAGGCTTGATTTGACAGGGTCACCTTGTCGCTGGCCGATGAGCCGTCGACATCACGTGTGTCCTGACCCTGTGTATCAGGGGCATGTGCTTCTTGGCCGTGTGTTTCTAGGCCATAGCTGTTGGCGATCAGATTGGCTTGTGAACCATTAATGGCCTGGCTAATTGAATTCATTGTCAATTTTCCGACTACTGCAGAGAAATATCCCTGCAAGCAGCAAAAACCAGGCCAAAGACCTAGCCAGAGCTCCTAAAGAGACAAGCCTTAGGGAATGTTAGCTGCTTATTTAAACAACTCCTGTTTATAAGGACTGACGCCTAAGAGCTATTACTTAAACTAATACTTAGGCTATTAATGACGCTCCAGCTCATCGATACGGGCGCGGATGATATGAGCCACCTGCTTGACCGCCTCTTGCCCCGCCTCGATCGCCTCGCCCGCGCGGTGGAACTCCATGGTACCAATCTCCATCACATTAGGGGTGATCAGGATATCCGGCGGATCTCCCATCAGGCGCACCCGCTTATGGCGCTGCTCCAGGATATCCATCGACTGGGACATCACAGCCAACATGCCTGGCTCACTGCGATTACCGAGGGAAAACTTGTCGGTCAAGCCGCTGACATAATCCCGTCCCCGGGCCAGGAGATCCATGAAGCCGCTCTCTAGCTCCTTCTCGGCTTTCACCTGCTCAGCCTGACTGGCCTTCACATCGGAAGAGATAGCCACTGGCAGCTGCTGTTGGCGGGTCTTCCTGTGGGCGTTAAGATCCACGGCAATCACTAGGTCGACGCCCATTGCCCGGCTCACCGACACGGGCACAGGGTTAACCACGGCGCCATCCACCAGCCAGCGCTCGCCAATGCGTGCCGGCGGCAAGATCCCCGGCATAGAGCAGGAGGCACGCACCGCATGACGCAGGCTACCCTGCTTGAACCAGATCTCCTGGCCGGTATAGAGATCGGTCGCCACCGCCGCAAAGGGCATCTGCATCTGCTCGATATCCAGGTTGCCGATATGCTGCTGCATAACGTCAAACACCTTCTCGCCGCCAATCAGTCCCCCCTTGCGCCAGCTCAGATCCATCAGCCCCAACACATCCCAGCTGGAAAAGCTGGTCACCCAGGCCTGCAGATCGTTAAGGTTATCTTGCGCATAGGCGGCGCCCACCACGGCGCCGATAGAGCAGCCGGCCACCTTGTTAGGGAAGACTCCCATGTTCGCCAGCTCGTTTAGCACCCCTATGTGGGCCCATCCTTTCGCCGCACCACTGCCCAGTGCAATGCCGATATTCGCCATCTTCTTTGTTTCTCTCCCGAGGACGCGAGCCACTTGAGCTAGTCACTTAAATAAATAGCTTGAGAAAGTCGCGTCTTATTGTCTTTAGTTTTCATCATAAGCCAATCTAGGCACTGGCACAGCCCATAGCGGTAAAAATTAATCTAAGCGCTGCGCCTTAGCATTGACTGGCGACGAGCCAGCGCGCAAGTCATGGCTGAATCGCTCACGGCGATGTATAATGCGCCCCTATCTATATTTCGGAGCACAGCATTGCAATTTTCAGATTTTTCACTCGATAAACGTCTACTGACCAGCCTTGAACACATGGGCATCGACACGCCGACCGAGATCCAAACGCAATCGATACCCGTAGGCTTATCGGGAAGAGATCTTATGGCATCGTCTAAGACGGGCTCGGGCAAGACCCTGGCCTTCCTGTTGCCAGCAATGCAGCGTGTCATCGCCACCAAGGCGCTAAGCAAGCGCGATCCCAGGGTGTTGATCCTGCTACCGACCCGAGAGCTGGCCACCCAGGTCTACAGTCAACTGCGCCTACTGGTCGCCAACACCCAATACAAGGCGATCAAGATCCTCGGCGGTGAAAACTTTAACGATCAGGCCAAGGCCCTGGCCAGAGACCCCCACTTCGTGGTGGCGACACCGGGCCGTCTGGCGGATCACTTAGCTCAGCGTCACCTGTACCTCAACGGACTCGAGCTGCTTATCCTGGATGAGGCCGACCGCATGCTGGACCTGGGCTTCGCCGAGCAGCTTAGAGCCATCAACCAGGCCGCCGATCACAAGCGTCGCCAGACCCTGATGTTCTCGGCAACCTTAGATCACGGTCAGATCAACGAGATTGCCGCCGAGCTGCTCAAGGAGCCGGAGCATGTGGCTATAGGCGCCTCCCATGTGGAGAACCAGGATATCGCCCAGAAGATCTACCTGTGCGACAACCTGAGCCACAAGGAGCAGCTGCTCACCCGTCTGCTACAGCTTGAGCCCCACAAGCAGGTGATCATCTTCACCGCGACCCGTGGCGATACCGACCGCCTGGCCGGCGTGCTGGCCGAACAGGGCTTTAGCACCAGCTCCCTCAGCGGCGAGCTGAAACAGGCGGCGCGCAACCAGATTATGGACCAGTTCAGCCGCGGTCAGCAGCAGATATTGGTCACCACAGACGTGGCCTCCCGCGGCTTGGATCTGCTTAACGTATCCTTGGTGATCAACTTCGACATGCCAAAGTTTGCCGAAGAGTATATTCACCGTATCGGTCGTACCGGCCGCGCCGGCGCCAAGGGCGATGCCATCTCCCTGGTAGGTCCGAAAGACTGGGTCAACTTCAAGCAGGTACAAAACTTCCTGCGTAAAAGCTTCGAGTTCAGCGAGCTGGAGGAGTTGGCGCCTAAGTTTAAGGGGTTAAAAGACAAGCCGAGCCAAGAGAAGCGCCTGGGTAAGCAACAGGCGAAACCTAAGGCCAAGAAGGCTAAAGCCGCCAGCAGCGCCAAGCCGCCGAAGCCGCGGGATAAGCGCTTCATCACAGGCGTCGATGTAGGCGATGCGCCTATGCTGCGAAAGCCCAAGGCGAAACTGCAGGATACCCCTGAAGATTAACGCCTGGCCCCGAGCCAAAAACCTATGATTTGCGGTCACTTAGCGGTCACTGAGTATTCACTGAGGGCCGCATTTTATTGCCCGTTTTATCTATCGTCTATCTGCTCTCTATCTGTTCTGTACCCTTTCTGCATCTATTCTGTATTTGTGCTACATCTCCCGACGCTAATCGTGTCGGGCGGTTATCTATGGCACATACCACCCTATTTAAATCGAGCGGCAGACGATAGCGGCGATTTTCACCTATCAACTAGTGCTCAATCGGGCCAATTAAGGTTACAATAGCCGCCATTGATTTTTTTATATTAGGGTTATCATGAGAGTTTGTGGCGTTGAGTTAAAAGGTGGCGAAGCCATCATCTGTTTGTTGAGCTATGAGGGTGAGACCTTTAACATCCCTGATTGCCGTTCTCGCTCACTGACCATCTCTAATTCGGCCAGCACTGAGTCGATCAAAGAGTTCCACTTCGCCTTCAGCAAGCTGATGCAAGACTACAAGGTCGATCAGGTCGCCATCATAGAGCGCGAGCAGAAAGGCAAACTGGCGGGCAGCGCCACCAGCTTCAAGATGGAAGCGGCGATTCAGCTTTGCGGCCTGCCGGTGCAGCTGATCTCACCGGTCAACATCAAGGAGCAGCTCAAGCGCAATCCACCTATGGTGGATTTCGAAGGACTGGATCTCAAGCGTTTCCAAAAGAGCGCCTTCGAGGTCGCCTACTGCTATCAAAACAAGTGCATCTTCACCAAGAAAGATTAAGCCTTTTGCCGGGCGCATCGCGCCCGGCGTTTTCTAATCGCTTCACCTTAGCCGTCATCCACTAGGCTTTCGCTTATGTCATCACTGCCCTATCTGCAAGGCTATCGGCCCGAGCTTATCAGCCAGGTCAACGAATTGGTCGAGACCAATAGACTGAGGAGCGTCCTCGAACGCCGCTACCCCGATGGTCACACGATCCGCAGCGACAAGGCCCTGTATGACTACACCATGGCGCTAAAGAACCGCTATCTTAAGAAGTCTTCGCCCCTGAGTAAGGTGATCTTTGACGATAAGATCACCCTCAAGAAGCAGGCTCTCGGCCTGCACAGCTATGTCGCCAAGAATCACGGCGGCAAGACCAAGTCTAAGAATGAGATCCGCATCGCCGCCCGCCTCAAGGAGGTGCCCGAGCCCTTGCTGCGCATGGTAGTGGTACATGAGCTGGCACATCTTAAAGAGAAGGATCACAACAAGGCCTTCTATCAGCTCTGCTGTCATATGCTGGGCGACTATCATCAGCTGGAATTTGACCTGCGGCTATGGCTCACCATGCTAGATCTCGAGGCCCAAGAGAAAGCCTAACCATAAAAAACGCCACATCATGTGGCGTTTTTTCTCTTCGATAAGCCGTTAAATCAATCGGTATTAATTAGCGTTTTAGCTTTGGCCCATCATCATCTGACGCACCTTTACCAGCTGAGCAAACTCGCCCATCTGCTTCTTCGATAGCTTACTCGCCATAGGGATATCCGCCTTCATAGGATCCACGGGGCGGCCATTGATATGAAACTCATAGTGCAGATGTGGTCCTGTGATGCGGCCCGTCTTTCCCGACAGGGCGATCACCTGGCCTCGAGACACTCGCTGGCCCTTGTGCACCAAGGCCTTCGAGAGATGCAGATAACGGGTACGGTACTTGTTGCCGTGGTCGATCACCACATATTTACCTGCATATCTATGGTCGGTCACCAAAGAGACGATACCATCGCCAGGGGCTACCACCTTAGTGCCAATCGGCGTGGCGAAATCTGTGCCGTTATGGGGCGCGGTGCGACCCGTAACCGGATGGTGACGATGGCGATTAAAGCGCGAGCTGACACGGTAGTTCTTCTGTAGCGGCACACGCTGGAAGGCCCTTGCCAGGCTGCGGCCCTGATCGTCATAGAAGTTGCCGTCGCTATTCTGGTAGGCGTTGATCGTGCTGCGGCCACGTTCTATGGTGATGGCGAGAATGTCGCTGTTACCCGTCACCTCACCATCGATATATTGATCGCTCTTAAGTACAGAGAATCGATCGCCCGCGCGCAGATCCCGGGCAAAATTCAGCTTCTCTTTCAGCAGCGTCTCGATACGCTGGATCTCGCCGGCATTCAGGCCGATACGCTGAGCCGACAGATAGAAAGAGCCCTGGATCTCACCGCTTAAAGCCCTGTCCTGCCAGATCCCCTCGATATTGATCTCATCGACGCTGAATCCTCCCTCCTCGTAACGGCTAAACACCACCTGACGCGCCGCATTGAAGTAGAGTTCGAGTTTCTCGAGCTGGCCCGAGTCATCGAGCCAAAAACGTATGATGTTGCCGGGTTTGAGGGTATCTAGGGCCAGGATGTTCAGATCCGCCTCCAATACCTTGTACATGGTCTGCTGATCCACATTAGCCTCGACAAACAAGCCACTGAGGGTATCGCCAGACACTATAGTCTTAACAAAATCGGCATGAGACACGGTTTCGACCGCTTCGTCGCCCAGGTGCAGGTTAGTCACCAGAGACTCAATATCCAGCGCCACCGGAATGCGTTGTGGCAGGGCCTGTTTCTGGCTTGGCCAGAGCAGCGCCGCGCCCACGACCAGCCCAGCCGCCAATAAGATCTTCTTGTGGGGCGAGGGTAACGCCATGATACGGGATTGAGACATGCTCAAAAAAGAAATTTTACCTGCGCGCAACCTGTGCCTCATTTTTCATTATTATGCTTATCATTAGACCCCAAAACCCCATAAAACATGGGGTCGATGCCAAGTTATATCAAAAATAACGGCATTTACAAACCGATCGACAACACAATTTAATGGAATAAACAGAGGTTTTTGGCGACCAAACAGACAAAAAAACTAAAAAAGTGCTGAAAATCCCACTGATATCAGCACCCTTTCAATCTAGCTTAAGGTAAAACTAATTTAATCTCGCTACCCTCGGCACTCTTAAGGATATCGATGCGGCTAGCGATCTGCTCCTTCATCTCGGTCACGTGGGAGATCACCCCCACCATGCGACCGGCCGATTGCAGATCCATCAAGGTTCTGATGGCCAGCTCGAGAGAGTCCTGATCCAGGCTACCGAAGCCCTCGTCGATAAACAGGGTATCGAGCTTAATGCCGCCGGCATAGGCCTGCACCACATCCGACAACCCAAGGGCCATGGACAGAGCCGCCATAAAGCTCTCGCCGCCGCTCAGGGTCGCCACTGAGCGCACCTTGGCGGTGTAGGCATCTTCCACCTCCAGCTCCAAACCAGAGGCCTTGTTGCCCTTGGCCCGCTCCTCCTTACGAAGTAGACGATAGCGCCCCTTACTCATCAGCTGTAGCCTGTGGCTGGCTTCCAGCAAGACATCGTCGAGCAATACGCTCAGCACGAAGCGTTGCAGGCTTATCTTATTACCCGTGTTGCCATTGGCCACATCGGCTAGGGTGCCGACCACGCTGTATTGCTGCTCGAGAGCGCCAGCCTTAAGATCCAGCGCCTTAAGCTGCTCCTGGGTCTGGTGGAGCTGCGCCGCCCTGGCGCTCAGTTTCTGCCACTGAGCCAAGGCCTGCTGCATCACCTGCTCGGCGTCCATTTTTTGCTGCTCGAGCGCGCTATTATCCGGCGCCTCACAACCGGCTAAGGCCTCTTGGAGCTGAGACAGGTTGGCCTGATGAGTGATAAGCGCCTGCTCGAACGCCTTAATCTGATTGGACAGCTCGGCCTGCTCGGCCTCGGTCAGGCAGGCCTGCTCGAAGGCGGCAACGCTTTCAAATTCCGAAGCCGCTAGCGCCTGTTGGAAACTCAGGGTCTCCTGCTCGGCTAGGGCATTCACCTCACCAAGACGACGGCTGGCCGCCTCCATCGAAGCTTTGGCCGCCGCGTTGTCCTGCTCCGCCTTGGCATGGGCCGCCCTCACCGATTGCTGGCGCGCCTTAAGCTCTGCGATGGACTTGGTAAGCTCAGCAATGGCCGTGCTGAGCGTCGCCAGGTCGCTAAAGCCCTGTGGAATGGCCGCGCTTATCTGCTGATACTGCCCCTTGTCGCTGGCCAGCTGCTCAGCCAGTTTGCCGTAGTGGGCACGCGCCTCATCCAGCGCGGTTTGTAGCTCTCGTCCCTGGTGCTCGCTGCGCTCAAGCTGAGTCTCTAGCTGGGCAAGTGATTGCTGCGCCGCCTTGGCCCGCTCGAACCCGTCGCTTAGATCTACAAGTCGCGCCTGATGCTCATCAAACGACAAGTCTGCCGCCTCGCCAAGCTCCTCTTGTAGCTGAGATGCACTTAGCTGCAGGCTCGAAAGGGATTGCTGGAGCAGCTTATACTCGCTTCTGGCCTGATGCAGCAGATTGAGCGCGTCGCTCTCTCGCTGCTTGGCGCTCGCCAGCGCCTCGTCGCTCGGCAGGTCAAATTCGCCCATGGCAGGCTCTGGGTGTTCCAGGCTGCCACAGACGGGGCAAGGCTCGCCTGGCGATAACTCTGCCGCCAGGCGCGCCGCCTGACCGCGATGCCAACTAAGCTCCAGACGCTTATGGGCATCGATCGCCTGCTGGTGCTTTTCGGCAAGCTCACTGCCTGCTGTCTTAGCCGCCAATAACTTCTGCTCGAGCGCCGCTATTTCCTGCCCCTGCTGCTGCCAGCGCTCAAACACCTTGAGCTGGGCACGGCCGTCGCTTAGAAATTGTTGCAACGCGAGCTGGGGCTCGGCGTCACGTTTTAGGGTCTCGCGGCGACTCACCATCTCCTGACGGGCCTGATTAAGCTCGTCTAGCTGCTTGGCGCTCTGCTTACCACTCGCCTCGGCCGCCTGCATCTTAGCCTGGCCATCGGCGAGTCGCTGGTTCAGTTGATTGAGCTGTTCAAGCTGAGGCGCTAGTGCCTCGAGCTGGGTCAAGCGCTGCTGCTGGCTCAATTGCTCTTGCTCGAGCGCGCCCAGCTGCTCGAATGCTTGCTGGCTCTGATTCAATGCCTGCTCGGCGCTTGCTTGAATCTGCTGACACTCACCTAAGTGCTGGCTTGCCGAGCGCTGCTCGCCGAGGCGGGACTGCATCGCCCGGTAAAGGGGGCTCAGGCTATTGGCTCGACCGGCCGCCTGCAGCCTCTGTTGCCACAAAGTCGCCTCAAGCTGGCGGGCCTTGAGCCCCTCGCCCTCGCTTTGCAGCGCCTGCAGGCGATTGAAATCACTCTGCAGCTTGAGGCCCTTGTCCAGATTCTGGTTGGCCGTCAGCAGTGCCTGCTCGGCTTGCTGCTTTTGCGCTTGGGCGAGTTCCAGCTCGGGCGCGATGAGCGCCTGCTCCTCCATAAGCGCCTGATCGCTCTCAAGCGAAGCGCCCTCCAGAATGCCACCACGGCGATTACGCATCGCCTCGACGTCGCGGCGAATTCCGGCAGCCTGCTGCTTGAGGCGCTCCTCGATGCGGCGATAGATGTGGGTCTGAAACAGCTGGCTGAAGATCTTCTCCCTAGCCTTAGAGTCGGCCATCAAGAGCTCGCGAAATTTGCCCTGGGGCAGCACCATCACCTGACGGAACTGATCCACATCCAGGCCGGTTAACTGCTCTATCTGCGCGGTAGCATCAGACACCTTGGCCGCCACCAGCAGGGTCTCGCTGCCATCTTGTTCGAAGCGAGACAGCTGGGCCTCGCTCTTTTGCAGCGTCACGCCATCACCACTCTTCTTGGCCCTTGGCTGCTCGGGGACGCGGCGAATGAGATAACGCGTGCTGCCCAGCTCAAACTCGAAGCTGACCTGAGTCAGCTTCTGCTCATCGGCCATGTCGCAGCGCATCTGGGTGCCTTCGCGCTCATCCCCCGTGGTCTTGCCATAGAGGGCGAAACAGATGGCATCGAGAATCGTCGTCTTACCCGCCCCCGTGGGGCCGTTGATCAGAAACAGCGGGTTACTGCCCAGGGCGGAAAAGTCTATGGTCTGCTCGTCGGCGAAGGGGCCGAAGGCGGTCATGGTCAGTCGCAGTGGTCTCATTGCGCCGCCTCCCCTTTGTGCAGCTCATCCAGGGTCTGAGTGATCAGCTCAAGCTGCGCCTCGTTAAGTGGATCGCCGGAGACCTGATTGAAGAAATCTTTAAACATCTCGAGCTCACCTTTCTTGATGTGATCCGAGGCGATAGCCAGCTGCTGATTATTGGCCATCAGGCCGGTGCGCTCCAGATGCAGCACGTTGGGATAGACGCTTCTGAGCTTACCCATAGCATCTAAGATGGCGTGTTTATCCAGTAGTCGCACCATCAGATAATCCTCTCGGCCGGGATCTTTTACCCCTTGCTGCAACAAGTCATCGAGGGCGCCCTCTATGATGCGCACATCGCGAAGTGGGCTGAGCGGCAGCAGTGTCATGACAGCCTGGCTGTCTGCCGTGAGCTCCACCAGGGTAACCGACTTGTTCTGATGCTGCTCGCTGAAGGAGTATTTGAGGATGGAGCCAGAGTAGCGCACCTGCTCCGCCCCCTTGTATTGCGGGCCATGGAGATGGCCCAGGGCCGTATAGTCGAAGGGCACGAAATGCTTAGGCGAGATCTTGTCTGCGCCACCGATACTCAGTGGTCGCTCCGAATCCGATTCGCTGCCGCCGTCGAGGAAACAGTGGCCTATCACCACCTTAGGCAATCCCTGACTGTCATGGTCCTGCACCTGCTTGAGCAGCTCGACCATTGCCTCCTCATGGCTGCTGGCCTCGCATTCCAATTGCTGTCTGACGGTGGCAGGCTCGGCATAGGGCAGCGGATAAAAGATGGCATCACCGCTGCCTGAGCTTAATCTTATGGGGCTGACCTTGGGCGCCAATGGCCCAATGATATGCAAACCGCTGGCCTGCATCTGGCGTGCGGCAAACCCCAGCCTTTCATGGCCGTCATGGTTTCCGGCGATCATGATGACGTCGATCCCAAGGGCAATAAATTCGTTGAGCACCTCATCGAGCAGGGCCACAGCGTTGGCCGGCGGCACGGAGCGATCGTAGATATCACCGGCGACAATCAGGGCATCGACCTCATGGGTCTTAGCCAGGGAGACTATCTGATCGAGCACATGACGCTGATCGTCCAGCAGGCTCTGATTGTGCAGCTGACGGCCGATATGCCAGTCTGAGGTATGGATAAATTTCATCTTTTCTCGTTTAAAAATGAGGAGGATAGGAAGAGAAGCTCTGCTGGCTATAGTAAGAAATGTCACCCCATTAGGCAATGCGCCAGCCTAGGCTTTCTAGTCGATGGTTATTGCATTAGGCCAAAACCTGCCCTGCCATAAACTCTTGGCCAGCGTTTCTTCTAAATAAAAAAGACCCACCTTAACGGGTGGGCCTTCTCTGTTTACCAAGCTTGTATGCCTAAGCTATTTTTCCGGCGTCAACGCCAGCACGGCGTCGATATCGGCGCCGCTGTGACGCTCGGCCAGCTGCTCCCAGGGCTCGCCCCAGGTGCGATTGACGATACGACCGCGCTTCACCGCATCCCGCGCGGCGATCTGCTCGGCCCAGCGCTTGAGATGCACATAGCTGTCGACGTCGAGGAACTCAGCCGCGTCATAGGCATGACCCAGCACCAGATTGCCATACCAGGGCCAGATCGCCATATCGGCGATGGAGTAATTGTCCCCGGCGATATAAGTGTGCTCGGCCAATTGCTTGTCCAGCAGATCCAGCTGGCGCTTTACCTCCATGGAGAAACGATTGATAGGATACTCAAACTTTTCCGGCGCATAGGCGTAGAAGTGGCCGAAGCCGCCGCCGAGGTAGGGCGCCGCACCTTGCAGCCAGAAGAGCCAGTTGAGCACCTGAGTGCGCTCAGGACCAGTCGCTGGCAGGAAATGGCCATACTTCTCAGCTAGGTGGAACAAGATTGCACCCGACTCAAACACGTTAACCTCAGTGTCACCCGTCTTATCCAGCAAGGCGGGGATCTTAGAGTTGGGGTTGACCGCCACGAAGCCGCTGGAGAACTGCTCGCCCTCACCTATCTGAATAAGATGCGCGTCATACTCGGCATCCGCGCCGAGGGCGAGAAGCTCCTCGAGCATTATGGTGACCTTCTGGCCATTGGGTGTCGCCAGAGAATAGAGCTGCAAGCCATGCTCGCCCTGGGGCAGTTTGGCCTCATGACGGGCGCCCGCCGTGGGGCGATTGATGCTGGCCCAGGTACCGCCATTTTCGCTGTCCATGGTCCACACTTTCGGGGGAATGTAGGTATCTGACATACTGCTTCCTTTATCTTATTAGTTGGTATCGCGATCGCGTCGCAATAGTTTCGAAATAATTTCGAAATAGTGTCGCGATCGCTTCGCGCCATGCCCGCTGGGGACATACTCTGTCCTGGAGTGATCTCGGGGCGTATGCCGACAATTTAAACCCTAGTGGGGTCAATTGGATAGAACCTTTGGCTATAGGGCCAACTGAATTGGCATGAAAGAAAATCGCCATTCGCCGCTAGGCCACAACTGACAGGCGTTCGCTCAATAAAAGGCGTTTCTGAATGACTTAATCCGAATCCGCATCAGCATCCGACTCGCCGGCCTGTTTGGCCTGGTATCTTTCTAAGATCCCGCTGCGGGCAAGTCCGCGATGCACATTGCGGCACAACTTGGCGAAGCGGCTCACCTCACCGAGTAATGGCGTGTCCCCCTGCTGGATGGCGCTTTCCCAATAGCGCATCTCGCTGTCGACCAGCTCGAGTAACTTCTTGGGGCAACCGATACAGGAACCCTGAGGGCCACAGACGAAGGTCTCGGGCTCATTGAGCGGCATCGCCTGCTTGACCTGATCGATCAGCTGCAACATGGCGGTGGTGCTATCTGGTTTGCGCGTCACGTAAATTAAAGTATCGCATCGAATCTGACGAAAAATAAGACGGCTATATTACCTTTCCCTGAGATAACAAAACAGGACCTAGATCATAGCCCCTGGATCATAGCGCCCGGATCTTAGCCCCCGAAATAATAGCGCCTGAATCAAGGCCGCTCATAATAGATCTGCTGACCCGCAGCGTTAAAGTAAAACGCCTCGAGTAATTCCCCTTGGCCGTCGAAGCGCTCGCGTTTAATCAGGTTGCCCGATTCATCGAAGGTCTTCACCTCTGTATCCACCAGGACACCCTGTCGAAACTGCTTGGCATTCATCAGCTGGCCATTGCAGTGATACCATTCGAATCGCCCATGCTCGACGCCCATCTCATAGTGAGCGAGCTCCTCCAGCGCGCCGCTAGACTGACAGAAACGGCGCTGCTCACCGTGGCGCTCGATAAGCGGATCGAAGCCATATTGCTGCTGAGATTGAAGGCGACCGTTTGGCCAGTAGGTCTGCTGCGCGGCCAGATTGCTCTGCCTATCATAGGCATAGCGCGTCTTTACCTTGCCGCTGGCATAGAAGGTTATCTCGCTTAGCCGCTTAAGATCCTGTTTACGAAACAGGACGTCACTGGCCAAGCTGCCGTCTGGGAAATAGTGACGCAGGCGCTCACGCTGCTCGCCGTCCTGAAAGAAGAGGTGCGTCCAGGGGCGTCCCTGCCCATAGGTGATGGACTCGACTGTCTTTTCGCCCTCCAGGCGGCGATAACTTTCTATGATGCCAGCCTCATCGAACAGGGCGACCGCCTGTTCCTCGCCATTCTTGTAGATGACCTGACGTTTCGGCCGCTGGCTTTGCACATGATAGTCCAAGTGCTCACCCTCTCTTATCCCTTGGCGATACCAACTCTGGGACAGGATACGGCTGCCCTCGGCCGAGAAACTAAATCCATGACGTTTCCCCTCGAGATACTGGGTGGCGCCAAAGTAAGTCGCCGGCTCGCCCCGAGTCGCTATGCCGCTAAAGGGCTTGCCGCGATAGCCTGTTAGGCAGTCGGTCTCGACCCAGATCCCGTAAACCTGCTGCTTACTGCACGCGATAGGCGTAAGTAACTGCTCATCTATAGGCAGCTGAGGCGCCTGATGACAACCGGGTAACAGCAATAAGGCCAAGAACGCCGGGGAGATAAGCTTAACGCCTGGCTTCATCTTATCCCGGCTCCATCTTGTTCCTGCTTCGCTCGAGTGCTTGTTCCAGCCTTGCTCGAATTGATCTGTTCCAGCGTCCTTTGGATAGGTGGCACGAATCTCCCCCTCATCTAGTGATGCTCCGTCTTGATCAGCTTGCCGAATTGATCATAGAAGGCCCAGTCGCCGGCCTGACGATCGGCGATATAGCTGCCTTCGCTGCGCAGCTCACCACTTGGCCAGTAGGCGCGCCACAAGCCTTCCTTGCGAGAGCGCAGGAAGGCCCCCTGCTCGGCCCGCTTGCCATTAGCGTGAAAATAGCTGGCCTCGCCTTCACGTTGCCCATCCAGCCACTGCTCCTTGGCCTGGGGCTTACCCGTTTGGAAGTAGCTCAGCTGCTCGCCGCTGAGCTTGTCTTTCTGGTAGTGGGCACGCACCTTTAACTGGCCATTGGGGTAATATTTGGCGTACTCGCCGTGAAGCTTACCCGCAAGATACTCGCCGCTTTCCGACAGCACGCCGTCTTCAAACCAGCTTTGCCAGAGTCCAACCTGCTCTCCGTCTAGCATCTCGCCCTCGCGCTTGAGTTGGCCGTTATTGGCGTAATACTCGCTGTAGTGGCCGCTGAGCTCACCCGCCTGATACTGCTCGCTGCGATAACGCACCTGCTTGAAGCTGTAATAGGCCCGCTCGCCATCGAGTTTGTCCTGGCGATAATGGCTGACGCGATAGATGTTGCCCTCGGGAATAGGGCCAAAGCTGGGATCTTTCTCCTGGTAGCGATACTCGGTCCACTCACCCTCCTTACGATCCTCAAGATAATGACCTGTTACCCGGCGACGTCCGTTATCGAACTCGCTGTAAGGCCCGTTTAGCTTGCCCGCCTCGAAGGTCATCTCGCGGCTCACTATGCCCTGACGATACTGACGCCAGGTACCCTGTTTCTCGCCATTCTTGTACTCGCCAGCCTCGTTGAGATCGCCGTTGGCATACCAGCGGGAAAACGCGCCATGAAGCGGATAGCGGCTGCGGCCGGATACTTTCTCATCGCTGTAATGGATAAGTTCTCTGGGTTTACCCGTCTCATAGAAGGATTCATACTTGCCGACCCATTGCCCCTCGATGCGCGTACCGCGCTCCTTGAGGGTGCCGTCGTCGAAATAGCGCTCGGCCCTGCCTGTCTGGCGATTGTCCTGATACTGATCTAGGCTGCGCAGCTTGCCATTATCGTAATAGGCGATGAAATCTCCATGACGCGCGCCCTGACGCCACTGCTCCTGACGCTGCAACTTGCCCTGTCGATAGGTCTCGAACTTGCCATCTTTCAGCCCCAGATCGTAATGCTCAGTGGCCACCAGGTTTCCCGCCGAATCGAAGCGCTGCTGCAGGCCATGCAAGGGATACTGCCCGTTGTCGGCCAGTATCTGATCCTGGTAGCGAATCACCTTCTTAGGTTTACCGTCGTCAAAATAGGTCTTCTGCACGCCTGCCTGCAGGCCCGCCTTATAGCTCAGCTCACTCACCAGGATACCGGCGCGGTTAAAATAGCGCTGAATGCCGTCATGTTCGCCATTGAGGTAATTTTCCTCCTCGAGCTTGACCCCGGTGTCGCTGTAATGCACCAGAGTGCCCTGGCGCAGATCCTCACTATATTGCCCCTGCAGCGATAACTGGCCGTTGGGATAGTAGCTTAGACTCTCGCCGTGCAGGCGACCGGCGACGTAATGCTCGTCACGCTCTGGCGTGCCATCATCATAGAACGTCTGCCAGCGGCCCTGACGCTCGCCGTTGGCATCTAGCGTGCCAGTCTCTATCACCTGCCCCTCGCTGTTTTGCGCAAGATAAGGGCCGGACAACTGGTTGTTGGCATACTGCTGTCGCTGAGCCAGCACGCCGTTTGCATGGTAGGTCTCCCACACTCCGTGGCGCAGATTATCGACATAGGCCTCTTTAGCCTTAAGCTTACCGCTGGCGAAATAACGCAGCACCTGGGTCTTTACTCCGGCCTCATAGACCGTCTTCTGATACAGATTACCCAAGTCATCATATTCGGCCCACTCGCCGCTTGGCACGCCGTTGAGATAGAACTGCTCCTCACTCAGCTCGCCATTTGGGCTAAACAACTGCCAGCGTCCCGATTGCAGGCCGCTGACATACTCACCGTCCACCAACTTCTGATTGTTGGGCAGATAGACCTGCCAGCGACCATTGGGCACGCCCTGTGCAAACTCCCCCAGGGTATAGCCTTGATTATCTCGCACTAGGGTCACCTGACCACTCAGCGCCATGCCGGTGGCCAGGTTGTAGTAGGTGGCGATCCCTTCCTGCTGGCGGATCTCCACCATCAGGCTGGAAATATTCTGACTCGCCGCCACGGGGCTGGCGATAAAGCTAGACACGCCCAGGCCGATCCCAGCCAACAACACAGAGTAAGCGCGATTAGAGTGCATATGAGCTTCCTTGTACCTAACCATTTGTTCCTAAAAACATGTTTCTAAAAGACTTCTGAAAAATAATATTTACTGAATAATACTGTGAGCAGCCAGGCCCTGCTGCTATCGCCGAAAGATCAGCTCATGCTGAGTGCGATAGGGCCAGCTTTGTTCAGCCTCGGTCGGCTCGCCGTGGCGATACTCGCTTCGCTTGCTCAGGGCGCCATCATCATAAAACGCATACTGAGTGCCATGCAGGCGCCCCTGCTCATCAAACTTCGCGATAGCCAGCCCATAGCCCTGGGCGCTGAAACGCTGCCATTTCCCCACCTGCTTACCTGCCCGATATCGGCCTTGCCAATACTCGCGCCTAGCCACGGGGCGCGGCGAATAATCCCCCTCGCTCGACGGCACTATCCAATCGCCGTCACGCTGACCGTTAAGATATTGGCCTCGCGCGTAGATCTCGCCGTCGCTATAGTAGCGCTCAAATTTGCCGGTCAGCTCGCCATCGCGATAGTGAATTCGCTCCAACACCTGACCCGCCTCTCCCAGGGATAAATACTCGCCATCGAGCCGGCCATGACGGTTATAGTGGCACTGGGTGAGCATCTCGCGGCTCTGCATCACCCAATCACCCACCTGGTTATCGGCGGCATATTCTCCCTGATAGATGAGCCTGCCATCGCCGCTTCGTTTCTCGGCCTTTCCCTGCTTCACGCCATCGAGATAGTGGATCTTCTCTATCCAGGCGACTTGATTGCTCCGGCTGTGGTTATTATTAGCGGCGTGACTATTGTTTGCGCCAAGCCTATTGCTCCCGCCAAGCCTGTTGTTACCGCTAAGCTTAATGCTCCCGCCAAGCTTGGCCTCAATTTTTAATCCGGTGAGCTTACCCGCCAGTGTCTCCTCGCGGCCGATTATCTCGCCCTCAAGATATTGGCTGACCAGACGCCACTGCCTCAGCTTGTGTTGCTCTATCTGCTTGACCAAGACCTCTTTTTGATAGAAGCGCCTCACCTCTTGGCGGTCACCATCGGCAAGGTAGCGATATTCCGCCTCGAGATAGCGCTCGCCATTGTCACGATACTCGACCACGCTCTCCGTGCGGCCACGTTCATCGAGGATCTCGCGTTTAGCCAGGCGACCATCTTCGAAATAGTTCAGCTGCTCGCCCGTCTTGATGCCATTTTTCCATCTGTGATGCTGCTTGAGCTGACCACTTTGAAAATAAGCAAAGTAATCGCCCTCCTCCTTGCCGTTACGATAGTCCTGGGTCACCTCCACCTTGCCATCCTGCCAGTAGGTTTCGGTGCCATGCTTGCGCCCATCGCGCTTCTGGCTTTCCATAGTCAGCTGACCCTGCGGGTTATAGAAGCGGTCACTGCACTGCCCGGTATGGCAGAGGACTCGCACCGGCGCCCCGGTCGGCGTATAGACCATCTCCTGCTGCACAGGCTTGCCCTGGTGATAAACAGACTCGCGCTTAAGCTCGCCTGTAGGGTAATACTCTTTCTGCGTGCCTTCTCTCTCGCCCCTATCAAAGCGGCAGTCGCAGCTGAGTTTTCCCTGCTCATCGTAAATCTTCACCAGGCCTTGGCGCTGACCCTGGTCATTAAATTCGCCCTGCTCGATCAAGGCGCCATCGCTGGCGAAGAAGCGATAAAGCCCCACGGGATGAGTGCCCTCATCTCCCAGACGATCACTGCTTAGGGCGCCACTAAATTGCTTGATCTTGGTGCCGAGATAATAGGGCTCGAAGCGAAACCGCCCCAAGGATGAGCCGGGCAGAGGCTCGAGCGGTTTCTTGAGATAAAACTTGGCCTCGCTCTTTAGCTCGGTCGGTTGCCAGTCCTTATTGAGCCAGATGCTCGCCTCGGCGGCGCCCAAGCTTAAACACAAGACAAGCAGAAACAGTAAGATACGCTGCATTCTCATCTCCTAGGGCAGAGGCTTGAGCTTAAACTGATAGGGAAAGCTCATAGGCTCATCGCCGACACTGAGATAGGCGGCGCTGCTCGCCGCGCCATCGACGCTAAGAAATCGTCCCTCAACCAAGGCCTTCTCCAGCCCCTCGGCATCCTTAGGCAGACGCGGCGACAGTGGTCGCCCTTCGGCGTCTGTTATCAGCAGCGAACGATACAAACGACTCACCTTAGCCTTGCGCTTATCCAGATTAGATAGCCAAGGGGTTAGATCCACCAGCCAGGGACGACGCTTATCGCCCTGCCCAATACTCAGCCACTGAGGGCGCCCTTGACAGACAATGCTGCCCTGGATGCTTTTGTCGTAGAAATAGCGCCGGCTGCCATCTTGGCTAGCCAGCACATAGGCGCTCTGCCCCTGACCGTTATCGATAAGGCGCCACTGTACCGGCTTACCAGCCTCGTTAAACCCTTTATCTATCTGCGGCCGACACACCTCGGCAAGGGCGGTCGGCATGGGAATATAGAGATCGTTACCTGTGCGCGAGGCGACCGATGGCTCAGCCAACTGCCATCTCTCTCTCGACTTAGCAGATGCATCGCTGTTAAAGCTGCCCCTTGAGGCTGGCGTTAGCGGTGGATTGGCGAGGTTCGCCTCAAAGTCTGACTGAGTCACGAAGGTGATCGCTTTAGTTGTCACCCTATCTCTTAGCTGTTCGCCATGGAGGATTGAGAGTGATGTGGGCACCTGGGCTAACTGCAAGATGTAGACATGAGAGGCCTGCTCGCGAAAAAAGAGTTCATCGAGCAACAGTTGCTCTGTACTCGTCAGCCACTTAGGCCGCAGACCTACTGGCGCTTCGAAGCCCAACTTGCCGTTTAGACCATTGAAGTCAGGCGACAGGCTGTTAACTCCACGATTAGTCACAACCAGGCGATAGCGACCGGGTTTGTTCAGAGCCCTGATTGTTAGCGTCGCCTCGCCAAAGTGGTAAGGCTGCTTCAACAGCGCCTGCCAGGAGACTTGCTCAGTGTAAGTGCGTACCGGAGTAAAACTCACCTCGGCGCGGACCTGATAGAGCTCCTCCAACTTGGCCCGGCTCTCGCCCCAGCCGAGCGGCAGCAGATTAACCCCTGAACTGACCACGCCCTCCAGGGCGCTGGCGCCGCGGGCACTATGGCGCCACAAGGGTAGATTTATCACCCGATCGCGCCAGTCGATAAGCTGGATATTTTGGTATTTGACCGAGGTGGCAAAGTCCCCAGCGACTAGGCCATGAACATAGCGCAGCTCGATATCATCACCGCCCCAACCCGCTGACATAATCCCTTGGTCTGACTCCATCATAGGGAGGGTCGCATCAGGGTCGTCTGGCGTCATGGGCAAGGTTGGGATCTCAAAGAGATCGTCATCAGCTTCAAGGGGGAAGCCACTATCATCGATAGTGCTTCCATCATCCTGCCACAGCATGTCGCTCACATAGAGAGTCGATTTAGGTGCCAGCAGCCAGCGACGCGTCTGCCTCCTATCGCCTTTCTCCTGCTGTTCCACCAACAAGAGCCTATCTAGCCAGCCGCTACGCCTGTTGAACCTCAGCAGGCCATAGCGCCGGTTTTCTATTCCTTGTTGCACACTGCTCTGCTCGAGCGTCGCCGTCACCCATTGCCCCTCGATGGCGGTTATCTGCCAGCGTGTTAACTCACTCGCTGCGATTAGAAACAGGTTGCCGAGCTTAAGGGTGTCACCCACACTAGGCGCCTTTGCTTGCCATTGAGTCTGGGGAATGAGCGGATTGAGCATGAACAGGGATTTCAGCGGTGCCAGCGCCCTGGCAGCCTCTTTGCCCTGCTTGGCCAGATAGGCATCCCACTCATCCTGGGCCTTGAAACGCACCTGACTTTGGTTTGTAGCGACCTTGTCGCCGACGCTTAACCGCACTCCCTGACGCACTATTTTGGCCAGCGCCGCGCCGCGGCCAGCATCATCGAAACTATTGATATTGAGTCGATAGGCAGGGTCTTGATACTGCAGCATAGTCGGGATAACAGAGAGGCTGACGCCATTGCCGCTACTTGCTGTCGAATCTGTTTGATACTTGAGGAGCGCGCGGGCCCGGACGCCGACTTGCTGGCTGTCACCATGAACATAGAGGGTACTCTTGGTGACTTGATATTCATGGGGGCGGGCATCCGTTTCCCGGCTATTCGCCTCACAATAATGACTCTGAGACGCGAACAGGCTCAAACAGAGCGTCAATGCCGTACAAACAATCCTGTTTTGGCTAAAGGCCATCCTAACTTCCCTGGCTTTGCATGTTACTGAAATGTAATGAGATTAAACTAAACCTCCAGCCATTCTACACAAAACTCAGGTGAAATACACAGCATTCGATTTCCGCTGTCAGCTCCCCTAAGTCACTGACTTACGGTGACAACAGCCCTCTTATGTCAGAAAAAAGACTATAGATAATGCTCCAGCAACAACTTGCCACTCATGGCGATCGACATGGTCACCACCAGCGGGCGGATGATCTTGCTGCCCTTAGTCACCACCATCCGCGAACCCAAGGTAGCGCCAATCGCCTGACCCAACAGCATCACGCCGCCCAGCAGCCAGAGCACCTTGCCGCCTAGGGCGAAGAAGATCAGCGAGGCGATGTTGGTAGAAAAATTGAGCACCTTGGCATGGGCTGTCGCCTTCGCCAGCCCGTATCCGGCGAGCGACACGAAGGCCAGCGCGAAGAAACTGCCGGTGCCCGGACCGAAGAAACCATCGTAGAAGCCTACCCCTAACGCGGCTGTCAGGCCAAAGAGGGTTGGCGACATCACCTGATGCTTATCCTCTTCACTGATGGACTTGGAAAACAGGAAGTAGCAGCCGATCGCCAGGATCAAGAAGGGCAGCAGCAGCTTCAGCACACTGGCATCGATTAGCTGCACCGCCACCGTCCCAAGCGCCGCGCCAAGAAAGGCGCAGCAGATGGCCAATTTCATCTTACCGAGATCCACCATTCCCTTACGCACGAAGTAGAAACTGGCGAAGAAACTGCCGCCACAGGCCTGTAGCTTATTGGTCGCCAGCGCTGCCGTGGGTGGCAGGCCGGCCCACATTAGCACAGGAATGGTGATCAGGCCGCCGCCTCCGGCGATGGAGTCGATAAAACCGGCCAGGGCGGCTACCGCAAACAGCAGTGCCATCAGTTCATAACTCAGTTCGAGGGACATAGCGACTCTATAAAAGGTTTATTCACAATTGGCCGCTATTAAACGCGCTTTGCATCCATTTAGCAAAGGAGTTATCCTCGCCATAGCGTGAAATAATCTCACAATTAGAAGATGAATCAACTGACACTCCCGCCCCTCAATGCCCTGCGCGCCTTCGAGTCGGCGGCAAGGCACCTAAGCTTTACCCGCGCCGGGAACGAACTCTTTGTCACCCATGGCGCCATCAGTAAGCAGATAAAAACACTAGAGTCTTACTTAGATGTCAGCCTGTTCACCCGCCAGCATAGACAGCTCAGTCTCACGCCTGAGGGCGAGCGTTACCTGCGCCATATCAGCAGTGCACTGCAAAGCATCAGCCAGGCCACAGAGGAGCTAAGGTCACAACCGGGTATCGCGCAGGCACTGTCGATCAACGTCCTGCCCAGCCTCACCATCAACTGGTTGATCCCGAGACTAGAGGAATTTAAGGCCCGCCATCCCCACCTCTATGTGGATCTCTCCATCGGCGACTTTCAGGTGGATTTCAAACGGGATAAGTATGATGTGGCCATTCGTAGCGCCACGGTGCGCCCGACCCATTGCCATGTGCTTAAGCTAATGGATGAAGATCTCTGCCTGGTCTGCGCGCCGCAGCTTGCCGAGCAGATAGACAGCCTTCAAGCTATCAACCGCCAGACGCTACTGAAGCACACCACCCGCCCCGAGCTCTGGCCACTGTGGGCCGAGAAGGTGGGACTTAAGCTGACCACAGACAAGATGTTGGGGATGGAGCACTTTTACATGCTAAGTCAGGCGGCGGTCAGTGGCATGGGACTGGCGTTGATCCCCCGCTTCTTCATCGAAAAGGAGCTGGCAGAGGGCAGCCTGGTGATCCCCTTAGCGACCCAATTTACCAGCCCCTACGCCTACTATGTGTTGACGCCTAATCTACCGCCGTCAAAGCAAAGTGAGCGACCACTCAAGGTCCAGGCCTTTATCGACTGGCTGCTGGAGATCTTTGCCCCATACCGCCACCAAAGCGACGATCTAAGCTAGAACTTACTCGAGCAGATCGCTCGCGTCGAAGGCCTCGAGATAGTTAACGCCCTGGCCCACATCGAACTCGAAGTTGAGCACCTTGAGGCAGGTATCGAAGGTCTTCTCGCCAAACCACTCCCGGTCGAAGGCATGCAGCGCCTTGATGATCCCGGCCTGACCACCATCTCCCTGGAGTTTGACCGGCGTCAGGGTGGCGATAAAGCTTGCCACCAGACCGTAGAGGTCCTTCTCCGCCTCCCCTTCGGCGGCCCACAGCTGAGGGTCGGCGTAACGGCGAGCATAATGACTGGTGGCGATATCCAGCCCTATGCCGAAGTTCACCAGTACGGCCTTATCGTCGCTGCAGATGATGTTTTTCGGACAGATGGCCCCGTGATAGATATCCATCTGATGCAGATACTGCAGCGCCGACAATAACTGAGTAAACCAGGTTGCCGGTTGCCCAAGTTGAATATCCCTTAGCTCATCCAGCGACACGCCGCGCTCCCAGGCGCGGCTGATAAACAGTTCATCGCTCTGGGGCAGTTGACCGAAATTCAGCACCTGCTCCACATGGGGGTGATAGAGTTTCGACAGGCTGCGATAGAGGCTGCTGAGCATCAGCCAGTCGGTCTCCACCTTGGCATAGATGGAGACGCCGCAGGGATAATTGCCCTGAAGATGGCGCGCGCGCCAGAACTGGCTGTGCTCTGTGGCGGCGATGAACTGCTCCAGCTGATAGTGATGATCGATAATGGCGCCGCTGGCGATCTCGATCCTCTCCGGCAGGGTGTCGCAGACGCCGTTGTCGATCAATGCCGCGATATCACAGCGGATCATGTCCAGATCTGTGGTACCTCCACTGGCGGCCTGGCGAAACCATTGATAGATCCTCGGTTGACGAGTCTGCTCCGCCAATGAAAGAAAACTGGCGGCGAAGGCGGCGATATCTTGGCTGGCATTGAGGTTGTCCTTGATATCGATAAACTCGACATCGCCGAGATCCGAGACGAACAGACAGTTACTCTGCCAGCCGCCAACCGTGACTCCTCGGCGATGGATCTGCTGCAGGCCAGAGACGGCGCGGCGCAGGATCTCCAGTAGCTGATAGGTGGTTAACAGCTCATGTTCGAGCACATCCAGTGGCACGCCCCGTGGCATCCGAATGGGCAACACCAACTGCTCGCCATCTTGAATAAGAGGTGCGCATTGCGGCACACCGCTACAACCAGCCAAAGTCTGCAGCCGCTTAAACTCATCGCGCAGACGCAGCTCATATTGCAGCGACTCATCGCTGTTCTCAAACTGAGTCGGCACTAATACCTTGAGCAGCCAGGGCGCCGTCCAACCGCCGGGGCTGTACTCCGCCTGCCACACCTCAAGGCCGCTCTGGATGAAGAGACACTTGAGCTTAACGAAATCCTGGATCTTATTGTTGCGCTGCTCAACCAGGGCCACCTGGCCTATGGTCTCAAGCACCATCTGTTTCTGCTTGTCGGTCACCTGATGCTTATGCGGCGCCGTCAGGCCCCACTCCTTAGTCAGCGCGGCAACGATCTGACTCGGGGTATAGATACTCAGGGAGCCCTGCTGTTTCTCAAGCTCAATCTCCTCGCCTTTTCGCCCGGTGACGAACACCATCCCCTGGCACCAGGGGGCATAGACGCCCACGGGAATCTTGTGTTTGACGTTGCCCGCCAGCACACGGGCCACATAGTTGGCCTTGGCCAGGCTGTTATCTACCTGACGGCCATCGAGTGACCAGGCATGCAGACCGGCGTCCAGGCGGCCGATATAGCCCTTCACATCGACCACATAGACGCCCCACTCGCCGATCACCAGTGCGTCGACCTCCATCGCCTGTCCCGACTTGGTGGGGATCTCCACATTGGTCAGCAAGATGTAGTTATCAGGCAACTCGTCAGCCAGCATGGCAAATGCCCAGCGCTCGGCGTCGTTGACCGGGGTCCCAAAACTGATCTGCTTCGCCATCTGCTCTCCCTAATACTAGGCTTGCTTATCCTGTAGCTTACGTTACAGCAAAAAAAAGCCACTATAAATAGTGGCTTAATAAATTAGTCGCTTTTAAAATTAGTCGCGATTAATGATGACAGTCGTCATCGCATTCATGGTCATGGTCGGCAAACTCATCGTCACCTTCCTGATGCTGCATCACGCCCCAGCCGTCAGTCGCCCCACCGAACTCGGCGGCAAACTCGTTGAGCTCAACCTCCTGATCGACGATGGCCTGATATTCCGGCACCATGTTGATGCAGACAATCAATTCCCACTTGCCGAGCTCGTCGTTGAGGTGTAACTCCAACTCACCTTCGAGCTCTGATTGGGAAAGTTCTTCCACCGCAGATTCGGCGTCGCGCTGATCTTCAAAGATCAGGAAAAAATCCACATCCAAGGCCTTGGTTAAATCGATACCGGCCTCGGCCATGGCGGCTAACATCTTGCCATTATCATCATCTGGGAACTGCATAGTTTGACTCCTTCTGGATCTCTTGGCGATGAATCACTCAGCGACGATTGTCACGCTTTCGCCGTTGTAGCTGACCACCTGTCCGGCAATCACCTTCTTACGTTTACGGGTCTCGACTTCACCGTCGACGGTCACCAGGCCTTCGCTGATCACCATCTTGGCTTCGCCGCCAGCTGAGGTCATGGATTGCACCTTCAATACTTTATAGAGTTCGATAAACTCTTCACCCGGTAACAGGGTTAAGGTTTGGGCTTCTGTGGTCACGCTAACTACCTTTATTTAACTGAGTCGGCGGGAGTATATCACTCTGGCCTATTGCGGGCTATCACTGCGCTCCGAGGCGAGCAATCCATAATAGCGATCGTCCACCCAGGCATCATTTAGCCTGAAGTTATGCCTTAAGGTGCCCTCAAGGACGAAGCCACACTTCTCAAGCACCCGGGCCGAGGCCAGATTCTGGTCAGTACAAAGCGCGATAAATTTATGGGCATTAAACTGCAGACAGGCCCAATCGATCACCGCCCTGAGGCTCTCGGTGGCATAACCGCGCCCCTGGCCACTATTGCTTAGCATATAGCCCACCTCGATCTGACCCAGACTGGTATCGACGCCGTAAAAGCCGGTAAAGCCGATAAACTCACCATCCTCAATGGTTTCGATAACCAGGGTCAGCCAGGCGCCAGACTCGTAATCCCAAGGCGCGAGACGCTGCTCAAACTTCTCCCGTAAGACAGGTTCGGTTTGAGGCGCCCTGACATAGCGACTTTGCCGCTCATCCTGATGGACCGACAAGAAGTGTGGCCAGTCCTCAGGTATGAGCGAGCGGATTTTTAAGTTGTCTGTATATAACTCGACGATCAAGAGATTAACCGCGGCTGGTCACTTCGAGCAGGTGGTAGCCGAACTGGGTCTTAACTGGGCCTTGCACTTCGTTTAGCGGCGCACTGAAGACCACCTCGTCGAACTCACGTACCATCATGCCTGGACCGAATGACCCCAGGTCGCCGCCCTGCGCCCCTGACGGACAAGAGGAATGAGCTTTGGCCATCTCGCCGAAATCTGCGCCAGCTAAGATCTGCTGCTTGATCTGTGCGCACTCTTCTTCGCTGCTAACCAATAGATGACGTGCTGTTGCTTGTACCATGTGGCACTCCTTTGATTTCCCTAAAAATGAATAAAATAAAACCCAGCAAGTATAAAACATTTGCTGGGTTTAAAAAGGTGTAACCCTCAGATTATGCCTTAGCGCCCTGAGCTTTTATCCAGCGGTGGATTTTTTGCTCCATTACCGCCATCGGCAGCGAGCCTGAGGTTAAGATCTGATCGTGGAACCCTTTAAGATCGAACTTGTCACCCAAAGCCTTTTCCGCCTCGGCGCGCAGGGCCAAGATTTTCAGCTGTCCCACCTTGTATGAGAGGGCTTGACCAGGGATCGCCATGTAGCGCTCGACCTCGGCGATGATGTCGGTTTCGGCCATCGGCGAGTTATCCTTCATATACTGAATCGCCTGCTCGCGGCTCCAACCCTTGGCGTGCAGGCCAGTGTCGACCACCAGACGCATGGCGCGCAGCATCTCATCGGATAGCTTACCGAAATACTGGTAAGGGTCTTCAAACAGGCCCATCTCGATGCCGAGATACTCGGCGTACAATGCCCAGCCCTCTTCGAAGGCGGTATAGCCGCTAAAGCGTTGGAACTCGGGCACACCGGTCAACTCCTGCTTGATGGCGATCTGGAAGTGATGCCCAGGTGCCGCTTCGTGCAGTGACAGCGTCGTCATCCCCCACTTAGGCTGCGCCTTCAGGTTGTAGGTGTTGATGTAGAAGACGCCAGGACGTGAACCATCGACCGCTGGTGCCTCGTAAGATGCACCGGCCGCTGACTGCTCGCGGAAGCTCTCAACCGGCTTGACCACATAGTCGGCCTTAGGCATGACATTGAAGTAGTTAGGCAATACGGCGTTGATCTTGTCCTTCAGTACCATGTAGCCATCGATCAGCCCCTGACGCTCGCTAAAGAAGTATTGCGGCTCAGAAGACAGTGAAGCAAAGAAGGCCTTGAGATCGCCCTTGAAGCCCACCTGCTCTCTCACCTTATCCATCTCACTGAGAATACGCGCCACCTCATTAAGGCCAATCTGATGGATCTCATCGACCGGCATGGTGGTCGTGGTGTGGGCATTGGCTAGGTGCTGGTACCAGAGTTTACCGTTAGGCAGCCCCCACCAACCATCGCTGGCTCTAGCCACAGGCAGATAGGTTTCCTGGAAATATTGCTTGAGGGACGCTAGTGCTGGGATCAGCTCTTTGCCGATCAGAGTGTCATATTGCTGAGTCAGCTTCTGCTTTTCCTCTTCACTAAAGCTCTCGGGCAGATTAGTGATAGGCGCATAGAAGAGGCTGTCGCTCGGCTGCTCGACTAACTGGGCATCCAACTGCGGAATGATGCGCTCGACCAAGACTCTTGGTAGCACGGCCTTGCTGGCAATCCCCTCGTCCATGCGTGCCTGGGCCAACTTAGTCCAGTTGATGAAGCCCGATAGACGCGATAGCCAGTTTTCATAGTCTTTAACCGTGTTAAATGGCTGAGCACTCTCACCGCTGCCCAGCTGCACCATGGTAATGACTGTGCTGTAGAACTGGTTCATCGGCATGAAATAGGATGGGAAGGTCTCGGACACCAGCGCCATGTTTCTGTCATAGGTAAACATGTCGTAGCTCAGCTGCAGCGGCTCGGGTAAGTCACTGCGATCGATCGCCTTAACCGCCTTCAGGTAGCGACTGTTAAGCTCGTGACGCGCCTTGAGATACTCCTCGGTCAGATCGCCGCCAAACTGGTCGTTGTAGTCATTGACGCCGACAAATGTCGCGTACATTGGCTCTAGCTTGAGCATGTCGTTGAAATAACGATCCACTAAGGCAAGGTATTCCTGCTCTGCGCTTTGTACCTGAGGCGCAATAGTCTGTTCTGGCGCTGGGGCATTGCTCTTGGCCTGGCTTGCACTGGTTTCCTTGTCTGAGCAGCCCACTATGGCCACCAAAGCTGATATCGTCAATGCGAGAAGCGTTTTGTTCATTCGAGTTATATCCTTCATATTCTGTGCAAGTGAGTGTTGTTTTCTATAATTACCTTAGGTGTATCTGAGGAGCGAGCTAATGATTTACTCATTTAGTAATTCTGGATTCAGAGATCCCGAAACTGGCGTCTACAACCAAACCTATTTTATGGAGGTATTTAACCGTGAGTGGCACCGCCACATGCGCGAACGCCAGACGCTGGCCTTATTGTATCTTTGCCCACACATTCATGAAACAGTAAAGCAACCTCATTTACTGGAATTATTCATGAAACAGGTTCAAGAAGCGATACTTAGGACGACAGATATGGTCGCCAGACTGAATCAGGATAACTTTGCCTTGGGGCTGTTTAACATAGATAGAGAAGGAACCGAAATCGTTATCGCCCGCATAGAACAGAAAATAAAGGATTTTAACCAGGATTATCAACGCAAACACAGCAATCGCATCGACTATGAGCTGGCCGGTTGTCTCTGCCAACCCGAGAGCGATCTCAACATCGAAAACCTGTTTGAAGATGTCCGCTCATTAACCCACACCCTAGAGGGACAGAAGGAACATCATACTGCGATGCATTGCCTGAACTAACGGGTTTACCTGTCTACAGGCATAAAAAAAGCCCCTTGCGGGGCTTTTTATTTTAAGGCTTAAAGTGCAACGTTATAGATACGTGCCTTTTCCTTGATATAGGCGAGATAACTTGTCGCTGAACGCTTAGTCTTCTCATCCTTAGCAGCCTTCAAGCAGGCATTGTATGCCGCTTTAATCTGCTTGGTACCTAGATAAGCCAAGGTTAGCTCAAACTCGACTTCACCTGCACTCACACCGCCGGCAGCCAATGCTTTTTTCAGCACAGGGATCGCCTCTTTGTGTTTCTCTTGCAGGGTCAGAAGACGGGCTTGTTTAAGGTAAAGTTTACCATCGTTATTGATGGCAGCAGCCTTACCATAATAATCAGCCGCTTCCTTTAGCTCTTTAGCATTGTGATAGAAGCCACCTAGGATAGATAAGGTTTTCTCATCTTCCTTAATCAGGCCACTCTTCATATGCTTTTCATAGATTTTCGCCGCGCGGTATGGTGAACCATTTTGCGCCAGCAGCTGAGACAGACGCGTGATGTTACCCGCAGTCTCTAAAAATCCATTCTTATAAGCTAAGTCGTAGGTTGCTAATGACTTATCATAGCTTTCAGTCATCAAATAAAACTGCGCTAACTGTACCCATAGACGGCCATCTTGTTGGAAAAGCGGCACCATAGTCTCTAGGACTTTAATCGCATTTTTATAATCTTTCTTGTTGAAGTAAGCCGTCAGCTTCATCTGGTACAAGCCTTTATCTGGCTTAGTACTGATAGCTAGACCTTTATCGACAACGCCGAGCACCTTATCCCACTCTTTGAGTTCAGAATAAGCGATACCTATACGACGATACACTTGTGGATCTTCTTTACAGGTAAACTTCATCCACTCGTAGTAGTAAGGGATAGACTCTTTAAACTTCTTTTCCTGAATCAACAGGTCGGCATATAGACGTAGGGTTGCACCATGGTCTGTACCGCCAAGAATGTCAGCGTCAACGGCTTGCTTCAGATACTTGATCGCCGTACCCATCTGATTTTTTTCGGCATAAAAGTTACCCAACATACGGGCAATATAGGCCTTATCAAAAGCATCGCGTGGGCTGGCTTCAAGCAATACGGCAATCGCTTCGTCGATATTGCCTTCTTGATAAGCTTCGAAAGACTTTTGGACTTTCTTTGCCGAGCTTTGGCCTACGGCCTTAGACTGGCGCTTCTCAATGGGGCATTTTTCGGCAGCGCTTGCCGCTGGTGCGACGACTAGGCTTCCCCCAATGGCAAGCAATAGTGCGGCTGCAAGTGTATTAACCTTTTGCATCTCTATTTGCCTCCATCAAGTTTAAAGTCTAGTTGTACCGTCATACCAGGTTGCTTAAGGGCTTTACCGTCAACAATTTTTGGCTTGTACTTCCACTTCTTCAGTGCACGCTTAGCTTCTTTATCGAAGATACGCTTAGGATCGGCGTTGATCACTTGCACATCTTCTACACCACCAAGTTCGTTGATGGTAAAACTAAGTTGTACCCAACCTTCCTTACCGTCACGTGCTGCAGCAATCGGGTACTGTGGCTCGATACGAACGATAGGTGTTGCATCACCGTCACGAGTCATCATGTTACCCAGCTTGAAGCCGGTAGATGCGGCACCCGCTACTACACCACTCATGTTGAAAGACATGTTGGTGTCTATGTCTGATGAGCTATCAGGCGGTGGCGTATCTGGTAAAGGTGGCTGCTCAGGTGGTGTAGGTGGCTTAGGTTTGACCCTAGGCTTGTCCTGCACTTTCGTATCCTGTTTATCCATACTGATCTCAATAACCGGAGATTCAGTCGCAGTGTCGGCGCGTTTCGCGCCGCCACTGACCAAGAAGGCCATGAAAACAAACAGGGCGAAAGTAACAGCACCACCAATTAATAATGATACTATTCCTCTCAGCATATTAGTCTTTCCCCGCTGATACCGAAATCTTGTTGATTCCAGCTTTCTTCACATTGTCCATAACCTTTACAACAATGCCGTGTTCAGCTTCTTTATCAGCTTCGATCAATACAGCCGCTTCTGGTGATTCAGCCAACATACGCTCAACGTTTGCTGTTACACGCTCGATATCAACCTGACGGTTTTCCATCTTAATTACGCCTGTCTTGCTCACACCGATAAAGATGTTTGCCGACTTCTGAGTTGTCGCTTGAGAAGCCTCTGGCTTGTTGTAGTCAAGACCAGATGGCTTAATGAACGACGTTGTTACGATAAAGAAGATCAACATGATAAACACGATGTCGAGCATCGGTGTCATATCAATTTGCGCTTCTTCTTCTATACTTGAATGCTTTTTACGTGCCATGTTCAATCTCTCTCTAGTGGTGTGGCAGGCTATCTTTTAGCTTTTCCATACTGATTTTCATCTTGGCGTCTAGGCGAGTACTAAAGAATACTCCCGATAACGCTGCGACCATTCCCGCCATTGTCGGCATGGTTGCCATTGAAATACCAGCTGCCATCATACGAGCATTACTCGTCCCATGAACTGCCATCACATCGAATACCTGTATCATACCGGTTACGGTACCTAGTAGACCGATCATTGGACAGATGGCTACTAAGGTTTTGATAATCAGCATACGAGCATTCATATCTTGTTTCGCTTGGGATACCCAAGCTTCACGGATACGGTGTGCATGCCAAGAGGTTGAATCCTCTCGCTTGTCCCATGCGGTGATAATGTTTTTGTGCTCTTTTGGCGCAATCAGATTGAGATACCAATAGCGCTCAAGCATTAACACCCACATGAGGAATAGCACTGCCGCAACCAACCAGAGGACGTCGCCCCCGGAGGCCATGAAGCCCCTGACGGAATCCCAGATGTCCATCAGGTATAGCATCATTAGGCGTTCCTCTTCTCAGCGTGCTCGGCAACGATACCCGCACTTTGCTCTTCAAGTACTTGAACAACTGACTTGCTACGTGCAATCACGATAGCGTGCATTAGCATTAGTGGCAGTGCAGCAACCAGACCTTGTACGGTCGTCATCAGTGCCATAGAGATACCACCAGCCATTAGCTTAGGATCACCAGTACCGAATAGCTGGATGCTTTGGAAGGTTGCAATCATACCTGTTACTGTACCCAGTAGACCCATCATAGGTGCGATAGCCGCTAGCACCTTGATGATAGAGATACGAGTCTCAAGTGCTGGAGTTTCTTTCAGAATCGCTTCGTCAAGTTTCAGCTCAAGCGTTTCAACGTCAACATCTTTGTTGTCGTGGTATGCCTTAAGTACGCGACCCAGTGGGTTGTTACCTGGGTTGTCGATGTTCTTACGTTGTGCGTTAACTTTCGCGCCAACAACATACAGAGTAACCAGACGCTCGATAGAGATCAGGGCACCAAGAACAAGCAGACCGATGATGATGTAACCGATAGTACCACCGGCTTCGATACGCTCTTCGATAGTTGCCTTCTGAGTGAACACGTTTAGCAGTACACCACGTGCAGGGTCAACGAACAGCTTGTGAACGCCAGAAGTTTGACCTTCAAAGTTTTTAACGCTGGCAACTTGCTCGCTACCAGGCTGTTGTGAAAGCTGCTGAACCAGACCTAGATCGGCGTTATAAACAACATATTGACCATCTGCTAGCAGGTTGTAAGCACCAACACGAGTGATCTTGGTGTTGTGAACGTTACCGTCGATACCAGTTACGGCACCGTCAAAAGTAACCACTTTACCAGACTCAGCCATTTCGAATAGCTGCTCTTCCCAGAACTTCTCTAGCTCTTCGATTTTTGGCAGTTCTTTACGTGCACCTAGCTCAGCGATGAAAGCATCACGACCAGGGAACTGAGCGCTTACGTTTGATGAAACAAGCTTACCAGCGAAATCACCGGCTTCACCTTTAACAACACCGAACATCTCACCCAAGTCACCTTGAGCAATCTTACGGTCTTCTTCTAACTGAGCAATTTTACGCTCGTTATCGGCAAATGCTTGAGAAAGATCTTTACCGCGTTGTTCTTCAGCCGCTAGCGCCGCTTTTTCACGCTTTAGCAGTGCAGCTTTATCGCCACGCTCGGCTTGGAACTCGGCTTCACGCTTCTTGTTTACTTTAGCAGCGTTAGCACGATCGGTTTGAACTTGCTTAAGTAGCTGGTCAATGTTCTTAGGCGCATCAGCAGCGCTCACCATGCCAGCAGTTAAAGACAGACTTGCAGCAACGATTGCTGTAGAGATTAACTTTTTCATTATTGTGCAGCCTCCGCAGCTGGGATTGGTAACGCGAACATATCTGGAGCACCCTGGCCACGAGCCTGGCGAATTGCTTTAGTAATGTTACGTAGATAGCTATCTTCTAGCTTATCCCATGCTTTTGTCTCAGGATTGAACATCCATGCAGACTTTTGATCTAGGCTTTGTGCATAGTAGGCAACGCGACCGAAGTTGATGAAATCTACCAGGATCTCTTTACCGTCAAGTTGCAGCTTACCGGTTTCAACATTCAACTTAGAACCATATTCACGCTCGATGTTATAAGCATCAAGGATCAGACGGTATTTTTCAGCCAATGTTACGTTAGCGGTATCTAGGGTTTCACGAAGACGCTTGATACGGGCTTCACGAGTTTCTTTGTTGAATGGCAGATCCAGAGCAACAAACTGCTCTAGTGCATCAACCATCTTGAACATTAGCGGTACAACGCCTTGACGTAGCTTATCAACACCGTTGATGTCTTCTTGAATAAGCTTCATGGTGGCTTCTTGGTCTGCTACCAGGCCAGCTACATAATCGTTGTATGACTTAGTTGACTCACGAGTGTCTGCAACTTGGCCATATTCAAACGCCATGTCTTGCGCTTGATCGTAATACTTATCAACTTTCTTTTGAGATGCGGCTGCATCTGCATGAATTTTCGCATCCGCTTTCTGAACATCAGAAAGTGGATCGGCAACCACTAAGTTACTGCCTGCTAAGGCCAGCGCGCCAATGAGCGCCGTAGCGATTTTAGTTCTATTGCTTACCTTGGACATAGTTCCCAACCAATTTGAAGTGAAAAATAAAAGGTTTAACTTATTGGTAACACGGGTTTTCTGCTTATATTTGCATGAATTCCGCCACCATAAGTGTGCATTTCTCTTGTGATTGTTAGTTATTATCTTCCCTTTTCTACACCAATCAAGGTGTAGACCCGCAGGCATCATTTCACAAAATGTTGACCTGTGTCAACATTTGGAAACGGCTAAAACTAGCAGAAAAAGCTCTTAGGGGCTGAAAATAACACAAGAGGTGTTTTTTCAAACAAGTCAATATTTACAAATCTAATTCGCATGAGCCGACTTAATCAACAATTAACAGTTAACCATATGATTTTAATCAGATAAACACCACAACAAAAACAGAGCAAACCATTAACATATTGTTAACCAAATAACTTTATCGCAAACGTTTGCATCAAATTATGTTGTGCTGGTATTACCACGTGGTCTATCTGAAACATCTTTTATACATATAGCGAATTGAGTCCCGCAGATACTAGATAGTTTTATTTATGACAATCTTCCAACCCAATATCTGACCTTCGTTGTCTTCAATCTGGTTAATGCTGCTTAAGTTCGCACCCAGTTCAATTAGATTAGCTAACATGGCTGAAAGTGCCAATTCATCTAAAGATGCTTCGACAAGCTCGCCGAGACGATCTCTTAATGTTTCAATCTGCTGACGAGCAAATATTAGATATTGCTGCTTCTTTGCCAAGGGCCAAAAGAGACCTTGTTGAAAAAGGCTCGCCACATAGGTAAGCAACTCACTGTCCTTCAGTCCTTCCTCATCGGACTGAGCCAGGGTTGAAATCTCCTGATTCAATTGGTGGCGCAATCGCTCGCACTCGGTATCTTGCTTGATGCGCTGAACATCTTCTGCGTTGATAAGCGAGCCCATCTGCAAAATGAGCGATTCCATGGTCTCGAATACTTTGGTGATCGAATGCTGACTGACAACATTCAATATTCGCCGGTTACGATTAATGATCATCGAACGGCTATGGTGCGTCACCAAACTAAGTCTACCTCCGGGCTTAAGCACACGAATCGCCTCCGGAATGGAAAGGGCTAAATCAGAGTACTCTATACCATATTGAGAGATAACTAGGTCAAAACTATTGTCCTCAAAAGCCAAGCACGAACAATCTATGTGGGAAAGCAGTGATACCCTCACCTCCTCATTTAACGCTAACGCGTCTAAATTAGTGTTTATTTGGGCAAGGTCTACACCTATTACTTCACCTTTCTTATTAGCGCCTTTGAAATGTTGATTCAATAGCAGCGGTAGTGCCCCGTTGCCAGTAGCGAGATCCAGCACCTTAAAGTTATCTGCTAAGGCATTAAAATCCTGATGCCAATTTGTCTCTAGCACGCCAGAGTAATTGCCAGAAAAACTGTCACCAAAAGATGTCAGATGTCCCTGTAGCCAGTATTCGTCCCAATGATGGCTCATAATGCTCGCCCTTTTGTCGTTTTTGTTATCGGCTTTTATTAATACCATAAAAAAAGGCCCTAAATAGGGCCTTTTTATCAGATATTTATACTAAAACTATTAGCTTACTCTTAGAACTTCAGAGTGTAGCTTGCGCGGTATTCGCGGCCATAGTTGTTGTACAGGTCAGCGTTTTCGAACTTACCGTCTGAAGATAGAACAGGATCTTCGTCAGTTAGGTTGTTAACACCTAGCATAATTGCACCGAAAGAACCTGCATCATAGGTGTAGCTGATGTTGTGGATCAACCATGAATCTAAGCTACCTTCTGGAACAATAGTGTCACCAACTGACTTGCTTGACTCGTAAGTGCTGTCAGTGTAGTTCATGTTCCAAGATACGCGGTGGTCACCCATTGTATAAGTAGTAGTAAATACAGACTTGTACTCAGGCTGTCCTGACCAACCAGCAGTGTCGATTGCTCCTGAACCACCTTCAACTTCTTCAACATACTCAAGAACGAAGCTGTTAGTCCATGCGATACCGAAGTCACCGAAATCAGTTTCAAAGTTACCGTTTAGACCAACGTCGATACCTTTGATCTGTAGCTTATCGCTGTTGCCATAACCAGTACCAACTTCTAATGCCTTACCTAGTTTACCTGCTTCACCTGGAGCACGAACTACGTAGAAGGTATCAGATGGAGCCAGGTTACCACTTGCAATACCACGCATTACGTTAGTGATAGAGCGACGGCTGATAACGTCATCAATCTTCAGGTCGAAGTAGTCAACCTTAATACCAAAGTTATCTACGATATCCCATGCAAGACCCAAGTTGATGTACTCAGAAGTCTCAGGACCTAGGTCCTTGTTAGCACGGATGTAAGTATCGTATTGCTTCTCTGGACAATCAGCAATGCCGTTAGATACACAGTATGGGTAGTCAGTACCGTCATCAGCACTGAAAGTGGTTGCAGCATATAGCTGATCCAGAGCTGGTGCGCGGAACGCTTCAGAGTAAGAAGCACGTACAACTAAGTTATCCAGAGCTTGCCAACGGACAGATGCCTTAGGCGCTACGTTGTTACCGAAATCGCTGTAATCATCGTAACGAGCTGCGATGTTCAGTTCGATGGTGTCAGTCAGAGGCATAGCCGCTTCATAGAATGCAGCCCATACTTGACGGTCGCCGCCAGCAGAGTTACCGGCGCTACCACCGATCAGACCCGCTTCAGATTGCGCGTCATAGATAGAAGCGAAATCTTGCTCGAAGTACTCCATACCGAAGTAGTGCGCAACAGCACCACCTGGCAGTTCAAATGCATCGAAACCGATACCAGCATTGTACTGGTGGAAGGTAGCACGGTCTTGAGTCAGAGTAGTGGCCTTCATGTTGTTTACACCGGCTTCAGAACCTAGATCGATTCCGTTAGCTTCGTTGTAAGCAAGACCAGAGTAGCTCAGGTAGTATTCACCGATAGACTTGTTATCGGCCTTGTTGTAGTGGTAGTAGAATTCCCAAGTCGCATCGTTCCACGCGCTGATAGAACCACGAAGACCAGTCAGGTAATCTTGGTTGTAGTCATCTACGTTACCGTCACGAGTACCGATACCAACCCAACGGAAGTAACCTTTAGTTTCTTCGCCGTAAGGGTTATGTGGGTTATCGGCAGACATATTGTTCCAAGCAGCAGCTGGAGGTGCATAACGACCGAAAGAGTTGTTCTGAGTGAACATGATGCGACCGAACCACTCTACATCTTCAGCGATTTCATAGTTTGCATCTACATATACAGTGTTACGGTCAACAGAAGCTTTGTTGTAAGAAACGTTACCGTATGCATACATACAGTAAGTTGAACCTGGGCCCCAGTCATCGTCAGCTTTAACAGTCTTGAATACGTTGTCGCCGTATTGTGCTGCTAAGTCATCACAAAGTGGTGAAGCTTGAGCTTCTGAGAAGTCTGGAGAAGCAATGGTTGCACCATAGATAGACCAGCCATCAGTTTCGCTGTAAGCCTGGATTTCACCGTCACCGTTCAGGTCACGCATCCAAGGAGCTGAGAAAGCACGGTCGCCGTCAGCGATACCCTTACGGTCTTGGTGGTCGAATGCAAAGGTAATGTTACCCTTGTCCATTTCATAACCAGCAACCACAGAGAATTCTTTACTTGTCAGGCCGCCATCACGGTCACGTGAACCGCCACCAACGTTGAATTCGATACCTTGGAAGTTCTTCTTCATGATGATGTTAACAACACCAGCAATCGCGTCAGAACCGTAAGTAGAAGAAGCACCGTCGGTTAGAATTTCAATACGCTCAACCGCTGCCATAGGGATGGCGTTAAGGTTAGCAGAAGAACCACCTAGAGTAGGTGAACCTGGGAAACGCTTACCATCGATCAGAACTAGGGTACGGCTTGAACCAGCACCACGTAGGTTGATTGTTGCTTGAGACTGAGCAGAGCTACCTGAGCGCTCAGAGAATGAACCAAAAGAGTTTAAGTTACTGTTACGTAGCGCATCGGCTACTGTAAAGTTACCTTCAACTTTCATATCGTCTGCAGTGATCGTTGTTACAGGTGAAGCACCTTCAAGATCACTACGCTTAATGCGTGAACCAGTAACTTCAATACGTTCAACTTTATCTGCAGCTTGCTCGTCTGCCGCGAATACTGCTGGGGCAGTAAAAGCTGTCATAGCTGCACCGCTAACTAGTGCGAAACGCACTGAATTAGCTAATAAGCTGTTCTTATACATGTTGTTTCTCCCTGGACTTTATTTTTTATTTTTGTGTGAAAGTAAACACAAATAAACACCAATCGTTACACTTGTGCACATTCGCCAACAAATAGAACCACATGTGAAACATTTAATCAACAATCGCATCACTATTTTCACAGATTTAATTGGCGATCGCTCAATTTGTAGACGCCTGTCACAATAAGTCAGATTTTTGTTAGCTGTAACAAGTCGACGATTTTTGGCTAATATTGCCGTTACCAAGCATTACAACTAGAGAGACGACACATATAAACCAAATAAAAACAATCAAATACAAGACAAAAGCGTGCATAAGCCATAAGCAGAACAAACTAAATTAGCCAAGTTATTAATTAGCGGTTTATCAAACTAATGATCGACAAGATGTTAAATATAGGTAGTTGTCACAAAGAGCTTAATTGTAAAATCACGCTGTCATTTGGGTAAAATCGGCAACCGCACGTAAAGAATTGATTACAAATCAACCTGCTGGTAAAGGTTAAATCGCAGTAACTCTCACATAAGGCCAAAATTTGGCAGCATCAGGGGTAGTTAAGATCAAATAAGGTAAGGACTAAGTTTAAACCAAGACCCGACTATGACTAGAATCAGCGCAGATCGAGACTAGTCTAGAGTCAGGCAATGAGACCTAGCTTCGACTCTTGATAGACACTTAAATGGCGGCGTTCAAATTCTCATAAATAGAATGGATGGAAGGGCTTAAGGCGGAAGTATCACTCGCCATCAAACAGATAAGAATTGGGATTTTAGAAGGGTAATAAAAAAGCGCCTATTAGGCGCTTTTTTTGAATTGATCAGACTTTCACTCTTAATCACAAGGTGTATTACAGAGTGTAACGAATACCTATGGCTATACCGTCTTCTTCGAATTTAGCCTGGGCTTCAGCATCGGCACCTTCAAACTTACTGAAGTCTTTACGGCCTTCAACATAAAGCACAGTGTTGGCATCCCACACATAGTGCAGACCAACAACCACGAACTGACGCTTGAACGACGAGTTAGGGTCAACGTTGTTAGGCTGGATCACATAGTCCTTACCCGCGTCCAAGATGTTGTACGAAACAAAGGGACGGAAACCGTTGTCGAACTTGTAAGAGAACAGCGTTTCGACACCATATGAATCCTTGATCAGACGACCCAGGTTATCGGTATCGTGGTTCTCGTTCTTGTTGAAGTTAGCCGCGCCGTAGAAACCGTCGGCGTCCCAGTTACCCCAAGTCACACCCATACCGTAGATCACGTCGATTGCGGTGATCTGCTCAGAGGTCTTTCTGAAGGTGACATCAAACTCACCACGGTTGATACCGGCAGAGACAGAAAGCTTGTCGTTAACCTGATAGGTCGCAGACGCACCATAGGTGTAGTTGTACTTAACTTCTTCTGAATCTAAGACAGGATCTTGGCTGTCCCAACGCTCTTTACAGTCGGTAGACAGGTTAGGATCATATTCACAGGTATAGAACTTATCGTTCTTTAGCTGCGCCTGAACCGCAAAGCTCAGATCGCCTACGCTGTTACGGTACTGAACGATCTTGTCACCACGACCCACACCGTTTACCGCACCATCTGCCTTGTTATAGGTGTAAACACCGGCAGCGTTACCGTCCCATACGAAACCGTAGTTAGTGTTGTAAACCACGTCATACCAAGCACCCCACTGCTTACCTATGGTCAGGCTACCATAGAGATCGTGGGCGATACCGACATAACCGAGACGATTATTAAGAAAGTCACCGCTCTTAGATTCGAAGTTACTCTCACTGCTGTAAACGATTTCACTGTTACCGAATGGGTTAACACCCCACTCCAGCTTAGTGAACGCCTTCCAGCCGTCGCTCATCTCACGGGTGAAACCAAAATTGATCCGTGACGCACCGTTAACCACTTCAGTTGAACCTTGAGTGTTAATAACACGGGCATCAATAAAACCACCAATTTCTACCGCATTTTTATCGTCTTTATAGATTTCGATAGCGGATGCAGCGGGGACAAAAATGACAACCGCTAACGCTGTTGCTATTACACTCTTCTTCATCTGTTAGTCTAACCTTTTGTTATGTTCAGTTTGCTTTATCTTATTGTGCGACATTCCGTTGTTTTATTTCGTTCCAATTTCAGCTAAAGACTAGCAAAAGATTAGCATTCCCTCAAAGACGAATATCACAATAACGGCGCTATTTTTCACCAAGTTAACTAAAGAATTCCAGAAAACTCAGACTTTACACCAAACGTTAACAACTCATCACTATCTCAACAACCAGAAAACAACTAAATTAACGACATTTGCTTGGCCACAAGATTATTGAAACTAGTGTTTAAAATTGAAAGTATGGGATCAGAAATGGGTGCGATCTGTTTATCCAGATAATACTGATAATCGATCTTTCCGAGTAGATGCTGTACAGGTTCGGCGCCATTTTGCGTCATCAGGTAGCTAATTTTTTCGCCACGCTTACCATGACTGTCATCGCCACTTCGCTGGCACCAGAGGGTCGCCGCCTTCACGTGGGGTGATGACTTAGCGGTATAGTCTTCGATGTTGCGCCTGAGACGTTTAGAAAAAATCAGCTTGTCGTCGAGCTTTCCTTGCTGCAGCGCATCCACAATTTGTTTTAAATAGCCGAGCACATCCTGCTTGGCAAACAGTCGATAATAGAGCTCGGCCTGCACCTCCCGCGCCAAGGGGCTCCAGTCACTCCTCACCTGCTCCATCCCCTTAAACACCAGCTTGAGGCTTTGGTCCTCCTGCAGGTAGGCGCCAACATAACGCTTCTTGGAGCCTTCGGTAGAGCCACGCAGTGTCGGCATGAAGAACTGCTCGAAATGTCGCTCATATTCAAGCTCGAGATAACAATCTAACTGAAACTCCTGCTTGAGCTTGAGTCGCCATTTCTCGTTGATCGATGCGACCAACTCCCTGGCAAAGGCATCGATATCACCGACACGCTCGGGCGAGGAGATATGTACGAAGGTAGAGTCGGTATCGCCATAGATAACGGTCAAGCCCAGCGCCTCAATCCATTGCTTGGTCTGCTTCATGATCTCATGACCCCTAAGGGTAATTGAGCTTGCCAGGCGCGCATCGTGAAACACACAGCCGCGAGACCCCAGCACGCCGTAGAGGGAGTTCATGATGATCTTTATCGCTTGGGACAGGGGGGCGTTGGCTTCGCGCTTGGCTTCTTCGCGCTTGGCAGACAGGCTTGCGATAAGCTCAGGCAGAATAGGAGAATTGCGACTAAACTGGGCGCCCAAAAAGCCAGGCACGGTATCATTGCCTTCACTTGCTCCCTTTACCCCAGCATTAGCCCCTTCTTTTAATCCTTCCACCAGCCCCTTGGGATCGATTAAGAAGGTTCTGATAATCGAGGGATAAAGGCTCTTAAAATCGAGCACCAATATATGTTGATAGAGCCCGGGTTTGGAATCCATCACATAGCCGCCTGGGCTCTCTATGCCATCGCTGACCGGCACACAGGGGGCGACATAGCCGGCGCGGTGCAGATGGGGCAGATAAAGATTATTAAACGCGGCCACCGAGGCGCCTACCCGGCCAAGCTCTAAGCCGGTTAGACGCGAACGCTCCATCACAAAGGCCAGCAGATCGGTTTTGGCAAAGATCTCCCACACCAGGCGACAGTCGGTAATATTGTAATGGGCCAGCGCCGCCTTATCCTCACGAAACAGGATCGCTATCTCCTCGGCGCGGTGACTGACGTTGTGAATCGCCTTCCCCTCGCCGAGTAGCTCTCTGGCGACAGACTCAAGGCTAAAACTGTCAAACTGATAGAAGGCCGCCTTGAGCCAGTCGATGCCATCGAGCACCACACGGCCAGGCAAGATTAAGGTCTCGGGTCGGTATTTGTTATCGACACGCCAGGAAAGCTGCGTGCCTAGCCTGCCAAGCGTTAACGGAACATTGAGCGCCTTGGCCCTGCGATACAAGAGCGCCAGGTCGAAGGTCACAACCGCCCAGCCTATGATGATGTCGGGATCATTGAGCTTAAACCAATCCAGCAGCGCCTTAATTAATGCCGCCTCATTGGGCACAAGCGAGAGATACTCAGGCGGCGAGTCACACGCCTCCCCCACCATGATCACCTGCTGATAGGGCTCGCCGCTGGCCGATTGGCCGTACAGCCCGACACTAAAAAGCTCTCCATCCATGGCACATTCGAAATCCAGCGAGACCACAGCCAGCTTAACTTCTCGATTAACATCTAGCTCACTCCGTCTGGCCCTCTCGGCGATGAGCGTGGGCGTGTCTAGTGCTTGGCTTTGCCAGCGGCCGATAAACTCTACGTCCAAGGCGATGTAACGCTCGATGAGATAACGCTGCTCTGCCCTGAGCTCAGACTCATAAAGGGAGATCCCCTTATCCGTGGCAATACGGCTAAGATGACGAAAACTTTGATTATTGGCGAAATAGAGGGCGCTGACCGGCTCATCGTCAAAGGTGGTTAAGTTAAGTGCTTCGCTGCGCACACCACTCTCATGGTTGCCCCCGAGCAGGCTCAATTCATCCTGAGTACGACAAAAACAGATGCGCTCGCCATTGGGCACAATGACCCGAACCGGCCCTTCGGCCGTACTAAGGTAATAATGTAATTCGCTGCCTTGGTGGTGACGGGTTAAGATCCGCCCTTCTACGCTCACCAGCGGGGTGTTTAAATCATGCAAGCCTGGCTATTATCCAATTAATTTCAACATATTAGATGACACGACAACAAATAAGTCGTGAATTCCTTACTTCTACTCTTCTTAGGCTATGTAATCACTGTTATTATGTACAGCATTATTTGCCAGCACTAAGCCTTCATGTTATCTGCCGACGTTAAAACCCAGATCCGAACGATTTACAAAGAGATTGCCGCCGCCCTGCCTAACTTTAGATCGCGCCGGGAACAAAATTATATCGTCGCCGAGATCTCCAAGACACTCGCTGGTGAATATGACAAGCATAGACGCATCATAGTGGTCGAGGCAGGCACAGGCATAGGTAAGTCGCTGGCTTATATCTTAGGTTCGATTCCTCTGGCTTTAGCGAGTAAGAAGAAGGTCTGTATCGCCACCGCCACGGTTGCCCTGCAGGAGCAGCTACTCAACAAGGACTTACCCTTCTTCTCCAAGCTATCAGGGCTTAATTTCACCTTCGGCCTGGTAAAGGGGCGTCAGCGCTATGTCTGTCTCTCTAAGCTTGAGATGCTGATCGGCGGCGATGACGGCACTCAGATGGCCATGTGGCAGACCAAACCTGACCATAGCCAGGTCGAGCTCTTACAAGGCCTGCTGAAAGATTTTCACGAAGGACGCTGGAACGGCGAGCGCGACACACTGTCTCAGCAGCTGCCCGATCACCTTTGGCAGCAGATCGCCTGCGATAAACACAGCTGCCACAGACAACTCGCCAGCCACAGACACTGCCCCTTCCATAAGGCCCGTGAAGATGTAGACACATGGGACGTACTAATTGCCAACCATAGCCTGCTGTTTGCCGATCTCGAACTGGGCGGCGGGGTGATTCTGCCAGATCCGGAAGAACTCTATTATGTGATCGACGAGGCCCATCACCTACCGATAGTGGCCAGAGACTTCTCAAGCGCTCAGGCAACCCTCAGGGGCGCCATCGACTGGCTTGAAAAAGTCGGCAAGACCAGCGCCAAGCTGCAGAACCAGCTCAAGAGCAACAACATCATAGCCCCCGCCCAGGCCATGCTAGATCACATCAACGATCTCACCAGCCTACTAACCAGCGTCGCCCAATATTGCGACGGCCAGGCGTCCAAATTTGATAACCCCGAGCGGCGCATCCGCTTCGAACACGGCAAGCTACCGGCGGCCTTAACCATGCTGGCGGAAAACCTGGCCACGGCGTCGAGCAGTGCGCTCAAGCAATTTAACAAGATGCTGGCACTGCTCAACGAGGCGATTAAGGATGGCGAGCTACCTAAGCATCAATCTGAGCAGCTACTAAGCGAAACCGGCTTCATGTTACAGCGCCTGGAGAATCTGCAGAAGCTGTGGAAGATGATGGCCAAGGAAGACAGCGCCAAGGGCGCGCCCATGGCTCGCTGGGTCGAGCATCTGGTGGGTAAGCAGAGCGACTATCTGTTTAATGTCTCGCCGATCGAGGTGGGTTATATGCTCGAGAACCTCCTATGGGAGAAGGCTGCCGGCGTGGTGCTCTGTAGCGCGACCCTGAGGGCACTGAACAACTTCAACCACTTTACTCATCAGGTGGGACTCTCTATCAACGATGGCAGTCGCTATCTGGCCATGGACAGCCCGTTTGATTTCCAGCAAAACGCCACCCTCTACCTGCCCAAGATGCGCACCGAACCTACGGACGATCGCTATACCGACGAGCTGGCGGAACAGATCCTCACGCTTATCGACGGTGAGATGGCGACCCTGGTGCTATTTGCCTCCTACTGGCAGATGGAGAAGGTGGCCGATCTGGTCAGAAGCAAGATTAAGTCGCCGCTGCTTATTCAAGGGGAAGCCTCCCGTCAGCAGCTGCTGCAAGATCATAAGCAGCGCTGCGATAATGGCGAGGTCAGCATCATCTTCGGTACCGGCAGTTTCTCTGAGGGTCTCGACCTTCCCGGCGACTACCTGACGAACCTGATTATCACAAAACTACCCTTTGCCGTGCCCACCTCACCGGTGGAACAGGCACACGCAGAATACATTAAGGCAAAGGGAGGAAATCCTTTCTTGCAGCTGACGATCCCAGATGCTTCGCGTAAACTGATCCAAAGTTGTGGTAGATTACTGCGTAAAGAAGAGGATTATGGCAGAATCACCATATTGGATCGCCGTTTAGTGACCAAACGCTACGGCAAATCCCTACTGGATGCCCTGCCTCCCTTTCGTCAAGTCATTGAATAAAAAGCTATCTAATAGAAAGCAACCGAATAGGATAACCATTGGATCTATTACTCGACCCAGGTAGCTGGGCGATTCTGGCTGCGACCGGCTTTATCGCAGGTTTTATCGATGCCGTCGCCGGTGGCGGCGGCCTGCTGTCGATCCCGGCCCTGCTCACCATAGGCATTCCACCCCATACGGCGCTGGGCACCAACAAGCTGGCGGCCAGCTTCGGCTCCTCCATGGCGGCCTTTACCTACTACCGCAAGCAGTTTTTCACTCCCAGGTTTTGGTATCACGCCTCCATCGCCACCTTTATCGGCGCTGTCATAGGTACCTTTGTGGTCTATCTTATCGACAATCAGTGGCTCGAAAAGTGGCTGCCGCTGTTTATCATCGCCGTTGCCCTTTATACACTACTCAAACCTAACGCCATGGGCTGCCCCACCTATGAGCCACCGGTAAAGGCGCCCTCGAAGTTCAAGCAGTGGCGCCAAGGGCTACCGCTTGGCTTCTACGACGGATTTGCCGGTCCAGCGACCGGCGCCTTCTGGACCATCAGCAGCGTGTCTCAATATAAGCTGCCGGTGCTCAATAGCTGCGGCCTTGCCAGAGCCATGACGCTGATCAGCAACCTCACCTCACTGAGTGTGTTTCTGGCATTAGGCCAGGTGAACTTGATGGTTGGACTGTCGATGGGGCTGTGTATGATGCTAGGGTCATTTATCGGCGCCCGCACCGCCATCAAATTTGGCGTGCCTTTTATCCGCCCCCTGTTTATTAGCATAGTGATACTCATCGCCATTAATCTGGCCTGGGGAGCCTGGGCATGAAGACAAATGAACTTATCCACCGCCTGCGAGTCCAACTGAAACAGTTAGAGCAAGAGGTGCTGCAACACGACAGCCAATTGCCTAAGGGGCAGCGCAAGCTGCTGCAAGAAACCGAGCGATTTAACGACAATCTGTTTAATCAGGCGGGTGCTCAGCTTGGCCCCTGCATAGATCAGCTCAGTAAGAAGATTGCTCAGCTTGAGAAGTTGCTCCAGGGAAATATTTCGGCGACCACCATCGCCCTAGCCTGCGAAGGTATTCAGGACAGGTTTACCGCCCTAAGGCGCGCGTTGAATACCACGGCGCTTGGGGTAAAGTCGGCCGAGCAACAGAAGGCGTCTCGCATCGCCCACGCGCGCAAGCGGCGACAGAAGAGCCATGCCCAGAGCGGATTTAGTTGGATCGCGGCCGGCGTGATGAATAACAGCCACCAGCTCTATGAAGAATTGAACAAACATATGAACTGGGTTCACACCTTTGAACAAAAAATTGCGCATTTGCAATCTAAGCTTGAAAACTGTCATAGTGCTGACAAAATTGCACTGCAAAATGAAATACTTTTGGTTCATCGCCGCTTAGGCAAGTGCCGACAAGCTATCAGCTATATAGAAGATCGTATTCAGGCGTTCGAACGCCCATACAAGCATCAGAATCGTTAAGGAGCAACAATGAAATCAATCAAGCCAATCACCGCTTTAATCGCTCTGCTTGGTGCCTCATCGGCAATGGCTGCCAATCTCTCCATCCCCATGGCATTCGAATACCTTGCCCTAGATGGCAAGAAGGTAGAAGGCAGCCTGTTTAATCACAAATCTGATCTTGAGCTAAGCCAAGGTACGCATAAAATCGCTATCCGTTACCATGACATGGTGCAAGACGACTTCAGCGACAGCGAAAGCTTTGTAAAATCATCTCCCTTCATCGTGACCCTGGCGGTTGACGGCGACTATGATTACCGCCTGCAGCCGGCCGAAGGCGAAATCATCAAGAAGCCCAAGTCATTCGCCAAATCACCAGCGGTAGTGATCAGCCGTATCGATGGCGGCGCGGTCAACTACAAGGTGACTCACACCGAGCTCACTGAAGACAGCTTCGTCAGCAAGCTGTTTAACGGCAACTCGGGTCAGGATATCGAAACCGCAGCCGCCGCCGCGACAGGTACAGCCGTCGCCGCCCATGCAACTGCGCCAGTACAACCAGCTGGCACCGTCGAAGCCGTTACCCTACCCGCGACGCTACCGGCCAATCCAACTGCTAGCGATGCCGATCATGCTCAGCAGATGTTGCAATACTGGTGGCTACATGCCGACGACAAGACACGTAAAGAATTTATGAGCTGGGCAATCAAACAGCTGTAACTTTTAGATGGTTCCACTTGTCTATCACGCCAGCTATTCACAGCTGGCGTTACCTCACCACCACAGATTTCCCATCACTAAATACCAGGCACTCTACCAATACCTGCTGGACAGACAGATCGTCGACCCGGCGGCATTTCACTCCCCCGAGGCGGTCAGCCTAGAGTGGCTGAAATCGATCCATTGTCCCGACTATGTAAAGCAGTTTATCGAGCAGCGTCTGCCAGATAAAGCGGTGCGCCGACTGGGATTTCCCCTTAGCGAGCGATTGACTCAGCGGACACTCTACTCCGTCGGCGGCAGCCATCTTGCCTGCGAGCTGGCGGTCAAACATGGCGTAGCCCTGCAACTGAGCGGCGGTTATCACCACGCCCACTATCAATTTGGTAGCGGCTACTGCGTATTTAACGACCTGATCTCCGCCGCCCTGCATGCCCAGAGCCTGGAGGGGATAGAGACAGTGCTCATCTTCGACTGCGACGTGCATCAGGGCGATGGTACCGCCGCCATGGGCCAGGTCTATGACAACCTCTACACCTGCTCCATTCACTGCCAGGAAAACTTCCCCGCCCGCAAACAGACCTCAGATCTCGATCTGGAGTTGAGCCGCGGTGTCGGTGATGAGGAATATCTCGAGGCTGTCGCTCAAACCTTAGCGCTCGCAATTCGCCTCTATAAGCCGGATCTGATTATCTATGACGCCGGGGTCGATGTGCATCAGGAAGACAGGCTAGGCCACCTCAATATTACCACAGAAGGGATCTACCAAAGGGACAGGCTGGTGCTGGAAAACGCCAAGGCGGCCGGTATTCCCATCGCCTGCGTCGTCGGCGGGGGGTACAGCAAGGAGATAGAGGTGCTCGCCGAGCGCCACGCGCAAGTTTTTATTGCCGCTCATGCCATATGGTAGCAAACTAGATTATGCTTAGTTAAACCACAACGGAGCCTGAGGGAGAGACCTATGCAACTGGAAATTCGCAATTATTACGAAGTGCTGTTGATGGAGTTACTGTCTGATGAAGGATTATTTGACGAGCTACCCGAAGACTATTTAGCCGATCTCTGCTGCGTGACCCTAAACCAACTGCCGGTGCGCTATATACGTCACCTGGTGGATACCTATTTCTTCGAAGACTACAACGAACTCAAACAGATGAAGGAAGAGATCCAGACCGCACTGGAAAAATCGCGCGCCTTCTTAAAGTCAAAACTACCGGAAGAGCAGATTCAGGCAGAATAGCCCAAGGGAAACGTCAGACAGTCCTGGTGCATCGCCGTCATATGCAAAACCAACCGCCGGAAACTTTCTCTGGTGGTGAGCGACTTTCTGCTATCACACTTCCCCAGAATAAATGGGCAGAATACCTTGCTAAACCATTGGTAGCTAAGCCCAAAGTAGCTGAGCCTAGAGCACGACACTCACGCAAACCAAATGACTGATGTATGGACGAGATTGAAACAGATAAGGAGGATTTTTAGATAAACCATTTATCATCGAGTGTACCACCAAGTGTATCACCTGAGGTATTTCTGAGTTAACTCGTTGATAATAGTTAGGATTGGAGGTTCCCCTAGAGCCAACACCCCGGCACATGAGTCGCCTGCTGCGGTTGCTCCCTTCCGGGCCTGGCCGAGTTCACAAGTTATCATTGCGGGGGGACCCTAGGGTCACCACAGATTCTTAAGCAATTAAATCCTTAAGACGGCGTGCATTATCTACTATGGCAGCCCGGCAATCAAGTCAATAACCAAGAGTAATCGCCAGAATAGGCCTAACTGCCCATTCTATAAACAAAAGCCCGCGAGTGCGGGCCAAATTCCATCGACGTTCATGGTGTCTACAGAGCCAGTATCGCCTTGTTCTGTTCGATCACCTTAGGGCCGATACCCTTTACCTGGGTTAATTCTTCAATGCTGTTGAATTTACCGTGAGCATCTCGGTACTCGACTATGGCCGACGCCTTAGCTTCACCGATCCCCTTGAGCCGAGTCAGCTCCTGGGCGCTTGCGGTATTGATATTAACCTGACTTAGGCTCGCCTGGGCCGTGTCGGCAGGTATCGAAACCTGTTCGGCAGCCAGAGCGGGAAAGAGGGAAAATGACGCTACGACGAACGCAGCTAAAAGTAGGTTCTTCATTGGGGCTCTCCTTAAATATCCTTATGCTGTTCATGGCCAACAATCCATTTTCCTCGGCCACCTCGAAAACATAGAACAGCTTCAAAAATTTCGCCAATTCGTGACCGACAAATATACCGAGCCGACCGCCGCGAGAGATAGATCACAAAATAAATTATATTAATTTATTTCAGTCTGTTATTAATTAGCGCCCCGTTACCCAGCCGCCGTAAAAAAAATTGATCGCCAGACGTCACTACAGCGTGATCAACACAGCAAACAGCCACAAAAAAGCGATCTGAATCACACCCAAATAAGTATGAAATGTAGTTTTGCCACAGAAAAAATTTGGTTGCGCCCCGCAACCGCTAGGCTAGTGTAGAGCGCCAAAATAATAATTAAGGAACCCCTATGTCCCTCGACACCACACAAGAGGCACTCGCCGCACCGCCAAAGCAGGCAGCCCAAACCAACTTGCCGATTCTGTTCGGCGATATAGTGCTGTTCGCCTTGCTCTATAACTTTCTGCCTTTCGAGCCAGGGGTGAATACCGGCATCGCTATTCTCGTCTTCGCCGCCGTGCTCTGGCTGACCGAAGCGATTCACATCAGCGTCACCGCCATACTGATCCCTATCATGGGCGTCTTGCTAGGGGTTTTTGAAACCAAGGCAGCCATGAGCAACTTCGCCAACCCTATCATCTATCTCTTCTTCGGTGGCTTCGTGCTGGCCGCAGCCCTCAACCATCAGGGCATTGATAGACGCATCGCCCAAAAGGTATTGACCGCCTCCAAGGGCAAACTCAGCATCGCCTGCATGTTGCTATTTGGGATCACAGCGCTACTCTCCATGTGGATCAGCAACACGGCCACGGCGGCCATGATGCTGCCTCTGGCCCTTGGGATCCTCAGGCAACTGGATTTCAAGGAGCACAGAAGCACCTATCTCTTCATGCTACTGGGCATCGCTTACTCGGCCAACATTGGCGGCATCGGCACCCTGGTGGGCAGCCCGCCGAACGCGATCGCCGCAGCCCAGGTCGGCCTGAGTTTCGCCGACTGGCTAGAGTTTGGTCTGCTTACCGTAGCACTCATGCTGCCTAGCATGTTGATTGCTCTCTATATCTACCTAAAACCCAACCTCAATGTGGTGTGTGAGATCCCCAAGAGCAACGAACATCTCGCCCTGCAGGGTAAACTCACCTTGCTTATCTTCCTTACCACTGTGTGCTGCTGGATCTTCAGCAAGCCTATCTCCACCGCACTGGGGGGAATTAAACAGTTCGATACCATAGTGGCACTGGGCTCAGTCGTCATGCTCGCCGGGCTTGGCCTGGTCGACTGGAAGAAGATTGAGAAAACTACTGACTGGGGCGTGCTGATCCTCTTCGGTGGCGGCCTCACACTCAGCGCCATCCTCAAAACCACGGGCACCAGCGTCTTCCTGGCCCACTGGGTCACAGATATCTTCGGCAACACCCATATGGCGCTGTTTACCTTTGCGGTGATCTTCTTTGTGGTGATGCTTACCGAATTTGCCAGTAACACCGCCAGCGCCGCGCTCCTGGTGCCTGTGTTTGCCGCCATCGCCGAGGCGTTAGGCCTGTCACCTGTGATGCTCTCTGTGCTTATAGGTATCGCCGCGTCCTGCGCCTTCATGTTGCCAGTGGCCACACCGCCAAACGCCATCGTTTACGGCTCTGGCTTTATCAAGCAATCGGAGATGATGCGCGCCGGGGTGATCATCAACTTCATCAGTATGTTGGCGCTCTATGTGATCGCCCATCTGTTCTGGACCATCTAAAAACACAAAAGCCTGCAACTGCAGGCTTTTTTATTCTTCTATCTAAGGACTCACATAAGGCTCTAGGCTTTAACTTCCAAATTAGTCGTCAAATTAGCTGTCGATCTAAGCCTCGAAGGCTTGAGCCAGATCGGCAATAATATCCTCACTATCTTCAAGGCCCAGGGAGATCCTCAGCAGGCTATCGCCTATGCCGGCATCCATTCTCGCCTCTGGCGAATAGGGCGAATGTGTCATCGAGGCGGGATGCTGGATCAAAGACTCGGCGTCCCCCAGGCTGACCGCGATTTTAAACAGCTTGAGTCTATTAGCGAACGCCTTGGCAGTGTCGAAACTGCCTTTAAGTTCGAAGGCCACCACGCCGCCGGCTCGACGCATCTGTTTACCCAGCAAAGCATGCCCAGAATGTCCCTTGAGGCCAGGGTAATAGACTCTGGCCACCTCAGGATGCTGCTCAAGATATGCGGCGACCCGCTCGGCGTTATCGCAATGGCGCGCCAGTCTCACATCTAAGGTCTTGAGTCCTCGCAGGATCAGCCAGGCATCATGGGGAGAGATCACTCCACCGATATCCTTAAGCACCTCGAGTTTCACCTTAGTGATCATCTCCTCAGTCCCGCAGACGATGCCCGCGATCACGTCACCATGACCGTTGAGATACTTAGTCGCACTGTGGATCACCATGTCGATCCCCATGCTCAGCGGGCGCTGCAACAGCGGCGTCATGAAGGTGTTATCGACTATGCTCACCAGCTGATGTTCTTTGGCCAGCGCCGCGATAGCCTCAAGATCATAGACATCCAGATGTGGGTTAACAGGCGTCTCGCAAAACAACGCCTTAGTGTTGGGGCGAATGGCCTGAGCTATGTTGGCGACTTCGCAGAAATCCACCAGGGTCACCTCAATGCCGAAACGCTTAAACTGCTCCGTCATCAGGGCAAAGGTACAGCCATAGACAGCCTTGGAAGCGACCAGGTGGTCGCCCTGGCTTAGATTGGTCAGCAGGGCCGCAGATACCGCCGCCATGCCGGATGCGGTCGCCGCTGTGGCTTCGCTGCCTTCCAGCACCGCCATCTTACGTTCTAGTTCTGCCGTAGTGGGATTGCCAAGGCGAGTGTAGATATAGCCTTGTTGTTCGCCGGCAAAGCAATCACCGCCCTGCTCGACTGTCTCAAAGGTAAAGGTGGCGCTTTGCACCAAAGGGGATACCAAGGCGCCGTGCTGATTGGCCTCATGCCCTGCATGGATCACCTGAGTGGCAAGTTTCCATTTATCTTGCATACACTTTCTCCGTCATACTCGCAGCCTATTATTGTTGGCTTATATTTATTGGTTTAGCGTGGCAGCGATGCATTAACTTGCCCAGTTTAGGGACGCGGAGTAAACCTGCTTAGCGAAATTATCTCCTATTTGGATGTAAAATCTTTGTTACGAACAGTTGTTTTACCTAAGACGCTAACGGAGAAGTCTTTCAGCTCGCCAAGCAGGGCCGTATGTATCTTACTCAGCTTAGGTCGGGAGTCTGGGGTAAACACCACGGGGCGACACAGCCGCATGGTCTGATAGCCTAAACGCGCCGTGAGCAGGCCGCCGCCCAGCCCCTGTGCCAGTCTCGCAGAGATCTTACCTGACATCTCCAGTGAAAACAGCTGAGTCCCGATATCGGTGACAATCTCGCTCGTGCCGGCATAGATGATGTTAGTTATCACCGACCGGATAAGCTTGATGCGGCTCCAGTAACCCAGTTCTATGCCGTAGCAGCGCGCCAGCTCAGCTATCATCTTCTGATTGCGCCAGAGTATGATCGCCATATCCAGCACGGCGATAGGACTGGCCGCCAGCAAGAGTGCCGATTCGCTGGCATAGCGATGCACCAGTTTCTTTGCCTTGGCATCGACCTGCGGCAGCACGCTGCTCTCGAACAGTATCAGGCGTTCGGCGTCGTTATGCTCCTCGTGCACCAGGCGGTAATAACTATTGGTGTCAATTTCTTCTGGTAGGTTTGAGATGAGTCTGTCGATAAACTTGTCCGCCTCGCCCCTCTGCATGCTCTGAGATAAGCGCTCACTCACCGCCTGCGCCTCCTCTACCGCGCGTAGTCTGCGCAGTTGGCGCCACTCCTTCACGCCTATGGTGACTGCCCAAAGACTCACGATGGCGGTCACGCTACCATAGAGACCAAACAGCCAAGGGCTCTGAGCCCACGCTTCCCTTAGAGTCAACCCGAGCTCCACCAGCAAGATACTACCAATCCCGAGCAAGGACGCCTTGGCAAGCCATGACCATGAGCGCCGACGCGCGCCAGACGGCGACTTGCTAACGATACCATCAAGCTCAGGCACCAGCGCCTGGAGCGCCGCTTCGTCCAGTTCGCCTGTCTCGGCATCCTCGAACACCACCTGGTCATCGAAGCGCTCTGCCGCCTTAAGCTCGGTAACGCTTAACGCCTGCTCTGGCTCGAACACTTGCTTCTTTTCAATCTGCATATCGGCTTTACTCATAACGCTTTTCGGTGCCCTACATTGCAATGCATGCTTTCTAACCGCTATCTCTCCGCACTCTTGTGCCCGATTTAACTCAGCTTGTCGCCGAGCAAAAACTGCAACAGGTGATCCAGGCGTATGTGCTCAAACTGCGCCTGGTGGCCAGACTCGGCCAGTCGCGGCGGGGCGAAATCGACAAACTCAAATCCTTGCTTTCGCCAGAAATCGCCGCCGGGTAAGTGAGTGGGGACTTCGCCCGGGAACATGGTCACCTCTTGGTTTGAGGCAAGTTCTATCCCCTTCACCACCTCGACCGATTTCCCCTGGCTCTGCACCATGCCGTGCTGAGTCGCCTTGATGGCACTGATCGCCATCACCTCGACTTCACAGCCTTCAAACTGGGCATGTTGCTGACTGCGTTTCACCAAATGAGACAAGAGCGACAAGACATTGCCCTGCTGATCCCGGGTGATGTGATCTACCTTACTGGCGGCAAATAAGAGTTTGTCTATCCGCGGGGCAAACAAGCGTCTCAGCAGATTCGATTGCCCGAAATGAAAACTCTCCATGATGGCATCGAGCGCCCCCGTCATATCATCAAACTGCGCCTTACCGCGATTGAGCGGCGTCAGGCAGTCGACCAGCACCAGCTGGCGGTCGAACTTGGCAAAATAGTCACGATAGAAGGGTTTCACCACTTGGCTAACATAGCTGTGATAACGCTGCTTCAATACCTGATAGTAGCAATGCTTTGGACTCTCTTCTGCGGCGTCCAGCTCGGCCTCGCTCAGATGCAGCAGGGGAAAGAATGCCAGTATGGGGGTATCTGCAAGCTCACCCGGCAGCAGCATGCGCCCGGGCTGAGCATGGTAGAAGCCTTGCTCCTCGACGAGATCCACCAGCAACGCCTGATAAAGCCCAGCGATCTGCTTTAACTTAAGCTCATCGGCGCTTTGCTTGAGGTCTAGCTCCCGACAAGCCGCGACGAATGCCTGATAATGGGCGCTCTGTGACAACACAGCATCGCGGCGCGCCTGCACCTGGCACCAGTCCTTAAAACTCAATTTGAGCATAGGCAGATCCAGCAGCCACTCGCCTGGGTAATCCACTATGTCCAAATAAAGCGTCGCGCTGTCGGTAAATTTCGCCCTAAAGCCTGCAGCAGGCTGATATCGAATGGCGAGGCGCAGCTCGCTGATGGTGCGGGTCGATTGTGGCCAGGCAGGCGTCTTTCCGCACAAGGCGCTCAAGGCGCCCTCATAGTCGAAACTCGCTATGGTCAGATCCGGCTGTAGGGCACGTTTCACCCCATGTAACCGCCCCTCACGGGAGACCTGCAGCAGCGACAATGCGTTGTGGCGCTGACCGACACCGGCATGCAGCAGTTGATTGACCAATCCGGTAATGAAGGCAGTCTTGCCTGCGCCCGATAAGCCGGTTACCGCCAGGCGAACATGATTGTCCGTGGTGCGTTTAACCAGTGACTTGGAGTGATGGCCGAGTTGACGAAGTGATCGGTTAAATGAATTCATCATTTGCTTTTACTATTGGCTAAGGGCTTTATGGCTAAGAGCGTTACGGTTAAGGGCTTCTTACCTTAATACGGCTAAGGGCGGTATACACCGCCCATTGAAAGGATTCAAAGATTGTTGATCTGCTGTTTAAGATCGAAGCTATCTGAGGTGACGTGCCTTTCAAGATGCTGCAACCTGAGTTCTAAATCGCGGAACTGGTTGTTGACGTCTCTTAAGGCTGCCTTAGCCGGCTCTCCTGCCTGCCATACCTTCTTCTTCACCTCGATCTCCTTGTGTTGTTGCTTGTTCTTTGCGCTGCCGGGTTTGATATCCAAGATCATCCAGAGTAGTACGTAGATGATAAGAATAACCCCCGATCCCCCAAGCAAAAATATCGATGCGGCGACCACTCTGACCAACCAGGTTTCGAAGTTGAAGTAGTCCGCTATCCCTGCGCACACTCCAGCTATCTTGCCTGACTCGGGGATTCGATATAAGGGTCGTCCCTTAGATTCGCTCATCTCGATTCCTCCACTGCGGGGCCTCGCTATCTAAAATCGCTTCCAATGTCTCTATGCGTTGGGCCATTTTATCAGCTTTGCCGATTAGCTCATTCAGCTGAGCATACTCTTCTTCAGTGAGTCCCTGGCTCACTTGGCGTTTGCTACGATAGTGCAGAATCAGCCAGATGGGCGCCACCACTACCATAAAGATAATAATTGGGGCTATTAATAAATCCAAATCCATAACTCACCTCAGAATTGTTGTTATTTAGTCTGTTTCTTGGCTTTCGCTGCTTTTACCTTAGCCTTCAGGGCTTCTAGCTCTGCACTAACGGCATCTTCAGCTTCCAGCGCGGCGAATTCATCGTTCAGTGTCTTCTGGTTACCCAGATCATAGGCTTCCACCTGAGATTCAAGACCTTCGACACGACGCTCATACTGCTCGAAACGGCTCATGGCATTGTCTATCTTGCTAGAGTCCAACTGACGCTTCACCTCAAGACGCGAAGACGCAGTCTGCTTACGCATAATGATAGTCTTCTGACGTGCCTTAGCGTCGGCCAATTTCTCTTGCAGCAGGTTCACTTCCTCTTTCAGGCGTGCGATCTGCTCTTCGACAACGACTAGCTCCTGCTCTAGGGTGCTTGCCAGCTCACTGGCCTTTTGCTTTTCAAGCAGAGCAGCCTTAGCTAGATCTTCACGGTCTTTCGACAGTGCCAGTTCCGCCTTGTCCTGCCAATCCTGAACCTGCTCCTGCACCTTAGCGATACGGCGAATGATCTCTTTCTTCTCTGCCAGTACCTTGGCTGAGGTAGAACGAACTTCTACTAACGTATCTTCCATCTCTTGGATGATCAGGCGAACCATTTTTTCTGGATCTTCTGCTTTATCGAGTAATGCGCTGATATTCGAGTTAATAATATCTGCAAAGCGAGAGAAAATTCCCATAATACTGTCCTCAAATTTATGTTGGTTTCGCCTAGATTAATACATTAAGTGTGCCAACTTAACTATACCGATTAAAAACAATCAGTTAAACATATTTATAACTTTTTCTTTATTTTATTTCACAGGGCACATATTATAATTTTCACCAATAATTAGCGTGAAAGACTAAAAAATAAAGTGGCCAATCAATTTCAACAAGACAACCTCATAGGTCAGTCAAACGCTCTACTGGAAGTCCTTGAGCACGTTTCAAAAATTGCACCCTTATCTAAGCCGGTCTTAATTATTGGCGAGCGCGGAACCGGTAAAGAGTTGATCGCCGAGCGCCTACATTATCTCTCCAAACGCTGGGATCAAAGCTTTATTAAGCTAAATTGTTCATCGCTCAGTGAAAATCTATTGGAGAGCGAGCTCTTCGGCCACGATGCAGGCGCCTTCACCGGCGCCAACAAGAAGCACGAAGGACGGTTCGAGCGCGCCGATGGCGGCACCCTATTTTTAGACGAGCTAGCCAACACCTCAGGTTTGATCCAAGAGAAACTGCTACGCGTCATCGAATATGGCGAGTTTGAACGTGTGGGGGGCAGCAAGACGGTACAGACAGATGTGCGCCTGGTGTGCGCTGCCAACGAAGATCTCCCCTCACTGGCCGAAGCTGGGGAATTTAGGGCCGACCTGCTCGACCGCTTGGCATTTGATGTGATCACCTTGCCACCACTGCGTCATCGCCCGGAAGATATTATGCCCCTGGCCGAATATTTCGCCATCGGCATGGCTCGCCAGCTGAAACAGCAGCAATTTGACGGCTTTAGTCGCAATGCCATCGAGCAATTACTGGATTATCACTGGCCGGGCAATATCCGTGAGTTGAAGAACGTGGTCGAGCGCGCCGTCTACCGGAATACGGATCTAGAAGAACCGATCGACAGCATTATCATAGATCCCTTTGCTTCCCCTTATAGGCCGACCAACCGCGTCAAGACCAAGTCCCGTCAGGTGCAGAGTGAACAGGCCGTTGAGCAGGAGAGCCCAGCGACGCCCGCTACCGAATCAGCCAGCAAGGCTAACGGCCTAGATATCAGCTTCCCACTGGACTTTAAAGAACATTGTGAGCAGCAGGAGATCATGCTGCTTAAGAAGGCGCTGGAATCGGGGCAATACAACCAGAAGAAGACGGCGGAGCTACTCGGACTCAGCTATCACCAGTTGCGAGGGATCTTAAAAAAGTACAACTTACTGGATAAATAAGCGCACCAGGGGCAGATGATGTTTGCCCCTAACTCCAGACCACTGTTAAAATAAACCCCTTCATTCAAATAACTATTACATCTGCTGATGAAAGAGCTGCTCAAACGTCTCACGTTAGGTTCGGCGTTTTGTTGTATCGTGACACTGTTGTCGGCCTGTGGACCGACTCGAGTGCCCTCGGGATTGGTCTATTGCTCTGAAGGCAACCCTGAGTCCTTCAACCCCCAGTTGGTCACCTCTGGTACCACGGTCGATGCGACCTCACAGCAGCTTTACGACGGTCTGGTGGATTACGACGCCAGAACCGGTGAGATGACCCCGTCTCTCGCCACCTCCTGGCACCTCAGCGATGATGAGAAGGTCTACACCTTCGAGCTTCGCCAGGACGTGCAATTTCATCGCTCCGACATCTTTACCCCGAGTCGCAACTTTAATGCCGACGATGTGCTCTTCTCTTTCAACCGCATCATAGATACCGACAATCCCTATCACTTTGTCTCTAAAAGCGGTTATCCCTTCTTCCAGAGTATCGGCTTTGCCGAGCTTATCGACGACATAGAGAAGATAGATGACTACCATGTCGCCTTTCATCTTAAGCATAAGGATGCCTCTTTCCTCTCTAACCTGGCGACAGGCTTCGCGGTGATCCTCTCTAAAGAGTATGCCGACCAACTACAGCGCACGGGCCAGGAAGAGTTGCTGGACAAACTGGCGATAGGTACCGGCCCCTTCAGGCTGATCGATTACGTCAAGAACGACTTTATTCGTTACTACCGCAACCCCTACTACTGGCGCCTGACCCCAGAGGTCGATCAGCTGGTGTTTGATATCACACCAAAGAGTACCACCCGCCTGGCTAAGCTGATCACCGGTGACTGTAACGTCTCGGCCCTGCCTAAGGCCGGTGAGCTGCCGGTGGTGATCGAGAAAGAAGATCTCGAGGTGGAGTCGCTCCCCGGATTTAACGTCGCCTTCTGGGCCTTTAATACCGAGCGGATCCCCTTTAACGATGTCAGGGTGCGCCGCGCACTGGCCCACGCCATAGATAAAGAGAACATCCTCAGGGCTGTGTATCAGAAGACGGCCGAAGAGGCGGTGGGCCTGCTGCCGCCACTCTCTTGGGCCTATTCGGCCAACGAGAAGATGATCGACTACAACCCAGAGAAAGCCCGCGAGCTACTCGACGAGGCTGGGGTAAAAAACCTCACCATAGATATCTGGGCCATGCCGGTCGCCCGCATCTACAACCCCAACGCCCATAAAACCGCCGAGCTTATCCAGGCGGATCTGGCCAACATTGGCGTCAAGGTCAACATCGTCAACTACGACTGGAGCGTCTTCAATCAAAAGCTGAGCCAGCATGGTTACGACTCGGTGCTCATCGGCTGGAACGCCGACAACAGCGACCCCGACAACTTCTTTACGCCCATTTTAAGCTGCGCCTCGGTGGGCTCAAACAGTAACCGTTCGCGCTGGTGCGACCCCGCCTTCGACCATATCCTCAACGCGGCCAAGTCCACCACAGACAGAGAGAAGCGGGCGCGTCTCTATCAAGAGGCCGAGCAGTATGTGGCCGAGCATGTACCTATGCTGCCCTTCGCCCACGCTACCCGTATGGTGGTAAAACAGAAATCGGTGACCGAAGCTAAGCTGACCCCCTTTGGCGGCATCTCCTTCACCAAGACGTCTGCCCAGCCTCGCCTTGCCAGCGACAACAAGGAGAGTAACTGATGGCCAGATACCTGATCCGTAGGTTAAATCTTTTCCTGGCGACCTCACTGGTGCTTTTCCTGGTGATGTTTATCGCTACCGGTAAGTTCCCCGTCGCGCACACCTTTGCATTAACGGGCCTGCAATCGCCAACTGCCCAGGAGCTGACGCAGATTAAGCAAGATTATCGACTCGATAGCTCGCAGGCACATCAGTTTCTCGCCTACCTGCAGCAGCGCCTGTCGGGTAACCTGGGCATATCGGCCACCTCACAGAACCCGGTGATCGACGAGCTCACCGCCGTGTTGCCCGCCAGTTTTGAGCTGGGGATTGTCGCCGGACTGATCGCCCTGGTGTTGGGTCTGCCGCTGGGAGTACTGGCGTCCTTGAGCAAGCATAAGATCACTCAGCACACCATCATGGCGATCACCCTGACCGGTTACTCCATTCCCGTGTTCTGGCTCGGCCTGTCACTGTCGCTCTGGTTTGGGGTGCAGCTTGGCTGGCTGCCGATTTCGGGGCAGATCAATCTGCTGTATGACATACGCCCGGTCACTGGCTTTCTGCTGATCGATACCTTGCTGTCGGACTCGCAATACGCCACCTCGGCCTTTATCGACGCCCTGCTGCATATCATCTTGCCTGCGGTGACCCTGGCAGTACTGCCTTTTACCGTAGTTGTGCGTATCACCCGCGCGGCGATGATATCCATCATGGATCAGACCTATATCAAAGCCGCCGAGGCCCGCGGCCTTCACACCAGCATCATAGTGCTGCGCCACGCACTGCCGAACGCCTTTATTCCCGTGCTGAAAAACCTCGGCCTCATGCTGGGCGCCTTCGCCAGCTATGCTATGGTGGTAGAGGTGATCTTTAGTTGGCCTGGCGTGGGCGCCTGGCTGGTCTCTGGGATCTATCAAAGGGATTATACTGTGATACAGGGCGGGATCCTCGCCGTCGCCTTAATCATCATCTTCTTAAGTATCCTTATCGAGGTGATCCATACGGCAATGAACCCCCTCAGCAGGAAAGAGCTCTATGCCGCAAATTAAAATTTATCAGGAAGATCACATCCCCTCGCCCTTGAGCCGGATCTGGTCCGCCTTTACCGATAACCCGTTCGCCTTCGCCGGGCTCTGGGCTGTCTGCTGTCTGCTGCTTCTGGCCCTGTTTGGCCCGCTTATCGCACCCTATAGCCCTGAACATCAAGACCCCTTAGCGCTTCTGCTCGCGCCCTCCTGGGAGCCCACCGGCACGGTGGAACACTTCCTCGGCACAGACGATCTGGGCCGCGACATCTTCAGCCGCCTGCTCCATGGCGCCCATCTCACCTTCGGCATGGCACTGGCAATCGTTATCACCGCCCTGCTGCTGGGTTTCATCATAGGTTCCATCTCGGGCATGATGAAGGGCCTCAAGTCGAGTATCTTGAGCCATCTGCTTGATGCGCTGCTGTCGATCCCCTCGCTGCTGATGGCGATTCTGGTGGTGGCGGTCACAGGGCCAGGGCTTGGCAACGTCTTCTGGGCCGTGGGCATCGCGCTCACCCCACAGTTTGTCCGCGCCATTCACCAGGCGGTGCACGAAGAGTTACAGAAAGAGTATGTCACCGCCGCCAGACTCGATGGTGCCAATAGTTTGCAGATCTTCTGGTATGTGATCCTGCCCAACATCATGGATACCATGATCATTCAGACCACCTTAGGGATCTCAGCCGCTATCCTTGATATCGCCGCACTGGGCTTCCTCAACCTGGGGGCCCAGGCCCCTAGCCCAGAATGGGGCGCCATGGTGTCTCAAGGCCTAGATAATCTGCTCACCGCTCCCTGGACGGTCACCATACCCGGCGTCGCCATCCTCTGTAGCGTGCTAGCCATTAACCTGGTGGGAGACGGACTGCGCTCTGCCCTCTCGCCGATTCGCTCCTAACGAGACGCAGCTATGCCATTACTGGACATTAGAAACCTCACCATAGAACTCGATACCCCCCACGGCCGCGTCAAGGCCCTGGAGCGTGTGAGCCTTACCCTCAACCCGGGCGAGGTTCACGGCCTGGTGGGCGAGTCGGGCTCGGGCCGCACCTTGCTGGCCAAGGCTATCTTAGGGATCCCGGGTCACAACTGGACCATACAGGCGGATCGCATGATGTGGGATGGACAGAACCTGATGGACATGTCCCCCAGCGAGCGCCGCGTGCTCATGGGCAGCGAGATGGCGATGATCTTTCAAGACCCCATCAGCAGCTTAGATCCGGCCATTGCTGTCGGCACCCAGATCATCGAGGCGATGCCGGAAAACAAAGAACTGCCCTGGTGGAAGCGCGGCAGCGACAAGCGCAAGAAGGCCCAGCAGTGGCTGCATAAGGTGGGTATAAAAGAGACCCAGAAGATCATGTCCAGCTACGCCTGGGAGCTCTCCGACGGCGAGTGCCAGAAGGTGATGATCGCCATCGCCGTGGCCAATCAGCCTAGGCTGCTGATTGCCGACGAGCCCACCAACTCGATGGAGGTGCGCACCCAGGCACAGATTTTCCGTCTGCTGAGTAAACTCAATCAGCTGCAGAACGTATCTATCCTATTGATTAGCCACGAGTTAGAGACACTTTCTCAGTGGTGCGATCGTTTAACCGTGATGTATAGCGGTCAGGTGATGGAATCGGGAGTGACCAGCGATGTTATCGCCAATCCCTATCACCCTTACACCAAGGCGCTTTTGGATAATATTCCCGATTACTCCAATCCCGAGCACCACAAGACCATGATGCAGACGTTGCCAGGCTCGGCGCCGGCACTACAGCATCTTCCCATAGGGTGCAGACTCGGCCCGCGTTGCCCCCAGGCACAGAAACTCTGCGTCAACCAGCCTAGCCTTTGTCACCAGAAAGACCGCTATTTTGCCTGTCATTTCCCTTATCACAATGAGCCATGCCATGAAGAGCCCCTTACTAAAAGTTAATCGACTCAGTAAAACCTTTTTCGCCGGCTATAAGGGATTTAAGCGCCAGTATAACCATGCCCTCGAGCCCATCTCCTTCGAGCTGAATCGCGGCGAGACCCTGGCGATAGTAGGCGAGACGGGCTCGGGCAAGAGCACCCTGGCCCGTATCTTAGTAGGCGCCGAGCAGCGCACCGATGGTGAGATCTTATTTGAGGGCGAAGCGCTGGAAAGCCGCAACCTGAAGCAGCGTTGCAGGCTCATTCGGATGATTTTTCAGGACCCCAACACCTCGCTCAACCCGCGCTTGACTGTGGGTGAGCTGCTGGATGAGCCCTTAAGGTTCAATACGGATCTGGACAAGCAGGCACGCTTCGCTCAGGTGGTGGATACCCTGCGCAAGGTCGGCCTGCTGCCAGAGCACGCCGACTTCTACCCTCACATGATCTCAGAGGGAATGAAGCAGCGGGTCGCGGTGGCCAGGGCCTTGATGTTAAACCCAAAAATTATCATTGCCGACGAGGCGTTAACGGCGCTGGATCTCTCTGTGCGCTCGCAAATTCTTAACCTGCTGCTCAAGCTGCAGCAGGAGATGGGACTCTCCTACATCTTCGTGTCCCATAACATGAATATCATTCGCCATTTCAGCGATAAGATCATGGTATTGCACCAGGGCAAGATGGTGGAAAAAGCCACCACAGAGAAGCTGTTTAATGCCCCCGAGCATGAATACACCCAGCGGCTTATTCAGGAACAGACCATGTTTTCCTACAAGCGTTAAACTGCTCCAACCACTGGAACATTAACGTCTTATTATTAAAAAAGGTGTGCCATTTCAGCGTGGTTTAATTATCCTTATGGCACTTTTTCAAGAGAAGCAGAAACATGATAATCAAACCCAAAACACGTGGCTTTATTTGTACCACCACTCATCCGGTTGGCTGTGAAGCAAATGTACTAGAGCAAATCAACATCACTAAGGCAAAAGGCCCTGTCGCCAACGGCCCTAAGAAAGTATTAGTGATCGGCTCTTCAAGTGGCTATGGTCTATCTTCGCGCATTGCGGCAGCCTTTGGCAGCGGCGCGGCAACCCTCGGCGTCTTTTTTGAAAAACCAGGTACCGAGACTAAGCCTGGTACGGCTGGCTGGTATAACTCAGCGGCCTTCGACAAGTTTGCGAAGCAAGACGGTCTCTATTCTAAGAGCCTGAACTGTGATGCCTTCAGCCATGAAGCCAAGCAAAAAGCTATCGAGCTGATCAAGCAAGATCTGGGTCAGGTTGACATGGTAGTTTACTCACTGGCCTCTCCAGTAAGAAAACTGCCTGACAGCGGCGAGCTGGTACGCTCTTCACTGAAGCCAATTGGCGAGACATACAAGTCTACTGCGGTTGATACCAACAAAGATCTGATCATCGAAACCAGCGTTGAGCCGGCCACAGAGCAAGAGATTGAAGATACTGTTACCGTCATGGGTGGTCAGGATTGGGAGCTGTGGATCAATGCCCTGGCCGAGGCTGGCGTACTGACTCCAGATTGTAAGACAGTTGCCTACAGCTACATAGGCACAGAGCTGACCTGGCCTATCTACTGGCACGGTGCCCTGGGCAAGGCCAAGATGGACCTTGACCGCGCCGCGCACGCACTCAACGACAAGCTATCGGCCACAGGTGGCAGCGCCAACGTTGCTGTGCTTAAGAGTGTGGTTACTCAGGCAAGTTCGGCCATCCCTGTAATGCCACTCTACATCGCCATGGTATTTAAGAAGATGCGCGAAGAGGGTCTGCACGAGGGCTGTCAGGAGCAGATCAACCGTATGTTCCACGAGCGCCTCTATCGCGCCGACGGTGCAGCACCAGCAGTCGACGAGGCTAACCGCCTGCGTCTGGACGACTGGGAGCTTCGTGACGAAATTCAGCAGCACTGCCGCGACCTATGGCCGACCATCACCACAGAGAACCTCAGAGAACTCACCGACTACCGTGAGTACAAGGAAGAGTTCCTCAAGCTATTCGGTTTCGGTATCGAGTCTGTAGACTATGATGCCGATGTGAACCCAGAGGTGAACTTCGACGTCGAGCAGTTCTAAACCACTCGCTCATCGATAAAAAGCCACGGCCATTGCCGTGGCTTTTTGTTTTCAGGCTATTTTCCCTGAAGCGCCTCAGAGGCACTATCAGGCCGCGATTGGTGAAACCTGCCACAAGCCCCAATAAAAGTTGCCTTCTCTCTACTCATCTCTTCTAAGCGGCATTATGAGTAGGCTAAAGACCATCTCCCTACCAATCCCCCATAGAAGACAATCCAGAGTGGTAACTGCAAAAGCAGATGCTGATCGCTACTGGCTAGAAGCCTAGACCATACACTCGATAGAAAGGCCGTTATCGACACCCACCTCCCCTAATGAAACGGCGAAAATGCCTTCTATGCAGCAACTCAGGCTGATCTCCTCCTCAGTCGGATTGCCACTCTGTACTCACAGGCAAACCGAATTGAATGGCCTCTGGCCAAACCTTAGCAACAAAAAAGCCAGTCACTAGGACTGGCTTTTGGCAACTCATCTTATTCTCAAGATAAATTATTCGGCTGGCGTGTAAACCACTTCCGCCTGAGTCTTCAGCGCGGCGATAAGCGCGCGGTAGTCGTTCTCACTGTACTGAGAGTTCAAACGTTGCTTAAGCGCTGTTACCAGGCTCTCATCGACGCTCTCGGCTTGATTCACCTTATCCAGGATCACCACGGCATAACCGTTAGCCAGGGCCGCGGTATCAACCACAAACTGCTCGGCAGGCTGGGCCATCTCGAATGCCTTGCTAACGATAGAGGTATCGATACCTTGCTCGCCACGGCTTAGCTGAGTGCGAGTGATCATCTCGGCCGGGATCTCACCGCCCTTGATGGCTGCCATCATCTCTTGCGCCTTGTCGCGCGCCAGCTCGTTAGCCTTGTCTTGCTTGAGACGCTCTACAATGGTCGCCTTCACCTCGGCAAACTCCATGGTGCCCGCCGCAGCATGCTTGTTCACACGCACCACGACCACATGGTTGTCACCCAGCTCAATCACATCACTGTTCATGCCATCGAGCAGAACCGTGTTAGAGAAGGCCGCTTTAAGCACATCGGCAGAGTTTAGTGGATCTGGTGCATTGTCGCGGGTAAATACTGGGCTGGTCTTGACCGCAACGCCCACCTCTTTAGCCGCTTCGGCCAGGGTATCAGGCACTTCGTAGCTCACGTCAGACAGGCGCTGTTGCAGGGTATAAAACTCGTTAACGGCCTTGTCTTGCTGGATCTGAGCAACGATCTTGTCTTTGACCGCCTCGAATGGCGAGGTCGATGCCGCTTGTAGATCGAGCAGCTTGATGATGTGGTAACCAAAGCTGGTCTTCACTATGTCTGAATACTGACCCTTTTCCAGCGCGAATAGTGCCTGATCGAAAGGTGCTTCCATAACGTCCTGTTCGAACCAATCCAGCTTGCCACCTTGCTCACCGCTGAAGCTGTCATCTGAATCACTCTTGGCCAGCGCTTCAAATTCTTCGCCCGCCTTGAGCTTAGTCATGATCGCTTCGGCCTTAGCCTTAGCGGCATCTTCATCATCACCCAGGCTCACCAAGATATGGGCGGCCAGACGCTTCTCAGGCTGCAGGTACTGCGCCTTGTTCTCGTCGTAATAGGTCTTAGCTTCTTCATCGCTTACCTGAATCGCCGACGCTAACTGATTGGCACTTAGCTCGATATAATCCAGCGCAATGGTTTCAGGACGCACGAACAGCGACTGATTTTGCTGATAATAGGTATTCGCTTCTTCGTCGCTCACGCTTACAGCGGCCAGCATAGGCTCGGCATCAACCACATGGTAACGAATGTCACGGGTTTGTCCCTGAATTTTTGCCAGATACTCGGCTTCACCAGGCAACACAAATTCAGAACCGACAACGGTCACCACTAGCTGACGACGTGTCATGTCACCACGCATCATGTCGCGGAAGCTGTTGGCTTGATAGCCTAGCTGGCGGATCAGGGCTAGGTAACGGTCGTTGTCAAACTTACCGTCGGTTTGGAAGGCGGGCTCATTCATGATAGCCGCTTTGATCTGTTGATCGGAGACTGTAAGTCCTAAGTCGGCGGCGGCTTGATCCACCAACTTGTCGGCGATCAGTCGCTCTAATACATTCTGCTTCACGCTAGCCAGGTAGCTTTCGTTACTGGCCAAGGTGTCGTACATATCACCCAGTTGCTGCTCTAATCGAGCACGCTCGCTTTGATAGGCTTGCTCCAGTGCAGATTTACTGATCTCTTCACCATTAACCGTAGCCGCGCTCGGCTCCGAAGATGAACCCAAATAGCTACTCACGCCAGTAAATGCAAAGGACAAAATGACAAGAACGAGAATGCCTTTAGCAATCACGCCCTGTGAGCCTTCGCGAATCTTTTCTAACATCAGACTTCTCGCTCGTTGCAATAAAAATAAAAAGGCGCATCACCTATTGGAGGATGCGCCATTTTTGTAATTTGTAGACCTAGTTTACACAGTGCGTAATGTTAGGCCAACGGCTTGATAATGAGGGTTACATTATCAAAACCCCTACTCGTAAAAAGCACTGTCTAAACAGTGCTTATCAAACTACTCGTAAGGTTTACAAAGGCCACCTTAACTAAGTGTGTCTTAGTTTACAGCGTCTTTAAGTGCTTTACCGGCCTTGAATGCTGGAATGTTTGCTGCAGCAATCTTGATCTCTTTACCAGTCTGTGGGTTGCGACCAGTACGCTCTGCGCGTTGACGCACTTCAAAAGTACCAAAACCAACTAGAGAGATTTTATCGCCATCTTTTAAGCCATCAGTCACAGCAGAAATAAAAGAATCTAGAGCACGACCAGCGGCCGCTTTAGAGATATCAGCACCAGAAGCGATTTTCTCGATTAGTTCAGATTTGTTCATGTCATCCCCTTGAATTTAATTTTTGCGCCGCAACCAAATCCTTCTCTAGAGCGGTCTGCGGAGGCTTTTTATAACAAGCTTGAAACTAAAGTTCAAGCCAAATAGGAAAACCTAAGAAATAAAATTGGAATAAGCCTTAAAACCAGCAGCGCCAAGGGCTGCAGCTAAAATGCTATCCACAGACCTAGGCTACCACAGGTTTAGATTTTAAAAAGCCCCTTTTTGCATTTTTTTTAATGCAAATAGGCATTTTCTTGCGTTAGACCAAATTTTTAACAACTTCAAAGCCTTCGATTGGTCGTTCTAGCGCCAGCTTAAGCACTTCATCCACCCAACGTACCGGTCTGATCTCAAGGTCAGCCACGATATTGGCTGGGATTTCCTCGAGGTCACGCTCGTTCTCCTTAGGAATAAGCACCAGCTTAGTACCGCCGCGATGGGCCGCCAGCAGCTTCTCTTTCAGGCCGCCGATTGGCAAGACCTCACCGCGCAGGGTGATCTCACCGGTCATGGCCACATCGGCACGCACCGGGTTGCCTGTGAGGCTAGAGACCAAAGCGGTACACATGGCCGCACCGGCAGAAGGACCGTCTTTTGGCGTAGCTCCCTCAGGCACGTGCACGTGAATGTCGCGCTTTTCGTAAAAGTCTGGGTTGATGCCCAGCTGTTCGGCGCGGGCACGTACCACTGTCATGGCCGCCTGAATCGACTCCTGCATCACGTCACCCAATGAGCCAGTGTAAGTCAGCTTACCTTTACCCGGCACAGAGGTGGCTTCGATGGTGAGCAGATCGCCCCCCACTTCGGTCCAGGCAAGGCCTGTCACCTGACCAATCTGGTTGTTCGACTCGGCTTTGCCATAGTCGAAGCGCTGCACGCCGAGGAAAGACTTGAGGTTGTCTTGATTGACATCCACATGCTTCACCGACTTGTCCAGCAGGATCTGTTTAACTACCTTACGGCAGATCTTAGACAGTTCGCGCTCAAGCGCACGCACACCGGCTTCACGGGTGTAGTAACGGATGATGCCGATAATGGCGCTCTCATCGACGTTGACTTCGCTGGCTTTGAGGCCGTTACGCTCAATCTGTTTAGGCAACAGATGCTGCTTAGCGATGTTGAGCTTCTCATCTTCGGTGTAACCCGACAGACGAATCACTTCCATACGGTCAAGTAGCGGGCCAGGAATGTTCATCGAGTTAGAGGTCGCTACGAACATCACATCAGAGAGATCGTAATCGACTTCCAGATAGTGATCGCTAAAGGTCGCATTCTGCTCAGGGTCTAACACCTCTAGCAGCGCCGACGCCGGGTCACCACGCATGTCGCTGCTCATCTTATCGATCTCATCGAGCAGGAAGAGCGGGTTCTTCACGCCAACCTTAGACATCTTCTGAATCACCTTACCCGGCATTGAGCCGATATAGGTACGGCGATGACCCCGGATCTCGGCTTCATCTCGCACGCCGCCGAGCGCTACGCGCACATACTTACGGCCCGTTGCCTTGGCGATAGATTGTCCCAGCGAGGTCTTACCCACACCCGGTGGCCCCACGAGACACAGGATAGGTCCCTTGAGCTGTTTAACACGGCTCTGCACCGCCAGATACTCGAGGATGCGTTCTTTAACCTTTTCCAGACCATAATGGTCTGTATCCAGCACATCCTGAGCCTTGGCGAGATCGCGCTTGATCTTAGAGCGCTGTTTCCAGGGCACAGAGATCATCCAGTCCACATAGCTGCGCACAACTGTGGCCTCGGCAGACATAGGCGACATCATCTTCAGCTTGTTGAGCTCGGCGGTAGCCTTCTCTTTGGCCTCGCTCGGCATGCCGGCTTCTTCAATCTTACGGGTCAGGGTCTCAAACTCGTCGTGAGACTCGTCGATATCCCCAAGCTCCTTCTGTATCGCCTTCATCTGCTCGTTGAGGTAATACTCGCGCTGGCTCTTCTCCATCTGCTTCTTCACGCGGGAGCGAATGCGCTTCTCCACCTGCAGCAGATCGATCTCCGACTCCATCATGGCCATCAGATATTCAAGGCGCTCGGAGACGTTAACCATCTCCAGCACCGCCTGCTTATCTTCAAGCTTCAGCGGCATATGGGCCGCCATGGTGTCGGCAAGGCGCGCGGCTTCATCTATCCCCGAGAGCGAGGTCAGTACCTCTGGCGGGATCTTCTTGTTTAGCTTGATATAACCTTCGAACTGGCCGATGGCCGAACGTACCAACACCTCCTCTTCCTTATCGGCAAGTTCTTCCGACTCGAGGTACTGGGCGGTCGCCACAAAAAATTCGGTTTCTTGAGTGTACTTGTCGATACGGGCACGTTGGCCACCTTCGACCAGCACCTTCACTGTGCCGTCAGGCAGTTTGAGCAGTTGTAAGATAGAGGCGACGGTTCCGACCTCGAAGATATCATCGCTGGTCGGCTCATCTAATTCAGCATCGCGCTGGGCCACTAATATAATCTGCTTATCTTGCTCCATCGCTGCTTCCAGGCAGCGAATAGATTTTTCCCGACCGACGAACAGGGGAATAACCATATGGGGGTAAACCACCACGTCTCTCAATGGCAGTACCGGGAGTTCGATTCGCGCTTCACGCTCTAAGGTCATAGCTCGATTCCGTTTGGTAACAATATTAATGAGTATATTGGGGTGTTTCAGTGGGTTTCAATGGCAAATATAAAAAAAGGAGCCCAGTGGACTCCTTTATGTTTATTTCGCTTCGCGTTAGCCGAATTATTGTTCAGCCACCGCGGCTTGCGTCTCGTTGGCTTCGTAGATGAGGATAGGAGCGGACTCGCCCTTAACAACAGACTCATCAATAACCACCTTGGCCACGTTCTCGGTTGATGGCAGGTCGTACATGATGTCCAGTAGAATGCCTTCGACGATTGAACGCAGACCGCGAGCACCTGTCTTACGATCCATCGCTTTCAGGGCAATTGCCTTGAGCGCATCTTCTCTGAACTCAAGCTCAACCCCTTCCATCTCGAACAGGGCGGCAAACTGCTTAGTCAGCGCATTCTTTGGCTCAGACAAGATCTGGATCAGAGCCGCTTCATCCAGCTCCGCCAGGGTTGCCAGTACAGGCAGACGACCGATGAACTCAGGGATCAAACCATATTTCACCAGATCTTCAGGCTCAACCTGCAGCAATACGTCAGAGATTGTGGCCTTATCGGCCTCACCTTTCACCTCGGCGCCGAAACCTATGCCGGTACCAACATGAGAGCGCTGCTCGATCACCTTCTCTAGGCCCGCAAAGGCGCCACCACAGATGAAGAGGATCTTAGAGGTATCGACCTGCAAGAACTCCTGCTGTGGATGCTTACGGCCGCCTTGAGGCGGTACGGCAGCCACTGTGCCTTCAATCAGCTTAAGCAGGGCCTGCTGCACACCTTCACCAGACACGTCACGGGTGATCGATGGGTTATCTGACTTACGGCTGATCTTATCGATCTCATCGATATAGACGATACCACGCTGGGCCTTCTCAACATCGTAGTCGCATTTCTGCAGCAGCTTCTGAATGATGTTTTCGACATCCTCACCCACATAACCGGCTTCGGTCAGGGTGGTGGCATCGGCCATGGTAAAAGGCACATTCAAGAACCGAGCTAAGGTCTCGGCAAGCAGCGTCTTACCACTACCGGTTGGGCCAATAAGCAGGATGTTACTCTTGCCCAGTTCGACACCATCTTTAGGCGTAGCATTCTTTAAACGCTTATAGTGGTTATATACAGCAACAGATAAGACTTTCTTAGCCTTCTCTTGACCTATGACATAGTCGTCAAGATGCGCTCTGAGCTCATGTGGCGTAGGTAATCTATCTTGATCTTGCTTTGGCGATATCTCACGTATCTCTTCACGGATAATATCGTTGCAAAGCTCTACACACTCGTCACATACATACACAGAAGGGCCGGCGATGAGCTTACGAACCTCATGCTGACTCTTTCCACAAAAAGAGCAGTACAGCAGTTTCCCGCTATCACCGTTACTTTTGTTGTCGCCCATTAGTTTACCTCTTTTGCAGTTTCACTCACTGCACAATTCTTCTCTTACGCCTTTTACTGATCATAGCTCAGCAAGCGACAAATATCAGCCTCGTTTATCGAGCACAGAGTCAACCAATCCGTACTCTGCGGCCTCGGTTGCGCTCATAAAATTATCACGATCCGTATCGCGCTCGATCACTTCCAGCGGCTGGCCTGTATGGTCGGCAAGCATCTGGTTCAGCTTATTCTTAATGCCCAAGATCTCTTGTGCATGGATCGCGATATCAGAGGCCTGACCCTGGAAGCCACCCAATGGCTGATGGATCATCACACGTGAGTTAGGCAGACAGTGACGCTTACCCTTGGCACCACCGGCAAGCAGGAAGGCGCCCATACTGGCGGCCTGGCCGATGCAGACAGTGCTGACATTTGGCTTAATAAACTGCATGGTATCATAAATCGCCATCCCCGCAGTGACCGAGCCACCAGGAGAGTTAATATAAAGATAGATATCTTTATCTGGGCTCTCAGACTCGAGGAACAGTAGCTGAGCCACAATCAGGTTAGCCATATGCTCTTCAACCTGACCAACGAGAAAGATCACCCTCTCTTTGAGCAGACGAGAATAAATATCATATGAACGTTCCCCTTTGGCAGTTTGTTCAACGACCATGGGCACAAGTGCATTCAGTACTGATTCTGGCGCATTTTGCATTATTAACTTCCCTAAATAAAAACGGCCCGCATGAGGAGCCTCATACGAGCCATTATAAATGGCTAACAGCCATTTAAGTCAAGCATAGGTTACGCGCGACCGGTAGCCTTGTTCATAAATTCTTCGAATTGAACTGCTTTCTCGGTAACCTTGGCAGATTTCAGCAGTGCTTCAACCGCTTGCTCTTCTAGCGCAACGTTACGCATGTTCTGCATCATCTCTTGGTTGTTATTGTAATATTCAATAACTTCCTGTGGATCTTCGTAGGCAGAAGCCATAGAAGCGATCAGCGCTTGAACACGCTCGTCGTCAGCTTTCAGTTCGTTAGTCTTGATCACTTCGCCAAGTAGCAGACCCACTTTTACGCGGCGCTCGGCTTGCTCGGTGAACAGGTCTGCTGGTAGCTCAGGCATGTTAGCGGCTTGGTTGCCGAAACGCTGCATAGCTTGTTGACGCAAAACGTTAACTTCACCATCGATTAGCGCCTTAGGCAGGTCGATTTCGTTTTGCTCAAGCAGACCGTTTAGGACCTGATCTTTGACGTTAGCTTTAAGCGCTTGCTCAAGCTCACGGCTCATGTTCTTACGGATCTCAACTTTCAGCGCTTCCAGGCCGCCATCGGCAACACCGAACAGCTTAGCGAACTCGTCGTTCACTTCTGGCAGGTTAGCCGCTTGTACTTCTTTCAAAGTAATAGCGAACTTAGCTACTTTACCCTTCAGGTTTTCTGCGTGGTAGTCTTCTGGGAAAGTCACGTCGATATCGAATGCTTCACCGGCTTTGTGACCTTCAACACCAGACTCGAAACCTGGGATCATACGGCCGCTGCCTAGTTGCAGTTCGAAATCTTCAGCCTTGCCGCCTTCGAACTCTTCACCGTCGATAGAACCAACGAAGTCGATCTTCGCCTTGTCGCCTTCGGCAGCTTCACGCTCAACTGCTTCGAACGTAGCGTGTTGCTTACGCAGCGTTTCGATCATTGCATCAACGTCTGCATCGGTAACTTCGGCAGTTGGTTGCTCAACTTCAATCGCATCTAGGCCTTTTAGTTCTACTTCTGGGTAGATTTCGAAGGTAGCAACAAACTGGAAGTTTTCAGCGTCGGTTTCACCAGGAACGAAAGTTGGTGCGCCGGCTGGGTTCAATTTCTCTGCGATGATGGCTTCAACGAAGTTACGTTGCATCACTTCACCAGTGATCTCTTGACGAATCGCTTTACCATAACGCTTGTTGATCACGCTTACAGGTACCTTGCCTGGACGGAAACCAGGAATACGTGCACGCTTAGCTTCATTTTTCAAACTATCAGAAACGGCTTTTTCAATCTGCTCAGCAGGAACAGAGATAGTTAGGCGGCGCTCTAAACCTTGTGTTGTTTCTACAGAAACTTGCATTGTTTTACCTCGAAATATGTCAAACGTCTTTTGTAATAGCCGAATCATCAACTATTAAGGTATTCGTTTCTTGATCTAAAAAAACGACTAAAATGCCTTGGTAACTGGGTTTGGCAGTCGTCGCACATAGTTGAAATTTATCAAGACGCGACATTATAGCCACGGTTTTCGGCATAGTCGAGCCTCAAAGCTCTAATTACGGGCGTAAAAAAAGCGACCAGAGGTCGCTTTTTTTATTTTCTTCGAAAGAAGTGGGGTGACTGATGGGACTTGAACCCACGACAACCGGAATCACAATCCGGGGCTCTACCAACTGAGCTACAATCACCACTGATTTGGTACGCCCGGCAGGATTCGAACCTGCGGCCATCCGCTTAGAAGGCGGATGCTCTATCCAACTGAGCTACGGGCGCGTCGTTATGAACTTGGTTCATATCCTAACAGGGCAAATAACGTCTCCACGTTATTTAAAAATTTGGTCGGTGATAGAGGATTCGAACCTCTGACCCTCTGGTCCCAAACCAGATGCGCTACCGGACTGCGCTAATCACCGAGAATCTTACTGCTCGACCATACTCTGGGTGTCGTCGAGAACGGAGCGCATATTATCCCCTCATATGGTTAGCGTCAACGATTTTTTTGCAATGCCTGCGTGCCTGACTATTTAAGCAGCTATCCGTAACTTTATTAAGCAATTCGCGCAAATATCTACGGGATTAATCAGTTTCATCCCCCTAAATATCCTTTTAAGCGTAGCGAGACATATCCCAACCCCATCCTATATTATCCATATATTAGAACTGACTGTTATCGAGCTAAGTCAATGACAGTTTCCGCCCCCCCTGTTAAAATGTCGCCGATTTTTTATTATCGCGCCATATTAAGGAAATCCACCCCCCATGACAGCACAAATAATCGATGGCAAAGCGATTGCTCAATCCATTCGAAAACAACTGAGTGCCAAAGTAACCGCCCGCAAAGAGGCCGGAAAACGTGTACCGGGATTAGCCGTTATCTTAGTGGGAGCCGATCCCGCCTCTCAGGTCTATGTAGGCAGTAAGCGCCGCGCCTGTGAAGAGGTTGGCTTCCTATCACAGTCTTTTGACCTGCCGACCGAAACGTCGGAAGCCGATCTGCTGGCCCTGATCGACAAGTGCAACGAAGATCCAAGTATCGACGGTATCTTGGTCCAGCTGCCACTGCCGGATCATATCGAAGAGTCGAAGGTGATCGAGCGTATTCGCCCGGACAAAGATGTCGACGGTTTCCATCCTTATAATGTGGGTCGTCTCGCTCAGCGCATCCCAGTACTACGTTCTTGCACGCCAATGGGGATCATGACACTTATCAAGTCCACCGGCGTAGACACCTACGGCCTGGACGCAGTGGTCGTTGGCGCCTCTAATATCGTCGGTCGCCCGATGACACTAGAGCTGCTATTAGCCGGCTGCACCACGACTACCTGCCACCGCTTCACCCGCGACCTTGAAGATAAGGTACGCCGCGCAGACTTGCTGATCGTCGCCGTGGGTAAGCCTAACTTTATTCCAGGCGAGTGGATTAAACCGGGCGCCATCGTTATCGACGTGGGCATCAACCGCTTAGAGAGCGGTCAACTCGTGGGCGACGTGCAATATGATGTTGCCGCCGAGCACGCCAGCCATATCACGCCAGTACCGGGCGGTGTCGGTCCTATGACCATCGCCAGCCTGCTGGAAAACACCCTGTACGCCGCGGAAAATTATCACGACTAGCTATCACGACTAAGCTATCTCGACTAACGTCAAAGACTAAATGTCGATAAGTATCAGTCGTCTGACTTGATTCACTAAGCGACAGATACAAAAAAGCCTGCAATATGCAGGCTTTTTTACGCTTGTCACTTTTTAAGTGACGGCAAACGTCATAACGCCTTACTTCTTACGCCAGGTCGTTCCTTCCGGGCCATCTTCCAGAATCACCCCAAGGGCGTTGAGGCCATCACGCGCCACATCGGCCGCAGCCCAATCCTTCTCGGCGCGGGCACGGTTACGCTCGGCGATTAAGGCTTCGATCTGGGCCACCTCATCGTCGCTGCCCTCACCCTTAAAGAAGCCATCGACATCCTGCTCTAGGATCCCCAGCACATCGCCCAATTGCTTCATGCTAACCCCCAGGGCGGAAGCCGCCGCGAGGTCATCAACTTTTAGACGGTTGATCTCACGGGCCATGTCAAACAGCACTGAGTAGGCCTCAGGCGTATTAAAGTCGTCGTCCATAGCCTCTTTAAACTTAGCCAAATACTCGTTTGCAGGCGCTGCCTCGACGCTCAAATCTAGTCCCTTCAGTGCAGTGTAGAGACGCTCGAGTGCCGCCTTAGCCTGCTTTAGATTATCTTCCGAGTAATTCAGCTGACTGCGGTAGTGACCAGACAGCAGGAAGTAACGCACGGTCGAGGCATCATAATGCGCGAGCACGTCGCGAATGGTGAAGAAGTTATTGAGCGACTTAGACATCTTCTCCTTGTCCACCATCACCATGCCGGTATGCATCCAGTAGTTCACATAGGGGGTGTCGTGGGCGCAGCATGACTGAGCGATCTCATTTTCATGGTGAGGGAACTGCAGATCTGAACCGCCGCCATGAATGTCGAAATGCTCACCCAGATGCTTGCTGTTCATCGCCGAACATTCGATATGCCAGCCTGGACGACCAGGGCCCCATGGCGAATCCCAAGTTGGCTCGCCCGGCTTAGACATCTTCCACAGCACGAAATCCATAGGATCGCGCTTGTTCTCGTCCACTTCTACGCGGGCACCTGCCTGAAGTTGATCCAAGTTCTGACCAGACAGACGACCATATTCAGGGAAGGACGCGACGCTAAAGAGCACATCGCCATTGTCGGCGATATAGGCATGGTCGCGCTCTAGCAGACGTTCAACCATCTCGATGATCTCAGGCATATGCTGAGTCGCACGAGGCTCGAAGTCAGGGCGCTTCATGTTCAGCGCATCGAAGTCGTGATACATCTCTTGGGTCAGACGCTCGGTGAGGGCGTCACAGCTCTCGCCATTCTCAGTGGCACGCTTGATGATCTTATCGTCGACATCTGTGATGTTACGGTGGAAATTCACATCGTAACCGATATATCTGAGGTATCTGACGATCATGTCAAAAGCAACAAACGTACGTCCGTGACCAATATGACACAAATCATAAATGGTAACCCCGCAGACATACATGCCGACTTTACCTGGCTGTATTGGCTTAAATTCCTCTTTTTGGCGGGTAAGACTGTTGTATAGCTTCAACATTGATATTCTCTACAGATAATTGACAACAAATAGGCCGCTCAGTCTACCACCTGCAAACGGCCGCTTCCAGCGTGATTGCGTGAATCTAAAGCGTTTTTTGTGCCCCCGCACATTCTCTTAGTCGAATAGGCCAAAATGCGAGAGTTTATCGCGCCGCTAAGCTTGCTCCGGGGGAGAAAAGTCACACCATCCCTTTATGCGCCTTGGTTAATAGGCTAGAATCTGGCGCTATCTGAATAAGTAACCATGATGAGATACAGTCATATGATCACAATGCAAACCAACCACGGTGTTATTAAAATTGAACTTGATGCCGAAAAAGCCCCTGTAACCGTCGCTAACTTCATTAAGTACGCTAAAGACGGTTTCTATGACGGCACCATTTTTCACCGCGTAATCGATGGTTTCATGATCCAGGGTGGTGGATTCACCGAAGATATGTCGCAAAAGCGTTGCAATGAAGCAATCGAAAACGAAGCCAACAATGGTCTATCTAATGTTGTAGGCACCATAGCTATGGCCCGCACCTCAGATCCACATTCGGCCACCGCGCAATTCTTCATCAACATCAACGACAACACCTTCCTCGACTTCAAATCTGAGTCGGTACAAGGCTGGGGTTACTGTGTATTCGGTAAGGTAACCGAAGGCATGGATGTGGTTAACCAGATCAAGGCCGTTGCCACAGGCAACCGCGGCATGCATCAAGACGTACCGCTAGAAGCCGTCGTCATCGAAAGCGTGACCGTTGCTGAGTAAGCACAGGGTAAACAATTCTTGAATTACACCCTGTTTGTGGGCGATCTGCACCTCAGTGCCGATCGCCCCGATATCCTCAGCGCCTTCCATCAATTTCTTAATCAAGATGCCAGCCATTGCGACGCCCTCTATATCTTGGGAGATCTATTTGAAGTCTGGGTGGGAGATGATATCGCCGAGCCTTTCGCTCTCGAGCTCGCCGAGCGTTTAAAAGCCTTCTCGGCGCACACGCCTATCTATTTTATCCATGGCAACCGCGACTTCCTGCTGGGTAAAGAGTACGCCAAGCGCTCAGGCATGACGCTGCTGCCCGAAGTTTATAGCATCGACCTCTATGGTGAGCCCAGCGTGTTGCTCCATGGCGATAGCCTGTGCACCCTGGATAAGGCTTATCAAAGATTCCGCCGCTTTAGAAACATGGCGTGGGCCAAGTTTATCTACAATCACCTGCCCAAGTCGAAACGCATCGCCATCGCCGACAAGCTACGCAGCAAGAGTAAGCAGAGCAATCAGCTAAAAAGCTATAGCATCATGGATGTGGAGCAGAGCGCGGTCGAGCAATTAATGGCTGAGACCGGAGCTAAGCGCATGATCCATGGTCATACCCACAGACCCGATATTCATCGCCTAGCCAATAACGCTGAGCGTATCGTGGTGGGTGACTGGTATGAGCAAGGCAGCGTGCTGAAAATTAGCCCCAAGGAAGTGAACCTGCATAGCCTGCCCTTTGGTGAAACAGAGGCATAGGCCAGCCTAAACAGCCTAATCCCCCGTTAGTTTACAGTGCGCCCTAACTAAGGTCTGTTAAGCTTTTCCTGTATCAACAGGCCTTCCCGAGTGAAACTTAAACTCACTGTCTGGCGCGCTGATAAGCTCTGCTTCCAGCTTGGCAAAGTGGGCTACACGTTCATCGATATTCTCGGGCGATATCGCCTGGGCCAGCACTAGATAGTCTTGATAGTGGCGCGCCTCTGAGCGCAGCAGCGACACATAGAACTTACTCAGGCCCTCATCGAGATGGGGCGCTAGCTTGGCGAAACGCTCACAGGAGCGCGCCTCGATAAAGGCGCCGACGATAAGCTTATCTACCAGGGTTGCCGGCTCGTGGGTACGCACCGCGCGCATCATCCCCTTGGCATAGCGGCCTGCGGTGAGATTCTGATAGGGTATCCCCCGTGCCTGCATGATCTCCAGCACCTGCTCGAAATGGTGAAACTCCTCTTTTATCAGGCGCACCATCTTGGCGATAAGCTCCTGGCCATAACCGACCCCATCCTTCGCGGTCAATTCCCCCACCAGCTCATTCTTTTTCACATCCCGCGCCAAAAAGGCATCGATATCCCGCGACTTGTTATAGACGAACTCCTCATAGGGCTTGGCCCACTCGAGCAGCTGATCGCCACTCGCCTTATCCACCGCATACTTACGGATCAAGAACATCGCCGTCTGCGCCGCCTTAAGCTCACAGTTACAGTGATCGATAAGCAGCGCAGCAAGCTGCTCCGGCTGACTGGCGAGCGCTATCCACTCATCTGGGGTTTCACATTGCAGGAACTGCTTTATCGGGGCTAGTAGGGTTTGCATCACACACTCGAGGGTTAAACGGACAGACGGTGGCTATTTTACCTATAAAAGCCAGCCTTGGGCAGATCCATCCGCCTAACAGATGAAAGTTAGCTTGACTAGTCTAAGTTTATGTTCAATAAATAAACTATGTCAGTCCTCACAGGGCTGTTTGGGAGCCTAAGGTCTATTGGGTAGCAGACCAACAGGCAATGCGGGTTCGTCTGAAGTTTGGCGAGCACAATATGAAAGCTGAACAAGGATAATTATAATGATATTAAATCACTTAATGGGGTTATACACTCATCCGAAAGAAGAGTGGCACACAATTGAGAAAAACCACGAAGCGCTGAGAAGCAGTCTCAGCCATGTCTTGCTAATTGCCCTCATACCGGCCGTCTGTACCTATCTTGCCTCCACCATGTTCGGCTGGAACCTAGGGGTATCCGATCCCCTCTTCCTCACCAAGCAAAGCGCCATGATGATGTCCATCAGCATGTATTTCGGCCTAATAGCCGGCGTCTTCGCCCTGGCCTATCTGGCCTACTGGATGGCAAAGACTTTCGATGCTCAGCCTAGCTACACACAGGCGATCGAGCTGGCAGCCTATACCGCAACGCCTCTCTTTATGGTCGGCCTAGCGGCGCTGTACCCTGCGCTCTGGTTCATAATGGTCGTAGGTTTGGTAGGACTCACCTACTCTGTGTACCTGCTCTACACTGGCGTGCCTATCATCATGAATATCCCGGAAGAGAAAGGCTTCATCTATGCCAGCTCGGTGGTCACCGCAGGCCTGGTGCTATTGGTCGCGTTGATGGCCTCAAGCGTCATCCTGTGGAGCTTCGGCCTAGGCCCCATGTACCAGTAAACGGCATAGGCTAACACGAGATACAAAAAAGGCTTTAGGGTTCACCTAAAGCCTTTTTTAATACCAAGCATTCACTTAGTTAGAAGAATCTCGCAGGGCAACCGTCAGGTTAAACACCAGATGCTCAGGCGATGAGTCTTTGCTATCGGCGCAGAAGTAACCTTCGCGCTCGAACTGATAGGCATTCTCGGCCTCAGCATTAACCAGGCCCGGCTCGACCAAACCATGCTTAACCACCAATGACTCAGGGTTTAGCACCTCATCAACCGTCTCGGCGGCCGCCGGATTCGGCTGATTAAAGAGTCTGTCATACAGGCGGAACTCGGCTGGCACGGCACTTGTGGCCTCAACCCAATGGATCACCCCTTTCACCTTACGACCATCGGCTGGGTTCTTACCCAGGGTCTGATCGTCATAGGTACAATAGATGGTGGTCACATTGCCCGCCTCATCTTTATCGCAGCGCTCGGCCTTGATCACATAGGCGTTACGCAGACGCACCTCTTTACCCTGAATAAGGCGCTTGTACTTCTTGTTGGCCTCTTCACGGAAATCGTCGGCATCAATATAGAGTTCGCGGCCAAAGACCAGCTCGCGCTCGCCCATAGACTCGATAGTCGGGTGCGCCGGTGCAGATAGCTTCTCTACCTGGCCTTCTGGGTAGTTTTCAATGATCACCTTAACCGGGTTGATCACCGCCATGGCGCGAGGCGCGTGCTCGTTCAGCTCTTCACGAATACAGGCGTCCAGCATGCTGACTTCGACCATATTCTCTTGCTTGGTCACACCGATACGACGGCAGAACTCGCGAATCGCCGCAGGCGTGTAGCCACGACGACGCAGACCGGCGATGGTCGGCATACGTGGGTCGTCCCATCCCGAAACCAGACCACGCACCACAAGGTCGTTAAGCTTACGCTTAGACATCAGGGTGTATTCCAGATTCAGGCGAGAGAACTCATATTGACGGGTACGGTTTGGCGCCTGGAAATCGTCCAGGTTATCCAGCACCCAGTCATACAGACGGCGGTTGTCCTGGAACTCCAGCGTACAGAGCGAATGAGTGATATCTTCCAGCGCATCGGAAATACAGTGGGTGAAATCATACATCGGATAGATGCACCACTTATCGCCTGTCTGATGGTGATGGGCGAAACGGATACGATAGATCACAGGGTCGCGCATACACATGAAGGGTGACGCCATATCGATCTTGGCTCTCAGTGCACATTCGCCCTCTTTGAATTCGCCCTTACGCATCTTCTCGAACAGCTCAAGGTTCTCTTCGACAGAGGTATCGCGATAGGGACTGTTCTTACCCGGCTCCTTCAGGGTGCCACGGTATTCACGGGTCTGCTCACCATTGAGAAAACAGACATAAGCCAGTCCCTTGTTGATCAGTTCTACCGCGTATTGGTGCAGCTGATCGAAATAGTTAGACGAGTAACGGATCTCTCCATCCCACTGGAAACCCAACCAGTGTACGTCGGCCTGAATAGAGTTAACGTAATCGATATCCTCTTTCTCAGGGTTGGTATCATCAAAACGTAAGTTACATAGCCCTTTGTAGTCCTGCGCCAAACCGAAGTTCAAACAGATCGATTTTGCGTGACCGATATGAAGATAGCCGTTTGGCTCGGGCGGAAAACGAGTGTGCACACGGGTGTGCTTACCGCTCTCTAAATCTTCATCTATGATATTACGAATGAAGTTACTGGGACGTACTTCGGTGTCCACATGACTCATGGAAATCCTCTTTGCGAACTCTATTTCATCGGGCGCACAGGTGCCGCTCGAGACTAATGGGAGAAAACCTGCATATTCCTACAGATTTCGCTTCGTTACAACGGCCAAATCGCAAAAACTGCCATGATTTAGCGCAAAAACAGAAAAGCAGCGACTTATCGCTGCTTTTCTCGGTTTAACAAGCTGTTTTACATCAAGCTTAAATCTACTCGGTCACCACATTGATCACCGGAATAATAGTCTGAGCACGCTGTCCCTTACGCTTTAGCCAGAGGTAGAAGACCACCAGCGCGACCAGGAAGAAGGCGATCCACAGACCAGATTGCAACGGGTGCGCCGCAAAGGTCATCGCCTGATAGAAGACGGTCGCTGTGCCATAGGCCAGGCCCAGGGTCCAGGTTGCCGCAAAGGTTGCCCAGCGAGGGCCAAACTCACCCACTAGAGCACCCATGGCCGCCACACACGGCGTATAGAGCAGGATAAACAGCAGGTAGGCAAAGGCTGCCGTCACGCCACTGAAACCACTCTGCAGCGCACTGAAAGTCGAGGTATCGACGTCCAGCTCACTCGATGCCGTCTCAATGGTCTGAATATCGCCAACCGAGATAGATAGCGGATCTTCAGGTGCGATGCCAAACAGATTCTCAGGGATGGTCGCCAAGGCTTCGCTAAAGCTCTCAGACAGTGGCGCCAAGGCTTCATCTTCACCGCTCGCAGTCGAGTAGAGGCTATTCAGGGTGCCGACTACGGCTTCTTTGGCGAAGATACCAGTGATGATACCCACGGTTGCCGGCCAGTTATCCTGCTCTATGCCCATTGGCGAGAAGAGCGGCGTGACCTTCTGGCTCGCCACACTCAACACAGACTCAGAGCTGTCCTCATGGCCGAAGCTGCCGTCGACACCGATAGCGTTGATAAAGTTAAGCAGGGTCACCACGATAACGATTGTCTTACCCGCGCCCAGAATAAAGCTCTTGGTACGCTTACCGGTTCTGGCCATCACCGCCTTAAGCTTCGGCTTCTCGTAGTTAGGCAGTTCCATCACCACGGCGCTGCTGCTGCCTGGTAGCAAGGTCGAACGTAGCAACAGGCCCGTTCCTATCGCGGCTAACACGCCTATGATATAGAGCAGGAATACCAGGTTCTGACCCGACTCGGGGAAGAAGGCAGCCGCAAACAGGGCATATACTGGCAGACGCGCACCACAAGACATGAAAGGCGCCATCATACCTGTCACGATACGCTCACGCTCGCTGCCTAAGGTACGGGTCGCCATGATGGCCGGTACCGAGCAGCCAAAACCGACGATCATAGGCACAAACGCCTTACCCGGCAGACCGATACGACGCATCAGGCCATCGACCACGAAGGCGGCGCGCGCCATGTAACCCGAGCCTTCCAGCACAGACAGTGCCAGGAATAGCGCGGCGATAACTGGGATAAAGGTGGCTACGGTTTGGATACCCTGGCCCATACCGCCGGCAACTATGGTCACCAACCAGGCTGGGGCACCGATATTAGTCATCAGGGCGCCGAGATGATCGACAAACAGGGCGCCGGCCGTGATGTCGAAAAAGTCGATAAAGGCGCTACCGACATTGATACTGAACATAAACATTAGGTACATCACAAACAGGAATACCGGGACACCTGCGATGGGATGTAACACCAGCTTATCGAGACGGTCGCTCAGGGTAAGCTGGTCGCTGTCTTTCACCGATTGGTTAAAGACCTGCTGCACGAAATCGAAACGTGTGGTGGCCACCATGATCTCGATATCCTTACCCTGGGCCGCTAAGCGCTCGGAGCATTGGGACACCTCAGACAGCATCTGACCATTTTTACACTGGCCACAGCCAAGACCGTTACCCATCATCGCCAGGGCGCGGCCACGACTCAGCTGGCTATCACGCTCAAACAGCGCCTTGATACCCGCCTCGATCTCAACATCGTAGTCCAGCACCAGAGGCGCCTCGGACACCTTACCATCTAACAGGTCGACCACTTGGGCCTGTACCTGCTTGATATCATTCATATCGCGAGAGCAGACGGCGATCACGGGGCAGCCTAACTGCTGACTCATCTTGTCGACATCGACCTCGATCCCATGGGCCTTGGCCGCGTCAATCTTGTTGATAACTACCACCATAGGAATGCCAAGCTCGCGTAGCTGCACCGTCAGATACAGGTGGCGCTCGATGTTGGTGGCATCGACCAGGTTGATGATGCCATCCATCTGCGCCTCGGCCAGGTATTGCTGGGCAATCTGTTCATCGAGAGAACAATCGCAGCTGCTACCGGCGGGCAACAGATCGTAAATACCAGGCAGATCCGTCAGCAGTACCTGGGTATCGTTCAGGGTAAAGGCCCCTGTCTTCTTCTCTACCGTCACCCCAGACCAGTTACCCACCTGCTGGTTGGCACCGGTTAGCGCGTTAAAGAGTGTTGACTTGCCCGCGTTAGGATTACCAACGGTCACACAATGAAATTGTTTAGCCATGAGCCAGCTCCACCTCAATTACTTCAGCCAGGTCCTTACGCATGCATAACTTACTGCCACGAATGGCCAACTCTAATCCCGAGCCCAGTGGGGCGCGTCGTAACAGGGTCAGAGAGGTGTTGGGGGTGATCCCCATAGATAAAAGCTTGCGTTTCACCACCGCAGGCAGGCTAATCTGGCCAACCTCGGAGATCACTGCACTATCGCCAGGCTTTAATTCGCTTAATTTCATATTGCAACTCTACCTTTTCAGGTCTCGATAAATCTGAACTACACCAGATTCTAACGGAGCAAGGCTTCCAATAACTTTATCTAGATCAATATTTATGATTGGAAACGATAATAATTTTCAATTGTATTTTATATTATGTGACAGATATCTCAATCAGTAAACGAGATTATCAAATGAGAACCATTTTCATTGGCGAGCAATTCTACGTCCCAACTTACGAGCGCAATGTGATCTAGATCACATAAAGTGCTAATTCGCTCAAATACTTCATTTTTACCCGTCATTTATCGCCACAAAATTTACACATTCGTCACAAATCTTGCCTATTATTTAGCTTTGGTAAATTAGTAATTCATAAAGATAACAACTAAACGCCACACTGTGCTTGGATGGATGATGATGAAAAAGGAATCGACTTGGCTGCGTGCCCTTAGGCTAACGGCTCTACTCGCGCTATACCCTCTCTTTAGTTTGCTCGCTCAGGCAACCCCCTGGGACGAGATGCCCGCCGACGAGGTGGAGAAGATCCTCGATAGCAAATTCGCCGAAGGTCAATACTCCCCCAAAGGCGCCGATAGCTGCCTCATGTGCCATCGCAAGAACCAAACAGTCATGGCGCTATTTGACGGCGTGCATGGCAATCCCCAGGTAAAAGGCTCCCCCATGGCCGACCTGCAGTGCGAAGCCTGCCACGGCCCCATGGGCAAACATAATCGCGGCGGCAAGGAGCCTATGATTACCTTCGGCGCCAACTCACCCGTGCCAGCCGAGAAACAAAACAGCGTCTGCATGAGCTGCCATAACGACGACCAGCGCATGGCCTGGAGCGGCAATCACCACGACAACGCCGATGTCGCCTGTAGCGATTGTCACCAGGTACACACAGGTCATGACCCCATAAGCGACAAGAGCCAGGAGATCGCCGTCTGCACCACATGTCATACCCAACAAAAGGCCGACCTGCACAAGCGCAGCAGCCACCCACTCAAGTGGCAACAGATGATCTGTAGCGACTGTCACAATCCCCATGGTGGTCTGGGCGAGGCCAGCCTGAAACAGATGAGCATCAACGACAACTGCTACGCCTGCCACGCCGAGAAACGTGGGCCTAAGCTGTGGGAACATGCACCGGTCACCGACAACTGCGCCAACTGTCATAATCCCCACGGCACGGTCAACGAGGCCATGTTGATCGCCAAGCCCCCTCAGCTTTGCCAGCAGTGCCACGCCAGCGACGGTCACGCGGCCAATCCGGTATTTGCCAACAGCCCTAATGCCTTCAACGGCGGCCAAAGCTGCCTCAACTGCCACAACCAGGTGCATGGCTCTAACCATCCATCGGGCAAACTACTGCAACGTTAATGAGGGAGCATAGCGATGAACAGACTTAAAGGGACTCAAACACGCGCTTGGCCACTCAGCCTGCTGACCCTCTCTATCCTCAGCAGCCTGACATCGGCCCAGGGGTACGATCTCGCCTCCGCCAACCGCAGCAAGGTGAAGATGGACGCCTGGAAATGCCAGCGCTGTGAGCTCAAAGATGCGACCACAGGTGAGATAGGCGTCGGCGTCGCCTATAACGACGGCAGTGATAGCCGTTTTGGCAACACCACGGGCACAGACACAGATGGCGCCGTGGCGAGCCTGGAGGCAGATCTAACCCACAAGAAGGCCTCTGGCTACCAGACCCAATTTAAGGCAGACCGCCTAGGCTATGACGCCGGCTCGGCCAGCCTAACCACGGGGCGCAAGGGCCAGTACGAAGTAGCCGCCAGCTATCGAGGCTTTGCCCGCTTCGACAACAACGCGGCGCTAACCCCCTATCGGCTAACGGCCGCTACTTGGCAGCTCCCCAGCCAATGGCAGAGCGCCGCCACAACCGATCAGATGAGCAGCCTAAACGATAGCCTATTGGCGAGTGAGCTTAAGATAACCCGTGACCGCTACCGTCTCGACGCCGCCTATACCGGCAGCTTCTACGAGGCAAGCCTCGGCTACCAACATGAGCAGCGGCAGGGCAATCGCCGTGCCAGCGCCAACCTGCTCACCAACAGCACCATGCTGGCGGAGCCTGTCGACGACAAGAGCGATCGCATCGAAGGCAAACTCTACTTTCGCGGCGATCAGTGGCTGACCGGCATAGATGCAGAGCTCAGTCATTACAAGAACGATATCAATGCCCTGCACTGGCAATCCGCCTTCAGCCCCACCTTTGGCGCCGCCTATTATGGCCAGAGTGCTGTAGCGCCCGACAACAAGGCCTATCGCGTCGCGGCCCACAGCCAATTCTCCGCCCCAGGGCAGCAGGTGCTGATGCATCTGGGTTTTAGCCGCATGACCCAAGATCAGGCCTATCTGCCGGCCACCATCAACGGTCCCTCACCCATGCTGCCTGCGACCAATCTCGACGGCCAGGTGGATCTACTGGAGATGAAGCTTAAGTATCTCGGGCGTCTCACCCCAGAGCTCAGCCTCAGGGCCGGCTACGATTATCGCGATCGCGACAACAAATCTGAGATAGCGAGTTACCCGCAGATCATCACCGACAGCTACTACGGCGGCGATAAGCTTAATCTGGCCTATGACCGTACCCGCCAACAGGCGAATCTGGGAGCCAAGTACCGCTTTACCCGCAGCCTCTATCTGGATCTGCAATACCAGTATGAGCATAACAACTACAACGCCCTCGACCGCGACAGCCTGCAGACATCAGATGTTACGGCCAAGCTCCACTATCGACTCTCCTCCCAATGGCAAGCCTGGCTCAAGGCCGAATTTGAGGATCGCGGTGGCAGCGAATATCTGGGCTCGAGCGTCAACAATCGCCCCAACAACCCGCTGTTAAGGCGCAGCTATCTGGCCGATCGTGAGCGCCAGCGTTATGGCCTCTACACCAGCTATAACGGCGAGGCACTCAGCGCCACGCTCAACCTGCACCTGATGCAGGATGACTACGCAGACACCCAGATAGGTCTGACCCAGGTCGATAGCCAAGGCTATGATATCTCCGCCAACTATGCCCTGAATGAGCAGATTAACCTCAACGCGTTTATCAATCAGGACTGGCGCGACAGCGATCAGGCGGGCAGTAACAACTTCGGTAGTGCCAACTGGTTTGCCACCACCAAGGATAAGGCGACCCTTATCGGTGCCGGGTTCGATTACGACGCCTTGATGGAGAACCGTCTGCGACTAGGCCTTAACTACAGCTATAGCGACGGCCAGAGCGACACAGAGGTCAGCCAGGGTCTGCACAGCCCATACGGCAGCTATTACGCCACCCGGCACAATCTCAACGCTTTCGCCGACTTTAATCTCAGCGAGAGCCTGGGGCTGCGGCTGGATTGGATCTTCGAGCAGTACCAAGACGCCGACTGGGCCAACGACAACCTGATGCCAGACAGCATCCCCAACGTCTTGACCTTCGGTGACCTCAGCCATGATTACAACGCCCACTACTTTGGAGTGACCCTGAGTTACCAGCTGTAACTCTGGCGCCCCCTATGCCAAGGAAGCGATGATGAAGATGAACAAAACTTTCCATTATGCCGCCCTGTTTGGGCTAGTTTCGCTACTCTCCGCCTGTGGCGGCGACGATGGTAAACCCGGTAATCCTGGCGAGCCCGGCGGCCCACCCGCCATGGTGATCGACTCCTTAGTGGTCAGCTTCGATCCCGTGCAGATGCAATCAGGCGTCGCCACGGTGAACTACCGCGTCACCAATCAGGATGACGAACCTGTGGTGGGGATCCCAAGCGCCACCTTTATTGCCGCTCAGCTGCTGCCCCAGGGCTACACCAATGCGGGCAATGCCTCCCAGTGGCAATACTTCACCTCAGAGAGCTGCAACGACAGCTGCCCTGGGGAGTATGTGGATCATAAGAATGGCCGCTACAGCTACACCTTTAGCGCCGCCTTCGACGGCTTAAACGATGTCGGCTATCAGGCCGGCGCCACCCAGCGCATAGTGGTTAAGCTAGGCGGCGACAGCCTGGCCGACGGCACCAGCCTGCCCATCACCAATCAGCACTTCGACTGGCAGGGCGACAAAGACGGCACCAGCAGCGATCCGGTATACACCCGCAACCTGATCAAGATAGAGACCTGCAACAGCTGTCACAGCGATCTGGCCTTTCACCGCGGCAACTATAACCAGATTGAGACCTGTGTGACCTGTCACAACGCCGATCGCGTCAGCAATCCAGATAACATCTTCCCGCAGATGATCCACGGCAAACACCTGACCGGCTTCCCCGGCTCGCTGGCAAACTGCCAGACCTGTCATGCCGAAGATGAGACCCTAACCGAGCAGATGAACTGGGCACGGGTGCCCACCATGGAGGCCTGTGGCGCCTGTCATACCTATATCGACTTCAAGAAGGGTGAAGGCCATCCGGCGCAGCTCAACAACGCCAACTGCGTCGCCTGTCACAACCCAGATTGGACCGCCAGCGTCCACAACGACGGCGGCAACGCCCAGGCATTGGCACAGTTCAAACCTGTGATCACCAAAGCCATGCGCAGCGGCGATACCGTCTCCTTTACCCTGACACTGGAAAATCCTGCGACGGGTCAGCCCTACACGGCCAGCGCCGACCAACTCGATTTCGTCTCCGATCTTCGCGTCTACGCCAACTGGGGCACCAGCTTCGACTACGCCACCCGCTCGGCGCGCTCCATACGTGTGCATGAAACCGCGCCTATCTCCGGCAGCAACGGCAGCTTCAACTATCAGATAGCCGGGCTGACGGTCCCCGCAGGTAGCGAGATGGATAAAGGCACGCTAGCGATTCAAGGCAGAGTCTGCGCCGCCAACGGCGTGCTGGGCGCCTGTAGTGATGAGGCCAACAGCGAAGTGGTGATCAAATCCAGCCATCGCTTCTTCGCCACGGAGGCCTTGAGCGATAGCGGCCGCCGCGTGGTGGTCAGCAACGACACCTGCGGTAGCTGCCACGGGGATCAACAGCTGAACTTCCACGGTTCGCGCAACGATCTAGAGGGGCAGTGTCAGCTATGTCACAACCCCAACATGCAGGCCGAGGCCGCGGACAATCCGTCCCTCACCACGGCGGACTTCAAGCATCTTATCCACGGTATTCATAGTGGTCAGCGCACCGGTTTCGAAGGGATCAACTACCCGGGCAACATAGGTAACTGCGCCCAGTGTCACGCCGACAGAGATGGCGTGCTCTCGGTCGCCCTGCCGCTGGATCCCGGCGTGAAACCGCTGGCCATAGACGATGGCAGCTACACCAGCCCAACGGCCGCCATCTGTAGCGACTGCCACAGCAGCGAGACCAACAAGAACCATATGATCCAGCAAGGCGCAGTGTTCAGCGGCACTCTGTCCGATGCCACCGCAGGCACCGAGAGCTGCAGCACTTGTCACCGACAAGGCGCCGATGCCGATGTGCTGAGGGTGCATCCCATCAAATAAACCGGACAAGGCGCCAGGTCACTGGCGCCGATTCGACAACGCATTGAGAGATTGACTGAAATGGAAGGCACTATGATGGATATGAAGAAGAAGGTGAATCAATGGAGCCTCATCGCCCTGAGCTGCAGCGCGCTGTTACTGGGCTGTGGTAGCGACGGCAAGGATGGTAAAGACGGCCCCGACGGTGTCATAGGCGTCAGCATCACAGATACCCCAAGCGTGATGGCCCAGTTTACCCAGGCATCGGTAGAAGATGGTCAGGTCAGCGTGACCTTTAAGCTTGAAAATGCCAACGGCGTGGCCGTTCTCGGCCTGACCAAAGACTATGACCTCAGATTCGGTATCGCCCAGCTGGCCCAGGTAACAGAGACAATTGACGGCCAAGGCTTCGATCGCGGCTACCAGTGGCAGGCCTACATCAACAGCCTAAGACAGCCGGGTTCATTGCCAGATGACACCTCAGGCCTTAACCCCTCGCCTCAATATCAGGCCAATGTCGAGGCCGCCAGCGCCTGCGAAGACTGCCTGACGGACAATCTCGATGGCAGCTACACCTATAAATTTCAGCAAAACATCGCCAATGTCACCGAGCCTTTGGCCATCACCTACAATGGCGATAACACCCACAGGGTCACCCTGGAGCTGAAGCTGCCCCAGGCGACCGCCAATGCGCACCATGACTGGCAGCCCTCTTCGGGTTCGACCGACGGGATTCAAACCCGCAATGTGGTAAGTAAGGAGACCTGTCTTAACTGTCACCAGGAGGAGAGCCTAGCACTGCACGGTGGCCGCCGCATCAGTCTTGAGAACTGCGCCAGCTGTCACACCGCGACCTCAGGCGATCCCGAGAGCGGCAACAGCATCGAATTTACCTATCTGATCCATGCCATCCACAAGGGTCAGGACAGGGTCACCAGCACGCCTGAAGGCATTGTACCCGCCCCCTATAAGATAGTGGGCTTTGGCGGCAGCCTGCACGACTATGGCAAGGTGATGTTCCCGCAGAAGCCAGCAGCCAACTGCGCGGCCTGTCACAAAGAGGGGGACGGCGCCCCAAGCGACGCCGCACTGTTCAAGGCAGATAACTCCAGCGTCGCCTGTATCAGCTGTCACACCGAGAAACCGTCGCAGAATCACTCAAGCACCAACTGCGTCGCCTGCCACAACGCCACAGATACCTATCCGGGCACAGGCAACGCCGAGAAGCGCCATGGCGATCTGCTAAAGGCCTACTCGCTGGCTCAGTCCATGGGCGTCAGCTTCAGCAACATAGGCCTGGATGGCGACGGCAAGCTGAAATTTGATCTCCAGGTAACCGACTCTGCCGGCAATCCGGTGGCTGCCGAATTTATCGAGCTTGGCACCCGCGTCGTGGTCGCCTGGGATGTGGATAAAGACTACCCGGCCTACACGGATGCCTCCTACAGCAATCGTCGCTTCAGGCTGTCCCAAGGCACCTATGACGATGCCAGCAAGACCTTCACCATAGTGGCCAGCAGCTTCGACATGCCAATGGATGCCACGGGCAAGACCTTCGAGCTCTGGTCCGCCGTAGAGGTCTGCTTCAACCACGGCGGCTATGGCGTTGCCGATGTGGTGATGACCGCCTGTAGCGATGATACCCGCTCGGTGGCGGTCAAAGAGGCGCCCTATCGTTTCATCTGGTCCGGCACAGGCGTTGCCGAAGATGGCCAGGTGGCCATGCGCCGCGCCATCGTCGATACCAGCAAGTGTCAGACCTGCCACAATCAGGAAAATCACCATTACAACAATGGCTATAACTGTCAGACCTGCCATACCTCGGATAAGACGACTCGTGGCGATGACAGCTATCCCGGCGGCCGCAAGCCAACCAGCTTCGCCTTTAAGGCCCACGAGGCAGAGGGTCACTACCTCAAGTATGCCGGCGTGCAGTCGGGCACAGTGCTCAAAACAGACTGCCTCACCTGTCATACAGATGATGGCATCACACTTGGCCGCGCCAGCGACCGGGTCTGGCGCTATGGCGATACCACCACAGGAGTCGATATCTGGGTCTCATCCGATGCCGGCGCCTGCCTGAGCTGCCACCAGAAATACCTTAAAGATTCTGGTGCAGCCCATATCCAGGCTAACGGCGGTATCTTAGACGGTATGGACGCAGACGATGTACGCGCCCGGGCGGCAGAGACTTGCGCCACCTGTCATACGCCGACTCAGCTGTTAGGCATTCACCAGGAGTAGCATCGTTTTATAAAAGATGGTGAGTGATACGCTTGATAAAAGGAGGCTACGGCCTCCTTTTTTATCGCCTGACACCGATACATGCCATCAATGCATGACGCCAAACGCCACGCCATCTAGCCGCTCCCTTCACACACCGATAACATCCCGCCCACAAACCCGGGTGTTTCACCGGCGAAATTGATCTATCCCCCAATGCCTATGCTTGCGTTAGATCAAAACTGCGATGAAAAAATCCCCTGTCGCTTAAGCTTTATTTAAGAAAAGGCTTATTTTTAGGCCACTGAAGTAAAAACGCCCTCACGCAACACTTGTAAGTACATGTAAAATATTGGATTTAACAAGTTTATCAATTTACACCAAGCTTAATGGATCCGCTTCACGTTTGCGCCAGGTGGGCCGTTGCACCTACCCCCTTTTAAGTAATATGGCCCATAAGGTGCCGCCAAGTTGTTGAGGCAATAGCAATAACTCTGGCCACCTTGTTCATACCAAAAAAGAAAAAATTGAGATCACTCTCATTCTCATGCAGGGGAAAAATGATGAAACGGTATTCAATCAGTACCGCAGTCAAAGCAGCATTCGGTGTCGGAGCCTTGTCTCTGGCGCTGGTCGGCTGTGGCGGCAGCGATGGTAAAGATGGTGAAGATGGCAAGCCTGGTGAAATTGCGGTCGATATCAACAGCGCGACAGCGGTCCAAACCAAAATAGAAAGCGCCAGCTATGACGCGGCGGCCAAGACCCTAAGCTTCGAATTTAGCCTGACCAATCCTAATGGCGTCGCCGTCACAGGATTAGAGGCGCTCACCGACCCACTGCGCATCGCCTTCGGTCGTATAGGCACCCGCAGCGAGGCCTTCACACCTTACAGCCTGGAAGATGGCACCCAGGTCACCGGCCGCGCCGATGGCGACGAGGAAATCTGGCTCTCTTACCGCAACGCCAGCAAGAACGGCGTGCCTATGACTGGCACCAACAACTGGCGTCCAACTCGTGACTGCCCTGAAGGACTGAGCTGCCTGAGCTACCTAGGCGAAGGCCGTTATCGGGTCACGGCGCCAGAAATCATCGACACCAACGGCCTAGACTACGACTATGATGCCAACCGTATCAATGGTATCTACCTGATCACCTATGGTGTGGGACAGAACAAGCTAAAGAATGTCGAAGCCTACTACTGGGATCCTTTGACCGAGCAGTCGGTCTCTTCGCCTAAGAAAGTGCTGGAGATGGATACCTGTACCAGTTGTCACGTAGGTCAGGATCATATCCGCCACGGCAACTATGGTAATACCGCCGACGGCTGTGGTTTCTGCCACACAGACTATACACAGTACAGCGGCTCAGGTATCGATGGTGAAGGCAACACGGTCGAATTTAACTTTGATGGCTCCATCAAGGGACTGGTTCACGCCGTGCACACAGGCATCACAGAGAGTGATCGCCGCGAGCTCGCCAAGTTCAACTCGGTTATCGCCAATGCCAACAACCCAGCCTTTACCTATGAGTTTGATGGTGCGGCGCTCGATAGCGAAGGCAATCCTAAGGCCGAGCTTAACTTCCCGGCCTCGACAGCCAACTGCCAAAGCTGTCATGTAAGCTACACCACCACAGAAGAAACGCTGCCAGAAGGCCTGACCGCTCACGCCCTGGCCTGGTTTGGCGATAAAGATGTGACCAGCTGTCAAAGCTGTCATGGCGAATATCATAGAGGCAGCAACCTGGTGGCGCCGGGTGAAGAAGGCGCAACAATGGTAGGTTGTGTCACCTGTCACAGCAGCCAAGATGGCAATACCCGTGGTGGCGCCTTCCGTCACTTCGCCGGTCACCAGCAGGCCAGCAGCCAGGCCGCGTCACAGGCCGGTATCTTAGTCGGTGCTAGCTACAGCCAAATTGCCTGGGATGAAACCAGCGCGACCTTAAGCTTTACGCTCAACCTGAATAAAGGTGAAGAGGCGGTTACCAGCCTACATGTACCGCGCGTTACCGTGTATGTTAACGCCGTCGATGCGGTTAAACCTGACGCCTACCTGGCGGCGCGCACCAGTGGTAGCGCAACCGCTAACCCGGATGGCAGCTATAGGGTGACCGTCGATGCGTCTAAGCCTAACTATGGCCTACCTTCACTGGCAGAGGTTATTGCCAATGGTGCAGATCTGGCGATCACCTCAAGCTTTAGCACCTGCTTTAAGAACAAGTCTTCAACCTTGGTTGAACTTGACGGCGAAGGCAACTGCGCCGGCGTGTTAAGCGCCAACGCGGCCAAGACAGAGTTCGTTAAGCTTGACGGAACGCCTGGTGCAGTGCGTGCCAGCGCCGTGGACTATGAGAACTGCGCAAGCTGTCACAACAACGACATGGTGGCCCGTAAAGGCGCCGCGCACTACCGCAACGCCGACGTACACACCTGTGCCCAGTGTCACGAAGCCGGTGACTACAACAGCCTGGTGGTGCGCGTTCACGGCACCTTCGGTAAAGCCCATGGCCGCGCCGATGTGCATCAACTGGTCAGCAGTGCCAACTGCTCAGCCTGTCACAGCGATCTCAACTTCGGTCTAGAGAATGCACGTTCAACACCGATGCGCTGGAACAAGGGCGATGCCAGCTACTCCAGCCCACAGGCCGGTGTGTGCGCCTCTTGCCACGTCTCATCAAGCTATGAGATCGGCGGTGGTAAAGATTCGGCCAAATCTCACATCGAGAGCATGGGCGGCGTCGTTGCCGGCAGCTATGAAGCGGCCATGCTAAACAGCGAGTCATGCCTCACCTGCCACAGCGCAGAGAAGGTCGCCGAGCTGCACAAGCAGAACTAGAACAGACGCCACTGTTTTAAAGACCCATTCAAAATAAGCTAAGAGTGTCAGGCATTGCCTGGCACTCTTTTTTTCGCCGCTTTCAGTTCCACTTTATCTCCCATCTGCCGCAGACTACGGGTGCGCATGGAGCAAACTCAGGGAAACACAAGGTCTACATACCCCCAAAGGCGCCACATTTTCGGCTACAGCAAATTAACAGGATGTGATTTAACTGGCTGACTTTCTTGACTGAAAATAAAAATTTCACCCAAAATGCATTTTTTTGCCTACCTCTAAAGAAATAGTCAGATCTCAATCACATAAGCAGACTGAAACACCTGCTAAAAAGTTGCCATTTCGATAGCCTTAGAGGTGGAAATTAATTCCACACACTAAGCGGGTGTTTTCAGTAGACAAAACAAATGCTGTTCTCAATTTCAGTCCTTGTTTTTATTGAAGAACAATCAATTAGTGATGATTAAAACTATTGCAGGGAATAATCATGATGAAAAAGTTCAATGTTAATGCAGCGACAAAAGCTGTATTAGGTGCCGGACTTCTCTCTCTCGCCTTATCCGGTTGCGGCAGCGACGGTAAAGATGGCGAAGATGGTAAGGACGGCGTCATTGGTGTCAACATCGACACTACACCTACCCTTCAGGCAACCTTTACCAATGCGACAATCGACGCAGGTAAAGTCACGGTCGACTTCAAGCTTCAAGATGCAAACGGCGTTGCCGTACTTGGGCTCACCAAAGACCACGACCTGAGATTTGGTGTCGCGCAGCTGACCCATGTGGTTGAAACCAAAGCCGATGGCGAAACCGCCGATCGCGGCTTCCAATGGCAGGCCTATATCAATAGCGAGAAAGCGCCTAACCCAGACTGGGTACCTGAGGGCGATACCGACATCAATCCGTCTAACCAGTTCCAAGCCAACGTAGAGCAGGCCGCCAAGTGCGACGACTGCCTGGTCGACAACGAAGATGGTAGCTACACCTATACCTTCCAGACCAACATCGCCAACGTCACCTCACCTGTCACTGTGACCTATGACGCCGATGCGACTCAGCGTATTACGCTCGAGCTGGAACAACCTAGTGTCACGGCTAACGCCAACTATGATTTCCAACCTTCTAGTGGCGCGACTGAAGGCATTCAAACCCGCAACGTGGTTGCTATCGAGACCTGTTACACCTGTCACCAGCCAGAGAGTCTGGCACTGCATGGTGGCCGTCGTATTAACATCGAAAACTGCGCCTCTTGCCACACCGCCACCTCAGGCGATCCAGAAACCGGCAACAGCGTCGACTTCACTTACATGATCCACGCCATTCACCGTGGTGAAGAACGTCACACCTATGATGCCGACGGCAACCAGGTGCCTGCACCTTACAAGGTGATCGGCTATGGCGGCGGCGTACATGACTACGGCAAGGTGATGTTCCCACAAAAACCAGCGGCCGATTGTAGCGCCTGTCACGTCGAGGGCAGCAATGCACCGGCAAATGCCGACCTTTACAAGGCAGACCTGAGCAACACAGCCTGTATCGCCTGTCACAGCGAGAAACCATCTTCTCACCACAGCAGCACAGACTGTATGGCCTGTCACAACAGCACCGAACCATACGGCGGCACAGGTAGCGCCTTCAAGCGTCATGGCGACGTACTGAAAGCCTACCAAGATGCCGAGGCGATGAGCGTTAAGTTCAGCAACATAGGTGTTGATGCTAATGGTAAGTTCGTCTTCGACGTACAGGTACTGGGTGCCGATGGCGCCGCCCTGGATGGCGAGCTATTAGATCCGAAATCACGTGTGGTTGTGGCCTGGGATATCGACAAAGACTTCCCAGCCTACAGCGATGCCTCTTATAGCAATCGTCGTATCGCGCTTGAAGAAGGGGTTTACAACGCCGAGACTAAGACTTACACCCTAACAGGTACTAAGTTTGATCTACCTGCCGATGCCAACGGCAAGACCTTCGAGCTTTGGTCAGCGCTGAAAGTCTGCTTCAACAACGGTGGCTATGGCGTTGCCGAGATTAAGCCTACCGCCTGTGCAACCGAAGGTGTACGTAAGGTAGAAGCTAAACAAGAAGCTATGCACTTCGTCTGGAAAGATGGCGCCATCGACGACAGCGCAACACCTGCTGAGCGTCGTGACATCATTGACCCTAGCAAGTGTCAGGGCTGCCACAACCAGGAAAACCATCACTACAACAATGGTTACAACTGTCAGACTTGCCACACTTCTGACAAGACCACTAAGGCTAACGCCAGCGAGCAGTATCCAAATGCGAAGAAACCAACCAGCTACGCCTACAAGGCACACGAAGCTGAGGGTCACTTCCTCAAATATGCTGGCGTAGGTTCTAGCACTGTTGTGAAAACCGACTGTATGACCTGTCACACAGACGGCGGTATCGAACTGGGCCGCGCTCCTGAGCGTACATGGCGCTATGGCAACCTGTTAACAGGTGAAGACATCTGGGTATCTTCCGATGCAGGTGCTTGTATGAGCTGTCACCAGAAATACCTGAGCGATGCAGCCAAGTCTCACATCGAGACCAACGGCGGTATCTTAGACGGTGTTGATGCCGATGACGTACGTACTCGCGCAGCAGAAACCTGTAAGACCTGTCACACACCTGAAAAGGTGATGGAACTGCACGGTCACTAGTAGGTTTGACCCACTAACTCTCAAGGTTAGTGGGTCGACATCTACCTCGAAGGGAGGCACTCGCCTCCCTTTGTTTTTACTGTAGAACAGTGAACGCTAAAATAAGAACAAAAATCGCAAAACTGTTTCATTTTGCAACATTTTTTCCCCCAAGCCACCCCATTCTTCGCACGCCGGGCTACCCCTTTAGAAATAGAAAGATCTCGGTCACACATTAGACTCAGTCAGGCAGATTTTAGCCGTCTGTTACGTTAGCATTTCCTTGGGGATTTCTATTTCCAGCATTGACTTAGGTCGCACAACTTATAAACGAGAATCGGCGCTGTTAACAGGCCATGCACTTAAGACGATGCCAAACCTATGCAGGGAAAAAAATGATGAACGTACAACACAATAAATTTAAGCTGCTACTCGCAGCAGGTGCCGTCTCCATGGCTCTCACTGGTTGTGGTGGCAGCGACGGTAGTGATGGTAATCCGGGCAACCCAGGTGGCCCAGCGGCCGATGCCATTGAAGTACTTCACCTTGATGTCACCAAGGTTGAATACGACAACGGCACACCCACAATCACAGTCTTTGCGACCAACGAGGAAGATCTTCCCGTTATCGGTCTGAAAGACCTTGAAGTGAAAAAAGTGGTTCAACTGCTGCCACAAGGCGCGAGCGGTGCAGGTAATGCCGCCGAATGGCAATATATCGGTTCACAAAAAGCCTTCACCGACCACAAGAATGGTAACTACACCTTTACCATCGAAGTGGAAGGCTACAACCCAGAGCTGACCCAAAGATACAATATCGTCGCCAAGGCCTCGACACTGCTCGACGGCGTCACCCTGGTGCCGCAAACCGAGATCGCCGAAGACTTCTCTGGTGAAGGTTATGAGCCACTCTACACCAAGAATGTGGTCTCAACCGCCAGCTGTAACAGCTGTCACGCCGAAGGACAGAAGATCTACCACAGCTACACCAGCGTAGAGACCTGTGTATCTTGCCACACCCAAGAGATGGCCGATGAGAAAGGTAAGCCACAAGTTGCCTTTAACCATCTGATCCACAACGTCCACAACGACGCTAAGATGTATGGCCGCAACATGGACAAGAGCGCCGAGACTGCGCACCACATTGTCCAGGACAACTGCCAAGCCTGTCACGTTCAGTCTGACGAGCTCACCGAGTGGGGCAACTGGTCACGTATTCCAACCATGGAAACCTGTACCAGCTGTCACGTCAACATCGACTTCGAGGCGGGTAAAGGCCACTCTCAGCAAAACGACAACAGCAACTGTGTTGCCTGTCATAACGCGAGCTGGACTGCCGAGCTGCATACTCAAGCTGGCAACGATAAGAAAGCCCTTATCGATCAATACGGCCTGAATGTTGAGTCAACCATCAACACCGAAGGCACTGCTGCCACCATCAGTGTTCAAGTGGTCGATGCCAGCGGCGCAGCCGTTGATATCAACACCATTCTGCCTATGGTACAGCGCGTCGAGATCGTGACTAACGTAGGTCCTAACAATGTGACCCTAGGTTATAGCGGTAAAGACTCTATCAACGCCGTGAAAAATGGCGTGGTCGATGCCAAGGCGCTAGTGGAAGATGGCAAGCTGGTTTACACCACTAGCAAAGATCTTAAGCTAGGTGCCAACGGTATCGACAGCGAGACCGCCTTTACCTTCGTTGGCTGGGCAATGTGCTCAGACAAGGGTGAGTTCGTCAACTGTGACGATCCTGCCTTCGACGGTAGCGACACCGACAAGTACACCGGCATGAAAGCCGACCTGGCCTTCGCCGCACTGGCAGACAAGGCGCCAAGCATGCGTCACGTCGACTCAGTGAACTTCACTGCCTGTGCATCTTGCCACACCAAAGAGTTTGAAGTGCACAAGGGTAGCCACCATGCAGGTTTCGTCATGTCTGAGCAGCTGTCTCACACCAAAGACGCTAACGACATGCCTATCATAGGTGTCGATGCTTGTGTGGCCTGTCACACGCCTGACGGCACATACGCTGGCGGCGCGAATAAGGGTGCCCTGGAGATGAAACTGCACGTAGTACACGGCGAGCAAGGCATCATCAAAGATTGTGCCCAGTGTCACAACGACTTCAACCTGGACGCCTTCAAGGCTAAGGGTGCCCTGGCAACAGCTGCTGGCCAGTACAGCACGCCTATCGCGGCGACTTGTACTTCATGTCACACCAGCGATAGCGTCAAGGCCCACGCCGAAAGCCAAGGTGCCATCATCAATGGTGCTAAAGATGTCGCTAACGATGCGGCGCAGCTAGAAACTTGTTTCTTCTGCCACGCACCTGTTATCGAAGATCACACTGCTGTGAAGATGTAATTTGCGCATCTCAAATTGAAAACCGGGGGAGTCTCCTCCCCCACTTTTCACGACTCATTTGTGCAAATTAGGATGCCTATTATGAAAATCACAAATCAATTCAAAAGCCTGTTTCCGGCGGTGATGGCAGTTGCACTGCTGTCGCTGGGCATAAGCCAGGGCGCGGTGGCGTCTAAGTGGGATGCCAAGATGACCCCGGACGAGGTGGAAGCCACCCTGGACAAGAAGTTCGCCGAAGGCCAATACTCGCCTAAGGGCGCCGACTCTTGTCTCATGTGTCACGGCAAGTCTGAAAAGGTCATGGACCTGTTCAAGGGCGTACACGGCGCTGCCGACTCGAGCAAGAGCCCGATGGCCGGCCTGCAATGTGAAGCCTGCCACGGCCCCATGGGTAAGCATAACCGCGGCGGTAACGAGCCGATGATCGCCTTCGGTCCAGACTCTACCCTGTCTGCCGAGAAGCAAAACAGCGTCTGTATGAGCTGTCACAAAGATGACAAGCGCATGGCTTGGAACGGCGGTCACCATGACAACGCTGATGTAGCCTGTGCCTCTTGTCATTCGGTGCACACAGATAAAGATCCTGTGCTCTCTAAGAACACAGAGATGGAAGTCTGTACCAGCTGTCACACCAAGCAAAAATCCGACATGAACAAGCGTTCTTCTCACCCAATGAAGTGGGCGCAGATGGTCTGTAGCGATTGCCACAATCCACACGGTACCCTGTCGGACTCGGACCTGGTCAAGCCCAGCGTTAACGAAACCTGCTATTCGTGCCACGCAGAAAAACGCGGCCCAAAGCTATGGGAACATGCGCCCGTAACTGAAAACTGCGTTACCTGTCACAACCCGCACGGCAGTGTTAACGAGGGCATGTTGAAGACCCGCGCCCCGCAACTTTGTCAGCAGTGCCACGCTAGCGATGGCCATGCCAGCAATGCTTACATGGGCAACACTGACCAAGGTTCTACCGTGGGTGGCAATGCCTTTACCGGTGGTCGCAGCTGTCTGAACTGTCACAACCAGATCCATGGTTCTAACCATCCATCTGGCAAACTGTTCCAGCGCTAAGGAGACGAGAAGATGAAATTCAAACTCAATGTAGTCACCCTCGCCCTTATCGCTAATGCCGGTATCGTCATTCCCGGCATGGCGCTGGCCGACGGCTATGGCATTCAAAACGCCAACACAGAAAAGGTGAAGTTCGACAAGTGGGACTGTAAGCGTTGTAAGATTGAGACAGGCGTCAGTGGCACTATCGGTGCCGGCGTCGGTTACAACGACAGCGACGACATCCGCTCAGCCAACGCCTTTGCCGCCGAAAATGAATTTGTAGGCAAGGTGGACGCCGATGTGAGCTACATCAGCGAATCTGGCTACCGTGCCAGTATAGAGGCGCAAAACCTCGGCATGGAAAACGGCCGCCTTGATCTCGAGTCTGGCAAGGTAGGTCAGCACAAGCTGAGCCTCAACTACCGTCAGATAGCCACCTACAAGACTGATAAGGCAATGAGCCCTTATCAAGGCGTGGGCGGCGACCACCTGACCCTGCCAGACAACTGGCAGACGGCGGGTTCGAGCCAGGATATGAGCGAGCTATACAGCAGCCTCAACCCACTGGAGCTGTCGCTCAAGCGCAAGCGCGCCGGCATCGGTTTCGAGTATCAGGGTGAAGAGCTGTGGAGCACCTACGTCAATTACCAGCGTGAAGATAAGACCGGCCTCAAGCAGGCATCGGGCAGCTTCTTCAACCAGTCTATGATGCTGGCAGAGCCTGTGGACTACACCACAGACACAGTTGAGGCGGGTATCAAGCTTAAAGGCGACACCTGGTTTACCGCCCTGGCCTACTCAGGCTCGAGCTTTAAGAATGAGTACAGCCAGCTCACCTTCGACAACGCCTTTAATCCGACCTTCGGCGCCCAGACTCAGGGCACCATGGCCTTAGACCCAGACAACGAGGCACACACAGTCTCGCTGATGGGCCAATATACGGCGGGCAGCACCATCATGAGCGGCCGCGTGCATTACGGTCAGATGAGCCAGGATCAGGCGCTGGTTACCTCAGGTTATGGTTACCAGACACCTGTGGACGCACTGGATGCCAAGGTCGACATGAAGGGCGCTAACCTCAAGGTGGTGTCCCGCATCAACCGCACGGTTCGCGTTAACGCCAGCTATGACTATAGCGACCGCGATAACAAGACCAATGTGGAAGAGTGGACCCAGATCAGCATCAACTCCACCACAGGCAAGGTGGCCTACAATACCCCTTATGACTTCACGACACAAAGGGCTAAGTTGGGCGCCGATTTCCGTCTGAGCCGTGGCATGAAGCTGGAAGCGGGTTACGACTTCCGCCGTGACGAGCGTAGCTACCAGGACCGCGAAACCACAGATGAGAACACGCTATGGACCAAGTTCCACCTCAGCGCGTTCGACAACTGGGATATGTGGATCAAGGGCAGCTATGGCGAGCGTGATGGCTCCGAATATCAGGCCTCAGAGTGGACTTCGAGCGAGTCTAACAGCCTGCTGCGCAAGTACAATCTGGCGGATCGTCAGCGCACCATGGTTGAGGCACGTATCAGCCACACGCCAATCGATGCCCTGACCATAGACTTCGGTGGCCGTTATGCCCTGGATGACTACAACGACACCCAGGTAGGTCTGACCGAGTCGAAAGATGTTAGCTACGACATCAACGCCAGCTACCTGATCAACGACGACATGATGGTGAACGCCTTCTACAATCGTCAAAACATAGACTCAGAGCAGGCAGGCAGCAGCAACTACAGCACGCCTAACTGGTTTGGTCTGGTGGAAGATCAGGTCGATGTGATCGGCGCCGGGTTCAGCTACAACAATCTGTTAGAGAAGAAACTGCGCCTGGGCGTGGACTACACCTACTCAGATTCGAGCAGCAACACCCAGGTAAAACAGGGTCTCAGCGGCAACTATGGTGATTACTATGCCAAGGTCCATAACGTCAATGTCTACGGTCAATACCAGGCCACCGACAATATGGCACTGCGTCTTGACTACAAGATGGAGAAATACAAGGACAATGACCCAGGTAACAGCATAGCGCCAGACGGGATCTGGAATGTGGTCGGCTTTGGCTACAACAGCCATGACTACAACGCTCACCTGATCATGCTGAGCATGAGCTACAAGCTGTAATTGCCATCCACTCATAGCTAATTAGCTTTAAAAACCCGCGCCCGTCGCGGGTTTTTTATGCGCTATCGATGATTGCCATCTCGCAAAAACAGCCTCCCAGGCTTTTTCCCGTCGGGCTTTTGCCTTAAGCTCAACACACCACCTTCAAGATGACCCAGCGCCTTGTACTTTCTCGATAATCAACTCGCCCAGCAGATAGTGGATCGCACCATGGCGATCATAGGACACAACATCAATGTGATGAACAGCCAGGGGGTGATCCTCGGCTCGGGCGAGCCCCACCGCATCGGCTCCACCCACGAGGGGGCCCTGCTGGCCATCAGTCAGAACCGCACCGTCGAACTTAACAGCGCCAGCGCCGCCAGCTTGCAGGGGGTCAAGCCCGGCATCAACCTGCCGCTGCACTATCAGGGTGAGATCATAGGCGTCATCGGCATCACAGGAGAACCCGAACACCTCAAGGCCTTCGGTGAGCTATTGAAGATGACCGCCGAGATGATCGTCGAGCAGGCCAACTCACTGGATGTGGCTCAGTGGCGCGCCCGTCAGCAGGAGGAGTTTATTCTGCAGCTGATAAAGCCCGAGGGACGGGACCTCAATCACCTGAAGATCTGGGCCCAGCGTCTGGATATCGATCTCGAGATGCCAAGGGTCGCAGCCGTGCTGCGTATCAGCGACGACGCCGGCGACGAGCTGGCCAACTCCCAGCTCAAGACGGTGCTGCACCTGTTAGAGACGCCGTCCCGCGGCAACCTGATCGCCATGACCTCTATGACAGAGCTGGTGATCCTCAAACCCGCCTTCCTCGATGGCAAGGCCTGGAGCGCCGAGGCCGAGAGCCTGCGTATCGACCGTCTGCTCAAGCGTCTGCCCAGTGAACTAAACGCCAGATTGAAGATTTCCCTGGGCCACTACTTTCCCGCCACCATGGATATCAACCGTTCCTATCAGACGGCGCTGGAAACCCTTAATTTTGGCCAGCAGCTACACCCAGAGCAGAGCAAGTACCTGTATGAAGATCATGCCCTGCTGGTGATGCTCTCTGGGCTAAAACATGACTGGCGCGGCGAGCAGCTGCTGAGGCCGTTTCAGCGCCTCATCGACAGGGACAAAAACGCCCTGCTGCGCAAGACACTGGCCAGCTATCTGGGCCATTTCGGCGACCAGCAGGCCTGCGCCAAGGCGCTGTTTATCCACCGTAACACCCTGAGGTATCGCCTGGATAAAATAGCCCAGATCACTAAGGTGGATATTCAAAAACTCGACGGCCTGCTGCAGCTCTACCTGGGTCAGGTGCTGCTAAGCCGCGGTCAGGACCAAGGTTAAGTGATGACCGTGGCAAACTGGCCTAGGCTAAGCTAGGCCTAAGCTAGACAGGCCATAGTTAGACAGGCCATAGTTAGTCAGGCCTAAGTTAGACAGGCCTAGAAATCGGGATCGCAGCTAAAGCTGATTCGCTCGCCACTGATGGGATGGTTAAAGGCCAGATACTGGGCGTGCAGATGCAGGCGGTTGGCCTTAGCCCCATAGAGGTCATCACCTATGATAGGCATACCCAGGCCATCCTGGTGTGCACAGTGCACCCTGAGCTGATGGGTACGTCCCGTCTTAGGATACAGTGACAGCAAGGTCGTCCCCTCACCTCTGGATTTTACCTGCCAATAGGTATGGGCATGTTTTCCGTGCTCGAAACACACCAGCTGACGCGGCCTGTCGTCGAGATCCACCCGCAGCGGCAGCTTGATCTCGCCCTCTTCCCCCTGCACCTCACCCGCTACCCTGGCCAGATAACGCTTCTCCACGGTACGGCCGATAAACTGCTGCACCAGAGCGGTATTGGCCTCGCTACTCAGGGCGATCACCATAAGGCCTGAGGTGGACATATCCAAGCGGTGGACAATCAGCGGCCCGGTTGCCTTGGGAAAAGCCTGCCGCATACGGCTATAGACGCTGTCGGTTACGTGCTTGCCCGGCACGGAGAGAAACTCCGCCGGTTTGTTGACCACGGCGATCGCCTCATCCTGATAGAGGATGGAGAGATCTTTGCCCTCGGCGGGATTGTTCAGCAGCGGGTTGTCATCCAGCGCTATGCCACTCAGCATATGGGCCAAAATCGGCTCACACTTGCCGTGACAGGCACCATAGAACTGCTTATGCTGCTTCACCTCCGACTTGGGCGACGCCCCCCACCAGAACTCCGCCATAGCGATGGGCTTGAGGCCGTTGGCGAAGGCGAACTGCAACAGCTTAGGCGCGGCGCACTCTCCTGCGCCTGCAGGAGGTAATCCTTTTGGCGATAGGCTAAATAGGGTGTTGAGATCTTTGACCTCCCCCGCCTGATTCAAGAAGCGATACTGGGCGAACAGCTTGCGTTGCAGCGCGTTGGACTGACTGGCCCGCTGCAGCTTTAACGCCTCAATCTCATCTTGCAGTGCGCTAAGGCGATGCTCGCGTTCGGCGATCTGGCTATCCCACTGCTCATTTAACTGTCTGAGTCTGTGCTTCTCGGCCACGCTCTCGCGGCCAAGTTGTTGCTGCAACGCCTCGAAAGCCTGGGCATCTAGCCGCTCACCGGCCACACGTCTGGCCTTACGTGCCTTACGGTTCTCGATGATCTCTGCCCGCAGATCGGTCACCGCCGCAGCTTTACCAGCGTTTAATTCATTTAGCTCATCACTAAGCGATGCAAGTTCTGGCGCCTGCTGCAACGATTCAAGCTCAGTAGTTAACTGATTGATGGCCTGCTGCTCGCCGTGAAAGAAGCTGTCCTGGGTCAGCATGTCGAACACCGGCGGTACGAAGCCCGGCAGTAGATTCTGCTCGGCTAACTTACCGGAAAACGCCTTGAGATAGCCAAGCTCACCATCAGCTTTTTGCACCACTAGCACGCCAAACATCTTACCTATGGCGCCTTCACGCTGCCCCGTCAGGCCAAAGTTATGTTGCCAACTCTGTTGCTGCTTTAGGTGTGCTTGCAGCTCGCTGGCCGCCAGCTCACACAGTATGTGGGGCTCATAATAAAAGGGAAAGGTAAACCGCTCAGGCAGCGCTATGCCCTCAATTAAGGCGCTAAAGGGGGTAAAACATTGCTGGGCACAGTACATGGCGTCTGACATCTTGAGTAAATAGGCGATAAGCGGGCCCATTTGGCATTAGGGCCCTTGCTGAAAGCGGGGATTTTACGCGCTCACGCCGGTGAAGTCATGGGGCTGACGTAATAATTTACGTCATAAGGACGCGATACTAGCCTATCCGTAACACTAGCCTATCCTTAACACTAGGCTATTCGTGACACTAGGCCGTCCGTGACACTAGGCGCGGCTGTATCAGGAGGCTGTTGATGTAACGCAGCGCAACATAGACCACCACAACTGTCGCAACCATCAACTCCAGCGCCGCGAGGTCTCGCACCTGCTGCACATACTCAGCTTCTATCCCCTCTACTACCATCCAGTTGGCCATCTTAAACAGTGCCGTGCTGCCTATCACCATGGGGAAGGTAAACGCCGCATAGCCGGGGCTAAAGGGCAGCCTGAGGAGCTTATAAAACGCCAGGTAGATAATGGCCGTCATCAACACCGCGATACCAAATAACAGGGCGATGATCACCGGCGATGGCGTCACTGTCACCGTTAGATAGCCAGCCAGAGACAGGCTGGCCGGCGCCGCCAGAATCGCCAACGTAGGCTTGGCCGCATCGGGCACCTCATGGGTGAACATGAGGCGATAGATCATCATGGGCAGCATCACCGCATAGGCCAGCATACCAAAGACCAGAGTGCTTTGTGCTATGGCTGCAAGGGCTGGATTGCCGGAGAAGGATACATCCGCAACCACAATGCCCACAGGAGGCACAAACCAGCTGGGCACCATGTGGTGCAGCTCAAAATCCTTCGCCCTGTGATAGATAAAGCTCACCAGGAAGACGATATGCAGCGCCACAGCCGCCAACCACAGGGCGTCGCCCGCAACCGGAAAGAGTTGCCCCAATGAGTTAGACACCACCATAGTCGCCATCGCGAAGGTAGGCACCACGCTGCCGACGACCGGGTGGGCGAGATCTTGCCTTAAAAGATGGTTATGAAAGAAAAATTTAACGCTCAAGACGACTAACAACACACTAGCGATCGCGGCGCCAGCCCACTGGCCATAGCCATTAAGCTCAGTAAAGTTTTCCCAACACCAACCCAGGCTTGCAATGCCCAGTGCCAAGCCGGCCATAGGTGTAGGAACGCCCATTACTGCCTTTTTCGTTTTATGAATCATCACAATCTCAATCAAGTTTCTTGCTGTGAAGCAATAATACGCTTGCCTTTTGTTTTGTTATATCTAATTATTTATAACTAACGTTCAGAATAACTAAACAACCTCCTTCTATGGCCAGCCACATCTCGCTCAAGCAACTCAAAGTCTTTAGCACACTCACCCAACACAAGACCCTAACCGCCGCGGCCGACAGCCTGTTTCTCTCCAAGGCGGCGGTAAGTATGGCACTGTCGGAGCTGGAAAAGCAGCTCGGCCACCACCTGTTTGACCGGGTGAACAACCGTCTCATCCTCAATCAGGAGGGACACAAGTTGCAGCCTCTGGCCGATGAGCTCCTACACAGAGCCGGCGATATCGAGCAGCTGTTTAACGATGAACAGTCACTCTCGGGTCAGCTGCGTATCGGTGCCAGCGACACCCTGGGCAATCAGGTGGCCCCCTATCTGCTGAGTGACTTTCGCCGTCATACCCAGCACGAGTTGCAGAGCCTGTTTATCTCTAACTCGACGCAGATCTGCGACATGCTGATCGCCTACGAGCTGGATATTGCGCTGATCGAGGGTAAGATCCAGCACTCTGAGCTCGACGCGACCCCCTTCAGCTCAGATGAAATGTGCGTGATCTGCCCGCCAGATCATCCTCTGCCCACAGATAGCGACATCCCCTTGCATCAACTCGAGGCGAGTCACTGGATCCTGCGCGAGGCCGGCTCAGGCTCCCGGGAATTTTTCCTGCGGGTCATCGCCCCAAGGCTGGAGCAATGGCATGAAGCCTTTCAGCTCAACAACACAGAGGCCCTGATCAACTCGGTCTCGGCAGGACTTGGCCTCGCCTGCCTGTCACGTCTGTCCGCCGAACCGGCAATCCGCGACGGACGAGTAAAGGTGCTTAGCCTGCCGCTAAACATGAAGCGCCGCTTCTGGTTACTGGTTCACAAGGAGAAGTACTTAAGCCCGCTGCTGAAAACCTTTATCGCCTTCTGTCATGACTGGGAACGGGAACATCAGCTATAGGGTAATATTTAACACCAATACTAAGGGGTTATTGGGGAGATTGTTTTGATCTAAGTCGGCTTGTTGTCAGGCTATGATCAGCGACTGGGAATTATGATGGTCGCGTCTATCAGGGTTATTTTGTTGTAGCTTCTAACGACATGGTTCTGTGGAAGGCTCTTGAAGGTCGCACCTTCATGGCCACCCAACGCCTGCCCGGCGGGGATCGTGCAAACACTATTTTGGCACGCTGTGGATATATCCCTATACGCTCCACGGCGACGTCCTGTCGCCGAGGGCCAAAATCGTGCTTACACAATAGCTCCAACGCCTCTTCGATTTAACGAAATTTATTGTGACTAGAGATTAAGTCTTGAGGTATGAGCAAAGATCCAACTCTACTCACGATTTAGGAAACAAAGCCCGTCGCTGTACCAAACATTAAGTACAGTCAGAGCAGGAGTAATGAACATGTCTATCAAGGTCGTTGGTATTGACCTTAAATCCCCCTCCAAAGAACAATCCAGGTAGACGCAAACATTTAAAATTCCCCGAAGCAAGCAACGCCAAGTAAATCAAACACAACCTGAGAATGAAATCAGGGATTTCGCCCTCTCCTCCTACCAGCATCAAAATGTAATTAATTACATCCGCCACGTTTGACATAATGAACACCAATTGGCAGACTGGTGGTCAACAAATGTGCTTTACCACATTTTGCTATCCTTAAAAAAGCGATAGCTAAGGCCTGTAGCGGCCTCACCAGGCTACACAGACGTCACGCATCGGGTGACATACAAATCGACCAAACGGGTGATCTATGCCAATAACACAGACTACAAGTGCTAAGAAATCCAAACCAATTATCTTGATGACCATGGGTCAGCAAGACAGGAACCAGCATCCCTACCAGGTGATGACCCACAAATATATGCAGCCGATTGTGGAGATCGCCGGGGCCATCCCGCTGCTGATGCCCACCTGTTTCGGCACAGAGGATGTAGACCGCTACCTGGATATGGTCGATGGCGTCTACCTCTCAGGCGCGGGCTCCAATATCGACCCCAGCCTCTATGGTCAGGAAAACCTCACCCCGGAAAAAAGCCAAGATGTGAATCGCGACACAGTCGATCTGGCCATCATAGCTGGCGCCCTCAAGCGTAAGTTACCTATCTTAGGGATCTGCCGTGGCATGCAGGAGCTCAATATCGCACTGGGTGGCACCCTGTATCAGAAAGTCTATAGCGAGCCTGGTTTCGATGATCATCGTGAAGATCCACAGACCCCAAACCATGTGCAATATGGCCCAAGACACGCCATCAAGACGGTGCCCGGCAGTTGGCTGGCCAAGCTGATTGGCGATAAAACCATGGTCAACTCCCTCCACGGCCAGGGGATCTGTACCCTAGGTAAGGGGCTAGAGGCCTTAGCCTATGGCGAAGATGGCCTGATCGAGGCGATCCACGGCCCGGACTATGGTCAGTTTATCCTCGGCGTCCAGTGGCACCCCGAGTGGCAGGCTAATGACAACCCGGATTCGGTCAAGCTGTTCCAGGCCTTCGGCAGCGCCTGTCGCGGCGAGGTCAGCTGGCAATCGGCCAACGACGCTAAATTAACCGCCTAATCGAACACGCCTTGTCAGTCATTTTGTGATCTAGACCGACTTTATTCCTCTCCCCCAACCGATATTTGGGCAAAAGCACAAATATCGGTTGCACATAAGTTAAATATTAGGAAGCTGGCACGAAGCCAGATTGTCCGATTCTCCGGATAATAGTGCCAGCCTGAAAACCCTTTGCTCCCGCGCTAGGAGCGAGTTAACGGGTCATCGCTAGATCAAACCAACAAATATAGCCAACAAATATAACCCAATACAGGGACACCCTATGAGCCTAGTACTGATCTTGATCGCCGTGATAGCCTTCATCGTTATCGCGACATCCAAATTTAAGCTTCACCCCTTCCTAACCCTCATTCTCGCCTCTTTCATCGCCGCCTTTGCCTACGGGCTACCCAGCGCCGATGTGGCAAAAACCATCACCTCCGGATTCGGCGGTATCTTAGGCTATATCGGCCTGGTTATCGTGCTGGGTACCATCATAGGTACCATATTGGAGAAGAGCGGCGCGGCCATCACCATGGCCGACGTGGTGATTAAGCTGCTGGGAAAACGCTTCCCGACCCTGACCATGTCGATCATAGGATACCTGGTCTCCATCCCGGTATTTTGTGACTCGGGTTTCGTGATCCTTAACTCGCTCAAACAATCGATGGCCAACCGCATGAAGGTCTCCAGCGTCTCCATGAGCGTCGCCCTGGCTACCGGCCTGTATGCTACCCACACCTTCGTGCCGCCAACGCCCGGCCCGATTGCCGCCGCGGGTAACCTGGGGCTGGAGTCTAATCTGGGTCTGGTCATAGGCGTGGGCATCTTCGTCGCGGCCGTCGCCGCGCTGGCTGGCATGTTATGGGCCAACCGCTTCGCTCATGTCGAGCCCGACGGTGAAGGCGCCGAAGAGCTGAAAAGCAATGTAGAAGATTTCGAGCAACTCAAGGCTGCCTACGGCGAGCTACCTAGCCCGGCCAAGGCGTTTGCCCCTATCTTCGTGCCTATTTTGCTTATCTGCCTAGGCTCGATTGCCAAGTTCCCCTCACAACCACTGGGTGATGGCGCCCTGTTCGATACCCTAGCCTTCCTGGGTCAACCGGTAAACGCCCTGATGATAGGCCTGTTCCTATCGCTGAGCCTGCTCAAGAGTCAGGATAAGATCAAAGAGTTTAGCGATCGCATCAGCCACGGCTTAGTGGTGGCCGCGCCTATCCTGTTGATCACGGGTGCCGGCGGTGCCTTCGGCGCCGTGCTCAAGGCAACCGAGATAGGTAACTTCCTCGGTAGCTCACTCTCGGCTCTAGGCATAGGCATCTTCATGCCATTTATCGTCGCCGCGGCGCTAAAATCGGCCCAGGGCTCATCGACCGTAGCCCTGGTGGCCACTTCGGCCCTGGTAGCCCCTATGCTGGGCGATATCGGCCTTGCCAGCGACATGGGCCGCGTGCTGACAGTGATGGCCATAGGTGCCGGCGCCATGACAGTCTCCCACGCCAACGACAGCTTCTTCTGGGTGGTGACTCAGTTTAGCCGCATGAGCGTGAAGCAGGCCTACAAGGCGCAAACCATGGCGACCCTTATCCAGGGTGTCACCGCCATGATCCTTGTCTACCTGCTGAGTCTCGTCCTACTCTAAGCTAAACAAGCCGGCGCCATTGGCCTAAGCCTGGGCGCCGGACAACCAAGCTGATTTTTTCAGATTTTGTAATCTATTCACCCCTCTTCACACAGGAAGCCTGCATGAAAATAGTCATCGCGCCCGATTCATATAAAGAAAGTTTGAGCGCCATGGAAGTCGCCACCGAGATAGCCCGGGGGTTTTGTGAGGTGCTTCCCGACGCCGAATGTATCAAGCTGCCGGTCGCCGACGGCGGCGAAGGCACGGTGCAATCTATGGTGGATGCCACCGGCGGCAAATTAGTCGAGCTTAAGGTCACCGGCCCCCTGGGTAGTCAGGTGGATGCCCACTATGGCCTGTTGGGTCAGGAGACGCACGGGCAGCGCACCGCGGTGATTGAGATGGCCTCGGCCTCTGGGCTGCACCATGTGCCGAGTCTCTTACGTGACCCTTTAGTCACCACCAGCTATGGCACGGGCGAGCTTATCTGTCATGCCCTCAACAGCGGCGTCACCCATCTGATCCTCGGCCTTGGTGGCAGTGCCACCAACGACGGCGGCGCCGGCATGCTACAAGCCCTGGGCGCGCACCTGCTGGACAATGACGGTAAGCCCCTAAGGCCCGGCGGCGCCGCGCTTGAGCACCTGGCCAGTGTCGATATAGGCGAGCTGCATCCACGGCTTGCCCAGGTAGAAATTGAGGTCGCCTGCGATGTAGATAATCCACTGTGTGGCGACAAGGGGGCCTCGGCCATCTTCGGACCGCAAAAAGGCGCAGATGAGATCATGGTCGCCAGATTAGACAAGGCCCTTAGTCACTTCGCCGATATCACCGGCTCTGCTGGCCTCAATGAGTGCCGCGACATGCCGGGGGCGGGCGCCGCGGGCGGTATGGGCTTTGCCATGATGGCCTATCTGGGCGCCAAGCTAAGACCCGGCATAGATATTGTCATGGAAACGGTCAGGCTGAGCGAACATCTCAAGGGGGCGGATCTTGTCATCACGGGCGAAGGCCGCCTCGACAGCCAGACACTGCATGGCAAGACCCCCATGGGGGTCACACGCGAGGCCAATAAACAGGGAATTCCAGTTATCGCCATCGCCGGCTGCGTCAGCGAGGACGCCAATGTGCTGCTGGACCACGGCATAGACGCCCTGTTTTCCGTGACGCCTAGGGCCTTGCCGCTGGAGGAGGTGCTGGCCGGCGCCCGTTATAACCTCTATAGCTGCGCGGTTAATATCGCCCGCCTCTATCGTCTGGGACGTTAGCCGCCACTCTGATTTAACCTAAATGCCCTGACGCCACCTTGGCTCAGGGCTTTTGATTATCAGCTAACGGCTTTCATTTCGGCTAACGGCTTTCATTTCGGCTCAAGGCTGGTCTCTGATAAGCCAGTCACCCGCCAGCCATTTCACTTTTCCCCTTGATGCGGTATAAAGCTTACAGTAAAGTTAGCTCCCTTTTTCGATCGCCTGTTTTTTCTATTTCAAAACAGACACAAGTTAAGCGACGCGCCTCGATGACATCAAAACAGACACGACAAGCGACCGCCTCTGAAGAGGCCTTGATGCGTATTTTTACTCTGCCCGAGGCACCGAATTCGACCCTGGGTAAGATAGAAAAAAACCTGTCGGAAAACCTGATGGGATTCCTCAAAGAGAGCATAGTCGCGGTCGAGAAGCCACTGACCGAAATAGAAAAAGATTTCCAGGCCTACCAGATCCCTACAGCCCCCAGCTTCGTCTCCGACTATGCCGAGCAGATGATGCAGACCCTGATCGCCCACAGCGTGCACACCTCGGCTCCCAGCTTCATAGGTCATATGACCTCGGCCCTGCCCTATTTCGTGCTGCCGCTGTCGAAGATGATGGTGGGGCTCAACCAAAACCTGGTGAAGATAGAGACCTCCAAGGCCTTCACGCCGCTGGAGCGCCAGGTGCTGGGGATGATGCACCACATGGTCTATGGCCAGACAGAAGAGTTCTACCAGAGCTGGATGCACAGCGCCAGTCACTCACTGGGCGCCTTCTGCTCCGGCGGCACGGTCGCCAACATCACGGCGCTGTGGATCGCCCGTAACCGCCTGCTAAAGCCGGATGGCGACTTCAAGGGCGTGGCCCAATCTGGATTGATGGGGGCACTGCGCCACTACGGCTATGACGATCTGGCCATTCTGGTATCAACTCGAGGTCACTACTCCCTCGGCAAGGCCGCGGATCTCCTAGGCATAGGCCGCGACAACATCATCAGCGTGCCCTGTGCCAGCGACAACAAGGTAGATGTGGCCAAGATGCGCGAGGCGGCCGAGCAGTTAGCCAAGCAGAACATCAAAGTAATGGCGATTGTCGGCGTGGCCGGCACCACGGAGACAGGTAACATAGACCCGCTCGATGAGCTTGCTGATCTCGCCGAGCAGCTGGGTTGTCATTTCCATGTGGACGCCGCCTGGGGTGGCGCCAGCCTGCTGTCGAACAAGTATCGCCAGCTGTTAGCCGGCATAGAGCGCGCCGACTCAGTCACTATCGATGCCCACAAGCAGATGTACGTGCCCATGGGCGCAGGCATGGTGCTGTTTAAAGACCCGGAATTTGCCAACGCCATCAAACACCACGCCGAATATATTCTGCGTAAGGGCTCTAAAGATCTGGGTAGTCAGACGCTGGAGGGCTCGCGCCCCGGCATGGCCATGCTGGTGCATGCCTGCTTACAGATCATCGGCCGCGACGGCTACGAGATCTTAATTAACAACAGCCTGGAGAAGGCGCGTTACTTCGGTGAGCTGATTGCCGCCCAGGACGATTTTCAGCTGGTCTCCAGGCCTGAGCTCTGCCTACTGACCTACCGCTATGTGCCCGCCAAGGTGCAGGCGCTGCTCACCGAGGCGGTCGCAGCCGGTGACGCGGCCAGGGTGAGCGAGATCAACACACTGCTGGACGGCCTGACCAAGTTTATTCAGAAGCGCCAACGCGAGCAGGGAAAATCCTTCGTCTCCCGTACCCGCATCATTCCGGCCAATAACCTGGATCAGACCTCTGTGGTGTTCCGCGTGGTACTGGCCAACCCATTGACCAGCAATGAGATCTTGCAGCAGGTATTGGATGAGCAGCGCGACATAGCCAAGCTAGACGACCGCTTCCTACCTAAGCTGCTGGCCCTCTAGTTTTTCAACAGCTCAATCTAGAAAGTGCAATCGAGCACGCTCACTCGATAAATCGGCCCCTGTCTACCTTAGATGGCAGGGCGCAGGCTCTGCGGCCAAAGAGGCGATAACGCCGATTGGCTACATGGCGATAACTCCAGTCTCGCAGGCCCCTGGGCAGTACTTTCAATACCTTTAACAGGGGCCAGAGGCCATCGAGTTGACTTGCCACCGCCAGCGCCGCCTCGCTCTGGGCTAACACGCCCTGCTCATCGAGCAGATAGAAGCTGCTGAGATCCTCAAGGTCCACGTTTATACCGCGATCTGCCAACAGCCGCTGGGCCGTCTCGCTCTGAATCGAGGCGAATTTGAAATGCTGACGCCTGTCGCACCTGACGATGAAACGCACCGCGCCGTGGCACAGGTTACAGCTGCCATCGAAGATCACTAAGGGAAAGGAGTCGCCCTGCTCGGCCCTGTTTTCAATGTTAGTGGGTTGATTGTTAATTCGCTGACTCTTCATTTTTGCCGTTTTCTCGACTTTCGACTCACAACGTTCTCGGCTCTCGACTCGCTTCCCAAGCTATCAGCTCTCGGCGCTTGGAAAGCCTTTGCGCTCGCCTCTCACCTGAGTGTACCACCCAAGTCGCCATAATCTGCTTTAGTCGATTTCAAACAGAGGCCAATTTTGTACAAAAACAGTCAACTCATTTAGGCTATGATGGCTAAGAGCCGATACAAACCAGTGACGAACCAGAACTATTGAGTACTAACCACTGAGCATAGGCCTCTCGACGCGAGTATAAAGTGATAGCCCAAACCCCCATGAAGTCACCAGCAACTGAGTCAACAACCAAGCATGCCGCTGCTCCCCAAAGTCTCGGCCGTAAATCGGCAAAGGCCCAAACGAAAGCCCGAGAAAAGCAGCAGACAAAAGAGCAGGCCAACTTCAGCCTGGCAAAGGAGCTGGGCGGCATAGAGCTACTGGATGCCAGTTACCATCAGCAAAATTTCTCACGCCATTGCCATGAGGGCTATACGGTGGGCGTTATCGAAACCGGCGCCCAGCGTTTCTATCGCACCGGCGGCGATCACACGGCGCCGCAGCACAGTATCATATTGGTGAACGCAGATGAGGTGCATAACGGCCGCTCGGCCACAGACTTTGGCTGGTCCTATCGCGCCATGTATCCCCTGCCGCAGCAGTTTGCCAGGGTCCATGATGAGCTAGGCGGTAAGGCTGGCGACGCGCCCTATTTTCCCGAGCCAGTGGTGCACGACAAGCCACTGGCTGAGCTGTTACGCCTCACCTTCGACACATTAAGTCGCTCTGATCATGCACTGCTGCGTGAGAGCCTCATCTACACCAGCCTGGCACGCCTGATGTCCCGCCATGGCGCCAGTCGCCCGGTCGAGAAGTCGCTGCGACCCACGGCGCAGCTGGCACTGGTAAAGCAATTTCTGGATGATATGCCGGCCGCCGATGTCTCCCTCGATGCCCTGGCCAAGCTGGCGGGGCTCAGCCCCTTCTATCTGATCAAGCAGTTCCAGCGCCAGTATGGTCTGCCACCCCACGCCTACCAGATCCAGGGGCGTATTCGATTGGCCAAACAGATGATCCGCCAGGGATCCAAGCTGCTGGAGGTGGCGCTGGCCTGTGGTTTTCACGATCAGAGTCACCTCAATCGTCACTTTAAACGCGCCATGGGCGTCACCCCGGGCCAGTATGCCAGAGAGGTCGAAGCCAGTAGGCCAAGAGGCTAGTAGCCCAATCGGTAAGGCAAAACAGGAAAAAACAGCGCAACAATGTACAAGCCAGGTGCGCCCTTTTCTAGTAAGGTCGAATAATTCCTCAATTAAAACCAGCTAAGATGACACGCGAACCTCAACCAGACTCGAAAAAGCCTTTGCCCAACTCGGCCGCCGAAAGCCCAGATGCAGGAAGCCCAGATGCAAACAGCGCTAATACCGAAAACGCTATGCTCAACAACGAAAGCCTAGGTAACGAAAGAATAGGCAATGCATCACCAATGCGTGCGGCGCTCAAGGGAGCGCTGGCCATCTCGCCCCTGACACTGGCAGTCGTTCCCTGGGGCATACTCGCAGGTTCTTTTGCCATAGACGCCGGGCTCACGCCATTGCAAAGCCAGGCCATGTCGGCGCTGGTCTTCGCCGGTGCAGCGCAGCTGGTGGCGCTTGGGATGATTAAGGCGGGGATTGGCCTTGCCAGCATATTAATCACCACCTTGCTGATCACCTCACGCCACCTGCTCTATGGCATGGCGATGCGCCCGCAGATCAGCCCACTGCCACTTAAGTGGCGACTCACCCTGGGCTTTCTGCTCACCGACGAGCTGTTTGCCATCGCCAATCTGGGGAAGCAACGCAGCCTGGATCCCTGGTTCGCCTTCGGCGGCGGCTTTAGCTTCTATCTGGGGTGGAACCTGGCCACGGCAATGGGGATAACCCTGGGCCATAAGATAGAGAATTTGGACGCCTTGGGGCTGGATTTCGCCATCGCCGCTACCTTCATCGCCATTGTGGTGCCAGCGGTGAAACGCCCCTCAATCCTGGTGTGTGTGCTGGTCGCCATGGTGGCCAGTGTGGTGTGCGCCCTGATGGAGCTGCAGGCGGGGCTGCTTATCGCCTCTTTGACTGGCATGGCCAGCGGCCAGCTCTATGCCAAACTCAGCGGTGAATCCTGGAGGCAGGCATGATGATCTGGCTTACTATGCTCGCCATGACGGCGGTGATCTTCCTCAGTCGTTATCTGTTTCTCGAGCCAAAACTGCCACTGCGCCTGAGTAAAAATACCTTGCAGTTTCTTGGGTATTCGGCGCCTGCGGTGCTAACCGCCATCGCCGCTCCCATACTCTTCGTGCGCGACCAGCAGCTGGCGTTCACATTCGATAACAGCTACCTCATCTGCGGCTTGGTAGCCGTGTTACTGGCCTATTTTACCCGCAACACACTGCTGACCGTGCTGGTGAGTATGGCGCTGTTTTTCATCATACATTAGGGCCTATTGAGCTTTGCTGTTTGTTTTTGCAGCAGTTTGAAGGAAATTATTACAAGGCAGAGCCTGTGTCGTGTAGTTATTCTACACAAACTGGCGATAACGCCGTAAAAATGGCCTACAAACGCTGCCCAAAGGGTTCATCTAAATGCGCCCTGCACTTTGTTGTTCGCAATTCACATAGGGTAACTATGCTTCATTGCTGTCGCCTCGCGCAAAACGCGTTTAGATTGAACAAAAATCAAACTTGAAAGATCAACAGGCCCTAAGGAGAAATTAAGATGGCGGTAACCTGTCACGTGAAATACATCATCGACCCGGATAAGCAGGATATGTTTGAGCACTATGCCAGGCTCTGGCTGCCTTTGATGGCCAAGTTTGGCGGGCAACATCACGGTTATTTCCTGCCCAGCGAGGGGGCCAACGATGTCGCCCTGGCGCTATTTAGCTTTCCGTCACTGGCCAGCTACGAGCAATACCGCGAGGCCTCTGTGCATGACAAAGAATGTATCGCCGCCTTCGAGTACGCCAAGCAGCACAAGTTTATCCGCCGCTATGAGCGCAGCTTCATGCGCCCGCTGCTGCCGGAATAATTTTATATACCGATGGAAAGACCGCTAACACTCGCCATGCTGCGCCTGCATCATGGCGATATAGTCTGGCATCTCCTGGCCCGGCGTGTGGGGGAAATGGCTGGCGAGTGGCAAGACGCCCACGATGCGATCGACCCGAAAGTTACGAAAATCACCGCGCAGCTCGCACCAGGCAAGTAGTGTCCAGACCCCTTGCCAGTAATAGAGCGCGAGGGGGCGAACCTGGCGCTCGCTACTGCTTTGCTTCACGTCTTGATAGCTCAATAAAATATATTCTCGCTCCCTGGACGTCCTGCGCAGCAGGTCGAGAAAGGAAAACAGCTGCCCGTCGCTGTAAAAGTCGGGGGCAAACATCAGGGATTGATAGGCCTTAAGCCGCTCGGGCAACACGGCCTCGACCTTGATCATCGCCTGCTTGGCAGCGCTGGCCAGCTCGTGGCCCCCCTGGGCCTGCACCATACGCATGCCCACCTGTATCGCCTCCAGCTCCTGCTCGTTAAACATCAGAGGCGGTACATTCACCTCCTGGCGCAGCAGATAGCCGACGCCGGCCTCCCCTTCGATGGGGATCCCCGACAGGCAGAGATCCTGAATATCCCGGTAGATGGTACGGCTAGAGACCTCGAGTCGCTCCGCCAGCTGCTTGGCCGTGGTGATGCGTCTGTGTCTGAGAATTTGTACGATTTGAAATAGGCGATCGGCGCGGCGCATGACTTACCTGAATTGGCCGCCCCTTGGACGGCCCGTGGTGACTATGACTGGACCTTGCTAATATCCCGAATTAACTAGACTTTGGCTAGACCTATATCTATCTAAACTTCGACGTGGACGCCGATATAGATATCTACGCTGTCAGGCTGGGCGTAGCACTCAAAATCGGTCAGATACTGGCGACGATAGGGGCAATCGGGGCGCTGAAAATAGGCCCAGATCTGCTGCCAGAGTGAAATAACCGCCTGGGGCATCTCTCCTGTGGCGCTGAAACAGAGGTAGTTACCGCCCTCCAAGGTGAGCGGCGTTAACTTGTCGTCATGCTCAATGGTGCCCGCCTCGACCGCCGTCATCAGGTTATAGTCGCCATCCATGTCGCTGGCATAGTCATAGTAGATCCCATACACAGGCAACTTACCGAAGATCTGCTCGCCATACTGCCCCATGAAGGCCTGCCAGAGGGGGGCGATTTTTTGCGTCGCCGCTTCAGACTCGGCTCCATTGTTGGTACGAACACTCATGCCGACCAGTGACTTGGGGGCGAGGTTTATCGTCTTCATCTCAATTCCTTCTGTTATATCCTTTGCATTGCCTAGGTAACTTACATTGCTTGCATAGCTTGAATTACATAGCTTGCAAGCGCCGCGGCGCTTGCGTTTACCCTATCAGCTGTAGCTAATGAGTCAGAACTTTAAATGCGCTGGGACATGAGTCCACTAGCCTTTCAGACTCGGTGCCCAGAGGCCGACACGATTGCCTTCGCTATCGACGATGACACAACTATAGCCGCACTCCCCTTCCTTGATAGCCATGGCAGGCAAAGCGATTTCGACATCATTTTGCTCCAACCTTTCAACCAGGGGGGCCAGGTGATCGCTAAGGTGTAGATAGAGGATGCTGCCGGCTCCACTTGGGCGCATCATATCATGTTTTACCAAGGCGATGCTGGCCGCCTGGGGCGCCTCAGTCTCTAGTATGGCCATCTCCATGCCAAACATCTGCTCATCGCGAAAACGCACCCCGAACTGAGTCTGATAGAAGGCCTTGGCCCGCGCCATATTCTCGACGGCGATCTCGCCCCAGACTAAAGGTGCCTGCTGTAAAGGTGCCTGGTGTAACACTTGCTGTTCTTGCATCTTGCTCTCCTTAATTGGCCGAATGCGACGCTCAACCCTGAGCGTCTCCCTCACTCGACCAGTAAGAAGAGCTTAACGCCCCCCTACTGACAGCCTAGTGTCAGTAGGCTGGCAATCGGTTAACAAACCATGACTCGACTCCAGGCATTAGGCGCCAGGCGTTAGGCGTTAGGCGTTAGGCGTTAGGCGTTAGGCAAGCCAGCCTGATGCCGGGTGACAAATTCCGCCATCGCGGCCTCGGCGCGGCGCTGCACATCCGCAAGCCCCTCCTGCTCGCCAAAGGGCTCGACCACCTCGTAGTAGCACTTCACCTTAGGCTCAGTGCCCGAGGGGCGTACGATCACCCTGGCATTGCCCTCGAGGCGATAGATAAGCACGTCACTGCGAGGCAGGTCGATCGTCTCTTCACGGCCATCGGCAAAGCGGCGTAGCCCCAGGCTGATGTCATCCACAGACACCAGGGCCCGTCCGGCAATCTCGCTGGGGTTGAGCGCCCTTAGCTGCTCGCCTATGGTGGGCGCACCTGCCTCGCCGCTCAGCGCGATACTCACCTGACGGTTGAGATAATAGCCATATTGACGATAGATGGTCTCCAGCCTGTCCCACAGAGTCTCCCCTTTGGCAGCCAGCTCAGCTGTGAGCTGCACGAAGGCAACCAAGGCTGATAGACCATCCTTGTCCCACACCATGCTGCCGACCGTGTAGCCGAGCGCCTCTTCGTAGGCGAACAGGAAGCGATTATCCTCAGTCTGTTTGCTCATGCCGACATTGGTCAGCCACTTGAAGCCTGTGAGTGTGGTCTCGCACTGGGCGCCACACGCCTCACTGATGCGGGTCAGCAGACTGGAGGAGACTATGGTGCAGCAAAGCAAACGTTGATCATCACTGGCGTGGGAGAGCAGATAATGGCCCAGCAAGACCCCCACCTGATCTCCGGTCAGCATCTGATAGGCCTCGGTGGAGGGCATCTCTGGCCTAGCGCCGGGTTTACGCACCGCCACCGCGAAACGGTCGGCGTCAGGATCGTTGGCACAGGCCAGCATGGCACCATGCTTGTGAGCCTCGGCCATCACAAGATCCATGGCGCCTGCCTCTTCGGGGTTGGGGAAGTTCACCGTGGGAAAGTCACCGTCTGGCTCACGCTGGGCCGCGACCGAATAGACCTGTGTAACCCCGATATCCTTCAGCAGGGTCTCGGCCATCTCGGCGCCGACCCCGTGCATGGCGGTGTAGGCCAGGCTCACCAACTCGGGACGAGCGGGGCTTTGCAGCACGCCTGCGTTTAACACGCCCTGACGATAGGCCTGATAGTAATCCTCCTCGAGCATCACCAGCTTACCTGTCTCCACCGCCGTTTCCGGCGGCAACATATCCACCGGTGAGTTGGCCGCCAGCTCGATACGCGCCGCGATGCCGGTATCATGGGGCGGAATGATCTGCGCGCCATTACCCCAGTAAACCTTATAGCCATTGTACTGCGGCGGGTTGTGACTGGCGGTCACCACTATGCCGGCCGCCGCCCCCAGATGCAGAACGCCGAAGGCCACCAGAGGGGTCGGCGCCACCTTGCTGGTGAGGAACACCTTGAAGCCAGCGGCGGTAAGCACGCTGGCGGCGTCCTCGGCAAACTGCTTGGAGTCGTGACGGCCATCGTAGCCGATGACAACGCCGCGACTCACTGCATTTTCCACCTGAGCCTTGAGGTATTCGGCGACCCCCTTGGAGGTCTGCTGCACCACCAGACGGTTCATCCGCATGGGACCTGCGCCTACCACGCCGCGAATGCCCGCGGTACCAAAGGTGAGACGGCCGGCGAATCTTGCCGCCAGCTCCTCCTGCGCCCCCTGATCGACCAGGGCCAAAATCTCGGTGCGACTCTTGGCGTCACTATCGAGACTCAACCAATGTTTTATCCTTGCCTGTATCTGTGTTTGCATAATGCCTCCGCTGCACCAGTTTCCCTTAACAGTATGTCTGCCTGAAGGGGTTAACAAGTGAATTTGCATTAAAGATTCATTATATAAACTATAGAAGAAACACCCGGATGCCCCAATTGAGGTGACCTGTTTCAAGCGCTAAATAGCGATCAAAGAGGGGGCCTCCCCCTAGATGGTCGCCAGCGCCAGAATGAGCGCGTCGATAGAGGAGGTAAAACGCCTTAGCGAAAGCCTAAGGGATATAACTCAGCTGATTCTTACCCTGGTCTTTAGCCTGATACAGGGCCATATCGGCGCGCCTTAAAGTATCCTGGTAAGAGGTATCACCCGCCTTGATCCCCGTCATCCCCAGGCTGATGGTGGCCAGTAGCTCATCTTCGGCCAGGGCAGATAAGGCGTGATTGAAGCTCTGATGCAGCGCCTCGACCATGGCCATCGCCTGGGTCGGCTGCAGGCCCGGCAAAACCACCACAAACTCATCGCCACCGAAGCGGTAGGCATAGTCTGTCTTACGGAACTCGCGGCGGCAGATCTCGGCCACGGCCAGGATGTTCTCATCCCCCTTGTGGTGGCCCTTAGTGTCGTTGATCTGTTTCAGGTTATCGATATCCAGCATCAATATGGTGGTTGGCATCCCCTGTTCGCTGAAGTTGTCGAAATGCAGGGCAAAGTCACGCTCGAGACGGCGACGATTATAAAGGCCTGTCAGCTGGTCCGTATCGCTCAGTTCCCTGAGCCTTAACTCCAGCTCGTGGCGCTTAGAGATATTACTGGCGACCCAGAGCACCACCTCTTCGCCGTCGACGCGAAAATCCAGCGCCTGAATTCGTCCCTCGAACCAGATGGGCGCCACCGGCCCCTCGTCGGGCAGCCCCTTCACATCCTTGTTGCTCAGCTCATACTCTTCGATCAACAGGCGGCGGGTTGAGAGTGCCCTATCTATGGTCTGCAGAAACCAGGCGGCCTTGGCGGGCTTGATCACCTCATGGAGGTAGGCACCTATGAGGCCACGACCATCGTGATAGTAGCGCGCATCGCTGCCGCCGAAGACGGCCACATATTTGCCGCTACTGGACAAAATAAACGCCGGATCCGGCAGTGCCTCAAGCACGGCGACCATCTGCTCATTTGCGATCATAACCACCCCATCAATGCAGCCTGACTCACTCTCATTAAACCCTATTTGACGCCAAATAGACAAGAATAGCCAGACAAATCAATATACTTAATCGAACCACAATTCAGGTTCGCTGAGCAGGTTCTTACTGGTCTGCGACAAAAATGGATTATCCAGGCGAAACACACGTCGCTCGGTCAGCCTAGCCCGCCCCAGCATACCTTCTGTGATGGCATGATGATAAAAAAGTTCATCGAAGCTGCCATCGTTCAAGGCCGCACGCAGGCCATATTCGATCCGCTCCGCCAGCGCCAGATTGTCAGGGCTGACGAAGAAATAGAGGGGCGCGGGATAGACGATGACAAACTGAGTATCCACAATCAGATTTGGTCTGTCGGCAATCTCGTCCCAAGGCTCATGGAGTGCCCGCAGAAAATAGTCGAAGCGACCCTTCTCAAGCATGGTCAACAAGCTGTGGGCCGCGCCCCTGACCAAGGTAAAGCCCTGGCGCTGCAAGATATCGCTGTCTGGCCAGTCGCTACCCTGGCCAACGGGGATCCTCTGGAGCTCTTCTATCTGGGTAATGTTGGCGAAACGGGCCTCATCTTCGGTGCGTATGATGGCGATACGATGGCCCATCAGCCCCTTGAGCAGGGGAAAGTAAACCGCGCGCAGCTGACGCTCCCGGCTGATGCTGGTCATGGTCCACACCACTTCCAACTTGCCCTGTTCCACCAGCTTGATGGTGCGCCCCTGGGGCATATCCATCTCCACCGGCACCAGGCGATAGTCGCCATATTGATCTTGGCTCTTCTCCATGGCCAGGCGTAGCAGATCGATATAGTAACTCTGTTTGGGATCGACGAAATGGGTCGACAGGTTGTAGCGCACCTCGGTCACCTCGGCCCGCGCCGCATTTGCCGTTATTAGACAGACGATTATGAAACAGGTCGTTATGAGAAAAGCAGTAAACAAGCAGGACTTTCTCAGACAAACGAATGTCTTGCACACCATCGCACTTTGCACCATCTCGCTCCTCCCTGATCCCACTGCCTTGAGTATAGCAGTCGATGCTGAAGTAGAGAGCAGAGGGAGAGAGCCGAGAGCAGATCTTAACCAATGACAACAAGGCCAAGCGTTGGGGGCCGCAAAGGGGGCAAAATAGTGTAAACTGACGGTGTTTTTCACCCAAGATCTCACTCGAATCTAAAACTAAGTCTATAAAAACTAAGCCTATAAAAGCTAAGCCTTAGAAGATAAGCACCTAGAAGATAAGCCTGCCATGCAACCAGACTCCAAGCTAAACCCTATCGAACATCACCTCAATGTCAGCCAGACAGAGACGGACGCCTGCACCCTGCTGGCCAAGGCGAGCCAGCTCTCCAAGCAGGAGATTAAACAGGCGATGGCCAAGGGCGCCGTGTGGCTCACGAGGGGCAAATACACTCAGCGTCTACGCCGGGCCAAGAAACCGCTTAAGCTTGGGGATCAGCTGCACCTCTACTACAACCCTAAGGTACTGGCTCAGCAGGTAGAGGATGCCCAGCTAATTCTGGATAAGGGCGAATACAGTATCTGGTACAAGCCCTACGCCATGTTGTGTCAGGGCTCAAAATGGAGCGATCACACCACCATCAACCGCTTCGTCGAGACTCATCTCACACCCCAGCGCCCCGCCTTTATCATCCACCGTCTGGACAGGGCGGCGACGGGATTGGTGCTCATAGGGCACAGCAAAACGATTACGGCGGCGCTCGCGGCCCAGTTCGAGCATCGCGAGCTGGATAAACAATACAGGGTGATCGTCAAGGGGGAGTTTCCCAAGGCCACGCGCACCATCACCACTGAGGTGGACGGCAAGCCGGCGTGCTCCCACGCCAGCCTGGTGGAATACGACAGCGAGCTGGATATGTCCCTGGTGCAGGTAAAGATAGAGACGGGCCGCAAGCATCAGATCCGCATCCACATGGCCAGCATAGGCTTTCCCGTGGTGGGTGACAGACAACATGGCGGCGCCGAAACGGGCGATGTGAATCTGCAGCTCACCGCCTGCTTTTTGGATTTCACCTGCCCCCTAAGTAAGCAGCCACTACATGTGGCACTCCCCGAGGCGCTGCAGCCTAGCCTAGGAGCGCTTAAGGCTAAAGCGGCTTAAGGCTTGAGCTGCTCATCACCAGGCGATGGCAAAGGTTCTTCGACACGCTTGACGGTTAGGGGCTCATCGCCGTCCAGTAGCTCGTCATAGCCCTTGGGCGGCGGCGTCCAACCCCGATCGCTCATGGCATACTTGTCGTTTCTATCCCTGGCCATGGCGGCCTTGATGGTCTCTTCCAGCTCGATAAACAGCTTGCGATAGTTGTTATCGAATCGCTCACCGCTGCTGTCATCTTTCCAGGCGCCATAGAGCATATCGGAGCTACGCTTCTCGATGCGTTTAAAGGTGTTCTTCTGCTGCTCCACATGGAAGGGGTGAAAGCCGAGACACTTCATGGCGTCGGCCCCTAGCTCAAGGGCCGACAGCAGGGTCTCCTTCTGGATGAAGTCGGCGCCGGCATCCCGCAGCAGATAGGCATGACCGCGGTCGAACGCCCGGGCAAGCACCTTAACCTTGGGATAGGTATGCTTAACATACTTCACCAGCTCCACCGCGCTGTCGCGATTATCCATGGCCACCACCAACAGGGAGGCCTCCTCTATCCCCGCCGTATGCAGCAGGTCCGGGCGGGTCGCATCACCAAAATAACTCTTCACATTGATGCGCCGCAGCATATCCACCTGGCTAATCTGATGATCCAGCACCACAGTCTTGATGCCGTTGGCACTGAGCAGGCGATTGATCACCTGTCCGAAACGACCTACACCTGCGATGATCACGCTGCCGTGCTCATCTATGGTGTCCGCCTCGCGATCTGCCTTGGCGCTGCGATACCTGGGCTCAATAAAACGCTCGAACAGAATAAACAGCCCTGGGGTCAGCATCATGCTCAGGGCCACCACCAATGAGAGCTTCTGCGCCAGCTCACTTGGCAGCACATGATTTTGCACGGTGAAACTGAGCAGCACGAAACCAAACTCCCCCGCCTGGGCCAGACTGAGGGCGAACAGCCAGCGATCGCTTTTGCCTATCTTGAACACTGGGGTGATCAGCAAGAGCACCAAGGCCTTAAGCACTATTATCCCCAGGGTCAGTCCCAGGATGAGGCCGAGATCCTGCCACAGTATGCCAAAATCGATACCGGCACCGACTGTGATGAAGAAGAGCCCCAACAGCAGCCCCTTGAAGGGGTCGATATTGGACTCAAGTTCATGGCGAAACTCACTGTTGGCCAACACCACGCCCGCCAAAAAGGTGCCCAGAGCCGGCGAAAGCCCCACCAGGCTCATCAGGGCAGCGATACCTATCACCAACATCAGCGCGGTGGCAGTAAAGATCTCCCTCACCCCGGATGAGGCCACGAAACGAAACAGGGGACGGCTCAGGTAGTGGCCGCCCACCACTAAGATGGCGATAGCCGCGACGATCACTATGGCATAGGCCCAGGGCGGCAAGCCGGCCACCAGGCTTATCTCTTCGTGCTTGGTCGCCACCTGAGTCGCCGCCTGCTGCGCCTGCTCCACCAGCTCAGGCAGGGCCAACAATGGGATAAAGGCCAGCATGGGGATCACGGCGATATCTTGAAACAGCAACACAGAGAAGGCGTTGCGGCCACCATCGGTACGATTAAGTCCCTTCTCGTTAAAGGTTTGCAACACGATCGCCGTCGATGAGAGGGCGAAGATAAGGCCTATGGTAAAGGCGATGCTCCACCGCACCTCGAAATAAAGCGCAATGGCCGCCACGGCGGCCGTGGTCAGCGTAAGCTGCAATCCACCCAGGCCCATCAGGCGGTTCCGCATGGCCCACAGTATCTTAGGTTCGAGCTCGAGTCCCACCACAAACAGCATCATCACCACACCGAACTCGGCAAAGTGCTGAATGACCGAGGTCTCCTCCCCCACCAGGCCGATAACTGGCCCAATCACCACCCCGGCGATCAGATAGCCAAGCACCGAACCCAGGCCAAACCGCCTGGCCAGGGGCACGGCAATCACGGCGGCAACCAGATAGATAAAGGCTTGCAGGAAATAGTTGGTCATGGCGCTTACCCCGTGATGATCTGATCAAGATGGCCGTTTAACCTCTCAAGCTTGGCAGCCAGACGGCGATTGAGCTTACCCGCCACCAGGGCGGTGAGCAGCTCGCGCCACTCCTCAAGGTGCTGCGCCATCAGGCCATCCTCGACGGCGGTGCGGGCACCAAACAGGGCGAACGGCGGCAGATAGCGCATACCGGTAAGGCTGGCGGTCTGCTCCAGCGGCGCCAGCAGCTGTCTCAGGGTGAAATGATTATAGCCCTCGGCCTGATAGGCCTCCTCCTTGCCCCCGGCTGTGATGGCGCAGAAGAAGCGCTTACCCTTGAGTGCATTGCCATCCGTGCCATAGGCAAAGCCATATTCCAGCACCAGGTCTTGCCACTCCTTCAGGATGGCGGGCGTGGAATACCAGTAGAGGGGAAACTGAAAGATCACCACATCATGGGCCAGCAGGCGCTGCTGCTCGCGCTCGATGTCGATATCAAATTCGGGATACTCGCCATAGAGATCCACAGTGGTGACACCGGGTACCGTCTTGGCCAGTTCAAACAGGGGCAGATTAACTTCAGATCTGTGTTGGGAAGGATGCGCCAATAACAGGAGTACGGCTTGTTGTGGCTCTGACATGAGGATCCATTCTCGAGGGTGACGCGTCGGGTGAATACCGGGCGCTAGGTCTAGATAAAATAGCGCCTAACACCTTGTTCTTCAAGCGCCGCCAGCGCGACTCCATGCAATTTCTCCCATCTAACCTGTTATGTGCCAGAGCTGTTATTTGCAAGAGCTGCTAGGCCCCGAGGGCTTAGCAAGGTTTTTGGGGGTGCGATAGAGGTAAAGACGAACTCCGTCATCCTCGTAGCAGTCTACTTGCTCCATACCCGCCTTCTCCAACACTCGGCTGGAGGCGATGTTTTCCACCATCACCTCGGCATAAACGCAGGCTATGCCTAATGTCTCTCTGGCGTAATGCAGACAGGCGGTAACGGCCTCGGTGGCCAGCCCCTTACCCCAATACTCGGGCAGCATGCGATAGCCGATATCCACCCCGCCCTGCCCGCGGTTGAGCAGCGGCTCATACTTGACGCCGCAGAAGCCGATAAGCTCATTGCTCTGCTTATGGATCAGCGCGTAGCGGGCATAGCCTGGGGCCCGATAACCTGCGAGCCAATACTTCTCTATGACATGCCTGGCATCATCCAGGCTCTTGATATCATCGCCATCGCCGGTATAGCGCACCACCTCTGGGTTCGAGGCGAAACGGTACACCGCCTCGGCATCTTGCAGCACAAACTGGCGCATGATGAGCCTGGGCGTCTCGATCAGAGTAGGCGCTACGCCCGCACCCGCTTTAGTCATTGTCCTCGGCATCCTTGTACTCATGCTCCCAGGGGGTGATAGCGCTCATATCATGGAGATCATAGGGGGTCAGCTGGTAGACATAATAGTTGAGCCAATTGCTGACCAAGAGGCTGCCGTGACCATGCCAGCGGGCGACTGGCGCCTGACTGGGGTCATCGCCGCGAAAATAGTTTTTCGGCACTCTCGGGTTAAGGCCTTCGGCGAGATCTCGTTGATACTCGTCCTTCAAGGTGGATTTCTGATATTCGGGGTGGCCCATCACAAACAGGTTGCGGTTATTGCGGCTCAGCACCAGGTAGGCGCCCGCCTCGTCGGACTCGGCCAGTACCTGCAACTCCTTATGGGCCTTGAGATCGGCTACTTCCATCTCGGCAAAGCGGGAATGGGGCGCGAAGAACTCATCGTCGAAGCCCCGTAGCAGCGGAAAATGTTTATGGGTGCGCTGATGATTAAACACCCCGGAGCGCTTGGCCGAGAGCAGCTTACGTTGCAGGCCATAGAGGTGATACAAAGCCGCGTGGGCCGCCCAGCAGAGAAACAGTACTGAGGTCACATGGTGCTGGGACCAGTCGATGATCTCGCGAATATGATCCCAGTAGGTTACCTCTTCGAACTCTATCTGCCCCAGCGGCGCGCCCGTGATGATCAGGCCATCGTAATTTTTATGGCGCACCGCCTCGAAATCACGATAGAAGTTGTTCATATGATCGATTGAGGTGTGCTTGGAGACCTTGTCGTGGATGCGCAGCAGATCCACATCCACCTGCAAGGGGGTATTACCCAAGAGGCGAAGCAGCTGAGTCTCAGTCTCTATCTTGTTTGGCATCAGGTTGAGGATCAGCACCTTCATGGGTCTGATATCCTGATTAGCCGCCCGGGTCTCGGACATGACAAAGATATTTTCTGATTCGAGAATTTCCGCCGCTGGCAGATTATCGGGAATTTTTACCGGCATACCGCGCCTCTTTCGACCTGGTTAACAGAGCCCCACAATAGGCTAGGTGTCGCAAGCGGCGCGGTGTCTCGCCTTAACCGCCGACGCGCTGCACTAGCACAGAGATAGGCGCGCTATCGCCTAAATCTATGGGGTAGGATTGAGTATTGATAAACATCAGCTTGCCATCCAGGGTGATCTTGGCGCCCACGCTATAGGTGTGTCCCGCCTCGAACTGATCCCTTGGGATGACAAAACCAAAGGGTGCAGGTGTGGTCACATCGTCACGCTCCAAGGCCGCTAACACCACGGCAGGCGCATCCATCTTAGACACGTCCTGGATCTGCACCGACAGCACAGCCTGGGGTGGTAAGGCGATTCGCTCCTTAAACCAAACCTCCCCCTGGATCTCCACGCTGGCATTAGGGGTTGCACAAGCCGTCAACAGGCCCGCACTCATCGCCACTGCCGCTAGGGGTTTTAACCATCTGTTCATACTCTTGCTCCTAATCATACATCAAGACTTCTGGATGTCCATATGTCTATACTATAAATCTTGTTCTCTATCAGAGATCTTCATATCATAGGCGAACCATTTATTGAGAAATAGCCTCATGTCTCAAGCTACTGCAATAATTGTGGGCGCCAGCTCACTCGTTAGCCGTGAAATTGCCAAACAACTTGCCGAGCAAGGCGTCGAACTGGCCTTGCTGGCACAAGATACCGAATCCCTTATGGAATTTTCTCAGTCTCTGCCTACCCAGGTCAGCCTACATGAGCTGGCAATAGAGAGACCAAAGGATATCATCGCCACCCTGGAAAGCGTCTGGCAGCAACTGGGCGGCGCCCATCTGGTGATCGTCAATACCGGCCTCAATGGCTACGACGCCTCCCTCCCCTGGCAACTGGAACAGGATATCATTACCGTCAATGTGCAGGGCTACAGTGCCATATGCAATACGGCATTCAGACTATTTGTCGAGCAGGGCTATGGCCAGCTTGCCGCCATTAACTCCATCGCCGGACTGAGAGGCGGCCCAAGCGTGGCCTATCATGCCTCCAAGGCCTATGCCAGCAGTTACCTCGAAGGACTGAGCATGCATGCCCAGCGCCTCAAGCTGCCGATCACCATTAGCGATCTTCAACTCGGGCTACTGGACAAGGCGGCCATGCAGCAGAGCCGTCTGTGGCTATCACCGCCCCATGAGGTGGCACGCCAGGCACTCAAGGCGATGCAGAAAGGTAAGCGCCGCGCCTACATCACCAAGCGTTGGCGTCTGGTGGCCTGGTTAACCAAGCTGCTGCCGGAGTTTATCTACAACACCCGCCACTGGCGTACCAAGGAAGAACGCAAGGCGGCCAGAGCGGCCAAGAAGGCGCAATAGGCCAAAGAGAGCAGAAAGTTAAAAAGCAGACATGAAAAAAGGAGCCGATTGGCTCCTTTTTCTTTTCGATATTTAGCGAGATTAGAAGGTGTAACCTACGCTCACCATGTAAACCCAAGGGTCGATATCGGTTTCGATGCTAACCGCTTGACCGGCAAGCTTGAAGTTCACATCGGTATTGATCTTGGCGTACCACACAGAGGCGTTAACCAACCAATTCTTGTTCACTTGATAGTCGATACCCGCTTGCGCCGCTAAGCCCCATGAGTTGCTTAGGCTAAGGTCGGTCAATGCACCATCGAGGTCATTGGTAAATTCACTGTCGAAGAAGTTAGTGAAGTTCACACCGGCACCGATATAAGGACGCAGCTTAGAATCGGCCGAACCAAAGTAATACTGAGCCACTAAGGTAGGTGGCAGGTGTTTGGTCTCGGCAATCTTTCCAACGCCTTTTAGCGATACATCATGGCTAAAAGGGGTTGCGGCCAACAACTCGATACCAATGTTGTCGGTCAGCATGTAACCGAAGTTCAGACCCAGCTGGGTATTGCTGCTGATGTTGAATTCGCCAAAACCAGCAACGTCTTCGCTCGACTCATTAGGGGCAACAACAACACCACCGGCACGAACGATGATGTCACCAGCTTGGTGAGCAGAAGCGGCAAATCCAGTAGACAGTAGGGCGGCAGCGATCAGACCTGAAACGATAGTTTTTTTCATCATACTACTCCATTAATACAACAGTTAACGTTGTTTTTATTATCAAAATCCTTACATTTGCGCGTATCCTGCCAGATAGACACTAAGAAGTTATTGATCCAAATCAATAAGCCAGAGTAATACCCCTTTTTGTATAGCCTGGCGCGATCCAGATCACAGCAAACAAACAAATATTGACAATACCCCTTTAATTTCCGTGACCCATATCCGCATCGATCACTTGTTGATCAACCAAGGCGAACTCCGTCAAATTCAATTATTAACAAACTGACAACACAACATGAATTGGCGCTGAATTTAAGCATACACCTCAAAAAAAGTGCTGATGGAAACTCTGCTAACAGGGGGAAGTGAGCAAGCGATAACGACCTAGAGACGCACAACAAACTTGGCAGATATGGCTTGTTGGGGTTAGCGCATCAAGCTGACCGGGCAACTCTGATAAGCCGGGGCAACTTTAACAAGGCCTGGACCGTGCAAGGAATATGACGTTAGGAATACGACGCTAGAAATAAGACACTAATAACTAGAGGCGCCTGTTTTCACAGATCCCTGATGGCAAAGCTAAGGTGGCCCTTTTTTGATGACACACTCTAGATGCCAAGCTCAAGAAGCCACGCTCGAGATGACACGCTTGAGATGCCACTATCTAGATGACACGCATAAGATAACGAACCTCAGATAACAATCCCTAGCTGACCCGCCTAAGATAACAAAATTAAGGCGGCTAGGCAGAGAGACCAGGCTTGAGACTATAAACGCGAACTGACTCGACTCGGCTAACCTGCCGAAGAGATAGCGAATGTGAGACACAGCATCGCCAGGCTAAGCAGTACCAGGCTGGCAAACAGGGGCTCCTGAGCTTCAGGATGCTGCCAACTAGCATGCTGCCGACTATTATGCTGCTCACGCTTGTCTTGAGATCCAGTGCCCTGCTCTTCGGCGCCGGGCAAGCTACCTATGAGATGATGACTGCCGATAAACTGCATCTGCTCTTCCTTGATTTGTTATTATTATCACCTCACCCTATTGGATAAAATATATTTAATCAAGGGTCATATGAGGTCACCTGGCTGAGATTTACTCAAGTTAATACACACGGGACAAAGACGACGCGCCACAAGTGGAGATAACTTGGAGCAAAAATCGGAATATAAAATAGTGGAAAATAGAGCATAAAAAAGGAGCCCTTAGGCTCCCTTATCTGTTCGTTAACTGCTTGGCTTATTTGACCTGCTTATTTGACCAGCTTCATCACCACTTCAGTGGTGTACTTGCCGTTGTTGATCACTGGGAACCTATCGTAGGTCTGGAAGATCACCTTACCCTGATACTGGATCATGGCGACCACACCATAGTTGACGTTCTTGTCTATGGTCTCGCGGGCGAAGGCAAACTTAAAGGGCACAGGCGCCCTGGCGATATCGAAGCTCTTCTGGGCGATGATGGCACCCGGGGTGTCGAGATCGATCACCGCAATGGTAATGCTACAGCCTTGCGGCAGGTTAACCTTCTCCAGATAACCGGCGGCGCCGTTGACGAATATCGGTGGCTCGGGCTCTACCGTCACACAACCCGCCAACATAATAAGCATCAAAGACGCCAGTATGGCTTTCATTTTCATCTTCATCACATTCAACCTTTCACTCACTGTTCGTTTATCCCTGTGTTAATCGAATCAAGCCTTCCTGGGTCGCCGAGGCCACCAGCTCACCACTCTGGGTGTAAAACTCGCCACGCACAAAGCCACGGCCGCCACCGGCATTAGGGCTATCTATGCTATAAAGCAGCCACTGGCTGAGATCCAGCGGACGGTGGAACCACATGGCGTGATCTATGGTGGCCATGCGCATGCCCGGGGTCAAGAAAGAGACGCCGTGGGGCTGCGCCGCCGTCACCAGGAAATTAAAGTCTGAGGCGTAGGCCAGCAGATACTCATGCACCGAGAGATCCTTGGGCACCTTGCCATTGGCACGGATCCATACATGCCTGATGGGCTCGCTCTGGTTGGGTTCCATAGGATTGCATGGGTTAACCAGGCGCATCTCAAGCGGCGAGTCCGCCATAAACTTCTCCAGCACCTTGCGAGGCACCTTGTCCCTCAGGGTCGAGGCCAGCTCCTGCTGATTCAGCAAGCCCTCAGGACCCGGCACATCCGGCATCTGGCTCTGGTGATTTAGCCCTTGCTCCGGCTTCTGGAAGGAGCAAGTCATGTAGAAGATGGGTCTGCCCTTCTGAATCGCCTTCACCCGGCGGGCGCTAAAGCTGCCGCCGTCGCGCATATTCTCCACGTCATAGACTATGGGTTGTTTCTCATCACCGGCGCGCAGAAAATAGGAGTGGAAGGAGTGTACCTGACGTTCGCTGTCGACGGTTTGCGCCGCAGCGCTCAGGGCCTGGCCCATGACCTGTCCGCCAAACACGTGGCCGAAGCCCAGATCTTGGCTCTGACCTCGATAGAGGCCTACCTCTATCTGTTCCAGCGATAAAAGGGATAACAGATCATCTAACACCTGACTCATGCAACCTCACCGATAACTCATCAATATTGGTCGTCAAGCTTACCTTAGATTCCCCTTATCTTGCTAGGACCTGTTGATCTTTGCCGTTTGTTTTTGCAGCAGTTTGAAGGTGATTTATACAAGGCAGAGCCTGTGCCGTGAAGTATCCTACACAAACTGGCGATAACACCGTAGAAATGGCCTACAAACGCTGCCCAAAGGGTTCACCTAAACGCGCGCTGCACTTTGTTGTTCGCCATTCACATAGAGTAACTATGCTTCATGGCTCTCGCCTCGCGCAAAACGCGTTTAGATTGAACAAAAATTAAACTTGGAAGATTAACAGGCCCTAGGGCAGTTAAACTTTCCTAGTGGTTCCTGCGGCAATTTGTCACTGACTCGTCATCTATTCGTTATCTGGGCCTACTCTATATCCACGTGGTGCTCGGCGGCGCTGCGCCTCGCCCAGGCGGTCACCTGCTCTTCGCCGGACTCATGAAAATGATAGGGCTGTGCCCGGTAAAGCTCATCCCAGCGCTGGGCGATCACCTCGGGCTTGCAGCCATCTTCCACAATCCGCAGCGGCTGAAACTCGACAAACATCCCATGGCTTACGCTACCGGCCGCGGCCAACAGGTGTTGGCCACTACAGGCATGAGAGGAACAGAGATAGAGTAGCGTGGCATTAACAGACGAGGTGCTAAACAGCGGCTTCACCAAAGGGCTGAGATGATGCGCCGTCATGGCGGTTAAGGCCTGAGGCACCAGGGTATTGACCGAGATGTTGTAGTCGCGCCCCTCCTTTGCCAGGCTGTTGACCAGGCCGACAAGCGCCATCTTGCTCGTGCTGTAGGGGGTTTCATGCATGTCACCATAGAGGCCGCTGGCTCCCGCCGTCATGACGATACGGCCATAGTTTTGCCGTTTCATCTGCGGCCACACCAACTTGGTCAGATGGAAACTGCCGTTGAGATCCACATCCAGTTGCCGTTGCCATTGCTCGAAACTCAGGCTATCGAAGGAGACAGGCGTGTGGATGCCGGCGTTATTGATGGCGATATCTATGCGACCCCAGCGCTTGAGGACAGTCTCAATCGCGCTCTTTAGGGCCTGACTGTCGGTGACGTCTAACTGGAAGCTCAGGCAGTCGGCGCCCAGTTCGGCGAGGGTACGGGCGGTCTTGTTGAGGCCGGCGCCGGCATAACTCTGGCAGCGACTATCGCCGCAGCCCGAATCGATAATGGCCAAGCGCGCCCCGCGCTCGGCTAAGGCGATCGCGTAGGCTCGTCCTAAGCCAGCCCCCGCTCCTGTGACGACAGCAACCTGTTCATCAAAACGCATCATCCTGATCCTTGTCTATCGCCGCCGAAAGTCCTATTTAAGCCAAGTGCTAAATTTATAAAACCTATATAAATTAATTAGATAAGCTTAAAGCATTTCCAGCAGAATCCCACAGTCAGACAGCTATAACAGCACATGTCTGACAAGAGTTCTTTGAGGCTGGCAACAGATTTGACTGAAATAGGTGACAAAGATGTGCGCCGCGTCAAAAATACACAAATTTTTAACAAGGCGTTTAAGCTTTATTAAAGGCCCTGAGTATTAGGCTAAGGCTCCCTGAAAAATAAAACGAGACTGTTCACATAATGCTAATGCAAGCGCTTCATCGACTTGGGCTTTTTTGCTATGCTTGGGCTATATTTTCGAGCCTAGCTCAGTCCCTACCTAATAATTACGAACGCAGATAATGAATCCCTGGATCCTGGCGACACGCCCACGTACTCTTCCCGCAGCCATTGGCCCTATCTTAGTCGGTAATGCCCTTGCCCTGTCACTGACACAATTTAGCTGGCTCATCGCCGCAACTTCAATGTTGTGCGCCCTGCTGCTGCAGATCGCCGTTAACCTGGCGAACGACTACTTCGATTTTAAGAGCGGTATCGACACCGAAGAGCGACTCGGCCCGGTGCGCGTCACCCAGAGTGGCCTGCTCGACCCAAGCAAGGTACGCAACGCCATGATCGCCTGCCTGGTGCTGGCGCTGCTGGTGGGCTCGCTGCTCATCTATCATGGTGGCTGGCCCATCGCCATCCTGGCCGCAGCCTCTATCCTGGGCGCCCTGGGTTACAGTGGCGGCCCCTACCCGCTAGCCTCCCATGGTCTGGGTGAAGTCGCCGCCTTTATCTTCTTCGGCCTGGTGGCCGTGGTCGGCAGCTACTACCTTCAGGCCCATGACACCAGTGTCGCCGCCTGGATCTTAGGCAGCGCCATCGGCCTGTTTAACGCCGCCGTGATGCTAGTAAATAACACCCGCGACATCCCCACAGATGCCAAGGCGGGCAAGCACACCCTGGCAGTTAAGATAGGTGAAGGTCAGGCCAGAGTCCTGTATCAGGCGCTTGTCTATCTGCCGTTCGCCCTCGTCATCGGCGGTTTTCTGCTTGGGACCTTACCCGGCCTGCCTGTGCTGCTCGGCGGTCTGTCGCTAGTCCTGGCGCGCAAGCTCAACAGCGAATTTAGCCAGACCTCGGGGGCGGCGTTAAACCCGCTGCTGGGACGCACGGCGAAACTCACAGTGATCTTCAGCGCCCTGTTCAGCCTGGGACTCGCCTTAGCCTAAAGCAAGAAATCGACATAGCCATAAAAAATGCCAGCAGTTGCTGGCATTTTTTATGGCGAGTCATCACACAATTTAGAGGCAGTATTCGGTTCCGTCTTTCGAGGTGAACTCTTTACAGTGTTGATCTGCCTGACCCGTAACCAGGCTGGTCCAGGTACGCTGACAAGCGCTCTGCTCGCTATTGACGATAGTCATCAGCGCCGCCTCGACTTGTACATCGTTGATACCGGCCATATCGTGACGTCCCTGCTCGCCGCGGCGATCCAACGCAATCTCGATATGGAAGCCGTTATTTTTCAGCACCAGAGAGCTAGGCTCGCACTTATGACCAGAGAGGGCCACAAACTGCTTGGGCTGTGCCAGACCGCTCTGGCTACCATCGGCGAAGAAGGCCAGTAGCTGCTTGTAATAGATCACATAGCTGCAGACATCCTGGTGAGAGCCCTGACTCAGTGGAAAGTACTGATCCAAGATCTGCTTGGCATAGGTCAGGCCATCTTGCTGCATCTGAGGTGCCAGCGCATTGTTTCCATTAATCTGTGTCATAGGCATTACCTGCTTGATGAAGTTGTAAATACTCTGGTCTAGTTGTTCTGTCTGTATATTCATCGCCTCATCCCTCTCACTTATGCTATCTATCGCTATGTTTGACTCGCTGATGACATCTTTGCCCTACAGCTTTAAGTGGCGCTCTAAGGGATTTGTCGCTTCCCCGATTGCTTAATTTGTAGTCTAGCGGCTTTTTCATTACAATTTCACAATAGAAATTTCACAGTGTGAATTTTACAAAATGAAGACCAATAGCAGCTTGATGAGAAAATCGCATTTCCTGGGCACTAAGATACGCAATCTCAGGAAACGTAATAATCTAACCATGGAAGACCTATCGGCCCGCTGTGTCAGGGTGGATGCGGATTCGGCACCCTCTGTCTCCTACCTCTCCATGATAGAGCGCGGCAAGCGCGTGCCCAGTGCCGGCATGTTGGCAGTGATCGCCGCCGTGTTTCAAAAGGAGGTAGATTGGTTTCTCGACGACGCCCCCGAGGAGCAGGCGATCACCCCGGTTAAGGGGTCTCGCGGCGGGATCAGTGGCATGGCGCTGGAGCCAAGCTTCCTGTTTTCCAACGAGATATTACAGATCGCCATCCCAGAGATGCTTTCCCAGACGGGGATCAGTGGCCGGCAATTTGCGCACCTGTTGATCCGTGCCCATCAGGAACATCATCAGAATCATTTTCCCGATCTCGAGCGCGCCGCCGAAGAGGTGGGGCTCAAACGCATGCCGCTGAGCCTCGAGGATCTGCTGGCGATAGTCCAGCGTCTCGGCCTGGTGGTGAAATGGTTTACCCGCGCGCCCAAGGCGATCCGTGAAGAGGCGGGCGCCGGCAAGCAACACATCATCACCTCCTATTTCGAGCAGCCCAACAAGATCTGCCTCAACCAGCTGCTCAACCAGCATACCCGCCGCCTCAAATATGACCTTGCGGTCCATATCGGCCACAGCGTGCTGCACAATAAAGACGGTTTAAAAAGTATCATGGTGGCCGGACGTAGCCATGGCACCAGCCTGGTGGATGAGGCCGACAATCGTGGGCAATCCTCCACCGTGGACGCCCAGGATATCCTGCATGCCTGGCGGGATTTCGAGTCCAGCTTCTTCGCCGGCGCCCTGCTCTGCCCTAAGGTGCCCTTCCGGCAGTTGCTCGACCGTCATGGCTATGAGATAGATGTGGCCAAGTTGGTGGATGTCTCTCCCTCGGTGGCCATGCGCCGCATGACGGCGGTCTCCCCCTACAGCCACTGGCACTATTTCGATGCCTATTCGCCCGGTAAGCTCAAGGCCGTATACCGAGGCAACGGCATCCCCCTACCCTGGGGCAACATGCGCCAGGTGGAAGATCCCTGCCAGCACTGGGCGGTGTTTAGGATGATCAACGCCTCGACCCAGGGCTCCTCGGCGCAGATCTCCATCCTGGATGTGGCCAACGAGCCCAAGATCTACTGCTGCGAATCGATTCGGGTGAAAGACCTGGCGGGCAATCCCCATGTGCTCTGCGCCGGTATCGACCTTAACCCGGCCATCGAGGCCCAGGGCGGCGATGCCAACCAGGTGGCGCAGCAACTCAAGGAGGTCTGTGTGGACAATGGCGGCTCGGCGCCCCTGCCCGGCAACATCAAGACAGACATCAAGCGTGTGGCTAAGATCCTCAACATCAACTGGGTGGAGCGTGGCATCGACAGCGAGGCTCGGCTCATCTGTTCCCGCGGCGCCAGCTGTCCGCGCAAGCCAAGCTGCTATGAGAACGGTGGCTGTAAGGGCTAGGCGGCCACAACGCCGAGATAAAAAAACCGCTAGTCAGCAGCTAGCGGTTTTTCTTTTCTATAGAAGCTTAGTGAAGCACTAGAGCTTCTCTAGCGTGCGCTCGCTATGGCTCCAGTTGAGGTGATACTTCTCGCCGGCGGGCATGTCGATACGCTCGAAGGTATGGGCGCCGAAGAAGTCCCGCTGACCTTGCAGCAGGTTGGCCGGCAGAGTCTCGCTGCGATAGCTGTCGTAGTAGGCCAGCGCCGAGCCGATACAAGGCACAGGCACGCCGCTCATGATGGCCCTTGCCACCGCGCGGCGCCAGTCTTGCTGCTTGGCCGATAAGGCCAGGCTAAAGGTCTCAGCCATCAGCAGGTTGTCGAGAGGCTCTCCCACCTTCTGCGCCTCTTGATAGGCCTGGGTGATCGATTGCAGGAAGGTGGCGCGAATGATACAACCGGCGCGCCAGATCTTGGCGATTTCGGCAAAATCCAACTGCCAGCCGCGCTCCTGAGCATTCATCGCCATCAGCTGGAATCCCTGGGCATAACAGGCGATCTTGGCGCAGTAGAGGGCGTTTTCAAGCTCATCGATAAAGGCAGCGCGCTCATCGTCACTCAATGTCAGCGGCTCGGGGCCTGCCAGCAACAGGCTCAACTGCTGACGCTGATGCTTCTGGGTGCTCACCGCCCTGGCGTATACGGCCTCGGCGATAGTCGGCGCCGGACAGCCAATCTGCAGACTGCTGACCGCAGTCCAGAGGCCGGTGCCCTTCTGACCCGCCTTATCCAGAATCATCTCCACCAGCGGCTTGCCGGTAAGAGGATCGGCCTGTGACAGCACATCGGCGCTGATCTCCATCAGGTAGCTGTTGAGGCTGCCCTGGTTCCAGCGCGCGAAGATCTCACCCACCTCGGCGGCGCTCAAGCCAAGCCCGTCGCTCAGCAGTTGATAGGCCTCGCAAATCAGCTGCATGTCGGCGTATTCGATGCCGTTATGCACCATCTTCACATAGTGACCGGCGCCGGCCGGGCCTATGTAGGTGGTGCATGGCTCGCCCTCGGTCACAGGGTTACCCGGCTCCTGGCGCTCGATGGGCAGGCCGGTCTTAGGGTCAACCTTGGCGGCTATCGCCTCCCAAATGGGCTTGATTCTGTCCCAGGCCTTTATATCGCCGCTCGGCATCAAGGAGGGCCCGAAGCGGGCACCCATCTCGCCGCCTGAGATGGCGCAGCTAAAGAAGATAAACTTGTCCTGATATTGGGCTTCGCGGGCCACAGTATCTGTCCACAGGCTGTTGCCCGTATCCACCACGATATCGTCCTGCTCTATCCCGGCCTCTAGCAGGGCATTACAGACGCCATCCACAGGCGCACCGGCAGGTACCGATAGGACCAACACCCGAGGTTTTGCGAGACTGGATAACATTTCTGAAAGATTGCTACATCCTAGGATGCGCTGCGCTTGCATGGCGGGACGCTCTTTTTGCTCCTGCTCAAGAAGGGCATCTCGCTTGGCTGAGTCGAGATCGAAGGCGGCGACGCGGTAGCGATTATCGGCAATGTTAAGCGCTAGGTTTTTGCCCATAACGCCTAGGCCTATCACGCCTATGTCGAGGAGGTCTGAGTGATTTTGCATGAGATTTTTCCCCATGGGAAACTGAGATTGTCTACACCTATCCTTTATTATAGTCTGGACTATCTGAGTCAAATCATAAGCTTAAATCGCTCAATTGCTTCAACTGCGAGCCACATAGTCGATAGGCACGAAATTGGTCGCGATTATACAAAGTTTGGTAAGTTAATTACTAGGAAAAGTCCAGGCTTACTAGCCGCTGTGCAGAACAGTGTTTTCTCATTTAAAAGGTAGCGCCATCAAGCACCTGAATAACTTGCTGAATCGACTATTTCTGATTGAGCTCATGGGTCAGGGTCAGACAAACTTGCCTTAGCTGTTCCAGCTCAATGTCCGACACGCTCACCTTCTCCAGCAGCTGCTGCTTCAGTGACAGCGCCTCTTGCTTTAGGGCCTCGCCGGCCTGAGTCACCTGAATCACCTTCTTACGCTCATCCCGGCTGTCCACATGACGCACCACCAGCCCCTTGGCCTCCAGGCGCTTGACGATTGGGGTTAAGGTGCCGAGATCCAGCCGTGTCGCCTGGGAGAGATCCGTCAGGCTGGCGTTATCTTTGAGCCAGAGCGCCTGCATCGCCAGGTATTGTGGATAGGTCAGATCGCACTCCTGCAGCAAGGGACGATAGGCACGCACCAGAGCATTGGCGGCGGTATAGAGGGCGAAGCAGACATTATCCGACAGGCATTGCGCCCCTTCAGTTACTACTGCTGTCTCTGCTTCACTCATCTGCTTACTCATAGTGTTACCCATCTACCTGACTTAACTGTTACTCAACTTTTGCTCAATGCGCTACCGCTTAATGTGCTACTTAATGCCTTATGACTTAATGCGTTACGACTTAAGATTTCATCACCTTTCCCGCATGTGCTAGCTGCCGCAAGCTTTAGGGCGGCTATCTTAACAGAATTCAGGAGCAAGGAGCGGACATTAAAAACACATTACTTTGCGCACAAAGCATTTGCATTGTACTCAATTTGTTTGTAGAGTCTACCACAATTAGTTAGCGCGCAAAGCAAAATGAGGTTAATTCCATGCAAGCACAAGAGATAACACTGGCCAGCCGCCCTGAAGGCATGCCAACCCAAGCCAACTTTGGCCTTAAGCAGGTGGAACTTCCGGCCCTCAAGCCAGGCGAATTCCTGGTCAAGAACCTCTGGATGTCGGTCGACCCCTACATGCGCGGCCGCATGATAGACAGAGAAAGCTATATTGCCCCCTTCGCCTTGGATGAAGTGCTGGAAGGCGGCGCCATTGGTGAGGTTGTAGAGTCGAACCATGAAGACTTCCCTGTGGGCAGCAAGGTCAGCAGCATGAAGGGCTGGCGCAGCCACTATGTCACCGACGGTACAGATCATACCCTGCTACCGGAAACCCCTTTGTCAGAATCTCATTTCCTCGGCGTCATGGGCATGCCTGGCATGACCGCCTGGACCGGCCTTAACCGCATCGCCCAGCTGAAGGAAGGCGAGACCCTGTTTGTCTCCGCAGCCTCGGGCGCGGTCGGCAGCGTCGCCTGTCAGCTAGGCCTCTTGATGGGCGCCAAGGTGGTTGCCTCGGTCGGCTCGGATGAAAAAGCCGAGGCCCTCAAGGCGATGGGAATCGAGCAGGTGATCAACTACAAGACCACGGCTAACCTGAGTCAGGCGTTGAAGGACGCCGCGCCACAAGGCGTTGATGTCTACTTTGAAAACGTCGGCGGTGAACACCTGGCCGCGGCGCTGGACAACATGAACGACCATGGCCGTATCGCCGTATGTGGCATGATCGCCCAGTACAACGACACTAAGCCAACCCCAGGCCCAAGCAACCTGGCCTATATCATCATGAAGAAGCTCAGAGTCGAAGGCTTTATCGTGTTCGAGCACTGGCAACACTATGGCGAGTTCGCCAAGCAGATGGGTCAGTGGCTGGCCAGCGGTAAGGTTAAGGCCGAGCAGACCATCTATGAGGGACTCGAAAACGCTCCGGCGGCCTTCATCGGCCTGTTCGAAGGCAAGAACCGCGGTAAGATGGTGGTTAAGCTGTAAGCATTCACCTCACAAGATAACACCACAAAGACCGGCTCCATAGGGCCGGTCTTTTTTTACCTTTATACAACAAAGTCTTGGGCATTCACGGCCCGCCATACACAAAGGCGACACAGGCTTACAAACTCATGATACTAATCTAAGTACCCAGCGAGTACATTGCTCTCAACCAATAAACAACTTCAAAGTGGAGTGAGCAATGAAGTACCTTCCCTTAGCCCTAGTTGCCCTTGGCAGCATCAATCTGGCCCAGGCCGCCGAGTCAGACACCTATATCAGCAATGGTCAGGTCTATCACAGCAAAGGCTGGGTGATCGAGTTTGGCGCCGGCTACAACTCAGACATCATCAAAGAACAGAAGAACGACTACAAATTTGCCTTCGGCGATCACAACCGCTTCGGCCCCCGTGTAAATGTGGGCTACCACGGCGATCGCTTCAACGCGGATCTGGACAAGGGCATCAACTACCGCCTCTACGGTAAAGACAGAGACGCCATCACCTTCAGCACCTACCTGACCGGCAACGGCTTCTGGCTGGATAAGGATGTGTCTAAGGTGCTGGCCGGCATGGAAGAGCGTCGTATCAGCGTAGATCTGGGCCTGAACATGGATATCAAGGTGGGGCCGCGCGGCGTCCTCTCCACCAACTTCCAGCACGACATCAGTGGCGAATATAAGGGTTATGTGGCGGGTGTGCGCTATCAGCAGATCCTCAAGCTTGGCAGTCTGGATCTGGTGCCGTTTGTGGGCGTAAGTTACAACAGCGCCAAGTTTAATGATCACTACTTTGGCGTCAGCAAGAAAGAGGCTCTGCCCAAGCGTCCACAGTACGAGGCCAAGGCCGGCGTTAACTATGACGTTGGCTACCAGCTGATACTGCCGCTCTCGAGCAACTGGCGCATTACCCAGCAGACCAGCTACACCCGCCTGAGCAAGGAGATTGCCGACTCGCCCATTACCGATTCACGCAATCAGTGGTCGGCCAACCTGATGGCGAGCTACCGTTTCTAAAAAATTGGAAAAATTAGGCCTAAACCCCGCTCGGCCTAAGGGCAAAGGATCTGCCCAGCTTATTTGAAGCAAGAGAAACTCCCTGGAAAGAGACTCCCTGCAAAGAAACTTTTTCTGCAAAAATAAGCTCCCTGCAAAAGAAAAAAGCCTGCATCATGCAGGCTTTTCATCCAATACGCGCTTTCTCCCGGTTTGGTTTAGCGACATATATAACCTAAGAACTATTTCAGTTTCAGCAGGCCAACCAGCACGCAGATGGCGCCGCCGACCATGCCTGCCCAGGCCTCTATGGGGGTGTCGCCGTTAACCGCGCGGGTGATCTGCGAACTGGTAGAATCGTAGATGTTGTAGCCCCACCATGCCAAGGCCACGCCGATAACCAACAGGACAATCCCTAAATACTTACTCTTCATTTCCCCAACCTCTTGAAAAACAATCTCGGTCCCAGCATACGACAGCTTAAAGCCATATTTCAATGACAGGATTTACGCCTCAAGGTTTATCCCGCAACATTTATGGCTGAAACGCTAAGCAGGCTTTGATCCCTCGGCGACCGCCCAAGACAGACCCCAGCTAATACAAGGGGCTAGCAGCCTTCATCTAAAAGAGCCTACTAGAAGACTAGCGTCATGCTCTGCCCCGGTGTTAGGGCCTGCCATTGGCGAGTAAGCTCGGTGATCTCATCGATTATCAGCTTGAACTCATGCTCACTCACTAGGGGAATGGCGAGCCCTCGCTGCTCACAGCTCTGAGCCAGCAGATAACAGAAACCCTCGAAGTTGAGATCCTGCGACCAATAGAGCGACTGCAGCGCCTCCACCATAGATTCTGTCTGCCACACCTGGGTCTTATCGGCTATCTGCCGCGACAGCTGATTATGCTCCAGGGTAAAGCTGATATTGGCGCCGGCCTTTAGCTGACCATAGAAGGCGCCAGCAATCGCCAGGGTCTTCTCCACCACGTAATGGATCATGTCATGGGGCGCGATCCCCTGCTCCGGCATCTGAGTCTCGGTGCGACTGGCATCCTGACGAACGCAGCAAAGTTTGCCGTAGCGGCCATCTCCCTTGATAAAAATCACTTCCATATTTAATGCCTCACTCATTCCTTACAAAATAGCGCCTTACTCCTCGCTCACAGCAATGTCCGCTTCCAGCCTGACCCTTTGCTCCTCATGCTCGGAGAGTAGCTGACCATTCGGGCTGAAGCGGCGCCATATACCGACCTTTTCACCATCTCGGTATTGCCCCTCTACGGCGAGCTGACCACCGCGGTAATATTCGCGATAGCTGCCCTCTAGCTTGTCATTACGGTAGTTTTTCACCAGCTCAAGGCTGCTATCGTCATAAAAACGTGTCCAGGTACCGACCTTACTGCCTGTGGCATAATATTCGATGCACTCCTTGGTGCCATTCTCATAAAACTCGGTCACCTCACCGTGAAGCTGACCCGCCTTGAAGTGGGCGATCCCCTGCAAGATGTCGGTATCCTGAAAATAGGTGCGCCACTCGCCATCTTCTTTGTCCTCCACCATGGTGCCTTCTATCACCACCTTGCCGAAGCTGTATTGCTGCCACAGGCCGTCACGCAGGTCGTCCACATAATGGATGCGATTTCTTAATCTGTCTGGATCCCAGTAACTCGTGCTCCAGCCGTTACGCTTTCCCTGGCGATATTCGATAGACTCAGACAGCAGACCGCCCTCGAAACCGTAGTGTTTTTCCGTGCCCTGTTTCAGCCCATCTTGATAGGGGATCTCCTTATTCAGGGTGCCATCTTCCAGATAGACACGGGTCACGCCCGTTATCTGACCATCGACATAATGCGTAACCGCCTGGACGGCACCACTTTCATAAAAGTCCTGCAGCTCGCCGTTAAGCTTGCCTTGACGGAGCATGGCTTGCTGCTTTAGCCAGCCATCATCGCCGAAATACTTGGCCTTACCGCTATAGGGCTCGACCTCACCGCGCAGATGAAAGCGGCCGTCGATCCTTTCAAGCTTCTCAAAGTCGACATAGTCTTTGGTCAGCTCATCCATTGCCATGTAGCCCAGGCCCAGAAAAGTCACGGCGATTAAAACCGCCGACAGCCTGTTAGGTTTTGTCATCCTTTTTCTCCAACTCCCTGACACCAGAGCTCGCCTTCTTCCCTATGTCACTCTTCACCATAGGCATGTCACAGCCAAGCACAAAATAAAAGCTATGATTTACAGCTAATTGGTCATGAGACACGCCGAGAATGCCGCTATAGTTAATAGATATTGGTCTTTTGGCAAGGTTTTTATGGGGAAGCTTATGAATATTAGAGACTTGAGTGTGGTCAAGAAGATATGGGCAAGTTATCTGGCCGTGTTTGTCGTGTTTGCCATCGTCGCAACCCTGCTGATCTTGAGCCTGTCGGCGCTCAATAACAACATCCGGGTGCTGACCGACAAGAGCCTGCCCTCGGTCGCCATTCTCAAGGGGATACAGGTCGACATCACCAAGGTGCGAAAAGATGAATTTTCGCTACTGCCTAACAGTGACAACCCCAAGATAGGCCAGTGGCTGCAAGATCTGGACAGATGGCGCGCCGACGTTCAGGCGGGCATTTCCGCCTATGAGGCGCTACGGCTCAACGAACAAGAGCGTCAATCCTTTAAGGTATTCAAAGACACCTGGAATCAGTATATACAGGAGACCAGCGCCTATAACGGCCTGCTCAATCAGGGAGATGCCGACAAGGCCAATCAGGTGGTGCTGGCGAGTTTCGGCACCTATTCCAAGGCGCTCAGCAGCCTGGACGACACCCTGGGACTCAACGATGAACTGGTCAAGCAGATAGGCATAAATGTGCACGACGAGGCGCTATCGACCCAATACAGTGCGGGCATAGGCGCGCTGGTGATCATCATAGTGATCGCCCTCGCCTCCACCTTCCTATCGCGCGCCATCTGCCGCCCCATCGACAGGGCCCTGACTTTCGCCGCCAACATTGCCAAGGGACAGCTTAACAATACCATAGACGAACAGGCCCTGACCCAGGATGAGCTTGGCACCCTGCTGCGCGAATTAGTCACCATGCAGAGCAATCTGCATTCTCTGGTCTCAGAGATCAACGACTCCACCATACAGCTCACCGCCGCCGTCGAAGAGGTGAGTGCCATCTCGGCGCAAAACGCCTCCAGCATGCAGAACCAGCAGCTAGAACTCAGCTCGGTGGCCTCGGCCATGACCCAGATGCAGGCCGCCGTGGGTGAGGTAGCGCAAAATACAGAGAACGGCGCAACCTCAGCCTATTCGGCGACAGAGATCGCCAAACAAGGCACTGAGACACTGGCTCAGACTATCTCGGTGATCGAGCGGGTCTCCCAGACGATTCAGGAGTCGGACCTCTTGGCCCAAGAGCTGGAATCCAGCTCCAACAACATCAATATGGTGGTGGATGTGATCCGTGGCATTGCCGAGCAGACCAACCTGCTGGCCCTCAATGCCGCCATCGAGGCCGCCCGCGCCGGCGAACAGGGCCGAGGCTTCGCCGTAGTAGCCGATGAGGTGAGATCTCTGGCACAGCGCACCCAGGATTCCACCGCGCAGATCGTGGATATCGTCAATCAGCTGCAGGAAAACAGCAGCAAGATAGGCCACTCCAGCCAGGAGTGCCAGACGGGCATAGGCCAGTGTGTCGAGCAGGTCAACGCCGCTGGCAGCCAGATAGGCGAGATAGCGCATTCGGTGGAAAACATCGCCCAGATGAGCACCCAGATCGCCACCGCCTGTAGCGAGCAAAATGCGGTCTCCGAGGAGCTCAACCGCAGCGTGGATCATATCAATAATGTCTCTACCGAGATGACGGAGGGCGCCTCTCAGACCGCCATCGCCTGTCAGGAGATCAGCAACCTGGCCCACAGCCTCAAGGCTAGGATTGAGACCTTTAAGCTATGAGTCAGCAGCAAAAATGAGTACCGAAACAAAAAGGGCCCGAGGGCCCTTTTCTAATAACGAGTAGAAGACACGCTAGACGTGGGCGTCGGCGTAACCCATGCGGGTCAGAGCGTTGCGCACCAGATCTAGGGTATAAGGATCTTCTATGGTTGCCGGCATCTTGAACTCTTGATTGTCGGCAATCTTACGCATGGTGCCGCGCAGTATCTTGCCCGAGCGCGTCTTAGGCAGCTTAGGCACGGCGCTCACCAGCTTGAAGGCGGCAACAGGGCCAATCTGCTCACGTACCAGGGCGATCAGCTCCTTGTAAAGCTGCTCGTCGCTGAGATCGCAGCCTTTCTTCAGCACCACCAGACCCAGAGGCACCTGTCCCTTGAGCTTGTCGTCCACCCCGATCACCGCCGCCTCGGCCACCGCCTCATGCTGACACAACACCTCTTCGAAGCGTCCGGTCGACAAACGGTGACCGGCCACATTAATGATATCGTCGATGCGGCTCATGATATAGAGATAGCCATCTTCATCCATGTAGCCGGCATCCCCTGTGAGGTAGTAACCCGGATACATGGAGAGGTAGCTCTCCTTGTAGCGTCCCTCGTTTTGCCACAGGGTCGCCAACGTGCCCGGCGGCAGCGGCAGCTTGATCACCACGTTGCCCGACTGATCCGGCGCCACGATATCACCCATCTCATCGAGCACCTGCACATCATAGCCAGGTACCGCCTTGGCAGGAGAGCCCGCCTTAACAGGTACCGGCGCCGTGCCCATCAGGTTGGCGGCTACCGGCCAGCCGGTTTCCGTCTGCCACCAGTGGTCGATCACCGGCTTGTCGAGCTGCTGCTCGGCCCAGTGCAGAGTATCGGGATCGCAGCGCTCGCCGGCGAGGAACAAAGTGCCGAGACAGCTAAGATCCACATCCTTGAGGTAATCGCCCTCGGGATCGTCGCGTTTAATGGCGCGGATCGCCGTCGGCGCGGTAAAGAAACTCTTTACGTTATACTTGGCTATGGTGCGCCAGAAGATACCGGGATCCGGCGTGCCCACAGGCTTACCCTCGAACAGTACCGTGGTGGCGCCAACCAGTAAGGGACCATAGACGATATAGGAGTGACCAACCACCCAGCCCACATCTGAGGCCGCCCAGAAGACATCTCCCGGGTCGATATCATAGATGTGCTTCATCGACCAGGCGAGCGCCACGGCATGGCCGCCATTGTCACGCACAACCCCCTTGGGCTGGCCCGTGGTGCCCGAGGTATAGAGGATATAAAGGGGTGCGGTCGCCTCTACCGTCTGACAGTCGATGTTTGGCGCATCGGCCATGGCACCCTGCCAGTCGACGTCACGGCCATCGACTAAGTCTGCTTGCAGCTGAGGACGGTTGAGGATCACACACTGCTCCACCTTGTGAGCGGCCTGCGAGAGCGCATCGTCCAGCAGTGGCTTGTAGGCCACCACGCCAGAGGGCTCGACGCCGCAGGAGGCGGAGAGGATCATCTTAGGCTTGGCATCATCGATTCGGGTCGCCAGCTCGTTGGCGGCGAAACCGCCGAATACTACTGAGTGAATCGCCCCAAGGCGCGCACATGCCAGCATGGCATAGGCTGTCTCTGGCACCATGGGCATATAGATGATCACCCTGTCGCCTTTGACCACGCCCTGGCTGGCCATGTAGCCCGCCAATCGGCTCACCTGGGCCTGCAGCTCGTTGTAGGTGATCCCATATTCTGTGCCCGTAATCGGGCTCACATATTGAATCGCCACCTGCTCGCCGCGCCCGGCCTCCACGTGTCTGTCGACCGCGTTATAACAGGTATTGAGCTGCCCGCCGCTAAACCAGCGATACATAGGTGCCTGACTGTCATCGAGTACCCTGTCGAACGTCTTGTCCCAGGCTAAGGCCCCGGCGGCCTCGCCCCAGAAGGCGTTAGGATTATCGATAGATTCCTGGTGTAACTGATTATGCAAATCCTTCATGTGATCTTCTCCGAATGACATGCGCCCGCCACTCACGGTCGACATATCGGCTTCCCCTTCCATACGATTTGGCTTATGCGCCATAGATCACATTATGGAGCCAAGTTGCACTTTTCCCATTAGACCTTTGCCTAACCTCACCCCAAACCCGCAGCTGGCGGTCATTTCACCAGTGTGCAGTGCAATTTTTACAGCCAGATGGGCCATTAGAACCACCTAAAATCTTTACCTTTACGTAAACTTCATATATCGTGCTAGGAAAGTTAATCAATATGGTATTTTTTCGATGAGTGACAAACACAGTCCACAGACCACCTACTCTATCAGCGACCTGTCGAAGGAGTTCGATATTACTACCCGTAGTATCCGCTTCTACGAAGACCAGGGACTGCTGAAACCCAAGCGCCGCGGGCAAACCCGCATCTATGGCCTGAAAGATCGCGTTCGTCTCAAGCTGATCTTAAGGGGTAAACGTCTGGGCTTTTCGCTCGCCGAAACCCGCCGTCTGTTCGAGCTCTACGACGCCGACAAGAACAGCAGTACCCAGCTTCACACCATGCTGGAATTGGTGGAAGAGAAGAAATCGGCCCTGCAACAGCAGATGGACGACATCAAGGTGGTCTTGATGGAGCTCAACTCCGCCGAGCAGCAGTGCCGCGCCGCCCTGGAGCAGCAAGAACGCGCCTAGGCCGGGCACAGACCATATCGAGTTAACGCAGCAACAAATTGAACACAAGCAAGGCTGGATAAACCGGCCTGATAAAAAATTATAAAAGCATCTGACCTGTAGGATAAAACAATGACTCAACTCTACTCCTCTCTCAACTTCGGCCTCGGCGAAGATATCGACATGCTGCGTGACGCAGTACGCAGCTTCGCCGCCAATGAAATCGCTCCTATCGCCGCCAAGGTGGATCAGGAAAACGCCTTCCCTAACGAGCTTTGGCCCGTGCTGGGGGAGATGGGCCTGCTTGGGGTGACAGTGCCCGAAGAGTACGGCGGAGCAGACATGGGTTACCTGGCCCACGTGGTCGCCATGGAGGAGATCTCCCGCGCCTCGGCCTCTATCGGCCTGAGCTATGGCGCGCACTCCAACCTGTGTGTTAATCAGATCAACCGTAACGGTAACGCCGAGCAGAAGGCCAAGTACCTGCCTAAGCTGGTGAGCGGCGAGCATATCGGCGCCCTGGCGATGAGCGAGCCTAACGCGGGTTCAGACGTGGTATCTATGAAGCTGAGCGCCCGTAAAGAGGGTGACCGTTATATCCTCAACGGCAACAAGATGTGGATCACCAACGGCCCAGACGCCGACACCTATGTGATCTACGCCAAGACAGACATGGACAAGGGCCCACATGGCATCACAGCCTTCATCGTCGAGCGTGGTTTCAAGGGCTTCAGCCAGGCTCAGAAGCTGGACAAGCTGGGCATGCGCGGCTCTAACACCTGTGAGCTGGTGTTCGAAGACTGTGAAGTGCCAGAAGAGAACATTCTAGGCGGCCTCAACAACGGCGTTAAGGTGCTGATGAGCGGTCTGGACTATGAGCGCGTGGTGCTATCTGGCGGCCCACTTGGGATCATGACCGCCTGTATGGATATTGTCGTGCCTTACATTCACGAGCGTGAGCAGTTCGGCAAGTCTATCGGTCAGTTCCAGCTGGTACAGGGCAAGCTTGCCGACATGTACACAGGCATGAACGCCGCCAAGTCTTACGTCTATAACGTGGCCAAGTCATGCGATCGCGGCGAGACCACGCGTAAAGACGCCGCCGGCGCCATCCTCTACAGCGCTGAGCTAGCCACCAAGATGGCGTTGGATGCCATCCAGCTGCTGGGCGGCAACGGTTATGTCAACGAATACGCCACGGGTCGCCTGCTGCGCGATGCCAAGCTCTATGAGATTGGCGCCGGTACCTCAGAGATCCGTCGCATGCTGATCGGCCGCGAGCTGTTCAACGAGTCGAAATAGTCGAATGCGTAGAGTAGGCCGGCCCCTGTCCGGCCTCGGGCGGGCAATCGCCACTTCCCGTTCACCACAGTCTTAAAAGGAACCAAGCCGTGACGCAACTGAGCAGTCAAATCAATCCCCGCAGCGACGAGTTTAAGGCCAAGCATCAACAGATGAGCCAGGTGGTCGCCGATCTCAAGTTAAAACTGTCTGAAATCGAACAAGGCGGTGGCGCCGTCGCCATGGAGCGCCATCTCTCCCGTGGCAAGCTGTCGCCACGTCAGCGTGTCGAGAAGCTACTGGATCCCGGCTCGCCGTTTCTGGAAATCTCCCAGTTTGCGGCCTACCAAGTCTATGACGACGTGGTACCGGCCGCGGGCATCATCGCCGGTATCGGCCGCGTCAGCGGTGTCGAGTGCATGATCATCGCCAACGACGCCACGGTAAAAGGCGGTACCTATTATCCACTGACGGTGAAGAAACACCTCAGGGCCCAGGAGATCGCCGAGCGCTGTCACCTGCCCTGCATCTATCTGGTGGACTCGGGCGGGGCTAACCTGCCGCGCCAGGATGAGGTGTTCCCCGACAGAGACCATTTCGGTCGCATCTTCTATAACCAGGCCAAGATGTCCTCCAAGGGCATTCCACAGATCGCCGTGGTGATGGGCCTGTGTACCGCAGGCGGCGCCTATGTGCCCGCCATGGCCGATGAGTCGATCATCGTCAAGGAACAGGGAACCATCTTCCTGGCGGGCCCACCATTAGTGAAGGCCGCGACCGGTGAAGAAGTCTCGGCCGAAGAGCTGGGCGGCGCCGAGGTGCACACTAAGATCTCGGGCGTAGCCGACCATATGGCGCAAAACGATGAGCACGCCCTGGAGCTGGCGCGCAAGTCGGTGACCCGCCTCAATCACAACAAGCAGATCGCCAGCCAGCTGAGCCCGGTCAAGCCGCCTAAGTTCGATATCAACGAGCTCTACGGCATAGTGGGGACAGATCTGAAGAAGCCGTTCGATGTCAAAGAGGTGATCGCCCGCATCGTTGACGACTCAGATTTCGACGAGTTCAAGGCCAACTATGGCGCCACCCTGGTGTGTGGTTTCGCCCGCATCCACGGCTACCCAGTTGGCATAGTCGCCAACAACGGCATCCTCTTCTCCGAGTCCGCGCAGAAAGGCGCCCACTTCATCGAGCTCTGTTGCCAGCGCAAGATCCCGCTGCTGTTTTTGCAAAACATCACAGGCTTCATGGTGGGTAAGAAGTATGAGCACGAAGGGATAGCCAAGCATGGCGCCAAGATGGTGACCGCGGTTTCCTGCGCCACTGTACCTAAATTTACCGTGATCATCGGCGGCTCATATGGCGCCGGTAACTACGGCATGTGTGGCCGCGCCTTCGAACCGACCATGATGTGGATGTGGCCTAACGCCCGCATCTCTGTGATGGGCGGCGAACAGGCAGCTGGCGTATTGGCGACAGTGCGCCGCGACGGTCTGGCCCGCAAAGGGGTGGACTGGCCGGCAGAAGATGAGGCCGCCTTCCGCGCCCCTATCGTGGCTCAATATGACAAGGAGGGACATCCTTATCATGCCAGCGCACGCCTGTGGGACGATGGCATTATCGATCCGGCCCAGACCCGTGACGTGGTCGGCCTTGCCCTCTCTGCGGCGCTCAATGCGCCGATTGAAGACACCAAGTTTGGCGTGTTCCGCATGTAATGCGCCACTCAGTCAACAATCGATAACGCAGAGGCAAGGAAGTAGACCATGACAAGCCAAACGATTACGCAAGAATTTGAATACTTAAGCTGCGCCCTAAGCGATGGGGTCGGCGAGATGGTGCTTGACCGCGCCGACAAACATAACGCCTTCGATGAGGTGATGATCAGTGAGATGATCGCCGCCCTCGACCTGTTCGCGGCCGACGACAGCTGTCAGCTGCTGGTGCTTAAGGCCAACGGCCGTAACTTCAGCGCCGGCGCCGACCTCAACTGGATGCGCAAGCAGGCGAAGATGGATTTCGAGCAGAACCTGAGTGACGCCAACGAGCTGGCGACCCTGATGCACAAGCTCGATAAGTTCCCCAAGCCAACCCTGGCCTTAGTACAAGGCGCAGCCTTCGGCGGCGCTCTGGGGCTAATCTGCGCCAGCGATATCGCCATCGCCGATAGCCGCGCCAGCTTCTGCCTGAGTGAGGTCAAGCTAGGGCTTATCCCGGCGGTGATCAGCCCCTATGTGGTGCGTGCCATGGGCCAGCGCGCCTCGCGCCGCTACATGCTGACCGCCGAGCGTTTCGACGCCGAAACCGCACTCAAGCTCAATGTGATCCATGAGATTAACGATGACCTCTACGCGGCCAGCGCACCTATCATCAAAGCGCTCAAGGGCAACAGCCCTCAGGGCATGGCCTGGGTCAAGACCCTGCTGTCACGCCTGGAAGATGGTGTGATCGACCAGGAGACCCTGGCCTACACCAGCGAGCGTATCGCGCGCATTCGCGTCTCAGACGAGGGCCAGGAGGGGCTAAACGCCTTCTTCGAGAAGAGAAGCCCGAGGTGGAACGCCTAATGAAGCCAGAGATCATCTTAGACCCTATTGCCCTACCAGTTCGGGGAGCACGCTAACATGTTTACCAAATTATTGATCGCCAACCGTGGCGAAATCGCCTGCAGAATCATCAAGACCGCACAGGTCATGGGCATCAAGACGGTCGCCCTCTATTCGGACGCCGACAAGGACGCCCGCCATGTGGCCATGGCCGACGAGTCCTTCTACCTGGGCGGCAGCGCCCCGAGCGAGTCTTACCTCAAGGGCGAATTAATCCTGGAGATCGCCAAGCGCAGCGGCGCCCAGGCGATCCATCCTGGCTACGGTTTCTTGTCGGAAAACGCCGATTTTGCCCGCCAGTGTGAACAGGCCGGTATCGCCTTCGTCGGCCCGAGCGCCGATGCAATAGATGCCATGGGCAGCAAGAGCGCCGCCAAGATCATCATGGAACAGGCCAATGTGCCCCTGGTACCCGGTTATCACGGCGACGACCAGAGCGACGAGGTGCTGCTCAAGGCCTCTAAAGAAATAGGCTTCCCTCAGCTGATCAAGGCCGCCTACGGCGGTGGTGGTAAAGGGATGCGTATCGTCGAGTCCGAGTCTGAGGCCCTGGAGGCGATCAACTCGGCGCGCCGCGAAGCCGCCTCCTCCTTTGGCAACGACAAGCTGCTGATCGAGCGCTACCTGAGACAGCCTCGCCACGTCGAGGTGCAGGTGTTTGCCGATACCCAGGGCAACTGCATCTATCTGTCGGATCGCGACTGCTCCATCCAGCGTCGTCACCAGAAGGTGGTCGAAGAAGCTCCGGCCCCAGGCCTGTCTGACAGCCTGCGCCGCGCCATGGGCGAGGCCGCCGTGGCCGCCGCCAAGGCGATCGACTATGTGGGCGCCGGCACGGTAGAGTTTCTGCTGGACACCCATGCGAGCGAGGAGAGCAACAGCTTCTACTTCATGGAGATGAACACCCGTCTGCAGGTGGAACATCCGGTAACTGAGATGGTCACAGGCCAAGATCTGGTCAAGTGGCAGCTAATGGTCGCCAGCGGCAGCGAACTGCCCCTGAGCCAGGAGGATGTACGCATCCACGGCCACTCCTTCGAGGTACGTATCTACGCCGAAGACCCACAGAACGAGTTCCTGCCCGCCAGCGGCAAGCTCAACTTCCTTCGTGAGCCTGAGCAGAACCGCTATGTGCGCATCGATTCCGGCATACGCGAGAACGATGTGATCAGTAACTTCTACGACCCTATGATCGCCAAGCTGATCGTCTGGGACGAGTCGCGCCCCCGCGCCCTGCAGCGCCTGGTGCACGCCCTGGAGTCATACCAGATCAGCGGCCTCAAGCACAACATAGAGTTTCTGGCCAACATCGCCGAGCACCAGGCCTTCAGCCAGGCAGACTTCAGCACTGACTTTATCGAGCGTTATGGCGACACCCTGATAGGTGCCAACCTGGATGGCGACAACAGCCATGAGCAGAATGGCGCCCTGGCCTTCGCCGCCCTCTATCACCTGTGCGCCCAGAAGGAACAGGCTAAGCTAACCGCCACCAACAGCCAGGATCCCTACTCTCCCTGGGGACAGGTGAGCGGCTTCAGGCTTAACCGCAGCGGCATGCATCAGCTCTCCCTGCTGGACGATGAGCATGAGGTGCAGCACCTGACCCTGAGCCAGATTGGCGATTGCTACTACCTGAACCTGAACGATCAACAACTGACCCTGAGCGGCGAACTGAAACAAGATCTGCTACACGCCGAGATCAACGGCCACAAGAGCAAGATCCCCGTCAGCCGCGAAGGCGACGACTTCACCCTCTTCCTGCCGAGCGGCAGCTATCACTTCCGCGCCCTGCAGACAGAGGTAGTGGAGGAGCAGGCCAACAGCGAAGACAAGCTCAAGGCGCCGATGAACGGCACTATCGTCACTCACCTGGTCGAGGTGGGCGATGAGGTCGAGGCGGGTCAAGGCCTGATGGTGATGGAAGCGATGAAGATGGAATACACCATAGAGGCGCCGTTTGACGGCAAGGTGGCGGCCTTCTTCTTCCAGCCAGGCGAATTGGTGAGCGACGGCGCCCTGCTGCTCGAAGTCACTGCGAAAGAGGACGCTTAACCATGTCCGCGACGAACAGCTTTCCAAGCAAGGTCAGTATCTTCGAGGTCGGCGCCCGCGACGGCCTGCAGAACGAGAAGGCGGTCACCACCGCCGACAAGCTGACCCTTATCGATCAACTGGGCGCGGCGGGCCTGACCCGCATCGAGGCCGGCAGTTTCGTCTCCCCCAAGTGGGTACCGCAGATGGCCGACTCGGGCGATATCTTCCGCCAGCTCAGCAAACGCCCGGGCGTGGTCTACAGCGCCCTGACCCCTAACCTCAAGGGGCTGGAACTTGCGCTTGACGCCGGCGCCGACGAGGTGGCCATCTTCGGCGCCGCCTCGCAGAGCTTTAGCCAGCGTAACATCAACTGCTCTATCGAGGAGTCGATCGAGCGCTTCATCCCTGTGATGGAGGCGGCTCAGGCGAAACAGATCCCCGTGCGCGGCTATGTGTCTTGCGTGCTGGGCTGTCCCTACGAGGGCGAGATCCAGGTCGAGGAAGTGGCTCGCGTGGCAGAGATACTTTACAAAATGGGCTGCTACGAGATCTCTCTGGGTGACACCATAGGCGTTGGCACCCCCTTAAATGCCCGTAGAATGGTAGAAGCGGTCGCGCGCAGGGTGCCGGTGGAGAAACTGGCGCTACACTTTCATGACACCTATGGTCAGGCATTAGCCAATATTCTTGCCTGCCTGGAGACTGGCGTCAGCGTCATCGACAGCTCGGTGGCCGGCCTGGGTGGCTGCCCTTATGCCAAAGGCGCATCGGGCAACCTGGCCACGGAAGATCTGGTCTATATGCTCCACGGCATGGGCATAGAGACAGGTGTGGATCTTAACGCCCTGATCACCGCGGGTAACAACATCAGCCAGGCACTGGGTAGAGTCAGCGGTGCCAAGGTCGCACGCGCGCTAACAGAATAACAGGGTTGGGCTCAGGCCCGACTCACGCTCAAAGGAGATAATGATAATGGCAGGACTCAATAAGCTGGTCGCCAGCTATGAAGAAGCATTGGAAGGTCTGACAGACAACATGACCGTCATGGTCGGTGGCTTCGGCCTCTGCGGTATTCCCGAAGGCTTGATCGCCCAGATGGTCAAGAGTGGTGCCAAGGGGCTCACCGCCATCTCGAACAACGCCGGGGTAGACGATTTCGGCCTGGGGCTGCTGCTCAAGAGCCGTCAGATCAGCACTATGATCGCCTCCTATGTGGGCGAGAACGCCACCTTCGAGCAGCAGATGCTCTCGGGTGAACTCAACGTGATCCTCACCCCGCAAGGCACCCTGGCCGAGAAGATCCGCGCCGGCGGCGCCGGTATCCCCGCCTTCTTCACCGCGACCGGTTACGGTACCCCAGTGGCCGAAGGCAAGGAGACCCGTGAGATCGACGGTCGTCACTATGTGCTCGAGCCTGCGCTGACCGCCGATTTCGCCCTGGTTCGCGCCTGGAAGGCCGATACCATGGGTAACCTGGTATTTCGCAAGACGGCGGCTAATTTCAACCCTATGATGGCCACAGCCGGTAAGATCACTGTGGTCGAAGCCGAGCATATCGTCGAGCCGGGCGAGCTGGATCCCGACCATATCCATACACCAGGCATCTATGTGGATCGCCTGATCCAAGGTACGTTCGAGAAGCGTATCGAGCAGCGCACAGTGAAGAGCAAATAGGGAGGCGACACCATGGCTTTATCGAGAGAACAACTGGCACAGCGTGTTTCCCAGGAGCTACAGGATGGTTTTTATGTCAACCTGGGCATTGGCATCCCGACGCTGGTCGCTAACTATATTCCCGAAGGCATGCAGGTAATGCTGCAATCGGAAAACGGCCTGCTCGGCATGGGTGAGTTCCCTACCGAAGAGACCATAGACGCAGATTTGATCAACGCGGGTAAGCAGACGGTCACCGCCGTACCCGGCGCCTCCTTCTTCTCCTCGGCCGAGAGCTTCGCCATGATCCGTGGTGGTCATGTGGATCTCACCGTGCTGGGCGCCTTCGAGGTGGATGTAGAGGGCTCAATCGCCTCCTGGATGATCCCCGGCAAGCTGATTAAAGGCATGGGCGGCGCCATGGATCTGGTGGCCGGTGCCGACAATATTATCGTCACCATGATGCACGCCGATAAGCACGGCAACTCTAAGCTACTGCCTAAGTGTGAGCTGCCGCTGACCGGCTATGGCTGTATCAAGCGCGTGCTAACTGACCTGGCCTTCCTGGAGATCAAAGATGGCGCCTTCCACCTGCTGGAACGCGCTCCAGGCGTAAGCGTCGAGGAGATTATCGAGAAAACGGCTGGCAAGCTTATCGTGCCTGAGCATGTACCTGAGATGCAGCTCTAATCGCTAAGCGCGAATCCTCAAAAAAAGCCCTGCGTTATCGCTGGGCTTTTTTATTACCGAAATCTAACGCTTTAGACATTCGCCAGGCATTGGTTAGGCATTGGCGCGGTGCACCGCCTGGCGCCAGAACTGACGAGCCAGCTGGCGTGACTCCATCGACTTGAGTGAGCTGCGCTCGCCAAGCTGCCTATCGGCCTGGGACTGGGCAAAGCCTTCGCTGGCCAGCTCGCTGATCGCCTGCAGCGAATCACTGATATCTACCGCTGCCAATCCCTGCTCCTGCATGGCATCGGCGCTCAGCTCCGTCATCTGATTGATCTTATCGATACGGGTCACCAGCTCGGCAAACACGGCCTCAGCTTGTTTCACCAGCTGCACCGCCTGGGTCGCCTGGCGCTGACCCGCGGTCAGTGTGTTCGCCGCATTGGCCGTGCTCTGCTGGAACTTGGCGATAATGGCATCGATCTGACTGGTGGAATCTGCGGTGCGCGCCGACAGCTGACGCACCTCGTCCGCCACCACGGCGAAACCCCGACCCGACTCACCGGCCCTCGCCGCCTCGATGGCGGCGTTAAGCGCCAGCAGGTTAGTCTGCTCGGCAATCTTAGTGATCACCTCCAGCACCTGATTAATCGCCACACTGTCATGCTCTATCTCGCTAACCACCTGGGCAAAGTTGCCCACCTCACCGTGTAGCTCATCTATGCTGGCCACCACGGCATCGAGCTGTTCATAGCCCTGCAGCACAGCCGCCTGGCTGGCTTCGACATCTGCCGAGACCTGCTTAAGCTGCTGACCCAGCTCATTAAAGCTGGCGGTCAACTCTTCCACCGCCGCCGCGGCCTGGGCCGTCTGTTGATTCTGACCGTCGGCACGCTCGGCCGTGGCCGTGATAGAGCCGAGCAGGGCGTCGCTGTCTCTGGCGATAACGCTTGAAGCATCTGTCATCCGCCCTACCACCCCGGCGATCTCCGCCGTGGTGAACTCCATGGCAAATTGAATATTGCCCAGCTCGTCCCGCCTTCCGGCGTAGATGTGTCTGGCCACAGGGTCTGACACGATAGTGAGTGCATGGTCATTCAGGGCCCTTAGCGGCGCCAAGAGGAGCCTCATGCCAAACGCCAACAGCGGCGCGCAGACGAGCGCCAACCAGGGCGAGATATTACTCAGGCCGATGGCTAACATAAGGCAGAGAAAAGCAAACAGGGTCAACTTGCCGCCATAACTGAGCTTGGCATCCTTGATCTCGCTGCGCTGCTCCGACTTATTCAGGCTCTGATAGATATCGCTGGCACGCTCCACCTGGGCCTGACTCGCCCGGCGGCGCACCGATTGATACTCCTTGACCTGACCATTCTCCATCACGGGCGCCACATAGGCATTGACCCAGTAGTAGGAGCCATCTTTACAGCGATTCTTCACCACCCCCAGCCAGGATTGCTTCTGCGCCAGGCGCTGCCACAAGATGGCAAAGGCGGCCTTGGGCATGTCGGGATGGCGCACTATGTTGTGGGGCTGCCTGACCAGCTCCTCCTCGGAAAACCCACAGATACGGCAAAAATCCTCGTTGGCATAGCCGATATTGCCCTTGAGATCCGTCGTGGACAGCAGAATATCATCGTCGGTCAGCACGACCTCGTTGTCTATCACGGGTTGATTGTTTCGCATGCATTTTAATTAGTTATCCAAGCGGTGACTGAATTTTGACGCGTGACAATTCATTGGCAATTGATCTAAAGCAATGTTTCTGTATCAATTAGGGTTACAACTGTTGATTTTTTGAGCCAGATCTCATAGGAGGCGTCTTTCAACAGGTGCTAATCAAGGTGTTAATAATAAAGATTATTTTCACCTAATTCGTTGAATTTATGATCACAAAATACCTTGTAACAGCTTTTGTTTGCTATTTACGTCTAATCCACACTATCATCATGGCCTTTAGCGACGACGCGCCTGCCAGGGTGGCCCATAGCGCGTTCGCCATCAAGATGACAAAACCGACTAGACTAAAGCCGTAAGAGTGAAATGATGAAATTAGCAGGCCACCTCGACTGATGCACTATTTTGCCTACAAGACGCAGCTCCTTGCTGCCCTCCTCCTCTTTTTAAGCCTGCCGGCGCTGGCGCAGCATACCCCAGCGACGCGCTGCGGTGTAGCCACTGGATTCCCCCCCTATCAGTTTTCCGCAGGCGGTGAGACCACAGGGTTTGATGCCGACGTAGCCAGGCTGATATTCAAGCGTCTTGGTATGCCGTTTCAGTTTCGGCAGCAGGCCTGGGATCTGGTATTCAATGAACTCAGATTCGGTGATATCGAGCTGATCGCTGGCATGGAGATCAACGCCCTCAGGACTAAGTTTTTCGACTTCACCCAGCCTTACTACTACCGATATGACGTGATCTTCATCCTCGAAGACAACCAGAAGATCACTAAGCTGGAAGATCTTCATAACCAGTTTGTCAGCGGCGATCGCCACTCTTACATAGAGACCCACTGGAAGGAGCTGGGCACACTGTACGATTTTCGCATCATAGCCACCCCGAGCAAGGAGAGGTCGATGCAGCTGTTAAAGGAGGGCAAGATCCAGGCGGCCATCATGCCTAAGGCGGTCGGCCTCTATCTGGCGCAGCAGATGGAGATAGGAGTTAAGATACTGGACAATCCAGATCCCGGCTCGCCGGTGGCCTTTGCCGTCAAGCGCGGCAATCATCAACTGCTGGCACAGATCGACGAGGCGCTAGAAGCGCTGATCAGCGAAGGTGAGATCCAGCGCCTCTATGAGAAGTGGTTTCCCGAACATCCCCAGCGCCATGACGAGAAAGCCGACGAGGTGCGGGGCTCGCACCTCACCTCCTAAACCTATTCATCTCATACTCTGACACAGCCCATAATCCCATGCAGCGGTTAGCGTCGCTGACGACCAGAGCATGTTTAAAACACTAGGCCATTAAAAAAGCCACCCCAAGGGTGGCTTCTTTACTGGAGCGATCACCAGGGCGGGCATTAATCCCAGAGGAATTCGCGGAAATGCTTACGGCAGACAGACTCGTAACTCTCGTTACCGCCGATGGCTACCTGCTCACCCTCTTTCATTGGGCGGCCTTCGCCATCGAGTCGCACCACCATGTTGGCCTTGCGACCACAATGACATATGGTCTTGAGTTCCACCAGCTTATCTGCCCAGGCCAACAGGTACTGACTGCCACTAAACAGCTCACCCTGGAAATCTGTCTTCAGGCCATAACAGAGCACGGGAATATCCATCACATCGACCACATAGGTCAGCTGTCTCACCTGCTCCTTGCTGAGAAACTGCGACTCATCGATCAAGATGCAGTGCAGGGTCTGCGCCTGACAGGCGGTTTTAACCATCTCGATCAGGTTATCGTCGCTGGCAAACACCTGAGCATCTGTCTCGATACCGATACGAGACGCCACCTTACCCACACCGTAGCGATCATCGATCGACGCCGTCATGACCAAGGTATTCATGCCGCGCTCACGATAGTTATAGGAAGATTGAAGCAGTGAGGTAGATTTGCCGGCATTCATTGCCGAATAGTAAAAATAGAGCTGTGCCAAAGCGAGTAGTCCCCTGATTATTGTTATCAAGCGATTCTATCACCATCTTGCGCCAATTAGCAGCGCCAAAGGCCTTAGCATTGGGCGATGCCGCACATTATCATGCTTTCCCCTTGCTTTAGTCTGGACCGTTAATAAGCTCAAAGGAAGAACCACAACCACAAGACCGGCGGTGTGAGGGGGCGATGAAAGCTTAGTAGACAGGCACTCGCCAATAACCAGTCACCCGTAGCCAGTCGCCGATAGACACACGCCGAGCGATTACTTATTATTCAGAGTCAGCCTTTTTAAACCGGCCCCTTACGCGCCTACGGATAGCTCAGCAAGATAAAATAGTACCACAAGGAAAGTTATGCCTTTTACGCTTAAGCCCACACGTCTGTTCACCAAGATCTCAGCAATTCTTCTTGCCGCATTAAGCCTTGCCGCCTGCACCTCTGTGCCGGCACCTGACTCTCAAGCGCCTTTGCCGCTACTCGACACATTGGATCTGAGCGACTTGGGCGAGCGACCCGACATAGCCTCGGTCGAGGAACTCCTCACTATTAACGACCAGGAGAAGGCGCGCTTTCTCGCCTATTTTGAAGCCCATCAGGAGGTGAAGCGGCACCACAGGATCTATGACTATCTCGAGGGACGCCTGAGCACATTTAGCTATTATGGCAAGACCTACAGCGCCAACGAGACGCTCACACACAATGCCGGCAACTGCATGTCGCTGGCGATATTGACCAAGGCCTACGCCAGACTGGTCGGTATAGAGATAGATTATATCGAAGAGACCTCCTCGCCCCTCTTCTTCCAATCCGCTCAGCTCGGGGTGATCTCCAACCATGTCAAAACCAAACTGATGGATCCCAGCTTTGAGCCCAAGCCCGGCAGCTTCTATTTCTATGAGCCGGGTCTGGTGGTGGACTACTTCCCTAGCCGTAACAGTCTGTCCAAGGGCAACATCGACGAAGCCGAGTTTCTGGCCATGTATTATCAGAACCTGGCCGCCGACGCCCTGGAGCTGACCCATTATAGGCGCGCCGCCTGGCTTGCCATCGAAGGATTAACACTGGCGCCCGAGCGGGTGGAGCTGGTCAACCTGCTCGCCGTCATCTATCGTCATCTGGGCTCCCCAAAGCAGGCGGAGGCGCTCTATTTACACGGCCTCTCGTTAGCGGCCGACGATCTTAATCTTTTGACAAACTATAAGTTGTTATTGGCAAATCAAGGACGCCAGGATGAAGCCGCCAGCTTGCAGCGGCGCATAGATCAGGCCCAAGACCCCAGCCCCTTTCGCTGGCTCATGCTGGCCAACGACTATTACCAAGGCGCAGACTATCACACCGCCCTACGTTATTACACCAAGGCGGTGGAGCTCGCCCCTTACATGCCCCAAGGCTATGCAGGCCGGGCCAAGACGCTCTACCTCTTAGGCAAACAAGCTGAAGCCAAAGAGGCGATCACCCTTGCCATTGACAAGACACATCAAGTGGATCTCGAGCGCCGCTACCAGGCCAAGCTCGCCCTGCTATCCAGCCACTAAGCCTAAAAGTCGAAAAGGGTAAAGTGATTATGGGGTAAAAGGATAACGAGACGGAGGAATAGGCGAGCTAGAGGCCTATTCCCTCGCAGGCTCGGCAATAGACTCGCTTGCAGGCGCCACTCTTAACTCTCAGCTTTTGGCGTTTGTCGCTTCGCCCTTTCCTATGGTTTACTCGACAATGCCCTTGCCCACTCAGTTGTTCCCTCAAATGTTCCTTCTAATGTCCCAACTAAAGTCCCTTCAGATGTCCCCAATGGGCCTTTAGCTATGCCCCAATTCAACATGTTACAAAAATGAAAACCAAAGCTTAATTTAAACTTAATTCAAACTTAATTAACCTTAAATAAGTAATTGATTTTTAATAAATTTAACAAAAATGAGATCTACCCCCAAAGAGATACACCTTCCTGTGAATTGGGTCAAATAACCAACAGAGATTTAACAATACACTCATTTTCGAATCGATAGCTTTAGCATCCATTTTCTTTATCAATAGATGCGTAGGCGTCGGTTTAAATAATAAATATAACCAGTATCCAAAAGGCTCAGGGTATGTGTTGAGACGAATGCCCTCCCCTGCAAGCAGTCGCCCTAAGGCATCACATCTGGCACTTTGGATCGAACGGAGATGAATGATGAAATTATTCACATCGAAAAAACTCGCCTACCTGGTCGCCGCCGTGCTGACAGGTGCGCTAGTAGGATGCAGTGGAGATGACGGTAAAGATGGTAAAGACGGAGTTGATGGTCAACCCGGCACACCGGGCGAATCTTGGAAACCACCGGTAGCCACAACAGCCTTGGAAACTAATGTTAAAGTAATTAACTATACATTTGGTGAAGGTACTATTAGTTACGAATTTGAGGTCACTAACGAAAATGGTGAGCTCGTTAACGGCTTGAAAAAAGCTGAGGGTAAAGTCGCTGCACTGACAGACAAAGGCTTTATAAATAACCGCACCGAAAGTCCAATCAACGAAGTAGAAGACAATGTTCATATCGGAGGTTACGGCGGGGTAAACATGGAGTCTTCCAGAACTCCCGACACCGAAGGGGCAACGCTTACTCAAATAGGCGATGGTCACTACGAATTCGTTCTCCCTTTGAAAGGCGTTAATGCGGGAACCGAAGGGATTGTTTGGCTACGTATCGGCGGCCATAGCGAATCGGGCATTGCTAGCTCAGGTAAATATGTGGTGAACAAGCCAGAAGGTGCCTTCTCAACCACTACAGAAGCCTGTTTCTCTTGCCACGTCGACTACTCAACCAGCCCGAATCGCCACTCAAGTTATGTGGCCCAAGGCATGGACGGTGAAGTCACCTTCGTCGAAGGTTGTATGGTCTGTCACGGCTCGGTCAGCCGCACTGCGGTTAACGAACAAGGCTTCTCAATAGGCGGCTACGCCAGCAATACCCTCTCTAAGATAGGTCACATCAATCACCAGGAATTTGAGACCGGCTTTAGCGCCTTGAACTGTAGTTCTTGTCACAGCGAGCCAACCGTCAACGTCAACGTCGCCGGCCCAGGCTGTATCGACTGTCATGACACTGGCGGCATCCCAGGCGATATCGTTCTCGGCAATGGCTCAGATCTGCGAAAACTACACGAAGCCAAGAGCGCCATCACCTCTAACCAAGCGCTCAAAGATAGCTACAAGGTGACGGGCACGGCGCCAGCCTGGTTCCCAGACTCAGGTGCTGCGGGTCAATGGTGTACCACACTGTCGCTGTTTAAGGTCGATGCCGAAGGCAAGGAAACCTTAGTCGACCTACATGAACTGTTTGATGATACCCAGACAATTCATAACCCTGACAAGCCAATTAACTATGTGGGTTCATACCTGCACGGTGTGTATAACGACAGCGTGATTGGCCGTATTACCGAAGCCTATGATTACAGCTATGACGCAGAGGGTCGCAAGACCATGTGTTATGCGCAATCTGCAGGTCACGGTGTACCCCATGTGGTCGGCTCAACGCCGGATCTATCGGCTTGGACTGATGCCGGCTTGATGGCATCGCTACGTGTCAGCTTCACCGCCAAAGACTACATGGGCGAAGAATCTGACGTGGTGACTATCCATGGCTACACAGATGTGGCATCACAATTCGATGGCGCTGTCACAGCCTACGAGCGTCGTCACAACGTTGGCAGCGAGTCTTGCACCACCTGTCACAACAGCGAAGCCAACTTCCACAAGAATGGTAACTTTGCCGAAGGTGGTCTGGGCTGTGTAGCCTGTCACAACAATGGTCAGGATCGCCGCGCCGGCTACTCATCACCTGGCTTCGGTCCTATGGTGCACAGCATGCACTGGGGTGTGGGCAGCAAGAGCCTGGATGAGGACGGCAAGGAAGTGTCTAACTCTGCCAGCGTTATCGCGCCGCAGACCGGCTGTGTGGCCTGTCACGACAGCGGTGTGGTTGACCTGAAAGCCGTACCAAATCAGTTCATCAAGGCACGTGCCTATGGCGTAAGCGGCAAGATGGCCAGCCCAATCACGGCCAACTGTTACGCCTGCCATAACGATGAAAGCGCGCTGAACCACATGATGCAAAACGGCGGTACTACCACAGAAGATGTACCGGCTACCGAGTGGTACAAGCTCAGCACTACCGAGTCATGTGCGACCTGTCACGCCGAGGGCAGCAGTTTTGGTATCGAAAATTACCATAATTTTACCCGCTAACGCCTGAGGTGACAGCAAGGTAATTAAACATTATCCCTAGTTCCAACCAAAGGAGCCCTTCGCCAGGCTCCTTTTTTCTTGGCCCTGGTGCCATTTTCAGCCTGAGTTAATTTACAAAAGCTACATTAACGCCAAACTCGCCCACATAAAAATAACAATCGCAAATCTAAGGAAGTTGTACTAGATGAAATTGAATCTTATCGCCTTTGCCGTCGTCGGCGCCTTATCGACCACAGTCCTCCTCAGTGGTTGTCAATCAAGCAGCTCTACCACACAGGCCACCGCCAGCATCGAGGAGCAAAACCCGCTGATGCAACCAAGCCCCCTGCAATATCAGGCCCCAGATTTTAGCCAGATCAAGGATGAGCATTTTAAGAGCGCCCTAGAGCAAGGCATCAATGAGCATTATGCCCAGGTGCTGACCATTGCCGACAACAGCGAACCCGCCACCTTTGCCAACACTATCGTGGCACTGGAGACCAGCGGCGAGCTGCTGACCCGCGCCTCCAAGGTGTTCTATAACCTAACAGGGTCAAACAGCAACCCGGCGCTGCGTAAGCTTCAGGGCGAGATGGCGCCTAAGATGGCCGCCCACTCGGACAACATCCACCTCAACGGCAAGCTATTTGCCCGCATCGACAGCCTGTATCAGAGCCGCAACACCTTAGGGCTGACCGCCGAAGAGGTGCGCCTCATCGAGATCTACCACCAACGCTTCGTCATGGCCGGTGCCAAGCTGACCGAGGCGCAAAAAGCGCAAATACGCCTGCTTAACGAAGAGCAATCTAAGCTTACCAATGAGTTTGGTCAGCGTCTGCTGAGACTTACCAAGGAGATCGCCGTCGTGGTCGACAGCGTCGATGAGCTTAAGGGACTGTCAGACAGCGAGATCCGCGCCGCCAAGGCCGATGCCAGTGCCGCTGGCCATGAAGGCAAGTATCTCATCAATATCACCAATACCACCCGCCAACCTATCCTGGCCAAGCTTGAAAACCGTGAGCTGCGCCAGAAGGTGTGGCAAGCCTCGTCGACTCGCGGCATGAGCGGTGACAACGAGACAGCATCGCTGGTTGCCCGCCTGGCACAGCTTCGCGCCGAGCGCGCCCAATTACTGGGTTACAAGAGCTGGGCCGACTACCGCCTGACGCCGCAGATGGCCAAGACCCCGGATGCCGTCTACCAGATGTTCGGCTCTATGGTGCCCGCCGTGGTGGCCAACACCCAGAAAGAAGCCGATGATATCCAGGCGATGATCGACAAGACAGGTGGCGACTTCACCCTGGCGCCATGGGACTGGGCGTTTTATGCCGAGAAGGTGCGCAAAGATAAGTTCGACCTGGACGGCGCCGCCATCAAGCCCTATTTCGAATTCAACCGTGTACTGGAAGATGGCGTCTTCTTCACCCTGGAGCGTCTCTATGGTGTGACCCTCAAGCCGCGCCCGGACTTGCCTGTCTACCATGAAGATGTGAAGGCTTACGAGATGTTTGACGCCGACGGCAGCTCTATGGCGATCTTCTACGCCGACTACTTTGCCCGCGAAGGCAAGCGCGGCGGCGCTTGGATGAGCTCCTTCGTGACCCAGTCTAAGCTGCTAAACCAGAAGCCTGTGGTGGTCAACGTGATGAACATCAAGAAGGCCCCAGAGGGTGAGCCGACCTTCGTCAGCTACGACGAAGTCACCACCATGTTCCATGAGATGGGCCACGGCACCCACGGCATGTTTTCTAAGGTGACCTACCCTAGCCTGTCGGGCACGGCCGTGTCCCGCGACTTTGTGGAGTTCCCGTCGACCTTCGAGGAAGATTGGGCGGCTCACCCCGAGGTGCTAGCCAACTACGCCAAGCACTATGAGACAGGCGAGGTGATCCCCGATGAGCTGCTGCAGAAACTGCTGAAATCACGCAGCTTCAACCAGGGCTTCGACACCCTGGAATATATGGCGGCGGCCCTGGTGGATCTCGAGTGGCACTCACTTAGCAGCGATGCCCCACTGCAAGATGTGGCCGAATTCGAAGCCAAGGCACTTAAGAAACACGGCATCAATATCGCCGCCGTGCCGCCACGCTACAAGTCGACTTACTTTGCCCATGCCTTCCCGGGTGGCTATTCGGCCAGCTACTACGCCTACATGTGGAGTGAGATCCTGGCGGCAGACGCCTTTGCCTATGTGCAGACCCAGGGTGGCCTCAACCGCGAAATAGGCATGAAGTATCGCAAGACCATCCGCGAGGTGGGTAACAGCGTGCCGCCGATGGAAGCCTACAAGGCCTTCCGTGGTCAGGCACCGACCACTGATGCCCTGCTTCAGCGCCGTGGCCTCAACTAATTCCTGCCTCAACTCACTCCCCAGTAATGGGGAGTCACCCATAAAAAATGCCGCTCCATGAGCGGCATTTTTATATCTCAGGTTTTACGCAATGCGCGTGCTTACGCCTGCTCAAGCTTGCTTAAGCCGGGCGATTAGCCTTATGGCGCAGCACCAGAATGCTTACCACAAACACTCCACTACAGGCGGCCAGTCCCGCGCCGACTGACTCGGTAAAGCCCAGCACGGTATAACCCACCAGGCTGATCCCCGCCACGATAAGGGCATAGGGCAGCTGAGTCAGCACATGGTCTATGTGGTGACAGTTGGCGCCGGTAGAAGACAAGATGGTGGTGTCCGAGATAGGCGAGCAGTGATCGCCAAACACGGCGCCCGCCAGCACAGAGGCCAGCATAGGCAACATCATGTTGGTATGGGTGCCCATGGCCATATCGGCGGCGATAGGCAGCATGATGCCGAAGGTGCCCCAGCTGGTACCTGTGGAGAAGGCGGTCAGACCCGCCAGCACGAACAGTACGGCTGGCAGCAGCGCGAAGGGAATATTACCGGTCGCCAGGCTGGCCATATATTTACCCGTCTCCATCTGGCCTATCACACCGGCGATGGTCCAGGCGAACAGCAGAATATAGATGGCGGGCAGCATAGAGCGGGCACCGGCAATCACGCCTTTAAGGATAAGCGCCTTATCCAGTCCCTGACTGACCACTAATACCAAGGTCGCAGCTAGACCAACCACGGCGCCGAAGAAGAGCGATGAGGCAACGTCTGTCTTCTCGAAGGCACCAATGACGCTAAAGGGCAGATTCTCCGCCGCCAGGGCATCGGCACCGCTACCTATCATGAAGTAGATGGTGGCAAACACCAGCACAGTAATAGGCAGGAACAGGCCTAAGATCTTGCCAGAATCGGCCTCGGGCAGGTCGCTGTTAGCCCCGGGCGGTAAGCCCTTAGACTCATCATACAGATTGCCTTTTTGCGCATTGAGTTCATGCTGACGCATCGGGCCCACATCCAGCCCCATGAAGGCGACGCATAGCAGCAACACCAAGGCGAAGATGGCGTAGAAGTTCATCGGGATCATCTGGATGAACACGCTCAGATGACCGCTGTCGGTAAAGCCGTGGGCGGTGAGGATGCCGCCGATCAGCGCGATGATGTAGGCGCCCCAGCTAGAGACGGGTGAGATCACACAGATAGGCGCGGCGGTTGAGTCCAGCAGATAAGCCAGCTTGCTACGCGAGATATAGTATCTGTCTGTGAGGGGTCTGGCGACGCTGCCCACCACCAGGCTGTTGAAGTAATCATCGATAAAGACCACACAGCCCAGGAACATGGTGAGCAGCTTGGCATCACGCTTGTTGCGAATATGCTGGCGCGCCCAATCGGCAAAGGCCTTGGCGGCGCCGCTGACGGTAATGAGTGCGGTGATCATCCCAAGCAGAATCAAGAAACCCAGCAGATAAACGTTCCAGCTGTTTAGGGCGCCATCATCCCAAAACAGGCCCACCACCTGCTGTCCCAGGTATTGCCCCATATCCAGCGGTGAAAAATCGGCAATTAACAGTGCCCCCAGGAGGATCCCCACACCGAGTGAGAGCAGGACGCGGCGGGTAAAGATCGCCAGCAGAATCGCTACCACGGGCGGCAGCAAAGAAAGTGCCGAATCGGCATAACTCAAAGTTGTCATTGTAAAATTTTGTCTTCGTTAAAATACGAATGGAGGGCAACTGAACTGGTGGGATATAGCATGAGATATTACACCTGTCCTATCAGTAGCGCTCCATAGTGATACCCATTCTCGGTATACCTTCCACTTATCAATCCAGATAAGAAGCACTATGGCAGTGCTGCCTCTATTCGATGACAGCCCCAGCGGCAAGCCTTGATCAACTCCACCACTTCGGCACCAAATCCTTTCATATTCGCTTAACGGCATCACCCTAACGAATACTACTGATATTTAATGCACCTCTACGTCTCAGGACGCCTGCCAATGTCACTATCGGCAAACGTGAGGCACATAAAAACACAAGCGGCTTTAAGGACGCTACCTCAAAGCCGCTCCATGTGATCTATATCACACTAATTTTAGATGAACACCAAAGTGCTCACCAAGTATTTACATTTTATTAAAGAAGTTCGAGTAGCTTAGGCACTGCCTCGAACAGATCCGCTTCCAGACCATAGTCGGCCACCTGGAAGATAGGCGCCTCAGGATCTTTGTTGATCGCCACGATCACCTTAGAATCTTTCATCCCCGCAAGGTGCTGGATGGCACCCGAAATACCCACGGCGATATAGAGATCCGGCGCGACAATCTTACCCGTCTGACCCACCTGTAGATCGTTTGGCACGTAACCTGCGTCGACCGCGGCGCGCGATGCACCCAGTGCCCCGCCCAGCTTATCGGCCAACTGCTCGAGAATCGCGAAGTTCTCGGCGCTGCCCATGGCCCGGCCGCCTGAAACCACCACAGAGGCGGCACCAAGATCGGGACGCTCTGACACAGACAGGGTCTGAGTCACAAACTCAACTTCGCCGCTGTATTCGCTGTCCAGAGTCTGCACCGAGGCGCTACCATCCTGACCTACCGCATCGAAGGCACTGGCACGAACCGTCATCACCTTGATGGCATCCAGGCTCTGCACCGTCGCCATGGCGCTACCGGCATAGATAGGACGCACGAAAGTATCTTCGCTCACCACTTCGACCACTTCAGAGATCTGCGCCACATCCAGAAGCGCCGCCACACGAGGCAGCACATCTTTACCGACGCTTGAAGCCGCAGCCAGGATGTGTTGATACTCGCTGGCCACTGAGACGATCAGCTGTGACAGGTTTTCGGCGATGGCATTGGCATAAACGCCGCTATCGGCCACCAATACCTGACGCACACCGGCAAGCTGCTTGGCGCTCTCGACTGCGGCGCCACAGTTGTGACCGGCCACCATCACATCGACTTCGCTACCGATCGCCTGAGCACAAGCCACTACCTTGGCGGTATCGAGTTTTAAAGTCGCATTATCATGTTCTGCTATTACTAGAATCGCCATTTAGATCACCTTCGCTTCATTCTTTAGCTTTTCCACCAGCTCCTCGACAGAAGCCACCATAATACCCGCTTGACGCTCGGCAGGCGGTGTCACCTTGAGCACCTTCTGGTGCTGCTTCAGGGTCACGCCCAGGCTGTCTACCGTCACGGTATCGAGCGGCTTACGTTTCGCCTTCATGATGTTAGGTAATTTGGCATAGCGAGGTTCGTTCAGACGTAGGTCTGTGGTGACAATCGCAGGCAGTGGCATCTTAAGGGTCTGCAGGCCGCCGTCGATTTCACGGGTCACGACTAGCTGTTCGCCTTCAACCTTCACCTCAGAAGCAAAGGTAGCCTGAGGCAGTCCAGCCAACGCCGCCAGCATCTGACCTGTCTGGTTGTTGTCGCCATCGATTGATTGCTTACCCAGCATGATCAGCTGAGCCTGTTCATTGGCTTGAATCGCATTAAGGATCTTTGCAATAGAAAGCGGCGCAAGCTCTTCGTCGGTTTCCACATGGATACCGCGGTCGGCGCCCAGCGCCATCGCCGTGCGTAGCTGCTCTTGCGACGCCTTAGGCCCTATGGTTGCTACCACAATCTCGGTCGCAATACCTGCTTCTTTCAAACGTACCGCTTCTTCTACAGCAATCTCACAAAATGGGTTAATGGCCATCTTCAGATTTGCGGTATCGACATTTGTATTGTCAGCGTTAACCCTGACCTTCACATTAGCATCGACGACGCGTTTAACTGGCACCAATACTTTCATAAGGCTTCCTTCTTACGTCTTTATTCTGGATAACAAATAGTGCATAGCGAAACTATCACCAACTTATGCCACTTTACGTGCTGTTGACGTTAACGTCAACAGGAAGTCATCAGCAACTTTGTATCAGATCAAAAACAGGGTGTTTAGGGGGAAGTAAAGGGGCAAAAAGGGGCGAAAATAGAAAAGCTGAAATAAAATTTACATTAAAGCGTCAAATATTCATTTAATTCGTTTGATAAAACCTTTTTTAGTTTCTATTATTAGCCCTGTAATCCTATTTACTATTTTATTTTTAAGCAGGACATAATAAATATGAGCGAATTTCTAGATATATTGACGCATGGTCGTCGCTTTAAAGCTGCTGTTAAAGAATTGTCGGTAGAAGATTTAAAAGATGTAGCGGTTAAGCTTGAAAAAATCATCACTGAGAAAGAGAAGCAAGCAGAAGAAGAAAGCGCGGTTATGGCCGAGCGCAATGCAAAGATAGAAGAGATTCGCCAACAAATGGAAGCTGTTGGTTTATCAATTGACGATTTAGGTACAGTGGCTGCTAAGCCAGCTCCTAAAAAACGTGCTCCACGCCCACCAAAATATAAAATTGAAGTGAATGGCGAAACGATCACTTGGACGGGTCAGGGTCGCACACCAACCGTATTTAAGAATGAATTAGATAAGGGTCGTTCACTCGAAGACTTCCTTATCTAAGCCTAAGCGCCCCACTTAGGGCGTCGCAAGCAAAAGCCAACCTCAGGTTGGCTTTTTTATTTCTACTCTCTATTTGTGATTAAGCGCATTTTGCCCTTTATGTCGCTCATTTACCTTGGCCATGTCTAGAGTATTTTATCTATCCTTATTTAGGTCATTCATTTAGGTCATTCTTCCGGCCATTATTCCTTGCTACTATTCCCGTCAAAGTTAGCCAATCAATAGCCTATCCTTTCGGATAACACCTGCCCTATGGTTTGACATAAACCGATACAGTTCCGCCCTTGGAAACTGTTCATGATATGGGATAATCTTGGGCTACTTTTGATCCCAGCCAATAATAATTAAACTCTATGCGAATCCATTTTCTCTCTGTGAGCGCGAGTCTGGCGGCCTGTCTCTTGGCGAGTCCGTCCGCGATAGCGAATTCTCAATTAACTGATAACACGCCAAAACTAACGGCGCTGTCCCACGCCACCCTGATAATCGCCCCCGGCGAAACCAAGCAGGATGCCACACTGTTAATTGAAGATAATAAAATTAAAGCCATTATTCCCAACGACAAAATACCCGAGGATGCCTATGTTATCGACATGACGGGTAAGTTGATATACCCCGGCTTTATCGATCCCTACACCAATTACGGTATCGACTTTAAATATGACCAGCAGAAAGTGGCTCGCCCGGTATATGAAATTAAGCGTATCGGTGGCAACGCCGATAATGGTGCCGTGCATGCAGAGAAAGAGTGGTTTAACTATATTTATCCCGACCAGGAAGCGGCGAAGCAATGGATAGATAATGGATTTACCAGCGTACAAACCGGCATGTTGGATGGGATATTCAGAGGCCGGGCGGCGACAGTCTCGCTGGCGCCGTTAAAAGCCAATGACATTATTTATCGCGCAAAATCCAGCCACCTGCTCGCCTTCGATAAAGGCAGTTCGATTCAGGATTATCCCAACTCCTTGATGGGTAGCATCGCCCTTATTCGACAAACTCTGGCCGATGCCAACTGGTATCAGGCCAATATCGATAAAGCGGACTCGGCTACCCAAGAGAAGAACATAGAGTTTAATATCGCGCTCGAACGCCTGGGCGATATAAGCAAGAGCCCTACGGTATTTGAAACCAAGAATTTAAATAACTTGCTGCGCGCCGCTCACTTATTAAACGAGTTTAAATTGCCGGCGACTCTAGTCGGCAGTGGCCGAGAATATGCGCGACTCGATGAGGTGAAAGCCAGCGGCTTTAGCATAATTGCGCCGCTCAATTTTCCCGCGGCGCCCAATATTAAAGATGGCGATAAAGAGAGAGAGATAAGCCTGGCTCATCTGCGCCACTGGGAACGCGCGCCGAGTAACCCTCATGCACTGGAAAGCGCCGGTATTCCCTTTGCCTTTACCCAACATGGTATCAAAACCGACGCCTTCTGGCCTAGACTCAGACAGGCAGTCAAGCAGGGGCTGAGCCAAGAAACCGCATTGGCAGCGCTCACCACAGAGGCGGCAGAAATCGCCGGCATCTCGGCCTTCAGCGGCAAGCTGAAACCCGGCTTCATGGCGGATCTTGTGGTCACAGATGGCGACATCTTTACCCAAGGCAAGATAGTCAGCGTCTGGCTGCAGGGCAGCGAGACCCAAAAGGTACCCCGCGACAGACACTGGCTAAGCCAGGGCTATCAGCTGACCCTGGGCGAACTCACCCTAGATCTGGACTTGGTCGATGACGACAAACTGAGCGGCACCCTGGCCAGCGGCGAGCAGGAGATCAAACTCAGCGATCTTAAATATGCCAAAGAACGTCTCACCTTCAACGCCGATCTCGGCGAGGCGGGATATCCTGGCATCAGCCGTTTCACCCTCTGGTTCGACGCCCAGGGTATTCATGGTCGTATGCTCGACAAGGGCAATCGCCAACATCCCATAGCTGGTGTGGTGATGGCTAAAGACGCCATTGATGGCAGTGGTGAAAGTGATGAGAGAGGTGAGAGTGGTGAACAGAAAGCAACCGAGTCACCTGCGCCCGAACTCGTCTCTAAGCTGACCAAGCCCAACACCGCCTACGGCCTAACGGCGCAGCCCAAGGCTGAGCGCCTGCATATCAAAAACGCCACCCTGTGGACCTCGAACGAGCAAGGGGTGCTGGAAGGCTATGATCTGCTTATCCGCGATGGTCGTATCGAGAAGATAGGCCAATCCCTCAAGACGCCATCTGGCTACCAAACCCTGGATGCCACGGGTAAACACCTGAGCGCAGGTATTATCGACGAGCACTCCCACATCGCCCTTAACGGCGGTACCAATGAAGATACCGACGCAGTCACCGCCGAGGTGCGTATCGGCGATGTGATCAATCCAGACGATATCGCCATCTACCGCGCGCTGGCGGGCGGGGTGACCACGGCGCAGCTCCTCCACGGCAGCGCCAACCCCATAGGCGGACAGGCCCAGGTGATCCAGATGCGCTGGGGCGAGAGCGCCGAGGCGATGAAACTCAAGCAGGCCCCCGCCAGCATCAAGTTTGCCCTGGGTGAAAACGTCAAGCAGGCCAACTGGGGCGACAACTACAATCGTCGCTTCCCCCAGAGCCGCATCGGGGTGAAGTCGCTGTTTGAGGAAGCCTTCAACGAGGCGCTCGCCTACGAGAAGGCCCTGGCCGACTATGATCGCCTACGCAGCAGTCAGCAACGCAAGCAGGTAGCGCCTAAGCCAAACTATCGCCTCGAGGCGGTGGCCGAGGTGCTACGTGGCGATCGTCAGGTACACATTCACTCATATGTGCAATCTGAGATCTTGATGTTCCTGCGCCTCGCCGAGGCCTACAAATTTAAGGTTGGCACCTTCACCCATATCCTGGAGGGCTACAAGGTGGCCGAGGAGATGGCCAAGCATGGCACCTACGCCTCCACCTTCTCCGACTGGTGGGCCTACAAGTTCGAGGTCTATGACGCCATACCGCAGAACACTTGCCTGATGCACAACAAGGGGGTGCTCACCAGCATCAACTCGGACGACTATGAGATGCAGAGACGCCTCAACCAGGAGGCGGCAAAATCCATGATGTATTGCGATATGTCGCCAACTGACGCCTGGAACATGGTCACCATCAACCCGGCCAAACAGCTGGGGATCGACCAGCTGACTGGCTCATTGGAAGAAGGCAAGCAGGCCGACCTGGTGCTCTGGAGCGACTCTCCCCTCTCCGTCTATGCCAAGGTGGAGAACACCTGGGTGGGCGGTCGTCGCTACTTCGACCGCCAGCAGGATAAACAGGCGCAACATGAGGTGGAGCAGGAGCGCGCCGCACTGATCCAGGCGGTGTTGACCCGGGATAAACCCGAGGTCCCCGGCGAGACACCAGAAGAGAAGAGCGAGCCCCAGTGGCACTGCGACACCCATTACAACGCCTGGGGCACAGCCATGAGCGAGCATAAAGCCCTTAGCGAGCATAAAGCCATGAACCAAAACAGCGCCCAGCAATCTAGCGCCCACAACCACGCATTCATGGAGGCATTCTAATGAAGCAGACACTCTTTGCCCTTAGCCTAGGCCTCTTCTCCTGTGCCGCGCTTGCCCACGACATGGTGCCCGCCAGCGCCCAGAGTCAACCGATATTGATCCACAACGCCCGCGTGCACACCGCCCTTAACGGCGTGCTCGATGCCACCGACGTTTTGTTCGACAAGGGCAAGATAGTCGCCATAGGTCAACAGCTCTCACAAGAGGGTGCCAAGGTGATCGATGCCAGCGGGCAAGATCTCTACCCTGGGCTTATCGCGCTAGACACCTCTATCGGCATCGTCGAGGTGGAGATGATGCGCGCCAGCAACGACGCCTTCGAGGTGGGTGACAGCAACCCGCAGCTACTGGCCGTCAGCGCCTTCAATCCCGACTCAGAGCTGATCCCAACCATCAGGGTCAACGGTATCACCCATGCCCAGGTGGTGCCCCAGGGCGATGCCCTGGCCGGCCAGTCCTCTCTGGTCTCCCTCGACAGCTGGACGATAGAAGATGCCCTGGTAAGTACCGCGCCCCAGTTCCATCTCTACTGGCCCGCCATTCGTTATCTCTCCAAAGATAAAGAGGTTGCCGCCAAGCAGCTCAAGGCGCTGGATGAACAGATGACCCGATTAGCCGAGCAGCTCGAAGATGGCTACCGCTACTATCTGGCGGACAAGGCTGGAACTGTGCAGAAGCTGGATAACCGCTGGCAGGCGGCGCTGCCCCTGTATCAGGGCAAGGCGAGCCTGTTTATCCACGCCAATCGCAGCGAAGAGATAGAGCGCGCAATCGCCATGACCCGCCCCTACGGCTTCAAGCTGGTGTTTGTCGGCGGCTATGACGCCTGGCGCCTGGCAGATCAACTGGGCGAGATCGGCGCCTCGGTGATCTACAACCGTACCCTCAGCCTGCCAATGCGCAAGGATGAGCCGGTGGAGATGAGCTTTAAAATCCCAGCCCTGCTGAAACAGGCGGGCGTGCCCTTCGCCATCGGCTTTAGCGGTGACTGGAACGCCCGTAACCTGCCCTTTGCGGCCGGTCAGGCGGCGGCCTATGGCCTGAGTAAGGAAGAGGCACTTAAGAGCATCACCCTGGATGCGGCCAAGATCTTAGGCGTGGAAGACATGGGCGCCATCGCCGTGGGCTACCGCGCCAACCTGGTGCTCTCCAAGGGCGACATTCTCGATCCCGCCACGAGCAAGATAGATGCTGTGTTTATCGACGGTCGCCAAATAGATCTCAATAATCGCCAACAACAACTTTATCAAAAGTACCTAAAGCGTTAGACTTTTGCTTCTAAACGACTCAAAACTGGCCGGTTATTGGCCAGTTTTGAGCTCTCTTCCTAATACAGGCCCAAATCATGACTAATTCCGACCTGACCACTGCTCTGAAAATGGCTCCTAAGTCTGTCCTGCTGCTCTCTGCCCTGCTACTCGGTGGCTGCGCCGGCGAATACACCTTCAACAGCAATTTAGATGGTCAGGCCATCGACGACTACTTCAAGGCCGGTGAGGTCCAGCTGTTTCAAGAGACTCAGCCCAAGGGTCCTTATGAGCTCAAGGGGATGGTCGAGGGTGAATCTTGTCAGGAGCGCGCCCAGGATGTGCCAGCATCGATCAGCGAGGCCCGCACCATGGCCCGCCGCGCCGCCGCAGATAAAGGCGCCAACGGGCTGATCATCAAGCGCTGCGCCCTCATCGAGGAGCCGAGCAAGGCCTGTGTTAGCCAAGCCCTGTGCGTCGGTCAGGCCATATTGTTACCCACCACAGAAAACTAGTTTTAGCGCCCTGCGCAATAGCGTGAACATAAGTCTTTACCATGACACTCAAGCGTGAAATTGAGGCGGTGGCTATCTGCCGTACCCCCTATAAGCAGAAATTTGGTATTCCCAGACAGCCGGGGCTGGTCACCGCCGCCCGCGGCTTCGTCGAGCTGCAGCCTCCCTATAATCATATCGATACCGTGCGCGGCCTGTCTCAGTACTCGCACATCTGGCTGCTGTTTACCTTCCATGAAAATCTAAGCCAAGGCTGGAAGACCACGGTCAGACCACCGCGCCTGGGCGGCAACGAGAAACTGGGGGTATTTGCCACCCGCTCTACCTTCCGCCCCAACGGCATAGGTCAGTCTGTGGTTAGGCTGCACGCCATCCACCAACGTAAGGGCAAGGTTGAGCTCGAGATCTCCGCCATGGATCTGCTGGACGGCACGCCAATTCTGGATATCAAGCCTTACATCCCCTTCTCCGACGCCATCGAGGGTGCCATCGGTGGTATCGCCCACGAGGCGCCGGTGCCGATAGATGTGCGCTTTAGCGATGGGGTGCAGCGACAGCTAGACAAGCTTCCCGATGAGAAGTATCCCAACCTCACGGCCATCATCGAAGAGGTACTGGCACAGGATCCACGCCCAGCCTACAAGAAGGCCAAGGAAGATCCAAAGCATTACCAGGTCGCCCTGTATGATCTCGACATCCTCTGGCATGTGGACAAGACAGGCATCTTGGTCGATGCCGTGCGCCCGGTGCAGCCAGACGCCCTTAGGGAAGCAGAGTAATCATGCAAACCCCATTAGATAACCAGGTGGATTACCGAGAGCAACATAAGCAGCGCCTGGCCTACATGCCCTGGCTCTACTTCTCCTTAAAGCCCAAACATCTGGTCTGGGCCAAGCCCTGGCAGGATGAGGTGCAGCAAGCGCTGATGGCGGTCGAAACTGTGAGCATAGGCAAGGAGTGCTTTATCGCTCCCCAGGCGAAACTGTTTGCCGAGCCGGGCCGGGATATCCTAATCGGTGATCGCTGCATGATCGCCGCCGACAGCTTTCTGCACGGCCCAATCGTCATGGGTAACGAGGTTGCTATCAATCATGGCTGCTCCCTGGACGGCGGGCGCGGCAAGATAGTGATTGGCGATCAGACCCGCATCGCCAACAATGTCACCATCTACGCCTTCAACCACGGCATGCACCCGGACACGCCTATCTATCAGCAGAGCAGTCAGTCTAAGGGAATCGTCATAGGCAGAGATGTGTGGATCGGCGCCCAGGCGGGGATAGTCGATGGGGTGACCATAGGTGACTGCGCCGTGATCGGCATGGGTTGTATCGTCACCAAGGATGTGCCCGACTATGCCATCGTCGCCGGTAATCCGGCCCGCGTTATAGGCGACAGGCGCGATAAGAAATAACGGCTTAGCTAATTGCCATGGATCAGCTTACCGGTACCATGGAAAATCACGTTGACGACTCCGCCGCCTAAGTCCTTATCTTCTACGCGATTATCCGGGTTATTGGGCCGCGACTCGGCGCTTTTCTTAACCCCATCGTAGAAGGCCTGATCGAGAGATTTATTACTGGCGCAGCCGCTCATAATTCCTAAGCTGACACTTGCCATCAGCACGATTATTGTAACCTTCATCGTCTTTTCCTTAACCCAAGTAACTTTCATCGTCATTCCCTGAATCCACTAACATTAATAGCGCCAAACAATGGCACACTTACATTCACCAATAGCTTAAAGCTAAAGCAGATTTTTTTAACAAGCAAACAAACTTAACAGATCTTTGCCCCGCCATAGCTCCCCTCTTGCATCAACCTTTCTGATGCACATATGATGATAATACCAATCGTAGTAAATAACTGATCATGCTAACTTGTTAAAACGTCCGATAACGGCGTTACTATTTTTGATTGTAGAATAACTACTTATCGAAAATCATGCCTTGTTCTCGACCGTTTTTCCTACGCTACTTCTGATCACTTACTTACCCTGATTGGTATTGATCGTTTGCCATTACCCATGGCAGCGAGCACCAGATAATAAAACAAACATCACAAAAGGAAGTCGTCTGTGAATACCCCACGCCTCTTGGGCTTACTCGGCCTGTTGCTCCTACCGGCCGCCAGTGCCGCCCCCTTCGTCTTTGACCAACAAAGCTACCGTCAGGATGTTAAAACCCTCGCCAGCGATGAGTTTGAGGGCCGCGGCCCCCTCTCACAGGGCGAGACCCTCACGGTGGAATATCTTGAGAATGCCTTCAAGAAGATGGGGTTAGCACCAGGTTTTGGCGACAGCTATCGCCAGAGCGTGCCCATGGCCAAGATCACCGCCGATCAGAATATGCAGCTAAAAGTAGGCGAGCTGGTGTTTAACAATGGCAGCGACTTTACCGCCCGCACCGAGCAGATCCAGCCAAGCATCAAGCTGGATAACAGCGAAATCGTCTTCGTCGGCTATGGCATCAACGCCCCCGAATACGGCTGGAACGACTACGCCGGTATCGATGTGAAAGGCAAGACGGTGATCCTCATGGTTAATGACCCAGGCTTTGCCACCCAAGACCCAGAGGTGTTCAAGGGCAACGCCATGACCTACTATGGCCGCTGGACCTATAAGTATGAAGAGGCCGCCAGACAAGGGGCCAAGGCGGTATTTATCATCCATGAAACCGCTCCCGCCGCCTATGGCTGGAACGTGGTGCAAAACAGCAACACCAATACCAAATACACCCTGGTAGACAAGGAGAAGAACCGCTCACACATAGGCGTCATGGGCTGGGTCCAACATGAGGTAGCGCAAAAGATCTTTGCCGCCGCAGGCCTGGATTACGACAAGCTCAAACTCACCGCCGCCAAGCCAGGCTTTAAGTCGCGATCGCTAAAACTCAAGGCCAACCTTGAGGTGAACAACGATATCGAGCTGGCCACCTCCTATAACGTTGCAGGTCTGCTGCCGGGCAAGACGCGTCCGGACGAGTGGCTGGTGATGCACGCCCACTGGGATCACCTGGGTAAGACGGTCCACGAAGATCAGACCCGCATCTACAACGGCGCGGTAGACAACGCCTCGGGCGTGGCCGGGGTACTGCAGCTGGCGCGTCACTTCAAGGAGCTTAGCGCTACCCAGCCACCTGCGCGCTCCATGCTGTTCAGCGCCTTCACCGCCGAGGAAACCGGCCTCATCGGCGCGCAATATTTTGCCGAGAACCCGCCAGTCCCCACCAAGCAGCTGGTCGCCTTCCTCAACATAGACGGCATGAATGTCGGCAAAGGAGTGGATTACATACTGCGCTATGGTGAAGGAGTCTCTGAGCTGGAAAACTACCTGGACAATGCTGCCAAAGCTCAAGGGCGCTGGGTCAAGGCCGATCCGCGGCCGCAAAATGGCCTGATGTTCCGCTCGGATCACTTCGCCCTGGCCAAGCAAGGAGTCCCCGGCCTGATGTTCATGAGCCTGGGAGACACAGACCCTGACTATATCGCCCACAAGTATCACCAGGGCGCCGATGATTATGACCCAAGTTGGACGCTCGGCGGTGTCGAGCAAGATTTGGCGCTCATCAGCGATATTCTGGAGAAGCTGGCCAACAATAACGACTGGCCAAAGTGGCTCGAGGCGTCAGATTTTAAGACCCGCCGCGCCCAAGACGGCCGCTAGCCATAGCCGTGATACTTACCGACAAAAGGAGGCAGCAGCCTCCTTTTTAATATTGTTTTTATTGAATAAAACTCTGTTTTCACCTTTCTATCTATCCCCCGCTACCAACTTAGTTCTTTAGTCTATAAACGCCATTCTTTGCTTGTGAGAAACCTCACACTTTGAGTAGTGTGTCTTCAGACCGCTATCGACACACCCTATGCACGGAGGCTCTATGTCTGCTGTAACGACATTTGCAACTGCGAACCAACTTCCCCTACAACTGAGTCAATTTGACGGCGACACCAGCACGCCACTGATCGAACAAACCATAGGCGACTACCTGGATCAGATGGCCGCCAGCCACCCCGACCAACTCGCCATCGTCATGCATCATCAAGGGATCCGCTGGAGCTACCAGGAATACCAGTCCCATATCGACGAACTGGCCGCCGGCCTGCTGGCCATCGGCATCAAGCCCGGCGATCGCGTCGGTATCTGGTCACCCAACAACATAGAATGGTGTCTGACCCAGTTTGCCACCGCCAAGATTGGCGCCATCATGGTGTGCATCAACCCGGCCTATCGCCCCGAGGAGCTACAATATGCCCTCAACAACGTGGGATGCCGCGCCATCATCTGCGCCGAGAAATTTAAGTCCAGCCACTACCTCTCTATGCTCTACGAGCTGGCCCCGGAGCTGAAGCAATGCCTGCCGGGACAGCTTGAGTCGGCCAACCTGCCGAGCCTGGAGTTTGTGATCCGCATGGGCGACGAAGCCTCGCCCGGCATGCTCAACTTCAACCATCTCAAGCGTCCGCTCACCGAGAGCGATCGCAAGGCGCTCAAAGATACAGCCGCCCAGCTCTCCCCCTTCGATGCCATCAATATCCAGTTTACCTCGGGTACTACCGGCAGCCCCAAGGGCGCGACCCTGAGCCATCACAACATCTTGAACAACGGCCTATTGGTCGCCAAGGCGATGCGCTTAGGGCTTGAAGATAGACTCTGTATTCCTGTGCCCCTGTATCACTGCTTCGGCATGGTGCTGGGTAACCTCTCCTGCATCTCTGTGGGCGCCTCGGCCATCTACCCAAGCGACTCCTTCGATCCCCTGACCACCCTAGAAGTCGTCGAGGCCGAACGCTGCACCGCGCTGCATGGGGTACCTACCATGTTTATCGCCCAGCTGGAGCATCCGGAATTTAAACGCTTCGATCTCAGCTCGCTGCGCACCGGTGTGATGGCAGGCGCCACCTGCCCCGAAGAAGTGATGCGCAGGGTGCAAGATCTCATGTATATGAAAGAGGTGCTGATCGGCTACGGCCAGACGGAATGCAGCCCCATCAACAATATGACGGAGATAGGCTCGTCGCTGGAGAAACGCGTCACCACGGTCGGCCGCGCCCTGGCCCACACTCAGGTGAAGATAGTCGATGAATTTGGCGAGGTGCTCCCCGTCGGGCAACCCGGTGAGGTCTGCAGCCGCGGTTACTGCGTGATGCAGTTCTACTGGAACGATGCCGAGAAGACCGCCGCCACCATAGACAGCGACGGCTGGCTCCACTCGGGCGACCTGGGTGAGATGGACAGCGAAGGCTATGTGAAAATCGTCGGCCGCATCAAGGATATGATCATCCGCGGCGGCGAAAACATCTACCCAAGAGAGATCGAAGAGAAACTCTACACCCACCCGGACGTGCAGGACGCGGCCATCTTCGGCGTGAAGAGCGAGAAATATGGTGAAGAGGTGTGCGCCTGGATCAAGGTGCAACCGGGCGCCAGCGTCACCGAGGAGGAGATACGTCACTTCCTCACCGAGAAATTTGCCTACTTTAAGGTCCCGAGATACATCAAGTTCGTCGAACAGTATCCCATGACGGTGACCGGTAAGATCCAGAAGTTCAAGATGCGCGAGATGATGTATCAGGAGCTGTATGAGGCGATCAACTGCAACTAGCGATCCCAGCTAGCCCTTCGCCAGCCTGTTCCCTAAATAGGCTGGCATTTTTTTGCCCGGTATCTGGTGCCTAGCATCAATTTGAAAGGCTGATTTTAGAGGCTCAGCAGCTGGGCACCCACCTTCTCTACCCGCTTCTCGTTACGGCTGATCACATAGCCCTGGTCGATATAGTCATCGATACAGGTTTGATACTTGCTGTCCGACAGGGTGTCGCCAAAGCCAAGCCCGGTCCAATTCACCTCGCACTGCACCGTCTCCCCCTTGTCGTTACTCAGGGTCGCCTTCTGATAGGTGGTCTCGAGCTTAGGCACCACAAACAAGGCCCCCAAGGTCAGTCCGATGACAATAATAAATTTTGCTTTCATGGCTATCCTTAAATAACTGCGCTTAAACCAACGGCCTAAATAACTGGCCTTAATGACAGATAACTAGCGCCAGCTCTTTCCGGCGCCTATTGGCCGGACGAGGCTCACGCTACCTGTATCCTGACATCACGGGCACCGGCGCTCAGGCCAAGCTCCATCAGGCAGCGCTCCTCGATCTCAGACAGGCCGCCCTCACACATGGCCATAGGTTGGATGACGAGTTTTGGCCGCTTAAACAGCCCAATGCAACCCAGCTCATTCAGGCCTTGCTTGAGACACTGCTCGGCAGGGGAAAAATTGCCCACCAGCAAACGTCGGGTAGTAAAAGGCGTACTCGGCGACAGGGCCGTTTGCTGCTCGCCATGACTTACCACGATACGGTCGGGATAGATCTGTGCGATCACTTCCATGTAACTGTTTACCTTTGAGCTGACAGTAGCTTATTACGAAAAACCCAATACTTTACGCGATTTATCCCTATTGATCACTAGGGGTTGTTTATGCTTCAGGTTAAATTCTGTTTAATCTCAGGGCAATTTGCTCATGAGCCGAGCAATGAAGTGGCCAGTGAAGCAAGCGGTGAGCTGGCTAATGTTGTGAATAGTGCGATAGCCAACAGGATGCAATGAGTGAGGTCAATTGCACACGAACTGCACGCGATAACGCACAATAAACCTGATCGCGTTACATGCCCCTTGAGACCGCTATTATCGGTCCTTTCTATAGACTTATCACTCGTTTGGGCAGAAGAACTGCACCGCGCTAGCCCGACCCTGTATGAATCGTCAACACATTGCTACAAAGGCAAACAGTAGAAGTCTGAAGCCGCCTGCTTACCGACACAGATCTCCCGCGGCTACTGGCCAACAAACTAGGTGACATCAAACGTCAGGGTGCTAAAATGTCGACCTATTTCATCACACAACTGGATATTGGGAATGCGAGTTAGCAAGTACCTGCTTTCAACACAAAAAGAGACCCCAGCAAACGCTGAGGTGGTCAGTCATCAATTAATGCTGCGCGCCGGCATGATACGTCGTAACGCTTCTGGCCTATACAGCTGGTTGCCGTCAGGCTTACGTGTGCTGCGCAAAGTCGAAGCGATCGTTCGCGAAGAGATGAACAATGCAGGTGCTGTTGAGATCTTGATGCCCATGGTGCAACCGGCAGACCTTTGGGTTGAAACCGGCCGCTGGGACAAATTTGGCCCAGAGCTGCTACGTTTCCAAGACAGACACAACCGCGACTTCGTACTGGGCCCAACCCACGAAGAGGTGATCACCGACATCATTCGTAAAGAGGTTAGCTCTTACAAGCAGCTTCCGCTGAACCTGTATCAGATCCAGACCAAGTTCCGCGACGAGGTGCGTCCCCGTTTCGGCGTGATGCGTTCACGCGAGTTCCTGATGAAAGATGCCTACTCTTTCCATCTTGATCAGGAGACCATGGATGATACCTATCAGGCCATGTACACCGCCTACAGCAACATCTTAGGCCGTATGGGTCTGGCCTTCCGTCCGGTATTGGCCGACACAGGTTCTATCGGTGGCAGCATGTCACACGAATTCCACGTGCTGGCCAACAGCGGTGAAGACCTGATCGCCTACTCGACCGAGAGCGACTACGCCGCCAACATCGAAAAGGCCGAGGCGCCAATGCCTACCGAGCCTCGTGGCGCAGCCACCATGGAAATGAGCGTTATCGACACACCAAACGCCAAGACCATCGAAGAGTTGGTTGAGCAGCACGGTATCGCCATCGAGAAGACCATCAAGACCATTATCGTTAAGGGCGCCAGCGAAGAGGCACCTTTGGTAGCCGTGATCGTGCGTGGCGACCATGAGCTGAACGAAGTCAAAGTCGAGAAGCTCGATGCCGTACTGGCACCATTTGAGATGGCCGGTGAAGCAGAGATCCGCGATGCACTGGGTGCAGGCCCTGGCTCACTCGGCCCAGTTGGCATGACCATCCCTGTGTATGTGGATCACAGCGTTAACGTCATGAGCGACTTTGCCGCCGGTGCCAACCAAGACGGTAAGCACTATGTGGGCATCAACTGGGAACGCGATCTGCCACAGGCAGAGGTTGCCGACCTGCGTAACGTTATCGAAGGTGAGCCTAGCCCATGTGGCAAGGGCACCATCGGCCTGCTACGCGGCATCGAAGTGGGTCACATCTTCCAGCTGGGCACCAACTACTCAAAAGCCATGGGCGCCAGCGTACTGGACGAGAACGGCAAGGCACAGACACTGCTGATGGGTTGTTACGGTGTTGGCGTGAGCCGTATCGTGGCCGCAGCTATCGAGCAGAACCACGACGATCGTGGCATCATCTGGCCAGCCGCCATCGCACCGTTCAAGGTAGGTATCCTGCCGATGAACATGCACAAGTCACATCGCATCAAAGATATGGCCGAGAAGCTCTACAGCGATCTTTGCGATGCCGGCATCGAAGTGCTGTTCGACGACCGTAAAGAGCGTCCAGGCGTGATGTTTGCCGACATGGAGCTGATTGGTCTGCCGCACGTCATCGTGATTGGCGAGCGCAACATAGACAACGGCGTATTCGAATACAAGAACCGTCGTACCGGCGAGAAGCAAGAGATCCCATTCGAGGAGATCGTCGACTTCATCAAGTCTGCCAAGTAAGACACTTAGCCGCTTTCAAAATAAGCTGCTTACAAGAAAACGCCCGGCTACTGCCGGGCGTTTTTATTATCTACTACAAAAATAATCTAGATATTAACGACTGACCTCGGGCACGTCGTCTCGAGCCTTAAAGGTGCCCGGCGCCATGGCATTGACCAGAGATTTAAACAGTGCGCCCCAAAAGAGAAGCAAGCCAATCCAAAAGTATCTTAGATAACTGGTTTGAAACTGACCTACCTTAGGCTTCATATACTTATAGGAAAGCAGAGTCTTATTAGCGGCTTTCAGCTGAAGTATCAGTCCAGCTTCATGCCAGATTGCGATCTTCTCTCCCACTTTAAGGCTTTGCGCTAGGCGATGGCACTTGCTCGCGCCGATATTGACGGCATAGAAGTTATCTTGAAAAGAGGTAATTTCCAGGTCGTAAAAAGTCCCCCCCGTCTCCTCATCGATAACCTCGCTACTACGGCACTGGATAGCATCGATAGTGGTCGAGTATTCATGCACGTCTGCCAAATCGGCCACATGATATTTAGGCAACACATAGGCGAAAACGACGAGGTTAACCATGAAAAATAAAAAGATAAACAAGTATCTGGAGCCCTTGGGGCCATCGGATGAGAACTCAATAAAAACATCGTCCTCATCATCATAAAGCCAATCTGGTGGCCCCTGCCTGCTGGAGGCAACCTCGCCAGCGGCTCTCCTACGTTTTATCTCTTCTGTGAGTTGTTGATACCTATCTGGGTACTGTTCTTTATCTATGTTGTCGTTAACATCAAGCAGCTCATCCAAGGTACACTTAGAATAATCGACTGACACACTATCTCCCTTTACCAATTCCCTTTTCTATTTCCCTTTCCTAATTCCATGTTCTTTTGGCTTTTTCAGCAGTCTTTATCGAGCTTTTATCACCAAGCTCAATAAACTGATTCACTCGTAAAGGCCGAACTCCCCGACTCACCATGAAGTGACGAACTCATGAAGATCAGACAAGTAATCCCCTTGCAATTAGCAACTAATCATCTCCCAGAACCTAGACTACATGACATGAAACTAATTATTAATCAATATTTTGATCTAATTGAGGCTTACCCCAAGCTAAGCCCCAATTGAACATCATCAATGTATCAGAGGTTACCTTAACGATTAAGAGTGAACAGACTGAAAAGGTTTAATATCCATTTGGATTATCTATAACGTACACCCAGCCGTAATTTTGGTATTGCATGACTTCAAGCGCTGTCCCCTTTAAATCTGTACCCGAGATTTTCCATTGAGATCTTACTAGCGCGATATCGCCATTAATATGAACCGACTTTGACAAGGTCTGCATCTCTCCCTTGACCCCTAGATATTTTTCCAACTCGCTGACAATGGCTTTTCTGCCAATGGCGGCCCGCCCCTTATCATCGAGAATGAATTTTGCGTCGGTAGCGAAAAGCGTCGATAAGCCTTGCAGATCCTTGTGCTTAAAGTACTGTGCAAACAACCCATGAAGTTCACTGGGCGACTGTGGCTTGGGGTACTCAACTGGTGACTCCGCGGCAACACTAAAAACTAAAAAGACCAAAGCAATCGTTATTATCTTGGCGACTCTCATCTACATCTCCTGAAATACAGTTTAACAGTGCAGCAAAGATACCCAACACAGTTACCTTTAACCATTAGCTTCCAAAAAGTAACTAGTTACCTTATGGTAAGTAGAAGCCATAGTTAAAAATAGAAAACTGCCAACCCCAAGAAGCTAAGGAAGCCTCAATGGTTCACGCCACCGCCCCCGAAAATTACTGTAATGTCGATAAATATCTGTCCTTAATATCAACCAAATGGACAGCCCATATTATCTATCTCCTCAGTCAACACCCAGTGATGAGATTTGGTCAGATCCAGAAGCAACTTGCCCTCGTCTCCAGCAAGGTACTGAGTTCGCGTTTAAAGCTACTGGAGGCTGAAAAGTTTATCTGGCGGGAGCAGCAAGCGACCATCCCGGTAACAGTTAACTATGGACTGACACCAAAAGGGCAAGAGCTGGCCGATATCGTCCTCAAGATTGTCGAAAAAACAGAATCATGGAGCCTGGATGGCCACAAGTGAGATTCTAGATAACCAATTTATGAGACACTTGCGTTGGCGACAACGCTGATATCGCCCGATTCCCCTCCCCCCATAGTCCGAGAGCAAAGCGATTTAGTTGCATCGGAGTTAAGAGATTAGAATCGTAGACGGATAATACGCTCTAACATCTAGCCACATTGCCAATTGGCAATAAAGCCTTAACCATGGCTTTATGATGTATCAATTGTCTGCCGCAGGTGCAGTGCATGGATGCACCAATGTCGAGAACATTTTTGGCCATGCCTCGGAAGGTCACAAATGTGTTTACACCTGATTATCCGTCTCTTCGATTAAGCGACTTCTGTATCCGCGTATTCGCGACGATCAAACACCAAATCATTTTTGGACAAAAACGTTTTAGTGCCAATAAACTAAAACGTTAGTTTGAGATTAGAAAAAGTATCTTTAACCTCGAATTTTAAGCCTATTTTAAACAAGGCTATTTCTTCAGGTATTTCTGAAGCTTACGCTTCATAAGGTTTGGTGTGACTTTTTCATGGTGGTAGACATATATTAAACTAACTCCATTTTCTTTACACAATCGAGCTTTACGGGCATCACGTTCCAAGTTCTTTTCGTAAGCATCTTGGCCACCAAAAAATTCAACTGAATCAGTGTGCTGTTTTCCTTGATACTCTATCGCTAATCGTAGTTCTGGTAGGTATACATCAAGCCTTTGCTTGCCAAGCCAAGTTGGTGAGGTTTCTCGAAGAATACGTTGCTCGGTCATTAAATCCTTGGTGAATAGGAAAACTTTGTTCTCATTTACCCACTTTTGTCTGCCAAGTGCTTGTTCAAGATTATCACAAATCCAACTCCAACCAGATTCGTACTTCTTTCGTTCAGCAAACGCTTCATAGGAGTAATGCAACGATGGAGAAGGTTCTCCATATCGAATTATGCTTTCTTCAACACCGTGTTCTTTAATTACGCACAAATGACAAATGTCTTTTAATCTAGGCAAGCTTACTAACTCTGAAAGCATGAATCGTTCACTGTGGTAACTATCATAGTTAGAAGCTTTTTTAGGGTTAGAAAGTAACTCTTCATGAAACCCTTTCGTGCATGAACACAAATACCTTTTACCGTCACTTTGGTTTACAAACGTCATTTCATTGTGAGCACAACCAAACAAGTCGTAGTCACACAGGTACAAACCTTCAGGTGACAATGTTTCCTCAAGCAAAGAAAGGCAGTTGATTGAAAGCTTACTTTTGACGTCTAGTCGAGGCAAGTGAACACGGAGATCTGAATAGGTGTAGTTAATTTGCTTTTTTAGCTTTTTTGCAAAAGTTGGTTCAAAAATTTGATTATCGAAGCAATTAAAAACTGGTACATATTCGAACACGCCATCTTCAAAATTTCTTTTTACTTTTATAGTTATAGATAGATTCAAAGAAAGTTCAAAGTCTTCAATGGAAGCCAGAGAGTGCCCATATAGAAGTGACGTTTTATTTTCAATGGAGCATTCAGCATCAACCAACAAATTATTGATAATCCTATCATCACCACTCGCTTGATTAGAAAGGCACTTCTTAAACGAGTACAATAAGCAGTCGGCAAATGAAGTATATGTTTTTTTCTCTAAACTTTTAGCAATTTCATTTTCTAGGCTTTGCTGGCTTAACGTTATGTTTATCACGAACCGCTCCATAGCTAAGATCGTACTGGTACATTTCTGGATATAAATTGCTTTCAAAAAGCTAACCGAACTCAGTAGAAGTCAAGGTTGGCTGTATATTTTTACACCTTCACTAAGAATGAATTTAACCGCCTCTAATGCAGCCATCTTCCCCGTCTCTTTTACTCCACCTTGCAAGATATCTCCAACAGGCTTCTTCTGTGTCAAAGAATCAGGCATCGAACTTAATGCTTCAAGACCTTTAGGGGACAGCCTGATCCCAGTAGCATTCATGGTGGAACGTGTAGAGTGAACAGGAAACCTAGTCCAGAGATAGTCAGCCTGATACAGCCAACTCATAGTATCTCGGCAGATACTCTCAAGCATGACGCAATTTTCTTGATAGTCCGATTTGTCATAGTATTGGGATACTTGATGAGCAATCTGTCTATAGTCAAAGTCCGTTTCATTAGGAAAATTTTTGTAGCACTGACCTAATATCTCGGAGACCGTTAGATTGAACATATCGATATTTTTCAAGATTATCTCCCAACTATTATTCGACAGTCAGCACTATAGTTTCATTATGAAAACTAAGTCAAATAACACGTAATGTTTTGATATAAACGATCGGTGCTAGCACGGAATGGGGCAAAAATCAGTTAGCTTTCACGCCCTAAACACACCAACACCGCCAAATCGAAGAAACGTTAGATACACAGTGTAAGCACGCTTTTGGCCCTCGGCGGCATGGACGCCGCCGTGGAGCGTATAGGGACATATTTACAGCGTGCCAAAAGCGTGCTTGCACAGCCCTCGCCGGGCAGGCGTTAGCTAGCCATGAAGGTACGATTTTCAAACACCTAATCAATTCTAATACCACCAAACGCGATCACCTTGAATCACGACATTCGTACTTCCATGTACAGCACTCGCCGGGCAGGCACTAGGTTGCGATGAAGGATAGACCTTCAGAAATTTTCCAAATACCCAACTAGACAGATGCTCCCCCACACAAGCAGGAAGCCAAAAAACAACAATGCCCAACCCCATCCAAGGCCGGGCATTAACATTATTCAGAATTAGCGCTTACTCTAAAAGCTGCATCAGGGCGCTACCTCTGATCCTCTATCACCACCCCATCATCCGCCAGGGCGCCTGGCGCCACCAGCGCCACCTCGCCCGATAGCTGGGTCTCGGCGCGAATAGAGTCCTGCACGGCGGCAATATCCAGTTGTGGCCGCATAGCCTCATCCACCTCGCACAGCAGATGCATCAGATCGTTTTCCTGTTGGCGGGTGACCACCAAGCGCACCTTAGCGATACCGGGATGACGGCGACGAATCCGCTCCACCTGCTCGGGATGGACAAACAGCCCCTTCACCTTAGTAGTCTGATCCGCGCGTCCCAGCCAGCCCTTGATACGCACATTGGTGCGACCGCAGGCGCTCGTGCCCGGCATAATGGCCGATAGATCTCCGGTGGCAAAACGCACCAGGGGATAGTCGCGGTTAAAGCTGGTGACCACCACCTCGCCTACCTCACCCTCGGGCACAGGGGTTAAGGTGCCGGGCCGCACTATCTCGACGATGATGTCTTCGGCGACCACCAGGCCCTCACCCGAAACGCTCTCGAAGGCGATGAGGCCAATATCGGCGGTGACATAGGCCTGCTTGACGTCGATATCCGCCGCCTCGAAGCTGGCCTTGAGAGAGGGGGTTAACGCCTCGCCCGACACCAGCGCCTTGGTGATGGAGCTGGTATCCTTACCCAGGGCCTTGCCCTTCTCCAGCAAGATATTAAGAAACGATGGGGTGCCGCAGTAGCCATTTGGCCTAAGCGAGGCGATAAGGTCCAGCTGCATCTCGCTCTGCCCAGGCCCTGCCGGGATCACAGTGCAGCCGCAGGCCTTCGCGCCCGAATCCATGATAAAGCCCCCAGGCGTCAGATGATAAGCCAGGCAGTTCTGCACCAAGTCGCCGGGGCGGAACCCTGCGGCGAAGAAGGCCTGACCCATGCGCCACCAGTCATGGCCATCACACTCGGGATCATAGATGGGCCCGGGTGACTGAAAGATACGCCCACTGGGGCGATTGGGCGTCATGCCGGCAAAGGGCGGCTGCTTGGCCTGCAGGGCGATAAGATCCGCCTTACGGGTAATGGGCAGAGTCGCGAGTGCCTCTCGACTATCGACGCTGCTCACCTCAATATCTGCCAGTCGCTCGGCGTAATAGCGGCAATTTGCCTTGGCGTAGCTGAGCTGCTCAGGCAGCGCCGCCATCAGCTGCTGCTCGCGCTGCTCGGGCACAAGCCTCTCTTCGGGTATAAAATACTCGGCCATATTGCCTCCCTACAGCCAACGCTTACGGCGTTTGTACGACTTTAAGTTTTTGAAGCTCTTACGGGTTTCGTTGCCGCCCCCCAGATAGAACTCCTTCACATCTTCGTTGTTGAGCAGCTGCGCCTTGGTGCCGTCGAGTACGATTTTGCCCGACTCCATGATGTAGCCATAGTTGGCCGCCTTAAGGGCGTAGTTGGCATTCTGCTCCACCAGCAGCATGGTAATACCCTGCTCGCGGTTGATCTTCTCTATGATGCCAAACACCTCTTTTACCAGCAGAGGCGACAGCCCCATGGAGGGCTCATCCAGGCAGATCATCTTAGGTCTTGCCATCAGGGCGCGGCCGATGGCCAGCATCTGCTGCTCACCGCCCGACAGGTAACCCGCCAGCCCGGTGCGCTCCTTGAGGCGCGGGAAGTAGTTGAATACCATCTCGATATCCTGATTCACCTGACCGTCGCGGCGGGTATAGGCCCCTAATTTCAGGTTTTCGATCACCGTCATATCCTCGACGATGCGGCGCCCCTCCATTACCTGAAACAGGCCAGAGCGCACCACCTCATCGGCGTTCTTCACATCGATACGCTCGCCCATGAAGTGGATGTCACCGCGGGACACCTCGCCATTTTCTGTCTTTAGCAAGCCAGAGATCGCCTTGAGGGTGGTGGACTTACCGGCACCGTTGGGGCCCAGCAGGGTCACTATCTCGCCCTGTGGCACCTCTATGCTCACGCCGCGTAGCACCTGGATCACATCGTCATAGACCACTTCGATATTGTTGATTGCGAGAAGTGGCGTCTCGGGCTTTAACTGCACTGCTTGTGTCATAACAACTCCAAGGTCAAGAAGCGGGCCGGGCAAGACGGGCTTACCCGGCAGATGGAAAAGAGATTAATAGCCTAACCAGTCGACGCGACGCTCAAGGGTCACCTGATTAACCTTCTCGACCTTAATGTCGCCATGGTTATAGTTACCCTTGTAGATGTTGACCTGGTTGATACCACGGTGATCTTCCGGCGTCCAGGTAGCGGCCAGGCAGACCCCCTCTAGGCCCTTAGGCACCCAGTCTTTGTGCACATACATACCCTTCTTCACGTTCTCACCTGTAATGCCACCGTGTGCCTTGGCCCACTCCATAGACTCCTTCATGAAATAGGTCGAGCAGACGCCACGGATATAGTGGTGCAGACGCTCCTCTTTACCCGTGCTGTCAGACATCTTAGAGATCTCGCGTACCAGCTTCATGCCCGGCACATCGTCGGTCCAGAAGGGCGTCATGGTCGGGAAGATATAGTTCTTCACCCCTTCACCGGCGGCCTTGAATACCAACTTATCGCCACCCCAGATGTTAGACATGAACTGGATATCGGTACCGACAGTGTCGCAAGACTTGATCAGTGACTGCACCGAGCCCCCAAGGTTGCCGATATAGCCATAGTTGGTGCCTGAGCTCTTAAGACTCAAACACTGGGCCTTAAAGTCACCCGGCTTCATGGAGATCACCACGGATGGCTGCACATCGAAGCCCAGCTCAGTGGCGTATTCGGCACAGGCCTCTTTCGGCGCGTTAGGGAAAGGATGGTTGGCGCCGATATGGGTAAACTTAGGCTTGCCCTTACCGCCCTTAGCCTTCCAGTCATCGGCGGCCCACTGCACCAGGCCGCGACAGGCGTCAGAGTAAGACGCGCCGTAGAAGAAGTTATATGGCGCCGGCTTAGTGGTATTCGGGTTCTTGCCCTGAGGGTCGGTCAGATGACCAGAGTAAGAGGCCGAGAAGATAGGCGTCTTATCCTTGGCGGCAAAAGAGATCAGCGCCTCGGTATCGGCTGTGCCCCAACCCTGCATGGCCACCATGTTCTTGCGCGACAGCCACTTCTTGTATGAGGCGATCGCCTGAGGCACTTTGTAGGCATAGTCTATGGTCTCATATTCCAGCTTAGTGCCGTCGATGCCACCATGGGCATTGATATAAGCCAGCGCGTCACGCACACCGTCGGCGTATGGCTTACCCACGAAGGCCGTGGGGCCAGACATGTCGGCCAGGTGGCCAACAAAAACCGTGTCTTCGGCCTGGGCAGCGCCCGAGGCGAAGGCGAAACAAGCAAGCGTGGTGCTAAGTAATATTTTTTTAGTCATCGTTATCTTCCTTCAACATGATCCAGATAGATTGAATGCGGTTAACGCAGCGCTACAGCCAGGATCAACGCTCATTGCTATTCAAACTGTGTCGGTTTTACATCAATTTCATTAGCCCTCGACTTAATAGGCGAAGGGGTAACACTTCCAATAGTTCTTAATTTGTCCCCAGCGATGGGCCAGTCCCTCGGGTTCGAAGATGAGGAACAGGATAATCACCAGGCCGATAGCCATCTCCTTGATGTAGGCCAGGCCGTCGGTGACCATAGGCAGGTTGCCGTAGTCGGTATACTTCATCAGTCCCACCATGCCCTCTAACACCTCGGGCAGCAGCACCATGAAGACCACGCCCATCAGGGTGCCCTTGATAGAGCCCAGACCGCCGATGATCACCATGGCCAGGAACTGAATCGACATTAAGATGGTAAAGCCCTCGGAGGAGACATACCCCAGGTAGTGGGCGTACAGGGCGCCACCTATGCCGGCATAGAAAGAGGAGATGCCGAAGGACAAGAGGCGATACTTGTTGAGCTTAACCCCCATGATCTCGGCCGATAGATAGTGGTCGCGCACCGCAACGAAGGCGCGGCCGTCGCGGCTACGCATCAGGTTGCAGCCCCAGATATACATGAACACCAGGGCAAACAGGGCGATAAAATAGAAGCTCATGTCTGTGTCAAAATCGAAACCGAACAGGCTGACGGGCGCCGCCATGGCGCCGGACGCACCACCGGTAAACCATTCGGCGCGGCCGAAGAAGTCCTGAATGATGAACTGAGCCGCCAGAGTAGCAATCGCCAAATAGAGCCCCTTGATCCTTGCAGCCGGCATACCGAACATCATGCCCACGCCCATGGTGAGAAAGCCCGCCAGCGGAATACAAAACACCACAGGGATGTTAAAGCTGGTGTTGAGCCAAGCCGAGGCGAAGGCGCCGAAGCCGAAAAAGGCGCCGTGGCCTAAGGATATCTGCCCGGTAAAGCCCACCAGGATATTCAGCCCCAGGGCGGCGATACCTAAGTATGAGATCTGAATAAACAGAGTCAGAAAGTAGCCGTCCAATACCAGGGGCGCTGCGCAGGCAAGCGCGATCACCAGAAAGGTCACCAGGCGTATGGTCTTGGTTTCAAAAATCGTATTGTCAGCTTTATAGCTGGTGCGAAAATCCCCGCACGGGCGCATCGCTAAACTAGACATAGAAAACTCCTTGAACTGCAATAGGGTCAAACGCAATTAGCTGTGTCATGGCAGCGCTCCTTAAATTCGCTCGATATCACGGGTGCCGAACAGGCCGTAAGGCTTGAACCAGAGGATCACCAGCAAGACATAGAAGGGGGCGATGTTGTACATGTTGCCGATATGCAGCCACTGGCTGTCGAAGAACTCGGCGACGTTTTCCAGCACACCTATCACCACGCCGCCGATGATGGCCCCGACGATGGAGTCCAGCCCCCCCAGGATCACCGCGGGGAACACCTTGATGCCTATGGTGGAGAGCGAATCAGATACGCCGTTAACCATGCCGATCACCACGCCGGCGGTGGCCGAGACGGTGGCGGCGATGCCCCAGCTCATGGCAAACACCTGCTTGACCGAGATCCCCAGACTCTGGGCCACCTGCTGATCGAACGCCGTAGCGCGCATCGCCAGGCCGTGCTTGGAATACTTAAAGAAGAGGAAGAAGCCCGCCATGATCAATATCGCGATTACCGTACTCATCAAATAAGCCAGCTCTATGTTCAGGCCGAAGATGGCGATGGACTGAGTGTCGAACACCTGAGGGTAGCTCTGGGGTGACACGCCGAATATCCACTTGGTCAGCGACTGGAAGAAGATAGACAGGCCTATGGTCACCATGATCACCGAGATGATCGGCTCGCCTATCATGGGGCGCAGCACTATCATCTGCAGCAGCACACCAAACAGCGCCATGAAACAGAGGGTGAAGAGGAAGCCGACGAAAAAGGGCAGCTGGAAATAGGTCAAAAACGCCCAGCAGACCCAGGCCCCCACCAGCAAAAACTCCCCCTGGGCGAAGTTAACGATCTGGGTCGACTTGTACACCAGCACGAAACACATGCCCACCACGCCATACAGCAGGCCGACGATCAGGCCGTTGATAATTAATTGAATTAAGAGTTCAAAATTCATGATGCTCTCCTTTGACTCGCCTCGCCCTCGATGGACTGACGCGGGGCGATCACGGTCGCCACCTTGACTTGAGTTTGGACGCGCGACTTGGTGCCATCCTGGAAGGTGATCACTGTGTCGATATCCACATGGGACTGGTCGCCATAGATGGCCTCGATGATCTCGCCATACTTGTCGGCTATCACCCCACGTCTCACCTTACGGGTACGGGTCAGCTCGCCGTCATCGGCGTCCAGCTCCTTGTAAAGCAAGATAAACTTGTTGATCTTCTGCGCATCGGGCAGGGTCTCGTTCACCCGCTCCACCTCGGCCTGTAGCTGCTGATACACCTCGGGCAGGCTCGACAGGTTGGTGTAGTTGGTGAAGGCCAGTCCCTGCTGCTCGGCCCACTTGGAGACGATACTGAAACGGATACAGAGAATGGCCGACAGATAGGGCTTGTCCTTGCCTAAGATCACCGCCTCACCGATGAAGGAGGAGAACTTAAGCTTGTTCTCGATATACTGGGGCGAGTACTGAATGCCCTGGCTGGTTTTGGCCAGGTCTTTGATGCGGTCGATCACCACCAGGTGGCCCGAGGGCTTGAAATAACCTGCGTCACCTGTGTGCATCCAGCCATCTTTGACATCTTCATCATAGGCCGCCTGATCGCCCAGATAGCCATTGAACATGCCTACGGTTCTGGCGATCACCTCGCCCACCCCTTCGCTGTCGGTGTTGATCACCTTAAGTTCGGCGGTATCGAAGGCCACACCGACAGTGTCGTAATCTACGTCATGTTCGTCGTGTATGGTGTAGGCGCCGCACATCTCTGTCTGGCCGTAGAGCTGACGCAGAGGCACGCCGATCGCCTGGAAGAACTTGAAGGTATCCGGCCCCATGGCCGCGCCGCCTGTGGCCGCCGATTTTAAGAAGGAAAACCCTAGGCGATCGCGCAGCGCCTTCATCAAGATGATGTCGGCCAGCTTAGAGCGTCTGCCCTCGGCTAGTCGCTGCTCGGCGCGCTTCATGGCAAAGTCGAATAACTTCTGCTTGAGCGGGGTCGAGTCCATCATGCGCGCCTTCACATCGGCGAGGATCCCTTCCCACACCCTTGGGGCCAGCAAGACGAAGCTAGGGCCTATCTCGCGCAGATCCGCCATCATGGTTTCCTGCTCTTCGACGAAGTTGACGATCTGACGGGCGATAAGCGCCTGACCCACGGCGTAGACCTGCTCCATGATCCAGGGCAGCGGCAGTACAGAGACATAGTTGTCCCCCGGCGCGCGGGGATCGGCCCGCAGATAAGAGCAGCAGTGATCGATAAACTTACTACCCTGCAACAAGACAATCTTGGGCTTAGAGGTGGTGCCCGAGGTGGTGCAGTAGATGGCGATGTTCTCGGCCTTGCCCGCATCCACAAGGTTATCGTAGTGCCGAGGCTGGGTGTTATCCACCTCCTGGCCGAGACGATAGATCTCCTCGACGCTGATGAGGCGTGGGTCGTCATACTTGCGCATGCCGCGAGGGTCACAGTAGACGATATATTTCACCGAAGGGATGCTGTCGCCCAGCTCCAGCAGCTTGTCGCACTGCTCCTCATCTTCGGCGACGATCACCTGGGCCTCGCTGCGGTTAAGCAGGTAGGCCACCTCTTCGTGCAGCGAGTCTTGATAAATCCCCAGTGAGAAGCAGGCCAGCGCATGGGCCGCCACTTCGCCCCAGACCCACTCGGGACGGTTCTCGCCCAGCAGGGCTATGGTGCTGTGTGATTTAATGCCCAGATGATCGAAGGCCAGCGCCATCCACTTCACCCGGTTGTGATAATCTTGCCAGCTGAATTCGGTCCAGATGCCAAACTCCTTCTCGCGCATGGCAATCTCTTTACCCCAGTTGGCCGCATTGTGGCGCAGGATCTTGGGAAAGGTATCGAGTGAACCCATGTCGAAGGCCCGCGCCGTCGACGCATTATTTACCTGAGTCATTAGCCAACCTCTTGTAATTGCTCGTCATCTTCAAGGCCAAGATAGGCCTGTCTCACGTGCTCGTCGGCCATCACCGCTTCGGGCAGGCCAGAGATCAGTTTCTTACCGAAATCGAGCACCATCACCTCATGAGAGATATCCATCACCACCCCCATGTCGTGTTCAATCATCACCACGGTAATGCCGAACTCTTCGTTGAGATCCAGGATATAGCGGGCCATATCCTCCTTCTCTTCGAGGTTCATCCCCGCCATCGGCTCGTCGAGCAGAATAAGCTTAGGGTTGAGCGCCATGGCACGGGCCAGCTCGACCCGCTTGCGCAGGCCGTAAGAGAGGGTGCCGGCGATGGATTTGCGCACATGGGAGATGTCGAGAAAGTCGATGATCTCCTCCACCTGACGCCGATGGGCCAGCTCCTCTTTCTGCGCCGGTGAGGCCCAGTACAGGGGGCCGGTGAGCCAGTTGTTTTTCATCAGGTGGTGACGACCCACCATGATGTTGTCCAGCACCGACATGTGGCCAAACAGGGCCAGGTTTTGAAAGGTACGGCCTATGCCGAGATCGGCACGGGCATTGGGTCTGAGATGAGTGACATCCTGATTATCGAAATGAATTGTCCCCTTCTGCGGACGGTAGCGACCCGAGATGCTGTTGAGCATCGAGGTCTTACCCGCCCCGTTGGGACCGATAATTGAAAACACGGCGCCGCGCTCGACCTCGAAGCTCACATCGGTCAGGGCCTTTACCCCACCAAATGCGAGCGAGATCTGATCGACAGTTAAAATGGTATCTTTCACAACCCTACTCCTTTAAACGGCTCTGCCTGGGTGTTTCGGCGATGAGTCGCCCCGACGGATGCCAGGACGAGGGTTAAACGGGTAAAAAAAGCGGGGAGGAAGCCCTCCCCCAAGAGCACTTACAAGGCGTAACGCATTGAGAACTGTGCGTAGTTAGAGTCGACCTTCTGGTCGTCCAGGGCGAAGTTACCCACTTCGATGCCCACGGCCAGTGCCGGTGTCAGGTTCTGGAACAGGTTGACGCTCCACTGGCTGCGATCGGCATCGGACTTGTCGGTCTCGATGCGGCCATAAAGGAAGGTGCTGCGCAGGGTATCTGTCCAGTAGTGGCGGTAGGCGGCGAGATAAGAGGTGCTGGTTTCCACCTCTTCACCGATAAGATCTTTAGTCACCCCCAGCCCCACGTAGCGGCCCACTTCCCCTTGGTGGAACTGGAAGCGCAGGTCATCTTTGCCGAAGGTGTTGATGCGACCGGCAATCGAACCACCGAAGGCGGTTTCGCTGTTGCCGCCCAGGGTGTTGAGCCTGCGACCCAGCGCCGAGATGGAGACGTTACCCCAGTCGCCCTTGAAGTTATAACGGGCTACCACATCCGGCAGATCGTCGTTGACGGTATCGCCGCCGTCACTCTCAGGGTTCTCGATAGAGACCTGGAAGCCGCCCATGTCGTAACGGATCTGGCCCTGACGCACGAAGGCCAGACCGACCGTGGCACCGGCGAAGTCGGCGGTTTCCGGGATGGCGCTGGTGTTCATGAAGGTGGTCCAGGTCTGGCCCACGGTTAAGTCTTTGTACTTGATGAAGGCGTGACGCAGACGCGGATGGGCCGAGTTAGACACCACCTGGTTGCCGCCACCGCCGAGGAAATCCATCTCGATGAAACCCATCACGTCGCCGTGAACATACTTGGTGTTGAAACGAGACTCGTTGGCGAAGATACGGAACTGTGACGCGCTCTCTTCGAGCGGCGTGCCGGTGCCAATCCAGAAGTCGCGATAGGCGACATCGCCATTAACATAGCGGGCATCGACCTTGAGGTAGCCGCCGAAAGACAGCTTGCCGTCGTCGCCGACGTTAAAGTCATAACCTGCCATGGCAGAACTGGCCATCAGACCGAGTGAAGTTGCGAGTGTGAGTTTTTTTATTGTTGATGTGAGCATCTTGATTATCCCCTTTTGTGGTTGCCTCCAAGATGGAGAAATGCCTCCTTTGGCTCAATTGGGAATAGGTAGTAATGCAGCGGTCGTAGGCCATAGGGCGCAATACCCAAGGATTAGGCAGTAAGCACTAATACTTAAGTCGATGGCCGTAAATGCCGACTTTCACCTTAACTGTGATATGTTGGCTTGAATAACAAAATAAAAGGAGTGAGCCGGGATGGCGAGATAAGCTCCTGAAAAGATAGGATAAGTGACAGATGTTCCCAAACTGGCTATTGGTTGCCATCAGCATCAGCTATATCGGCCTGCTGTTTTTAATGGCATTTCTGGGTGACAAGTACCGCGGCAAGTGGTTTGCCGGGCAGCACACCATCATCTACTCCCTGTCGCTGGGGGTCTACTGTACCTCCTGGGGCTTTCTCGGCACCGCCGGACAGGCCGCCAATAACTCCTTCGCCTATCTGCCGGTTTATATCGCGCCTATCTTGCTGTTTATCTTCGCCTGGCCCTTTATCCAAAGGGTGATCCGCGTCTGTCTCAAGCTCAACATCACCTCGATTGCCGACCTGCTGGCGGCCCGTTTTGGTAAGTCGCCCTTGCTGGCGGTGGTAGTCACCTTCGTCGCCCTTTTCGGCACCCTGCCCTATATCGCGCTGCAGCAGAAGGCTATCGTTAACTCCTATGAGATCTTGCGCCAAGATCACCTGCTCACCTCCTGGCAGCTGGGCCTGGTGGTGAGCCTGATCCTCGCCGGTTTCACCATAGTCTTCGGGGTGCGCGCCATCGACGTGACCGAGCGCCATCCAGGCATGATGCTGGCCATCGCCTTCGAGTCCTTAGTAAAGCTTATCGCCTACCTCACCATAGGCATCTTCGTCTCCTTCTTCCTGTTCGACTCGCCCATGGATATCTGGCGCCAGGCGACGGAGATCAAGCCCCTAGAGGCGGAGTTTAACTACCCCAACTTCATCTCGCTGTTTGGCCTGTTGATTATCGTGATGTCGGCATTTCTCTGTCTGCCGAGGCAGTTCCAGGTACTGATCGTCGAGCTCAAATCACAAAAGCATGTGCTCTGGAGCCGCTGGACCTTCCCCCTCTATGTGCTGGTGTTTGCCTTCTTTGCCACGCCACTGGGTCAGGCGGGCAATATCCTCTATGGCGACTCGCTCCAGAGTGACGCCTATGTGCTGTTTCTGCCCGTCTTCAGCGGCGATATCTGGCTGGGGCTGTTTAGTTTTCTCGGCGCCATCTCGGCGGCCAGCTCCATGGTGATCATCTCCACCATAGCCCTGAGTACCATGCTAAGTAACGAGATCGTCTTCCCGACCCTATTTAAGATCAACAACATACAGAGCAATGACTTCCACAAGTTCCGCTCGCACCTGCTTAACATCCGCAAGGCGCTGGTGCTGCTGGTGATCTTCATGAGCTATGGCATGTTCCTGATCGCCCCGCCCGATACCCTAGCATCTTTAGGTGAGGTGGCCTTCGGCGCCATCGCCCAGATAGGCCCGGCGCTGTTTGCCGCCTTCCTCTGGCGCCGGGTCACGCTGATCGGCGTATTGGTTGGGATCTCCAGCGGCTTCGCCCTCTGGCTGGTGCTTAACCTGTTGCCGCAGCTGGGTCTCTACGGTCACCCCTTCGCCGGCAGCGGTTATTCGATGACGACGATGTCGACCCTGGTTGGCCTGTTTGTCAACGTGATGGCCATCTGGCTGGTCTCCTCCTTTACCCGCCAGAGCGTGCACGAGCAGATGCAGATAGGTCACTTCATCGAGCGGCCCGAGCTGGACAAGGCGCTGCCCGAGGTGCCCAAGCATGTGAACCCGACCGAGCTTGAGCTACTGGTGGCCCGCTTCGTGGGTAAGGACAAGGCCGCCCAAGGCTTCTACTCCTTCTTCTCCTGTCAGCCCCAGCCGATTCAAGACAAGAATGCCCACAATCAGGCGCTGATCTTCTTTACCGAAAACATGCTCGCCAGCGTCATGGGCTCGGCCTCGGCGCGCCTGGTGCTCTCTTGCGCCCTCCATGGCCGCGACATCGCCATAGAGGATGTGGCTCAGCTGGTAGAGGAGGCCTCCAGCCATCGCAAGGAGTTCAGCCGCAGCGTGCTACACAGCGCCATCGAGAACGCCAGCGAAGGGATATCGGTTATCGACAAAGATCTCAACCTGGTAGCCTGGAATCAGCAATACCTCAGCCTGTTTAACTACCCGGACGACCTTGTCTACATCGGCTGCCCGGTGCGCCAGCTGATCGAGTACAACCTCAAGTTCGGCAAGGGCTATATTCCCAACCTGGATGAACAGGTGGAGCGGCGCCTCAACTTCCTGCGCCAGGGGAGCCGCCACGCCACCGAGCGCATCCAACCCGACGGCAAGACGATTCGCATCCAGGGCAACCCCATACCCGGCGGCGGCTTCGTGATGATCTTCTCCGACATCAGCATGTACCGCGAGGCCGAGAAACTACTGAAAGAGAAAAACTTAGACTTGGAAGCCAGGGTGTTTGAGCGCACCAAGCGGCTCGAACAGGCCAACCTGCAGCTGGCCAAGTCCAACGAAGAGCTGGCCGAGGCGCTACAGAAGGTAGAACAGGCGCACCAGAAGAAGAGTCAGTATCTGAAGGCCTGTAGCCATGATCTGCTGCAGCCGCTGTCGGCGGCGCGCCTCTTCTCCTCTGCCTTCGTCCAGGGCGGTCAGCTGTCCAATAAACAGAAACAGCAGATAGGCTATATCGACAATGCCCTGCAGGTGGCCAACGAGCTGCTGCTGGATCTCAACGAGGTGTCGCGCATCGAGGGCGGCACTGTGGTACCCGAGATCACCGAATTTGCCCTGCAGGAGGTGCTCGACTCCCTGGTGGAGGAGTTCAGCGCCATGGCCAGCACCACACAGGCTGAGTTTAAGTGTATCAAGACCAAACTCTGGGTGCGCAGCGACAAGGTGCTGCTCAGACGCATACTGCAGAACCTGATCAGCAACGCGTTTCGTTACGCCGGTGGCGGGCGCATATTGCTGGGTTGTCGCCGCCACGGCGACACCATCGCCATTCAGGTGGTAGACGATGGCCCAGGGATCCCCGCCGATAAGCAGGCGGTGATCTTCGAGCAGTTTACCCGTTTGCAGCACTCGGGCCATGAGGGCGTTAACGGCCTGGGATTGGGGCTGAATATCGCCCAGGGCCTGGCGGAGCTGATGCAGCATCGGCTTACCCTGTCATCGAAAGTCAATCAGGGCAGTATCTTCAGCCTGAGCCTGAATGTCGCCCAACCTAAACTTGTGGAGGAGCAGACCAGCCAGCCGGATATCCTCACCCTCAACGGCGTCAAGGTGCTGTGCGTCGATGACGACCCCAACGTGTTGGCGGGCATGGAGGAGCTATTGAAGGGCTGGAAGTGTCAGGTGCATACCGCCTCCTCCGCGCAGCAGGCTAAGGCCTGTGTCAGCCAGTTTGCCGGTAAGCTGGACATAGTGCTGATGGACTATCAGCTGGACAACAATCAAAACGGCCTGGATCTCATGGCCGAGCTACAGGCCCTTTCCAGCCGCCCCATTCCGGCGATTCTGATCACCGCCACCATAGACGAGGAGGTGGTGCAGCGCACCAAGGAGCTGGGTTATGGCTATCTGCGTAAGATCATCAAGCCCATCGCCCTGCGCGCCGTGATGAGCGCTACCCTGGCCAACAGCCTACACAACAACTATTCGGCCCAGCCGAGCCCCCACTTTATGGACCCGCTAACCGATTAAAAGCAAACGCCCCGCAACTTAAGCTGCGGGGCGTTCTTTATTAAATATGGGAAACCTGTCAGCCCTAAACGACTAGACCTCTTCCACCTCGGCGGTCAGCGGCGTCTTGTCCAGATAGAGCTGACTCATGGCGATCACCGCCTGGGTGCGGGTATGTACTCCAAGCTTGAGGAAAATAGCGCTGGCGTGGGCCTTGATAGTGGCCTCTGACAAGCCTAACTCATAGGCGATCTGCTTGTTGAGCAGGCCGTCGGCAAACATCATCAAGATCTTGTGCTGACGCGGTGACAGGCTGGCTATCTTGCTACTCATGCTGTCCAGGGTCACCGCACTAAGGTCCTCACAGCCCGGCGGCATCCACTGGCGGCCGGCCATCACGGCATTGATCGCCTTGACCATCTGCTCGACCGGCGAGGACTTGGGAATAAAGCCCGCCGCGCCGAAGGACATCGCCTTACCCACAGTGACTTTATCTTCCTGGCCGGAGATCACCACTATCCCTATGTGGGGATAGCTGTTACGAATATTGACTAAGGTATTGAATCCATGCGCATTGGGAATATTCAGATCCAATAAGAGCAGGTCTGCATCCTGATGCTGGGTTAAGATCTCATCCAGTGCCGTCACCGTTTCCGCCTCAAACAGCATAGGCTGATCGAACTGAGTGGTTAGGGTGTTTACGAGTGCTTGCCGAAACAGTGGATGATCATCAGCTATTATTATTTTTAGTGGCTGTAACATGTTTGATCCCTCATATGTACTCATTTCCAGTCTACGCGAACCTTAGAGATTATCAAACAGCCCCAAAACCCATGGTCGAGGGACAACTTGTCAGTTAACATTTACATTACAAGTAGATAGCGGCATTGAGACGCCAAAAGCGGCCACAGAGACTTGAGTCAATATAGACTTATTATCTAGGTCATCACCCTATTATTTGTGCTAGAGATGGCGTATTGAGGCCTAATCGCAGCCTGTTAATCCCCAAATGCCCTAGAAGCTACGTCGAAGGGGCGAGAAAATCATCCAGGGACGCCGGCTTGAACATGGCCCACGGCTCACATATTCTAATCAATATCGGCCTTGGCCATTGCAAGCGAGACGGCACTAAGGGACGTTTCCAATTGCCGGACATAACGAACTTGGCAAAGCTAGCAGGGGTATTGCAGCAGTAAAGCCTATAAAAATGACAGGCTGGTCCAGGCCAGCGCAATCACAAGACTTGCCGCCAGGCGCGGCACAATAGAATTCATTCAGAGGGAACTCAGTTGCCAGATAAGACAGCATTGGTGTTAGGGGGCGGCGGTGCGCGCGCCGCTTACCAGGTCGGGGTACTCAAGGCGATAGTGCAGTTCTATCCCCGTAACCACGGCGTGCCCTTTAAGATCATTTGCGGCACCTCTGCCGGCGCCATCAACGGCACCTCTATCGCGACCCATGCCTCTTGTTTTCATCTCGGGGTACGTAAGCTCGAGTGGGTCTGGCGCCACTTTAGCACCCACAAGGTCTACCGCTCCTCATTTGGCGGCATCTTCTCCCACCTGGCGCAGATGGCGCTGATGGGGCTACAGGATGTGAAGATCAACACCGAAGCCGGTAGCCTGTTCGACAACCAGCCCCTGAGAAACCTGCTGAACAACCTGATTAACTTCGAGCGGATCGACCGCAATATCGCCAACGGCGCCCTGCATGCCCTGAGCGTAGACACCTCCTGCTACAACTCGTCGCGCTCGGTGAGCTTCTTCCAGGCCGCCAAGGAGATTGATGAGTGGAACCGCGCCCGTCGTGGCGGCCAGCGCACTCATCTGCATACCGAACACCTGCTGGCCAGCGCCGCTATCCCCCTGGTGTTTCCCTCGGTGAAGCTCAATCGCGGCTATTATGGCGATGGCTCAGTGCATCAGCTGGCGCCCCTGAGCAGCCCGATTCATCTGGGGGCGGAGAAGATCATGGTGATCAACCTGGAGAGCCCCCATAAGCAGGTGCACAAGGAGTTTGAACATCACCCCAAGACGGCGACCATAGCCGGTCACCTGCTCGATACCATCTTCTCCGATACGTTAAATAGCGATCTCGAGCGTCTGCAGCGGATCAACAGCACACTCAACCTGATCCCCAAGGAGCGCAGACATGAGGCGTCGCTCAAGACCATAGACACACTTGTGATAAAACCCAGCGAGGATCTCAGCCTAATCGCCGCCCAGCACTATCAGGATATGCCGATGGCGGTGAAGGCCCTGCTACGGCTAATCGGCATCAACCAGCAATCTGACTCGAGTATCGTCTCCTATCTGCTGTTCGAGCAGTCTTACTGCAGCGCGCTGATCAACCTGGGTTATCAGGATGCCATGTGTCAAATAGATGAGATCAAGGCCTTCTTCAATATTCGCTAAAGACTCTCAAAAGGCGTTAACTAGACTGGACGGGTGTCTTCAATAAGGTGCCGGGCGAGGATCGCCTGACTGGCGCATTCCGCCCACAGACGATAGCTGGCTGCGCTGGGGTGAAAGCCATCGCTGGCCAGGGCTTCGCTCGTCAACGGCAGCATGAGGGGCAGAAGCTGACAGGCCGCTTCCTCTTGGCAAAACTGCTCAAGCGCCCGATTGAAGCGCGCCTCCCGTCGCCGCAACACACCGGCGAGGGGCTGAGTAAATCTCGGAAAGTCCCCCAGGGGCGGCACCGGCGTCAGCAGCACCCTTGCGCCGGGTGAAGCCTCAAGTAAACCGCCTATCAACGCGCCGGTCGAGGCGAGCCAGCGCTGCACGTCTATGGGCGAGAGCAGATCGTTGACTCCCAAAGAGATAAGAATGACATCGACCCTATTTGGTGCCTGCTGGATAAGCTTGAGCGTCTGGGCCGTAGTCATGCCCGACTTGGCCAGTAAATGCCAGTTGAGTCGGTAGTGAGGCGCCAGCAGACGAGTGAGCTGACCGCTCAGGGCCTTATCTTGGTGGGAGACGCCGACGCCCGCCGCGGCCGAGTCCCCTAGAATCAACAGCCTAAGCGGCTTCCCCTCCCCCAACTCACCACTGCGCTCACCATCGGGCTCGGGCAGCCTTGGCGTGCGCCACTTGACCCACAGCGCCTGCATCAGCAGCAGCGGAGAGAGCACAATTAACAGGGCTGGTCTTACCATAGCACTTTTACCCTCTCTTATCCGATTAGCCTTGAAGCAGGTAATGCTCGGCCTTCTCGATGCGCCTTGGCTTACCCAGGATGATGAGGATATCCCCGGGACGGATCAGCCAGTCAAGCTCAGGGCTTTCCACCTCGGCGCCGCTGCGGCGCACTGCCCTTAGCTCCACCCTGAGCTTGTCCCAGGGAATGGCAGAGAGCGGCTGGCCCACCACCTGGGCGCCTTTGGGCAGGGCGACGGCGTGCAGCAGCTCTAAAGTAAAGTCTGTCTCCTCACCGGAGAAGAAGCCGTGCAGATATTGATAATGATTGCGCCGCTCATACTCGAGGCGCTTGAGGATCCGGGTCAGGGGCACGCCGCACTGATAGAGCACCTGAGACACCAGCATCAGGCTGCCCTCCAGGGTTTCCGGGATCACCTGACTGGCCCCCGCCTCCTCCAGCGCCTCCATGCCCTCGTCGTCGCGGGTCCTCACCAAGATCTTGGCCTCGGGCGCCAGCTGACGGCACAGGGGCAAGACCTCATCGAGCACATGACTGCTGGTAAAGGTGAGCACGATCAGCTTGGCTTGCTTGATCTGCGCCTGCTTGAGGATCGCCCGCTTGGCCACATCGCCAAAATAGACAGGCTCTCCCGCCCGGCGCGCCTCACTCACCCTAGTGGGATCCCGGTCGAGCACCAGATAGGGGATCGCCTCCGTCTTCATGAAACGGGCTATGGTCTGCCCCACCCGGCCATAACCCAGAATCAACACCAGGTCGCTACTCTGCTCCGGGATGGGAATAGTCTCATGACCCCCCTGCTTAACCGACTTGACCCCGTGCAGGCGCCTGGCGATATCCACGCTGTGACGCACCAGCCAAGGAGCCACCGCCATCGACAGCACGGCCACCATCACCAGCTTAGTGCTGACGGTGATCTCCAGCAGCTGATAGTTAACCGCCAACGCCAGCACCACGAAACTGAACTCCCCCACCTGCGCCAGGCTGATGGCGGCAGCCACAGAGGTGCGAAATGACTCCTTGGCCGCCCTGAGCAGGCCAAAGACGATCAAGGCTTTGGCGATAATCACCGCCACCACCAGCAGCAGTACCTGCCACCAGAAGGTGATCACCAGGCTAAAATCGAGCAGCATGCCGATAGAGATGAAGAAGAGCCCCATCAAGAGATCCCTGAAGGGGCGAATATCTGCCTCCAGCTGGCGTTTGTATTGGCTCTCCCCCAGCAGCATACCAGCGATAAAGGCGCCCAGTGCCATGGAGAGTCCCAGCCACTGGGTCAGGGCACCAGTGACCAGCGCCACTACCAGGGTGGAGAGGACAAACAGCTCGTTGGAGCGCGAGCGCGCCACCTCATCAAACACCTTAGGCAGCGCCCACTTACCCACGGCCATCAGGGCGATGAAGGCCAATACCCCTTCCCCCATGGCGAGCAAGATCTGGTGCCAGCTCAGCATCTCACCATCTGAGGCCAGCAGAGGCATGAGGATCAGCAGAGGCACCACGGCCAGATCCTGAAACAGCAAGACACTCACCGACAGCTCGCCGTGGCGCCGCCTGAGCCAGCCGCGCTCGTTGAGCAACTTGAGTACGATGGCGGTAGAAGAGAGAGCGATGGCCGAGCCCACCACGATGGACTCGCTCAGGTTAAGCCCCAACAGCATGCTGATGCACATGGTAAGAACGGCGGTGACAAACACCTGAGCGCTACCCAGACCAAATACGGTGCGGCGCATGGCCCAGAGTCTAGGCAGCGAGAATTCGAGACCTAGTGAGAACATCAGCAGTACTACCCCCAGCTCGGCCACCGAGTGGATCTGCTGCTGAGTGAACCAGTTGAACACAGAAGGGCCGCTGATCACCCCGGTGATCAGATAGGCCAGGATAGCCGGCAGGCCCGCCCGCCTAAAGAGGGCGATCGCCACTATGGCCATCATCAACATCAACAGGATCTTAATCAGTATGCTGTGTTCCATTACCGCTGCGCGCTCCTCTGCCTGCCCTCAAATACGCTCTTCCCAAAACTGTATGCCCAAAACTGTGTGCACAAATGTGCCTGGACGCGATCGCTAGCGTCAAGTTTGCTGCCCGAGTCAAAATACTGTCACCGACTAAGCCCCCCCTTCCCCAGACTAACTCAATGACATATATAGACAAACCCATCATTTAGTATTAGGCACGTTTTTTGCTTTATATAACCTATCTCGGGTCCGTTACATTGTGGAGTAAAGATTATGGACTTTGCCTTAGCGACAGAATTTTCGTTTGACGAATATCGCTATCAGCCAGATCACCATCACAATACAGTCGGTGCGCCAAACGGTGCGCCTAATCTAGTCACCGTCATGCAGCAGCTGCATGAGAGCCTAGATCCACGGACGGTATTTGCCTGCTACGGCAAACTCATGGGACAACACTTGCCAGTGCTGGGGATCACCCTGTGCTATAAAGAGTATCAGCTAAGCTGGGGCGGTGAGCAAGGTTTACTAATAAAACAAAACCTTAGCCATGATGGGGTGAGCATCAGCATCGCCTATCGTCTGTCGGCGCCACTGATCAAGCCACAGACAGAGCTGCTGTATCAGTTGCAGTCACTGCTGCTGAGCCCTTTGGTAAACGCCATCGCCTACCAGCAGATGGCAAAACAGGCGATGCATGACTCACTCACCCATCTGGGCAACCGCCGCTACTATGAGCAGAGCCTCAAGCAGGTACTGGCCCGCGCCCAGCGCCATGGGGATGCGATCACCTTAGTGGTGCTGGATCTCGATAACTTCAAGAGCCTGAATGACAAGTATGGCCACCTGGTGGGCGATGAGGTGCTGAGTCAATTCGGTCACACACTTGAGCAAGCGATTCGCGACAGCGACCAAGCCTTTCGTATCGGCGGCGACGAATTTACCCTGCTGATCGAAGGCGATACCCAGGCGGCCAGCGTACTGTGTGAGCGGATCCTCGCCATGATGGAAGGCGATAGCCTGCTAACCAAGTTTCAGGTGCAGACCAGCATGGGCCTTGCCCAGTGGCAGCTTGGCAATGACGCCGAGACCCTGTACCTCCGGGCCGACAAGGCCCTCTACCGCGCCAAGGCGGCCGGACGTCGCTGCTACCGCGTCGATTAGAGTGGCATCCTGAATAGAGAGCCATATTGAGCTGAGATTAAAAGGGATTTAGAACAGGTTTAGCGACGATTTATATGCGCCGATCTACAGAAGTCGCGATAAAAAATTCCCCGGCAGGATAGCGCCATCCTGCCGCCTAGATGTTAGGTATTGGAAGATTGGTATTAGATGTTAGGTATTGGAAGATTGGTATTAGATGTTAGCCATTAACGTCGACAAGGCTGAACTGCCAGCCGCCCTCGCCTTCAGCGGCCAGGTAGCGTTTATCCACCCAGAGTCCCACAGCCGCAACTAATTGCTCGCCCGAAAAGATAAGAGGAATACGCCCTCGCTCCCAAGGCGGCACGGCAAACTCTTGCCACAACTTCTTAAGCTCCCGCCCCTTGTCCCGACCATGGGGATGACAGCGCACGCTACCAGAGGCGCCAAAACGAAGCGTCATCTCGTCTGCCTTTTCTAGACGTAGCCGAAGCCCCGTCAGACTCCAGTTCGCCACAAGCTGGCTTTGGCTGTCGATTGGCCAGCTTAACGTCGAGCCTTGGGATCTCACATCCTCATCCAGGCCTTGCAGCACTTGGTTATGTCTAGGAATGACCTCTGCAGAGTCCAGATAGAGGGCCTGTTGAAAACGTCTCAGCACCATAGATTTGATGCGAATCGCCACCTGAGCGTCGTCTTTAGCCTCAAGCTGCGCCAAAATATCCCCCAGCTGCGCCGCCGAGGGTAAAGGGAAGCCGAGATGCTCGATAAAGCCCCGCAGCAGATGGGGACGCCAGCGCCCTGGCTGCTCTGCTAACGCTTTCAGATCCAACACGGCCGCCTGGCTATGGGGCACACTTAGCAGCATGGCAGGTAAACGAAGACTCACCTCCTCGTCTATCAGCGCCTGCTGCTCGGCGCACAATTGAGCGCTGCGACTGGCGGTGGCGGCAAAGGCTGGCCAGCGCGCCGTGAGGATCGGCAGCACCTCGTTGCGCAAAAAGTTGCGGTCGAAACGACTGTCCTTATTACTCTCATCCTCGATATGGCTAAGCCCCTCGGCCTTGGCAAAGGCTTCTATCTGGGCGCGGGATCTTGTCAGCAGCGGCCTGAGGAGTGGGTTATCAGAGGTAAAGGCCTGCACCTCTCCCATGGCCGCCAGCCCCTTGGGCCCAAGGCCGCGCTTGAGCGCCAACAATAGCGTCTCGAGCTGATCGTCCTGATGGTGGGCGGTGAGCAGGATATCGCCGGGGGCTAACTCGCTTCGCAGCGCATCGTATCTCGCCTCACGGGCTGCGGCCTCGAGACTGATGCGGGCGCCGCTAGCCACTGTCACCCGCTTTACGCTGATCGGCAAGCCATACTCGCGGGCGCGGCGCTCACAATGGCTCTGCCAGCTATCAGCATTGGCGCTGAGACCGTGATGCACATGCACCAAGAGATAATTAAACTCGGGATGCTGCTTGGCATATCGGCTCAGGCCATAGGCGAGCACCTCCGAGTCGACACCGCCACTGTATGCCAGCACTAACTTAGTGCTAGGCTCAGGTGCGACACGCGCCAGCAACTGGGTCAGTGCGGCAGTAGGACAGAAGCTGTCGGGCGCCATCTAGAAGAGGATCCTTACCTTATCCGAGCCTGTCAGCGTTTCCAGCGCCAACATCAGCTCGTCGGTCGGATTCACCCGCCACTCATCCCCCAGCCTGAACTGGGCCTTGGCGGTGGGCTGGGCATAGTTGATCACTAAGGGGACACTGCCTGCCTTCCAGGGCTCGACCGCCTGCTGGAACTGCCCGAGCCACTCTGGCGTGATACTGGCGCCGTCCAGATCCACCTCGACCGCGTGGGCGAAGTGACTGCGCGCCTCACCCATATCGATGATGTTGCGGGCCGTCATGCGATTGCCGCCGGAGAAGTCATCGAAACTCACCTCCCCTTCGACAATCAAGATTCTGTCTTTTTCCAGCAGCTCACCAAATTTCTCAAAGGCCTCGGTAAACAGCATCACCTCCAGGCGAGCACTCTTATCATCCAGAGTGACCAGACCCATCTTGGAGCCGCGTTTGGTCATCATCACACGGGTCGCCACTACGAGACCGGCGGCCTTGGTGGTCTTGCCCCGCTCGGTAGGATGCACATCCTTGAGCCTGCCCGAGGTGTAGTGCTTGAGCTCCTTGAGGTATTGGTTAATCGGGTGACCGGTCAGATACAGACCTAAGGTCTCTCGCTCGCCCTCGAGCCACACCTTATCGGGCCAGGGGGTACATTGCACAAACTGCTGTTTGTTATCTTCAGGCTCGCTATTGAGCAGGCCGAACATGTCGTGCTGACCAATCGCCTCGGCCTTGGCATGCTGATCGGCGGCGCGAATTGCCTCAGGCAGGGTCGCCATCATGGCGGCACGGTGCGGCCCCAGGTTATCCAGGGCGCCGGCGCAGATCAGTTTCTCGATAACTCTGCGGTTAAGCTTCTTGAGATCGACCCGGGCGCAGAAGTCGAACAGGTCCACGAATGGCCCATCCTCCCGCGCCTTAAGAATCGATTCCACCGGACCTTCACCCACGCCCTTGATGGCGCCGATGCCATAGACGATGTTGAGGTCGTCATCCACGGTGAAACGGAACAAGCCCTTGTTGACGTCCGGCGGCAATAGCGGCAAGCCCATGCGCTCACACTCATCCACCAGGGTCACGATCTTGTCCGTGTTGTCCATATCTGCCGACATCACCGCCGCCATAAACTGCGCCGGGAAATGGGTCTTGAGCCAGAGGGTCTGGTAGGACACCAGGGCGTAGGCGGCCGAGTGCGACTTGTTGAAGCCGTAACCGGCGAACTTTTCCACTAAGTCGAAGATCTTCATCGCCAACTCGCCGTCGACGCCGTTCTTCACCGCACCTTCTTTGAAGACGCTACGCTGCTTGGCCATCTCCTCGGGTTTCTTCTTACCCATGGCACGACGCAGCATGTCCGCGCCGCCCAGGGTATAGCCCGCCAGCACCTGGGCGATCTGCATCACCTGTTCCTGGTAGAGAATAATGCCGTAGGTGGGCTCCAGAATCGGCTTGAGGCTCTCGTGTTGCCATTGCTGGTCGGGATAAGAAACCTCTTCACGGCCGTGCTTACGCTCGATGAAGTTATCTACCATGCCCGATTGCAGCGGCCCGGGACGGAACAGGGCCACCAGTGCGATCATATCTTCGAAGCAGTCAGGCTGTAGGCGCTTAATCAGATCTTTCATGCCGCGTGATTCCAGCTGGAACACGGCGGTGGTTTCATAACGCTGCAACAAACGGAAGGAGGCTGGGTCATCCAGGACGATCGCCTCGATACGCACAGGCTCTTTGCCCTGCTTCGCAAGATGCGGATTGATCATCTGCAGCGCCCAGTCGATGATGGTCAGGGTCCTCAGACCCAGGAAGTCGAACTTCACCAGACCGGCGGTTTCTACGTCGTTCTTATCGAACTGGGTAACCGGGTTGTGCCCCTCGGCATCACAGTAGAGCGGCGCAAAATCGGTGATCACCGTCGGCGCGATCACCACGCCCCCGGCATGTTTACCTGCGTTACGTGTGACCCCTTCCAGCACCCGGCACATGTCGATGAGATCTTTAACCTCTTCATCGGCATCATAGGCCTCCGGCAGCGCCGGTTCGGCCTCGAACGCCTTGGCCAGGGTCATGCCGGGTTCGGCCGGGATCATCTTAGAGATGCGGTCGACGAAGCCATAGGGGTGACCCAGTACACGGCCCACGTCACGTACCACGGCCTTAGCCGCCATGGTACCGAAGGTGATGATCTGTGACACGGCGTCGCGGCCATAGAGTTCGGCCACGTGATCGATCACCTCGTCGCGTCTGTCCATGCAGAAGTCGACGTCGAAGTCCGGCATGGAAACACGTTCTGGGTTAAGGAAACGTTCGAACAGCAGGTCAAATTCCAGCGGGTCGAGGTCGGTGATCTTCAGGGCATAGGCCACCAGAGAACCCGCCCCCGAACCACGGCCGGGACCGATAGGGATACCGTTGTCTTTCCCCCACTGGATGAACTCCATCACGATGAGGAAGTAGCCGGGGAATCCCATGTTGTTAATTACCGTCAGCTCGACATCGAGACGCTCGTCATACTCACCGCGGCGCTCGGCGCGCTCCGCCTCATCGGGAAAGAGGAACTCGAGACGCTCCTCCAGGCCCTTCTTGGAGACCTCGACCAGAAAATCTTCGATGGAAAGATCGCCGGTGGGGAAGTTCGGCAGGAAGTATTCACCGAGTCTCACTGTGACGTTACAGCGCTTGGCGATCTCCACGCTGTTTTGCAGCGCCTCTGGGATATCGTCAAACAGCTCGCACATCTCATCCTGGCTGCGGAAATATTGCTGCTCGCTGTAGCGGCGCGGCCGCCTTGGGTCGGCCAGGGTGAAACCGTCAGAGATGGCCACGCGGATCTCATGGGCCTCGAACTGCTCAGGCTGTATGAACACCACCTGATTGGTGGCGACCACGGGCAGGTCTTTCTCGCCCGCCAGCTCGACCGCCATATGCAGATAACGCTCCTCATCGGGGCGACCGGTGCGGATAAGCTCAAGATAATAACGGTCGGGGAAGTGGGTCTGATAGAAGGCGACCAGAGAGTCCACCTGGCCCTGGTTACCCTTGAGCAGCGCCTTGCCCACGTCGCCATCTTTGGCACCAGAGAGCAGGATCAGCCCTTCGCTGTAGCGCTCCAGCCAGGCCTGGTCGATCACCGCCCTGTCTTTCACATGGCCGCGCAGGTAGGCATCACTGATCAGCAGGGTCAGATTCTTATACCCCTCGTTGTTCATCGCCAGCACAGTCAGGGAGCAGAATTCATCCTCGAAACCCGGCACCAGCATGAAGAAGTCACAACCTACGATGGGCTTGATCCCCGCACCGTGACAGCCGCCATAAAACTTCACCAGACCGCAGAGGTTGGTGTTGTCGGTCAGGGCCAGTGCGGCCATCTGATCTTCACTGGCCTTGGCGAGAATGGGCTTGACCTTGGCGAGGCCATCAGACATGGAAAAATCACTATGTACGCGCAGGTGCACGAAACGAGGTTCTGACATAAGGAGGTTCTGATTTAGTTAGCTAATTTTCTATTATTTATGCGGCGAACTATTCCCGTGAAAGAGTCGCCTTGAAAGAGTACCAGAGTCACACACAGGGCACCAGTCACTGGCGCCCACTGCAGACTGTTTAACAGGTGCCCAGGCGCTCCTTGACCGGCCTGAAACTCTTGCGGTGCTCGGCCAGCACGCCATGGGCCTCAAGCGCCTCGAAATGGGCCTTGGTGGGGTAGCCCTTATGCTTGGCGAAGCCATACTCGGGATAACGCTCATCCAAGGCTTCCATCTCTCTGTCGCGCACTACCTTGGCAACGATAGAGGCGGCGCTGATGGCCGGGATCAGGCCATCGCCCTTGATCACCGCATGCCCCTCCAGGGTCTCATCGGTAAAGTCCGGTACCCGATTGCCGTCGATCAATACTCTGTCTGGTCGGGCGCGCAGTCCGGCGACGGCGCGCTGCATCGCCAACATAGTCGCGTGCAGTATGTTGAGCTCATCTATCTCCAGCGGTGAACAGCGTCCAACGCTGACATCCAGCGCCTTGGCGAGGATCTCCTCATAGAGGGCGTCGCGCTTTTTCTCTGACAGCTTCTTAGAGTCATTTAACCCCTCAATAGGATTGTTCGGGTCCAGCACCACGGCGGCGGTCACCACATCGCCCACCAAGGGGCCACGGCCCACCTCATCGACGCCGGCGTAGAAACCGCAGCAGAGTGCCTCGACCTGTTCGGCGGTAATTTGTTTATAAATAGCCACTATTTTGTCTCCACCAGCTCAATAACCGCCTGGGCCGCGCGCGCACTGGCATCGCATCTTAGCTGTTGATGCAGATCCATAAAGGTCTCCATCAGCGGCTGATGATCGCCATCGAGCTGATTGGACACGGCGTCGACTATCTTATCCGGTGTACAGTCAGCCTGGATCAGCTCAGGGATGATCTCCCTGCCCGCCAGCAAATTAGGCAAGGAGTAATGAGATATCTGCATCATTCCCTTGGCGATACGGTAGGTGATCGGCGATACCCGGTAGGCCACCACCATGGGGCGTTTCACCAGCATGGCTTCCAGGGTCGCAGTGCCCGACGCCAACAAGATAGCGTCGGCCGCGGCCATCACGGTGCGAGACTGTCCCTCGACCAGGTGTATATCGAGATCCGGCGCATGGGTCTTGAGGGCCTGTTCAAACTGGGCCCGGCGCTTGGCATTAACCAGCGGAGTGACAAACTTAAGGTCCGGGTAGCGCTGGCGCAATTTCACCGCCGCTTGGACGAACGGCTCGGCCAGCTGCTTAAGTTCGCCGCCCCGTGAACCGGGTAAAATGGCGAGGTATTCGGCGTGGGGATCTAACCCAAGGGTCTCGCGGGCACTTAGCTTATCGCTCACCAGCGGAATATCGTCCGCGAGTGTGTGACCGACGAAGGTACAAGGCACATTATGCTTATCGTAGAAGGCCTTCTCGAAGGGCAGTAGCGACAGCACCATGTTGGTCGCCTTGGCGATCTTGAAGATCCGCTTGGGGCGCCAGGCCCACACAGAAGGGCTGACATAGTGAACCGTCTTGATCCCCTGTGCCTTAAGCTTCAGTTCCAGGCCGATGTTGAAATCGGGGGCATCGATACCGATAAAGCAATCTGGCTTTAGGGCGGTCAGCTCGTCGATCAGCGTTTTACGCACCTTAAGCAGGCGTGGCAGGCGCGATAGCACCTCGACCAGCCCCATTACGGCGAGCTCTTCGAAAGAGAACAGGGACTCAAACCCCAGGGCATCCATCTGCGGGCCGCCGATACCGACGAAGCGGGCATCCGGGTATTGCTGTTTCAAGGCCTTGATCAGGCCGGCACCGAGAATATCACCGGACAGCTCACCCGCCACCATGGCGAATACTTTTTGATTGCTCTGATTCATCTTCTGTTACTTGCTTACTGAAAATAAAAAAGCCCGTGAACACGAGCTTTTCTTCGATAACTAAACCAATTAGCTAAACCGATTAAAGAAACCGATTAACGAATAATGCCTCGGCTCGAGTTGACCACAAAGTCCATCAGCAGCTTAACCTGCTCGTCCTCGGCATCCTCACCCAAGGCGGCAACCGCTTCTTCTATGGTCAAGCCCTTGCGATACAAGGTCTTGTAGGCGCGGCGCACCGCCAGTTGGCTCTCCTTGGAGAAGCCGCGGCGCTTCATGCCTTCGCTGTTCAGTCCTCTTGGGATAGCGGGCTGACCCGACGCCATCACAAATGGCGGCACATCTTGCAAGATCAGTGAATAACCAGCGGTAAAGGCATGGGCACCGATATGCACAAACTGATGCACACCCGTCATGCCGCCTAGGATCGCCCAGTCGCCCACATGGACGTGGCCGGCGATAGAGGCGTTGTTGGCCATGATCACATTGTTCCCCACCACACAGTCGTGGGCGATATGCACATAGGCCATAAACAGGTTGTTAGAGCCGATACGGGTCTCACCGTTATCCTGCACCGTACCGCGATGTATGGTGACAGATTCGCGGATCACATTGTTGTCGCCGATGATCAGCCGGGTTGGCTCGCCAGCATACTTCTTATCCTGGCAGTCTTCCCCTACTGAGGCGAACTGAAAAATACGGTTACCCTTGCCGATAACCGTAGGCCCCTTGACCACCACATGAGAGCTCAGATGACAGTCGTCGCCGATCTCGACATCTGGGCCGATGTAGGTCCATGGGCCTATGGTAACATTGTTACCGATTTTGGCATCTGGGTGTACAAATGCTAACTTATCAATCACTTGGCAATCTCTCTGCGGGCACACATGATCTCTGCCGAACAAACTAGTTCGCCATCAACCTTAGCTTCACCTGTGAAGACGCCAATCCCGCGGCGTTCTTTAATCATCTTAACTTCGAAATGAAGTTGGTCGCCTGGCTCGACCACACGCTTGAAGCGAGCGTTATCGATACCGGCAAAATAATATAAGGCATCGTTAGATGGCTCATCGCTCATGGTTTTAAACGCTAACAGACCGGTCGCCTGGGCCATGGCCTCGAGGATCAATACACCTGGCATCACAGGAGCTACAGGGAAATGGCCCTGGAAGAATGGCTCGTTGATGGTGACATTCTTGATCGCATGCAGTGTTTCACCTGGCGTAAAGTCGAGGACTCTATCGATCAATAAAAACGGATACCTGTGAGGTAGGAACTTTAGGATCTCTTTGATATCCATCGTATTTAATTGATTTGACACTCAATAACTTCCTTAGCTGCCCTCAGGCAGTTAATCATCTGATTTAACGTTTTTTTCAAGCTGTTTGACGCGTTGGAACAGTTCATCAAGTTGTCGGAATCTGACGGTATTACGTCGCCACAACTTGTTTTCCATCGCAACGGTGGCAGAAGAGTATACACCAGGCTCGCGAATAACACTCGTCACATTGGTGCCACCCGAGATATGGGTACCGTCGGCAATCGACAGATGCCCAGCCACGGCGCTGCTGCCGCCTATGATACAGTATTTGCCTATGGTACAGCTGCCGGCAAAGGTAGAACTACCGGCCAGCGCGGTGTTTTCACCCACCACCACGTTGTGTGCAAGCTGCACCTGATTGTCGATAATAACACCATCGTGGATCTCTGTGTGATCCAGGGCGCCGCGGTCGATACTGGTGCAGGCACCGATCTCGACACGGTTACCGATACGCACCCCACCAGTTTGTGGGATCTTGATCCATTGACCACGCTCATTGGCATAACCAAAACCATCAGAGCCGATCACTGTGCCCGAGTGCACGATACAATCTGTACCCAGCTGCACGTCATGGTATAAGGTCACGTTGGCCCACAGGATGGAGTTTGAACCGACGATAACATCCTGGCCAAGCACACAGCCGGGACCTATCTGAACATTCTCACCTAAGATAACATTAGCGCCTATCACCGCATTGGCACCTATGGCGACGCCTTCACCCAACTGGGCGCTAGGGTCGATAACCGCACTGGGGTGAATGGCCTCGGCGGCCTTAGGCGTGGTGTCGAGCAGCTGAGCAACTCTTGCAAACCCCACATAGGGGTCGGCCAACACTATGGCGTTGCCACTGTAATGTTCGGCCATCTTGGGCGAGAGCAACACGGCAGAGGCTGCCGTGCCTTCTAACAGACTCTGGTATTTGGGATTCGCCAGAAAGGAGATCTCCCCCGCCTGAGCCTTCTCCAGCGTGGCGACACGGTGAATAGTCACCGTCTCGTCACCCTTGACCTCGGCATTCAGATGGGCGGCGATCTCACTTAGGGTATAACTTGTCATCAATGCTTAGCCTTTGCTCAGAGCTTCAACCACTTTGCTGCTGATGTCTGATGTCGGCTTCACGTAGATCACGGCGCCGCGCTGTAGCACTACGTCATACTTCTCTTTCTCGGCGATAGCACTGATAGCTTTTTGAACCTTAACCAATAGCTTGTTTTGCTCTTCACCGTTACGACGACGCATATCTTCGTCCAGCGCCTTACCCTTGAGCTGTAGCTCAGCCTTGAGAGACTCCATCTTGCGCAGCATCTCAGTCTTCTGCGTTTCGCTCATCAGGGCCGCGTCGCGTTGCTGCTTCTCTAGCATGCCGCGAAGCTCTTCCTGCATCTTCTGTACGCCAGCCACACGATCACCGAATTCGGTTTTCAGTGTTTTGCTGACTTCTTCGCGCTGTGGTAGCTGCTCAAATACCGCCTGCATATCGACAACGGCGATCTTTTCAGCTTGTGCCGCGATAGGTGCACCTAACAAAACCAACACCATCATTGCGCGATTAAACATCTTATTCAAAATAAACTCCTTATAATCAGCAAAACTTGCCGATGACTTTTTATTTAAATTAGTTCTACTTTAGAAAGTTTTACCAATGTTGAACGAGAAGATCTCTGTGTCATCATCTTCATATTTTTTGATTGGCCATGCAAGACTAAATACCATAGGTCCCATTGGCGACAACCATTGTACGCTCATCCCCGCCGACGCGCGGATACGCCCTGGGTCGGAATAGTCAGACAACTTGTCAAACTGCTCAGCCGGCAGGAAGCGATAGGCGTCATAGTCGAACTCGGTATCCCAAACGTTACCCGCATCGACGAAGAAGCTGGTACGCACCGAGTTAGTGTAGGCCTCATCCAGGAATGGGGTTGGCACTATCATCTCGACACTCGCCGTAGCGATGGCGTTACCACCGATAGAGCGACCACCGCTCACAGTGACACGGTTAGGATCCCCTGGCAAGGTACATGTATCCCCTGCTGGATCTGGCGAGCACGGCTCACTACCACGATACAGGTAGAATGAGCGTGGGCCCACAGAGTTAGACTTAAAGCCACGCAGCGAGCTGCTACCACCTGAGTAGTAGTTCTCCCAGAAAGGTAAGATCTGGTCGTTGTCGTTGTACTGACCATAACCGTTACCATAACCCAGACGCGCCTTAGTCAGGAGTACGAAGCTGTGGCTGCGGTTGATTGGCCAGTAGAAGCTGGTATCGAAATCTGTCTTAAAGTACTGCAGATCCGAACCCGGTACCGTCATCTTGCCGCTCAAGCGCTGCGACGAACCATCGGTTGGGAAGGTGCCGCGGTTAAGCGTACTGCGATACCAGCCGAGGGTCAGCTCAAAGTTATCGAACGACAGGTCGGCGTTAGGGTCGTTGGCATCACGATAGATGTTGTAGAAACGCAGGGCCTGCTCGTAGGCCGAGATCTCCGAGATGCTGTTGTGGCGATAGCCGATACCACCGTTGATACGGTTGTATTCGTTGATCGGGAAGCCAGAGTTTACGGCAATACCGTAAGAACTGTTCTTATAGCGTTCGAGGTTCGCTTCCTGAGCGTCAAACTCGTTCCAGTAGATGCTACCACCTAGGCTCACGCCATCTTTGGTGAAGTAAGGATCTGTGTAGTTGATGTTGACGTTCTTCGAGTACTTGTTGGTGTTAAGGTTAATCCCCGCCTGGTTACCCGTACCCAGGAAGTTGCTCTGCTGCACACCAAACTGCAGGCTCAGGCCCGACTCGGTACCATAACCCACACCCGCGTTGAACGAGCCTGATGGCTGCTCCTTCACGGTAAAATCGACGTCCACCAGATCGTCTGTGCCCGGCACCTGAACCGTCTGGGTATCGACAGTTTCGAAGTAACCCAGGCGGTTAAGACGCGCTTTCGATTGCTCGACCTGGGCCGAGTTCAGCCAGGCGCCTTCCATCTGACGCAGCTCGCGGCGCATCACCTCATCTTTAGTGACCTGGTTACCGGTAAAGTTAATGCTACGCACATAGACGCGCTTACCCGGCTTGATGTTGACGTTGAGGGCGACCTCTTTGGTCTCATCATCGATCTCAGGATAGGTCTTCACCTCAGGGTAGGCATAGCCGAAACGGCCCAAATACTTGCCATACATCTCTTCAGTAAAGGTCACGTCTGCGCCGTTATAGGTATCGCCTACCTTGATCGGCAGAATCGCCTGCATCACCTCTTCGCGGCCCATGAGGTCGCCAGTCAGGTTAACTTCTTTAACCTTATACTGCTCACCCTCATCGACGTTGATGGTGATGTAGAGACCCTTACGGTCAGGGGTCATCGCCACCTGAGTCGAGGTCACCTCGAAACGGATATAACCACGGTTATGGTAGAAGGTCTTGATGGTTTCAAGATCGGCCTGCAGCTTCTGCTTCTGGTAGCGGCGCTCGCCGAAGAGATCCCACCAGGCCACATAGTCTTTCAGCTCCAGCATGCCGATCAGTTCGGCGTCGCTAAAGACAGTGTTGCCCACCACGTTGATCTGACGAATCTCTGCCGCCAAACCTTCGGTAAACTTAAACTTCAACTCGACACGGTTACGCGGCAGGTTGATCACCTGAGCCTCCACCTTGGCGCCATACTTACCCACGCCATAGTAGAAATCCTGCAGGCTCTTCTCGATGCCGCTAAGCATGGTGCGATCAAGCGACTCACCGGCCTTGACGCCACTGCCGTCGAGACTCTCTTGTAGCTGCTCGTCTTTAATGTCCTTGTTGCCTTCGAAGGTCACAGTGCTGATGGTAGGCCTTTCTTTGACCGTCACCACCAAGACGTTGCCATCGCGGCTCACCTCGATATGCTCGAAGTTGGTCGAGGAATACAGGCTCTTGATCGCCTGCTGCAGACGCAGTTCGTCGACCCTGTCTCCCACCTTGATAGGAATATTCAACAGCGCCGCACCCAGTGCAACACGCTGCAATCCCTTAACCTGGATGTCGGTCACTTCAAAAGGCTGGAATGTATCGGCCCAACCCTTCCCTGATAAAGACGCACCGACTAATAACATCGAGGCAAAAATTTTATTCAATCTCATAGAGCACTTCTAATTATGTGTGTGTCCTTGCTCAGAGTCGGGAAAAATCATTGAAAAGGGCGATACTCATCAATATTAGCAGCAAGGCTGCCCCAAATCTGAATCCAATTTCCTGCACCTTTTCCGGTACAGGCCTGCCTGTGATCACTTCGATGAAGTAATATAACAGATGCCCGCCATCAAGCACGGGTAAAGGCAATAAATTAATGATGCCTAAATTCACGCTGATTAATGCCAGGAATCCCAAAAAGTAAACTAAACCATAGTTGGCGCTGTTTCCCGCGCCCTGAGCGATAGAGATAGGGCCGCTCAGGTTCTTCACCGATACGTCACCGGTAAAGAGCTTGCCGATCATCTTAATGCTGACCGATACAAGTTGCCATGTTTTATCGGCGGCGACCATGAGAGACTCGCCGACACCGTATTCCAGTTGCAGGCGCATCTCATCGGGCCAAGGCGCCTGGGTCGGTGCCACGCCAATCACGCCCTCGACCTTACCGCCGTCAATAGTGCGCGCCTTGGGAGTAACATTAAACTTGAGCTGCTCCCCGTCGCGTCTGATGGTCACGCTGAGCGGCTTATCGGCCGATGCCTTGATCTTGGCGACAAACTGATCCCAATCACCATAAGATGTGTTATCGACGGCGACTAAGGTGTCACCTAGGCGCAAACCCGCGGCATAGGCGGCGCCACCTTCATCGACAAAACCCAGCTTAGGCGTGACGGCTGGCCTAAAGACATTAAGGCCCAAAGAAGTAATGGGCGACTCAGTCTCAGGATTAAACTTCCACTTGCGGGTATCTAACTTATAGGTGCGCTCCTCGCCCATCACGCCCGACAAAGGCGCCAGGGTGACGTCGATGGCATCATCGCCTATGTGACCGACCAAGGCGTAGGTCACCTCTTCCCAGTTACGCACGCTGCGATCGCCAACGGCAATCACCTGCATCGGCTTCTTGACCTGAATCACCGCCGCCGGCGAACCGGACTGTGTCGATTCGATCACAGGTTTAATCGAGGGCACGCCGATAAGGTACATGATGTAGAGGGCGAAAATGGCAAACACGAAGTTGGCCATGGGGCCGGCACCGACGATGGCGATGCGCTGCCAGACAGATTTACGGTTGAAGGCCTGGGGCTTTAGCTCGTCGGCAACGGTATCGACCCGTTCGTCGAGCATCTTCACGTAGCCGCCAAGGGGGATCATGGCCACCACGTACTCGGTACCATCGGCACCAATCTTGCGCCAGATGGCCTTACCGAAACCGATAGAGAAACGCTCAACTTTCACGCCACAGCGTCTGGCCACCCAGAAGTGACCATATTCATGGGCCGTGATGAGAATTCCAAGGGCGATAATGAATGAGCCCAAGTTCCACAAAAAGTCTAGCATTCCTCTCCTTATCTCTGGTTATCTTTGCTTGCGTAAGCGACGAAAGCCTTAAAACGAGCTAGCGCGAGCCTTACAGCTTGGCGACCCGCTCCTGCGCAGCACGCCGTGCCAGACCGTCCAGCGCCAAAATATCTTCTATGGTGTCTAAGCTACGCTGCTCGACATGACTCAGGCAATACTCGTTTACCCGGGCGATATCGGTAAAACGTATCGATCCTGCCAGGAAGGCCTCGACCGACACTTCGTTGGCCGCGTTCAATACTGTAGTGGCTTCCTGTCCCTGCTCGCAGGCATCTATGGCCAACTTCAGACAGGGGAAGCGATTGAAGTCGGGTTCAAGAAAGCTTAACTGTCCGACTTTGAAAAAATCTAAAGGTTCAACGCCCGCCGAAATTCTTTGCGGATAGGCCATGCAGTGCGCGATGGGGGTACGCATGTCTGGGTTGCCCATCTGGGCCAACACGCTACCATCCTTATACTGCACCATGGAGTGGATCACACTCTGGGGATGCACTACCACCTTGAGTTGCTCTTTGGTGGCGTTAAACAGCCAACGGGCCTCGATATACTCGAGTCCCTTGTTCATCATGCTGGCGGAATCGACCGAGATCTTACGCCCCATCGACCAGTTAGGATGTTTGCAGGCCTGGTCCGGCGTCATCTGACCCAGACTATCGAGATCCGAGGTGAGAAAAGGCCCGCCCGATCCGGTCAACAAGATATGAGAGATGCCGGCACCGGCCAAGTCGCAGGCACCAATGGCTTGCTGGGCAGGCTCAGGCAGACACTGGAAGATAGCGTTGTGCTCACTGTCTACTGGCAGCACCTTGGCGTTTGAGCCCTGCATCGCATCGATAAACAGACGACCCGACATCACCAGCGACTCTTTGTTGGCCAACAGCACTCGCTTACCCGCCTTTACCGCCGCCAACGTTGCCGGCAGGCCAGCCGCACCGACGATGGCCGCCATGACGCAATCCACCTCGGGCAGAGCGACGATGGCCGCCAGCTCATCTTCGCCCGAAGAGACGGCAATCGCCATGTGCGCCGGCAAACGACGCTGCAACTCGGCCGCCGCCTGTGGGTCGACCATGTGAGCTATCGATGGGTTGTACTTGATACACAGGTCGAGCATCTTATCGACACTCTTATGGGCGACCAAGGCGAAGGCTTTGTAGGCCTCAGGATTTTGCTCGATAACGCTCAGGGTACTGGCGCCGATAGAACCTGTGGCGCCGAGAATCACCATTTTCTGCATGGTTACATCCAAAATGCGATATAAATTAGGGTAAAGATGGGCAGCGCCGCCGTCAGGCTATCGATGCGATCAAGCACCCCGCCATGACCCGGCAATATGGTGCCCGAATCTTTAATGTCGGCCACACGCTTAAACATACTTTCCGATAGATCCCCAAGGGCCGAGACCAGAGCGACAAACAGGGTCACGCCGATCACGAGCCCCAGCTCCTGCTCTGGCGAGACCATCATCACGCCCGCCACGACCACCATGGTAGTCACCAGGCCACCGAGTAGCCCCTCGACGGTTTTCGCCGGGCTCACGTTAGGCATCAGCTTGTGCTTGCCCAGGGCCTTACCGGCAAAATAGGCGCCAGAATCGGTCGCCCACACGGTCAGCATCACCAGGAACACTAAGGCGCCGCCATAGTATGGCATGCTCGCTGTGCTCAGGGCCTTTAACGCGATCAAGGCGGTAAAACAGGGCACTAAGGTCAATTGACCAAACATAGATTTCAGCATGTGGCTCTTACCCCACAGGGCAGCGCTTTTAGGGTAGCTGAGTACCAGGAGTAACGAGATGGCCCACCACATGGCGCCAATCAGTGTGATAGCCAGATAGACAGGGTGTAGCTGTCCTTTAAACCAAACCTCTTCGGTGGGCACCAGGAGGTTTAACGCCACCAGCAAGATACCTATGGTCAGGGTGAAACTCCACTGGGTCACATTACAGCGCTTGTCTATGATGCGTCCCCACTCTTTGGCGGCGATCAGAAACACAGCCACCAAAGCCCATGAAAAATACTCCACAGGGAAAAAGAAAATGGCTCCCATCACCAATGGGATCAACCATACTGCTGTTATTATTCTATGTTTTAGCAAAACTTTCCCTCTTAAATTTATTACTCAGCCTGCAAAGTCTCAATTTGAGAACCCGTCAATCCAAAACGGCGCTGCCGGGTAGCAAATACGGCTACCGCATCTTTAAAGGCCTGTTCATCAAAATCTGGCCACAACACATCAGTAAACACTAACTCTGCGTAAGCCGCTTGCCATAACACAAAGTTACTAATGCGAAAATCGCCACCGGTGCGAATCATTAAATCAACTTCCGGTTGATTTTGCATGCTTAAATGCTGACTTAGCGCCTCCTCGGTGAACTGACTGCTGGTCATTTCGCCAGATTCCACCTTTTTGGCTAAGGTTTGCGCCGCCTGCACTATGTCCCAGCGACCGCCGTAGTTGGCCGCCACATTGAGGATCAAACCATCGTTGTTGGCCGTCTTCTCCATCGCCGCGGCGATCTGCTTTTGTAAGCGGGCAGAAAAACGACTGATGTCCCCTATGATGTTGAGCCTTACCCCGTTTTTATCCAGCAGTTTTATTTCTCGTTGTAAAACGGTGAAAAACAGCTCCATCAAGAGGCTGACTTCTTTCTCGGGTCTGCGCCAGTTTTCACTGGAAAACGCAAACAGGGTTAACGAACCTATCCCCATCTCACGCGCCATACTCACCGCGCGACGAACAGTCTTTACACCGGCCTTATGGCCTACAACACGGGGCTTGCCCTGTGCCTGTGCCCAGCGCCCGTTGCCATCCATGATGATCGCCACGTGCTTGGGAATAGACTGTTTTACCAGCTCTGCGAGTGCTTCATTAGATAACTCAGAGCCAGATTGAGATTCGATTGACATCTATTACAACCCTTAAAAATAGCAAACGCCGTGTAGTATACCCCTACACGGCGTGCGAACTCTAGTAACGAAACAGGGAGATTAGACTTCCATCAACTCTGCTTCTTTTGCCGTCAAGATCTCATCGATCTGCTTGATGTGAGCGTCAGTAAATTTCTGAATCTCATCTTCAGTGCGGCGTACATCATCCTCGGTACACTCTTTCTCTTTCTCTAGCGCTTTCACGTCAGAGTTAGCGTCACGACGTACGTTACGTACGGCGATACGACCGTTTTCAGCCTCGGCGCGAACGACCTTGATCAGGTCCTTACGACGCTCTTCGGTCAGTGCTGGTAGCGGAATACGGATAGTCGTACCGGCAGACATAGGGTTTAGACCCAGATCTGAACTCATGATCGCCTTCTCAACCGCTGCAATCATAGTGGTATCAAAGACAGTGATTGCCAGAGTACGAGAATCTTCAATAGATACGTTACCTACCTGCTTAAGAGGAGTTGGCGTACCATAGTAAGGCACCTTAATCGAATCAAGCAGACTTGGGTGAGCACGACCAGTACGTACTTTAGCCATTTGATTCTTAGTCGCTTCAACACACTTCGCCATACGGCTCTTTGCATCTTCTTTGATTTCGTTAATCACGTTAAATATCCTTAAATTCGTTCGTATCGGGTTATTTATTCGGCAGTCTTACGGCTACTTCTAATAAGCGTACCTTCATGGTCGCCCATAATAACACGTCGTAGCGCACCAGGCTTGTTCATATTAAACACTAAGATAGGCATATCGTGATCTCTTGCAAGGGTAAATGCCGCAAGATCCATCACTTTCAATTCTTTTTCCAGGACTTCGCCATAACCCATCTCATCATATTTTACCGCTTCTGGGTTTTTGACTGGGTCATCTGAGTAAACACCATCTACCTTAGTGCCCTTGAGTACCACTTCGGCTTCGATCTCGATACCGCGCAGGCAGGCGGCAGAGTCTGTGGTACAGAAAGGATTACCAGTACCGGCGGCGAAGATCACCACGCGGCCAGATTTAAGCAGACTAATCGCTTCGGCCCAGTTGTAGTCGTCACAGACGCCCTTCAAGGGGATGGCCGACATCAGGCGGGCATTCACATAGGCTCTGTGCAGCGCATCGCGCATCGCCAGACCATTCATTACGGTTGCCAACATGCCCATATGGTCGCCCACCACACGGTTCATGCCGGCTTGTGCCAGGCCTTCACCACGGAATAGGTTACCGCCACCAATCACAACACCTACCTGAATACCAAGCTCAACCAGCTCTTTAATCTCTTGTGCCATGCGATCTAGCACCTTGGGATCGATGCCAAAGCCCTCTTCGCCCATCAGGGCCTCGCCACTCAGTTTGAGAAGAATACGTCGAAAAGCAGGTTTTGGATTTGTGCTCATAGTTGTTTATCCTGATAAATGCCGATGGGTAACGTGCCAATTATATAGAAAAAAAAGCGCTATGCAGCAATCTAATTGGCATAATAAAACCGCAGCGAATGCTGCGGTTTTTAGGGTATCTTACAACTGGCGATTACGCCTTAGAAGCGGCGATTTGCGCTGCTACTTCAGCGGCAAAATCTTCTTCTTTCTTCTCGATACCTTCACCAACTTCTAGACGAATGAAGTTAGTTACTGTAGCGCCTTTCTCTTTAAGGATTTCGCCAACAGTCTTCTTAGGCTCCATGATGAAAGCTTGACCAGTCAGAGAAACCTCACCGGTGAACTTCTTCATACGGCCAGCAACCATCTTCTCAGCGATCTCTTGAGGCTTGCCTTCGTTCATCGCGATTTCGATCTGAACGGCTTTCTCTTTCTCAACTACTTCAGCTGGTACGTCTGATGGGTTAACGTATTCTGGCTTAGAAGCAGCAACGTGCATAGCAACGTGCTTCAGAGTCTCTTCGTCAGCTTCACCAGTTACAACAACACCGATACGGTCGCCGTGACGGTAAGAAGCTTGGCTAGCACCATCGATGTACTCAACGCGACGAACGTTGATGTTTTCACCGATTTTAGCAACTAGCGCAACACGAGTTTCTTCGAACTGAGCTTGTAGGTCGGCAATAGATACTTTGCCAGCTGCAGCAACATCCAGAACTTCGTTAGCGAAAGCCAGGAAGTTAGAGTCTTTAGCAACGAAGTCAGTTTGACAGTTAACTTCTAGAAGTACTGAGAAACCTTCGCCTTGCTTGATCAGGATAGTACCTTCAGCAGCGATGTTACCTGCTTTCTTAGCAGCCTTTGCAGCACCGCTCTTACGCATGTTTTCAATCGCTAGCTCAATGTCACCATTGGTTTCAGTTAGCGCTTTCTTACAATCCATCATGCCAGCGCCAGTACGCTCGCGTAGTTCTTTAACTTGGGCAGCAGTAATTGCCATTGTTAAATCCTCTATAGGTAACTCTACAAATCAAATGTGAAAAAACAGGGGCCTTAGGGCCCCTGTTCACCAATTATCTATCTTGGTTAATAAGGGCGATGAAATTCATCTCGCCTTTATTATTCAGCTTCTACGAAACCGTCTTGCTCAGCTTGTACCGCTAGGTCTTGACCACGACCTGCTTTAGCAGCCGCTGCTACTGACTCAGCATACAGACGAATTGCACGCATAGCGTCATCGTTACCAGGAACGATGTAGTTGATGCCGTCTGGAGAAGAGTTAGTATCAACAACAGCAACAACTGGGATACCTAGGTTGTTAGCTTCTTTAATAGCGATATGCTCATGGTCAGCACCGATAACGAAGATAACGTCAGGTAGGCCGCCCATGTTCTTGATACCACCAAGAGACTTTTCTAGCTTCTCAAGCTCACGAGTACGCATTAGCGCTTCTTTCTTGGTCAGCTTGTCGAAAGTACCGTCTACAGACTGGCTCTCAAGATCTTTTAGACGCTTGATTGATTGACGAACTGTTTTCCAGTTAGTCAGCATGCCGCCCAACCAACGGTTGTCAACGTAGTATTGATCACAAGAAATAGCAGCTTCTTTGATCGCTTCGCTTGCAGCGCGCTTAGTACCAACGAAAAGTACTTTACCTTTCTTAGATGCTACGTTGCTGATGAACGCTAGTGCTTCATTGAACATAGGCACAGTGTGCTCTAGGTTAATGATGTGTACACCGTTACGAGCGCCGAAGATGAAAGGCTTCATCTTAGGGTTCCAGTAACGAGTTTGGTGACCGAAGTGAACACCGGCCTGAAGCATGTCGCGCATTGAAACTGTAGTCATTTTTTTACCTTAAAAAATTGGGGGTTAGACCTCCACGCATCCCATATCTCCGACCTAAATTAGGCACCCCGAAGAACGTGTCGATACGTGTGTGATTTAGTATTTAGTCATAGCCATGTATAATGGCCGCCACATTCGCTCAAAGATGGGGTCATAATGAACCTCATCGGCAAGAGTCAAACATAACGGCGCGCTTTATACCATAATATCGGCGCCAACACAAATTTTTAGCGCCTTGAGGCGCCCCAAATTCGACTACCGACACAACAGAGAAAGCTTAATGAGTATAGTGATAAAAACAGCCGAAGAGATCGAAAAAATGCGCGCTGCAGGCAAGCTGGCCGCCGAGGTATTAGAGATGATTGCTCCCCATGTTAAGGCCGGGGTAACCACGAACGAACTCAATGATATCTGTGCGAAATATACCGAAGAGCAAGGCGCGATTTCGGCCCCGCTGGATTACCATGGCTTTCCTAAATCTATCTGTACTTCTATCAACGAAGTGATCTGCCACGGCATCCCAAGCGATCGTGCCCTGAAAGATGGCGACATCATCAATATCGACATTACAGTGATCAAAGATGGCTACCATGGCGACACCTCTAAGATGTTCCTCATCGGTGATGTCAGCGCCAAAGACAAGCGCCTGTGCCGCGTGGCTCAGGAGAGCCTGTATGAGGCGATCAAGAAGGTGCGTCCAGGCATGAAACTGGGCGAAATCGGCACCATCATCGAGAAATATATCAAGAGCAAGAAAACCGGCCTGGAAAAATACAGTATCGTCACCGACTACTGTGGCCACGGCATCGGCGCCGGCTTCCACGAGGAGCCACAGGTAATGCACTACAAGAACAATGATAAGACAGTACTGCGTCCTGGCATGTGTTTCACCATAGAGCCGATGATCAACGCAGGTCGTCACACCAGCGTACTGGACAAAGACGACAACTGGACTGTGACCACCTCTGACGGTAAAAACTCGGCTCAGTGGGAACACACTTTGCTGATCACGCCGACGGGTGTAGAGGTCCTTACCCTGCGCGAAGAAGAAAACTTCCCCCGCATCATCAACCACTAATCGCACACGCAGCTAAATTGTGGTTTACTCCCATAGCAGGCCATCCGGCCTGCTATGCTCGCTCTGAGGTTAAGGACTGCAATGAACACTGCGCTAACAGCTAAGAACGCCCTAAAACAACAAAATCAAGAACTCCTAGAACGTTTCAGCGCCGGCGAATCTGTGACCGCCCTGGTCAGCCAACGCTGCCGTTTCGTCGATGAACTCCTTATTGCCCAGTGGCAAGCCCATCAACTCGATACCACACCCGTGGCACTAATCGCCGTTGGCGGCTATGGCCGGGGGGAACTGCATCCCCAATCCGATGTGGACCTGCTGTTTCTTATCCAAGGTTCACTCGAATCCAGCGACGAAGCCAAACTCAGTCAGTTTATCGCCTTCCTCTGGGATGCGGGCCTCGAGGTGGGTCACAGCGTCAGAACAATTGATGAGACCATAGCTCAGGGCAAGGCCGACATCACCATCGCCACCAACCTGCTGGAAGCCAGATTACTCTGCGGCCCCCAGGCGATGTTTAATACCCTGTATGACAAGGTGCGCGAAGGTGACTTCTGGCCCGCTAGCGACTTCTTTGTCGCCAAGCGCGATGAACAGGTGGCGCGCCATGCCAAGGCCAGCGCCTTCGATCTCGAGCCCAATCTCAAATCCTGCCCGGGCGGCCTGAGAGACATTCAGACCATCACCTGGGTCGCGATGCGCTACTTCGACGCCAGCTGCGCCGAAGAGCTGGTCGCCCACGGCTTTCTGGAGCAGGATGAACTTGAGGAGCTGCTGGAGTGTCAGGGTTATCTGTGGCAACTGCGCTTTGCCCTGCACCTGATCTCGGGGCGCGACGAGAACCGTCTGCTGTTCGACCTACAGCGTCAGGTGGCGGAGCTGCTCGGCTACAAGGATGAGACCCAACTTGCCGTCGAGCAGATGATGAAGCGCTACTATCGCACCGTGCGCCGGGTGATGGAGCTCAACCAGATGCTATTGCAACTCTTTAAGCGCGCGACCCTGGGCCACACCAAGGAACTGGAAATTCAGCCCATAGACGAAGATTACCAGCGACGAGGCAGTTTTATCGAATCCCTGCAGGCGGATCTGTTCCATGACCCGGTAGAGATCATGCGCCTCTTCCTGCACACGGCGCGCAACTCTAACATCAAGGGGATCTACGCCCCTACCCTGCGTAGCCTAAGGCGCGCCCGCCGCGCCCAGCAGACACCCTTGATGGATAATGAGGATTGCCGCAAGGTGTTCCTGGAGATCTTACGTCACCCTCGGGGCATAGCCTCTCTCTCCTTGATGCACCGTCACGGCATACTGTCGGCCTACCTACCCGCCTGGCGCAACATCGAGGGGCAGATGCAGTTCGACCTCTTCCACGCCTACACGGTCGACGAGCATACCCACAGGCTGCTGCTCAACATCGACAGATTCTCACAGACTGAGCAGAAGGATGAGTTCCCCTTAGGCTCCATACTGATCAATCAGCTGCCGAAGAAGGGGCTACTGGTGCTTGCGGCCATCTTCCACGATATCGGCAAGGGACGCGGCGGCGATCACAGTAAACTCGGCGCCGTCGATGCCCAAGACTTTTGCGATCTGCATGGCCTCAACAAGCATGATGGTCGCCTGGTGAGCTGGTTAGTGGAAAACCACCTGGTGATGTCGGTCACCGCCCAGCGCCGGGATATTTCGGATCCCGATGTGGTGGCCGAGTTTGCCGACAGGGTGCGTGACGCCGTACACCTGAGTTACCTCTACTGCCTCACGGTCGCCGATATCTGCGCCACCAACGAGAAAACCTGGAACAACTGGAAGGGCTCGCTGCTGCGAGATCTTTACTTCTCCACCCAGAGGGTGCTTGCCCGGGGCAAGGAGAAACCGGTGGATATTCGCGCCCGCGTGCGCGAGCATCAGGGCAAGGCGAAGAAGGAGCTGCTGCGCCGCGGGATCAAGGAGAAGAGTCTCGATACCCTGTGGCAACGATTCAAGGCCGACTACTTCCTGCGCCATCAGCCCAATCAGGTGGCCTGGCACGCCGAGGCGATACTCAAACACAAGCACGATGAGGCCCTGGTGTTGATCTCCAAGCACACCACCCGCGGCGGTACCGAGCTGTTTGTCTACAGTCAGGATAAGCCTAAGCTGTTTGCCACAGTAATGGCCGTGCTGGATAACAAGAACATCAATGTCCATGACGCCAGTATCATGACCTCAAAAGATGGCTACGCACTGGATTCTTTCGTCATTTTAGAGCAAGATGGCAGCCCGGTGTCGCAGATCTCCCGCATCCAGGGGATCAAGAAGGCGCTGGTGAAAGCCTTAAGCAATGACACGGCGAAATTGCCGAAATTTAAGAAGCTGCCGCGTAAGATGAAACCTTTCAGGGTACCGACCCAGGTAAGCTTCCTGCCGGCGCGCAAACAAGGCACCAGCATGATGGAGCTGATCGCCCTGGACAGCCCAGGATTATTGGCCAAGGTGGGTGATATCTTCTATCGTTGTGAGATCACCCTGTTAGCGGCGAAGATCACCACCATAGGCGAGCGCGCCGAAGATTTCTTTATGTTGCAGACACAAGATGGACAGCAACTGAACGAGACACAACAAGAAGCGCTCAGTGAAGCACTGGTCAAGGCGCTCGATACGCAAAACCAAGTTTAATCAACAGACAAATTTATGATAATTGGGAGACGTTAATGGAGGCTTTACGCCAACGTATAGAAGCAGCTTTTGAAGCTCGCGCAGAAATCACCCCTACCACGGTCGAGCCGAGTGTTCGCGCCGACGTTGAGAAAGCCATCGCCATGCTAGACACAGGTGAAGCGCGCGTCGCCGAGAAGATCGACGGCCAATGGCATGTACATCAGTGGCTAAAGAAAGCCGTATTACTCTCTTTCCGCATCTTCGACAACCAGGTGATCGACGGCGCGGAAACCAAATTCTTCGACAAAGTACCGATGAAATTTGCCGACTACGACGAGGCACGTTTCAAGCAGGAAGCGATCCGCGTGGTACCTCCTGCCGCGGTGCGTAAAGGCTCTTTCATCGGCAAGAACACAGTGCTCATGCCGTCTTACGTTAACCTCGGCGCCTATGTCGACGAAGGTACCATGGTAGACACCTGGGCGACCGTAGGTTCTTGCGCCCAGATTGGTAAGAACGTGCACCTTTCAGGCGGTGTCGGCATCGGCGGCGTATTAGAGCCGCTACAGGCGGGTCCTACCATCATCGAAGACAACTGCTTCATCGGTGCGCGCTCAGAGATCGTCGAAGGCGTAGTGGTCGAAGAAGGCAGTGTTATCTCTATGGGGGTATACATAGGCCAGAGCACCCGCATCTATGACCGTGAAACCGGCGAGATCCACTATGGCCGTGTGCCAGCGGGTTCGGTTGTCGTATCAGGTACCCTGCCCTCTCAGTGTGGCAAATATAACTTATATGCCGCCATCATAGTGAAGAAGGTCGATGCCAAGACCCGCGGCAAGGTAGGTATCAACGAGTTACTACGCATCGTCGATTAATCCCTGTCACACCCCAATCTTAAAAAGCCAGGTATTCACCTGGCTTTTTTACCTCTAAAGGGATATCCAGACATATTCTGTTACTCCCAGACATAGCCTGATCCACTCCTCACATACCGATACATTTCGCGACAAATAGCTAACAGCTTTTCGCTAAATAAAGGGCTTTACTCATAGTCGATCCCAACAGAAATATGCTAGGAGCACAAAATGAGAAAGTTACTAACGATTGCCGCCATCGCATTAGCCCCACTGGCTTTTTCTTCTCAAGCCGCCATGTCGCCTCAGATGGAAAAAACCTTAGTTGCCGTATGCAAAGCCGGCGCAAGCAACAGCATTATTGAATTTAACGGTACGATGAAAGAGTATCGCATCAACAAACAGCGCGTCTTCCCACGCCTAGTTTGCAATGATCAGAGCTTCCATCAATTCGCCCTGAGCAAAGGCGCCGATCGCACTGCCGCTAAGATTGAACGCTACAGCTTAGGTACAGTGACTATTAAAGATCTCGCCATGAACTATGGTGACGAAGAGATTTTAGCCGTTAACTTCTAAGTTAATAAGCTTGGGCATTAAGCTGACCTGCAGCTTAAAAACTAATAAAAAAGAGCCTATAGGCTCTTTTTTATTAGTCATGGAAAAATGGAGTGCTCCATAATTGCAAGCTAGAAGACCACAGTCTTATTACCGTAGACGATCACCTCTTCCTGCAACACCAATTGCAACGCCTTACTCAGCACACTCTTCTCCACATCCCGGCCACACCTAGCCAGCTCCTCGGCGCTGTAACTGTGATCCACAGGGATCACATCTTGCTTGATAATTGGCCCTTCATCTAGGCAGTTGTTTACAAAGTGGGCTGTGGCGCCAATGATCTTCACCCCACGCTCCCACGCCTGACGATAGGGCGAGGCGCCGATGAAGGCTGGCAAAAACGAGTGATGGATATTGATGATACGGTTGGGATATTGCTCAACAAACTCTGGGGTCAGCACCCGCATAAATTTCGCCAGCACAAGATAATCAGGGTCATGTTGCGCAATCACGGCTAACATCTCCTGCTCATGCTCATGGCGCGTCTTACCCTCATGAGAGACACAATAGAAAGGCACCTCAAACTTATCGGCCAGCGGCTTGAGCGTGTCGTAGTTACCAACGATAGCGGCGATCTCCACATCCAGGCCACCATAATAGGCTTTCATCAGGATATCCCCAAGGCAATGGGCCTCCTTGGTCACCATCACCACTACGCGCTTCTTGCCCTTGACCACCAGCTTACGATGACGCTGCTCAGGCAGTACCTCATCAATATCGGCCAAGAACTTTGCCTCATCGAATACCCCTTCCAACTCGGTGCGCATGAAGAATCGCCCCTGAGCATTGTCGACAAATTCACTGTTCTTAACGATATTGAGCCCGTGGGCATAACAGACACCCGTGATCTTAGTGATAAGTCCTGGTGCGTCGGCACAATCTGTGATTAATACTCTCTGTTGCATCTTCTCTACCTCTAAATGTCTAACCTTTCAATTTCACGATTTGTGCCTATCTAGATAGCGCTGCAATAAGCGCCTGATACTCTCCGCTTTCGTGCCATAAACCAACTGAACCCCGTTGCCAACCAATACCACGCCCTTGGCGCCCAGCTTGTTGAGCTGGGGCTTATCCACCAGCTCGGCATGTTTCACGCTGATACGCAGTCGCGTCAGGCAGGCGGTTAACTCATTGATATTATCCTGTCCGCCCAACGCGGTGATCATAGAGATCAGCCCGGCCCGCTGGCCGCTGCCCGCCTCCATGCGTCCCGGCGTCTTGAGGTTAAACGCCAAGATGGCGCCGCGAAACACCAGATAATAGATAACCGCCGTGATGGGGCCAAGGATCAAAAACCATTCTACATTTCTGGACTGTCCCAGCAATAGACTGAAATCGACTAAGCCATGGGAAAACACTACGCTATGGTGGATATCGAGTGAAATCGTCACTGCATAGGCGATCCCCGTCATCAGGGCATGCAGAATAAACAGCAGCGGGGCAACAAACATGAAGGCAAATTCGATGGGCTCGGTGACCCCGGTCAGCCAACAGGCTGTAGCCGCCGACAGCATAATCCCGGCGACCCGGTTACGCTCATGTTTATCGGCGCAGCGCCAGATAGCCAGCGCGGCCGCCGGCAGGCCCCACATCTTTATTAGATAACCACCAGCCAGATTACCTGCCTGTGGGTCGCCGGCCAGATAGCGGGCCACTTCGCCTCTGACCCATTCATCGCCATTGAAATACTGCCCCATCTCAAGGTAAAAGGGCGCATTCCAGATATGATGCAGCCCAAGCGGGATCAGTAAGCGTTCCACCATGCCATATACGGCAAAGGCCGAGGCGGGCTCCTGATAGACGGCCCAGTTAGAGATCTGCTCGATCCATATGGATAGCAAAGGCCACAGGAGCAGAAACAGGTAGGCCAGCAAGATGGCCATTGGCAGCATTAATAGTGGCGCCGAGCGGCGCCCTTCGAAGAAGGAAAATACCGCCGGCAGGCGTATACGCTCGCTGTGCTTAACCGCCAGACAGGTAAAGGCGCCTACCATCATGCCACCGGCAATGCCTGTGTCTATGGTGGCCTGCCCCAAGATCATCTCGGTCGGCAAATGATAGATCTTCGCCAGCGCCGATAGGCTAGAGAAGAAGACCCCATAGCCGAAGACCGCACTGAAGGCGGCGATCCCCTGATCTCGACAGAAACCTATGGCGATGGTGACCGCAAACAGCATGGGCATCATGGAGAAAACCAGGTTACCCACGGTCCACATGAGTGTGGCGAGATCCGCCGAAATAAAAGGAATGGGATTGGTCGCCAGGCCAATCATCACCCCGGCCGCGGGCAAGATGGCAATAGGCAGCAGCAGGGCCTGGCTCAGCCGCTGGGCAAACTTAAACCATTGACGACTGATCCGGCTCAGTCGGCCGCGTGGTCGTTGATGAGTTGGGCCCATTGGGTTAACCATGCTTTCGCTTCTACTTCCGGCTCCATCGTCTCACAGGCATCTATCTTCAGCAGTTCGCCTATGCGCGTGCCGCCAAGCTCAGTTAACAACTCATCGAAACGTATACCGGCAAAACAGAAGGTCTCGTAGCTCGAGTCCCCCAACGCCACGACACCATATTCCAATTTTGGCAGGTAAGGCGCCTCACCTCTGAGGGTCTCAAACCAGGGGCAGATATCATCGGGCAGATCGCCCTGCCCCGTGGTAGAGGTAACCACCAGCAGCAACTCATCCTCGGGCGGTACGAAGCCGTTGAGGGTCTCAGGCGTCATCAGAGTGACCTGGATATCTTTGGCCATCAGCTCTTCTTGCAGGGTCTCGGCAACAAACTGTGCATTGCCATAGACAGTTCCATATACCAGATTCACTTTTCTCATGTTTTACTTAGCCCTTAGCGCATTATTTACTTATACTCTAAACATACTTTATTGAAAGCTTGATAGCTACACTAGGTTATTGAGTTTCAAGGATCAATTCGATGCGACACTCGAGCCGACAGAAACATCTAAAGCATGTTCACCGCAGCGCGCATATCAGGCGCATGTGTTATTTCAGAACCGTTCAGTCCCTCTCGCTCAACCCGCATCCCCCATCAGAAATTGACCTCCCCGAAGAGAGGCTATCGCCCCTCACAGCAATTAAATCGGCCTGCGCGCTGGTCAAGTAACGCCTAAAGCCCGGACCTTAAGGCATCGAGTCACGGGCCGTTTGGGTTAGGCGACAAGAATGTCTCTAGGTGCCTGCGGTTATAATTGAGCCGTTAAGCCTCACAGATAAGAAACGCATCTTCTCCACTCAGCTGCTTGTCATCCCAACCCAGCAGTTCAAACAGCGATAACCACTCGGCCTCTAGCTCAGTCTCCACCGCAATTCGCTCGCCGCTTCGTGGATGATTGAACTCGAGTTTCTTGGCGATCAGCCATAAACGATTGATACCACTATACTCGCGCATGAAACGGTTCTGCTTGCCGTCACCATGGGTGGTATCACCAATGATGGGATGGCGCAGATGAGCCATATGCCGACGCAACTGATGCTTGCGCCCCGTATGGGGAGTTAGCTGAACCAAGGCATAGCGACTGGTGGCATAGCGGCCAGAAGGATAAGGGATCTCACAATTGAGTAAGGGCTGATAACTGGTCTGTGCCTCCTGCGCCGCCTTATTGGGGTCGACATTCTTGTCACCCAGCTCATCGAGCTCCTGCTTCAAAGGGTAATCCAGCAGCCCGGGCTCGTGCATGTTCCCCCTGACTAGGGCAACATAATGCTTTTGCACCGACTTGCTGGCGAACTGCTCACACAACTGATTCGCCATCTCACTGCTCTTGGCAAACAGCAATACACCCGAAGTCGGCCTGTCGAGGCGATGGACGGGAAACACGTGACAGCCCACCAAATCCCGCGTCATCTGCATGGCAAAATATTTCTCCCGCCGCGCAAGATAACTGCGGTGCACCAGCAGACCAGCGGGCTTATGGATGGCGACAAGATCGTCATCTTCATAGAGAATCTCGATTGTCGGTGCCGCTTCTACGGCAAGGCTGTCATCGTCTCCAGCTAGTTGCTCGTTAAGATTTTCCATGGTTTCAGGGTTATTTAGATCCACTCAAATGCTCATCTAATTGATTAATAATGGTGATTAATACTCGCATCTCGCCCCGACCCTGCCACACATACTCAGCCATGGGGCCTAAAGCTATCTGACTGGGTAGCGTGCCATTGACCGCAATGATCTCGCCCATCTTGGGCAGAAAGATAAACTGTAGCCACTGCTCAAAGGCCATGGACTCGCAGGCAAAGGGGGTCGGGTCGGCCATCGCCTCCGCTGAAGGCGGCTGGTCTTGCCACAGTTGCAGTCGTTTCAATTCGGCTTCGATAAGCCTTAGCTGTTTTTCGGTATAGAGAGACACACTTTCCTCAATGATATCTTTCGCCGTGGCGCCTAGGCCTGCGAGCTAATTCGGCCGAAATTGTACCATCTCACCTGACTTCTCCCTATAATAAGCGCCATTTAATCTGTTCCCTGTAAGTAAAACGGCATTCAAATGACTGAAATTACGACCCTGACTCAATTTCTCACCACGGCTAATACCCAGTTCCAGGTCTATGATCTCGGCCGCCGGGTACAGCATATCGACATGATGGCCTTCTCCCAGATTGAGGCCCTCCAGGCGCCTTATCCTTCGCCTATACAGGGTCATGCGCAATTTGCCATCGTGTTCTGGGACGACTCCAACCAACACTTCATCTGGTTCCTTAAGCTCCCCCTGGATGAACGTGGCCTACTCTCACCTGCGCCGAGAACCCAGTTTATTCGCATGGTGATAGAGGCGCTGGGCAGCGATCCCACCCAGGCACTCTCACAAGATCAACAAGATAAGCTCGCCAACCACCCCTTCGCCTTTAAACCAAGCGCGGAGAAGCTGGCGCTATTCAACGCCTTGGTGCGTAAACAGCTGGGCCTGCCCGCCTCGGCGCAATATGAATTTGCCTATCAATACCTATCGGGGCAAGTATCACCTGAGCGTTGGCAAGATGTGGGATTACAGGGGTTAGCCGATATCTGCGTGCGCAGCGCGGCGCTCGACCACAATGAGCAGCTGCATAATGCCTTTGAACACAGCGCGGATGAAGTCAAGATAGCCCTGTGCCAACAGCTGGAGCACATCACGCTCGAGGCGCCATTAGCCGAGCGGCTGTTAAGCGCGTTTTATCAGGTCAGTCCCGAACAGCGACTCTACTATCTGCGCGCCCTGGCCTCGGCGCCAGCCCTTGCACAGCAAGCGATACAGTATCTAGATGAGCAAGATGCGCTGGATGACAACGCCTTAATCACCATAGCGGGCCGAAATTGGACCGTGTTAAAAGACGATCAGACTCGCAAGATCTATCTTGAGGCCTTAGCAAAACAACCCCAGGGCTTCTTTAACCAGATCTTTGCTGATATTGTGGCAATTCCAGCGATACGAACTCAACTCTTGATGGCATTAAGAGACAGCGAGCGCAGCCAGGCCCTCGCCAATGCCATAGGTGGACTCTTTAGGGTGACCAAAGCATGATGACAGACTTTTTAATGATCGCCGCGCTGGTGATCATTGCTGCCTTTTTCTGGCAATTACGCCAGATGGCCGAACTGAGCCGGGTATTTGCCAGCAGTGAATGTAAGAAGCAGCGAGTGCAGCTCCTGGCTATCGCCATGGAATCGGCCCGCCCCAGTGTAGGCGGAAGCAGCGGACTGACTTGGAAAGCCAAGTTCTTGATGGAGTTCAGCACAGACGGTATCAATCAATACCGCGCCCATATCTGGATGCATGGTAAGAAGATAGAGAAAATTCAGTGGCCTATCTTTCCCGAACCCGAATGGTTGCAAGCCCCAGAGGCAAAAGGTTCGGTCGGCGGCAGTTGTGGCAGTCGCGGCGGTTGTAACTCTGGTGGCTGCAAATAAGCCATCAAGCACGCATCGATGGCTACCTCGCATTCCAATGCTTACTCACGTTATTGCTCAACAGGCAGCCATGCCTAAATTCAGGCGCCAGCTATTACCAACAGAGCTACTGTTCTAAAACCCAGATAAAGAAAAAGCGCGGCTCAATTAAGAGTCGCGCCTTCTATCTTTTCGCTAAGCAATCCAGCTATTTTAGTGCTCCCTGCTCCATCCTTGCGAATTTATGCTCCTTGCATCTTCCTTGGTCCATCTATTCCTTGTACCTTTTAGCACTTCCATACTAAGGTACTGTCCCTGAGCTTGGTCATCCATTTACCAAGTTTGCTTAATCCCTAAGCATGTCCAGTCTCTTCCTTGGGATTCCTTTCCTACACTCCTTGTCATCTGCCATCCTAGACAGAAATCCATCATCCGTGAGTGTTTGGCCTTCCCTAGTTGTCGACTCTTCCGTGAGTTGCCATCCTTGTACCATCCTTGCCATCATCATCCTGATGATGTGTAGGTCGTCCTGACCTTTCCTTGCACATTCATCCTTTAACACCGTTAATTCTAGCGAACCAGTCGCCCATTAACAGGGATGGAAAAAACTCTGCTTAAGGAGTCACATTATTGCCATCTTATAAAAAATTCATAACCACATGAATTTAATGATAAATAAACCCTGTTACAGATATAGATAGCATGTTATAAGCTTTATCTCGCACATCAATGTAAGAGATGTCTCACACGGCAGCGGGCACTTTCTGTGAGCTAAGGCTAACTCCAGCAAAACCTTTCACTCTGTGCTTCCAAATCTCTAGATTCGATAGCTAAAAAATAGGCTAAAAAAATTGAGCAAAAAAAGAAAAGGCGCACTAACTATAAGTGCGCCTTTCTATACTCTTGTGTTAGCTATCCTGCTATCGCCGTGCTCCCTGCATCATCCTGATCACATCGGCGTCCTGCCGTCTCCAATTCCTGAGACGTCCTGTCTTATTCTTCCCTGGGTGGTCGTCTCATTCAACCACGCTCCCACATCCTATAGGCTCCAACGCTTCCTGCCACTATCCTTTAATGCTTACTCTTACCTGTTCCCTGGTAAGCAATTCCTTGATAAACAGTCCTTGGTTTCACCCACAATCCGTTGAGTGACAATCCTTTTAGCAATAGTCCATTTAGCTGAAGTCCATTTCGCGATAATCCCTACCGCCTATCGTCCTAAAGCATCCTGCTCTCATTCCTGATGGTAAGATTCTCGCGTCCTCGACAATCTTGCTATCCTTAGCTTCGCTTTCCTTCGCCTTAGCTATTCCTTAGCTATCCTTTACCATCCACATTGATTAAGTAAGCTCCTTAACTTGAGTTCAGTATACTTAGCGCAGCGCCAGAATGTACGCCATCAAAAACAATTGTAAATCGATTAAATTTCAACCACCGACAAAGATTGGGTTAACTTATTGAACATTAATGACATTCAAATGTCCGCAGGAAGAAACAGGTGTGGTTTCAGGAGAAAAGCTCACATGTTTGTAAGCGATCTCTCACAAGCTACCTAGCAAATTGTGAGTCGCCTCATCCTTAGCTAAGTTTATTAACCACTGCGCTCCTCATTCATTGCTTGCAAGTCAAAGGTTCAATAAGCCGAGGCCTAGCCGACTCTGAAAGCTAATGGTCAGCTAAGCAATTAATAGCTAGGCCAGATTTATTAGGTAAAAATTATTAGGTGAGAAATTATTAGCTGAGAAGCTATCAAGTGGGAGCTTATCAAACGATTATCGGCTAAATCTCTAGTAACTAGGCTCTTAATAACCGAGACCATAGTGTGTAGGCGCTCAATATCCAGATAACTAGTGGTTATGCCATCATCGACGGCCGGTAAGCCACTGGGCCAACATAGCCCAGTCGGCAAAGAAGCTGTATAAGGGGTACTCGAAGGTTGCGGGCCGGTTTCGCTCAAACACGAAATGCCCTATCCAGGCTGCGCCATAACCCAGCACAGGAAGCAGCCAGAGCAGCCAATACTTGGCTAGCACTATGGCCACCACCAGGAGCGCGATCACCGACAGGCTACCCACATAGTGCAGGGCGCGGCATCTGGGATCCCTATGTTGCGACAGATAGAAGGGATAGAAGTCTTTGAAATTGGTGTAGCGCTTACTCAATCTCAGGGCTCCGATAGAACAGCAGCTCGCCCGGCACACCGCCTATGACCAGACGTTCGATGGGCGCAAAATCCATTGAGGAAAACAGGTGAGCATGATCATCTTGAGTCACATAAACCCCAACCCCTTCGAGCTCGGGCTGCTCGTCGCACCAGCTCATCACAGCCTGAATCAAACGTTTACCTAGCCCCTTATGCTGTTCGATCGGGGTAACGGCAATAAACTGCAATATGCCGCATTGGGTGCTGGGTAGATGCTCTAGAATCGAAGATTCTTTCTTCATCAGCGCCTGGGTCGACTGCCAGCCAGCGCTCAGCAACATCTTTAGGCGCCAATGCCAGTATCTGGCCTCCCCCAATGGCACCTGCTGGGTCACGATACAGGCTAAGCCAATCAGGCGTTCCTCCTCAAACAGGCCGATCAATGCCTGCTCCTCTTGCCACAGGGTGTGCAGCTCCTCGCGAATGGCACCCCGTAGCTTCTGCTCATATTGCGCCTTGTCTCCCTTATGCAGGGCGGCAACAAAAAAGGGATCATCGTGGTAGGCGTTATAGAGAATCGAGGCGGCGACGCGTAGGTCTTCGGCGGTTAAATAGACAGCTTTATAGGTTTCGTTAACAGGTGGGGTAGCTGTTGTCATCATTGCTGTTATTCCTTGATCTAGATCAACATGGTCCAATGTAACAAGCTTGTAAAAAAGTGCAAACTTTAATCGATTCGAAACTTTATAAATTTATCGCATACTAAATAGAAGGACCTCATCATCAACAAGCGAGGGATAAGATGGACATCATACAACCGGATCTAGCCACCCTATTTGACCAACTCGGCCTGCCGAGTGAACCAGAAGCCGTTGAGGCTTTCATCAAGCAGCATTCCATCGCCGCGGAGATCCATATCGCCGAGGCCCCCTTTTGGACCCAGGCCCAGAGGCACTTTTTAGCCGAAGCCTTAGCAGAAGATGCCATGTGGACAGAGGTGATCGACCATCTCGATGCCCAGCTTCGTTCCTAGAGGCGAGGCTTAAACACAAATGACTCACGAATGGCTCATACGAAAAAGGCAAGCCGAGTTGGCTTGCCTTTTGGCGAGAGATTATTACATTACATGTTGTGGTAGGCCTTCTCCCCCCAACCCACAACGCGGTTATCTGTGATCACGATAGGCGTGCATTCATCCTTGGTGGTGGTGCCATCTTCACGCGTACGCTGGGTACGGTAGTAGAGCACGTTGATCGTCTTATCTTGCTTGGTATAGGCCTCGTTAAAATCGGCGGTGCCCATAAGTGTCATCACCTGATCGCGCGTCATCCCCAAGGACAACTTAGACAGGTTCACACGATTCTGCTCCTGCACGCGCTCCCAAGAATTGCCCGTGCTCCAGCCCTTGTCGCCTTCACCCACATTTAATACACACCCAGATAGCACTAAACTGGTAGCGCCAAAGACCAATGCTGTTATTAATTTTGTTTTCACTTTCACGTCCTGTTTATCTATTATAACTGGATTCAGGTAAAGCAAAGCTTATGCCAAACAGGCATATTTATATTTTTCAATACCTTGCGTCAATACAAGATTCTAGAGTATGTCAGTCAGGCTAAAAAGTAAGGAATTTCACCAATCATGAGTCCACTCGAACAGGTGCTGGTCGCCGCACGTAAATTGAGTCTGGCGGGTAAGCCTCCCAGCCTGGCATTAATCAAGGCAAGTTTGGGCAACTCGCTTCCCATGCCTATCTTGGTTCAAGGATTACAACGCTTTAAATCTATGTCAGCCGATGAGCAGGCGGCGATAGTGGTAACCTCGACCGCGCCGGCATCAAACGTTCAGAGCGACGATACGATGCTGACGCTGGACCAGCTGGCTGAGCAGGTTGCCAGGCTCACAGCCAATCAACAGGCCTTGGTTGAGCGTATCAGCGAACTCGAAGCCAAATTGAACGACAAGGACGCTCACTGATGCACGTGGTGGAACTCAGATTCGAGTGTTTTGACAACACCACCATCACGGCCGCCGAACGCGCGATTAATGGTCTGCTGGAAGCCTACCGGGCCAATGGCCAGGTACTAGGCCGTGAATTTGCCGTGGCCTTCAACGAAGGGGAGTTCAGGGTGCGCCTGCTGCTGCCAGAAAAGAGTAGCTTGGCCAAACGTTTCAACAGCCCCTGGGTCAATTATGCCCTCGAGGAACTCACCCAGGCCAAGCTGCTACATCCGAGGGAAAAATATATCGGCCAGGACATCAACTCTGAAGTCAGCAGCACAGAGCCCCCCAGCTGGCAACTGCTCTACACCAGCTATGTGCACATGTGCTCGCCGCTACGAAACGGCGATACCCTGCAGCCCATTCCCCTGTATCAGATCCCCGCAACCTCCAACGGCGATCACAAGCGGGTGATCAAGTGGCAAACCGAATGGCAGGCCTGCGATGAGCTGCAGATGGCGGCGGCCACCAAGGCGGAGTTCGCCGCCTTAGATGAATTGAGCCAGTGTGACAGCGATCTGTTTCGCCGTGGCTGGGATCTGCGTGGACGCATCGAATACCTCACTAAGATCCCCACCTACTACTATCTCTACCGCGTGGGCGGCGAGAGCCTGGCCGCCGAGCAGCAAAGGCCCTGTCCACGCTGCGGTAACAGCCACTGGCTATTGGAAACCCCTTTGCTGGACCTGTTCCATTTCAGGTGCGACAACTGCCGCATCGTCTCCAACATCTCCTGGGATCACCTCTAATGGCTGTTCGCGCTCACTCTCTTCTCGCGAGCTAATTATCTTTTAACACGCCGACTATCTCCCTGCGCGCAGGTGCCGCCACATGGTCTTGAGTCGCTGCCAAATCCCGGGATGATCTGTCTCGGGCATAGCGACTTCGACCGGTTTCTGCGGCGGGCAGACTCGCGGGCGAAGAGAGGCGATAAAATCCTCCAGGCTATCTGCCAATTGCCTATGGGGCTGCTCGCCTGGGATCTCTATCCAGACGCTGCCATTCTCGTTATTCACCACCAGCATCTCGTCACCTTCCCCCAGCACGCCGATAAACCAGGTCGCAGGCTGTTTCAACTTCTGCTTCATCATCAGGTGGCCGATAAGGTTTTGCTGCAGATATTCGAAATCTTGTTGGTTCCAGGGCTGCAACAGCTCACCCTCACCAAAGTCTGAGTCAAACATCAGCGGCGCCGAAAAATAGCGCCCGTAGAAGGCCTGTATGCTTGGATGCAGTGTGATGGAGAGGGCATGCTCTATGTTATCGAACAGCCCCTGGCTGTCGCGTCTTACTGCCTGCCACTGCACCGACCGCTCGGGCGAGACTTCGACTTTCTCCTGATCACAGTCTAAGACACAGGGAGAGACCTCCCCCAGCGGAAAATAACGGGGCGATTCCCCCAGTTTATCGCTATAGGCTTGATGATAAAGCGTAAAAAATTGATCCAGTGCAGGCAAAGAAGACACTTAGCAGTTACCCGAATTTTAAGTATAATGTGCGCCTATTTTGACATGGAAAAACGATTGATGACACAGGTTCATGACCCTTATCGCGACGCCCCCGCGTTGTCCAAACTGACCTTAGGTAAATCGACTGGCTATCAAGCCCAATACGATGCCTCCCTGCTACAAGGCGTACCACGCCAGCTCAATCGGGATGCCATCGCCTTAGGCGATACCCTGCCCTTCCATGGCGCCGACATCTGGACCGGCTATGAACTCTCCTGGTTAAACGCCAAAGGCAAGCCCATGGTGGCCATCGCCGAGTTTATCCTCGACTTCAACAGCGACAACCTGATCGAGTCCAAGTCTTTCAAGCTCTATCTCAACAGCTTCAACCAGACCCGTTTCGACTCTATCGAGCAGGTTCAGCAGACCCTGGCCAAAGATCTGTCTGCCTGCGCCGGCGGTGAGGTAGTGGTGAAGATCATCGAGCCAAAGCAGTTTGCCCACCAGCGCGTGGTTGAGTTGCCTGGCACCTGCATCGACGATCTGGATATCGAGATCGACAACTACGAATTTTCGAGCGACTATCTTATCGATAGCACAGATGACAAGAGCGTGGTGGCCGAGACACTCACCTCTAACCTGTTGAAGTCTAACTGCCTGATCACATCTCAGCCCGACTGGGGCAGCGTGATGATCCGCTACCAGGGCCCGAAGATAGATCGCGAGAAATTGCTGCGTTACCTGATCTCCTTCAGGCAGCACAATGAGTTTCATGAGCAGTGTGTCGAGCGTATCTTCGTCGACCTCAAGCGCCTGTGTCACTGCGCCAAGCTGACCGTCTACGCCCGCTACACCCGTCGCGGCGGCCTAGATATCAACCCCTATCGCAGCGACTTCGAAAATCCCCCCGAAAACCATCGACTGGCACGCCAGTAAACTGATGGAAAAAGATTGAGCCCGCATTAAGCGGGCTTTTTGTTATAGAGCCCTAATGAAGTAATAAAAGCGCTACACTCACCTCACGTGCCACCTCATCTCAATTCATCTCACTTCAATGCATGCAAAAAACATTATTTAGCACTCCTTAATAATACCACTTTAGAGATACCTCTAATTTAGTATAAGCTCATGATCTTTATCACAAATCTTGACACAAAAAATCAATCACTGTGCAACATTGTTTTAGATCAACAAACCGATCCTTTTGCAACCCTATAACAGCTCTTGAGCAATGACCAAACAAAAGGATCACAATTAATGAAACTTCACGCCCTCAGCCTCGCCGTGCTTGCCAGCTTGTCCGCCTCTGCCCTTGCGACAGAGAACGTCGATCCCCTCAAGAAAGCCTTTATCGACGACTCTCAAGTCAAAGTGCAGTTTCGCCTACGCTATGAAGATGTGGATCTGGCCGATGTCGACCAGCAAAATCAAACCACGCTGCGTACCCGCCTGACCTATCAAACCGGCGACATCTACAAGCTATTTGCCCTGGCTGAAGTGGACGACGTGCGCTCTACCGACGATGAGCCACTGATTGCCGACTATGAATATACACAAATCAATCAGGCCTTTATCGGTTACCGCGGCCCGGCTAACACTTTGGCCCAATATGGCCGTCAGCGCATCCTGCTCGACAACCAACGTTTCGTCGGTGGTGTTGGCTTCCGTCAAAACGAACAGACCTATGATGCCTTCTCGGTAAAGAACACTGCGGTAGAGGGGCTTACTGCTTACTACGCCTATGTGAATAACGTTAATCGTATCTTCCCGGAAGGGTCGGGTAAGGATGAGCACAAGAATAAGACCCACCTGGTTAACGTTAACTACAAAGGGTTAGACTTCGTTAAGCTCAGCGGTTACGCCTATCTCATCGACAACGTCAATGTGGCCGCCTTCTCCACCGATACCTATGGTCTGCGCGCCACAGGCGATATCAAGCTGGAAAAACTCAAGTTTAACTACGAGGCGGAGTACGCCCAGCAGTCTGAAGGCGGCGACAACCCTGTCAGCTACTCTGCGCCTTACTATAAGCTGGGTGCCGGGGTGAACTTTGATGCCTTCGGCGCGAAAGTCGGCTACGAAGTATTGGGGTCTGACGATGGCAAAGCGGGCTTTATCACGCCACTGGCCACACTACACGCCTTTAACGGCTGGACAGATAAGTTCCTCTTCGGCGGCAAGGGTAACTGGGAAAACGGTATCGTAGATACTCACGTGATCCTGACCGCCAAACTCGCCGGACTCAAGCTACTGGCCAAGTACCACAAGTTTGATTCAGACTACGGTGACGTGGATATGGGTAAGGAATGGGGCGTATCGGCCACCTATCCTTTCGCCAAACACTATAGCCTAGGGGTGAAATACGCCAGCTTCAGCGGTGCCGATGCTGGATATGCCTTCTCTAACGACACGGACAAACTCTGGTTGACCTTCCAGGCAAACTTCTAAGCCCTTTGTCCTATCGCCCTAGACGGGCGATAGGTGCCAATACTCCCTGAGTAACAACAGATTTTGCGGGAATATCACAGGTGAAAACCTCAGTCTTCCCGCTTTTTTTAGCGGTAAATATCCTGCTAGCTTTTGGTTCAGTTGCAATCTTTCGCTCGGGTGAAGCCTTTGGCCTGGTAAGGCTTATCACTCAGGCAACAAGGCCTGTGCACTCACCATCTCACAGCGTAAATCTAGCGGCTGCGCCGAGGAGAGGCTCAGCGCGAAGCGATACTCATCACCCAGTTGCCACAGCATACTCTGCCAGCCCGCAGCCGGTTGAGCCTGTTGTAGGTCATCCTTTACGTCTGCTTGCTCAGATCTCTCCTGTCCAAAAGCTTCTTGCTGAGAGTCTTCTCTTACTAAAAACAGGCGCGCCGCCTGCTCGAGCCGGGCTTGCCTGGCATCCAGGCCTTTAAAACTTAGCGCCTGACACTCTGTCCCACTCAACTCGAAATAGAAAGATTTGAGCGAGAGTGCCAGCCCAAGCCCCTTAGCCTTGATATAGGACTCCTTTAACGCCCAGAGGTCGAAGAAGCGCTCTCGCTGACGCGCGCTCGGCAGCGCCAGCAGGGCCTCTCGTTCCTGGCGGGTAAAGTAATGATTCAGGATGGCATGAATGTTGGTGTTCTGCCTCAGCCGCTCGATATCGACCCCGAGTTCCAGCCGCGGCGATTTAGCGATAGCCAGAAACATATAGTCGCCACTGTGGCTCAGGTTAAACAACAGCTGGCTGCGCGCAAAAAAAGTTTTGCTGAGCACAGGCTTACCCTTATCCAGGTAATCGAAGCGCCACTCACTCGGGGCAATAGCGCCATCTATGTTCGCATTTAGCAGGCTGTGAGCTTTTGACAGCAACGCGCGCAGGTAACACCTGACCAGGAGCCCCTTCTCCCTCGCTGGCGCCATTCGATAACGCATCACTTTCTGCTGCTCATCCAAAGGTAAGGTATCGAGCAGATGCGCTTGCTGGTCACTGCTGAGTCCCGGCAAGTTCAAGGGGCACAGATAAAGATGTAGGGGGATAGCGTCGCCAGCGGCCATGTTCAACTCGATTAATTTCCTGCGCTTAATGTCCAGCAAAGGAGGAGAAAAGAAAGAGGCCCAAGCCTAGCATTTCAGGCTTTGGAGTACCACACATGCCTTTTAAGCTGAGCCGTTCAAGCTGAGCCTTTCAAGCGGCGCCGTTCAAAAGGAGTCGTTCAAGCAAGGCCTCAAGCATAGGATTAGACAGGCCAACTAAAAGCTCCACTTAAGCTGCAGATAGCCCAAGGTGGAAGCCGACTGGCCGAACAGGCTGGCATTCGAGCCGTCGAAGTGCTGCGCGATCAGGCTAAGTTGCCAGTCATCCGCCAGCGAATACTGGTAGGTTAAGCCGACAAAAAAGGAGTCATCATCATAATAGCTGGCATTTGCACTGAGACGGCTGAGCGGCGTCAGATCAAAACTCAGATCCAGATAATAGGTCCAGGTGGTGAAACTCAAGGTACGGGCAGAGAGCGGCAGATTCAGGTAGATCAAGGCGCTGTCGACGCTCAGGGGCGACGAGATATAGAGGGCGGCGCCCAGTACGCGCCAATTGGCATCTGTGGCGAAGCTGTAATCCATCTCCAGGGTCGCTACAGTGCTGGCCGTAATCGTCTGTGTCGCGCTTGCGAACGACTGAGTAGTCCTAGACTCGGCATCGACAGGCGCCACGGACGATGTATATAACGGATCGAAATGGGTCACCTCGCCACGCAGCCCAGCCCCCCAAATATCACCAGCAAATCCGCCGCCAAACACCCTGTCATCTCGGGTCTCGCCGAGTATCAGCTGCCAATCCCAGCCCAAGTCATAGCCCAAGTCATCGCCGAAATCATAGCCAAAAAAGTTATGCCCAAGATAGCGCCCGGCGTACTGACGATTCGTTCGGCTTATTGATACACCGTCGTTTATTGCGCTATCCGCCCCCTGGCTATAGACAAACTCTAACTGGCTGGCGTAACCCAGTTGGCGGCTAAGCTTAAGGGCATCGACCCCGCGACGCTCGGCATAATCGACATCATAGATGGAGTAGGCATTAAAGATATCGTTGGGATTCCACAGGGTGCTCATGGCCCAGTTAACCCTAAAGCGCCCGGCTACCAGCTCCCAGTTATCAGCAAGCTGCCAGCTCAAATAAGCGCGATCTAACTGGCTGTTGCCGATCCAGCCGTCGCTATCAAGCCAGTTGGCCGACAGATCCCAGTAACCGGGATCCCAGGTAAGCAGGTCACCGTATCCCGGCAGCCTACTGCTATCCCCCACCATGAGGCGATTACGCAGGCCGACATTCACCCTGAGCGTCTGCCAGCGATATTCGGCGTCGATGCGATTATGCAGCAGGCTGTCCCACAACTGCTCGCCCTCGGCGGGGTCAACCACAGCGCCGAGATAACTCACATAGCCCTTAACCTGCCAGGGCTGCTCTGGCGTAACGCCAGGAATGGGCGAGGCTAAAGCCGCAAGACTCAACTGAGTCACCCAAAGGCAGAGGGTGGCAGTCAACATTGGCCTTAACCCTAGCTTTAGCATAAGCACTCAGCCGCCCGATTCATTGACGGCGATCCTCGACCAGGCGGCCATCTTCAAACACTATCACCCGCTTGGCCCTGGCGATCACCCGGGGATCATGGGTCGAAAAGATAAAGGTGGTGCCCTCCTGCTCATTGAGCGACTGCATGATATCCAGCAGCTCGGCGGTGCTCTTGGCATCCAGGTTAGCGGTGGGCTCATCGGCCATCACAAATCTCGGCCTGGGAGCCAGTGCCCGCGCTACGGCTACCCTCTGCTGTTGCCCGCCCGACAACTTGGCGGGGATCTTATCCTTCTGGGCTGTCAGCCCTACCTGGGTAAGCAGCGCCATGGCCCGCTCGCGACACTCGGCCTCGCTGTGGCCCTGCAACTGCATGACAAACTCGACATTCTCTAGCGCCGTCAGCACCGGCAGCAGGCTATAGTCTTGAAAGATAAAGCCCACATGGTCACGGCGAAAGGCGATTAGCGCCTGCTCGCTCAGGTGGGTGATATCCTCGCCATCGATAAACACGGCGCCGCTACTCGGACTGTCGATGCCGCCTATCATGTTAAGCAGCGTGGTCTTGCCTGAGCCGGAGGGGCCCATGATGGCGACAAACTCACCCTGGGCTATGGTGAGGTCCAGAGACTTTACCGCCGCCACCGGAAAGTCACTCTCGGGGTTATAGATCTTAGTTAATGCTTGAATCGCTATGGTCATTAAATATCTGACTCCTTTGGCCTAATGCTTCTGCGACATGGCGTCTACCGGACGCTGCTTAACGATCTGCCGCGCCGGATAGAGGGCCGCCAGCAGGCTCACAATTACCACCATCGCCAGGGTTGAGAGATACTGACCGAGGGTGACCTGGGGATAGAGGGTGGTCGATACGCCGAAGGCGCCGAGTCCATCGGCCATGTTACCAAGGGGGATGCCTGTATTTGCCAACAGCGCGATCACCAACATGCTCAGCAAGAGGCCAAGTAGCGCCCCCGTCAGCCCAAGCAGCAGAGACTCCAGCAGGATCAGCCCCATTATCTTGCGCTTCACCATGCCGATGGCCATCAGCACGCCAAACTCCCGCGTACGCTCAAACACCGCCATCAACATGATGTTGGCAATCCCCAATCCCAGCGCCGAGATGAAGATCAGCAAGATCACCGCATTGCTGGTATCCATCTGAGCAATAATGGTAGCCAGCATGGGCTGGATCTCTTGCCAGTCGCGCACCCTGTCCTGGGGCGCCAGCACGCTCGACAACCTCCTGGCAAGCGCCTTGGCGCGGCTATTATCCAGACTGTCGCTCTTCGTCAGACTAATGGCGATCTCATGCACACCATCCAGCCCCGCCAAGGCGGTCAGATCGGCGCGGCGCACATAGGCATTGGCCTCATCGAAGGTGCTGGAGGGGGAGCGATAGAGGCCCGCCACCCGAAACGCCGCGCCGCTAACCGCCTTATCGGCGTTGCTGAAGGTGAGCACCACCTTGGAGCCCAGCCTTAACTTGAGGCGGCTCGCCGTTTTCTCTGAGATCACTATGGGGTGGCGTCCACCGGCCTCGAGCCAGCCACCCTGGGTGATATTGTCGGCGATGGGCGTCACCCTAGCCTCGGCGGCGGGGTCGACGCCATTGATGCGAATACCGCGACTCGCCCGGGGCGAGGCCAGCATCCCCTGCACCACAAAGCGCGCCGAGACACCTTGCACCTCGGAGCTCTGACTAAGCTCAGCCAGCACGGACTCAGGCGCGCGTATCCGGCTATTGATATCCGGGTCGAGCAGATAATCCTTGTTATGCACCTGCAGGTGGCTGGTCTGCCAGGCGACAGCGTTATCTATCATGTTGGCGTACATGCCCGTCATGAAGCCTAACATCACCACCACACCCACCAGGCCAAACACCATGGCGCACACCATGATGCTGGTGCGTAGCCGGTTACGCCACAGATTGCGCCAGGCCAAAAGGGCCAACATGGGCGGATGCCAGCCAGAATTATCCTTGGTCATCATCGCCTCCTTTGAGGGCCGCCACCACCACCAGATGCTGGGTGCGCCACAGGGGATAGCAGAGGCAGAAGGCCATCAGGCTGAGGATAATGAACACCTGATTGCGCACCAGCGCCAGCGATACCTTCATGGGCATCACAGGCTCCCAGCCCATCTCGAGCATCATCTTGGCGGTCTCGCCAGTCAGAGAGATAGGGTGATAATAGAAGTAACCTATCACCACGCTGCTGACTCCAAGCCCCAGGGCCGTGCCCAAGGCGGCGATCAACAAGGATTCGATCATCACCAGGCGCAGCAAGGTCAGGCGCGCCATGCCAGTCGCCAACATGACGCCAAACTCCCGCCGGCGCTCCAGCGTCATCATCAAGATGGTGCCAAACAGGGCGAAGCCGACGATGAGATAGAGCAAGCAGATCATAAACAGGCCGCCGGCCCTATCCAGGGCGATCTGCTGCGCCATCTCAGGGGCCAGCGACTGCCAGTCCCGCACCTTGACCCTGTCACCATAAAGCGCGGAAAGTCTCTCGGTCAGAGGCGCCACCTCATCTAAGTTGTCGCTATGCAGCACCCAGGAGGTCACCTGTTCACCGGTTGAAAACAAGCCTTGGGCCGCGCTTAGGGGCATATAGACCAACTGATTGTCCAGCTGCGCCAGGGGGAAATGCAGTATGCCGGCGATAGGATAGACTCCGGCCGCCGTCTGGCCATGGTAGCCCTGACCATAAAGCACCAGCTCATCGCCGACACCTAGCTTTAGGTACTCCGCCAATCCTTGTCCCAGCAGCACCTCCTTGGCACCAGGGGTTAAGTAGCGACCGGCCACCAGCTTGTCATCTATGCCCGAATAGTCGCTCTCCAGCTGCGGGCGTACGCCATACACCAGCACGCCTTTGGAGCGCTCCTCGCTGGAGGCCAACAGGAAAGATTCGATCCTGGGCAGGGCGTAGCTGATGTGGGGCAAGGCCTTGGCCGGGGCGATAAAATCATCATCGCCGGGTAGCAGATCTTCGATGCTCTCAGTGGTGGCATACTCGGGAGATTGTAGCTGGCTCAGGCCGGTAGAGAAGCGGGCACTGTTGTCGATATTATGCTCGTAACTGCCCTCCTGCATGCTGCGCATAAAGAGGGAGAGAAACAGCGCCAGCGCCAGGGCAAAGGCGGTCAGCAGGGTGCGCCGCTTCTGCCGCCAGAGATTGCGCCACGCCAGCTTAATCAACATGCCTCACCTCTATTCTTGTATCTAATTCTTAGCGTCTTTAGATTTATCTCTGTGTTAGTCCCGCAGCGCCTTCATCTGCTGCTGAGAGAAGAAATCATCACCTATCTCGAAATCAAATGCCGCCTCATGGGTGATAAGCTCGGTGCGCTGCCCGGGTTTATCGGCCGGGATCATCACCATCTTGGTGGCCAAGATGCGCCCGCCCATCTCCTGGATGCCTGAAGTGGTCAGGGTGTTTACCAGCTCATCGAATTCGTCGAAAAATTCCACTTTACGCTGCAAATAATCGCGACTCGAGATCCACAGACGGATACGGCTCCAGACCACAGGAGCATCTGGTTTGGCAAAGGCATCGATGACGAAACAGTCATCCCCCTCGATCGACTCGTGCTGCACCAGCTGATGGCGATAATCGACCACTATGGAGGACTGATTGATAAGGTCGTCATTGGTGAAGTCTGAGCCCATCCAAGACTGACTCAACATTGAGGGGGCTATCTTGATGATGCGCTCGATGGCGGGCACCCAGTTCCACATCTCACGGTAGCGTTTGAGCGACACACTACCTTTATCTTTAGCCGGCGCCGTCACCAGTACCAGCGACAGCTCCTGCCCCTTGGTCCAGCTCTTCATGCTCATGGAGCGCGTCCAGTCCGGGCGCACGATGTTCATGGTCGCCACCACATAGCTGGACTTGCCGCGCATCTGCTCGTCGGCGCGGCGCACTATCTCGCGCGCCTCCAGGGCGTCACTACTATTTACAACCGCAGTCTCGGCAACCTTAGTCTCAGTAGCCAGAGTCGTCGCCGTAGCAGGATTGGCGGCTACCGAGACAGAGGCCAGGCACACCAGGGCTAGGCCTAGCATGCCCGCTAACCAAGGTCTCGCTCCATCCATGTCGACGCCTCCAATAATTGCTCAAATGCCGCGCTAAACACTAAAACTTTAGACTATAACTAGTTGTCTTAAAAGGAAACAAACGAAAGTGTGACCCGCTTTTTTCCCCTCACTCTTAACTTACTTAAACCTTTTCCTAAGCCTTTTCCCTGTCACCATGGCTTGGCGGTGTAGAGGTCACCAGAAATTCCAGCACCTGCTCGCCGCCGTTGCGCAGGCAGTGAGCCTGACCCGGCGCCACATGCATCCCTTGGTGAGCAGTGAGTCTATGCTCGATACCCTCCACCTCAAGCAGTGCCGTGCCCGACAGGATGAAGAAAAACTGCTCCGCCACCTTGTGGTGGTGACGCTGCTCGCCCCTGCCCACAGGTACCCGCTCCTGAATCACGCTCAGCGCAGGACGCTTCACCAGATGCCAGCCATCACAGGCTTTGCCTTCCATATCCTGTTCGCCCCAAAGATAGTGCTCACTGTTGTCGCGACTGACCACCTTCATCTATGCCCGCTCCTCATTTTCGCTGCTAGATTAACTTATGATGCGACCAAGCTAATCCTAAGACTCTGCGAGTGCAATAAGCGTCGGGGCATTTCAGCCCGCGCATAAAAAAGGAGAACTTAGTTCTCCTTTTCGCGACTCACTCTTCAAGGCACATTTTTCAATAACTCATGTTTCAAAAGCAGTAAATAACACTAATGCCTAATCGAGTTTTAGTGGGCCTTTGCCGCCGAGACCAATGCCTTCTGCACATGATCCGGCACCACATCATAGCGACTAAAGGTCATGGCAAACTGACCGTCGCCGCCGGTTAAGGATTTCAGCCGGGTCGAGTAATCGTCGACAGTCGCCAGCGGCGCCTCGACCTCCACTTCCACCTTACCATTACCCTGGGCCTGGGTGCCGCAGATGATGCCGCGATTGGCGCTGATATCCCCGGTAATGTCACCCACATGCTCCTGGGCCACCTGAACCTGCATCTCGACGATCGGCTCCAGGATCACTGGGTTGGCTTCCTGCACGGCATCGAGGAAGGCCTTCTTACCCGCCATCACGAAGGCGATCTCCTTCGAGTCGACGCTATGATGCTTACCGTCCAGCAAGGAGACGCGTACATCCTGCATAGGGAAGCCCGCCACGGCGCCGCCGTTCATCGCCTCTTTCACCCCTTTCTCGACGGCAGGAATGTATTGGCTCGGCACAGAGCCGCCCACCACCTTGCTGACAAACTCAAACCCTGCCCCTCTCGGCAGTGGCTCGACGGTGAGTTCCACTTCACCAAATTGGCCGGCACCACCAGACTGTTTCTTGTGACGGTAACGCGCCGTGGCGCTGCGGGTGATGGTTTCGCGATACGCCACCGCGGGCACATCGGTTTCCATATCCACGTTGAACAGGTCATGGGCCTTCTCCAGCGCGATCTGCAGATGCAAGTCTCCCTGACCTTGTAGAATCGTCTGCCCCTCCGCCTCGTTCTTGGCGATGTGCAGGCTAGGATCTTCCACCACCAGCTTATTAAGCACCTCGGCAATCTTCTGCTCGTCGCCGCGGCGCTTGGCCGACACCGCCAGACCGAAGATAGGTTGTGGCAGCACTAGCTCAGGCAGGTGGAACTCATCTTCGTCGTGACTATCGTGAAGCACGGCGCCCACGGTCAGCTCATCTACCTTAGAGATGGCGCAGATATCGCCTGGCACCGCAGAGGTCACGCTAACCTGCTTGTCCCCCTGAAGCTTAAACAGGTTACCTACCTTGATGGGTTTACGACCATCGCCGATAAACAGTTTCATCCCCAGAGAGATGGTGCCCTGATAGACCCTAAACACTCCCATGCGACCGAAGAAGGGGTCGATAGCCACCCGAAAAACATAGGCCAGGGCGTGATCTTCGCTGGACTGGGTCACATCCACCGGCAGGGCTGACTCACCCTGCCCCTTGATAAACTGGGGCGGATTGGCCTCTAACGGATTGGGGCTCAGCTTGATGATGAGCTCTAACAGCGCGCCTATGCCCACCTGCTGCTCGGCGCTGGTGAAACAGACGGGCACCAGATGGCCCATGCGCAGCGCGGTTTCCAGCGGTGCATGCAGCTGCTCGGGCGTAAGATTTTCCCCCTGCTCAAGATACAGCGCCATCAGCTCATCGTCTTCCTCGAGCACAGTATCCACCAGCTCATCGCGGGCGCTGGCCACATCGTGGAACAGGGCCTCGCCCTGCAGCTCGGGCTGCGGATGCAAATAACAGTCGATCACATCATCCAGGGCGGCGTTAGGCAGATTCACCGGCAGGCAGCGATGACCAAACTTGGTTTGGATCTCATCGAGTAGGCCCGCCAGATTGGCGCCATTGCCGTCGATATGGTTAATCGCAATCAGCACCACCTTACCCTGGGCCCTGGCAGCCTCGAAGGCGCGCTGGGTGATGGTCTCTATGCCAGTGGCGGCGTTGATCACCAAGAGCACAGACTCCACACCGCTAAGCGGCAACAAGGCACGGCCGAAGAAATCGGGCAGACCCGGGGTGTCGATGAAATTGATGTGATGATTGTCGAAATCGAGATTGAGGAAGGAAGGTTCTAGGCTATGTCTGTGGTCTTTTTCCTGGGCAGTGAAATCAGCATGATTTGTGCCCTTGTCCACCCTGCCTTTTTGGGCGATCGCCTCGCCCTGGAACAGCAATGCCTCGAGCAGAGTGGATTTGCCCGCCCCTGTGTGTCCGAGCACCGCCAGATTCCGGATCTGCTCCGTGGTAAACTCAGCCATATCGGCCTCCTTTGATCTGTTATATCAATAGGTAACAGCACCACGACCTCTTTCCCTGCCACTAAAATCGTGTTTGCTGCAAACAAAAACAATGTGTTGTGATCGGTCTATTAACAATCAGTATAGGCCTGTCAACCTGCCTTGCTTTTGATCGAGATCACGCTTTAACTCACAGGGTTAATTTAGCTAACGCCTGTCACAAACAGCGAACATATGTAAGCTAAAATGGCCGGTGCCGAAGACTTTTAAGTCCCAGGTGATTGTATTGGCCCTCAAGCTACTGTAGTCTGCTGCTCTATTAGCGATAGAACAAACGGCCAGAGGTGAAAATACCTAGGGGAATTCATCCTCGGTAGCAGCGGCCATTTTATGATTTGTCCCAGTAGATTATTGATGGAAACCGATAATATCTATGCGCGAAAAGCCTAACCACAAGACGCAGCACCGGGACACGCAAACCGCGGCGCGAAAACTCAGCGCCAGTGAATATAGGCACAAGAATGCCACCACCACGCCTGAGATGAGGCGCTTTATTCAGGACTCAGATCTGCCTGTGAGTCTGCTGGCAAAGGTGCTCAACATCAGCGAGGCGACGGTGCGTAAATGGCGCAGGCGTGACTCGATTAACGACACACCCAACACGCCCCACCATCTCAACACTACACTGACCCCTATGCAGGAGTATGTGGTCGTGGGGCTGCGCTACCAGCTTAAGATGCCGCTGGACAGACTGCTGAAGGTGACTCAGGAGTTTATCAACCCCAATGTGTCACGTTCAGGGCTCGCCCGCTGCCTCAAACGCTACGGCGTATCGCGCATCGGCAATATCGAGCCACCTCAGGTGCCCGATCACTATTTTAACCAGCTGCCTATCGCCCAGGGCAGCGACATAGTCACCTATACCTTAAACCCAGAGACACTGGCTCGCACCTTAGCCCTGCCCCAGGCAGATGGCGATAGCGTGCTGCAGGTGGCCTCGCTCACGCTACCGCCTCAGCTCACAGACGCACAACCAAATTCTGTATTGCTGGGCATAGATCCCCATAGTGACTGGATCTACTTAGATATCTATCAAGACGGTAATACCCAGGCCACCAAGCGCTACATTACCCATGTACTGCGCTTTGGCCCCTTTCATCTGCGTAAGTTATTGGTGCGCAACTACCACACATTTTTACAGCGCTTCCCCGGTGCCACCATGGCACAGCTAACACCCGGCGCTGACATTCAAACACCTGAGCTTCAGGTGGTTAACGGAGACTCATAATGAGCCAAACCGATACAACAAGCTCGACGCACAGCGAAGACAAGCGACTCAATAAGCGTCTCAAAGATATGCCCGTTGCCATTGTTGGCATGGCCAGCATCTTTGCCAACTCGCGCTATCTCAACAAATTTTGGGATATTATCTGCGACAAGATAGATGCCATTACCGAGGTGCCAGACACCCACTGGCAGGCAGAAGATTACTATGATGCCAATAAATCCACGCCCGATAAGAGCTACTGTAAACGCGGTGGTTTCATGCCTGAGGTTAACTTCAACCCTATGGAGTTTGGTCTGCCGCCCAACATTTTGGAGCTCACCGACACCTCGCAGCTGTTGTCTCTCATTGTGGCCAAAGAGGTGCTCGCCGACGCTAATCTGCCTGGCGACTATGACAGAAACAAGATAGGTATCACCTTAGGGGTGGGCGGTGGTCAAAAGATCAGCCACAGCCTCAACGCCAGATTGCAATATCCTGTGCTCAAGAAGGTGTTTAAACACAGCGGCATCAGCGACGCCGACAGCGAGATGCTGATAAAGAAGTTCCAGGATCAATATATCCACTGGGAAGAGAACTCTTTCCCCGGCTCGCTGGGTAATGTGATCGCCGGACGTATCGCTAACCGCTTCGACTTAGGCGGCATGAACTGCGTCGTCGACGCTGCCTGCGCCGGCTCTCTGGCCGCCATGCGTATGGCGCTCAGCGAACTCGTAGAAGGCCGCTCTGAGATGATGATCACCGGCGGCGTCTGCACAGATAACTCACCCTCTATGTACATGAGTTTCTCCAAGACCCCCGCCTTTACCACCAACGAAACCGTGCAACCATTTGATGTCGATTCAAAAGGAATGATGATAGGCGAAGGGATTGGCATGGTGGCGCTTAAGCGTCTGGAAGATGCCGAGCGTGACGGCGATCGCATCTATGCGGTGATCAAAGGCGTTGGCGCCTCATCGGACGGTAAGTTTAAATCTATCTATGCGCCGCGCCCAGAAGGCCAGGCCAAGGCACTGAAACGCGCCTATGATGATGCGGGATTTGCGCCGCACACCCTGGGCCTTGTGGAGGCTCACGGCACTGGTACCGCCGCCGGCGATGTGGCCGAATTTAACGGCCTGACCTCTGTGTTTAGCGAAGGCAGCGACAGCAAACAACATATTGCCCTGGGGTCAGTAAAATCTCAGATAGGTCACACTAAGTCCACCGCGGGTACCGCTGGCCTTATCAAGGCGGCGCTGGCGCTACACCACAAGGTGTTACCGCCCACTATCAATGTGAATCTGCCTAACCCTAAGCTAAATATTGAGCAGTCACCCTTCTATCTCAATACCGAGACCCGCCCTTGGCTGCCGCGTCCCGATGGCACGCCACGCCGCGCCGGGATCAGCTCTTTCGGTTTTGGTGGCACCAACTTCCACTTTGTGCTCGAAGAGTACCAGCGCGAACATAGCCGAGATCAGGGCAAGCTGACCCAATTCCGCCAGCGCGCCGTGCCTCAAAGCTTGCTGATCAGCGGCGCCGATAAGGCTGACCTGCTCAAAAACCTGCGCCAGCTGTTAACGACAAACGCAAGTGAGTCTCTGGAAATCCTGGCCAAGCAACACCCGCTGCGCGCCCTGACGGCCGATGCGCCGCGACTGGGTCTGGTTGCACGAAACAGAGATGAACTCAATAAACTATTGAGTCAGGCCGAGGCCAAATTACAAGGCGATGACCAGGCGCAATGGTCACTACCGGGAGGCGTATATTACCGCAGCGCCGCGCCAACAGAGGCTAAGGTTGCCGCCCTGTTTGCCGGTCAAGGGGCCCAATACCTTAATATGGGGCTTGAGCTTGCCTGCCACTTCCCTGAGATGCGCGAGCAATTTGTAATGGCAGACAAGGTGTTTGCCAGCCAGGATAAGACGCCGTTGTCGCAACTTGTGTACCCGGTGCCAGTCTTCACGACTGAGGAGCGCAAGGCACAAGAGGCACTACTGACCAATACCGCTAATGCCCAGAGCGCCATCGGCGCCATCTCCATGGGGCAATATGCTCTGCTGAGCGCCGCGGGCTTTGAAGCCGATATGGTCGCCGGTCATAGCTTTGGTGAACTTAGCGCCCTGTGCGCTGGCGGCGTGATCAGCCTGGAAGACTACTACCAGCTGACATTTGCCCGTGGCGATGCCATGGCCAGCCCAAGTGTCGAGAGTGCCGAGGGTGCCGATCGCGGTGCCATGTATGCCATCATCACCAAAACCGCCGAAGATCTGACTCGACTGGAATCAACCCTTACCGCCTTTGAGGGGGTTAAGGTAGCCAACTACAACGCACCGACTCAACTGGTCATCGCAGGTCCAACCCAGGCCACGGCGCAAGCTGCCAGCGCCCTGAGCGAACTCGGCTTTAAGGCGATTGCCCTGCCAGTTTCCGGCGCTTTCCACACCCCACTCGTGGGCCATGCACAGGCACCTTTTGCCAAGGCGATCGATAAGGTGAAGTTTACTAAGCCGCAGCGCCCTGTGTATGCCAATGCCAGCGGTGGTCGCTATGCCAATGTCGCCAAGACCATCAAGAGTGAGTTTAAGCAGCACATGCTGCAATCGGTGCGCTTTAGCGAGCAGTTAAAGGCGATGTATGACGATGGCGCGCGGATATTTGTCGAATTTGGCCCTAAGAATATTCTACAAAAATTGGTCGAGGGTACCTTGAGCGAGCAGCTTGACTCCATAAGTACCATCAGCATAAACCCTAACCCTAAGGGCGACAGCGACCTGCAACTTCGCCAGGCGGCGATTCAGCTGGCCGTCAACGGCATAGCGCTCGAGCAACTGGATCCCTATTGCGCCGAGCCGGCGCCGATTGAGCCAGCATCGCCAATGAACATCACCCTCAACGCGACCAACTATATTAGTCCGGCGACCAAAGCCAAGATGGAAAAGTCCCTCAATGCAGGCACCATCTCTTCCAATACCCTGATTGAAGAGAAGATCGTGGAAGTGGAAAAACTGGTCGAAGTGGAAAAAATTGTAGAAGTAGAGAAGATAGTGGAAAAATCAGTCCCAGCACAGCAGGTCTCTCCAGCCCATACAGCCGTCGAGAGCCACACCCAAGCAAGCAGTCAGCTACAAGCTGGCAATGGCGATGCCCTGAGCCAATTCTTCGCGGCGCAGCAACAAACGGCCCAACTGCATCAGCAGTTCCTCGCCATTCCTCAGCAATATGGTGACACCTTCACTCAGCTGATGACGGCGCAAGCTCAAATGGCAGCCGCTGGTGTGGCGATCCCTGAGAGTCTGCAACGTTCAATGGAGCAGTTCCACCAGCACCAGGCCCAGACACTACAGAGCCATACCCAGTTCCTTGAGCTGCAGGCCCAAAGCCATCAAAGCGCCTTAAGCCTGCTCAGCCAAGGAGCTGTGGCTGAGCAGGCGAGCACGCCTAGCCAGGTTGCATTCACGCCAGCATCGACTCCGGCGCCAAACCCAGTAAAAGCCACTGTGCCCGCGGCCGCGCCAGCAGTTACGCCAGCACCTCAGGTACAAGCGACGGTTAATCCGCCAGTGGCTACACCTGCAAAGGTGCAGCAAACTGTGCAGCCTATCGCCCCTCAGCCAATGGCACCTGCGCAATCACCTGCCATTGAGCCAGTGAGCATGGCGCCAAGTGTTAACCTGGGCAGTGAACAGGTGCAGCAGACCATGCTAAACGTTGTAGCCGATAAGACAGGTTACCCAACCGAGATGTTGGCCCTTGAGATGGATATGGAAGCCGACCTTGGCATCGATTCTATCAAGCGGGTGGAGATCTTAGGCACAGTACAAGATGAGCTGCCAAACCTACCCGAACTCAGCCCAGAAGATCTGGCCGAGTGCCGCACCCTAGGTGAAATCGTCGACTATATGAACAGTAAACTGTCCGTCGCAGGCGCTCACATTTCAGAAACCGCCGCGGGCGCAATTCAACAAGCCGGTACAGGCTTGTCATCGACGCAAGTCCAAGAAACCATGCTGAACGTGGTGGCCGATAAGACAGGTTACCCAACCGAGATGCTCGCCCTTGAGATGGACATGGAAGCCGACCTTGGCATCGATTCTATCAAGCGCGTCGAGATCTTAGGCACAGTGCAGGATGAGCTGCCAGGACTGCCTGAACTCAGCCCAGAAGATCTGGCCGAGTGCCGCACCCTGGGTGAGATCGTCGCCTACATGAACAGCAAGCTCCCCGCCGCTGGCACTCACATTTCAGAAACCGCCGCTGGCGCAATTCAACAAGCCGCCACAGGCTTGTCATCGACACAAGTCCAAGAAACCATGCTGAGCGTGGTGGCCGATAAGACAGGTTACCCAACGGAGATGCTGGCCCTCGAGATGGATATGGAAGCCGACCTAGGCATCGACTCTATCAAGCGGGTGGAGATCTTAGGCACGGTTCAAGACGAACTGCCAGGACTGCCTGACCTTAGCCCGGAAGATCTGGCCGAGTGCCGCACCCTGGGTGAAATTGTTAGCTATATGAACAGCAAGCTGCCCGCCGCAGATGCTCATAGTCAACAAGCCGCAGGCGCTCATGTTCAGCAAGCCGCAGGCGCTATGACCAGCCAACAACCGACAGCACAAACTCAAGCGGGCTTGTCATCAACACAGGTGCAGCAGACCATGCTGAGCGTGGTGGCCGATAAGACAGGTTACCCAACCGAGATGCTTGCCCTCGAGATGGATATGGAAGCTGACCTTGGCATCGATTCTATCAAGCGGGTGGAGATCTTAGGCACGGTTCAAGACGAACTGCCAGGACTGCCTGACCTCAGCCCAGAAGATCTGGCCGAGTGCCGCACCCTGGGAGAGATCGTTGCATATATGAATAGCAAGCTGCCCGCCGCAGGCGCTATGAATAGCCAACAGCCAGCCGCAGGCGCAACAGTCAGCCCAGAGGTTCAAAGCTCTGATGCGACTGATAGCCTGTCATCAACACAGGTGCAGCAGACCATGCTGAGCGTGGTAGCCGATAAAACGGGCTACCCAACTGAAATGCTGGCCCTTGAGATGGATATGGAAGCCGACCTTGGTATCGACTCAATTAAACGGGTCGAGATCTTAGGCACAGTGCAGGATGAGCTACCGGGACTCCCGGATCTCAACCCAGAAGATCTGGCCGAGTGCCGCACCCTGGGTGAAATCGTCGCTTACATGAATAGCAAGCTGCCGGCCGCAGGCGCTCCTGTTCAACAAGCCGCCGCAGGCTCTCATGGTCAACAAGCTGCCGCGGGCGCTATGGCAGAAACGACGGGCAAGCAAGATGAGAGCGCTACGGTTCCCCAGGTGCAAGCCATCTCCGCCCAACCTTTAGTCGAGTTACCGCCTCACAGCGAGGTGGCGCTAAAAAAGCTTGAAGCGGCGAAGCCAGATGCCGAGGGTTTCGCCGCCAATGCTACCCTGGTGATCCAAGATGATGGTCACAATGCCGGGGTACTGGCCGAGAAACTCAGCAACAAAGGACTCAATGTCGTGGTGGTGCGACTTCCTCAGGGGATGCCACAGTCACCGCTGAGCAGCGCCGTGTCTAGCGTGCAGCCAAAAGGGTTAAGCGAAGCCGACATTCAAGAGAGCATGGCTGAGATCCTGGCCGAGCATGGCGCTATCACAGGTTTTGTTCACCTGCAGCCCATGGCTGACTGTGAGGCCACGCCAGCGCTTTCGCTAACCGAGACAGGCTTTAACCATCTCAGCTCAGCCTTTTTATGGGCTAAGCACCTGCATGGTCAACTGAGTCAACAAACTGGACGCCGCTGTTTCTTCAGCGTCAGCCGTATCGATGGCGGTTTCGGCTACCTATCACCTGAACTGCTGGCCAAGAGTGAGCTCAATCAGGCAGCACTGTCTGGCCTGACTAAGACACTAAGCCACGAGTGGCCTGAGGTGTTCTGCCGCGCGCTGGATCTCGCCCCAACGATGAGCGCCGCTCAGCTGGGCGATACCCTACTCGCGGAGCTCATGGACAGCGACAGCGATCTTAACGAGGTCGGTATCAGTGTCGATGCCGGCGGCAAACTGTGCCGTAATCGGCTACAGCCGGGTGAAGCGGCGATAAAAACCGCAGAATCCCAGCTAGATAGCTCAGATAAAATACTGGTGACCGGGGGTGCAAAAGGGGTGACCTTCAAATGTGCCTTAGCGCTGGCCAAGCGCTGCCAGTCGCACTTTATCCTAGCAGGTCGCAGCCAACATCTCTCGGCGACAGAAAGACCAAGCTGGGCACAAGGTAAGTCTGTCGATCAACTCAAGCAGGCTGCTATCGCCCATATTATGGCTAGCGGTGACAAGCCAACGCCTAAGCAGATAGATGCCTTAATCTGGCCGATCAAGAGCAGCCTTGAGATTGACGCCGCCCTGAAAGCCTTCGAGGCGGTAGGTGCATCGGCCGAATATCTCGCCATGGATGTGACCAACAGCGAGTCTATCACCCATGCGCTGGGGATCATCACCCAGATAAGCCCTATCACTGGCCTTATCCACGGCGCAGGTGTATTGGCCGATAAGCATATTCAAGACAAGCAGCTCGACGAGCTAGCGCGTGTTTATGGCACTAAGGTCAGAGGCTTGCAAGCCCTGCTATCTGTACTTGATATGACCCAGCTTAAACTGGTTGCCCTCTTCTCTTCGGCGGCAGGTTTCTATGGCAACACAGGCCAGAGTGACTACGCCATGGCGAACGAGATCCTCAACAAGGCGGCACTGCAACTGACTCAGCTAAACGAGCAGACCAAGGTGATGAGCTTTAACTGGGGCCCTTGGGATGGCGGCATGGTCAATCCTGCGCTGAAGAAGATGTTTGTCGATCGCGGCGTCTATGTGATCCCACTGCAGGCGGGTGCCGAGCTGTTTGCCACCAAGTTGCTAAGCCCAAGTGGCGCGCAGCTGCTGGTAGGCAGTGATATGCAAGGCAACACAGCTAAAGCCGATGAGGCAAGCTCAGTAAAAAAGCCTGATGCGGATGAGGTGCACGTCGCACAGCATCCGCTGCCGCCTGTCACCTTGACGCGCCAGTTAACGCCCGCGGCCATGGCCTTTGTCTCAGACCATGTGATCGGCGGTAACCCGGTATTACCGACGGTTTGTGCTATCCAATGGATGCGTGAAGCCGCTCGGGCGCACATTGGCGCTCCGGTAAAGGTGCGCAGCTATAAGCTGCTCAAAGGCATTATTTTCGACACCGAAGCGCCGCAAACCTTAGTGCTTACGCTAACCCCTGAATATACAGGCGATAGCCTCACGGCCATTCAGGCCTCAATCAGCAGCGAGGGACGGCCGCAGTACCAGGCGAGCCTTGGTTTGATGGATAGCGAGGACAGCTCGGTGCCAATCAAGGCCTTCGAGGGGCAGTACAATGGCGAGGCGGTCACCGATGCCAGCACGCTCTACAGTGACGGCACCCTGTTTCATGGGCCAAGACTGCAGGGATTGGATAAGGTATTGAGGTTCGATGAGCAGGGGCTTATTGCCTCTGTTAGCCTGCCCCAGGTGCGCGAAGCCGACTGCGGCGAGTTTGTACCTAGCCTAAGCAGCGCAGGCTGTCAGCCTTTTGCCGAAGATCTCTTGCTCCAAGCCATGTTGGTCTGGGCAAGGCTCAGCTATGGGGCGGCCAGTCTGCCATCGGCCATCGACGAGTTCATCAGTGTGCAGCCGATGCACGGCGGCGAAACCGGCTATATCGAGCTGAACGTGGTCAAGAGCAATCGCAGAAGCCTGACGGCCGATGTGGCGCTTTACCACCAAGATGGCCGCCTGAGCGCCCTGATGAAAGGAGCCAGGAACACCATCAGCTCAACCCTCAATGCCGCCTTCGTGCCACACGGCGCGCGCGGTGAAACGGCCAACGAGGAGGCGACGCAGTGACCCAGGAGTTTGGCCAAAAGGTAAGCAATGCTAACGCGAACAGCGAAGGCGCTACTTCACTGCGGGTCGCCCTCTTGCTGTTGCCAAAAGATGCCGCCTTGCCCGACACCTTAGCCAATCAGCCCGTTCGAGAGCTGCAAGTTGATCAAACTGAGACAGACCTTACTGAGAATAAGCTGACTCAGACGCTAGAGCAGGCAGTGAGCTGGGTCACCACAGGCGATCTGGTTTGCCTGCAAGGCGCCCAGCAAACATTGCTAATGATGCCAGCGCTCAAGGCGGCGCAGCACAAGCTGCACCCTCATGCCCATCTGGCGGCGCTGCAATATGGTCAAAACCAGAGCAGTGCACTGCAAGGCGCGCTGGCACAGGCCAAACGCCAACCGGATAGTGTTCAGTGCAGAGTGCATATCAATGACATGAACAAGGGCTTCGACGCCTTGTGTCGCCTGATCGCTGATATTGCACAGCGAACCATTAGGCGTTCAGAGAGTCGGCGTCACTATTGGTTTACCGAGCCCTATCAAGGGCGAGTAGCGACGCTTACCCTGGAGAATACCCAGCCTCAGCAAAGGATAGCGCAAACTCATCTGGCCATGGTGCTGACACAAGGCACAGGTCGACTCAAGGCGCGTTCGCTACTGTCGGCCAGCCAGCTGTTCTTTCTGCTACCCGGTAGCAGTGAAGCCGCGCTCAACCAAGGGCTCTGGGCCCTGGCGGCGGCCTTGGATAAGCTCGCCTTATCTCAGACCGAGCCCTTAGCGCGGGAGATGGCGATCATTGAGCTGATGCAGCAAAATCTCGATGCCTTTGTCACCAGCGGCCCGACACGTTTTGTGATCTGTCTACAGGCCATAAGTATCGAGGCGCTTGGGCAGGAGATCACCGCCATGAGCCAGGCGCTGGCCAAGGTCTGTAAGGAGAAAGGGGAATACCGCACGCCATCGGGTAGCTATTTCAGCGCCGCGCCGCTGGGTCAGGCCAAGCTGGCCTTCGTTTATCCCGGCGTTGGCACCATCTACCCAGATATGCTGCATGAACTGCACAGCTACTTTCCGGCCCTGTTTAGCCGCTTGCAGCAGCAAGGAGATCTCAAGGCGATGCTGCAGGCCGATATGATCTACCAAGAAGAGAAGGCCGACTCTCAGCAGATGCCTCTAAGCAAGATGGCCATTGCCGGTGTGGGCGCCAGCTACCTGCTGACCAAGCTCCTGGTGGATGAATTTGCAGTGCAGCCGCACTTTGCCCTGGGTTACTCCATGGGTGAAGCCGCCATGTGGGCCAGCCTGGATGTGTGGCAAGATCCCCATAGCTTGATCGATAAGACCCTGAGCGATCCGCTGTTTACCGAGGAGATCTCAGGTCCGCTCAAGGCGGTTCGTCGTCACTGGCAACTGTCAGAGAACGACCCTCTCGAATGGAACAGTTTTCTGGTGCGATGCCAAGGCGATGATATTCAGCCTTTGCTGGAGCGTTACCCCAGAGCCTATCTTGCCATCACCCAGGGGGATACCTGCGTGATCGCTGGCTGTCAGGCCAGTTGCCAGGCCCTGTTACAGGAACTGGGTAAGCGTGGCATAGCCGCTAATCGCGTGACTGCCATGCACACGCCACCAGCCTTAAGCCTGCAGTCGCAGGTGCAGGCCTTCTATCATCAGGCGATCATGGCCGAGGCCGCCGAGCATCCGGTCAAATTTATCAGCGCCGCCAGCCTCATCGATGGCCAAGATGGCGCCGTCAACGAGACTCAGGTCCTGAGCGCCGAAGCTATCGCTACCTCGATAGCCAAGACCTTCTGTCATCGCCTCGATTTTGAGTCGCTCATCCAGAGCGCAACCCATCAGGGCGCTGCGCTATTTGTCGAGGTCGGTGCCGACAGACAAAACTGCACCCTGATAGATAAAATTCTAAAAGCCAGCGAGACACCCCACGTCAGCGTGCCGGTCAATGCCCGCGGCGCAAACGAGGCGATCACCCTGCTCAAAGCCTTGGGCACACTGATCAGCCACAGAGTTCCCGTCAGCCTCACTGTGCTGCAACTTGGACTCAAGCGTGAACTGGCTAAGCTGCAACAGTGCAGCGCTCAAGATGAGCCACCGCTCGCCAATCCCCTATTTCAAGAGGAAGTCTAATGCCTTCAAATGAAGCGCCTTCTGCCAAACAAGTGCCCCAAAAGACCCGAGGTCATGGCAAGATTGCCATCGTGGGTCTGGCAAACCTCTACCCGGACGCAAAGACCCCTAAGCAGTTTTGGCAAAACCTGCTCGACAAACGCGACTCTCGCACCCAACTCAGCGATGACAAGCTCGGCGCCCACTTAGCCGACTATCGTGGCGAGCAGGGCGAGGCCGATCGCTTCTACTGCGACAAGGGCGGGTATATTGAAGATTTTCACTTTAATCCCTATGGCTATAAACTGCCGCCCGAACAACTTAAGGGGATGGACGATAGCCTGCTGTGGGCGCTGGACACCAGTCGCAATGCCCTGCTCGATGCGGGCATTGCCCTGGATTCTCCTCAGCTATCGCGCTGCGGCATCATCATGGGCACCCTCTCTTTCCCTACGGCAAAATCGAATGAGTTGTTTCTGCCCCTCTACCATAAGGCGGTAGAAAAAGCCCTTAAGCAGAAGCTGGCCTGCCCAGACTTCAGCCTGAGCGACTATAACGCCCATCGACCCGCAGCCAACACCTTAGACGTTGCCAATGGTGCCATCGCCCACAACGCCTCTAAGCTAGTGGCCGATGCCCTTGGCCTTGGGCGCGTTCAACTTAGCCTGGATGCCGCCTGCGCCAGCTCTGTCTATTCGCTGAAACTGGCCTGTGACTATCTCAACACAGGCAAGGCCGATCTCATGTTGGCAGGCGCCGTCTCCGGCGCAGATCCCTTCTTCATCAACATGGGCTTCTCCATCTTCCACGCCTACCCAGAGCATGGCTTCTCGGCCCCCTTCGATCGCAATACCAAGGGGCTGTTTGCCGGAGAAGGCGCCGGGGTACTGGCACTCAAACGCCTCGAAGACGCCGTGCGTGATAATGATAAGATCTACGCCATCGTCAGCGGCATCGGCCTGTCTAACGACGGCAAGGGCCAGTTTGTACTCAGCCCCAACAGTAAGGGGCAGATCAAGGCCTTCGAGCGTGCCTATCGCCACAGTGGCGTCGATCCTAAACATATCGAAGTGATCGAATGCCACGCCACGGGCACTCCGCTGGGAGACAAGGTAGAACTGGCCTCCATGGAGCAATTTTTTGCCCCTAGGCTCCAAGGTGCAAGCGCGCCCATGATAGGCTCTGCCAAGTCTAACCTTGGCCACCTGCTGACCGCCGCGGGCATGCCAGGGATCATGAAGATGATCTTTGCCATGAATCAGGGCCAGCTGCCCCCAAGCATCAACCTCAGTGAGGCCATCGAATCGCCAAACGGCCTATTTGGCGCTCATACCCTACCCAGTCAAGTGACGCCTTGGCCGGTCAAGGTCGATAATCAAACGCGCCTGGCCGGGGTGTCGGTATTTGGCTTCGGCGGCTGTAATGCCCATCTGTTGTTAGAATCCTATACACCCACAGAGTGCGAGCCTTCAACCACAGCGACATCGCCGCAGTTAACTGCGCCTTGTCACAATGGCTCGACACCGCAATTTGTGATCAGTGGTATTGCGGCGCATCTTGGCCCACTTGGCAGCATTAACGCACTCGACACCTGTATTCGCCAAGAACAAGAGGCCTTTGTGCCCCTGCCACCAGCGCGCTGGAAAGGGTTAGATCAGCACCCAGAACTGCTAGCGCAATTTGGCCTGAACTCGGCCCCCCAAGGCGCCTATGTAGATAGCTTCGAGCTGGATTTTCTGCGCTTTAAACTCCCCCCCAATGAAGACGATCGCCTTATCGGCCAACAGCTGATGCTGATGAAAGTCGCCGACGAAGCCATACGCGACGCAGCGTTACAGCCAGGGCAAAAAGTGGCCGTCTTGGTCGCTATGGAGACAGAGCTGGAACTGCACCAGTTCCGCGGCCGGGTAAACCTGCACACTCAGCTCAAACAGAGTCTGGATGCCATGGGCGCCAGCCTGATCGACAGCCAGTATCGCGAGCTTGAGGCCCTGGCTATGGACAGCGTGCTCGACGCCGCCAAGCTAAACCAATACACCAGCTTTATCGGCAACATCATGGCCTCGCGTATCGCCTCCCTGTGGGACTTCAGCGGTCCGGCCTTCACCATCTCCGCTGGCGAGCAATCAGTAGGCCGCGCCCTGGATGTGGCGGAAAATATCATGGTGCAGGAGCAGCTTGATGCCGTGGTGATCGCCGCGGTCGATCTCTGTGGCAGCCTGGAGCAGGTGATGCTGAAAAATGCTATCGCCCCCGTGGCCAGTCAAAGCCATCCAAACGGCTGGCGACTGGCGGAAGGCGCCGGCGCCCTGGTGCTGGAAACCTCATCCCACCAAAGCCAGCGTGGCGCTAGCGCCTATGGCAAGATAGAGAGCCTCAATTTTGGGCCTCAGCATCAATTAGCGCGCCTGTGCGATGAGCTATTGACCCTCAATGGCACAGATGCCGATCAGATCTCACTGGTCGAGATGAATGTGGCGCCTTGCAGCCTGCATCAGCCCCAACAGCTGATAGCAGAGCTGCCTACGGCGCAGGCTCGTCTGGTGCAGAGCGACCAACAACTGGGCCACAGCTTTGCCGCCGCCGGCATGACCAGCCTTATCGCCACACTGCTGCGCATGACACAAGAAAACGCGGACAATGCCCTGGTCGCCAACTTCAGCGAAGATCAGAGCGCCTTGGTGCACCTTACTCAAACTCATGCCCAACGCAGCGCGCTGACCCAAAGGCTAGACCAGGATCTCACCACCCATGAGGGGCGTAGCCTGATCAAGCGGGTCACCCTGGGTGGACGCGGCATCATAGACCACATACTGACCCAGCCGCTGACGCAACTGTCAGCGCTGCAAGACAAGTTGGCCGCGGCCAATGGACAAGTTCAGACTAAACCGAAAAAAGTGGCCAAGCTTATAAGCTATTTAGGCCAAGTTAATTCGAACACGACTCAAGAATCACAGTTTGCCACGCCGTCGATGACAGACGATGCAACAGGTAACTTACCCACTATGACCCAGCATTCAGCTCAGCCACCAGGCTCACCGATCAGCAACCCTGATCTCAGCGCCTTTCATGACAATCAACAAAAGGCCCGTCAGGCCCATCTCGCTTTCCTCAAGAGCCGTGAATCAGGCCTGAAAGTGGCCGACCTGCTGCTTAAGCAGCAACTGGCCCAAGCCATAGGTAGCCCATCGGCGTCAGCTGCGGCCTCAAGCGTCACCCAAATGCCACTCAGGCCAAGGCATGATCTGGTCGCGCCCTACCGCGCGCCAGTTCCAGCCCATAAGCCCTGCATCTGGGACTATCATGATCTGGTGGAATACGCCGAGGGGGATATTGCCAAAGTATTCGGCCCAGAGTATGACGTCATCGACAGTTATTCACGCCGTGTGCGCCTGCCGACCACTGACTATCTGCTGGTATCCAGGGTCACCAAGCTGGACGCCAAACTGGGCGAATATAAGCCCAGCACCATGACCACGGAATACGACATTCCCGTCGACGCCCCCTACCTGGTGGACGGTCAGATCCCCTGGGCGGTCGCAGTGGAATCGGGCCAGTGCGACCTCATGCTAATTAGCTACCTGGGCATAGACTTTGAGAACAAGGGCGAGCGAGTCTATCGCCTGCTTGACTGTACCCTCACCTTCTTAGGGGATCTCCCCCGCGGTGGCGATACCCTAAGGTATGAGATTAAGATCAACAACTTCGCCCGCAATGGCGATACCCTGCTGTTCTTCTTCTCCTACGAATGTTTCGTCGGCGATACCATGATCCTCAAGATGGATGGCGGCTGCGCCGGTTTCTTCACCGACGCCGAACTGGCCGACGGTAAAGGGGTGATCCGCACCGAAGAGGAGCTGCTGGCTCGCAGCCGCGCCACCAAGCAGACCTTTAATCCACTCCTGGACTGTCCGCGCACCCAATTCAGCTATGGCGACATCCACAAGCTGTTGTCGGCCGATATTCAAGGCTGTTTCGGTCCATCCCACGCAGGCCCGGCACAACCCTCACTCTGCTTCGCCTCGGAGAAGTTCTTGATGATCGAAGAGGTCAGCAAGGTAGAGAGAAACGGCGGCGCCTGGGGCCTTGGCCTGGTAGAAGGCCATAAGCAGCTAGAGCCAAACCACTGGTATTTCCCTTGCCACTTCAAGGACGATCAGGTGATGGCCGGCTCCCTCATGGCCGAGGGTTGTGGCCAGTTGCTACAGTTCTACATGCTGCACCTTGGCATGCACACCCAGACCCAAAATGGTCGTTTCCAGCCTCTGGAGAATGCCTCGCAGAAGGTGCGTTGTCGCGGCCAGGTGATCCCGCAATCGGCCCGCCTCACCTACCGCATGGAGGTGACCGAGATAGGCTTCAGCCCGCGCCCTTACGCCAAGGCGAATATCGATATTTTGCTAAATGGCAAGGTGGTGGTCGACTTCCAAAACCTAGGGGTCATGATCAAAGAGGAATCTGAGTGCACCCGCTATCCAGATCTCGATACTAAATCTACCAACGAAAAGCCAACCGAGGCGGCACAAGCCAAAAAGGTTCAAGGTGCATCAGCCAACGCACCGCTAATGGCTCAGATCCCCGAGCTCAGCGCTGCGCCTAACAAGGGGGTGATCCCGCTGACGCACGTGGAGGCGCCAGTCACGCCAGATTACCCTAACCGGGTACCCGACACTGTGCCTTTTACGCCCTATCATCTGTTCGAATTCGCCACCGGCGATATCGAGAAGTGCTTCGGCCCAGAGTTTGCCATCTACCGCGGCATGATCCCGCCGCGCACTCCTTGTGGTGATCTGCAGCTCACCACCCGGGTGATAGAGGTTAACGGCCAGCGCGGCGACTTCAAGCACCCTGCCAGCTGTATTGCCGAATATGAGGTCCCCAAGAATGCCTGGTATTTCGATGCCAACAGCCATCAGGCGCTGATGCCCTACTCTGTGATGATGGAGATCGCCCTGCAGCCAAACGGCTTTATCTCGGGCTACATGGGCACCACACTCGGTTTCCCTGGTCTCGAGCTCTTCTTCCGCAACTTAGACGGTAGTGGCGAACTGCTGCGTCAGGTGGATCTTCGCGGCAAGACGATCGTCAACGACTCGCGCCTGCTCTCAACCGTGATGGCGGGCACCAACATCATTCAGAGCTTTAGCTTCGAGCTGAGCACAGATGGTGAACCCTTCTATCGTGGCACAGCTGTATTCGGTTATTTCAAGGCCGAGGCGCTTAAAGATCAGCTGGGATTAGACAATGGTAAGGTCACTCAGCCTTGGCATCAGGCCAAGGGGATAACACCAGATATCAAGGTCAACCTGCTGGACAAACAGAATCGTCACTTCAACGCACCGGCGGGCCAGCCCCACTACCGCCTGGCGGGCGGTCAGCTGAACTTTATCGACAGCGTCGAGATCGTCGATAACGGTGGCACCCACGGCCTGGGCTACCTCTACGCCGAGCGCACCATAGATCCGAGCGACTGGTTCTTTCAGTTCCACTTCCATCAGGATCCTGTGATGCCGGGCTCATTAGGCGTTGAAGCCATCATAGAAACCATGCAGACTTATGCCATCAGCAAAGACTTGGGCGCCGGGTTCACCAATCCGAAATTTGGCCAGATCCTCTCCAACATCAAGTGGAAGTATCGCGGTCAGATCAACCCACTGAACAAACAGATGTCGATGGATGTGAGCATCACCTCGGTCAAAGAGGACGCAGGCAAACTGGTGATCACCGGCAATGCCAGCCTGAGTAAGGATGGCCTGCGGATCTACGAGGTGAGCGATATCGCCATCTGCATCGAAGAAGCCTAAGCACAAACAAAGATGTAGACAGCACGATAAAAACACATAGATTGAGCAACATAAGAAAATCGGTCGATGCGGGCCATGCCTAACAAAACAGGCATGTTCCCGGGTCGCCCAAGACGAAAAAGGTCTTTTATTAGATGAATCCGACTACCACAAACGAGCAGCTTTCTCCCTGGCCCTGGCAGGTAAGCGACAGCAAAATCAGCTTCGACACGGCCGCCATGGCGACTGCGCTTAAAGATTTCAGCCGCGCCTGCTACCTGGTCAACGACAGTGACCTGGGCGTGGGCATCGCCACCGAGGCGAGCCTGATGACCAATAATCAAGGCTCGGGCGCTCAGGCCTCGGGCCACCCGGTCAGCGCCTTCACCCCGGCCCTGGGCACTGAGAGCCTGGGCGATGGCAACTTTCGCCGGGTGCACGGCGTCAAGTACGCCTACTATGCTGGCGCCATGGCCAATGGCATCTCGTCGGAAGAGCTAGTGATCGCCCTGGGCAAGGCTGGGATCCTCTGCTCCTTTGGCGCTGCAGGACTCATCCCAAGCCGGGTCGAGCAGGCGATCGAACGTATCCAAACCGCGCTACCTAATGGCCCCTACATGTTTAACCTGATCCACAGCCCGAGCGAGCCTGCGCTTGAGCGCGGCAGCGTCGAGCTCTTCCTCAAGCACAAGGTCCGCACGGTCGAGGCCTCGGCCTTCCTGGGACTGACGCCGCAGATCGTCTACTACCGCGCCGCTGGCCTGAGCCGTGACGCCAACGGCCACATCATCATAGGCAATAAGGTGATCGCCAAGGTGAGCCGCACCGAGGTGGCCGAGAAGTTTATGCAACCAGCACCTATAAAGATGCTGCAGAAGTTGGTGGACGAGGGCTTGATCACCCATGATCAGATGGAGATGGCCCAGGCTGTGCCCATGGCGGATGATATCACCGCCGAGGCGGACTCGGGCGGCCACACGGATAACCGCCCTCTGGTGACCCTGCTACCGACCATTTTGGCGCTCAAGGAGGAGATCCAGGACAGGTATCAATATGCCACGCCACTGCGCGTCGGTTGTGGCGGCGGCATAGGCACCCCAGATGCTGCCCTAGCCGCCTTCAACATGGGCGCGGCCTACATAGTCACAGGCTCCATCAACCAGTCCTGTGTCGAGGCGGGCGCCAGCGAACACACCCGCAAGCTGCTGGCCACCACAGAGATGGCCGATGTCACCATGGCGCCGGCCGCCGACATGTTTGAGATGGGCGTTAAGCTGCAGGTGGTCAAGCGCGGCACCCTTTTCCCCATGCGCGCCAATAAGCTGTATGAGATCTACAGCCGCTACGATTCGATAGAGGCGATACCTGTCGATGAGCGCGACAAGTTGGAGAAACAGGTGTTTCGCGCCAGCCTGGATGAGATCTGGGCCGGCACAGTCGCCCACTTCAACGAGCGCGACCCTAAGCAAATTGAGCGTGCCGAGGGTAACCCCAAGCGTAAGATGGCACTGATCTTCCGCTGGTACCTGGGGCTGTCGAGCCGCTGGTCAAACACCGGCGAACAGGGCCGCGAGATGGACTATCAGATCTGGGCTGGCCCCGCGCTGGGCGCCTTCAACCAGTGGGCCAAGGGCAGCTATCTGGATGACTACAGTAAACGTCACGCGGTGGATCTGGCCAAGCACCTGATGTATGGCGCCGCTTATCTTGCGCGGGTCAACGCCATCAAGGCACAGGGGATCAAGCTACCTGGCGAGCTCTTGCGTTACAAGCCCCAGGTGGCGCTGGCGTGAGCCTGACCATCGGCTAACTCGGACTCTAGCTAGATCAAAAAAAAGCCACCCCAGGGTGGCTTTTTTTGTTGGCTTAAACATCTAATGCCGAGACCCTATGAATCAATCTTGCGCCTGACTCGGCGTCAGAGTCAGCTTGGCCTCTATCTCTCCCGGCAGCAGCGGTGTCGCCGCGCCGCGGGCATACTCGCTAAAGCCGGCGCGGTAATATTTCGATAAGGGGTGGCCAGACTGGCCGCCGGGGATCACCATGATGGCCCGCTCTTCATAGCCGGGCTGCACGATGAAACGCTGGGAGGCGCCGAAACTCTTGCGCTGCACCGCCGGCATGAAGGTATCGCCAAAACCGGCCACCTTGGGCATATCCAACCAGCGACTCAGCAGCGGGAACTGGCGACTAAAGGGATGCTGTATCGCCAGCGTATTCACCCGGCCCCAATTAAGCGCGCTCAGCTCGCCATCCTCGCTGTATTTATCTAGCAGTTCGTCGCGGGCGGCGACATAGCTGGCGATCACCAACTCATCCCAGCTGATAACATCTTGTGGCAGCCAGTCGACAGGCTGCTGCTTGAGCAGTTGCCAGATGGCGGGTTCCAGATAGCGCTTGAGCACAGAGAGACTCAGCTGGGCGCTATTTAGCTCGGCTTCCACCGGCGCAAAGGCACTATCCAATATCTGACTGCGAAACGCTTTCACCAAGGTAAAGCCCACCGACTCGGCGCAGGCGCACTCCTGCCAGTCACGGATCTGCACAATATCCTTGGCAAAACGCTTGGGCTCGCGCATCAAGCTCTCCAACAGAAAAGCCTGCCAGGGACGGTAGAAGCGAGCCTGATTATCGAGCTGAATGCGATAGAAGTCGCTCTCATCGAACAGCTCCTGCTCCAGCAGCCGGTCACGGATCTGCGCGCTCCTGGCCCCCAGGGCGTAGCCGCCATCGCCGTAACGCTCCGCCTCCTGGGTCGACATCACCCTGGCATTGGCGCTCCACAGCCTGTCGCTGACGGGATCTTGAAGCGACGGCAACTCATCGTCTCTCTCTTGCCACTTATCCCAGACTATCTCCTCACTTGGCTGGGCGATATCGCTGCTATTGGTGCGCGCGGGGACGGCGCCGGCAAGCTGCCAGGCGGCGTGGCCCTTGTCATCGGCCAGCATCAGGTTCTGCACCGGGATCCCGAAACCGCTGGCCTTGGCCATCGCCTCAGGCACATTATCTATCTGCTCCAGCGCCATCAGCTCCATGTTGACCGCATACTCCTGATGGGCTACCCAGGCGAGGGCATAGGCCTGTTCCCCCAGGCGGCGAACCGGACCGAAGCGCGACAGCGTGATGGCATAGTCCTGCTCCCCCTCTGGCAGCTTGATGGTCTCGTGGACCACCTCAAGCGGCTCATCCTCGGCCAGCGCAACCCAGTCGGCGGTGTCGATATAGGCGTTGGTAAAGCCCCAGGCCAGCTTGCCATTGCTGCCGACCACAATCGCCGGTGCGCCGGGCAGTGACACGCCGGTCACCTGCACCGCCTTTCCCTCACCATCCGGGTAGTTTAGCTGCGCGCGGTACCAGATGATGGGCACGGCGAAGGAGAGGTGCATATCGTCTGACAGCATGGCGCTGCCGGTGCGGGTCATCTTGCCGGTCACCGCCCAGTTGTTGCTGCCCACTTCTACCGGCTCCTCTATGGTCACCGCCAGTCGTTGGGCCAGGGTCGAGACCGTACTCTGTTGTAGACCGACGCTTGGACTTAGCTTTGGAATTGTCGGTGGATCGGAAGGAAACAGGCTGTTATCCAGTGCCGCCTGATAATTTGAGGTCTGGGTGATAAAACTGCGCATCTGCGAACCGAAGCGGCGCTCGATATGATCAAGCGCGAGATCGCGCTTGAGGCCGTTGCCCTGCAGATCCAGATACATGCTGTAGATCACCAGCAGGCTGTCGGCGGGTCGCCATGGCTCACGCTTGGCGCGGGTCAACAGATACTCGAACGAGGGCAGTGACTGGGCGGTGAGCGCGCGATTGACGCCGTCGGCATAGCGCTGCAACAGCTGTTGCTGGGCGGTGGGCAGATGGCGATAGATATGCTCGGCGCGCTTTCTCAGCTGATGAAAGCGGCGCGATTCATCGAGTTTTACCGCAGGCTTGCCGAACAGCTCGGCCAACTCGCCGGCAGAGTTACGCCTGAGCAGATCCATCTGAAAAAACCTGTCCTGGCCATGGGCAAATCCCAGGGCAAAGGCGGCATCCTGACGATTCTCGGCATGGATCACCGCTGTGCCCAGACGGTCCCGCCCTATACTGGTCTTGGCCGAGATCTGACTAGTTTGAACCTCGCCAGAGAGTTTGGGCAGGCTAAGGTGCAGCGCGACATACACGGCGATTGAAACGAGAAAAAGTAAGGCCAATCCCGCAATTGTTATTCGTTTTATTATTTTTATCATGAAGTAAGGTCAATCCTTGATACCTGGTCACTACTATAGCGAGATTCGGTTTACCTTCACAAGGAATCAATTGACCGCTTCCTAACGGAAGATTCCCAAGGGAAAATTCGAACCACTGGCGATTAGTTGGTATCCTAAACCCAGTTTTTCACATCCTCTTTTTTTGCCCATGGCCCGCCCCAACAAGAAAGCGCCCAGTCGCACCGTCGAAATCTTCTGTGCCCAGTGTAAGACCCGGCTATTTAAGTATCGTAAGGGGGGTAAAGGTGCCCTGCTCAAATGCTTCAAGGAGCGCATCGTAGAAGATGATACGCACACGCCCTGCCATTGCCCAAACTGCGAGCAGTGTTTTGCCCGCGATACCTTGATTAGAGGCGTACCCGCTTTTAAGATAATTGGTGGTAAGGCAACAATGAAATAGCTAACCAATTGCAAGATAAGCTAAATTTATCATTCAGCCTAAGCCGCTCTTGGCGCGACTAGGCACAACTTGACGCAAATCGATAAAAGTTGGCAGTAAAAAGGGATTCAATGCGTAATAGGGATGATTGGTTCATGGGATTAACCAAGCGAGCACAAAGTATGTTACAGGCAAGTCCTGGGAATACTGCTGGCCTGACGGGGCAAAAGGCTCGCCTCACACGCATCCCTCATAAGGCCTCCTTGTCACTAGCCCATACACTCGCGCTTACACTCACACTCACATTTTCCCTAACACTCAGCGCTAACGCCGCTTCCTGCGAACTCACCATGGGCTATCGCACCAGCGAGCGCCTGCCTTACATACATGCCGAGCCGAATAACCAAGGGCTCTATCTCGCCCTGTACCAGAAGGCGGCAGAGCGGATCGGTTGTACCCTCAAGGTGCTCAGGGCTCCCAAGAAGCGGATACTCAGAGAAATGCGTCTGGGCAAGGTGGACTTTTATCCGGGCTTTGGTTTTACACAAAAGCGTAATCAGTACAGCTACTTCATTGCCAATGGCCTCTATGAACGTTACACAGGCATCAGCCACAAAGACCTAGCACAAATCAGCTCCCTTAACGAGTTGGTCGGCACCCCCTATGTGCTACTCATCTCACCCGGGGGCTATGATCTCGATGGCATTCCTAAGGGCATAATCACCCGTCGTCCCCCGGAGATGGATGCCGCCCAGGCCTTTGAGCTACTGATTGCCCGCAAGGGCGACTTCTTCAGCTATGATGAGACCACTTTAAGGTTTGAGCTGGCCCACCATCCTCATCCCGAGCTCAAGCTTCACCCAGAATGTTGCGAGCCGATACGCGACATGTATCTGGGGTTTTCACGGGCGAGTCGCTATTTTAAGGCCTCACCCAATCCTGATTACGATCCCGGCCAAGCCGATTCCATCGCCAACAGAAGACTGTTGTTGATGCCCGGCAGTAAGGCTCACGCCCTGGCCGACGAACTTGAGAAAATGCGTGCCAGCGGTGAGACAGAAAGGATAAGAGAGAGCTTTTTCGCACCAAGTCAGGTCAGCCACTGACATGACTTCTGCCTCACACAGTCAATGACTTGAATGGCTTGAATGACTGAAAAATGGCTTGAATGACTGAAAAATGGCTTGAGCAATAGCTTAGGCAGTGCCTGCGACTTTATTGTGTCACAATCTGCGTTTATGCTATGACTGGCTTCAAACTAAGACCCAATCCAAGCTTGGCCTGTTGCATCGATAGCTAACTAGACTAAACTGCGTCGGTGAAGGCTAATGGATGGGCAAAACGGAATGTGTAAATTGGCATGAGGAAACAAGGATGAACTCACTACTCAAGGCATGGGACGCCACCCCCGAATTACTAAAACCACTTGTCGCTCTGGCGTTATTGGGACTCTTGTGTCTCACCGCATTTTTCTTCGGCCGGATGATCGGCCTGATGCTCTACTAAGCGCTAACGAATCCTCAGGCTAGCGTCAATCGCCAGACTCGCTGGCGATTGTCTTTTCAAGGCAGAGATCACTGCCGGTTTTGCATGAAATCTTCGCTGAAGTCGGTCGGCCAGTACTTATAGCCTTGTACGGTCGCCTGCGCCGCCGCTCCCATCAAGTTAACCTGATAGGTTTTTACCCCGTCGAGATCCACCGACTGATTGGCCGACACCTGATCGCCACTCTCCTCATATTTGGCACTGGCCTCCGCCTGGGCCTGGCCCTCATAGCCTGAGTCCTTAAATCTTTTCAGCGCATCAGGCTTCATGAAGGCCTGCACGAAGGCCACCTGTTTCCAGCCGATCCCGGCACCAACGCCGCCTGTCGCAAAACGATAGTAGCTGTTCTTGCCGCCTTCGCTGAGTACACAGATGCCGCCCCCCGTCGATAACGCAAACAGATAACTGTTGCTGCCGGTACAGACCACGTGGGCAATCGAGTTCGCCACCGCGCGCTTAGCCCCCGGATGCTGTGCATAGATACTTGTCAAAGCCTCCTGGGTCTCCTGACGGGCATTGGCCTTCTTCGACTCAGGCGTATTGCCCGTAGCGCAGCCAGTAACAAGTGTTACCCCGATAAAAGCCAAAAGTGTTTTTCTTGTCGAAATTGTAAACATACCAACTCTCTATTAACGCCTGCGCGAAATACGCAGAATAATTTTAACCAATTGATTTTTAATAAAATATTTTTTCAGTGTAATATATCCAGGCATTAAAACAATGCAAAACAGATGGTCAATTGTGAGAGCTCAGCAGCAAATCTACCCGATGAAATAATAGATAAGCCTAAAGTGTATGAGTGATGCAGATAGTTTGAGTAAGGAAAAGCCAAGCTGTGGTTGATGCAGGCTGTTCATCAGTGCGCCATCCATAACCTGGTCAATCCAAGGCGCGACATTTTGTCTCGCCCGCCACTTAATTCAGCGATCCCTGTAGCAAGTTAACTTGCCGCCTAAAGCCGTCTATTGCCCAGGGACAAAATCTCAGGTTTGATAGGCCAATCTATGACAAACAGGGATTTTAATCATGAAATATCAGTGGTTTCTAGGCACGCTTTTCATCGCAGGCATGAGCGCTCAGGTAACGGCCCATGAGGCGCCCATCGAATTTCGCGCCGCTGGCAGCCTCAAGGCCGCCATGACAGAGGTGATTGGCGCCTATCAGGCCAAGGGCCATAGCGAGGTTGCCCCTCAGTTTGCTCCATCTGGACTGCTTAGAGCGCGTATCGAATCCGGTGAGAAGGTGGATCTCTTTGCCTCGGCCAACATGAAGCATCCTACTACTTTGAGCCAAGCTGCACGCAGCGGCGATGTGGTAATGTTTGCCCGCAACAAGCTCTGCGCCCTGGCGCAGCCTGAGGTCGAACTTTCAAGCGATACTCTGCTGACCCAGATGCTCAATAGCAAGATACGTCTTGGCACCTCGACCCCTAAGGCAGACCCCGCCGGTGACTACGCCTTTAAGGTATTCGAGCGCGCCGAGGCCATCTCATCCGGCGCCCAGCAGCAGCTGGAAGCCAAGGCACTTAAGCTAACCGGCGGCCCGGACAGTGCCAAGCCACCTAAAGGCCGTAATCCCTATGGCTGGGTGATGGAGAACAAGCGGGCGGATATCTTCCTCACCTACTGCACCAACGCCGTGCTGGCGCAGAAAGAGGTCAAGCCCCTCAAGATAGTGCAGCTGCCTGAAAACCTGAGCGTCGGCGCCAACTACGGCCTGACCGTCATTCAGGATGCGCAGCCCCATGCGGCGGATCTGGCGCTCTTTATCCTGTCACCACAGGGGCAGAAAATTCTGGCCAGCTACGGCTTCGATACTCCAACTCTGCCCTAGCAACTACTCAGACCTAACAACTCCCCTTCCTTAGCAACTAAGTCCTTACAGCAAAAAGGGCTGGCACATGCCAGCCCTACCTTAAACACTTCTAGTGCTCTTAAATATCGACCCGTTAACGCGCTATTCCTTAAACAGATCCAAGGCCGCACGGCTCATCGCCTGCACTCCGGCCTCGATGGCGACGGGATAATCGGGCGCAAACTTGCTGGAATGCAGCGAGGGGAGACTCGCGCCCGATACCTGACTGGCCGCATAATCGGCCGCGGGCACAGCGCCTAACCAGAACAGGGTGATTGGCCTTTTGGCGGGCGTTAAGCCATACAGACCAAAATCTTCTCCCGCCATCACAGGTGATGCCTCCAGGACATTATCATCCCCCAGCTGCTTGGCGATGCTGGCCCTGACCTTAGCTGTCTGCTCCGGATCGTTATAGGTCGATGGAATGCTCTCCTCCTGATGCACATGCACATCAGGCCACTCGGCCTCGGTCAGTCCCGCACTGATGGCGATCCCCTTAGTGAGTCGCTCGATGGCGGCGATCTGCTGCTCGCGCACCTTAGGATCGTATGAGCGTAGCGTGAGTTGTAGCTTCACCTCGTTGCCTATGATGTTATGTTTCGAGCCGCCGTGAATCGAGCCTACGGTGATCACATTGGGCGCCAGTGGCGAGACTTCCCGACTGACAATAGTCTGCAAAGCAAGCACTATGCGCGCCGCTAACACCACAGGATCGACAGTGGTATGAGGATAGGCACCATGACCGCCGCGCCCCTTGATGCTGATATCCACCGAATCCACGTTCGCCAGGGCATAGCCCGGAGCGATGGCCACCTTACCCGCTGGTACTGAGGCGCTGACATGCAGACCAAGAATATGATCGGGTGTCGGGAACTGGCTAAACAGCCCCTGTTTAAGCATCGCCTTGGCACCGCCCCCCACCTCTTCGGCGGGTTGAGCCACCAGCATCAAGGTGCCCTGCCACTTATCTTTTTGCTGAATCAACTGCTGCGCCGTGCCCACCAGATTGGTCATGTGCACATCATGGCCACAGGCGTGCATCACCCCCACCTGATTGCCCTGGGCATCAAGAGTAGTGACCTTAGAGGCGTAAGCTTTGCCCGTCTCCTCGACAATCGGCAAGGCATCGGTATCGGCGCGGATCATCACAGTGGGGCCCTTACCGTTACGGTAGATGCCAACCACGCCATGACCGCCAAAACCACGAGTCACCTCTATACCCAAGGCCTCAAACTCGGCCGCCATCCTCGCGCTACTTCGCTGCTCATGATAAGAAAGCTCGGGAGCTTGGTGCAGCTCGAGATAGAGACTAGAGAGCGCCGGCATGGCTTGCTTGACCGACTGCGACAGCGCCTCGTCTTGGGCCCAAAGGCTTTGGCTGGTGCCGAGGGCAACCAGGGCGCCCACTAAACAGGATTGATGAATGATCTGGCGTAACATGCTTGACTCCATTGCCTAAAATTTTTCCACTAGGTGTTCAGCATAGCGACTCTTAGGGAGGAAACCAATCTAGCCATTATGCTATTTCCCATGCACCACCGGCGAGACAAAAGAGAGTTTTGCCTCTCCCTTGCCATTTGCCGGGCAAATCGGTAATTTCATATGCCTGTACCCGGACACGCACACGTCCAGCTAGTCACAAGAATAATGAAAGGACTTTTTGATGGGGAATATTCTTTGGGTCGCCTCCTATCCCAAATCGGGCAACACCTGGGTTCGCGCCTTCCTTGAAAACTACATCCAAAACGCCGAACAAGGGGTCGACATCAACACCATGCACAAAATCTCGACCGCCGAGTCGGCAGCGCACCGCTTTCAAGCGCGCCTGCAAGACGGTCGTAAGACGACAGACCTCAGTCTGGATGAGATCTGCGCCCTCAGGCCTGCGGTGCAAGCCGACATCGCCATGCAGGCTCACGGCACCACCTTCGTGAAGACCCATAACTATCTGGGCACCTATAAAGAATATCCGCTGCATAACTCTTCGGTGACCTCGGGCTCCATCTACATAGTGCGAAATCCCTTAGACGTTACCGTCTCTATGGCCAACTACTTCGGTTACAGCATAGATGAGACCATCGCCTACATGGCAGAAGAGATGACAGGCACCCCCAACGAGCCCGAAAACGTGCCACAAGTGATCACCTCATGGTCAATGCATGTCTCCAGCTGGACTCAAACCCCAGAAGAGGCCAAGCTAGTCCTGCGCTACGAAGATATCTTAGATGACCCCAAGAAGGTGTTTCGCAAGATAGAATCTTTCCTCGGCCTGAGGAAAGACCCCAATCGCCTCAAGAACGCCATCAAGCACTCCTCCTTCGCCCAGCTTAAGGCTCAGGAAAGCAAACGCGGCTTTGTGGAGAAGCATGAAAATGCCAAGTCTTTCTTCCGCCAAGGCAGCAAGAACCAGTGGCGTCAGGTACTGAGCGACGAGCAGGTGGCGAAAATCGTTGAGCACCACGGCGAGCAGATGGCGAGATTCAAATATCTGCCGGGTAAATTACGCTAGGATTTACCCACAAAAAAACGCAGCCTGGGCTGCGTTTTTTATTACCTATCTAGCTGGTGAGCGGGCTAGTTATAAACGGTAGCTGAGGCTCAGCTTGGCGTTGCGTTCGGCGCCAGGCATACCGCCGAGGAACATGGCTTTCTCATAATAGTGCTCATCCAGCAGGTTATTCACATTCAGCTGCACTGTCCAACTGTCTGCCCGATAACTCAGCGCCGCATCCATCACGGTATAACTGGGCACATAACCATCTGGGATCCCAAACGATGCGGAGTGGGTGCTGCGATCATCCACATATTTTGCGCCCAGACTGACACTGAGCGGACTCGGCAGCTTAAACCAGTCGGCATCATAGGTCACCCAGGTACTGGCCGTCACGTAAGGCACACCTTTCTGACGAGTATCGAAGCTCGTGCTGTTAGGATCTTGCTTGTCTCTGGCGTCCTGATAGACACCATTGACATTTATTGCCCAGCGCTCGCCAAGGTGAGCATTGAGATCCAGCTCAACCCCTTTGGTCTCTTCCTTGCCGTCATAGAAATATTGCGCCACATCTGGGCCCGATACCCCCGCCTCATAGTCCTTGTTGTTGTATTGCAAGTTCGTTCGTGAACTTTCAAACACCACAATCGAGGCCAGCATCTGATCATCAAAGGCTTTAAAACGTACCCCTATGTCGTTGCTGATAGACTCTGAGTCTTCTCTATCGGCACCATCGCCCTTTAGGCTGCCCAGCACGCTATAGGCGGTGCGCCCCTTGGCGTGATTGATAAAGAACGACAGATCATCGGTTGGCATGTAGGTAATGCCCAAGTTATAGGTCATCCCATCATCTGAGGTATCGGCTTCCGGCGTAGGCTGTGCGAGACTGGCGCTGTAGCGCGCATCGACGCCATAATGCTCGTAACGCTGAGAGATGTCATTGAAGGCGACCCCAATTCGCGTCGTAATACCAAAATCAAAGTAGCCCACATGTTGCAGGCCCACGCCCCATGCCTGCACCTTCTTGTTATAGTTGCTGGTCATCAGAGGGTCATAATCTTCGAACTGTCCCTCCGCCCAGTTGGGCGAGCGAATATCGAAGATATAGGGCAGCTGGCCCTGATAGATCACCTCACCGGCCTTATTCTTGATCACCTTGTCCGCGTCATAGATGGAGTATTGCTTGAAGCGAATATTGCGATCTTCAAAATTGGCGTTAACTAACAGCTCGTTATCTATTCCCGCGACGCTAAAGTCATAACGCAGATCGGCAAAATACTGCCACGAAGTCTCGTCGGCCTGAACCTGACGATACTCCTGGCGACGTGCGGCGAAAGGATACAGACGATCATCTACCACCAGAGGCGCTCGGGGGTCGCTGTTGATCACCCCGTTGCGGTTCCAATAAACATAGTTATAGGCACCTGTTTGACGGGCAAACCCCGACTGATAGTCGCGATACTGCAACTGCTGATTAAGAAAAAGATTGTCAGCGAAAAAGATATTATGGGTCAGCTTAAACCTTAGCTCTTCACCCTCGTTGTCTTTCGCCATCGGCGAAATGATCCCCGCTTCACCAAAGGCATAGGGGGTCAGGCCATCACCGGCAGATAACGAGTCAGCCAATTGCTTACGCTGTTCATCGCTCAGCTGTAATCCCGCGCTAGAAACATCGTTGAGCAGATCTTGCCAGCTAACCTCACCCGCAGGCTTACCCCCAACCGACGCGGCATTGTAAATACGAATAGGATGTCCGATAGAGTCTACCGCTATCGCATCTTTGATGTAGGCGGCACTGAGCATGATATCTTGCTGATCGCTCAGTAGACATTTTAATGAAGCGTAAGCCTCATCCCTGTCGGTACCTATGTCTCGATACCCCTCGCTTCTGGCATGCTTTGCCACCAAACGATAGGCCGCCTTATCTGTCAACGCCGCCGTGCTGTCGAGCCCCAGTGAATAGCTGTCCCACTGACCAACTTCGGCAGTGAATTGATGACTGGCATTAAACTGAGGCTTCTTCTCAATAAGGTTGATAACGCCGCCGGCGCTGCCCATGCCATAAAGCCCGGTTGCAGGGCCTTTTAGCACTTCAACCGACTCGACATTGGTCAATGAGCGTGTCGGATTAAAGGTATTCCCGAGACCGGCGCCACCATACATGCCATCATAGGTATAATTGGCCCCCAGGCCACGGATAACGATATTGTCGCCTATGCCGTAGTTGTTGCCCGCCTGGGTCACACCACTTATGTTGCGCAGCAGCTCCTGCAGCTCTGTTGCCCCCTGGGTTGTGATCAACTCCTCATCGACCACCACCACGGCTGCAGGCGTCTCCATGAGTGACATATCAGATTTAGTGGCCAGGCCTGAGTTCATTACGACCTTGTTCTGCCGGCCATATACGGTAATGCGTTCGACCTCTACCAAAGCTTGTTGTTCGATACTGGTATTGTGTTGCTCTGCCTCTGCCGATACCGACAAGGATACGGCACATCCTAGCGCGACTGCTGATAAGCGCATCTGTTTCATTTGTTAAGAATTCCCCTAAAAATTGCATGCAAATGATAACGATTATCAATAAGCTTTCAATATGGAGAAGCCAAGGGGAGAGAGAAGCAGAAGCTTTGTAATTGTTTAAGAAGGAGTTATTGTGGATTTTTTACATTGTAAATGCACCTTAGATGACGTTTTACAAACTTAAAGCGCAAAAAATGCAGCCCTGGGCTGCATCTTATTTATCGACATTCACTATCTAAAAATGAGCGTGAGTCTAAAAATGGAGGTGAGTCTATAGTTGGGCTAACGCCTAACGTTAATCTAGCGCCTAAAACTGATAGTGCACGCCTAGATAGACATTACCCCAATCGCTTTCCACCTGCTCATCGAGCCCGGTCGCATCGAGATCGGTATAGAGCATCTCATAGGCGATACGCACGTTAATGCCATTGTCGAAAGCCATGTTAAAGCCAGTGCCCCACAGCCAGCCGTTGCCGTCGTAGTCCAGATCGGCCTCGACCTTAGTGGCCGCCATACCCGCCTTGATGAACATAGAGTAAGTATTATTGAAATAGTGGTGGAACTTGGCCGCGATAGACAACTGATTGGCCTTCACATCTCCCACATCGACAAAGTTGTCGGTGCGAACATAAGTGCTCTCGACGGCGAAGTTTTTACTGAAATAGTAACCGCCATAGAGACCATAACTGATGGCCGACTCGTCAAATTCTCCCGCCTCTAGCGTAGAGTGGCCCGCCAAGGCCCCCAGGTAATACCCCTTAATATCGGCAACCGCCATCGCAGATCCCGACGCGATAAGACTCGCCAAACACAATACCAGCATAGATGCGCGCTTCATGCTTCCCCCGGAAACGAAACATTTACAAGTAGCTAACATACTAGACCAAAAATCGCATTAAATTAAGTCTTTAATTGCTGCTTTGATAAAAAACCAACCAAGCTTTATCCGCTAGGCAAATAGGTAGAATCCAGGGCATAAAAAATGCAGCCGGGGCTGCATTTTTCTCATACTTGCTTCAAACTCCGATGAACAGATGCCGTATGCTTAGGCTATAAACCTGCTATGGTCTCTATCTATCGCAGTTAGTGCTTCTCATCCTCGGCGGGACCGCTGAGGGGCTTGTTACCCGATATCATCGCCGACACTAGGCCAGGCTGATGTTTAATCTCGGCCACTATCACCCCGGCCACATGCAGCACTATCATCAGGATCAGCAGATAGACGCTATACACATGCACCTCGCCGGCCAGCGACTTATAGGGCTTTAATATCGCCACCTTTTGCGCATCGACGCCGGTATCGTCATAGGGCTTGATGCTGGCACCATCGACGCCGGGCTGGGCAATATAGTCGCTGACCGCACCGCCAAAGGGTGGGTAATAGATATCGGTCCCGGCGCGCACCAGGCCTGTCACCATTATGGTCACCAACAGCAGCATCATGGCAAAGATGGCCAGGCGCCCCATGGGATTATGATGCAGATATTGAGGCGACTCCCCCTTGGCCAGCTTGGCCTTGTAGCCAGATAATCCCTTGAGATCCGGGAGCAACTGACTCAGGCGGGCACTATGACTGCCGATGACCCCCCAGATCAGTCTGATCACCAGATTAATGGCAAACAGGTAACCGACCCAGACATGCAGTTTCTTCAGGCCTATCTTGGCTTCCAGACCGCTGATGCCGATATCGCCCTTAAATAACATCACCATGCCGATGAAGATCAGCACCATGACTAAGCCAAGGTTTATCCAGTGAAACAACCGCGTGGGCTTATCCCACACCTTGTAAACCTTCACCTCTTGACTGACTCCTTCATGACTGACAGCGCCTTGATTGGCAGCCACTTGATTAATCGTCCCTTTTGACATCGTCTCCCCCATTTCAGACGTTTATCCAGTGGCTCTTAATATACGCCTGTTGGGGGCAAAATTTTGTGAAATATGCTTCATGGCGACACCACATAACCTTAATTTAGCTATGGTTATTAAAAATGGTTTTAAAAAACGAATGCTAAAAACGGTTATGTGACGTTAAAAGAAAGAGACACATAAAGGATATCTACACCTGCTGACGACGTCGCACCAGGCTCAGTCCCGCCAGGCCCATTAGTCCCATCAGCCAGGTCGCAGAGAGGCTACCGCCACTTACCTCGACTTCGGTGACGACCTCTTCGACCACATACTGGTCGCGATCGGCGCTCTCAAGCGGCAGCCCATAGAGATCATCCAGATCATCGCTGCTGATGGTGGCGACGATATCGCTGTAACCCACCTCATAGAGATCGATCAACACATCATAGTGGTCCGTCGGATAACCAGTATGTAGCGTGGTGAGCACCTCAAAATCATCGTCGCTGGCATCATCCACTATGGTGAACACATCTGTGGTGTGGTACAGCTCCCAGGGCCCGCCATTACGGCTCAAATAGAGGTCGGCATAGACGTTGGCATGTTCGCCCAGATAATAACTGTGGACATCGGCATCGAAGGTCACGCTGAAGGTGCGATAGAAGCCGTCATAATCGATATCTTCAAACAGGCGGCTGCTGGCCTCATAGATAGCAAATTCATGGTAGATCCCGGCCTCGAGGCGCTGAGCGGAGGACTTGAGCAGTTTAGTACCAGCCTGAGCCGAGCTCTTATCTAAGCTCTGATCTGAGCCTTGCTCTGCGCTGAGTGTCAGCGCCTGGCGCTCGGCAATCACCTGCTCACGCGTCTTACGCGGGGCAAGTTCCACCTTCTGCTGTTTAAGCTGTTCGGCGCTCGCCTGCTGCGTACTGGTCATGGCCTGCCCGGCGCGGCTAAAACCTTGGGCCAGCGTCTGTTCATCCTGCACTACGCTGGTCGATGCCGAGCCGACTAGGGCGCTTGTCTCACCTGTATTTTCTCCGAGATTGTCGGCCGCCATGGCTGCGCCGCTACCCAGCATGGTCAATAAGGCGGTGGCCTTGATGGCGCTATACAGCTTACCCAGAGCTGAGGAGTTCATAGTTGAGAGCGTCTTGTTTGTTGGCGTATTAGTTGTTGGCGTATTAGTTGCCAGCTGCTGGCTCGTTTTCATCGTGAGTCTGTTCATAATCAATCTCCATAAAATGGACTGCGTCTTGCTTAAGGCCATTAGATGCGATCGAAAATGAACGTAAGCTGAACATTAAAAATCAGCTTATTCAAGGAGATGGCGCAAAGTTGAACATTCAGCTCTTGTTCATCTGCGCAAGATAACAATGAAGAAGCACGCTTGCCTTTCCCCCTGGCGAGCATGGAGAATCGCGGCATATGTTTCTTATTTTTATAGGATCTTTTACACTGTCCGAAGAATTCAACACAGGTGATTTTGATGAAACCAGCCTTAGTATTGCTCGCCATAGCGTCACTCCTGTTTCCCCTACAAGGTTACAGTGCGGGCTATGGAATATCGGCGGCCAGTAGCAGCATCTTGATGGCGGCTCAGAAAAATACTAATCAAAATCTGCGTGTTAAAAATCGTCAGCAGGCCACTCAGATGGTAAAGGGACGCTTTAACGCCAAGGTCCTGAGCGTGCAATCATCACGGGTCAATGGCAACCCAGGCTACCGCGCCAAGTTGCTCAGTAAAGATGGCGTGGTCTTCTATGTCGCCATCGACGCCGTAACAGGACAGATGAGCCGACAATAACCTGCTAAGAAAGGACACACCAATGCGATTACTACTGGTTGAAGACGATTTAGCCCTTCAGGACAACCTGAGACAACACCTGCTTGATGCCAACTACACCTTAGACATCGCCAGCGATGGCGAAGAGGGTCTGTTTCAGGGACGAGAGTACCCCTACGACGCCGCCATTATCGACGTTGGCCTGCCTAAGTTAGATGGTATCGCGCTGATCGCCAGGTTAAGAGAAGAGGGAATAGACTACCCCATACTGATCCTGACCGCCCGCGACAACTGGCAAGACAAGGTCGAAGGCCTGGATGCCGGCGCCGACGACTACCTGACCAAGCCGTTTCATCCCGAAGAGCTAATCGCCAGGCTCAAGGCGCTGATCCGCCGGGCGGCGGGCAAATCCAGTCCTGTGATTCAAAACGGGCCCTACTCTCTCAACACCAGCAGCCACGAGATCAAGTTTGGCGACCAGGATGTCAGCCTGAGCGGCTCCGAATACAAGCTGTTCGAGTATTTCATGCTGCATATCGGCGAAGTGAAGTCCAAGAGCATTCTCATCGAGCACATATATGATCAGGACTTCGACTTAGATTCCAACGTCATCGAGGTCTTTATCCGCCGCCTGCGTAAGAAACTCGACCCCGACGGCCAATATGGGCTTATCGAGACATTACGTGGCCAGGGCTACCGCCTGAAGCCACTGGATAACAGTTAAGCTTTCGAGGCCATTTGATGAGCAGCCAGCGCGCCCCACAGGGCAAACTCAACTCCCTCAGGGTTCGCCTGATCCTCAGCGCCTTGCTGCTGATATTGCTGCTGCTGCCTACCATTGGCTTCGCCCTCAACAACGCCTTTAAACAACAGGTTATGACCAACGTCAGAGAGCAGCTAAGTGCCTACCTCTATTCTGTACTGGCGGTGGCCGAGATGGACGATGGCAAGCTCTATATGCCAGAGGTGCTGCTGGAAAATCAGTTCAATGTCATAGGCTCAGGCCTCTACGCAGTGATCGACCGCGCAGGCGATCGCCGAACTGAAAGCGCTCTCCAGGGTGATAGCCCAGCCAGCATTGAGCCACTCTGGTCATCCAACTCCTTTCTTGGATTCAATCTGACGACGCCCCTGCCCCATCCTAAGGTGGGACGCAGCGAATTTGGCGAGCTGATGCTAGAGCAGCAGCCTCATCTCATCTACAGCTTTAGCGTACGCTTCGCCCCCGGCGAGGCCCAGCGCCAGAGCGCGCCAATCACCATCCACATCATCAAAGATCTCGACGGCGTGGCGCAGCAGCTCAACGCCTTTAGCCAACATCTTTGGAGCTGGTTGTTCGTGCTGATGCTGGTGCTGCTGGCAATTCAATTTGCCTGGCTGGCCTGGACATTAACCCCCCTGGCGCGCTTTAGAGAGGAGCTGGAGCAGGTACAGCGTGGCGAGGCGGAGCAACTCAGTGGCCATTACCCCAATGAATTGCAGGCGGTGGCAAAACAGCTAAACACGCTGCTGAGCACAGAGCAGCGCCAGCGCAGCCGTTATCGCAATGCCCTCTCTGACCTGGCCCACAGCCTCAAGACGCCGCTGGCGGTGATCCAGAGCCAAAAAGATCTCAGCCCCACCTCTCTGGAGCAGGTCGGGCAGATAAATCGCACCATAGGCCACCAGCTTAAACGAGCCCAGAGCGCCGCCGGTAACGCCTGGCACCTGGGGATTAAGATCAGCTTGGTGTCCGACAAGCTGCTGCGCACCCTGGTCAAGATCCATCCCGGGGTAGCCCTCAGCTATGGCAAGGCCCCAGAGGAAAACCAGATCTTCTACGGCGACCAGAGCGATCTGACCGAGATGCTGGGCAACCTGCTGGATAACGCCTGTAAAGCCGCAAAATCACAGGTTGAACTCAGTATTGAAACGCGCGAAGGCAAACTCATTATTAGCGTCGAAGATGATGGAGAAGGGATTAGCCCGGCGCAGCGACAAACCATCTTAGAACGGGGAAAGCGTGCCGATACCTATGCTAAGGGCCATGGTATAGGTTTGGCTATAGTTCGCGACCTGGTGGACAGCTATCAGGGCGCACTATCCATAGATGAGAGTAAGAGCTTAGGTGGCGCCAAGTTTGAGCTTGTGTTTAACCAGCAATTTGCGAACTAACGCTGGTCTCAGGATTTCCAGGCACAGCTCAAGGTTAATACACCTTAGGCTATTGAATTGTCTTCAAGCATCTTGGGCTCGAAATAGACCAATCGTTGCAGCCCTTCTCGCTTAGAGACGTACATGGCAATATCGGCATATCGAATCAAGGTTTCGCTGTCTTGGCTGTCTTGGGGCATCAAGGCGGCACCGAGACTAAAATGCAGCGGATGCTCTTCCCCCTGATAACTAAAGCTACCACGCATTTTGTCCACAACCCCAGCTAAGGTCTTATGAACTTCTTCGACGCTGCTGAGATCATTGAGCAAGATTAGAAACTCGTCACCTCCATAGCGATAAATACCGTCGCTGCGCCGCAAACTCTGGGTTAATCTTATTCCCAGCGCCTTTAGTAGCTCATCACCACACTGATGACCATGTTCATCGTTTATCTGTTTAAAATTGTCTATATCCAAAAACACTAATGCCAAAATTGTCTCTTTGCACTGCGCCTGCTCTATTGCATCGCTTAAATCTTTAAACAGACAGACCCTATTATTGACCCCCGTGAGCTCATCGAGATGCGCCTGTTTATGCAGCTGTTGGTGCTTTTGAAACACGACTTCACTCATTTTATAAAATGAAGACATCAAATAACCGATCTCGTTGTTGGGCAAGAAATCGGTCAGGTGTTGACGTTCCCCCGCCTCCATTCGCTTTGTGGCTTCGATTAACTTACTCAAGGGGGCAAACAAGCCTTTTCTGATCAGCACAAAGATTGCCAGTGCCAAAAACAGGGCCACTATGATTTCAATGATGAAAATGGTCTTAATATCTCCTCTAACCGAGGTAAAATCGGCAATGCGAAGTTCAAGTAAGCGCTGCTCTTCGCGGTTAAACTCATCGAGATAATGTCGAATATTGTCCATATACTCTTGACCCACATCGCTGCGCACCAGTGCCATAGCTGCCATAGGATCTTTTTCGAAAAGCGCTATTGACTCCTTTAGCTCGGCGATTTTGCGCTCAATCTCTGTGCTTAAGCGCGCCAGCAGTTGTTGCTGTTTCAGATTGTCTCGGGTAAGCAAAGTGATTTGCTTTAGCAAATCATTGATAGTGTGAAGCGAAAGATGATAAGGCTGAAGATAATGCTTTTGGCCGGTGAGCAGGTATCCCCTCTGCCCCGTTTCCGCATTGGCCACCGCTAATAGAAGTTTATCTGAGTAGGACAGCAAGGTATGGGTATGATTAACCCAACGCAGTTTCTGCTCACTCTTTTGCTCTAAAAAGTAAGCCATGAATATATTGGCAAATACAAACAGGAATAACAGCGTCAGCAAACCTAATAGGTTCTTCTGAATACTCACCTAACACCAACTCCATGCCTGTCCATAACGCTCCCCCAGCAGAGAGATATGATTCCACTAAAATAAACTTTGTTTGTCATCTGTCCATATCGTCAAGAGTTCACCGAATGAATTAGGCTAATAATCTGATATGGTTACAACTATAGTTGCTTTTCATTCGCTTCGCCGTGCGCTTTTTCTATCACATTACTGACAGTAAGTAGTACATGAAACAAGCATAAAATAGCTTTCAGCTAATGTTCATCTTGGGCCTTTTATTATCTGAGTAAATCCAATGACAGATAAGCCTAGGAGACGTTATGAAAAGCATCAGACAATGGACTTTGCTCCTACTCATTGCCCTTTCACAGTCACTGCTTACCCCTTCAGTGTCGCGGGCAGAAGACGCTGTTCAAGAGATCCAATTTAGTGATGCCGAGCTGGCACAGATGCTGGCCCCCATCGCCCTGTATCCCGATAGCCTACTCACCCACATTTTAATTGCCTCCACCTATCCGCTAGAGGTGGTGCAGGCCAATCGTTGGCGCAACAAAAACAAGTCGTTAGAAGGCGCTGAGGCGGTTAACCGCGCTGAGAAACAGGACTGGGATCCCAGCGTCACCGCCTTGGTCGCCTTTCCCGACCTGTTGCAACGCCTAAGCGACGACCTAGAGTGGACCCAGAAGCTGGGCGACGCCTTCCTGCAGGACGAGGAGCGAGTGCTGGACAGTATTCAGAGCCTGAGACAGCAGGCCGAACGCGCCAATGCCTTCGACGATATGGAGAATATGAAGGTCACTAAGGTCAATCGTCAGATCGTTATCGAACCTGTGCAGCGAGAGGTGGTCTATGTGCCTTACTATGACACCCGAGTGGTCTACGGCCATTGGCACTGGTACAACTACCCACCAGTATATTGGGCCTATCCGCCCCATTATGCCCGTTACTACCCGGGTCATATTTCGGGACACTTCTACTTCAACAGCGGCATACATATCAGCTTTAACTACTTCTTCAGTGCGTTTAGCTGGCGTCAGCGTCACATAGTGGTGACCCATCACCACCACACGACTCGCTACCGCCCTTACAGCCGAATCGTGACCAGCAGCGGCGCCCAACGTTGGCACCACAAACCGGTGCATAGACACGGTGTTGCCTATCGCTCGCCAAAGGTTAAGGCCCGCTACGACAAGTATCGTCCTAACCGTTATGACGTAAAACACAATAGCAGCGTGAATCGCTATTCCAATTCAAAACAGGCCAAGCCGAGTCAGGCCAAGCACTACAACGCGGCGCAGGTTCAAAAGCGCCGCGAGCAGAACTTCAGCCACAAGCTGAGCGATGCCCGCAGCCAGCATGACCGTCATCAAAACGCGCATAAGACGCCGACCAAGTATTATGAGAAGCGCGACCGACTCAGCCTGAATGACATGGCCAACCGCTCATCGAGCAATAAAGCCGACAACAGGACGAAAGAGTGGAATAGAGAGAAGAGCCCTCAACGAAACGACAGCTATCAGCGGGAGAAGAGCCATCAGCCCCAAAGGTATCAAAGAGAGAGGAGCCCTCAGCGAGAAATGAAGAGCCCTCAGCGAGAAGTGAAAAGCCATCAGCCCCAGAGCTATCAAAGAGAGAGGAGCCATCAGCGAGAGGTAAAAAACCCTCAGCGTGAGATGAAGAGCCATCAGCCAGTGAAGAGCCATCAGACCAATAACGGTCGCGGTGCCTCATCTCACAATCAACAGGGCCGAACTAAGCAACGTGATAACTAAGCGGTAAGTCGCTAAGTAACTAAATAGCTAAGTAGGGAGCAGTTAAGTTAGGAGCTCGCCTAGGAAAGAGCAAGCATTAAGGCGGTGGCAATCACCGCCACCATTTTTCTCAAGCCAGATTTCAATACTCGGATCCCGCACCTTAATCTACCAACCTAGGCCGCCACGGCAAGCCATAGAAACGGTAGTAACCCACCAGATTACTGCCGATAAACAGCAGCTCCATCACCACAGCCGTGGGCGAACCCACCAGATAATTGTTAAGCAGCCAGATGCTGGTGCCCACTATCATCAGCTGTCTCAGGCGTTGATCCCTTGGACAGAAAGCGGCGATGGTCTGAGTACAGCTGCCGACAAAGCTTATCAGGCTCAGGGGGCCGGCATAGGTAAATAGGGCGATCAGGCTATTAATCCCCAGAAACAACCAGAGCAGGCGCCGCGAATGCGAAAATACGGTCACCAGGTAACGAATTGCGGCAACCAACATAAGCCCGGCGGCCGTCCACTGGAGCAGCAGCGCAAAATGAACGCTGATTAATACCCCAGACAGTGCGAGGCAGAGCACTATGTGGCGCTTCTGCTTGAATTGAAAAGAGAGAATGTCTGTAATGATCGCTACAGCGATCAAGCATTGAGACAGAAGAAACAGCGACATACACCACCTAAGATTTCAACATGCTAAAGAAGGCGCTAGTATGATTCAGCCTTGATTCAAGGCGCATTAACTTAAGATAAGCCGGGAAGAATCTTTTCGATGCTTATATGTACTAGCTTATACCAAGGCATGGAAAGTGTCGCACCGATATCTTGTCACCTATATCAACAAATCTGTCTTGTAAACTAGTCCTCTCAGGCTAGCCTGCCCTTGAGCCGCGACAGACTCACGGGCGTGATACCTATATAGCGAGCCAGCTGCACGTTACTCAGGCGCTCGACCCACATGGGTCTGTGGTTGACCAGGTAGAGATAGCGCTCCTCGGGACGTTTGAGCAGCAGAAAGGCCTCCTTCTCCTCCTTGTACAGCAGCTGTTGACTCAGCAAGGCGATCAGCACGGCTTGCCAGCTCGCCTGTTTGAGCAACGCGAGGGGGAAGCGCACCAGGGTCGCGTCAGTCACCGCCTCCAGCTGATAGGGCGCCGCATCCCCCGTCAGCAGACTGTGATAGAGCAGGCAGAGCTCCCCTTCGAAATAAAACTCCTTCGAAAACAGGCCGCCACAATCGCCGTAATACTGAGCGCCCAAGATGCCATCTGCGATGAAATAGCCTTGCTCCTGGCAGGCGCCCTGGTGCAGCAGTATCTCACCTCGGGGCGCGCACATGCATTTGGCCTGACTCAGCGCCTCGCTGCATTCATCATCCGCCAGCCCAAGCAGACCTAGTCGCTCAGCAAAAACGCTAAGGGCATCTTTAGCTTCTCTCTGTGTCACTCTGTTTCCTATACGCTCTGTCAGGGCCCTGATGATAGCACTCTCGGACCGCACTGAATAACCATTGCCCTATTCGCCAGAAACCTACGAGCATATCAGTGAAACGCCTCCTTTAAACCACGCCGCATTTTAGGCTAGACTCAGAGGCCATCCATGATTTTATTTAAGTTTTTAACCAGCGGAGAGCCTCAGATGTCAACACGCGTTTTTGTGATAGCCCAGTTTCGTCCCAAGGCGGGCAAGGAAGCCGAACTCTTTGAAGTACTCAAGGCACTGGAGCCCGACTCACTGCGGGAACAGGGGTGTATTCAGTACATTCTCACCCGTCAGATAGACCACCCGAGTGCCAGTCGCACCGACTACCCTATCGTCTTCAATGAGATCTGGGCCGATGGCGAAAGCTGGGCGGCTCACGGCCGTCGCCAGCAGATCAAACACTTTTTCGACACTCAGGTGAGCTCCCCCACCGGCCTGGTGGATGATGCCATAGTGACCGCCTATACCGACGAGGGCTACGAATACGACGCCCCGGTATTTATCTAGCCATTTGTCTAATCCTCGCCTCAATAGATAAAAAAACGCAGCCTAGGCTGCGTTTTTTTAAGCGTTTTTGAAGGCTTTCGCTATTAGTTAGCTACACCTGTCGCGGCCTGGTTTTGCGCCGACCAGAGGGTCACGCGAGCCTGACTGTCGAGGCCATTAACCATGCGCGCCACCTGATCTTGGGTGAAGTTGGCGTATTGATCTGAGTAGGCCATAAAGTTCTGCCAGTTAATGGTCTGCCCCATGCAGTTGACTATGCCGCCATCACCCGGGTTCATCTGCCAGCTGTTTTGCTGCGGCGTATCGCAGTTCTCATCGCCCGTGGTACCGCAGCGGCGCTCCATGCCACGTTTACAACCGCCTTCGAAGGTGTGGATCAGATCCAGGAAGTGGCCGAATTCGTGGGTCAACACAGAGCGAAAATTCTCATCGGTATTGCTACCAAGGTAGGCGCCGTTGTAGGTCACCCGTGCCAACCCCTCGTCTGACATTGTGGTATCCGGGTACCAGGCCACCCCTGAATTGTTGGTGACGCCATCGGCATAGAGATCGTTCTGAATGTAGACATTCATGTACTTGTAGTTATCCCAGTGATCCCGCTTCACATCTGAACTGGAATAATTACCCGCCCCGGACGATGCCGGATGATAAACGATACCCGAAGTGGGATTCCCCTGGGGATCGATACTGGCTAGACGAAACTCGATGTTGAGCGCCTGCTTCACCCCTTGGAATTCGGCATCTATGTCGGCGAAATCGGCGGTGCGCCCCTGAAAGTCTTCGTTAGTCTTGTTGAGGGCATCTATGATCACCGCATCTGTCACCGTCTTACCGTTGAACTGGGTGCCATACACATGGAACACCACAGGGATCACGTAACTTGGGGTCGCCGACAAGGCCAGCGCCGAAGGGGTATCGCCCGTCGCCACACTGGCGTCATCACCAGGCTTAGCCATGGCGCGCTTACGCTCAAACAGCTTGGCATGGCGCGCCTTAGCCTCATCTAAAGCGGCGGGGAAATTACGATAATGCTGAGCGTTAATCTCCCCTGCCTTACAGTGATCGGCGGCAAACTCGGGCTGCTTGGCGCCAACGCCTGCGCTAGTTGTCAACAGGGCGGCCAGGATAGATAAAGTCAATTTGTTGGTCATGTTATTAGTCACTCTTATTGTTAGCTTTTTAGGGTAAATCGCCCTCTCCCTGGCGTGTTCGCTTCCTTTCGGGCGAATAACAACATTACCTATCTAGATAAAATATTCTGTATACAATATACCCAAATAAAAATAGGAGTAAACCCAAATGTGAATATTTTGTAAATCCGTAATTTCACAGAGACAACTGGGTTGCAGTGACTCAACGGCAACTCAGCTAAAAGCTAAAGAGACAGAAAAGTATGTTGATTGAACGGGGAATATTGCTGGCTAAGCGATAGCTAGCACCAGTAATAATTGCAGTATCAAGCTGATTTTATTCAGGTAAATACATTAAGAAGACATAAGAAAGCACAAGTGCGATCGCCTGATGCACTATCAGAGAAGAGCGTCGCCAAAAATAACCCACTACCAAATAGAAAGCGCAGAAAAAGAGAAAACGCAAAAAAAGAGAAAGCGCTGGTAAAGATAAAGCCTTGGCAGCAACTCGACTCGACCTAATGGGCTAAATATTTGGGCTTGTCTAGCGCCTTACTTCCCTGCTATCGACCAAAAGCCACTAATAACCAGTCTGGGCGCCAGCCCTCGCCCTGAGCAGTTTAAACTTATGAAATCCCAGGTTTCTCAGCCTTTGTAGATCGAAATCTATCATGCCCTGCATCTCTCTCGCCTTAAGATCTTGGGAACACTTAAACTCGCCCCCCAGCCCCTTATTAAACTTAGAGATAGACTTGTAACAGATACGCGCCGGGCAGGTGTAGGCACAGCCCGCATTGGCAAACAGACGAATACGCGCTTTATGAGGTAGCGCGGCCAGGAAAGCCTCGTCATCGTTGAGCACCATAGGAAGCACCAGGGTGTCGTAGAGCCCAAAGGCCTCTTCGATCTGCTCTGGTTTTAGCAGGTTCTTAATCACGCTGGCTTCGATGTCATAGTCGGGAAATTCCTGCTTGATCCAATAAGCGAGGTCGTCATTGGTGCAGATAATAGAGTTGCGCTTGTGATGATACTTAGCCAGCAAGGCGCGATTGGCGTCAAACTCCTCCTTGGTGGCAAAGTGATTGGTAAAGGGAATTCTAAGCCCTATACCATGATCCGCCAGCAGGCCAGTGTCCCGCTCGGACAGCTGGCGCATCAGATAGAAACGCCCGCCATATAGGGTCGATGGCTCGACGAAACCAAATACACTCTCAATCTGCCCAAGGGGCACCGCGGCAAAATGTTGTTTTAAAAACTTAATCACCGACTGATGATCCGCCTTACCCCGCGCGGAGATGGTATAGGTACTCTTGGGTGTATTGTTCTCGCAGCTCTCTGGCTTGTCGCTCATATCATTGCTTAGTTAACCTTTAGATAACAAAACAATATAAAGCTATGCCTGCTAGACCACTATGACATAGATCAAATAGCGACCCGTCCCACCTCGACATAAAAAAACGCAGCCATTGGCTGCGTTTTTGTCTTAGAAAGACTAAGGATTAATCGCCGAAGTCATCCAGTAGTATGTTTTCCTGCTCAACCCCAAGACTTTCAAGCATGTTGATCACCGAGGAGTTCATGATCGGAGGGCCACACATGTAGAACTCACAGTCTTCCGGCGCCTTGTGATTCTTCAGGTAGTTCTCGTAGAGCACGTTATGGATGAAGCCTGTGTAGCCGTCCCAGTTGTCCTCGGGAAGCGGGTCTGACAGGGCCACGTGCCATTCGAAGTTGTCATTTTCCGCCGCCAACGCGTCGAACTCCTCCTGATAGAAGATCTCACGGCGTGAACGGGCACCGTACCAGAAGGTCATCTTACGCTTGGTCTGCTCACCCTTTAGCTGATTGAAGATGTGTGAGCGCATCGGCGCCATGCCGGCACCACCACCGATAAACACCATCTCGGCGTCAGTCTCCTTGACGAAGAACTCACCGAAAGGCCCAGAGATGGTGACCTTATCGCCCGCCTTGAGGTTAAAGATGTAAGAGGACATCTTGCCCGGTGGCAGCCCTTCTGATGGCGGGGTGGCGATACGCACGTTCAGCATGATCACCCCTTTCTCATCCGGGTAGTTGGCCATGGAGTAGGCGCGCAGCACGTCTTCCTCTACGGTGGAGACCAGATCGAACAGGCCATACTTTTCCCAGTCGTCGCGGTATTCGGTAGGAATATCGAAATCGCTGTATTTCACCTCGTGAGCAGGCGCCTCAATTTGAATGTATCCGCCCGCCTTGAACTTCACATCTTCCCCTTCGGGCAGCTTGAGCAGCAACTCCTTGATAAAGGTGGCCTGGTTATCGTTAGAGATCACCTCACACTGCCACTTCTTGACGCCGAAGATCTCCTCTTCCAGCTCAAGTTCCATGTCTGTCTTCACCGCCACCTGACAGGCCAGACGACAGCCCTCTTTGGCCTCTTTCTTGTTGATATGATCGCGCTCGGTCGGCAGGATATCGCCGCCCCCAGACTTAACCTTCACCCGACACTGACCACAGGTTCCGCCGCCGCCACAGGCCGAAGGAATAAAGATATTCTTGCTCGCCAGGGCGCCCAGTAGCTTATCGCCTGCCGCCGTGGTTATGCTCTTGTCATCGTCGTCGTTGATGCGGATGCTCACATCACCGTTGATCACCAACTTGCTCTTGGCGACTAAAATCACCATCACCAGCACACACACCACTATGGTGAACATGCCTATGCCTATTGCCATTTCCATCTAATAACCCTTTTCTTAATGCGCTGACACTAGCACGCCCGTTACAGCGAGATGCCGGAGAAAGACATAAAGCCCAATGCCATCAGGCCCGTGGTAATAAAGGTGATACCCACACCTTGCAGCCCGGCTGGAATGGCGTGAAACTTCATCCGCTCACGCAGGCCCGCCAGCAGCACGATGGCCATCGCCCAGCCAAGGCCGGAGCCGGTGGCAAACACCACTGACTCACCCAAGGTGTAGTCACGGTTCGCCATGAAGATCACCCCGGCGAAGATGGCGCAGTTCACCGTCAGTAGCGGCAGGAAGATCCCCAGGCTGTCGTACAGGCTAGGAATATACTTATCCAGAAACATCTCCAGGATCTGCACCAAAGCCGCGATCACACCGATGAAGGTGATGAGCTTAAGGTAGCTCAGATCCAGCTCGGGATAGCCCGCCCAGGCCAGGGCGCCCGGCGCCAACACCTTAGAGTAGATAAGCTGGTTCAGCGGCACCGCCAGTGTCATCACCACGATAACCGCAATACCCAGACCGAAGGAGGTCGATACCTTCTTCGACACGGCCAGGAAGGTACACATGCCCATGAAGAAGGAGAGCGCCATGTTGTCGATAAAGACGGCCTGAACAAAGAGATTGATATAGTGTTCCATAGCCTTAACCTCGCTTACGCTGGATAACATTGATGGCCCAGATCAGTAAGCCAATCAGGAAGAATGCACTCGGCGGCAACTTGAACATCTCGTTGGCCAGATACCAGCCATCGTTCTCGACCGTCTTTAAGATCTCATGGCCAAACAGGGTACCGGCGCCCAACAGCTCACGCACGAAGGCGACGCTCAGCAAGATAACGCCATAGCCCATGGCATTACCCATGGCATCCACCACAGCCAGATGCGGCGGCATCTTCATGGCGAAGGCTTCGGCGCGGCCCATGATGATACAGTTGGTGATGATCAAGCCCACAAACACCGACAGCTGACGCGACAGCTCATAGGCCACATCCTGCAGCACCATGTCGACGATGATAACCAGGGAGGCGATCACCGTCATCTGAGCGATGATGCGCACGCTGTTAGGAATAAAGTTACGGATGCTGGAGATGATCAGGTTAGAAAACACCAACACGAAGGTCACCGCCAGGGTCATCACCAATGCGGTCTGCATCGAGTTGCTCACCGCCAACGCCGAACAGACCCCAAGCACCTGCATGGCCACGGGGTTATTGGCGAAAATCGGGCCGGTTAGAATGTCCCGGGTCGCCGTCATACTCTTACTCATCTTAAACCTCCGACGCTTTTAGCTTGTGAAGGAAGGTCTGATAACCTTCGACCCCGAACCAGAACTGCATGGCACGCTGTACGCCGCGTCCCGTCATGGTCGCGCCGCTCACGGCATCAACACCATGGAGATCGCCGGCCTTAGCACCGCCCTTGACCACCTTGAAGGAAACCTGTCCCTTGTCGTCAAACAGCTGCTTGCCCTTAAGCTTGTCGGTCCAGGCCTTGTCGTCGAGGAAGTCGCCGATACCCGGTGTCTCACCATGCTCGTAGAAGACCACGTTTTCTATGGTGTTCAGGTCCGGCTTGAGCGCCACATAGCCATAGATGATCGACCAGAGCCCCTTGCCATAGATAGGCAGCACCACGGCGTGCAGCTCGCCCTTGTCGTCAAACACCTTGAACACCCGGGCCTGATTGGCGCGGGTCTTGATTTTGGCGATATCTTTCTTGGGCTTGCTCGAGGTCTGCGGATTGATAGCCGCCATACGGTCATCAAAATCCAGCACGTTCGCCTGGCTATCGATAACCCCAGTGTCCAGCTCCACCAGCAGAGGCTTCACAGACTGCTCGAAGATGGCGCGAAAATCTTTGTCGCCGCTGATATCGATATCGGCAGCCAGCAAGACGTTGCGCTTAAGCTCGTCGCGCTTCTTCACCAACTTACGTTCTTTGAGTACCTCGGCCGTTCCTGTGATCATAAAAGAACAAGAGAGGCAGAGGACAAGTGTGAAGATCATGGTCCCCACAACGGTATCTTTCTTAAATGCCATTAGCGTTGCTTCTCCATAGTGGCGCGCTCTCTGGAACGACGAAACAAAAAGGATGCGAAAATTGACGACCAGAGGTTGGCGGTCTGGATCCTTAACATATGTTCTGACTTATAAGGCATTGCGTTTCAGCCTCCGCTTCATGTTGCTGCGCGCCACCAGGTAATCGAAGAGCGGCGCCCACAGGTTGGCAAACAGAATCGCCAGCATGATCCCTTCAGGCATCTTGAGATTCAGCACGCGGATAAGCACTGTCATGAAGCCGATCAGGGCGCCATAGGCAAACTTGCCCTGGCGGGTATAGGCGGTAGTCACAGGATCAGTGGCCATAAACATCATCCCCAGGGCAAAGCCGCCGGTGACCAGATGCCAGGTCCAAGGCATGGCAAACATCTCGTTCTTGGCCGAACCGATAAGGTTGAACAGCACGGCAGTTGCCACCATACCGGCCATCACACCGGCCACCACACGCCAGTCGGCCAGGCGAGTCAACAGCAGCAACAGGCCGCCGATCAGAATGGCCAGGGTGCTGGTCTCGGCAATAGAGCCGACGGTGAAGCCGAAGAAGGCATCCCACCACAGCGGATCGCTAAAAGCCTGATACCAGGTGTAACCTTCGAAACTCATCTTGCCCGCAGCAGTCTGAATCAAGGTTGTCGCTCCCGAGAAGCCATCGACCGCCACAAACTGGGCGATCTGCGCCACCTCGGTCGGGTAGGCAAAGTAGATAAAGGCGTAACCAGCCAACGCAGGGTTAAGGAAGTTATACCCCATGCCGCCAAACACCTCTTTGGCCATGATCACCCCGAAGGTGATACCAAGGGCCACGATCCACAGCGGTGTCGATACAGGCAGGATCAGGGTAAACAGCAAGGCGGTGACGAAGAAGCCTTCATGCAGCTCCTGGCGACGCACCTTGGCGAACACCATCTCCCAAAACAGGCTCACCAACAGCGCGGTGAGATAGATAGGCAGGTAGAAGCTCAGGCCATAGCCAAACAGGCCAAATAAACCGCTCTGCTCGCCGAGGCCGCCGGTAATGGCATTGAAAGGCAGTAGCTGCCAAACATCGGGCGTGGTCAAGCCAGAAGCCAGCGCCAGCTGCGCCTGCAGACCCAGGTTATAGATACCGAACAGAATCGCCGGCAGTAGACACAGACCCACCAGGGTCATGGTACGTTTTACATCGATCGCATCGCGAACATGCACCTTACCTTTGGTGCTGCGGCCATGGGCATAAAGCAGCGAGCGCAGGAAGCTACGCATCGACGAGCCGTGGGCATAGTAATTCTCTTGCACATCTGGCTTATTGTCTTGCTTACTCATTAACCTTCCCTCTCAATAATATCTAGGCAGATGCGAAGTTCCCGTCCGAAGTCATACTTGCCGGGACAGACAAAAGTACACAGGGCCAGATCTTCTTCATCCAGCTCTAGGGCCCCCAGGGCCTGCGCCTCATCTGTGTCACGCACCACGAGATCACGCACCAAAAGGGTCGGCAGGATATCCAGCGGCATCACCCGATCCAGCTGACCGAAGGCCATCATGGCGCGGTGTGAACCACCGGCGTGAGTGGTGAGGTCGAACAGACGCTTAGTCGCCTTGAAGCGAGAGGTCACGGCGCGGGTGATAGAGAACTTGTCTGCGCCGCCGCGCACCCATGGCAGTAGCTGATGTTTGGCGTCTTCCGCCAGCACAGAGATCTGCTGATGGAAACGGCCCAGATAGTCGTGAACGCCAGCGGCGGTATGACCGGCCAATACAGAGCCAGACACCACACGGTTGCTGCCAGGTTTGATCTCACCCTCTACCAGGGTGCTGAGCTGAGCGCCCAGCTGAGTGCGCAGCAGTCTTGGATTGAGCGCCGTCGGGCCACCCAGGGCCACCACGCGATCTGTGTAGAGCTCACCTGTCAGGAACAGCTTGCCGTAGGCGATCACATCCTGATAGCCAAGGTGCCATACTGGGCGTTCCAGACTGGCAGGTGCGATAAAGTGAATATGGGTGCCCACCAGACCTGCGGGATGCACACCGGCAAAACGATGGCTCTCGACACGCGCAAGGTCGGCGCCAGGCAATGCCTCGCCGGCATCGTGACACAGGTGGATCTTGCCAGAGGTGAGATAAGTCAGTACCTCAAGTCCGGCGGCAAAGGCCTCGCGCTGCTCTGCGATGATCACGCGGGGATCGGCCGCCAGTGGGTTGGTGTCCATGGCGTTGACGAAGATGGCGGCAGGTTCGCTATCGAGCAAGGGCACGCGCGAGAAGGGGCGAGTGCGCAGCGCGGTCCACAGACCACTCTCGACCAGGTTTTGCTGTACGGCTTCACGGCTGAGGCGGCTCAGATCCGAATAGGCCATAAAGGTGACTTGCTCATCGCCCTCGACCTGGATCACCACAGACTGCAACACACGGCGCTCGCCGCGGTTGATCTCGACGACCACACCACTGGCTGGCGCGGTAAAACCTATGCCCGGCGCCTTCTTGTCTTCGAACAGGGTCTGGCCCTTCTTCACCCGATCGCCGACCTCCACCAAGAGGGTGGGTTTCAGGCCAACATACTCTTCACCCAGGAGTGCCACCTTTGCAGGACGAGCGCAGCAATCTATCTCTTGCCTCGGCTCGCCGGCGATAGGCACATCTAGGCCCTTTTTTATCGTCTTAATCTTGTCTGGAAAACCTGCCATCGCAAACATCAACCGTTACTAAATTGGGATGCCTCATGGTAAAAGTTTGTTAACCGGGATTCCGCTATTGAGGTCACATTCCGACACCAGCTTGTAACTTAGCAACAGTTTTTCCGCCAGAATTGTGATCCTGATCGGCAGTGAATCCTGAGAACTGTTAACAATGTAGTTTTATAACAATAAAACAGGTAAAGGGGATACTGCTTATTTAGCCGGGGCTAAAACATTCAATTTGGGACAAAAATTGCTCGACTCGAGTGATGTCATCCGGGCTCATTTTTGCCTTTTTTGATGCTATAGGATCCAGAGGAAAAAGGCGGATAGCCAATCCGCTCTCGAGCCAGTTCGACCATAAAACTCACCTCATCGCACAAATCATCTGCAAATTAAAAAGTTTTAGACATCCAGAAGGCTAAATGCTATGGTCGTTTTTCGAACACAGGTTTTCAGTTAAGCGATAGGATGAATTAGATGAAACTCGAATCTTTAGCCCTGCATCATGGATATGACTCGGAAGCAACCACCAAGGCGGCGGCCGTCCCCATTTATCAGACCACCTCTTATACGTTTGACGACACCCAGCACGGTGCCGACCTGTTTGATCTTAAGGTGCCGGGCAACATCTACACTCGCATCATGAACCCCACCACAGATGTGCTCGAGCAGCGCCTGGCCGCCATCGAAGGCGGTATCGGCGCCCTGGCCCTGGCCTCTGGCATGGCCGCCATCACCTATGCCATTCAGGCACTGACGCAAGTGGGCGACAATATTGTCAGCACCAGTCAGCTCTATGGCGGTACCTATAACCTGTTTGCCCATACCCTGCCACGCCAGGGAGTCGAGGTGCGCATGGCGGCCTTCGACGACTTCGATGGCCTGGAGGCCCATATCGATGATAAGACGAAGGCGCTGTTTTGCGAGTCTATCGGCAACCCGGCGGGCAATATCGTCGACATCGCGCGCCTGGCCGACCTGGCCCATAGACACGGCGTGCCGCTGATCGTCGACAACACGGTGGCCACCCCGGTACTCTGTCGCCCCTTCGAGCATGGCGCCGATATCGTGATTCACTCGCTGACTAAATATATTGGCGGTCACGGCACCACCATCGGCGGGGTGATCATCGACTCGGGTAAGTTCGACTGGGCCGCCCAGCCTGAACGTTTCGCCCTGCTTAACGAGCCCGACCCCTCATACCATGGGGTGGTCTATACCCAGGCGTTTGGTCCGGCGGCCTTCATTGGTCGCTGCCGCGTGGTGCCGCTGCGTAATACCGGCGCCACCCTATCGCCTCAGAGTGCCTTCCTGCTATTACAGGGCCTAGAGACCCTGGCCCTGCGCATGGAGCGTCACTGCGACAACGCCCTCGCCCTGGCTAAATTTCTCGAACAGGACCCCAGGGTCAGCTGGGTCAACTATGGCGCGCTGGACAACAGCCCCTACCGCGATAACTGCGAGAAGATCACCTCGGGCAAAGCCTCGGGCATCATCAGCTTCGGCATCAAGGCCGAAGATAGCGAGGCGGCCAAGGCCGCCGGTGGACGCTTTATCGATGCCCTGCAGATGATCCTGCGCTTGGTCAACATAGGCGACGCCAAGTCCCTGGCCTGCCACCCGGCCACCACCACCCACAGGCAACTTAACGGCGAAGAGTTGGCCAAGGCTGGGGTTTCAGAAGATCTGATCCGCATCTCGGTCGGTATAGAGCATATCGAGGATATTATTGCGGATGTCTCTCAGGCGCTGGATAAGGCGATCTAATTTAAAAGACTCTTGCAAAGCGCTTAGATAACTGACTTAACAAGCCTACTCAAATATCGGCCCCAAGCATCGCCCCACGAGGCGCTGTCATTGGGGCCATTTTTTATCTCCCACCTTGAGCCCCCGTCCCCTGGCAGTTAACACGGCCTAGTTAGTAAGGCCTGTCGCACGAAAATAAAGCAAGACATTGAAAATGTTGGGGTAACAACAAACCTTGGATTAGGCTATGATGCCGAAGCGGTCTAGATGCTAAAAAGGAGAAGGCAGGCATGAAGACAAAGAGGTCAAAAGCTTGATGATGAACAGGCAAGAGATCGAACATATTCCCGTCTTTAGCTCGCCATCTCAGCTGTTTAAGCCGGTTGCTCGGGAGTATCCAGATGGCCAACTACTGGCGCCCCATTGGCACCACGCCGCCCAACTAATTTACGCCGAATCCGGCGTGATGGAACTGAGCTGCGAGGAGAGTTTCTGGATAATCTCGCCTCAGCAAGCGCTGTGGATGCCCGCCGAGCTGCCTCACAGACTCAAGGCTCGAGGCCCAGTCAGCCTGCGTAGCGTCTACTTTCAACCAGATGCCCTACCCGATAGCTTCTCCAAGCAGCCCCAAAGCCTGGTGGTCAGCCCCCTGCTTCGCGAACTGATGAAGAGTGCGATGCCGGTGACCAATAGCAGCCAACCCAGCAGCAGAGAAGTGCACCTGATGCAGCTCCTGATAAGTGAGATCGGCTGGGCACAAGAGATCCCCTTGAAGCTACCCATGCCGAAAGATAACCGGCTGCAGAAGATCTGTTTGGGCTTGCTCGCAGATCCCGGCAACGGCCGTACGCTCAGCCAATGGGGGGAGATAGTCGGCGCATCACCCAGAACCTTATCCCGGCTATTTCAAACCCAGCTGGGGACGAGCTTCGCCATTTGGCGTCAACAGGCCAGAATATTCGCCGCCATCCCCAGGCTAAATCTCGGCGAGCCCATAGTACGGGTAGCGATGGAGATGGGCTATGATTCTGCCGGCGCCTTCGCATCGGCATTCAAAAAAATGATGGGAGTCACCCCGAGCGAGTTTCGCACGCAAGTTGTCTGATTAGCGAAGATACCTGTCCGTTTCAAGGCAGACCCCTTCGTCCTCTCGCCTTACTATTTTCTCGTTTTCCCAGAAATTCCGAGTCAATGAGTGATAGAGAGGTGACTATGAGTCAATTTACCCGCCACAGCGTTAAGGTGCCAGCCAACGACGTCGAGCTAGACGCCTGGCTTTATCTGCCTGCCTGCGAAGAAGCATCCCTGAATAAACCAGCCCCGGCGATTGTGATGAGCCACGGCTTCGCCGCCATTAAAGAGCTGTACATCGACAAGTTCGCCGAGGCATTTGCGAAGGCGGGCTTCGCCGTGCTGCTCTATGATCACAGAAATTTCGGCAAGAGTGGCGGTGAACCCCGAGGCGAGATCATCCCCTATCAACAGATAGAAGATATGAGGGAGATGATCAGCTGGCTGAGCTTTCGTCCCGAGGTTAACGCCGAGCAGATAGGCGTGTGGGGCACAAGTTTTAGCGGTGGACATGCCATCATGTTGGGCGCCTTAGATCGCCGAGTGAAATGTGTCGTCGCCCAGGTGCCGACCATCAGCGGCTATCAAACGTTTCTTCGCCGCGCAGGTTCACGACTCAGCGCAGTACAAGAAGAATTTGAACAGGACAGGACAAGGCGGTCCAAGGGCGAGACGCCCACTTACATAGGAGTGATCCCCCAAGATAAGGAATCCGGCATTTATGCCAGCGATGAAGCCATGGCGTTTTACAGCAAAGCCTGGGCGCTCGCCGACGGATGGGAGAATCGGGTCACACTCAGGTCCAGCGAAAAAGCCTGTGAGTATGAGCCTGGGCTCTGGATTGCGCGCGTGAGTCCCACACCGCTCTTGATGATAGTCGCTGAAAATGACACTGTCACACCGACAGACATAGCCTTGTCAGCCTATAACAATGCACGCGAGCCCAAGCGGCTCTGCCTGCTGCCAGACGGTCACTTCGACCCCTATGTGAAACACTCGACGCGTTCGATAACGGAGGCGATAGCATGGTTTAGCAAATACCTGAAATAAGGTTCTAATCAGGTTTTAGTGGCCGAGGTCGCAAAAACCGTTAACTCAGATTTCTTGATTAAGGTCATGGTTTTACGGCTTTTGCCCCTAAGCCATAGGTATAATGCTATCTCTGCCGATGTGTTGACTATAATGATGGGTAGCGATTTGCGCGCAAGCAGGCCACACGCCAAGGGAGCGGCACATGTACTACACCTCGACGGACCTTAATCAGCACCCCTCTATCATGAGCAAGCTGTCACACCTTCACGCCACCACCCAGGCCAAGCTGCCGCAGATCACCCGTATCGCCGTCGCCCTATTCGACCAGGACAGCGACATAGTGCGCACCTTTATCTATAGCGGCAAGCCCTCCCCTCTCAACCACTATCAGGCCAATCTCAGCCAGTGCCACTCGCTGCAAGAGGTTGCCCGCTCAAGAGAGGCCAGGATAGTGCAAGATCTTAGCATCTACCGAGACAGCCGACACGAGCACGCCATCAAGATCTATGAGGCGGGCTATCGCAGCAGCTATACCCTGCCCCTGCTTTCAGGCAATACCCTGCTGGGCTTTATCTTCTTTAACGGTGACGACGAGCAGGTGTTCGACAAGCGCTGCGTGGAGCATCTGGATCTTATCGGCAATCTGCTGGCGCTGATGGTGATCAACGAGTTAAGCGAGGTGATCACCCTGGCCTCGACCATGAAGACCGCCATAGATGTCACCCATTTTCGCGACCCGGAAACCGCAGGCCACCTGAGCCGCATGGCCCATTATTCACGGCTGATCGCCCAGCGCGTGGCGGATGAGAGAGGCTTAAACGATCACTTCATCGAACATATCTTCATGTTTGCGCCTCTACACGACATTGGCAAGATCACAGTGCCCGACGAGATCTTGTTTAAGCGTGGCCCGCTCACCCCAGATGAGCGCACCGAGATGCAGAAACACTGTGAGTCTGGACGGGATCTTATCGACAAACTCTTGTGTAACTATCGCCTGAGTAATCTGGACCACACCCAGATGCTGCGCAATATTGTGCTCTGTCATCATGAGGCGATGGATGGCTCTGGCTACCCAGCGGGACTGGTTGGCGAAGCTGTGCCGATCGAAGCAAGAATCGTGGCGGTTGCAGACGTGTTTGATGCCCTCACCAGTGAGCGCCCCTATAAGGCCGCCTGGAGCAATAGCGATGCCTTTGCCGAGCTGGCACGCCTGGCGGGCAATAAGCTGGATGCCGACTGTGTCGCCGCCCTCCATGAGGCTCTCCCCGAAGTGCTCAGGATACAAGCCACCTTCGACTCCACCGAGTTTTAATGCTAGCAGCAAGAAGATTGGGCGCAAAAAAAGCAAAATAGGCAGCAAAGCATTGGCCCCAAAGGCCACAGTTCTGAGACCAGAGCCCAGAAAAGGATTAGCACTGCGCCACGCATCAATATGATCAGCAAAAGAAGATAAGAAAAAGGCCTGCCAAGCCAGGGCGCTAGCAGGCCTTTGTTACTCACTATGTCTCTCACCTTGAAAACAAGATTTTAAAGCAGAGACACTTAGTCAGAGACATTAGATAAGAGACGTTGAGTCTCAAACATTTGTCTGACAGAAATCTTAGAAACGACCGACTACGCCAAGACCTATGTTGACACCGTCGAAATCTGAATCCAATACGCGAGCCAATTCGAAGTTAGCCGAGACGTTGTCAGAAATACGTAGCCAGTACGCGGTTCTCACGTCGAATGCATCATCATCGTCGGTGTTGGTGTAACCCAGCCCCACAGACCAAGAATTGTTCACATACCAGTCTGCACCCAGATTGATCATGTCGTCGCTGTCGCTGTGAGTCCAGTTAGCCTGCAGATCCACACCGGCAGTAGATTGTAGCGCGATATAGCTGCGAACCTTCACACCATAGCTCTCTTCGACGCCTTCATCACCATCGGCATAGAAGACAGACACAGCTGATGTGTCATTGAAGTAATAACCCACTTCGGCGCCATAGGTGTCGAAGTCAAAGTTAGCATAGTCGTGCTTCTGATAGTTCACGCCAACAAACCACTTAGAGGCGAATACATAAGTACCATCGATACCGTAAGAGTCCAGGTCGGCATCGTCGAAGTTGCTGTAGTAAGCACCCAGGTTAGAGCTTTGCGCCAGGAAGCCATTTAAAGCATATGGGCTGCTTTTCTGATCCACTGGCGTCACATAGTAGCGGTAGTTCGCGTTCCAGATACCATCGCCAAACTCTTCAGAGTTAGACTTATAGTTCAAACCGGCTTCGTGTTGAAAGGCATTGTCCTGGGCAGCGATGGCGCTCATGCTGCTAAGACCAAGAAGAATGGCAACGGCTGTTACTGATTTTTTCATCAATGTATTCCCTTATATTTATGAAGCTAGGAGAATAAAAGACAAAAAATAGAAAGGTGTTTTACACAATCCATTGTAAATTTATGATATTTATGAGAATAAATATCTGCGCTCTCCTAGCGGCGCTAACAATACGCCATAGTTTAGGAAAAGCGCAATAAAAACTTCATAAAAGCCAAGCAATAAAACATTAATAAAAACAACGCGCAACAAGTAGATAACAAGTGATACCTAAAGATTACACTTCGCCACCCTGCCCCATAGACACCCCGTTGCTTGCTCTCGTGTTCTCATAAGCCACTAATTTTTAGAGACCACTAATCCTAAGACGCTTTAACCTTATCGGAAATTAGTGCTCGGCGAATAGTGGTGCGGGGCAGTCAGTTGCTCAGGGCAATCTTGGGCTCTGGGTAGTCAGTTGCTCTAGTTCTATTTAGCGCTAGACAGTCTTAGTCGCTTTGGCCTGCTCGCGTTCATCGAGGATCAACATTCCCTGAGTGATCGCCTGCACCGCCCTGGACTTAAACTCGCGGCGATACAGGGTGTAGACCACCACCAGGCTAGAGACGATAAACAGCAGTGGATGGAAGAACCAGCCCAGCACAGCCATCGAAAAGTAGTAGGAGCGTAGGCCATAGTTATAGGCATGGGCCGCCCTGTCCTGCACTATCGCCATCTGCAGCGCATAGGCCTTTAGCTGCTCATCTTGACCACTCTTATCGACTGGGGTCGCCCCCACCATGACGTTGAGGAAACCATATTGGCGCATCGACCAGGTAAACTGAAAGAAGGCCATCACAAAGATCAGCGTCAATATGCCAAGTTTGAACTGGATCAGCATGTGAACCGGCGGCGCCGTCATGGGGATAGAGGCGATCACCGCCTCCAACCGCTCGACCTGGGCAAATAGGGTCAATACCCCGGCCAGCACCAGCATAGTGGTGCTGGCGAAGAAGGTGATGTTTCGCTCAAGGTTGGCCAGCAGCGCCGCCTCCGCCACCCTCACCTCGCGTCCCAGCAGCTGATACATCCAATGAATACGATGCTGATGCAGGCAACGGGCAATACAGTGGGTGTTCTTGGCCTTCTTGCGGGCAAAGCGAGCGTAACCTATCCAGCAGCTAAAGAAGCAGGTCACGGCGATAAGGTCGAGCAGGTAATTATTCATCATGGATTCAACTTGTTAACAAGGGGCAAAGTGGTCAATGGCTGCCAAGATTCATTTAATCATAGCCTATTGATATTGCAACTCAATTTCCTTGTATCTTAAAGTCGACTTAGTGTGCTATTTGCGCAATCGCTCCCTTAGGCGGCTCATCACCAGCAAAAGCATGACAAGTGGCAGTTGGCAGTTGGCAGTTGGCAGTTGGCAGTTGGCAGTTGGCAGTTGGCGGCTGGCTATAAGATGCAGTTAAATGGGTGCAAGCGAGAAAAGCGCGGCCAAATTAGAACGAGCCAAAAGCCTGCATATTCGACCATTTCTGCTGCAATATCTGCGGTTTATCTGGATGCACGCCCTATTAAGGTCGCCTTCTCGATGTAATCGGCTACAAACAGATGGAAAACGAGCAGGAAAACACAAGACCGTCCGCGACTTAGGCTATACCTATATGCAATTCTTAGCTAAGATGGTCAAGAAATTGTTACACCCATGTTTTCCTGCATGAGACCCGTTAACAATTGCAACGCCACCAAACACAAGAGTTTAATAATAAAGGATTATTTATGAAGTCAATCTCAAATGCTCTGTTTACAAGCCTGATCGCATCAGGCCTCTTGCTCACTGGCTGTAGCGGCGGTGGCAGCGGTAGCGATACCTCTGGCAGCGGCGGCTCCATAGGCACGGGCAGCACGGTGAAATGGGTCGAGGGAGAATTTACTCCCTATGCACAATTGGCCAACCAATGCGACGCGGGTCTCAAGGAAAAACTGTGGTTACGTTCTTGGAGTAACGACACCTACCTTTGGTACAGCGAGATCATAGATAGGGATCCGGCGCCTTACCAGGTCTTAGAATATTTCAGCCTACTGAAAACCGAAAACCTGTCGGCCACGGGCAACCCCAAAGATCAGTTCCACTTCTCTATGCCCACCAGCGAATGGGAACAGCTTAATCAATCGGGCGCCTCGGTTGGCTATGGCATGAGCTTCCATCTCCAGCAGGCCAGCAGCACCGCAGACAGAAAGGTTACCGTGACCTACACTGAGCCTAGCTCACCGGCCACCAACGCCAATATCGCCCGTGGCGCCGTCATCGTCAGCATAGATGGCGTGAGCGTGAAAGATGCCAACGACACGGCCTCGATCAATACCCTGAATAACGGCCTCTTTCCCAGTGACGACGGCCAGGAAACACGCTTCACCATCCTAGATCTTGGCGCCAGCCAGACCCGTGATGTGGTGCTCACCGCGCAAACTGTGGTCTCAACCCCAGTACAGAACACTAAGGTGCTCGCCAGCCCTTCGGGTAACGTGGGTTACTTCCAATTTAACTCCCACATCGCCACGGCAGAGCGCGGCCTTTTTGATGCCATCGCCACGCTGGCCAATGCCAAGGTAGACGATCTGGTACTGGATCTGCGTTACAACGGCGGCGGCTTATTGGCCATGGCGAGCCAGCTCGGCTACATGATTGCCGGCCAGCAGGCGACGCAAAATCGTATCTTCGAGCGCAGCACCTTTAACGACAAGTACCCCACCAAAGATCCTGTCACGGGCCAGACCTTAACACCTATGCCTTTCATCGATGAAACCATTGGCTTTAATCCAAGTCTGTTGAGCGGTGGCCAGAGCCTGCCAAGCCTTAACCTGTCTCGAGTATTCGTGCTCACCACAGACGATACCTGTTCGGCCAGCGAGGCGTTGATCAACAGCCTGCGCGGTATCGATGTCGAGGTGATCCAGATTGGCGGCACCACCTGTGGTAAGCCCTATGGCTTCTACCCAACACCGAACTGCGCCACCACCTACTTCACCATTCAGTTCAAGGGGGAAAACGACAAGGGCTTCGGCGACTACTCAGACGGTTTCGTCCCCAGCAGCAACCCGACGCTACAAAGCGAAGTGCCAGGCTGTGACGTAGCAGATGATTTCAATCATGCCTTAGGCGACCAAGATGAAGGCCAGTTGGCTGCGGCGCTCTACTACCGTGACAACAACAGCTGCCCGGCTCAGGTGGCAAAGGCGTCACGTACCCAGGCGAAACCTCAGTTTGTCGATGCGGGTTATGTGCTGCAAGATACCCGCAATCAAAACCTGCTGTTTAATAACCGGATTCTGACTCAGCCTAAGTAGGATTTATGATGAAACGCATAGTTCGTATCATACTCGGCGTCATGCCGTTAACGCTCCTTGGCTGCTCACTACAGGCACAAGATGCAGCTTTGGCAGCTCCTGTGCCAGCCCCAGTGCCAGCATTAGTCAGTGAGCCGAGTGCAGAGAGTCTGGCTGAGCTGGAAAACGCCATCGCCAAGCTGTTACAGATGCAGAAAGTGACCCTAGCCGCCGACGCGTTCACCCGAAACAGTCGATTGGCGCTGGAGCGCAATCCCCATAGGGATCCTAATGGTCAGCTGTTGATGGGCCGCAACTTTGAGCTACCGCAGATAGTCCAGCTTTGGATAAGCGGTGATGAGTGTTTTATCTCAGATGCCGAGGAGCATCGCAGTGCGCCGCTGACAGTGACTCGCTGCTCTCCAGAATAGACCAATCAGCCTGGCTATTTGCCCATACGATGAGTCTTCTCCACGACGGCTGCTTACCCAAAGCAGCCGTCGTTTTTGATGGTTAATGCACTCAATATCTACTCTTATCTACTGGGCGCGTTAGGCGAGATAAAATGCTCCTTCGATACGCTATCGCGAGTACTCAATAGAACCGTCTGCACTGAGTTAGTACATATCCTTCTAAATGTAACAATTGTTACAGTGATATTATCCCGCGCTTCTCATTATTGTTTTACATACCAATTATTAAGAGGCCTTATGCGCTTAGCTGTTTCCGCATTAGCAGTGTCATCTGCACTCATCCTTCCTGGCGTCCACGCTGAAGATCAACAAGCGACCTTAGATCAACAAGCCAGTTTCGAAAAAATCGAGATCATAGGTTCACGTATCGCACTACGTACCGCCACAGATAGTGTGGCACCGGTGGACATTATTACCGCCGAGCAGCTAGAATCGACGGGGATGACAGAAACGGCAAAGGCACTGCAATTTGCCGCACCCAGCTACAGCTTTCCATTCTCATCGGTAACCGATGGCTCAGATGCGGTGCGCCCGGCTAGCCTGCGCGGCCTATCACCGGATCACACCTTAGTCTTGGTCAACGGCAAGCGTCGTCACGGCTCGGCACTGGTCCATCTGAGTGGCACAGTCGGTAAAGGCTCATCTAACGTCGACCTGAACGCCATTCCGATGACCGCAATCAAGCGTATCGAGATCCTGCGTGACGGTGCATCGGCACAATATGGCTCCGATGCGATTGCCGGCGTCATCAACGTGGTGCTAAAAGACAATGAGCAAGGTGGTAGCGTATCGGCACAGGCTGGCCAAACCTACGCGGGTGACGGCGAACAGTGGCGACTGGGTGCCAACCATGGCATCGCCCTGGGTGACGATGGCTTCGTCAATGTCTCACTCGAAGCACACCATAAAGACAGCACTAACCGCGCTGGACTAGATCCTCGCCAGCAGTATCCAGAATTAGCCGATGGCTCACCGGATCCTCGCGAAGCCAGCTTTAATCGCAAGAGCCACCAGGTTGGCGACGCCGAATACGACAACCTAGGCCTGTTCATCAACGCCGCCAAGGCCATTTCAGACAAGGGCGAGCTGTACGCCTTCGGTGGCGTGAGCAAACGCGAAACAAAATCAGGCGCCTTCTACCGCAGAGCCCTGGATAAGCGTAACTTAACCGAGGTGTACCCCGACGGTTTCTTACCCCAGATCAACCCTGAAATCATCGACACCTCGTTGGTGCTTGGTTATGAGTTCACCCTGGGTGAATGGAACATCGATACCTCCGCAGGCCATGGCGAAAACTCATTTAACTACAATATTGTTAACTCATTAAACGCATCTTTGGGCCCCGACAGCCCGACCGAGTTTGATGCAGGTACTTTGTCGACCCGTGAAACCAACTTGAATATCGATGCGTCGCGCTATTTTAACTTTGCAAACGACTCAGAGATCCTCTTTGCCGCGGGTGTGTCATGGCGCAAGAATGGCTACCAAATTGAAGCTGGCGAGAGTGCTTCCTACATCAATGGCGGTTTCGATAATCGCGCCGCCGGCAGCCAGGGCTTCTCGGGCTTTACCCCAGAATCTGAAGTCGACGAGACCCGAGATAACACAGGCGTTTATGTCGAGCTTGAAAACCAGTTAACCGATGACTTTTACTGGGCGGCGGCGCTGCGTTACGAAAACTATTCCGACTTCGGCGACAACACCAGCTGGAAGCTAGCGGGCCGTTATGATTTTACCGACAACCTGGCACTGCGCGGAACCATCAACACAGGCTTTAGAGCGCCTAGCGTACAGCAGCTGTATTTCAGCAACATCTCTACCCTGTTTAACCCAGATCCCGTCACGGGTCAGTTGGTACCGACAGAATCGGGCACCTTCAACACCCTGTCACCGGTGACAAAAGGCTTAGGGATCAATGAGCTCGAGCCAGAATTATCACAATCTTTCAGTCTAGGTCTGGTCTATCGCAATGATGCGGGCCTGGCACTGACCTTGGACGCCTATCAGATCTCTATCGATGACCGAATCATCTTGTCGAGCTCAGTCACGCCGGATGATTCACCGGCGGTCGCTGAGGCCCTTGCCGGCACCAACGCCGAATCGGCACGCTTCTTCATCAACGCCGTCGATACCCGAACCCGAGGGGTTGATCTGGTAATAAGTCAGGATTTTGATATCGGCGCTTGGGGCGATCTGCAAGCCAACCTGGCCTATGCCTATAACAAAACGGAAATTCAAGACATTCATTTCCCGCAGGTGTTAGACGGCGTAGGTAAAGAGCTCTTCGATCGTATCGAACAAACCCGTATGACCTCGGCCACGCCAAACAACACAGGCAACCTGGGACTCACCCATAGGCTTGGCGACTTCAAAACCAACGTTCGTCTAAGCTACTTCGGCGATTACACTGTGGGTTATTCCTCTGGCGATGTCACTTATAGCGACCAATGGGTAATGGATTTGTCAGTGCAATATGCGGCAACTGAGGCGCTAAGCTTTACCGCCGGGGCGCAAAACCTGTTTGATGTCTACCCGGAGAAGCGTCCGGATAGCAATAACTTCAATGGCATCTTCGTCTATCCATTAACCAATACGCCATTTGGCTTTAATGGTGGTTACGTCTTCTTAGAAGCCAAATATACCTACTAATCCCCGTAGGTTCATCACACTAAAACAGGCCATTTATGGCCTGTTTTTTTATCTCGACCAGCCATTAAGGAGATAGCTTAGGCAACTTGTTCCCATCGCCACGCTGTGTGAGAATCGACAGCAGGCATTTGAGGGAAGAATATGACGCAAGCACCAGGTAACTCATCTACAACTAAGACGGCTCTTGATGACGCGAGTGACGAAATAAAACTCGCCGTAGACCTTATTTATCTTCTGGAGAGTCATGAGATTGAGCCAGATGTGGCACTGGCGGCTTTAGAGATAGTAAGGCAGGACCTACAGAGAAAACTGAGCAAAGAAAACTGAACAAGGCTAACACTTAGCCGCTTACCCTCAGGGCATCACGAAGTCATTTACGGACTGTTTATTGCTCCTTTTCCTTACGCCCATCTATTGCTAAAGAATTAACCATAAAAAAACGCAGCCTAGGCTGCGTTTTTAGTGTTACTCAGGGAGTTGTTTAGAAGATCACTGTCTGCTCGGCAGTACAGGTAGAAGTACCTTCATCACAAGCCTTATAAACGTAAGTTCCGCCACCCTTAGTGTTGATGGTGTCGGTGTAGGTGCTGCTAGCCGAAGTGGTCGCAAGCTTGCTGCCATCACGGTAAACATCTACGTTTGCACCTGCGGCACCAGAGAAGGTCAGATCAACTGTCTTAACGCCCTTGTTCTTGTAGCCGTTAGCCGACAGAGTGAAATCACCACCGCCGTTGTTTCCGCCACCATTGTCGCCACCGGCACAGCCGTTAGCGGTCAGGTAAGCATCGGCGGCCGCAGCCTGAACGATACCGTAACCGAAGTACTCATCTTTACCCGGTGCACCGCTGTCCATGGCAGTCGCTTTCAGCGCCGCACGGATCTCGCTACCTGTACACTGGTTGTGGTTAGACCAAACCAGCGCCGCAATACCAGATACCGCAGGTGTCGCCATAGAAGTACCGCTCATGAAGCCGTAGTCGGCAGTGCCGATATCTACCGTTGCAGTGCTCGCCGCAAGCAGCGCCGCGCGATCTTCCTGTGCAGTACCTACTGCTGGGATAGAGGTAGTATTGGTGTCACCTAGGGTACCGTAAAGCATGCCAGGTTCGTTGTTGATGATGATCGCACCGACACCACCCGAACTTTCACAATTAGCGACCTTGTCGTGGAAAGAGATCACGCCGCGGTCGATCACACAGATGTTACCGTTAGCGCCAGCATCGGTCGCTTCGGCAGTGCCCATGTAATAGGTGTTGCCTGAAACTGTGCCTGAGTTTTCCATCGCGCTGCTGGCAAATGAAGCGCCGTCCGCGGTCAGGTTAGACGCAGTCGCCATGCCTGCTGGGTAAGTTGATAGTGTGTCCACACCACCGGCAGTCACTTCCACGCAGATAGTCTCGTCTGAAGTCGCCTTAGGACCACGACCCGAAGTACAAGATGGGAACTGAGAGAAATCGGCGATGTTGTTGTTTGCATCGTTCGCGCCCACCATCATGACCGATGGGTAACCCGCTGGGTATGAACGTACGTTGTTACCATCGTTACCCGCAGCGGCAACCACCAGACCGCCTGCATCGACGAAGGCTTGGAAAGCGTTAGATTCGGTAGAGTTAGCTCCGCCGCCACCTAAGCTCATGCTGATGATGTTGGCACCGGCCGCGCTACACAGGTTAGTGGCGTGGGCCAGATCAGATGAGTAACCCCATCCTTCAGCGTTGAATACCTTGATGATGTGCATGTCGACGCCAGGCGCCATACCGATCACACCAACATTATTGTCAGCTGCACCGATAGTACCGGCAACGTGAGTACCGTGTGGGCCGCCGTTGACGTTCCAGTTGCCTGTACCCGAATCGTTGTCACCAGTGATCTTGTTCCATTCGAAATCTGGGTTAGACGCGTCAAGACCCGAGTCGATGATACAAACCTTCATGCCGGCTGCGGCGTTGAAAGTCAGCTGATCAGCCTGTGATTGATACACAGCGTAAGGTGTTACCTGCTGCGTCATTGGGTTGCCCGCATCATCGCTAAAGCTCATCAGATGACGACGCTGGTCCGCCTCGACCAATTTAACGTGTGGGTTGTTTAACAGTCCCTTTACTTGGGCCAAATCTTTGCCCGCAAAGGTTGCAGCGATAAAGCCTTCACCATCGACATGGATCTGTGCGCCTAACTGCTTAGCCAGTGCCTTAACGACACCCTTACTGCCATTGTCTACCTGGATGATGTAACGATCATCATCGGCAAATGCCTGAGTTGATAGGCCAACACTTAATGCCATTACCGCACTTGCCAACTTAGTTAACTTCATAGAGGTCTCTCCATTATATTTATTTTGTTAAGAGTCTTTTTATTAGAACTTCCCTGAATAGCAAATGCCGCGGTATATCTCTCTTCAATTGCGACCTGATTTGGCATTTACTACCACACAACAAGGCACAAGCTATCACACCAACTTGATAGCAACAAGGTATTAACAAAAAATAAACATATGTTGCACGAGCGTACATTTTACTCGGGAGTGGAATTCGCTGGCTGACTTATCGCGCTGCCAGACAAGACGCTTTGCGATCATCAGGCAAGACGCTTTGCAATACAGATCCCGGCTTGTCGGCTGGTAAAAGCGCTGTTGCAACGCACCAAGGCTGGTATACTAGGGCTTCATTTGCCACTATTAACGACATTGACGATGACAGACAACGCCACGCCAGCAAACCAAGCAGTAGACTTCTCGGCCATCAACAAGAGCACGGCCGCCTCCTTTAACGAGCAGAAGAATCTGATCAAGCGGCTATTTAAGGGCAACAGAGTCGATTGCCAAAAATGTAAACAACCACTGCAGCTGATCGTGCCCACCGAGAAGGCGCAGACAGGCCATTACGGCGTGTTTTGTAAGAAGGGTTGTACGGATATCGAGCTGGAAATCGATCTGCTTTAACTTTTGACACCCTAGACCAAGCAACCCATTAAACACCGGCAATGTCGATACAACCGCCATTCCCGGTGACGAGCCTCCCCTTTGAAACTCAGTCAACGCCTCTCTCACCTGCAAGACATGGTCGATGGCCACTACGCCCATATCTGGGACTGCTGCTGCGATCACGGCCTGCTCGGCGCCGCCCTGCTTAACAAACAGGTGGCCGGTACCCTGCATTTTGTCGATATCGTGCCTGGCATCATGCAGACCCTGCAAGATAAACTCGAGCGCTTCTTCCCACTAAACCAAGATGCCACCAGCCCTCAATGGCGGGTGCACTGCACGGATGTGGCCAAGCTGCCGCTGGCAGACTATCCGAGCAACACGCCGCAGCTGGTGATCATCGCAGGGGTCGGCGGCGAGCTGACCGGCGAGCTGGTGAGCGCGATTCAAGCCTGCGCCGACGCCCTCGGGCAAAGCATAGAGTTTCTCCTCTGCCCCGTGCATCACACCTATCTGCTCAGAGACAGGCTAAGTGCCATGGCGCTCAATCTGATCGATGAGAGACTCATCAGCGAGAACAAGCGCTGCTACGAGCTTTTGCATGTGGCGCGCCGCGGCGAGCGTCCCATCACGGCGATTGGCGACAACCTCTGGTCACAGGCGCCGTTTGAGTTGCAGCAGGCCTACCTAAGGCGTCTGTTGAAGCACTATCATCAGGTGGTCAGAGGCAGTCAGTTAGATCAGAAAGCGCTGCTCGAGCGCGCCATCTCAGATTATCAGGCGCAGCTGGACTTGCTTAGCGCCTAGCCTGTTATCTTTGGCATCCTTTTTCATCTTCAAGTGAGTCAACTTATGCGCCTGCTGAAATCCACTATCCATCCCGACCTTAATGCCGCCACGCCAGAGGAGGTAACCGGACAGGGCTTCATCCGCCGCGCGGCGCGCGCCATAGTGCTCAGGGGTAGCCAAATATTGATGCTCTACACGGCGCGGTATCACGACTACAGCATTCCCGGTGGCGGCGTGGATAAGGGCGAAGATATTCGCCAGGCGCTGCTTAGGGAGCTGGAAGAGGAAACCGGCGCCCATACTATCGAGATCTTGAGCGAGTTCGGCCGCTACCAGGAGTTTCGCCCCTGGTATAAACCCGGATTCGATTTTGTCCAGATGGAGTCTTACTGCTTTGTCTGCGCCATTGGCGAAGAGCTTGGCGATACTAGGCTCGAGCACCATGAACTGCAAAACGGCATGCGCCCGGTATGGATAGATATTCATGAGGCGATTACCCACAACGAACACACCATGGCCCATAGCGACAAGAAGGGCCTGTCTATCGAGCGCGAGACCTATCTGCTAAGACTGATCCGCGATGAGCTGCTCACTTGCTAAACAGCTCACGAATTAAAATCATCTCAAGATAAACCGCCCGTAAACTCACAAAAAAAGAGCGCCTAAGCGCTCTTTTTTATCACCGTCAGATTACCCTTAACGGCTGTATTCACTGGCGATTTTCGCCGCCAGCTTAGCATTGTTAAATACCAGCTGGATGTTGGCGGCCAGGCTGCTGCCTTCGGTCTTCTCGGCGACCTTGGCCAACAAGAAAGGCGTCGATGCCTTACCTGAGATCCCCTTGGCATCCATCTCGGCCACCGCATCTTTAATCACTTGATCGATCATCGCCTTATCCAGGGCATATTCGGCCGGGATAGGGTTAGCGACCACCACGCCGCCCTTGAGGCCCATCTGCCACTTGGCCGTCATGGCATCGGCCACCTGCTTAGGGGTATCCAGACGATAGTCGACACCGAAGTCGCTCTCACGGGTGTAGAAGGCGGGTAGCGTCTCGGTTTCATAACCTACTACCGGCACGCCTTGGGTCTCTAAGTATTCCAGGGTCAGACCGATATCCAGAATCGACTTGGCACCGGCGCAGACTACGGCCACATCTGTGTTGGCTAGCTCCTGCAGGTCGGCAGAAATATCGAAAGTCTGCTGGGCACCACGATGCACGCCGCCGATACCGCCGGTCGCAAACACCTTAATGCCTGCCATCGCCGCCAGGATCATGGTAGACGCAACCGTGGTCGCGCCATCGGCCTGCTTAGCCACGATGAAGGGAATGTCGCGGCGGCTGGTCTTGATCACCGCCTGACCCGCCTTACCCAGATACTCGATCTCATCGTGAGTCATGCCGACTTTGAGGCGTCCCTTGAGGATGGCGATGGTCGCAGGAACCGCGCCGTTATCACGAATGATCTGCTCCACCTTGAGGGCGGTCTCGACGTTTTGCGGGTAAGGCATACCGTGAGAGATGATGGTCGACTCCAGTGCCACCACGGGACGACCGGCATCCAATGCCGCTTTCACTTCTGGGTTGATATCTAGGTACTGCGCTAACATAGAGACTCCTTGATAACTCGGTTAACTGATATTTCAGACATGTTAGGGTTGATCGTTGCCAGATCCGACAGGGCGACCACCGCCGCCGCCATGGCAAACTCGGTCGACTGACGGGTCGACCAGCCTTGAATAAAGCCGTGGGCCAGGCCCGCCAGGAAAGCATCGCCGGCGCCGTTGGCGTTGACCATCTCCACCGGAATGGCCGGAATATGGGCCTGCTCCTCACCATCGCTGTAGAAGACACCGTCGATGCCCAGGCTCAGGAAGACGCGCTTAACCCCCTGCTCGTGGAACCAGTTCGCCAGCACTGGCAGCTCACCATAGTTGGCGATGGAGATCCCAGAGAGCTGCTCGGCCTCTTTAAGGTTCGGCTTGAGGGTATGCACGGCGCTGAGATAGGGCTTGATCTTCTCCGCCTTGGCGCAGGAGACGGTATCGACAAACAGCGGAATGTCGGCGAAGTTACTGAGCAGGTAGGCCAAGGCGGCCTCGGACAGATTGGCGTCGATAATCGCCAGGCTGGCGCGCTTGAGCATCTCCTGCTGGCTCTTGAGCTGCTCGACCCCTAGACGCTCCAGAATCGCCATGTCATTGATCGCCACATGCATGTCGCTGTCGCCATCAAGCACAGAGAGGTAGGTGGAGGTCACGCCATCGCTTAGCTGCAGGCTGGGTTTCATGTCGATGCCGGCGCGCTGACAGTGCTCGACGATCTGCTGACCATAGGCATCTTTGCCCACGGCGGTCATCAGGCGGGTATCCGAGCCCAAACGGGACAGATTCTCGGCGATGTTACGCCCCACCCCACCTGGGCTGCAGCTGACGCTCCCCGGGTTGGAATCCCCCACCCGCAGGCTAGACGCCGGACGACCGAGAATATCCATGTTGGCGCCGCCGATCACCATGGCATACTTGGCTTCGGCCAGGATATAGCCCTTGCCACGAATCACCCCCTTGTTGGTGAGATTCATGATATGCCCCGCCACGGCGGAGCGGCTGATCCCTAAACGGTCGGCCAGCTCCTGCTGGGGGATCAAAGGGTCTTGCTTGAGTAGTGCTAAGATTTCTAATTCACGTTCCGTCATTTAGGCGATCTCACTAAGCAATAGGTAATGTGTGCATGTGTAGTGTCTGCATCGGTACTGTCTGGCTATGCAAAGCTATAGCAAGCAAATATAAAGAGACAAACAAATGTTTGCACACCAAACTTTTGTTTTACGTTAATCGATTTCGCCAGCGAGCGCAAGGTAAACAAAATCGGAATCAAGTGGTTATGTGAGGTGTGCCACACAGGTCGACAACGCCTATCCCACTCAGACAGGTACTTTGGCGTCAGCAAGCACTAACTTTCGAGCATAAAAAAAGCGCCAGATTGGCGCTCATTAATTGACGGACGGCAGTTAAAACTAGGGCTAAATAGCTTAAGCTGCTTAACGCTTGTGATATTTAGTGATCAGGCGATCCAGCTGATTGCCGAAGGCCTGTTTCTCGCTCTGGCCTATGGCCGCCGGGCCGCCGGTCTGCACGCCGCTGGCACGCATGGTGTCCATGAAGTCGCGCATGTTGAGAATAGACTTGATGTTATGCTCGGTATACAGCTCGCCCCTAGGGTTCAGCGCCAGGGCGCCCTTGTCGATCACCTCTGAGGCCAGTGGAATATCGGCGGTGATCACCAGATCGCCAGGCGCCGCGCGCCGCACTATCTCATTATCGGCCACGTCAAACCCAGAGGAGACAGTCACCAGCTGAATAAAACGCGATGGCGGGATCCGCATGGCGTGGTTGGCCACTAAGGTCACGGCAATCTCGGCGCGATCGGCAGCGCGAAACAGTATCTCTTTAATCACGCCTGGGCAGGCATCGGCATCGACCCAAATTTTCATCTCTTCTTCCTGTCATCACAGTCAATCATGGCTGCGAGCACTATAGCATAGCTATCGCGCTTTATAACGAGTGACCTTATCCCATAGCAAGCGGCATTAACACTCCGGGGATCTCTTATGGTAATTTATTCAATACTTCAATACATTGATTTTAAATAGATAGATTTTAAGTAGATAGATTATGACCACACCTGCCACCAAGGAAGCGCTTTTCGGCCCGGACTGTCTCGAGTTTCTCGCCAAATTGGCCAGCAACAACGAGCGTGACTGGTTCAAGGCCCACCAGGCCGAGTATGAGGCCAAGGTTCGCACCCCGGCGCTTAACTTTATCGGCGCCATGGCGCCCCATATCCAGCAGCTCTCGCCGCGCCTCACGGCCGTGCCCAAGAAGGTCGGCGGCAGCCTGATGCGCCCCCAACGCGATGCCCGTTTCAGTAGCGATAAGACTCCCTACAAGGTCAACGTGGGCATTCAGTTTCGCCATTTTCAGGGCAAAGATGTGCACGCTCCCGGGCTCTACCTGCATATCGCCAACGACGGCTGCTTTCTCGGCGCCGGGATCTGGCATCCTGACAGCAAGGCGCTGAGCCAGATCCGCAGCTGCATCGACGATAACCCCAATGCCTACAAACAGGCGCTCAAGCAGCTAAGCGCCGCCGGATTTGCCATGGAGGGTGACAGCCTGCAGCGACCGCCCAAGGGCTATGACAAGCATCACCCCATGTTAGACGAGCTCAAGCGTAAAGACTTTATCGCCATCAAGCCGCTCGACACTCAGCAGCTGTTTGCCAAAGATTTCGACACCTGGTGCGCCGCACAGTTTAACCAGGTCAACAAACTCATGGGCTACCTCTGCTTCGCCCTGGATCTTGATTATTAAAAAGGATTTTTGATGTTTAATCGTAAAACCAACAAGACTTTCGGCCCACGCCTAAGCGGACTCGGCCGTCTGAAATTTATCGCACCACTCTTGGTCGTACTGCCGCTGGCCACTGGCCTAACGGGTTGCACCAACCCCAACACCCCGGCGGGGGAAGAGGGTTATGTGTTTGAGAAGCCACGCATCTTCGGCGCGGGCGGCTATCGCGGCACCCTCATAGGCCCCAGCAACTATGGTGTCTCCCTGTGGCGCAACGAGGTGATCAACATCGATATGCGTCCCAACACCTACACGGAAAACTTTAAGATCCTCGCCAAGGACGATCTCAACATCAGCTTCAACTTCCACGCGGTGATCGCCATCAAGTCGGGCACGGTGAAAGAGGTAGTCGAACAATATGGCGCCGAGAACTGGTATGTGCGCTTCGTGCGCGAGACCTTCCGCACCTATGTGCGCGACGAAGTGCAGCGCTACGACAGCGTGGCGCTCAAAGAGAACCGCTCGGAGATCGCCCAGGCGGTGTCGGTCAAGCTCAAGGATTACCTCAAGACATCACCTTTTCAGCTCAACAATGTGATCGTGGGTAACATCAACTATCCCGACATAGTCGCTATCGCGGTCGAGAAGAAACTCGCTGCCCAGCAGCTGTTGTCGGAAAAAGAGACCCAGAAGGAGATCGCCCAGAAGGATGCGGAGATCCGCATCGAAGAGGCCAAGGGTATCGCCCAGGCGCAGAAGATCATCAATGAGACCCTGACCCCCAACTACCTACAGCACGAGGCGATTAACGCCCAGCTGAAGATGGCCGACTCGCCCAACCACACTACCGTCTACATTCCGGTCGGCACTAACGGCATCCCTCTGATAAAGGGCGCCAAATAGCAGTAACGGAACCCAAAAAGCCTGTCGTCCTTTAGGCGACAGGCACTAGAAGCGTCAGAGATAAAGCATTAGTAAGGCCTTGATTCGAGCGCCTTAAACAAACTAGTTAGCGAGCAACTTAAGCAGCTAGCGATTTAAGATAACCCATAAGCACCTCACGGGCCTGAGCGATACGCGCCTGCTGTCTCGCCTTGCCCAGCACACGTATTCCCTGCATCTGCATCACCAGAAAGCTTGCCAGCTGCGCACATTGGACACCTGCCGACAACTCACCGCGTTGCTGCGCCCCTTGCAGCACCCGCTCGAAGGTCTGATGCAGCTCGTCAAACAGGCGAGTACAGATCCCCTGCACCACCTCATCGCTTAGGTATTTTTCCAGCACGGCATTTTGCAAGAAGCAGCCGAAGGGCTGGTTAGACTGCCTGACGATAAACTCCTCCAGATAGGTCACCAACTCATCTAGGCCAGCCGTCTCGGCAAACAGGGGCGTGAGATTGGGCATGGCATGGTTATCGAAGTAGTAGCCCAGCGCCTCACGATACAGACTCAGCTTGTCACCGAAGCTGTTATACAGACTAAAGCGGTTGATCTTAAGGTGATCCACCAGATCCGCCACCGAGGTGTCGGCATAGCCCTTCTGCCAGAAGAGCTCCATCGCCTCTACCAGCTTCTCCTGCCTATCAAAATTACAACTTCTCGCCATAGATGATTTTGCTCAATATTAGTCAAAAGTGTTCGCAACAAGTTTCTTGACCGAACGTTCAGTTATGATTTAGATTCTATTCTAAACGAGCGTTCAGTTAAAGCAAAAACCTTCAACTGAGGCCACCACAACAACTTCCACAAGACTCAGAGAGGGATAGATGAAACTCTACGAATTAGCCATGACCCCCAGCGCCAGACGCGTCAATATCTTCCTTAAGGAACTTGGTCTAAACGAACAAGAGATAGGTCTTGAGCGTGAGAGCCTCAACCTGCGCGCCGGTGACAATCTGAGTGATGAGTTTAAGGCCATCAGCGTCAACGGCCGCATTCCGGTACTCGAACTCGACGACGGTCAGACCCTATGTGAATCTGTGGCCATCTGCCGCTATTTCGATGAAATCACTGCGCCAGCACACTCGCTGTTTGGCGACACGCCGCTGGAGAAGGCTCAGGTTGAGATGTGGCAGAGGATCTGCGAGCTGCAAGGCCTGTTCGTCGCCTTCCAGGCCTTTAGAAACATCACCAAGGTGTATGAAGACAGAGAGCGCTGCGTCGAGGCCTGGGGCCAAGAGTCCCGCCAGCGCGTGATAGAGTTTCTGCCAACGCTTGAGAAACAACTCACCGAGCAGCCTTTTGTGGCCGGCCAGAAGTTCTCCATCGCCGACATCACCGCCTACGTGATGATGAGCTTCATCAAACACCTAGAGATCACCCCAAACGACGACCAGCCCCACCTCACCGCCTGGCTCGCCAAGATGGAACAACGCCCCGCCATCATAGCCGTCAACGGCTAAATTTGAGATAGAAGAATCTAAGGTGGCGAGTTCAAATGCTGAAGCTCGCCTGCCAAATGGCCAAGGACAAAAATAGTGAAGGTTAGGAATACTAGCTCAACGTCACCAGCTTCGACCGAGTAAAACAAAACCCAGCAAACAACGGAAGCAGTACTGGCTCGGTTAGATTTACTTGTGCCTGCGTTTACCGGCGCTTTTTCGCCATTTATTAAAATACAAATATGCAATAGCAAAAAAAACTATTCCAATTAAGACTCTTTCCCCCATGGAATCAACGGTTGTTCCTTGTCCTGTCCGCGAAGCTAGTAATCCAAAAAATGAGACTAAAACACCTAGCACTATATACATTAGTGCATAACCTAGAGGCTCCCTTCGCTTCCTTGACTTCTGAGCACGTTCTTCTTTTATTTTCTTACGATATTTATCAGTATTAACCTGTGCTCGCCGCTTAACCGGATCATTAAGAATCAGCTCTATTTCTTTTACGCGATCAGGCCATCTATCCCGATCAATGTGCCTATATGCGTCTTCTAATTCCTCGACGCTATACTTTGTGTAATCAATTTTATCCATATTTGACTAGTAACGCTTCACGTAGTGGGAACAGAATTCCCGGCTAAAATTTACGAGGCACGATCATGAAATACGCCTGCAGTGTCTTTTTATACATATTTTTAATTTTTAACATCCCATGGATTTGTATTAACGTTGTCATAGCGGAAATAGTCTGAACCATTTGGAAAACTATAATGCGCACGATACGCTATATCTAGTACCCATTTAGCAATCTTTTCAGCCTGATTTTTTGATAAATTAAAATTGTTTATATAGAAGTATGAGAGTGATTTCTCTGCGACCGGATATGATTTGATGATTTCTGCATAAACCTTTTTATATGAAGAACCAGTTTTAGACCATGCTGCTAAAGCCATATTAACTTCTTCCGTTGAGTTATAGGTATCGGAGTCAGAAAGAGCCCATGGTCTGAGAGCTGCATTTGCCCATACATCCTGAACATGGTTTCTTAGGCGAGCAGTTGGTTGTAACGTACCTTCATCATTTCCTGGCCCCATTGTTTCATCCAAAAGATGGGCGAAGTATTGAACTGGGTTTGGTAATAATGACTGAGAGAGTTTGACGTCCGGACGAAATTTGATTGTGCAGGATTGGTCGAATGCTTCAGAAGAATTTATATATATAGCCCATGGTGCTAGAAAATCATAAGGCTGGCCAACAGACATGAACCATTTTCTTTTTGTTTGCTTTGAAAGAAAGATAAGTGGCGGTCTCCAAACATCTCCAATTAGTGCTGTGTATTTGGAGTGACCATAGCTTTCTTGTAAATCTTGCAGAAACTCATTTTTCTGGGCTTCCGAGTCAATTAAAAAAAGTGAATACATATCTCCACGCCAGCCAAAACTAGTTTCTTTTACTGCAATACGTACACCACCCGTAATATTCTTTTCCCAGTAAACACTGCGTATAGATTCTTCTCCAAATTGAGGAACTTTTTCAAACTGGTCTTGATCTGCTTCTAATGCGGCGCCACCAGAAATATCAAGTGCTGATGAACCTAAAATTAAATTACTATTTAGATTTTCAGGAATGTCGAGTGGGGCATATAGTTGTGTTGATTTTGAGTTAAACATGGATCTGGCGAGTGTTAAAGCATCTGAACATTCTTGACTAGATACATTGCCGGATATTGTAGGAAAAGTTTCCGCAATGGCATTAGAAACGATAAGTGATAGCATTGAAGCAAATATGTGAATCTTAATCCTTGAGCGCACGTGATATATCCTTTGTTTTAATAAAAAGCACGATCATGCAGTTTGCAAATATGTATAACGCCGCGCTCTACAGCGAATTTGAAGCGCAGCGAAAAATTTGTCCGACAGCAGCGCCTTGTTATGCATCGCTTTTTGGCTCAACCTTCCATGTCATGCGATTACGTACCCCACCTTCCACATCAAAGTGTTGGACTCTACACCGCTTGTCTGCTGGATGCTCTACGATAGCCACGTGATCCAGCGAAAGATCTTTGGCAATGATGTAGCAAAATTGCCCCATATATGGCTTTCTGACTAAGTGATCACAGTCACCATATTCAGCACCGCATATTGAGCATTCTTGCTTTCCCACAATCATTCCAGAACTGATAAAGACTTGAGGCGGAAAAACAAGACGCTCTATCGCCTCTAGCTTCCGGTTGTGTTCCGCGAGGTGTTCAAATCCAGAGTGTGCACGAACTGCATCAACCGTGGCCATTTGAGCCGTAACCAATTCTTCCCATGCTGCATCTGGCTTGTTCTCTTTCAGCAACAGCCACATCCTTAGTTCCGCAACCAGAGCTGTAGTGACACAAGTACAGCCAAGCAATAGGTTCGCATAATCTTCACTCTTATTTTCGATGGCAGTCGCCATTTCGGCGGCAATCGACTCCCTAAATGCCTCGAGGATTTCAATGGCCCCCAGCTGCAAGGTGCTATCTCGGGCAATAGATAGAAATATTTCAGCTTCTTTTACCTTGGCATTAAATGTGGAAATGAAAGGAGATATATCGTTATTCATCTGAAGCGGCCCTAATAACTTCCGGCAAATCCTTCAAGCCCTCCGGTGGGCCTTTGTAAGTTACTTTCTTGCAGACTTTGCTTTTTGTTCGTTCTACCACAATATCCATTTTTACCTCATTTTCGCCGCTCATCCCCTTAAAAAAGTCGGTGGCATAGTTTGCAATTACACTAAGCGCAAGGGACAAGTAGGAGGAATTCTGTGAGAGCAAACCAACAGACACAAACAGTGTTGGAGCCACCCACTCGAAAGCATTATTTTGAATATAGGGAAAACGTTGCTCCTTGGAGAACAATTCGTCTAGTGGGACATTAGATGTTCTCAATAGCGTCTTGACAGTCGCGCTTTCAGAGACCTGGCGAAATGTGGAAATATCAGACGCCGCTTCAAAGTTAGACGGAAGCAAAGCCAACCCCGTTGGATTGAGGCAACCTAAGTCGTTAATCCGCTGACGAACGTCGATGTATTCAGAGATGGTTGTAGTCATGGTATGGGTTACCCTTGAGATGCATAACAACTTATTAGTGAGACCTTGCAAGGTACGCTACCTTGTAAGGTAGGAGACCAAGCATGTAAATAAGTGGGGTCAGAGTCATCTTCTAAAAGAGGTGATCGGCGCATGCTGGTTGGCTTTTTCATTCCCTGAATGGCGTAGTCGATGTTTGATTCGAGTTGGCCTAGCTCTGTCCTTAATTGGTGATACTTTAAACTATCTCGTCAGGGCTATACAACATGCAAGGTCACATTTAATTAAAGAGCTTTACTAACAAGAATAGTGGCTTGAGCCCACTTGCCCGGATCAGGTCCAATCGAAGAAGCGTTAAATACCAAGTGTAGATACGGCTGTGACCTTCGGTTTCAGGGATGAAACCGCAGAGCGGCCAAGGATGGCGCACAGCGTGTCACAGCAGTATCTGCACATAAGCCCACCGCAGGTGATAAGTCACAGTGAAGGTGCGACCTTCAAACCCCTTCCCAAAAAGCATTCAGGTAAACGCCGCAACTTGGAACAAACCGAGAGTCCCAGGACACCAGAGGAAGCCAAACCGAAGAAATGTTAGATACCGAGTTTAAGCACACTTTTGGCTCTCGGCGGCATGGCCAAATATGTTCCCTACATTTTTTGGGCATTCCCTACATCCATGTAGGTCAGTACCGCCGTGAAGCCTCCAGGGGCGACTCTCTTTGACAAAAAGTCGGCGTGCCAAAAGAGTGCTTGCACAGCCCCCGCCGGGCAGGCGATAGATTGCCATGAAGGTACGACCTTCAAATCCCTCACAAATACAAATGTGGCCAAATGCTGCCTCCTAATCGAAAACAATCGGCGATGAATCGAAGAGACGTTAGATGCTCGGTGTAGATACGCCGGAGAGCTTCCGAAACAGGGCCGAAAATGTTCCCGACATTTTTCGGCATTCCCTCCATCCTTGGAGGTCAGATGGCGCACTGCGTGTCACAGCAGTATCTGCACATAAGGTCGCTTATTCACATCCATGTGATCGCGACATTGGTACATCCATTTACAGCCCCCGCCGGGCAGGCGATAAATATCCATGAAGGTACGACCTTCAACGCCCCTTCCAATAACAATCCCGGTCATCACAACAACAGAAACAAAAGAGCGAGAGTCCCCTTATGACTCCCCTTGCTGCCACTCGCTAATCACCTCATTGGCGGCGCGAAACGCCTCAACCCCAGCTGGCATGCCGCAGTAGACGGTGGAGTGCAGCAGCACCTCCTGGATCTCCTCGACGGTGCAGCCGTTACGCAGGGCGCCGCGCACATGGCCCTTGAGTTCGGTGGAGGCCTTGAGTGCGGCCAAGGTCGCTATGGTGATTAGGCTGCGGGTGCGTCTGTCGAGTCCCTCTCTGGCCCACACCTCGCCCCAGGCGTTGCGGGTCACCAGCTCCTGCAGCGGCTGGGTAAAATCGCTGGCGGACGACAGCGCCCTGTCGACAAACTCATCGCCCATCACCTCGCGCCTGATGGCTAACCCTTGAGCATACTTGGCCTTATCCATAGAGACTCCTTTAACATCATGATTATAAACACTCGTTTAAAGTGCTTGTAAAACCGCCAAAGGTCAACCCCATTCCTGAGCCATCAGCCAGAGCTAAGAAGCATCAGCCATCAACCATAATCATGAACCTGAGCTAAGGGGCATGAACCATCAATCATAACCATGAACCTGAAACATGCGTCATGAGACTAAAGAGCTGTGCGGATTAAAGAGAAAGGTTAAACAGCAAAAGGAACAAGGTTAAGACTGCAAGGTTAAGACAGATTAGGGTTCACCTAGTGAACACGAATCGCAACAGACGACGAAGAGTTAGCAGTTTTCGATAAAGGCCAACAGGCTTGGGATAAAGGCCTTGCCCTCCTCAAGGCCGCGACGATAGACGGCTTCGACCTTACTCACGTCCCGTTCCAGACGCGACAGTCCCAGCGGCGTGGCGGGCTGCAGCACCAGGGCACTGCCATCGACCTGAGCCTTGGCCAAGTCATCGAGCGCCTGATTGTAGACTTGGTGGCGGGCAAGCAAGGCGCTGGCCACCTTGGGATAGCGGCGATAGAGACGTTTCGCCAGCCATTTGGCCTTGAAAGCCGATTTACGGTAGTCCTGCTCCTGGGTCAGTATCACCACCTGGCGCTTAAAGCCATCTTCACGGGCCTTTGCCAGAGGGATCGGCGCGCCTATGCCGCCATCGAGATAGGGCGTGCCGTCGATGACGGTAGGTTTTGAGATAAACGGCAGGCTGCTCGAAGCAATAAGCACCTCGAGAAAGGAATCGTGATCGGCAAAGTCCGCCATGCCGAAGAAGTCGGTCTCACCTGTCAGGCAGTTAAAGGCCCCCACTTTAAACTCGGCCTCGCTATTGGCGAAGGCGTCGAAATCATAGGGCACCAGCTCGTGGGCCATGCGGCGATAGGTAAAGTCGGTGTTGACATAGTTGCCGGTGCGCAGCAGGTGCTTGAGCCCCATGTAGCGCTTATCGGCAAGAAAACTCTGTTGAATGGTGAGGTTACGCCCCATCTGGCGCGACAGATAGGAGGCTGGATAGATGGCGCCGGCGGATACGCCCACCAGATACTGAAAATGGATCCCCGCAGCCAAGAAGGCATCGAGCACGCCCGCAGTATAGATGGCGCGCAGGCCACCGCCTTCGAGTACCAAGGCGCAGTTATCCACCTTAAACTCGGCCGCTGCTGACGTTTCAGAGCCTGGCAAGGGTGAACCTGGCATTCCTGCTCCCGGTAATGCTGAGTCTTGTAGCGGCGCGCCCAACACGAGTTACTCTTCCGCCTGGATCTGTCCCACCAGGAGTACAGGGGCCGCATCCAGCTCCTGGGCATCCATCATGGAGGCAATACGCTCGACGGCCGAGAGCAACTGGCTCTGTTCCCAGTCTTCAAGGTTTTGATAACGCTTGATAAAGTGATCCTGCAGCGGCTTAGGCGCGGCCTTTAAGATCTCGATCCCCGCCTCGCTGAGAGACAGGTGCCACTTGCGCTTGTCTGACACGCTACGGGTTCTCACCACCAGATCACGCGCCTCGAGGCGATCGATAATGGTGGCAACCGTGGCGGGGCTGAGGGCCACTTCCTGAGCGATCTCCTTGGCCAGCGGACGGTCGTAGGCGGCAATGGTCTGCATCACCATTAACTGAGGGCCCGTTAGGCCAGACTGCTTATTCAGCTGGCGAGAATGTATGTCGATGGCGCGGATCACACGGCGCAGCGAAATCAGTAGTTGTTCGTACTTTTCCATAATCTCCTCTCGTTTCAGCCGCACCATACCAGAAATATTTTCCAGACTCATGCTCTATTAGCAAAAAAGCAATACAAGCTTATCACTTGCTCTGCTTTTGCACTAATGCCAAGGGCTTATCTATGCTGAGGTTTTTTTAATATCGAGAAATATGGGGTTAGCAGAACGCTTGCAAGCCGACGAAGGCTTGAGGCACTAGGTATTGTGCGCTAGATATTGGGCATTAGGTATTTGCCCTTAGCCGGCATCTTGAGCCAGACACTGGCGATAACGCTTGGGGGTGATCTTAATCAGCTGTTTCAGCTCCCGGGTCATATGGGCCTGATCGGCAAAGCCAAGCGCTAAGGCGATATCGGCAAGGGGCGCCAGAGGTAAGAGTTTCAAGGCCAGCAGGGTCTGTCTCGCCCGCATCAGCCGCTGATAATATTTGGGGGTCATCTCGAGATAACGGCGAAAATACCTCTCTATCTGCCGCTGACTCATGGCCCCATTCTCAAAGGCCGTCATGTCGGCATCGGGCCTGTCTAGCGCCTGCAATACCTCGTTGATCACTCGTGGCAATGGCTGGTTTAGCGTCTGATTGGCTCGCAGCCAGCGATAGGTCAGGCTTAACCGCTGACGATGGCCACAACATGCGCGCAGCGATGCCGCCAAGGCCATGAGTTCCGCATGAGAGGTGAGCGGCGTAATGGCCTCCCTCCCCTGCTCGAAGGCGAAACGCTCCATCATCCAGGCCCGACCGGCGCCGGGCAGGAAACGCACGCCAACGGCCAAGGCCCCCGGCGGCAGCGTCACCCTGGTGGTCTGCTTGTTGACGGGCAGGAGATAGACTCCGGCGGGCACCTCCTGCTCGTCATAACCCAGCGGCGCACCGAGATTAATCAGCAGGCCGCTGGCCGCATCGCTATGGAGCCAGGCATGCAACTCATCGGCCTCTGCCGGGCACGAAACTGACCAGATCCCCTGAACTAAGTCAGACAGCGCGCCCTTAGGGCAGAAGAGGTGAAAGTCTAAGTCGCTGCTCACGTTTGCTCCCTTTAAATTCTGGTCTCAAAACCTGTCTGTCTAGATAAGGCCAGACTTGAGCGCCTTACAGAGACGATTCCAACTATTGATCGCGTTGATCCCCAAGGTCAAATCGACCAACAGCTTGTCGCCAAAATAGCGCCGCGCTTGTTCACGGGCCTCGATAGAAATGTGCGGCAATGCCAGTTGCTCGGCCCAGGTGAGCGCCTCACGCTCCGCCTCGCTGTAATAGGGTAGACCACGCCAGGCACTGAGGCCGACAATCTTCTCTAGGCTTACGCCCAGCTCCAAGGCGAGCTTGGTATGCATCTCAATACAAAAGGCGCAGCCATTCGCCTGAGAGACATGCAGTTTCAACAGCTCAATCTCCGCCAGCCCCAACTTCTCATGGTCACTAAACACCTGCTTTAGATAGTTTTCTTGGTTGTATAAGATGCCCAGGGCCTCTGGCGCTAGCGTCATGTAATCGATACTTGTACTCATTTGGGTTCCTCCGATAGTCGAGTAGCATCAGGATACCCAGCATCTGATTCGCGCTATTGCAGATTTTCGACATCTGGCGAACTTAATACCAATCGTAATAAGTAATTGATCATTCTAGCTTGTTAAAACGCTCGATAACTGTATTAGCATTTTTAATTGTAGAGTAGCTACTTATCTAAAAATCCTGCTTTGTTCTCAAGCGTTTTTACTGCGCTATTTCTGATCACATACTTACTGTGATTGGTATAACCTGCCGGTGTGAATGAGGCGAGAGTGGCGACTAGATTCAAGGTTTCATGGGTCGTTTCGCGTGCCCCGGCGGTAGCAAATATGCCGACATCTGGTACACTTGCGCCCTCAGAAACAGATCTCAGCTTAGGCGTACACTCATGGGCGACTCCACAACTTCGGCAACCACCTCTAGCAAGGCTCCTCTGGCGGTCGCCAGCATCGACAGCGAGCAGCTTCATCAGGCGCTAAACGCCCAGAGCGGCGCCGAGAAACGCGCCCTGAGTTACAGTCTGACCATACATCAGCTATTTTGTCAGACGCTGCAGAGTAAGCTGCCGGGGGACCGCATTCTGGCGGATTATTTTCGCGCCCATAAGAAACATGGCTCCAAAGACAGGCGAGTGATCCGCGAAACCCTGTTTGGCCTGTTTCGCTGGCATGGCTGGCTCAAGTTAATCCCGTTAAAGGATGATAGCCAGCAGGCGATCGCCCAGCAGTGGTTTGCCCAGCTGACCATGACCGCCGCCCTGGAGGCTCATCCCTGGCAGGATATCGTCTCGGCCTGGCGCGGGTTTGCTGAACTCGATGAGCCAGTAATAAATGCTCAAGCAGACACTGACGCTCTTAAGATCAAGCAGGCCACGCTAGAAGCCGCTTTCCCAGCTCAAGTCTTCCCCTTGACCGCACTGGCGCCGGACTGGTTCTGGGCCCATTTCGATCAAGACCTCGAGATGCAAGAGCGCTTAGTATTCAGCCTGTGCAGCCGCCCGCCCATCTGGGGTCGTCTGCAGGGGATCTCCCTGGCTAAGGCCAAGGCCAAGTTGGCAGAGCAAGAGATAGAGGCAAGCGGCAGCGACTACTTCAAAGATGCTATCAACCTTGGCCATAAGAGCATCAACCTCAATGGCGTGGCACTCTATAGCGAAGGCAAGCTGGAGATCCAGGATCTCGGCTCTCAGGTGATAGGCAACATCTGCGCGCCCAAGGCCGATGAAACTTGGTGGGACGCCTGTAGTGGCGCCGGTGGTAAGAGTCTGCAGCTGCGCTCGCTCATGTTGCAGCAAGATAGCGAGGCCAGCGGCAGCGTGGTCGCCTCTGACATTCGCCGTAAACCGCTCGAAGAACTCACTAAGCGCGCCAAGCGCGCCGGTTTTAGTCAGATCAGCACCCAGCCCTGGCAGTCAGATGCCCTGCCGGTTGCCGCCGGTCATTTCGATGGCGTGCTGGTCGATGCCCCCTGTAGCTGCACCGGCACCTGGCGACGCAATCCAGATATGCGCTGGCTCGATGATGCCAGTGCCATCACAGACAAGGCGAGCCTGCAGCTGGATATATTAAGCCGCGCCTGTGAGGCGGTAAGACCCGGCGGCGTCCTGGTCTATGCCACCTGCTCGATTAGTCCAGTCGAAAACCAAGAGGTGGTCGAGGCCTTCCTGGCTAAACGTCCCGACTTCAGCCTGCAGACACTGACCCATCCTTTCACCAATGAGGCGACACAGATGCTGACGGTACTGCCCTATCAGGCTGATAGCGACGGTATGTTTGTCGCTAAGATGATCCGCCAGGGCGAGTAGTCTTCCCATCTCTCAACACGCAGCGCCGCACTCTTGCGGCGTGCGCTTTCTCCGTGCTCTGACTCAGTACTCTGACTCTGGCTCAGTGCACTGGCTCAGGGCTCTTGCTCCGTGCTCTTGCTCCGTGCACTGGCGGCGCACGTGTCACCTGTTCGTCTCATCTCTGTCACCTAAGCGTCATCTTAGCTTCTTACCATGCGGTTTCGGCTAGGCCTAGATAGCACAAAATAGGTCAGTAAAGATCGGTAACGAGAGACAGGTGAGATCATGTCACACTATGATGAATTTGAGATGGCATCGGAGCAGACACCCACTTGGGAATTTGATGCCCAGGATAAACTACGCAACAAGCGTAGCAAGCAGAGACGTCGCCATCAGGCAAACCAGCCAAAGCGTTATGACCATGATGACGAGTTTGACGAAGAGATCTGGCGCTAGCCATTCTTGAGTAAATACCTAACTTAAGTGAAAGCTTGGGTGAACGTAAAACCGTGCTCACCCAGTGTGCCAAACGGCTAGTCGCCGATTAGAAGTGGGCGCTGGCGCCGATATAGAAGCCACTGTCGAAGGTGTTATCGGGGCGATTATCGTACTGCAGGCGTATATTACGGTAGCCGGCAAACAGTCCCAGGCTGGGGTTGACCTGAAACTGGATCTTGCCATCCAGCTCGTACTGGCCATCGACGCTGCCGAAACTCAGCACGGAAGGCGCATAGTAGGCCGAGGTCCTAAGAGCAATGTTTGAGCCCAGATCCAACGAGTAACGTCCGCCGATCGCCACCACGCTGCCGTTACTGCTATTTTTCGCCCAGTAATGGGAAAACTTTGGCCCTATCTCGAAGTGATGCGCCCCGGCATCGTGACTCATATGGGCCGCGGCCGACACAGTGTGCCCCTCGTGATTGGAATATAGATACCCCATCACCAGATTGGCCGACGGATTAAGATCCATCTGCAGATCCGTAGAGATCACATCATCGTTTATTCCAAGATTAAAGTCGTTGGCCTGGGCCGTGAGGCTCAGGGTGCCTAAGAGCAGTAGCGCAAATTTGGTTTTCATCTTCACCCCTTAAAATGCGGTTTTTATTCGGCCAAGAGGGTATCAGACTGTATTTTTGTTCACCATTAAATATGCTTCATTAAATTGTTTTTAAAGGCATTATTAACAAGCTCGCTGCATATTCACCCCATAGGCATTACAAGCTCATTGAGTCAGACACAAAGGTCACCTAAGCCTGCTCGATGCCGGCCCGCAGCATGTTAGGACTCCTGAGAATTCCTTCCCTCGAAACCGCAATTTAAATTGCGCGCAATGTATTTTATTGCTAGGCTTATAGCATCATCAGGAGGAGCCTATTATGTCGATTTACGATTTTTCACTCACCCGCATCGATGGCAGCACCCAGCCGATGGCGGATTACAAAGGTAAGGTACTGCTTATCGTCAACACGGCCAGTAAATGTGGCTTCACCCCTCAATATCAGGCGCTACAGGCGCTGTATGAGCAGTTCGGCCCTGAGCGTTTTGCCGTGCTCGGCTTCCCCTGCAACCAATTTGGTCAGCAGGAGCAAGGAGATGAGAGCGAGATCAGTCAGTTCTGCGAACTTAACTTTGGCGTCAGCTTCCCGCTCTTTGCCAAGATAGAGGTGAACGGCGACAAGGCTCATCCTCTGTATCGTTACCTCAAGCGTGAGGCCAAGGGGGTGCTTGGCAGCGAATCGATCAAATGGAACTTCACCAAGTTCCTGGTCGACGGACACGGATGTGTGCTGGAACGCTTCGCTCCCACCACAAAACCTGAATCTTTGTCAGAAAAAATTGCTGCTTTAGTGAGCCAATCCAAATAGATAGGAGAATGTTGGAAATATTTTCAAACATTTTTGGTTATTTTTTGAACTTTTCAATGTTTGAAAACTCCAATTATTGAACGCGAAGATTTGCTTTTTCATGTTCATCATTCTCCCTGGGACTTCTAGCGCAGTCCCCCTAGATCTAGATGGATCGACAGGCAACCTCCTTGGTTGTCTTTTTTTATAAAAATCATCCATATCAATCTATTAGGATTTAAACTTGCACTGCTGGCAGCCCTACAACAAGAGCGATTTATGCCAATTACCAACGGCAAGATGACGATCTGACATCTATACTAAAAGGTTAAAATAGCCCCTTTGGCGACGGATAGGAAAAAATTTGAATTTTTTACAAGCTTTATTGAACTTATCTGCTAAGGGAGACTCTGAATAAGTGAACGGATTAGCGGGTTGGGTAATTTAGCTAACGAATGATTCGGTAGGCTTACCTGGCTCAAGTTACATTGTTCATCATCATCTCCCTTTGGTGACCCTCTAGGTCCCAAGAGCATCTACCTCGCTAGCGCATTGAGGTTTATGACTCGACACTTATTTGATTCATGGCAACCTTTGGTTGCCATTTTTTTTGCCTGTTTAGACACTTTGGTGCCTAGCTTCCCAGCTAACGGGAAAAAATCGGCCTTTTTCGAAAATTTTTTAACTAATTATCGCGACGTGGGGAACTAACTCGATATTGGTGACTCTGAAGAGATGTAACAGATTTTTCATCATTGTTTGTTCATCATCTCCCTTCGAGACTGAATTGGTCTCAGGAGGCAAGAAATTTCGCTAGCGCACAGATTTCTTTCTCCAAATAGATAGTTGTGGCAACCCCTTGGGTTGCCATTTTTTTATCCTGCTTCTTTCGTTCTACTGCAAGCGATCTGTCTTACTGCAATAGCTGTTTATCCAGCTGCACCGACAACGAAGGATGGTAGCCCGCCCTCGCCTTCTGATAGATGCGACGCAGCTCCTCGCCATAGCCGGCCAGCAGCAACTCGTTGTACAGGGGACGCACAAACTTACCCCGCCCTATCTTCATCAGATAAGCCTCGACGAAAGGCAGTACGGGATCGTAATGATTACGTATGGCGACCCGATACCAGTCACAGGCGATCTCGGCATTGGTGCTGCGGCTAAAATCGAAGCTGGTGTCTAAGTCAATCAACGCCGCTTGCTCTAGCACCTCGGGCAGGCTGTTCAGGAAGTACTGCCAGTGGTGCACTCGCCAACCCGCCGTGTTGGCCTTATTGATCGGCTCTCCAGCGAGCCAGGCGGCGCGTAGGGCATCGACCTTCTCCAGGCTGTCTGAGCTAGGCGGCACGAACCAGGCGGGCATCCCCTCGCCATAGACCCACTCGAGTAACTCGGCCTCGGTTATCTTATTGCCGTGCTGGATAAGCAGTGTCTGTCTGGCGTAATCGACGAAGGTTTCAGTGGTGATCGCCTCGAAGGCAAAATGATTCACATACTCGAACAGGAAACGGTCGAAGGCGTCACGCCCCAGACGATGCTCCAGCTCGTGAACAAACATGGACGCCTTATCATAGGTGAAGCGGTTAAAGGCATCGTTAGGGTCACCCGCCTGCACATTGGCCGGCAGGGTCTGCGCCTCGAGTGGCATGCTCACCAGCTCCTCCTTGAGCCGGCCATATTCCAGCACTACCTCCAGCTCGGCCAGCTCCTTGCCATACACGGCCTCGACGATGCGGTTAGTGAAATAGGTGGTAAAGCCTTCGTTTAACCAGAGATCACGCCAGGTGGCGTTGCTCACCAGATTGCCCGTCCAGGAGTGGGCCAGTTCGTGGGCGACGGTAGAGACCAGGCTCTTATCGCCGGCGATGAGTGTGGGGGTCATGAAGGCGAGCCTTGGATTTTCCATGCCGCCGAAGGGAAAGCTTGGCGGTAGGATTAGCATGTCGTAGCGATCCCAGGCATAGGGGCCTAGCAGGGACTCGGCGATCTCCACCATCTTCTCGGTATCTTCAAACTCCTTCACCGCCGCAGATAGCACCTCGGGCTCGGCATAAACGCCGGTGCGCGGGCCGATAGCGCCAAAGTGTAGGTCTCCAACGGCAATCGCCAGCAGATGGGTCGGGATAGGCTTTTCCATCTCGAAGCTAAACTCACCCGTTAACGGCGCATCGCCGCAGTTCATGGCGCTCATCACGGCGCGCATGCCTGGCGGCACTGTGATCTTGGCGTCGAAGGTGATTCTCGCCTTGGGGCTGTCTTGCAGAGGGATCCAGCTGCGAGCGTTGATCGGCTGCGACTGACTGAAGAGAAACGGCAACTGCTTACCACTGGTCTGCTCCGGCGACAGCCACTGCAGCCCCTGAGCCGAGGGCGAGGTATGATACTGCACAGTGATCTGTTTACTTGGCGAGCTCAGTTCGATCGCCAGGCGCTGCCCGCGCACCGCATCTTGCTCATCCAGTCGATAGACCAAGGCATTGCCGGCCTCGTCCTGCACGCCGATGATGGTGAGCTCACGGGTATCTAAGTAGAGGACACGGCAATCTTGCTCGCGATAATCTAAGTTAAGCTTGGCGCTACCTATGAGTTGCTGCGCCGCAAAATCGACCTCGAGGGCTAGGCTCAAATGCGTGACCCGCAGGGCGTCCACATTGGCAAATGAATGATGATCTTGTTGATTATCCCACTGAGTGACCACAAGGATTCCTTTTTTATGATGTTGGGCTGGTGCCATTTTAGTCCCGCAGGCCAAGAATGTCATGGCCACCCGATAGAGCGACCTGACTAAATAAAGCCTAAGGCGATTGGCTTAAACAAATGGCCATTACAAACGGGCTAAGCAAACGGGCAATACGGACCGCTTATACAATCTGCGTAGAAATTGACTTCGACGAATGAAGGTGAAACAATTGGGATATTTTATACAAAAATAACAATAAGGAAACCTCTGTGTCTCAATCATCTCTCATGGGTTTTGTGGCGGTCCTGCCCCTGCTGACCAGCTTCCCCCTGCAGGCAGGTGAAACCTCGCCGGTTGCACCATTACAACAAATCTTAAGCCAGAATCACGACTGCAGCCCCACGATCACCATTCGCTCTCAGGCGCTCACCCAGGAGCAGATAACCCAGGCCTGCGCCCTGATGCAGAAGCAGGAGGCCAAGTTCCACCAGCTATTTGGCACCCAGGGCAAGCCGGTCGCCAATGACAACAATCAGCGTATGCGCGCCAACGTCTATCACAGCCGCGACGACTATACCCGCTATGTCACGGCGCATTTCGACGTGCCAAGCGACAACGGCGGCATGTTCCTGGAGGGACTCCCCCACCTGGCAGGGAATCAGGCAGAGTTTGTCGCCTATGAGCGCGGCGGACAGATCTGGAACCTGGCCCACGAGTATGTGCATTACCTGGATGGTCACTTCAATCTCTATGGCGACTTTTGCGCCTCGCTGCACGACTCCCACAGCGCCCCCGAATATTGCCCTGAGCCGGCGCCGCTGCTGCCTCACCTAGTGTGGTGGAGCGAAGGGCTGGGGGAATATATCTCTCAGGGAGACGACAACCCGGCGGCCATCGCCATCATCGCCAAACAGCAATTCGAGCTGAGTGAATTGTTTAACACCAGTTACGAGCACAACGGCGGCACGGATCGCGTCTATCGCTGGGGCTATCTGGCGGTGCGCTTCATGATGGAGCGTCACAAAGACAAGATAGACACCATGCTGGGCTTTACCCGCAAGGGCGACTACCCGAGATATCAGGCATTGGTAAAGCAGTGGGGCACCAGCATGGATGCAGAGTTTCAGGCCTGGCTTAAGGCGCTGAATGCCAACAACACCGCTAAACAAGCCTCTTAAAGCCGAGCTTACTACTGAGTACTGCCTTCTCCATCGCGCGCCAGGAGCCAATAAAGGCCTTGGCTTGCCGTGGTGGGAAAAGCGGTTTCGTGGCGCGCCCCCGCTATGGTGAGGCTCTCGAGTACCAAGTTATCCCCCAGCTGGCGCCTTAGGTGGCGACCGAGTTTATCCGCCCCGGCCACCATGTCGTGTTGCATCCCCGCCTTAGCAGGCGTCTCCAGCGCGCCGACCGCCAGGAACACTCGCCGCGCCTGTTTATCATCGGCTCTCGGCTTCGCCGTTAGGGATAACAGCTGCTCGCCATTAAACCACACCGACGGACTGCCCAGCACATAGTTATCAAACAGATTCGGCTTCTCCAGTAGCAGATAGGCCCCAAGCAGACCGCCGAGTGAGTTGCCGACGAAGGTGCGCTCCTTGTCATCTACCCGATAATGCTCAGCCATGAAGGGTAACACCTGAGTCTCTAGATAATCGGCGTAGCGACTGGCGCCGCCGGTTGTTAGCTTCCAGCTCGAATCGTTAAAGGGGGTATAGTCCCGCACCCGGCTCTGCGGCCCCTTGTCCCCCTTAGCATAGGAGAGCCCGACTATGATGGCCTCACGCATCTTGCCGCTATTCATGGGAAAGCGGGTCATACCCGAGACAATCTGAAAGGCATAGGGCGCATCGGAGACATAGACCACAGGGTAATGTCTCGTACTATCGGCTTGATAAGAGCGCGGCAGCTTGACCCAGAGCGGATAGATGCGCTTACTCACGGGATCGGTCAGCTCGAACACAGCGGTACGGGGGATCTCTACCTTAGGCGCTTGCGACGTTGAATTAAGCTCCAGAGAGCCGGGCGCCGCTTGCTCGGATACCGCTACCGGAGTGGACGCCTGAGTGGCCATAGAGAAAATTAAGAAGATAGCCAGCGATGTGACCAGATGGGGGAACTTCATGTCGGCGCAATGTCCTTATTGATGACGAAAGATGAGTAGTGAGTCAGGCAACAGACTACTTTAGCCGGTGCTAAACATGAAGCTTTTTATTGATTTAATAAGGTTTTTTAAAAAAGATGAAAATATTTCAGAATTTTTCTGAACTAATCCCGATGAAAGCACTCTGATAATATGAACAGAATTTGCATCGATTAGTTATCCCAGTGACAGGTCTTAATTAATCATCAGTGTGTTTACCGTTCATCATCATTCCCTTTAGATAGTTTCTAGCGCAACTATCCTTAGATTCCGAATTTGGAACTTAAGCGACCTCATCAGGGTCGCTTTTTTTTATCCTGAATTTGCCGACGTTTACCTTCTCATGAAGGGCCTGACATTAAGGCTTACAGCATCTTGCCGTATAGATTTTACTTCGCAGATAGATGCGTTGACCTTCATGGTTTTGAATTGCCTGCGGCAAGCTTTATGTGCAAACACATTTGTGACACGCTACGAGCACATCCATGTGAGCTCTGCCTCGGCATCCATGCCTCGGAAGGTCACAAATGTGTTTACACCAGTATCTATAGTCTCTTCGATTTAACGTTATTGCACTGCCAAGCTTTAAAAACATTCTTGGACATTTTCGAGTTAAAGTCTTAACTCTAACTTGTGAGTTTCAGATAAAAATTTCTATGAGTTAACGCTTTGCTAAGGGGTAATTGACTGTTGGCTATACTTGCGCGAAGCGCCAAGCCAACTGTTAATTGTCCCAGTGAGTTTACGAACAAACTTGAGCAACTTGTATGGTTAATCCTGTTCCATTTTAGGGTAAATTGGAGGCCCACCCTCAATGGCCGTTGAGGGTCTTTATGCAGTAGCTCGATTGAATGGCGGCTCCTCTTACGAGAGACCGGTAACAAGTGGGTAGCGCTGCATAACTCCTAGCAATAACTCGAACAGTCATTGGGGCCTCGAGCCCGTATAGCAAGGCAGAGTAAGCTTATAATGAACAACCATAAAAACCAAACTGAAATCAATGTCGGCGTTGATGTCGGTAAGTCACAGCTCGATATCGTTCTACATCCACTCGACCTACATTTATCTATCCCAAATGACCCTGAACATATCCAGAAAGTCATTCAGGTACTTAAGAAGCATCCGGTAAAACGTATCGTCACTGAGGCGACGGGTCGTTATGAGCATGCCTTTGTCTTTGCCTGCGATAAAGCTAATTTACCCGTTGTTATCGTCAATCCAATCAAAGTTCGTCGCTTTGCCCAAGCTATCGGTGTCATGGCGAAAACAGACAGAATTGATGCTTCAGTCATCGCTCAATTTTCGGCAATCATTAAACCTGAGATAAAGCAACTTCCGGATGAACAGTCAAAAATAATCAAAGACTTACTAATCAGACGAACTCAGCTACTTGAAATGGCAACGATGGAAAAAAATCGTCTCCAAATCATGCCCAAAGAGCTTCATAAATCAATTAATACTTTGCTTAAATCACTTAACCAGCAAATAGATAAACTTACGGAAAAACTCGATAAGCTCGTAGCCCAGGTCAAAGAATGGCGCGTCAAATCGGAAATATTGACGAGTGTTCCTGGGGTGGGGAAAGTGCTTTCCTACACTCTGCTTAGTGAAATGCCAGAGTTAGGAAAACTAAACCGAAAAGAAATTGCCGCCCTAGTTGGTGTCGCTCCCATGAACCGCGAAAGTGGTTCTTACAAGGGTAAACACAGGATCCGTGGTGGTCGCCACAGAATACGTACAGTCATGTTTATGGCGATGATGTCTGCCATACAGTGTAATCCTGTTTTTAAGCGCTATTACCAGCGTCTCAAAGCGGCTGGAAAAATGCCGAAAGTAGCACTGATCGCCTGCATGCGAAAGCTCATCGTGATCTTGAATACCATGCTTAAAAGCGAGGAGCTGTGGTGCGCAGAAAACGGATAAATATATTGACTAAACACCACAGTCACTTGTTAGAACGTTTTTTCCATGAATAACAATTTCTTACCTTCATAGAACGCTTCTTTAAATTGCGTATAGCCCAGCTTTTTATAAATATATATTCCTCTTGAGTTTGATTCGAATACATCTAACCAGACTTTTGAACAGTTTAAGTTTTCCGCACAATACTGTTCCATCTCTTTAATTGCGAGTTGACCAAGACCCTTTCCTTTGGAAGCAACAACAATTCTCCTGAACTCAACGACTTCTTGGCTTTCTTGCGACAAAATTATGAAACCTGACAACTCGTTTTCGTAGTACAAAGACAGATAAATTACGTCATTGCTCTCTATTAGACTTGCGTGCTTTTCTAGTGAATAAGGAATAACAAAGCCTTTTGTATCATGAGAACACTCCATTTCAACAAAAGCCCTGGCTTCTGATATCACCGACTTTCTTAATTCTAACACCATATTTTCCTAAACTTTCTAACGCCCGGCTCACCGAGCAAATTTTTGATGGCGGCTTTTTTGCGTGTCTTTGCAAAAAAGATGACAGCGGAAATTTGTCCGGTGCAACCGTTTGTTATGCCTTGATTCCAAGGACTTCTCTGAGCCTAATAGCATTTACGCAATTACCATCTATATGTTTTTTGCCATTTTCAATAAATGGCAGTTGCTGCCAGTCTTCACCACCAACACAGCCAATGAGACTACTCTCACAAACGAAATCTTTGAAGTTTTTAGCTAACTCGACTCCATGCCCATCACCGTCATCATGGCTCAAATAAACTACTGACTCCGAACCGGAGGAAGACAAATCAATAGCTAAATAGTCGCCGTTACCCACCTCATGAAACGCAAGTTTGTTGTGCCAGACAACATCGTATGGATCTTCTTCGTTTGGGAAACACTCCTCAACCCAACCATTTTTAGATTCATTGAAATCATAGATCCAATCTAGTGACCAATGTCTATCACCCGAAAAAATCTCCGACAACTCTCCTTCAAGTTCGAACTTGTCCGGGAAAAACCAGCGGAACTCGACTTTTCTTGAGAAGTTAATCAACACCTCTCTCAACGATGCGGGTAATGAAAATCCAAGCTTTTCTTCTAATGCTAGTACTTCGTTTTCAGTTGCCGGCTCTTCTATAGTAAAAGCCTGAAGATCACCTCCAATAGCTTTGACGGCATCAGCGAAGGCCTTCCAGTTTTCTATAACTTCACTATATTCCATGATTCACTCTTGAGGCATAACATTTTATTAGTGCGCATGCGCGTTTACCTCGTTGGACCAGTGAAAACGCGCACAGTTAACTATCTGTATATAATGAACTTATCAGCATTTTGCCGCTTTTCATATAAGTAATCCATCTGGAAAAACGCGCATGCGCGTTTTCCAAACCTATTATTTACTTAACAAGGATTGCAATCAGTTGTTTTTGAAAGGAGTTATATTATCAATAACGGCAATACGCGCACGGATTTAGACTTAAAATCACCCAAAAGTCACATAATTTAAACATGACTGTATATCTGTCCAGTTTCTACGTCTTGTGGTGAATCGCACAAACAGGACTTAGATAAGAAATTGTTGAGTAGTAAGTTTGCGATTTACTGGCAGACCAACAACTCACTTCGGGGCAAAACCAAATCAGCTTTTTCATTCCCTTTTCACCCAAACACGGCCAAATCGAAGAAACGTTAGATACCAAGTGTAGATGCATCTGCGGACGTCGATGGCTGGGCCAAAAATGTTCCCTACATTTTTTGGCATTCCCTCGTCGGGCAGGCGTTAGCTTGCCATGAAGGTACAATCTTCAATCTACTCATTGATTCCAAATCGACCAAAGCCAAAATCCATAGCACTGACAGATGAAGTTAAATCGAAGAGACGTTGGATACCAAGTGTAGATACGCCGGTGACCTTCGGTTTCAGGGATGAAACCGCAGAGCGGCCAGGGATGGCGTACAGCGTGTCACAGGCGTATCTGCACAACCCTCGCCGGGCAGGCGTTAGATAGCCATGAAGGTGTGACCTTCAAGTCCATAGCAAATACCCAAGCAGCCAAACGCTACGACCTGAAAGCATTCCCACATTCCCTCGCCGGGCAGGCGTTAGATTGCCATGAAGGCATTACCTTCAAAATCCCATCAAATGCCCAAACTGGTAGACGCTACAACCCGAAAGCATTCCCACATTCCCCCGCCGGGCAAGCGTTAACTTGCCATGAAGGTAGGCTCTTCAAACACATTCAATAAATAACAATGTAACCAAGACTCAAACAAAAATACCGTCTTATTTGGAAGACAAAAAAGGCCTCACTAGGAGGCCTTTTCAGTTCAAGCTGTCGTCTTACAGACGGATACCCGCTTTTTCTAGGTCTTTCGCAGTCACACTACGTGGTAGTGGCACATAACCGTCTTTCATTACGATTTGCTGACCCTGCTTTGACAGTACGAAGCGTAGGAATTCACGCTCTAGTGGTGCCAACTCTTTGTTAGGGTGCTTGTTCACGTAAACGTATAGGTAACGTGATAGTGGGTAGCTACCGTCAGCAGCGTTAGCAGCCGATGCTTCGATGTAGTTGGTACCTTTCTTAGCGATAGCAACCGCTTTCACGCCTGCCGTCTTGTAACCGATACCTGAGTAACCGATAGCGTTAAGTGATTGAGATACAGACTGAACCACTGATGCAGAACCAGGTTGCTCGTTTACGTTAGCCTTGAAGTCGCCCTTACAAAGTGCTTTCTTCTTGAAGTAACCGTAAGTACCAGATACTGAGTTACGGCCATATAGCTGTACGTCTTTAGCAGCCCAAGAACCGTCCAGGCCTACATCGCCCCAACGTTGAACATCGCTACCGCCACACTTGTGTGTTGCAGAGAAGATGCCGTCGATCTGCTCGATGCTTAGACCCTTGATTGGGTTATCTTTGTGTACGAATACTGCAAGAGCATCGATTGCTACACGGATAGCAGTTGGCTGGTAACCGTAGTGCTTTTCGAATGCTTCGATTTCGTTAGGCTTCATCTTACGGCTCATTGGACCGAACTGTGAAGTACCTTCAGTCAGTGCTGGTGGCGCAGTAGATGAACCCGCTGCTTGAATCTGAATGTTAACGTTAGGGTACATCTCTTTGTACTCTTCCGCCCATAGGGTCATCATGTTGGCTAAAGTGTCTGAACCTACAGAAGATAGGTTACCTGATACACCACTTGTTTTTTCATAAGTTGGCAGTGATGGATCAAGAGCGGCCATTGAGGCTGCTGAGAATACACTAGCGGCTGTTAAACTCACCGCACCGACAAGCTGTTTAAGTTTCATTCTATGCTCCAGTGTTAAGCGGACTTGCTTACTCGTTTCATTTAAGTTGCAGCCAGTATCAATCGCAACGGTGACAAGTCTATGACTGTGATGTGACACTTAGATGACAATGACAAATTAAATTGCCGCAAATGCGCTTTTTAGCGTCGCCATATTAAGTTTGACATCAAATCGTCAAGTTTGCGTCATGGGTGACGGCGAGTGCCATAACCTAAACGCCATAAAATAAACCCCATAAAAAAACGCCGTCATTATCGACGGCGTTTAATCTATTTAATCCAACTAATACCAAACTTCAGCCATCTAATACCTCACATCAAACCGCTAAAGGTCAAGCAGATGATTAGGGATGATGAAGCTAAAGCGACTACCTACCCCGAGCTTACTCTCTATGGTGAGATCGCTCTGGTGATGATGCAAAGCGTGCTTGGTGATGGCCAGGCCCAATCCCGAGCCACCACTCTGACGAGAACGCGCACTATCAACCCGGTAGAAGCGCTCGGTCAGACGGGTAAGATGCTGCGGCGCTATGCCCTCGCCGGTATCTGTCACGCTAAACTCGGCCCCCATAGGCACACGTTTCCAGCGAATGCTGATCTTACCGCCGGGCTCGGTATAACGAATGGCGTTCGACACCAGGTTAGAGCAGGCACTGCGAAGCTGCACCTCGCTGCCATAAAGATTCAGCCCGGGATCCGCCTCGATAGACAGTTCATACTGCCCCATGGCCAGCGCCTGCGCCTCCTCTTTGAGCGTCTCCATGAGCACTGTCATGTTCACCTTGGTCTCAAGGTTAACCGCGCTGCCATCTTCGATGCGCGACAGCACCAGCAGCTGTTCGACCATGGAACGCATGCGGTTGGTCTGCTGCTGCATCTGCGACATCGCCTTGGCATTGGGCGAGTCTGGCTCGGCCATCCCCTGCATCATCTCCAGGTAACCCTGCAATACCGTCAGCGGCGTCTTAAGCTCGTGAGAAACGTTGGCCACAAACTCCTTACGCATCCCCTCGAGCTGGCGAATACGTGTGATGTCACGGGCAATCAATAGTCGCTGCCCCGAACCATAGCCCATGATACGTATCTCCAGGATCCGGCTATCACTCTGGGTGTCGATAAGTTCGAACGGCTCGTCGAAATCGGCCTGCTTGAGGTATTTGGAGAAGTCGGGGTGACGGATAAGGTTGTCGATCCGCTGACCGTTATCCTGGGGCCACACCAGGCCTAACATCAGCTGAGCCAGCTTGTTACACCAGGCGATGTTGTTCTCTGAATCGAGCACCACGGCCGCATCGGGTAGCGCCTCAGCTCCTTGTCTGAAGCGGGCGAGAAGATAGGCAAGTTGGCTGACACGTTTACGGTTTTTACCTTGCAAACGGTAGATACCGTTGAACACCCCTTCCCAACTGCCACTGCCGTTGGGGGGCGTCAGCCGCTTATCGCGCCACAGCCAATAGTTGAGTCTTGAGATCTGTTTATAGTGCCAAATGAGCAGGGCGATACTGCCCAGCAACATGATCCACAGCACCTGATTTATGAGTAATCCAACGGCAAGACAGAGCAGTAGATATATCACTAATCGAGTGAGTAGTTGATACCCTGAATATGAATCAAACATAGATAAGCCATAGTAAGCGAATGGGCACAAGATAGCTTAAATTGCCGCTTGTGCCTATCAATTTGCTTGGATCTATCGACCCTTGCTGTTTGTTTCTGCGGCGATCTTTCGTGTTTTTCCCCAGCAGTCCATGTCTGAAGCAATGATGTACACAGGCATGGGATGGCTGATAAATAAGACACAAGAGGCGCGGCCCCTAGGGTTCATCTAAACAGCGTCTGTGCTTTCTTGCCGGCTAGCAGTCTATCGTTACAAACCCCAAGCCATGCAATCAAAACCTGTTTAGATGAATCTTAAACCACAAAGAAAATTTGGCCCTAGAGACGGGTCGAGAAACGGTAGCCGGCACCACGAACGGTTTGAATCAAACGGTCGTGATTCGATGGTTCGACGGCCTTACGTAGGCGACGAATATGCACATCGACGGTTCTGTCTTCGACATACACATTGGTCCCCCAGACATTGTCTAGCAGCTGCTCACGGCTGTAAACGCGCTCTGGATGGGTCATGAAGAAATGGAGCAACCTGAACTCGGTCGGGCCCATCTCCAGTACCTGATCGCCCACTGTCACGCGGTGGCTCACAGGGTCGAGTACCAATCCTTGTACGTCTATCGGCTCTTCCAGTGCCGTCGGTGCCGCGCGGCGCATTACCGCCTTGATGCGTGCCACCAGCTCTTTGGGCGAGAAAGGCTTGGTAATATAGTCATCGGCGCCCACTTCGAGCCCCTTCACCTTGTCTTCCTCTTCGCCACGGGCCGTCAGCATGATGACGGGAATGTGACGGGTAAACTCATCCTGGCGCAGTTTCTTGGCCAGCTGGATACCACTGCCGCCCGGGAACATCCAATCGAGCAACACCAAATCTGGATAAGGTTCTGACAACATATCCAATGCTGAGTCGAAATCCTCTGCTGTAGTTGTCGTAAATCCATGTTGTTCTAAAACAAAAGCTAACATCTCTCGGATGGCCAGCTCATCTTCAACTATCAAAATCCTAGCAGTCATATGCGATCTTCTATCTGTGAATTCCCACGTGTCCATTATTGGTCTTTTTTATTACAAAATTATGAAACCGCAGGGCTAGTTTGTCATAAAACAGCTTATTTTGTCATAAATCTTACATCAAAAAGGGAGGCATAAGCCTCCCTTTTGTCAGCACTCGACTGGCGAGTGAAAGTTATTTATCAATAACTTAGAACTTGTGTTCTAGACCCAGACCGAAGAATTTATCGGTAGTGTCAACACCTTCGAAATCACGGTTGGTGTAGAAGGCAAACAGTTTAGTTGGCTTGCCTAGCTTGTAGTCACCACCCACTGACCAAGAATCACCTTTGTCTTCCATGTCTTGGTACTGAGCCTTCAGTACTACGGCATCGATAGTGTAAGCAGCGCTTACCAGGTAACCAGTCTTGCTGTCAGCACCAACAACGGCAGTACCGTCTTTCTTGTAAGTCTCTTCCTGCTGCTGGTACATACCACCAATCTTCAGGCCAGCGATCTTACCTTGAACAGTAGCGCGAACCACTTCGTAACCTTTAACGTCTGAGTCGTAAGCGATAGAAGCGAAGATAGGAGACTTCTTCAGCTTAGCATCACCGTACATAGCGGCAACGCTGAAACCGTCTTGGCCATACTGTGAGCTAGCGCCTTCAGCAGCATAAGTCACACCTACTTTGAAACCGCTGAAAGAAGGCGTCATGTAAGTCGCAGTCTGCTCGATACGGTTTTCACCTTTGAACAGGTGCTTCAGGTCACCAGACAGGTCGTTGAACTGGTCAACTTTACCTTGAGATTGCTTCAGCATGGTGTCGTTACGACCCACAGAGAAAGCACCAAAGTTACCTTTTAAACCAACGAACTGGTTACGAGCCAAGAAGTTTTCCTTAGCCGCATCACCTGTGTCCACTTCATACTCAACAGTGTAGAAAGCTTCAAGTGAGCTGCTCAGCTCGAAAGCACCCTTCACGCCAAAACGAGAAGCGTTGCTCTGAATAGTCGTCGTTGCATCACCATCTACATCGTTAGATTGAGCCGTTACGTTTAGTTTGCCGTAAACAGTCAATGGCTCTGCAGCGTGTGCAGAAGCGAGAGTGGCAGTTGCTAGCGCAGAAGCGAGTAGTGTTTTACAAAAAACGTTCATCATTTAATCCTTTCGACGTTTGTTCGTCTTGGTTATTGGTTTGGACGGCCGAAAGTGTGCAACTTTTATGTTGCAGTTTTATTTCATCGATTTAGCAACTGGATAAATTTGATAATGTGAACTACGCCCGCTGGCCACAAACCCAGGCGATATGGGCGCTTCGAGGCGATAAAATGAAATATTACAGTTTGATGAATTATGTCACTTGAGCAATATTTGTGACATTTTGAGGAAGATTGTTAGCGGTTTACCCGCGCCCAACAATGGCTTACACTGCGGCTTTATTTTTGATTGAGCGCCTATCATGTGGTTTAAGAATCTTACCGTATATCGTTTTAATAAACCTTTCTCTGTCGATACCGAAGCGCTAGAGAAGTCACTGGAAGACTTTACCTTTTCTCCCTGCTCCAGCCAGGACATCAGCAAGTTCGGCTTCTCTAAAGCACTGGGTAAACTCGGCCACACCTTAGTACACAGCGCCGAGAACAGACACCTTATCTGTGCCACCAAAGAGGAGAAGATCCTGCCTTCTCAGGTGGTAAAAGAAGCCCTCGAAGAGAAAGTGGCGCAGATAGAAGCCGAAGAAAACCGCAAGCTGGCCAAGAAAGAGAAAGATGCGCTTAAAGAGGAGATCACCACCACGCTATTGCCACGCGCCTTCTCTCGTCGCAGCCAGATCCATGCGTTGATATTGCCTGAGATTGAGATGATCTTGGTAGACTCATCAAGCGCCACTAAGGCAGAAGAGTTACTGGCCCTGCTGCGTAAGGCGCTGGGCTCACTGCCGGTGATCCCAATGAGCTTCAAGACGCCAATCGAAGCCCAGCTAACCGAGTGGCTCAAGAGCAACAGCGCGCCTGCACCGTTTGAGATGCAGGATGAGGCCGAGCTTAAGTCAGATTCTGATGAAGGCGGCATAGTACGCTTCAAACAGCAAGACCTGACCGAAAACGAGGTGCTGGCGCATCTAGAGGTGGGTAAGCAGGTGCATAAGCTGGCGCTGCATTTCGGCCAGTCTATCGCCTTCGTGCTGCAATCCGATGCCGGCATCAAACGCCTGAAGTTCTCTGAAGAGTTTAGGGCGCACAACGACGAGGTGGGCACAGAAGATCCACTGGCGCGTCTGGACGCCGACTTCGCCCTGATGGGCAGCGAGCTGATCGCCCTGATGAACTCGCTAGTCGAAGTATTAGGCGGCCTGGAAGATAGTCTATAAGCTAGCCAGGAAGATGGCTTGTAAGCCAGCCTATAAGCTAGATTCTTGCCGGCTTGAGAGACTAACTTTTAAGTGCTCAAGGAACAAAAAACCACCCAAGCGGGTGGTTTTTTTATTGGTATGTTCTCGCGTTCAGGCGATGCAACTGGCTCGACACCACAAATGCTATAGGCGTGAATTAGCCTTTCAGCTTACCTTCGCCATCGAAGGGCCAATCAATTCCCAGCCAGGCCTCGAAGAAGGCTTTCTGTTTCCGGCTCGGCTTATCGACGCTAACGAGCTTAAGCTTCTCACTGGGCTGCTCCGCCAACGTCAGCGACACCTCTTTTAGGGTATCGTTACTAAAGAGCATCACCTTGATGGTATCGCCCGGGGTAAAGTCTTTGATGCGCGCCGCAAAGCCCTTGGCGGTGACCTTAAGGCCATTTATCGCCACCAGCTCATCGCCCGCTACTATGCCTGCCCGCCAAGCAGGTCCCTCACGTTTAACATGACTTAGCTTCAGGCTGCCCTCGCGGGTCAGCATGCCGGCATAGGCGATCGCCTTATTATCACTGCCATAATCTTTCTTCAGTCCCGCCTTGGCCAGCAAGGCCTCATAGTCCAGCACCAGCGGGCTGTTGACATGACGCTGCCACCAGTCGCCATAATCTTTGCCCGACAGCTCACGCAGAATCTGCTGCACATCGCTGACTTGGTATCCCACCGGAAGCTTATAATCTTGATATAGTTTGGCATGCAGATCCCGATAGGAGGCCTTGAGGCGAGTGTCGCTCAGCAGGCTAAAATCCAATGCCAGCGAGGTCAGGTAGCCTTCGGCATAGATGTTACTGCTGTGGTTCTGGGCATAGTCGCCACCACCGGCCACCCACTGACCGGCGCTGGCCTCGGCGACAGACTGCACCTCCCGCCCCGGTGTCTGCTCGTTGCGCGTGATACGCCGCGCCAGATCTTCCAGAAACTCCTTAGGAGTGATCACACCGGCGCGCAACAAAAGCTGACTCTGAAAATAGCTGGTCGAGCCTTCGGCGATCCACAAGAGCTCGGTGATCCCCTCCTGCTGATAATCGTAGGGCACCAGCCCCTGAGGGCGGTAGGCCTTCACGTTCCAGGTATGAATAAATTCGTGGGAAGCCGTCTTGATAAAGCCAAGGTAATCTTTGCGCTCACGAAAGGTAAAGCGTGGGCGTTGGATAACGGTAGAGTTCAGGTGCTCGGTCGCGCCGCTGGCACCACTGGTGGCGTGCACCATATAGACATAGCGCTTAAAAGGATAACCATCCCAAATCGCCTTGGCCTGCCCGCTGAGCTTGGTAAGGTCTTCCACCATCTTATCGAGATCATAGTTACCCTCGCCCCAGACCACCAGCTCGTAGTCACGACCGTCTGCCGAGAAGGTTCTGTGCTGGCTGATCCCCGTCTCTATGGGCGAGTCCACCAGCACATCATAATTGTCGGCGATAAACAGATGAGCATCCTTTGATTCCATGCCCGAGTAGCTGCGCCAGGCCTCAGGCACTTTTAGCGAGACATTTACCTTTTGATCGCGAAATTCTGGGCTATAGACAAATACGCCGCTGGCATCCAAATAGGCATGGGAGGCGTCGATATGGCTCACTCTCTGCCCCAGGCTGTTGGCATAGAGCTGATAGGTAACCTTGACCTGAGTCGGCTGGCTCAGTTTCACCTGCCATTCGCCGCTGGCGCTGCGCTGCCACGCTAGCGCCTTGCCCGACTCATCTTCGGCCCTGAAATGACGAATCGCATCCCCCAGGGGCAACACCTGATACTTGCCGGTGCGCCACACGGGTAGATTCACACTAAGCTGCTTGGCCTCGCTGCGGGGAAAGTCGACCTCCACCTTGGCCAGGTGATGCTGAGGCTGGGTGAGATCGATCCGGTAATTAACATCTGCGTGAGCTTGAGACAGGAAAAAAGGACTAAAAATCAAAATCAAGGGTACAGCTAGTTTCACTCTGGCTTCCTTCTGTTATCATAGTTGTAATGTGAAGTTCGTCAGTATAACCCGATTTATCCCTCTCACTGCGGACAGAATTCTAAAAACATAATATGCCCGCCTGCGGCTCGGTGATGCTACGAAAATGCGCGTATTTCTCTACAGTCTGCTGCTGTTCTTTTGCTGTGCGACCTCGGTCAATGCAGCCTTCAGCCAATTGATCAGCAAAGAGGTTAAGTTTAAAGAGTCGGCCCCCGAGTTTTACCAAGACGCCATCGCCAGCCTCTCCTTTCCCATCGAATTTGCCAGCGAAGTGGAATTCAATCACCTCGCCGATACCCAGGGCTTCAGTAGCCAGGAGCTGGAGCAGCAGCTACAGTGGTTGGCGCGTGTCTACCTGGAACCGGGCATAGGGGTCGATGACGCCTTGGAGAAGGCGCAGCAGGTGATGACCCAGCTTGAGATCATCGCCGATACCCCCTACGACAGGGCTTACTTGCTGATGCTCCAGGGGCGTAAGACAGGTAGGGATAAGCAAGATTACCAGCTGGCGATCACTTACTATCAGCAGGCGCTGGCCCAACTCAAGGCCAGCGAAGATCTGCCGACTCAGCTGCTGCTACACAACATTCATTATCAGCTTGGCGACCTCTATCGCATCACGCTACAGAAGAACGCCGCCCTCACCCACCTCAATCAGTATCGCGAGCTGGCCTATCAGCTCAGAGACGACTATCTGATCGCCAAGGCCGAGTCGACGCTGGGACACTACTACAGCGGCGATGAGCAGTTTGCCAAGGCGCTGCAACATTATACCGAGGCGATCCGCCTGGCCGAGGGACTGGACAAGCCTTTCCTCAACGCCATCTTGTCGCTGCGCCTCGCCCGCGTCTATCGGGATCTCAAGTCTTGGAATGAAGCCCTGACCTATGCCCACAAAGCCGCCGATGGTTTTACCAAGGTGGGCAAAGACAATTATCTGTCCAGCGCCATGACAGTGATCGCCATGGTATATGGCGAGCAGGAGCGCTGGAATCAAGCGATCGATTACTACCTCAATGCCCAGCAGATAGATGTCAGACGCGGCAACCTGACCGCCCAGGCTCTCAACCTGCACAACCTGGGCGAAGCCTATTTCAACAACAAGGAACCCAAGCGCGCCCTGACTAACCTCATCAAGGCTAACGGCTTGTTCCTGCAGAAGAAGAGCAAGCACTACCTGATTTATAACGACCTACTGATCGCTCAGGTGGCCAGCCAGCTCGGTGACTGGAGCATGGTCAACGCCTATGCCGCCAAGGCCTTCGTATTAGCCCGGGAGAAGAAACTGCCGGAGCAGATGTTTGAGGCGCTGCAATATAAGACCCGCGCCTTGAAGGAACTGGGCGACATCGACAAGGCCCTGGCAGCGCTGGAGCAGCTGATCACCCTGAGTCAGGATCTCGAGCATGAAAGCCAGAAGCCCTCAGACTATAGCCCAAGTGTATTGGCCGAGCAGCAGCTCAAGCTGCAGCTCAGTCAGCTACAGGCATCAAACAAGACCCAAGAGAAGCAAGCCCATCAGTTCAGGCTGGCCGCCAGCATCATCTTTATCGTGAGTCTGCTGTTGGCCCTGGTCGGTATCAACCAATGGCGCGGCAAGGCCAAGCTGAAACAACAGCTGACCAGCCTTAAACAGAAGGTAAATCAAGAACCCATCACCCAGCTGCCTGGCTATCACGGCTTCATCGCCCGCATGGGACAGAAAAATGAGATTGCCCAGCTGGCGCTGCTCTCTGTCGATGACGGCCACACGCTGGATCTCAACCTGGGCAACGATACCTATCTCGAGGCCACCGCGCGTCTGATGGACACCCTGAGCCGGGGCCTGGCCGGAGAGGCCTATCTTATTCGTCCTGGCCTCATCCTACTGACGCTTAACGAGCTAAACGCCCATCAAGCACTGCTGGAGCGGATCCGCAGCCTGCTCGATGACCAGCCACAGAGTCAGGGCACTCATTTCAAGCTGGGCTGCATCAAGGTGCCGCTGCTTGGCAATCCAGACATCAAGGTGACCCCGGATACCTACTTCAATGTGCTGCAGATGCTAGTGGCGGGCGCCATGAGTCTGGGGACGCAAAAAGATTGTTATGTCAGTATCACACCACTGAATTTTGCGCCGGCAGCAATTTTGTCTAACCCGCTATACTTACACTTGGAAAAAGGGATCAGCCGAGGATTGGTTAAGGTCGAATGCAATGAGAATAAGGCACTCATCCAATGGCCCAAATGGCAGGGAGCAAACGATGCAGACCCCACATAATTTCACAAAAGTATCCTGCTTGGGTCACATACCCTCGACGGTACATTTGCATAACCTACTAGATCGGATACCATTGGCCTCAAATAGCTCTCCATTAGCCAATGGTAAAATTGTTCGGCAACTTCTAACCGCTTTACAATATAGAAGTTTCTTCCATCAACTGACGCTGAAGCTTATTGATAAGGTCTAGAATGAAAGACGCTATGACAAGCCTCTCCCAGGTATCGCTCCTTCAGCAGAAACTCCATTCTGCCAAAATCGCCTTGGCCGAACTCAACGATCAGAAGGCCCAGAGCCAAAGTTCATTGCTGCAATTTATCGGTCACCTCAGCCTCGCCTGTAAGGGTCAGAGCATAGAGCTGGACAACAAGCTGGCCAAGCTGCGCCACAACCTAATCAACGTCGAACATATCGACGAGGTCTTGCCGGACCTGCTCGAGGTCGAGCAGCTACTCAAGCAGCAGTACCACCATGTGATGGGGCAGCTCGAAGATGGCCGCGCCAGTCTCGCCAAGGTGATCCGTCAGCTACAGCGCGTGGACTCGGTACCGGACAAACTCAAGAAAGAGATCGCCTACTACAAGCAAGATCTCGGCAAGCCGTTTCATACTTACTGGGACTACTTTCCTAAGGTTGAGCGTCTGGTGGGCTTCTTCGAAGCCATCATGCATGAGCAGCTCAGTCAGGGCGACAAGCTAGAGGTTCTGCCGAAACACCGGCAGCTGGCTCACGAGCTGGCGCAGATGATCTCTGAGATCGAGTTTCGTAAAGATCAGCGCGATCAGGTACTGGTGATCAAGGATTACCTGGCCGCCGAAATTGATGTCGACGGTCTTATCGACGCCTATCAGACCATACTCTCCCTGCTGCTGGAAAATATTGCGCTGGAGAAGAGCGCCTCTCAGGAGTTCCTTTACGCCCTCAACGATGCCCTCTCAGCGGTGCGTGAGGTGGTGAATGACTCCTACAACAGCAACCAGCGCAGCTATCAGCTGAAGAAACAACTCAACCGTGAGATCAACTCGCGGGTCGACAATGTAGGCGATGCCATCATAGACATCGATGACATAGACCACCTCAAGCTGCAGGTCACTGAACAACTCGCCTCTATCCGCACCGCCCTCGGGCGCAAGGAGGCGCTGGAGCAGCGCGAACAGGCGATGCTGCGCAAGTCGATGGAGACGATGCGCGATGAGCTCAACGAGCTGAGTAAAGAGGCCAACGCCTATAAAGAGCGTCTGTTTGAGCAGCAGAAACTTAACCTGCTCGACACCCTGACCCAGCTGCCCAACCGCGCGGCGCTGGAAGAGCGTATGGAGCAGGAGTTCCGCAACTATCAACGCCATCGTCATCCGCTATGGGTGGCGGTTGCCGACATAGATCACTTCAAATCCATCAACGATAATTTCGGCCACAGCACTGGGGATAAGACGCTACAGGTGATCGCCATGGCACTGAAAAACTCCCTGCGTGAGTCTGAGTTTGTGGCCCGTTACGGCGGTGAAGAATTTGTCCTCCTCATTCCGGATGTGTCGGCCAACGACATAGAGCAGCTGTTGAATCGCGTGAGGGAGAAAGTAAAAAATATTCCCTTTAAGTTTAAAAATCAGAGAATTACAGTTACAGTATCAATAGGTGCTGCACAAATTCTTGAAAACGAGCAGATAAGCGAAACCTTCGAACGCGCCGACGCAGCACTCTACAAGGCCAAACATGAAAGCAGAGACAGAGTGATTATTGACGCCTAATCCTGGGGGCTATCTCAGGAGTTTCCACCCTTTTCCCCGGTGTCATGGCTTTGGGTCTACTGCTAAGGAGTCGCCATGATCGTCAATATCAGTCCCAGAGGCAGTATGGATCAACTTTCCCAGCTGGAAGTTGATCGCCTCAAGCAAAATGCTAGCAGTGAACTCTATCAACTCTTTCGCAACTGCTCCCTGGCGGTGCTCGCCTCAGGATTAAAGAGCGACAATGCCTGCACCCTGTTTGAGCAGTACAGTAACTTCAATATCAACGTGCTCAGGCGCGAGCGCGGCATCAAGATAGAGCTGGTCAATCCCCCCGAAGCCGCCTTCGTCGATGGCAACATCATCGCCGGGATCCAGGAGCATCTGTTTGCCGTACTCAGGGATATCGTCTACCTCAGCGATCGCTACGACAACCTGAAACATATCAACCTGACCAACTCCAGCCATATCACCAACGTGGTGTTCGACATACTGAGAAACGCCCAGGTGATCCCCCGTCAGGATCCCAACCTAGTGGTCTGCTGGGGCGGCCACAGCATAAATGAAAACGAATACCAATACACCCGAGAGGTAGGTTACGAGCTGGGCCTGCGGAGCATGGATATCTGTACCGGCTGCGGCCCGGGTGCCATGGAGGGACCCATGAAGGGCGCCGCCATCGGCCATGCCAAGCAGCGGGTGCGCACCGCCCGCTATGTCGGTCTGACCGAACCCAGTATCATCGCCGCCGAGCCCCCCAACCAGATAGTCAACGAGCTGGTGATCTTGCCCGATATCGAGAAGCGACTCGAGGCCTTCGTCCGCCTGGGACACGGCATAGTGATCTTCCCCGGTGGCGCCGGCACCGCAGAGGAGCTGCTCTACCTGCTGGGGATCTTGCTTAACAAGGAAAATGCCAACATCCCCTTCCCCTTGGTGCTCACAGGCCCGAGGGAGAGCGCCGATTACTTTACCAAGATAGATGAGTTTGTCGCCGCCACCCTGGGCGAAGAGGCCCAGAGCAAGTATGAGATCGTCATCGATGACCCTGTGCGGGTCGCGCGGATCATGAGCCACGGCATGACGGTCATCAAGCAGCACCGCAGAGACACGGGCGACTCCTACCAGTACAACTGGTCGTTGAAGATAGAGCCCGAGTTTCAGCTGCCCTTCGTGCCGGATCATGAGATCATGAACAACCTCAACCTCTACTACCAGCCCAACAAGGCGGATCTGGCGGCCAACCTGAGACGCGCCTTTTCTGGTATAGTGGCGGGCAACGTCAAGATGGACACGATGCGAGAGATAGAGCGCTCCGGCCCCTTCGAGCTCAGGGGCGATAAGCAGCTGATGAAATTGATGGACACCCTGCTGCAGGCTTTTGTGGATCAGCAGCGCATGAAGCTGCCCGGCAGCGCCTATGTCCCCTGTTATCGGATCGCCACTTAACCCTATGTTAGAGACAAGATGAACCGATTTTTAATCATAGATGGACTCAACCTGGTGCGGCGCATCCACGCCGCCCAGCCAAACGAGAACGATGTTAACGGCCTGCCGGAACGGGTCACCTCCGCCTGCCGTAAGCTGCTGAGCAAACACAACCCCAGCCATGTCACCCTGGTGTGGGATGGCGATGCCATCTCCTGGCGCAAGAAGCTCTACGACGACTATAAGAAAGGGCGCAAGCCCATGCCCGAGGCCTTGAGTCAGGCGCTGCCTGCCCTTAAGCAGCACCTCGCCGAGCGCGGCTTTCACTCCATCGACGCCATAGCCGAAGCCGACGATGTTATCGCCACCCTGGCCAGCAAGATGGTACAGGCCAAGGGAGAGGCGATCATCGTCTCCACCGACAAGGGCTTTACCCAGCTGCTTTCCCCCCAGATACAGCTGTGGGATCACTTCAATCAGCAGGCGATCACCATAGAAGATCGCGAGCGTCAGCTCGGCGTCGATAGGAGTCAGTTCATCGATTTTCTCGCCATGGCGGGCGACAGCGGCAACAAGATCCCCGGCATCCCAGGTATCGGCCCTAAGTCGGCCTGTGAGTTGCTGAAAACCTTCCGCACCCTGGCCAACGTCTACGCCTCCCTGGATAAGATAGGCGCCAAACAGGCCAAGAAACTCGAAGAGGGACGGGCGCTAGCGAGGTTGAGCTATAAACTGGTGCAACTGCAGACCGACATCCCCCTTAACACCCGTCTGGCGAACTTCAGGGTTGAGCTGACAGCCAAGGCGTAAACATTCGCTTACTTATTTGTTGGCTTTGTCGCACCTGTAAGCAAAAACGGTACTACCATACCGTTTTCATCTGCTTTATATTGTAACCAATATGTTGCAGTGGCTTAATCCACTGCAGATACACCCGCAGCATGGAAGGATCCCAAGGTAAGATGAAATCTAAAGTTCCAGTGATAATAGGCTCAATCTTCGCGGCCTATCTGGCCTTTGTCGCCGTCGTCGTCCTGGTTTATGAACCCACGCCAGACGATATGGACTGGGAAGACAGGCAGGCCTACAACAACGCCAAGTTAACCGAACTGTCCATAGGACAACCGATAGAACAGATCAGGACACTCATGGGTAAGGCCGATTTTTCCGAGGCCAAGAGCAGCAATCAAGATACCCTACAGGTGCTCTTCTATCGCACCCATCACAGCAAGTCGGACGGCGAGACCACCCGCGACGAATGTACCCCACTACTGTTTAAGAACAACAAGCTGATCGCCTGGGGCCAGGACACCTATCAGCAATATCTCGACTCTCCCATCGGCGGCTAACCGCCAAGATAGAACAGGCGCTGTTACAACCAGCGCCTGACACTCTTTAGATACGCCCCATATTCCTTAGGAAACTTTGCCAGCAGGTAGGCCTCCTCGCGGCGGATCGCAAGCCAATAGACCCCTAAACAGGCAGGCAAGGTGCTGAGCAATAACCAGGGGGAGGCTAACAAGAGCCCTAATCCAATGGGAAAGCCGCAGAAAGCCACATAGATAGGATTTCGGCTAAAGCGATAGTAGCCAGAGGTGATAATGGTGGAGGTAGGCTTCCAGGGCTCGATGGCGGTCTGACGTCGCCTGAAGATGAGCATTATATGTAGCAAGACTAAGCTAGTTGCCAGCAGCAAGGCAGCACCGGCTATCTGACCTATGGGGTGAGTCGACAAGCCTAAGGGAAAACGCCACTCTAAGGCCAAAGCCAGGCCCATGGCGAAGATAAAGATCAAGGGCGGCGGCACCCTGACACTGGCCCCCTTGCTGTCGGTATCTGTCATGCCCTGCTCCATATTGTTTCGCCCTCCTAAATCCTTTAATTCCTCAAACACCCAGACGCTTAATTATCTTAGCGTGCGCACACTATTAAGACACGCCATTAAAAAGCCGGGCTAGGCCCGGCTTAAGGTAGACAAGTTGGGCTTAGCCCGCCTTCTTATACTCTTGATAGGCCTCTCCCTCAGACAGCCACTTAGGCGCAGGCTTGCCCTTAAGGTAGTGATCGAAGTATTGCATCATGCGCAGGCTATAGTCGACCTTATTAGGGTATTTCTTCAGATGGTGTGGCTCATCCTGATACTGGAGGAACACCACATCCTTACCCGCACGGCGCATCGCCAGATACAGCTCAACCCCTTGCTCCCAAGGCACTGCATCGTCTTTATCACCAAACATGATCATCATAGGCGTCTTGATCCGCTCGACATAGAAGACGGGCGAGTTTTCGATATATTTCTGCGGCGCCTTAAACAGGCTCTCACCAATACGGCTCTGCCCCGTCTCATACTGGAACTGTCGCGCAAGCCCAGTGCCGTGACGAATGCCGCTATAGGCGCTGGTCATGTTAGACACGGGTGCGCCGGTGACCGCCGCCTTGAAGATAGAGGTCTGCGTCACGGCAAAGGCGGTCTGGTAACCGCCCCAGGAGTGACCCTGAATGCCCACACCATCGGGATCGGCGATGCCCATATCGATAAGCTTCTGCACCCCAGAGGTCAGCGCCTGAACCGAGCTCGCGCCAGGATAGCCCACCTCGAAACGGATATCCGGCAGGAAGATGGCATAGCCGTTATCGGCATACCAGGCAAAGTTAGGTCTGTGGTTCAGCTTCATGTCTGGGAAGGCATGCAGCCTGTCGCTCATGAAACGGTAGAAATAGACCAGCACAGGGTAGCGCTTACCGGCCACATAGTTAGATGGCTTGATCAGCACGCCATCGAGCGGCTTGCCATCGCCATTGGTCCAGTGCACCAACTCGGCCTTACCCCAATCGAGCTGACGCTTCTGGTCGTCGAGACGGGTCTGGCGGATCGCCTGCTCAGGGCTTTGCAGATCGCTGGCATAGAGATCCGGGTAGAGATCATAACGCTCCTTAGAAAACAGCACCTTATCACTCTCTTCGGCGCGGGCCAGCAGCTTGAGCTTATAGTCGCCCTCCATCAGCGGCTTGACGCCAGAGACGCCCACCTTGGCGCTGTAGAAACCATCGCCCTTGGTGCGCTCGTTATAGCCATGCAGCAGCAGACTCTGGTCCGCCTTAAGCAGATCCGGCTTGTCCGCCTTGTCTAGCAAGCCCGTGACGCGATACTGGATCTGCGCCTTACGTCCCTTGGCGGCCGTGAGACGAAACGCATCGCGAGAATCGGTATTGAACTGCCAGATATCATACTTATCGTAGGCCAGGAAGGCCGAGCCATCTTCGACCCAAGGGCCTAGTCCGTAGCCTGGCGCTACAGACGGATAGTCGTGATCTTCGTCGGCAAACGGCGTCTTGAAATCTTTGGTCAGCTTGACCCGGCTATCCTGGGCGATCTGATACAGGAAGATATTGCCCTGCTGATAATAGGCCACGAAGCGCTCGTTAGGCGACAGCGAAGGCTTCTCGGAAACAGGTTGCTGAACGAGAAACGACTGCTTGCGCCCAGTGTTGAGATCCACCAGATAATAGTCGCGGTAGAAACCGGCCCAGGTGATCATCTTAAGGTAAGGCACATCTGTGCTGGCGAGCATGAAACGCTGCTGCTGACCAAGCTCAATATCCGGCACCGCCTGATCGGCCAGCTGCACCACCTGCTTAGAGCCCAGGTGCAACACCGCCAGATAGGTGCGTTTTAATTCTTTCTTGTACTGTTTGACCTCGTTTGGCTTGATGCGTGGGTCGTCACCATGCCAAACCCTGAGTTCGCGCTGGCCAGTGATCACCTCAGGATCATAGAGATCGTCCGCATTGGCCACCTTAGGCAGCTCTAGCTGCTGACTCACCTCGGGCACACGGCCGAAGAACAAACGCTTACTGTCATCGGAGAAGATCAGCTCACTGTAACGGTTAAGGGTCCACTCCTTGGTGTTGGCCACCTGATGCAGCTTGTCGCTACCCGCTTGATGCAGGGCGAGATGATATTCGCGACCCCAGGGGGCATCACTGGCCTTGCCATAGGTAAAGGCAACATATTTACCATCTTCGCTGGCCGACACGGCGCCTACTTGTTGATCCACAAAACCGGCAATCACCTCTAGCTCACCGCTCGCAAGGTCCATGCGCTGCACTCGGTGCAGATTGTTAGCGATATCATTCTGTGCCACCACCAGCTGGCGACCCGCCTTATCGAAATAAAAGGCGGTCACATGAGCGAGCTTCTCACTCTTACCCGCCTTGAGGTTCACCACCTCTAAGGTACGTCCCTTGTCATACTTATCGACTTTGGGCTTCTTGGCAGCGGGCGCAGGCTTAGCCTCGTTATTCTTGTCGTTGGCTTCCGGCTCATCCTTCTTATCACTATCGGCCTCTTCACCGGCCTCATACCAGATGGCCAGATGGGTCCCGGCATCGTTAAAGGCAAACTCCTTCACCTTGTCATAGCGGGTCTCTTTGCCAGATTGAGTATCCAACAGCGCCAGACCGGCCTTAAGTTTCTTGCGGGCCTTGGGGCTGGCTTTTTCCTGCTCAAGCAAGGCTGGCGCGATAGCAAAGGCGGCGAAACGGCCATCATGGCTGATCAGCGGCTTGCTGCCCCCCGCCACGGTAAAACTTTGCTCGCTGTCTAAACGCTTTACCATGCCGTGACTGTCTCCCCTGTCGGGACTGACCTCGACGGCAAAGGCACTGCCATTGGCGGCGAGCACTGGCTTATTGAGAGATTCGAATTTCATGATGACATCGGGTGTCACATCGGCGCTGAAGGCGGCGCAAGAAAAGAGACTGGCACACAAGAGGGATAGGGTCGGTAATGGCTTCAAGGTCTTCCTCGTTTTTAACTTATTATTAACGGATGCAGCTTGTCATTAACGGATGTAGCCTGGGTTATTAGACTAAAGTAGACTTTTTTAACGCTTAAGGATCAATCATCGTCATTAGCCTTTGTTATTGCAAGTTAGCCTACACAAAAAAACGTGAGATTGCTCACTATTTCCTGTGAAATTTGCGCAAAAGTAGTTAAAATAAGACCGATAAGATTCTAAAAATTCATAGTCATAACACCGTGTCTTTCGACATGGTCAGACAATAGCAGTAACGACCAACCGTGGAAGGACTCTCCATGTCAAAAAGAACTATTACCGTTATCCCGGGTGATGGGATTGGCCCAAGCATAATCGACTCAGCAATCAAGATCTTAGATAAAGCTGGATGTGATTTCGAATACGAATTTGCCGATGCTGGCCTAGCCGCACTTGAGAAGCAAGGTGAACTTCTACCTCAACGTACACTGGATATGATCGAGAAGAACCGTATCACGCTGAAAGGGCCACTAACGACCCCTGTCGGCGAAGGTTTCACCTCAATCAACGTCACTTTACGTAAAAAATTCGGCTTATATGCCAACGTACGTCCTGTATTGTCTTTTAAAGGCACTCAGGCACGTTATGACAACATCGACATCATCACGGTACGTGAAAACACCGAAGGCATGTACTCAGGCCTAGGTCAAACCGTTTCAGAAGATGGTACGACGGCTGAAGCCACCAGTATCATTACCCGTCAGGGTGCCGAGCAGATCACTACCTTCGCCTACGAGCTAGCGCGCAAAGAGGGTCGTAAGAAGGTGACTATCGTACACAAGGCTAACATCATGAAGTCGACCTCAGGCCTGTTCCTGAAGGTAGCTCGTGAAGTGAGCCAGCGTTACCCAGACATCACCACTGAAGAGATGATTGTCGACGCGACCTGTATGAAGCTGGTGATGAACCCAGAAAACTTCGACGTGATCGTCACCACCAACCTGTTCGGCGACATCCTATCGGATCTGTGTGCCGGTCTTGTGGGCGGCCTGGGGATGGCACCTGGCGCCAACATCGGCAAGAACGCGGCGATCTTCGAAGCGGTACACGGCAGCGCGCCAGATATCGCAGGTAAGAACCTGGCTAACCCAACTTCGGTGATCCTGGCATCAATCCAGATGCTGGAATACCTGGGCATGTCAGACAAGGCGCAAGCCATTCGCGCGGCGGTTTCTGCCGTGATCGAAGAAGGCGATCGCACGACTCGCGACCTTGGCGGTACTCACGGTACCTCTGACTTCACTCAGGCGGTACTCGAGCGTCTGTAATAGACCAAGTAGCCGTAAGCTAAAAAACAAAAAGCCCCGCAATCGCGGGGCTTTTTTTTATCCAGTCTCTGCAACCACTGCCTATAGCCTCTGCGATGGCGGCTTATTGTTGATCCGCCATCCGAGCCTAACGCTCTCCTTAACCAAAGTTAAATCCGACGCTAGGTTTTAGCCAGAGATGCACAGTCACCTCATCTCTATCGTGGTACAGATGCTTACAGGCCAGATGAAAGTCGTCGATACCATTTTCTTTTAGCACCTCTTGCATGGTCGCCAGAATCGTCGATACCTCTTTGTAGCGGCTCTTCATCGGTAGCTTAAGGTTAAAGATCGCTTCCTTAAACCAACCGTTAATCGCCCAGGCCTCCATTAGCTCGGCCACTCGCGAAGGCTTCTCAACCATATCGCATACCAGCCAGTAGATATTCTTCTTAGGCGGTTCGAAACGGAAACCGTCGGCCTGATAGTGTCTCACCTGTCCGGTGTCCATCAGATTTTGCGCCATAGGGCCGTTGTCCACCGCCGCCACAAACATGCCGCGACGCACCAGCTGATAGGTCCAGCCTCCTGGGCAGGCGCCGAGATCCACAGAGTTCATGCCGCTGCGCAGACGCTGCTCCTGCTCCGACTTAGGGATGAAGTGGATGAAAGCCTCGTCCAGCTTGAGGGTCGAGCGGCTCGGCGCATCGCTGGCCATCTTGAGTCTGGGGATCCCCATGAAATAGGGAGAACTGTTGTGACTCAGCGAGTAGCCCACGTAGGCAGTACCCGACCCGACGAAACAAACATGTATGATAGGACGCTTAGGATTTTCCTTCTCAAGCAGGGCACCACTACGTTTCAGCGCCTGTCTCAGGGGCACGGTTAACTTACGACAGAAGGTCGACAGCTCCTTGGCCTCATTGGTATCTGGCGTCTCGACTCTGAGTTCGCCTGCCTTGCTCACCTTAGCCAGGGCATCGACGATGGGCGTGACGCGATCGCCTTCAGGCAGATCTTTGAGCAGCTCATTGGCGGCAAACATCTGACGAGTGAAGATAAGCGAGTCCAGCTCGATCTGCTCGGCCAACAGATCGGCATCGCCCGCCTGAAAGCACTGAAAAATCACGTAACCATCGTTACGATTGGTCTTTACAAAGCCGCCAACATTCAGCTCCGCGGCTCGCTGCTGGATCTCGGCTGCGCAGTCTTTCTCGTAGCCGGCACGGCAATATAAAAATAGGTTTATCATAGGAAGATCCTGAATAAAAAATGGCGACCCATATCATTGGGGCGCCATTCTACACTTTCTCGAAAATGAATACGATTATCTTAGCGGCTGGCTAATCGTCCAGCTCCACCACGCGATTACGCCACACGGCCACCGCAATGAACAACCACCCCAGCAGGAAGCAGACGCCGCCCATGGGGGTCACAGGGCCAGTCCACTTACTGCCCACCAGCACGTAGAGGTAGAGGGAACCGGAAAACATCACTATGCCCAAGAGAAACAGATAACCTGCCCAGTCGATCAGGCGCGACTTGAGCCAGTGGCCACTAAAGGCCACGGCGATCAGGGCAAAGGTGTGATAGAACTGATACTCGACCCCAAGATTAAAGATGTCGATCATCTCTGGCGTAGTCACCTGCTTGAGTCCATGGGCGCCGAAGGCTCCCAGGGCCACGGCTAGAAAACCACTCAAGGCCGCCAGCAATAAAAACCCTTTACGCATCTAACCCCCTAATAAATTTAATACTATGTGAGACTGCCAAATCCAGATTAGCGCTTTGGGTCGTGCCTGACGACTTTCTTGGTAAAAAACTATGATCCCCATCGGTTAACCACTGGAGTTTGGCGTTAAAAGGTGCAAGCCAAGGTTCTACCTGCCCTTTGGCGCCAAATTTATCACGCTCCCCCTGTATCACCAAGAGCGGCGCCTGACACTCGGCGATAGGCTCTAGTCTTGGCTCGCCCCCTTTAGGCGGCACGAAGGGATAACCCAAACAGATAACACCATCGACCGCTTGCTCGCCAGCGAGTATTGCCGCCATGCGTCCGCCCATGGACTTGCCCATCACTATTAGGTGCTTGGGCTTATAGACCTCACGCACCGTCTCTATCAGCAGGCTAAAATCTTTAATCAGCTTAGGTGCCCTATCCGGCGGCCTGCGCTTACCATCTATGGCGTTACTGCGCATGTAGGGAAAATTAAAGCGGATCACCCCAAGCCCCTGGGCTGCGAGACGCTCTGCCATCTGGGTCATGAAATCGTGTGCCATGTTGGCGCCCGCACCATGGGCCAGCAACACTAAGGTATCGCAGGCCAGCGCATTGTCATCCAGCGGGCCCGAGAACAGGCACTGGCTCGCGGGCAACTCGGCCGCCTCGAGCCGCGCATTCAATCTTTGGGTAAAACTCATCTTGCCTCTTTATCTTTGGCTCACCACCCATAAAGGGCGTAGCCAGGTAATTCAATCGGGTTAGCCCGGCAGCAGCTCGCTGCGAGACTCCTCTTCGAACATGTCCAGCATCCACTTTCTGAAGGCGACTATCTTACCTATCTCGGCGTGGTTTTGCTGACACACCAGGTAATAGGCGTTCTTACTCACCAACACCTCGGGGAAAGGACACACCAAGCGCCCGGCCTTGATGTCGGGACGGGCCAATACGCTGTAACCCAATGCGACTCCCTGACCGTGAGCGGCAGCCTGCAACACCAAGGAGGAGTGACTGAAGATAGGACCCTGGTTCACATTAATGTCATTAATTCCACATTGTCTAAACCAAGCCTGCCAATCATGACGGCTAGAGTCATGCAGCAGGGTGTGATGTTTCAGGTCGCTCGGCTGGGATAACGGCTTGGGGCCGCTAAGCAACATGGGCGAACAGACAGGGATCAACACCTCGTTTCTCAGCTTGTCGGCACGCAGCCCTGGCCAGTTGCCCATGCCGTAATAGATGGCCACATCCACGTCGTCGGTCAGGCTGCTGGTCTCATCGTCCACCGCCTTGATCCGCACGTCGATGTCGGGATTATTCTCGCTGAAATTCGCCAAGCGGGGCACCAGCCACTGAATGGCAAAACTGGGCGAAGTGCTTACCGTGAGCGAGCCTATGGCACTTCGGGCCAGCAATCTATCTGTCGCATCGGCCAATTGCACAAAGATATCTTTAATGTCGAGAAAGTAGCCCTGCCCCTCTTCGGTCAACAGCAAAGATCGGTTCTTACGACGAAAGAGCTTTAGCCCTAAATATTCTTCTAATGCCTTAATCTGATGACTTACTGCGGCCTGTGTCACAAAAAGTTCTTCCGCGGCGCGCGTAAAGCTTAAGTGACGGGCTGCAGCCTCGAAAGCCTTCACCGCATTCAATGGAGGTAAACGTCTCGACATAGTGATCCTTGTCTCACATTTTAATTAGTTTTTCTAATCCGTATTGTTACATTTTATCGTTTGTAAAGGGAAGGGGTTTTGGTTAAATTTTGCGCCAACGAAATGATTGAAGTTAGACAGCCTCTACGACGTATTTGGGGAGTGTCTGACACCCCAAGATATGCCGCCCGGAGGCGACCACTATGATTAACTTTAAAACTGTATTTGCCATCGCACTGCTCTCAGCCTCAACCGCTGCCACTGCCGATGAAATCGTTATCGATACCACAGACCTGCATGCCGCCATCAGCGCGCAACTGGCCGAAGGCTTAGAGCAGATGCAACAAGATCTGAATGAAGACCTCAACGCCATTTTGGTTGCTCAGAAAGACGAGCAGGCGGACACCAGCGTTAGCGCCCAGCGCGCCGAGTAATCGCCAGCCGGCAGTTAACGATAGCCAGCTGTTAACAATAGCCAGCTGCAAACGATAAGCAACAAGCCGCGTCTTATGATGCGGCTTTTTTATGCCCGCCAGCTTTAAGCCCACCAACACAGCTAACCCATCTCTGGCAGTAAAGGCGAGACCGACCCGCCAGATAAGTTACGTCAGAAACTAAACAGATCCAAGGTTTTATACCACTATGGGTGAAAGCTCTCCATAAAAACAGCTCATAAAAAAGGCCGCCCGAAGGCAGCCTTTATCTCGAATGCTTGGCTTTCTAATACTTAGCTTTCTAAATACTTAGCTTTCTAAATACTTAGCTGTCTATAGACAGCCGCTTAAAGCGCTTATGCGGGACGATAGACCTTCACGTTGTGATAGCCCTGCTCCTGCAGGTAGAGCGCCTGTAGCTTGCTCATGACGCCTCTGTCGCAGTAGAGCAGATAAGTCTTCTCTTTATCGAGATCGGCAAACTGGGTCGCCAACTTGAAGAAAGGAATACACTTCACCTCGATGCCGTTGAGGCTGAGCGGGCTCTGCTCCTCCTCTTCTGGCGAGCGGATGTCAACCACAACCTCACCACCGGATACCGCATCGACGGTTTCAGTCTCGGTGATCTTGGTATCCATGCTGACGGCGATATCGCGAATATCGATCACCTCGGCGGCTTCCACCACGCGGTCGATCAAGTCTTCGGAGAACTTCTCCTCCTCGGCGAGGATCTTACCCATCACAGCCTTCACTGTCGGCTTCTGTGAGATCACGCCGCAATATTCAGGGATCGATTTGGCAAAGTCTTCGGTGCCGATCTCGCGGCTCATGTTGATAATATCTTGCTTATCCATCACGATCAGTGGACGCAGAATCAGCATATCTGTGCTGCGGTCGATCACATTCAGGTTAGTCAGGGTCTGGCTGGACACCTGCCCCATGGCCTCCCCCGTCACCAACGCCTGAATGCCCATCTTCTCGGCGATACGGCTGGCGGCGCGCATCATCATGCGCTTGAGGATAACGCCCATCTGGCCGTTATCTATCTTCTCCAGGATCTCCTGCACCACAGGGTCGAACGGCACAGAGATAAATTTCACCTTGTGAGACTCGCCATACTTCTGCCACAGATGATAGGCCACCTGCTTCACACCGATCTCGTGCTGGTCACCGCCCAGGTTAAAGAAGCAGTAATGGGTTCTAGAGCCGCGCTTGATAAACTGGAAGCTGGAGACACCTGAGTCGAAACCTCCTGAGATCAGCGACAGCACATCTTCCTGGGTCGCCATAGGGAAACCGCCCAAGCCGTCGATGCGTTTCTCCACCAGATAGAGATGCTCGTTGTCTATCTCAAGGTTCACCGTCATGTCGGGGTTCTTCAACCTGACACCGGCTGCCTCGGTAAACTGGTTGAGTCCACCGCCCACGTAACGCTCTACCTCGATTGAGTTAAACTCATGCTTACCGCTACGCTTTACCCGCACACAGAAGGTCTTACCGGCCAGTTCCTCTTTATAGAGCGCCAACGTCTGCTGGTAGATATCGTCCACCGACTCGAAGGTGCTCTCACGCACCTGCAGCACATGGGCGATACCCGGAATACAGGCGAGACGCTCGGCATAACGCTCAATCATCTCTGGCTTGTCTTCAGGCACCCTGACCATGATCTTATCCCACTGGCGCTGTACTCTGGCCTCTTCATCGACCTTGCGCAGCACGTTTCGGATATTGGTTTCAAGCATCTTGGTAAAACGCATTCTTACCGGTTTGCTTTTCATCATGATTTCAGGAAAGAGTTTTACGATAAATTTCATGGGCGTTCCGCGGGAATAATTTTAAACAGCAATCTTGCCATTATACCAAGCCCGGTGCACAAATGCCCATAAATCAGCGACTCGGCAGGGATTTTCTGCCCTTGCCCCCTTAATGTGCGCAATATTTATTCAGCTTAGGATAATCCGCTCCGAAGAGAGTGGCTGAGGATAGGCTAGTAGAAATGGAAAGCGTCCACCGGTGTGGACGCCTTAGCAGAGGGTGTTTGCCTGCCGTAATGACTAGAGCGACAGGCTACTGCTCGACTTGAATCTCATCTGACTCTTTCGGCTTACCCTGCTCGATGGCAATTTCGACCCGGCGATTTCGGGCGCGGTTGGCTGCCGAATCGTTCGGCACCAGCGGCGCCGTGCTGGCCATGCCCACCACCTTCATCCGCTGCTGGTCGAAGCCCGGCACCCGCACCAGCTCATGGGCCACGGCCACGGCGCGCTTGCTGGAGAGATCCCAATTGGAGCTGTAGAGTTCGTTGCTGATATTCATATCATCCGTGTGACCTGAGACGGTAATGATCCCCGGCACATCCTTGAGCAGCTCGCCCACTCGGCGAACGACAGGCTTAAACCTGGGCTGCAGGAAACCCGAGCCCGATGAGAAGGCGCCCTTCTCACGAATCCTAATGATAATCTGCTGCCCCAAGGACTCAATCTCGATCGCCCCGTCGATGATCTCCTTGTTGAGCTCCTGCGCCATCTTCTTCACCTGATCATTGATCTGATCCTGTGATGCGGCCTCCTGCTGCTGTTGCTTCGCCTGAGCTTCAGAGTCAGCCTCTTCCTGAGCCGTCGATGATGCTTCGCCACCGCGCTGCTCACCGCGCTGCTGCTGCACGCCACCGGCGCTGTCGTCTTCACCGGCCTGCACCTCAATGGTGGGCTCGGTCATCTCATTGGTCTGCTGATTGATGATCTCGATGGGGGTGGGTTCAGGCTTGCCTGGGCGAAACTCCAGTGCGATCACCGAGGTGCCCTTGGGAATATCTTTGACTTCAACCTTGTTCTGCACACCGAAGGCATACTTCATCGACCCGGCGATCTGCTTGAACTTCATCACGTCCATCTCGGAGAAGGCGAGCAGCAAGACGAAGAAACACATCAATAGCGACATGAGATCAGCAAAGGTTGCCAACCACATGGGCGCCCCGGCAGGAGGGCAATCGCATTTGACCTTCTTAGCCATCTGGCTATTCCCCGTCCGTCGTGTCTATCTCTCGCTGCTTTTCTGAGAGGTAATTCTTCAAGAATCCCTCGATGACCCTTGGGTTTTGACCGTCTTGAATGGCGAGTACTGCATCCATGATCAGGTTGCGGTTGAGCATCTCCTCGCCCATGCGCAGCGAGAGTTTATCGGCGATCGGCAGGGCAATCATGTTGGCGATAATCGCACCATAGAGTGTGGTCAACAAGGCCACCGCCATGGCGGGGCCGATAGACTTAGGGTCATCCATGTTCGACAGCATAGCCACCAAACCGATAAGGGTACCTATCATCCCCATGGCGGGCGCCACATCGCCCAGCGCCTTGAAGATGCTAATCCCCGTCTTATGGCGCTCTTCGGTAAGGGCGATATCCTTCTCCAAGGCTTCACGCACCACCTCGCCGTCATGGCCATCCACCAGCATGTCGACCGCTTTCTGCATGAAACTGTTGCTGATCTCCGCCTCTTCCAAGGCCAGAAAGCCCCCCTTACGGGCAGCATCGGCCATGGTGACCGATTGTTCGATCAACTCGTCCGGCTTATCTATCTTGAACATAAAGGCTTTTGCGGCGATCTTGACCGCACCGAGGAACTGTTTGAGGTTAAATTTCATCATCACCACAAACAGAGAGCCTATCATCACGATAAGCACAGAGGGCACGTCAACAAAGATGGCGATACCGCCACTGCTGACCATAGCTCCGATAATAAAACCAAATGCACCTATCAGGCCTATCAGGGTCGCTAAATCCACAACTCTTCCTCATTTACAGTATCGGCCGTTGCTAATACCTTGATCTCGGGATCAAGCTCTCAGTCAACACCATAATCATCTCGAGACAGGTCTCTACTCTACTCACTCTTGCAATGAAAGGCATCTCCCAGGACCTGGACGACGACACAAAAGTCGTCAATTAGACGGGAATTCGCCTAACCGCATACGGGAGTTTACGATATAATATCTGACAAAATTGAGTATTGTTCTAATTCAATTATCGGACAGCTTACACGCAAGTTTAGCTACAAATTCAATTTTTTATAAAAAAACCTCCTTAAAGCGTGCTATTGCACAAATATACGACAGCGCAATTTGACCCCTAGGGTCGACTGAGATACTTTGTCTGTCGCTAAATTCTTGGGAAAATCACCGTGGCCAAAAAACCTGAAAACCTGACCTTCGAAGAGTCACTCACAGAATTAGAAAACATCGTCACCAGCCTGGAGCAGGGCGATGTCTCTCTGGATGACGCCCTCAAACAATTTGAGCGCGGCATCAATCTGGTCAGAAACAGCCAAGGCAAACTCGAACAGGCCCAACAGAAAGTCTCTATCTTGACCCAGGAACAAGATCAACCCAGCTTGCAACCCTATCTGCCAGAGGGCGAATAATTGCTAAATGAAGCGATAACGCGATACCAGCAGCGCGTCGACGGCCAGCTGCGCCATTTTATCAATGCACAAGACGATACCGAGCCACAGCTGAAGGCCGCCATGGAACACGGCGCCCTAATTGGCGGTAAACGTATCCGCCCCTTTCTGGTCTACGCCGTAGGCGAGATGCTGGGTGTGCCACTGGAAAGGCTAGATGCCTGCGCCGCCGCCATCGAATGTATTCATGCCTACTCGCTGATCCACGACGATCTCCCGGCCATGGACGACGACGCCCTGCGCCGCGGCCAACCCACTGTGCATATCGCCTTCAACGAGGCCACCGCCATCCTGGCTGGCGATGCCCTGCAAACCTTGGCCTTCGAGATCATCAGCCAGGAAGGCAGCGAGCTGAGCGCCAACCAACAACTGGCCATGGTGCGCGCCCTCGCCAAGGCATCTGGCTACAGCGGCATGTGTGGAGGGCAGGCGATGGATCTTAACGCCACCGACAGGCAGATAGATCTCGAGACCCTAAAGCGGTTACACAGATTAAAAACCGGCGCCTTGATTCGCTGTGCAGTAGAATTACCTATCATTGCAGCCAAGGTCACAGATGAGCAAGCGAGCCATCTGTTAACATTTGCCGAAGCCATCGGCCTCGCCTTTCAGGTACAAGACGACGTGCTGGACATCATCGCCAGCACAGAAGAGCTGGGTAAGCCCCAGGGCTCGGACTGCGAATCGAACAAGAGTACCTATCCGAAACTACTCGGTTTATCCGGGGCCCAAGCGACTGCGAAAAGTTTGATCGAAGACGCCCTATCAGCGCTGGCTAAATTACCATACAATAGCCAGTTAATTGCCGAATTCGCCCGTTTCATCATAGAGCGAAGAGTATAATAAAGAGCCAAAGAATCTCGCTATGAGTTTGGATATTACGAAATACCCTGTGCTGGCACAGGCCGACACCCCAGATGAATTAAGACAGCTTCCCCAGGGTGTGCTACCAAAACTTGCTGACGAACTCAGAAGTTATCTCCTACAGTCGGTAGGCATCTCCAGTGGCCACTTTGCTTCTGGCCTGGGCACGGTCGAGCTGACGGTTGCCCTGCACTATGTCTACAACACCCCGTTCGATCGCCTGATCTGGGACGTGGGCCACCAGGCCTATCCCCATAAGATACTCACGGGTCGCCGGGACAAGATGCCTACCATACGCCAAAAAGGCGGCATTCACCCCTTCCCTTGGCGGGAAGAGAGCGAATATGACACCTTCAGCGTGGGTCACTCTGGCACCTCTGTTAGTGCGGCGCTGGCTATGGCGGTTGCTGCCGAGAAGGAACAAGCGGGCCGCAAGGTCGTGGCGGTCATCGGCGACGGCGCCATGACGGGCGGCATGGTATTTGAGGCCATGAACCACGCCGGCGATCTGCACAACGACATGCTGGTCGTGCTCAACGACAACGAGATGTCGATCTCCGAAAACGTCGGTGCGCTGAACAACCACCTGGCGCAGCTGATGTCGGGCCGTCTCTACACCACCATTCGCGAGAACAGCAAGAAAGTGCTCAAAGGCATGCCTGTCATCAAGGAGATGGCCAAGCGCACCGAAGAGCATCTCAAGGGCATGGTCGTCCCCGGCACCATGTTTGAGGAGCTGGGCTTTAACTATATCGGCCCTATCGATGGCCATGATGTCGACGCCCTGGTCGAGACTCTGCGCAACATGCGTAACCTCTCGGGCCCGCAGATTCTACACATCATGACCAAGAAGGGACGCGGCTATGAGCCGGCGGAGAAAGACCCCATCGGCTGGCACGCCGTGCCTAAATTCGATCCTTCAACCTTTGCCAAGCCCGCTGCGAAACCGGCTAACCCCACCTTCTCTCAGGTGTTTGGTCGCTGGCTGTGTGACATGGCCGAGAAAGATGACAAGGTACTGGGGATCACCCCTGCCATGCGTGAAGGCTCAGGCATGGTAGAGTTCTCCCAGCGCTTCCCGAAACAGTATTTCGATGCGGCCATCGCCGAGCAGCATGCGGTAACGCTCGCCGCAGGCTTCGCCTGTGAGGGGTATAAGCCAGTGCTGGCGATCTACTCCACCTTCCTGCAACGCGGCTATGATCAGCTGATCCACGACGTGGCGCTGCAGAAACTGCCGGTGATCTTCGCCATCGACCGCGGCGGTATCGTCGGCCCAGACGGCCCGACCCACCAGGGCGCCTTCGATCTCAGCTATATGCGTGCCATTCCCAACATGGTGATCATGGCGCCATCGGATGAGAACGAATGTCGCCAGATGCTCTACACAGGCTACTGCTACAACGAGGGACCGACGGCGATCCGTTACCCAAGAGGCAGCGCCACCGGCGAGCCTCAGGTCGAGACAATGACAGCATTTGAGATAGGTAAGGGCCTGATCAAGCGCGAAGGCAAGAAGATCGCCATCCTCAACTTCGGTACCACACTGGCGTCGGCGAGTCAGGCGGCCGAGGCGCTCGATGCCACCCTGGCTGACATGCGCTTCGTTAAGCCGCTGGATGTGGAGCTGGTGAAACAGCTGGCCGCCAGCCATGATCTGCTGGTGACTGTGGAAGAGAACGCCATCATGGGCGGCGCAGGCTCGGGGGTACTCGAACTGCTGCAGCAGCTTAAGCTGCCTATGCCTGTGCTCAACATCGGCCTGCCCGATGAGTTTATCAAGCATGGCGAGTGCGGCGAGATCCTGGCCGAGCTACAACTGGACGGCCCGGGCATCGAAGCGCAGATCCGCGCCTATCTGGCGGACTAAGCCCGCTCCCTAGCCCACAAAAAAGGCCTCATCTTGAGGCCTTTTTTAATCTCTTTCTATTGCTGACTTAAATCAGCCTCTGGCTATTAAGCCTGAGTATCGACGCTGGCACCGCCCTGAGACACCATCACCATGGCTGGACGCAACAGACGCTCGTTTAACATATAACCTTTCTGCATCACCATCATTACGGTATTGGCCGGGAACTCCTCGCTAGGCTGCATACCGATCGCCTGGTGATGATCCGGATTAAAGGCTTCTCCCTGAGGATCGACCTGGGTCAGACCAAACTTGGCCACGGCGCTGGTGAAGGTCTTCAGGGTCAATTCAACCCCTTCGTAGATAGCCTTGGTGGCCTCATCTTCACTGCTGGTGCCTTGCAGCGCGCGCTCCATGTTATCGATAACAGGTAGCAGCTCGTTGGCAAACTTCTCCAGGGCAAACTTATGGGCCTTCTCGACGTCGATCGCCGCACGGCGACGCACGTTCTCTACCTCGGCGGCGGCGCGGATCACAGAATCTTTCTGCTCTTCCACCTTAGCTTCGGCAGCGGCCAGGGCTTGCTCTAGCTCTTCAACTCGGAAATTAGCTTGGGTAAGTTCGTCCATCAAACTGGCTGCATCTTCAACCACCTCGGTTTCAACGGCTACAGCTTCGGTTTCTTCAATCTGTGGTTCTTGGGCTTTGTTTGACTCTTTGCTCATTGTTACTCCAGCTAAAAATGCTTTGTTTCTGCATGCTCTGGGCATATTATGGGGATCAAATTTGAGGTTTCAAGCCCTAGGGTCTGTTTATCTTTCAGATTTGATTTTTGTTCTATCTAAACGCTTTTTACTCAAGGTCCGTTCTGTGTCGCATACTTATTCTATGTAATAGTACGCAACACGACTCAAGGGCTGTTTAGATGAACCCTTCGGGCAGCTTTTGTAGGCCATTTCTACTGCGTTATCGCCCTTTTATGTAGAATAACTACATGACACGGGCTCTGTCTGGGATAAATGGCCTACAAATTGCTGCAAAAACAAACAGGAAAGTTCAACAGCCCCTAAGGCATGGATCAAACAGAAATATGAGCAAAGCGTTTCACTCAATCGGCTTAATCGGCAAACCCCATCACTCAGGGACCCATAAGACCCTCAAACGTCTGCATCACTGGTTGACCATGCAGTCCTACGATGTTTATGTCGAAGAGCGGGTTGCCGCCGAGATAGGCCCACAGGTGAAATCCGTGGATCTGCTGCAGATTGGCGAGTATTGCGATCTGGCCATAGTGGTGGGCGGTGACGGTAACATGCTAGGTGCCGCACGGGTGTTGGCCCGCTTCGATATCGGCGTGATTGGCGTTAACCGCGGCAATCTGGGCTTTCTCACCGACCTGCCCCCTGATACCTTCGAAGAGGCCCTGGGCAAAGTGCTCCAGGGCGAGTATGAGACTGAGCACAGGTTCCTGCTGGAATCTGAGGTACACAGACACGGCGAGATGAAGTCGAGCAACACAGCGGTCAACGAGGCGGTGCTCCACCCTGGCAAGATTGCCCACATGATCGAGTTCGAGGTCTATATCGACGACAAGTTCATGTACAGCCAACGCGCCGACGGCATGATAGTCTCCACCCCAACGGGCTCGACCGCCTACTCGCTGTCTGCCGGTGGCGCCATACTGACGCCGAATCTGGAAGCCCTGATCCTGGTGCCCATGTTTCCCCATACCCTCTCCTGCCGCCCGATCGTGGTGGACGCCTGCAGCATCATCAAGCTGGTCGTGTCGCCAGACAACGGCGATGCCCTGGAGGTGAGCTGTGATGGCCACGTCACCCTACCTGTATTGCCGGGGGATGAGATCATCGTCAGGCGCAGTAAGGAGCGGCTCAGACTGATCCACCCCAAGGGTTATAACTACTTTCACGTGCTTCGAAACAAACTGGGTTGGGGCAGCAAGCTGTTTTAGGCCACAAGTATCATTAAAAAGCCCGCATCTATCGCGGGCTTTTTATTAGTTGACCTTGTACTCGAGCTGCACGCTCACCTCGGCGGGTACGGGTTTACCATCGACAAACTTAGGGGCGTAGCGCCAGCGCTTGATGGCCTTTAGCGACTCGCGGGTAAACTGCTGCCCCCCTTCCGAGGCCAACACCACAGGGTCACGCACAAACCCCTGCTCATCCACGGTAAAGGACATCTGGGTCCAGCCTTCCCGGCGGTCTCTGGCATAGGAGATAGGGTACTTTGGCGCTTCCCGGTAGAGGGGCGCCTGCTCCTGCTTCTCGGACCAGGGTTTCATGCTGCCGATCGCCACACAATGCTGGGTCGACTTGTCGCTCTCGCCTTCGGCCTCATAGATCTCCACCAGACGCGCATGGGCGGCCAGCTTGTAGGGATGGCTAAAGTCGAGCACGGAGAACTGCTTGATCACCTCTTCGAGCAGAGGAACCGCCTTGTCATACTTCTTTTCCGCCGCCTTGATCATGCCAACATAATAGGTGGCCTTGAGCCTTGCCATGGCATCGGCCGGCATCTCTTGACGATAGATCTCGTAGGCTTCCAGCGCCTCGTCACGTATCTCCCGGGTATAGAAATGGGTCGATGCCAGACCATTGAAGGTCAACATCTTCACCTCGGCCAGCAGCAGCGGCTTGTCGGCGTCCTCGGCGATGGCGATCGCCTGCTTGAACAGATCCACCTTCTCTCTCGAGGCGGCCATGGTCTGGGCGGCGCCAATCAAGGGATCGACTAGCTCTATGGCATCGCGGCCAAAGTGCTTGCGATAGACCTGAATGACATTGTTGAAATGCTCGTGGGCGGCCTGGCTCTCGCCATTGTCTTGCAGCGCAGTGGCCAGATTAAGCTCGAGATTAACCAGATCGATACTGTCTGATTCGAAATAGCCCTGACCTAGCTCGTAGGCCTTGGCAGCGGTAAGCGCCACCAGGGCTTTATCTTGCCCGGCCAGCGCCTGCTGATAGGCGGCGTAGCTTTCGCTAAATGGCGATGCGATACTTAGGGGCGCAGCGAAGTGCGCGCACAACACCAGGGCGAGGCCTGATAATGACTTCTTCATAGTAAACAAATATCCTTATTTGTGATCCTGCAACATTCTCATGTAGAGAATGGCGTCCAGCGATTAGTTTCCTAGGAGTAATTCAGAACAGCCTTACCGAATCTCAGCCAGGATACGCCCACCTTGGCACACCCGGAGTATCGACTCGCGGCGCGGAAACTACAATCGCCACTAGGGTAACAGGAATCCAGGCCAACTTAAATCACTGGCTAATTTAAATCCCTGACTAACTTAAAACATAGGGTCAGTTAACTTCTTGGAAAGCTTAGTTAAAGTGTAAATCATCCAGATGGTCAGCAACAAGGAGCAGCTCGCCAGAGAGATCCAAACACCTGTGACCCCAAACAGCCAGGCAAACAGATAGAGCACCATGGCGATCAGCACCAGCTTGCTACCTGTCAATATCGAGGCCTCCTTAGGACGGTTGATCGCCTGGAAGAAGGCTGCGCCCACCAGAATAAGCCCCTCGAACGGCAGTCCCCAGAAGTAGAGACGCATCCCCTCTATCGCCACGGGCGTCAGCTCAGGATTATCCCCGGCAAAGATATAAACCAGATATTCTGGCGCCCAGTAGATGAAGGCGACGCCCGCAAGCGCGGTCACCAGGGTCATGATGATGACCAGTCTCAGGGTCTCGAACACCCTGTCGAAACGCTTCGCCCCGGTGTTGAAGCTAAACAGGGGCTGGGTACCAAAAGCTATCCCCTCGAAAATCAGGTAAAACAGCGCCTCGGCGTAGCTCACCACCCCATAGGCCGCCACATGAATAGGGCCGCCTACCCAGAGAAACGCCATATTATGCAGGGTCAGGACGATGGAGAGGTAGAGGTTCATCAAGAAGCTTGGCACGCCGACCCTGAGGATGTTGCTGCAATGGTCCAGGTTCAGACGCATCTGCTGCCAGTTGATCCCCAATCGCGTGCGCTTGGTGAAGAAATGCTGCAGGCAGGCGAGCGCGGTGAAGGCCTGACAGATCATGGTGGCGATGGCGGCGCCCGCCAGGCCATAGGGAAAGACGACGATCAGCAGCCAATCCAATAACACGTTCAAACAACCCGAGAAGATAAGCACCAGGGTGACGAAGCCGGGGCGGCCATCGTTACGCAGCAAGGCGGTAAAGGCGATGGCGAGCACGGGAAAGACCCCGAGGGCAAAATACCAAAACAGATATTGCTCGGCGCTGGCCAGCACCTCCCCTTCGGCCCCGAGCCAGATGAGAATGGTCTGGCTCCAATGGGTACCCAGCAGGGCCAGGCCTGTTCCCGCCAGCAGGCAGAGGGTGAAGGCGTTACCCAGCAGGTGCCTTGCCCTAGCGACATCTTTTAGCCCCAGGTTTATCGACACCAGAGAGGCGGCGCCCATACCTATCAAGGCGCCGACGGCGTAGAGGATCGCCCCCACGGGATAGGCCAGCATCATGCCCGCCAAGCCCACCTCGCCAAGGTAATGACCGACAAACATGCCGTCGATGGCCACATAGACGCCGGTCACCACCATGGAGAGTATGGTGGGAATGGCGTAGCGCCACACCAGCTTAGGGATGGGGGCTGTGGCTAGATCTGAGTGCTCATCACTTTGGTGCGCGGCATGATGCTCGGTCATGATTTTCGGAAAAGTTCTCTATCATGGTTGTTGATAGTGTGTTGATTCTACACACAAACGGCTATTGGAGAGCGAAGATATCAGATAGCGAGACGTTTAGATAGGCAGGCGTTTAGTTAGACAGAGCAGCGCCAGCTCAATCTCGGCCTGGGGCAGCGGCTTATCGGCTATCATCTCCAGGCGTGAATCCAAGCTATCATCCAGCTCCATCACGCCGAGTTGACCGTCCACATAGTTAAAGGCCGCGATCCCATCGCCCGTTATCATCACCGCCTTGAGGCGCAGACAATCTTGCGCCTTTACCCAGGCCACCAGAGCCTCGAAGTCAAACTCATAGCGACAGTCGAACACCCAGCCCAGGGTATAACGGCCCTCATGCCGATTGCTGGCGCGGTAGATCCCCTGCTCATCAAATGCCAGCTCTGCAATCGATAGTTTACGCCTATCATCCGCGTCATCGAAGGGCATCGCGGGCCGACTGCCTAATAGCGAGGAGCCTGTCGAGGCTGCAGGCTTGCTAACGCGCCAGGCGGTATGCCGCGCAAAATAGTGCTTCTCAAGATATTGATACAGGCTGGTTTCATTTTCCGAGAGAAGCTGCGCCACTTGCACCGGCAACACCTCGGCAGTGATGGATTGCTGCTTCAAATAGGCCTCTAGCTGCTGCAAGTCGGCCAGGCTTGCCAGATCCATCTTGTTGGCCAGGATAAGATCGGCGATACGCAGCTGTTCGGTAAACAGTTCGCTCTCGAGGTAACGCGGGTCCTCGAGTTTTCTGGGATCCACCAGACAGAGACTGGCTCGCATCGACAACACCGGCTTGAAATGCCCCTGGCTCAGGGTCTCGACGATAGCCTTGGGATGGCCCAGCCCAGTGGGCTCGATAAACAGACGATCAGGCCTCGCCTTAGCGATAAGCTGATTGACCGCCACCTGAGTTGGCACCCCGGCGGCGCAGCATAAGCAGCCTCCCGCCACCTCTTTGATGGCGACATCACCGCCCTCACTCTTGAGCAGCTCACCGTCTATGCCTATCTCGCCAAATTCGTTCACCAGCACGGCCCAAGTCTCATCGGCTGGCTTATGGGCGAGCAGGTATTGGATAAAACTGGTTTTTCCCACACCGAGAAAACCTGTCACGACATGGGTAGGGATGGGCTTGAGGATCATTGGCGGCTCCGCACTGAAAAATCGCCCCCAGTGTAGAGGGCGAGCCTGAGATTGCAATCCTTTTCAGCAGGCCTCGCTTAACCTGCTAGCGCTTGCCCCGAAAGCCCTTATCACTCGATGGGCGTCTCGCCTTGTTATTACCAGCCTTGTCACTACTAGCCTTGCGCTGGGGCGCCTTAGTGCGACTCTGGCCTCTTCGATTATCCTGACCGCCGAACTTCTGCCCTTTGCCATGCTTAGGCTGAGCCGCCTTAGAGGTAACTCTGGTGTCGAGCTCGCGATACCTGGCCGGTAGCGGCGCCCCCAGCTCATATCCGGGCTGTACCTCACGTGGCAAGGCCTTGCCGATAAGAGCCTCGATCGCCTCGAGTGCTGTTTCATCTTGCTTGGCGACGAAGGAGATACTGACGCCGCTAAGACCGGCGCGGCCGGTACGGCCGATGCGGTGCACATAATCCTGAGGCTCATCGGGCAATTCTAGGTTGATCACTAAGGGCAGCGCGGTGATATCCAGGCCGCGGGCGGCCACATCTGTTGCCACCAGCACCCGCAGCTCGCCGGCCTTAAACTGCTCCAGCGCCCGGTTGCGCGCGCCCTGGGTCTTATCCCCGTGAAACACCGCATTCTTGATGCCATCGAGCTTCAACTCGCGGTGCAGGCGCTCGGCGCTCTCCTTGGTGTTGACGAACACCAGCACCTGTTGCCAATTATTGCGACCGATAAGCTCGGCCAGCAGCTCCGCCTTACGCCTTGCATCTAGGGAGTAGACCTTCTGCTCGATCTGCGGCCCGCTACTAGCGCTGGTCACATTGATCCACTCAGGGTTATCCAGCATCTTGGTGGCCAACGTCTTCACCTCTGGGGTAAAGGTGGCCGAGAACAACATGGTCGAGTGAGACACGCACAACAGCCGCTTGGTGCGCTCGATATCCCTCACAAATCCCATGTCGAGCATGCGATCTGCCTCATCGACAATGAGCTGATCAACCGTCTGCAGGCTCAAGTCGTGTTGGCTCAAGAGATCGAACAGCCTACCCGGCGTGGCCACCAGAATATCGACGCCTCTCGCCAAGGCCTTGCGTTGGGGATTGATGTTGGCGCCGCCATAGACGGCCAGAGTGGTCAGCTCGGTGAACTGGCTGTAGCGACTGATGCTGTCTGCCACCTGGATCGCCAGCTCTCTCGTTGGAGTCAGGATCAGGGCGCTGAGCTGCCCATTATCTCTTGGCTGATTGAGCAGGCGCTGCAACAACACAAAGCTAAAGGCCGCCGTCTTACCGGTTCCGGTCTGGGCGCAGGCCATCAGATCCCGCCCGGCAAGGGCCGTGGGGATCACCTTGGCCTGAACTTGGGTCAGGGTCTCGTAGCCGCAGGCCTTAGCCGCCTGGGCCAGTAAGGGGTCTAACGGGAGGGCATCGAAATTCATGGGCAACCTGCGAGCAGACAAAAAGTGAGCGCGGAGTCTAGCAAAAAGCGCCCCATAAAGGTAATGCTATCTTCACTGCAAAGGCTAGCGCGCCTCGGGGTTAACATAGAGGCGCTCAAACTCCGGTAGGGAGACAGGCTTGGAGTAGAGATAGCCTTGGGCAAAATCACATCCCGCGCTAGCCAGGATATCGTGCTGGAACTGGGTCTCCACCCCTTCGGCGATCACCTTGATCCCCAGCTTGTGGGCCATCACTATGATCGCCTCACACAGGGCCACACCGTCGCTGTCGGATTCGAGATTACGGGTAAAGGACTGATCGATCTTGAGATAATCTATGTCGAATTTCTTCAGATAGGCCAGCGACGAATAGCCGGTACCGAAATCATCCAGAGACACCTGAATACCGGCGTCACGATAGGCCAGCAGCTTGTCGGTCACCCCCATGGAGGCATCCAGCAGCAGACCTTCGGTGATCTCGACACAGATGGCGTTGCTGGATAGCTCGAGATGCCGTAGCAACGCCAGCCAGTCGCTGAAGGTGTCACCCTCGTCCCTGAACTGGATCGGCGACTTGTTGATGCTGATCTGGATCTCGACGCCATGTTGAGTTCGCCAGCGGGCGCTCTGCTGAGCGGCCTTCTCAAATACCCAGTTACCTATCTCGTTGATAAGCCCAGTCTCTTCCGCCACAGGAATAAACTCACCCGGCGAGACCAGTCCCCGTTGGGGATGCACCCAGCGGATCAGCGCCTCCGCCTTGTAGACCCCCTGTTTGTTCATGTCGACGATAGGCTGGTAGAAGAGATCAAACTCCTTGCGATTGATGGCGTTACGCAGATCTTTGATCAGCGCCATGCGATAGCGGGCGTATTCCTGCATCGAGGGGGTAAAGTAATGGAAACGGTTGCGTCCCTGCTCCTTGGCGGCGTACATCGCCTGATCCGCATGTTTCAGCAGCCCCTCGATACTGGTGGCATCGTCGGGATAGATGGTAATGCCGATACTGGCGCTGATGTAGGCGGTCTCATCCCCCAGGCTGTAGGGCTCGGCGATGCGCTCCAGTATGCTCTGGGCCACCCGCTCGACGCCGCTGGGGGAGTCGATCCCCGAGAGCACTACGGTAAACTCGTCGCCCCCCAGGCGCGCCACAACATCCGACTCACGGATGCAGCCCTTGAGCCGCTTGGCGGTCTCCTGCAACAAGAGATCTCCCATATCATGGCCCAGGGTGTCGTTAACCTCCTTGAAGAAGTCCAGATCCAGGAACATCAGGGCAAAGTGGCTATGATTACGATCGATACGCAATATCTCGGTATTGAGGTACTCAAGCAACATGCGGCGATTGGGCAGGCCGGTCAGGGGGTCGTAATTGGCCTGTTTCCAGATGATATGCTCCGCCTCTTTCTTCTCGGTGATGTCGGAGAAGAGCGCCACCCTACGGTACACCTGGCCGTGCTGGTCGAAGATGGTATTGATGGTCAACCAGACCATATACTCCTCGCCACTCTTGTTCTTGATCCACAGCTCCCCCTGCCAATAGCCGGTATCGCGAATGGCATTGTTCATCTCATCGTATTGGCTTCTCGGGGTGCGGGAACTCTGCAATATGCGGATGTTTTGCGTCAGCGCCTCCTCCTGGCTATACCCCGTAATCGCGGTAAAGGCAGCGTTGATGGTGATGATATGCCCCTTGTGATCCTGTACGCTCATGGCTTCACTGGAGTTGTTATACACAGAGGCCGCCAGCTCCAGCGACTCCTGCACCTTCTTCTGCTCGGTAATGTCCGAGTGCACACCGCACATGCGGGTCGGCAGGCCATTACGGTCACGGCTGACCACCTTGCCGGTGTCCAAGATCCAATGCTCTTCGCCGCTGAGGCTAATCAGCCGGTATTCGATGTAATGTTTCTGGGTCTCCCCTTTAAGGTGACGGTCGATGGAGTTAAGCACCGCCATCCTGTCCTGGGGATGGATGGCATCAATCCAGATACGGCTGTCGCGATTAAGTCTTTCGAGGTCGCAGGCAAGCACCTTGGCACACCAGGGATTACGCTTGGTCTCGTTACTCTTGATATCCCAGTCCCACATGCCAAGATCGCTGCTCTCCAGCACCAAGGCCAGGCGCTCCTGACTGGTGCGCATCGCCATCTCCGCCCGCTTATGCTCAGTGATGTCGATAAGGCCGGCGATCACCATATCCACCATGTTATGGTTGCGGCGACAGGCCACCGTCAGGTGGGTATAGACGATCTCCCCATCTTTGGCGACGAAGCGCTTATCCATCTCATAGGCATCTATCTCCCCCTTTAACATGCGCTGGAACTGGGTCATATCCGCCTTAAGATCTTCGAAATAGGTCAGCTCGGTCCAGGTGCGGTTGAGCAGCTCTGTCTCGGAATATTTGAGCATCTTACACAGGCGAGGATTGACCTTGATCCAATGCTGATCCACTGAGGTGATGGCGATCCCCATGTTGCCGACGTTAAATTGCGAGCGAAAAATAAAGTCATCCTGTAGCTGGATCTTGGCGTCCCGCTCCACCTCCAGCCGCCTGGCCAGCAGCATGCCCAGCAGGGCCGTCACTATGGGAAAAATCAGCATCACAGGCAGAGCGATCTGCACCAGGAGATCGACAAACATGGAAAAGGGCAGAATAAACAGCAGCGACAGGGTCGAGAAATGCAGCAGGAAACCAAACAGATACAACTCGATAAAGCCGAGATCGGCGATGGTGGTCTTGCGATAGTAGCGCCACAGGCTACCAAACAGGGCGGAGACCAGAATCACTGTCACCCCGACCAGCATGCCATCGCCCCCCTGGAACAGGCGATAGGCACAGGCCACAGCAGCGGCGACGAAGGTGGGCAGGCCGCCGAAGAAGAGACCACTGATGGCCAACACCACAGAGCGGGTATCGATAAAGACCCCGGGCTGATATTCCCAGGAAGTCATCATGGTCAGCACGGTCACGCCGCCTATCACCGCCCCCATGATGAGGCGCCACAACAAAAAATACTCGCTACGATGGTGCCGCGGCACCGCGTCGTAGATAAATACCATGATCAACAAGAGCGCGGCATTTTGAGAGAGCGAAAATAATGTATCTTGATTCATACAAGGCTTAAATTTTCTCGAGGCTAAGTTTTTTATTATCAACCTGATAACATCATTCAGAGTGTAGCAGAAGCCCCGAAAAAAAAACCCACTAAATCATAATAAGCTAATGATTTTGAACGCCTCTCCCCTATCCCGCTAACCCCTTGTCAGCCATACAAATCACCGCCTAAGCACCGCGCTATAGCCTAAATCGCCTAAGCTACGCACAGATGTAGCTCGAATGCTACAAAAAACACTCCGTCAGCCGCAGCAATGCAGTTGATCTCCCTCGAAAACCCCTTATCATGGGCAACATAAGGACGCGACCGCTGCAAGGAATCTAATGTTGCACCCCAGCTTATCTCGGCAAATCAATCACCTCACCTCAGGCCTGACACTCATGTTGGCGCTTTTTAGCCTCACCGTCACTGGCCAGGAGCTGAATATGGCCTCGGCCGGCAGCCCGTCGGCGCCGCTCAAGGTCAAGCTGGCCGCCGAAGATAACTGGGCGCCTTTTGCCGATCCCTATGGCAAAGGCCTGTCCCATCGTCTGGTCAAGCAGGCGTTTGCCCGGGTCAATGTCGATGTCGACAGTCTGGTGGTCTCCTATGCCCGCGGCGTGGTGATGACCAAGCAAGGCATAGTAGATGGTGTCTTTAATCTGCACAAAGAGCGTAAGACCCAGGAGGAGTTTGTCTTCGGCCAGATCCCCCTGTTCACCACATCGGCCTCCTTCTATCAGAATAATGCCCATCCGCTGCAGGCAGAGGACAAATGGCATCTGCCCCTGGGGTTGCTTGTCGGCATCATCAAGGGCTATGAATATGGTGATGAGCTGTCTGAGCTTAAACAGCTCAAATTAGTCGAGGTGGACAATCACAATCAGCTGATCAACCTGTTGCTGCTCAACCGCATCGATGCCGCCATCATGTACGACGAGGTAGCCAATCAGTATCTTGGTCAGATGGGGGTCGGCAAGGTGATTAGCCGCAGCGTGCATAATCATACCGGCGACCTCTATGTGGCCTTCTCCAAGCAGCGTCCCAACGCCCAGCTGTTTGCCGACAAGCTAGATCTCGGCCTCAAGGCCCTTAAGCAAGACGGCAGCTATCAGAGCATAATGAACAGCCTACAGGCGATCGCCAGCAAATAGAGCCTTAACACACCACTCGCCAACAAGTCGTGCCATGACAGAGCGAGAGTATGCTATGCTGTCGCCTCTCTTATTTAGCCCAGACTCCAGATGAAGCCAGACGATAAGTTCAGCCCTACCTTTCATTTTCCGGTGCAGATCTACTACGAAGATACCGACTTTTCCGGCGTGGTGTACCATCCTAACTTCTTGAAATATTTCGAACGGGCCCGCGAGCATGTGATCGGCGCCGAGCGACTGGCAGCCCTCTGGCAGCAGCACGGCCTGGGTTTTGCCGTCTATCGCAGCGACATGCTCTGCCATGAAGGGGTTGAATTTGCCGACGTGGTGGATGTGCGTACCCGCTTCTTTTTCGAGAGCAAGTATCGCACCGTATGGCAGCAGGAGATCTGGCGCCCCAAGGGCACCAAGCCGGCGGTGACCGCCCATATCGAGATGGTATGCATGAACAAGGCGAGGCAGCTCTGCCCCATGACGCCGCCCCTCCTGGAGGAGCTCGGCCGTCACTTCAACCAGGCCATCAGACTGTAATAAAGCCTTTTAGCTCTTAAATCCTAGCAGAGCGGCCGATTTAACTTGCGCCAATGCATCTCAAGCTCTGGCGCCCGCATCGGCTTGGCGTAAATATCCCCCTGCACCTTATCGACCCCCATCTGCTGCAACAGCTTGAATACCGGCATCTGCTCGACGCCCTCGACGGTCACCGAAAAGTCTAGTCCTTTGGCCAGGTCGACGGCGCTGCGAACGATATGCTGCGCCCGTGGATCCGACTCCAGCCCGGTCAGGAAAGCTCTGTCTATCTTAACTTCGTCCACCGGCAGGTGTTTGAGATAGGCCAGCGAAGAGTGGCCGGTACCAAAATCATCTATCGCCACCTTGACGCCAGCGCGCTTGAGGCGATTGAGCACGGCCACGGTGCGCACCATGTCTGTCATCAACTGGCTCTCGGTGATCTCGATAGAAAGCACCTGAGCACTGAGGCCATGTTGCTTCAGGCGGGTAATGATCCGCTCACTCAGCTGCTTCTCGCTCAGATCGTCGATCGCCAGGTTGATCGCCAGCTGCAGGCGAATATCACTCTCCTGCCAGCGCACCTGCTGCAACAGCACCTGATCGACCACCCACTGGCTGAGCAGGCTGATCATCCCGGCACACTCTAAAAGCGGAATAAACTCACCCGGGGAGACAGGCCCAAGCACAGAGCTGTCCCAGCGGATCAGGGCCTCGGCATGGGTACAATCTCCTGTGGCCAGATTATATTTGGGCTGAAACACCAGATAGAGCTCGTTTTGCTCCAGCGCCTTGGGGAAACAGCTGACTATGGTCAACTGTCTGTGCTGACTGCGATCGTCCCCTTCCTGATAGGCGGCGATATAGTTGCTGGCCGACTTGGCCCGCACCAATGCCAGATCCAGGCGCCGCAGCATCTGACTGACGTCGGCGTGGTGCAATGACAGCTCAAGATAGCCAAGTTGCAGCTGCAAATTGATCACGGTTCCCTTGATACTGATGGGCTGCGCCAGTCCCTGCTGAAACCCCATAAGCTCGGCCTCGCTCATGGGAGTATTAAAGTAGATCAGAAACTCATCTTCATTCATCCGCGCCAGCATGTCCTTATCGCCGATGCGCCGTTCCAAGCGCTCCGCCAAGGCCTGCAGCAGCTTATCCCCCAGGGAGAAGCCAAAGAGATCATTCACATAGCGAAAGCGGTGGATATCGATAAGCACAAACATCCCATGGGTGAGAGGCATCTTGCGGGTCAACTTAGCCTTGAGGCCAACGCGATTGAGCAGCCCGGTTAGCTTGTCGCGACCCTTTGGGGGCGGTAGTTGTTTCAGCAGGTGTTGCAGCTGCACATACAGGGGGATAAAACGGTAGGGAATGGTGGCAATATTCAGGGGCTGGCGCACCTTATGTTGCTGACTTAGCTGGGTCACCAGACGTTTAAGAAACTTAAGCTCAGTGCGCCTATGCCAGTACCAGTAGATGATACCAGCGATGCCGATTGCTATCAGATAGACTATTAACCAAATCAGCTCAGTTGCCGTCACACAATCCCTAATATTTTGATAAATAAAGAAACGACAAGACGGATCGGCACACTCTGCCGACCAGATCTTATCTATTCATAACTTAATTTAATCGAATGGTAGTTGTCGAGAAATTCATCCGATCCCAGATATTCTGGGCTCACGGGTAAGCCACGCTGAAGGAACACGTCCAGGCGCTCCTCCAGATCGTGACCGGCGCGCAGCTCGCCGGTATAGAAGGCGGCGGCGCGCACGAAATCCAGATAGGTCACCTGCTCCGGCAGATAGGGCAGATCCGCCCAACGCTCGACCACCTCTGTTACCTCGGGCGAGAAGTCCCAGCTCTTCAGCACGGCGCGACCTAGTGGCCCCTGCATCTTTCTCACCAGCGCCCTGAGTTGCTCTATGCTGGTAAACAGATGAGGATTGGCCTCGGCCTCGGTCAGTACCGGCAAGGCGCCGATATTGTGCACTAGGCTCGCCAGGGTCAGGGTGTCGTAATTGAGTCCACAGCCCTTATGGGTCTTAGAATACTTAAGCAGCAGGGCGCAGGCCGCCGAGGTCACCTCGATGGAGGCACGCCACACCTCGTCCATCACCTCCCAGACCATCTCGTTGGTGGAGATGAACAGCTGCTCCATGGCCACTGAAGTCGCGATCGCCTTGATCTGCGTCAGGCCGATGCGGGTCACCGCCGCGTTGATGTTTTCAGCCTTGATACCACGACTATACATGGCGCTGTTGGCCACCTTGATCATACGGGCCGAGATGGCGGCATCCTGACCGATAATTTCGGCCACCTGCTTAGGGCTGGAGTCGGGGCGGGAAACCACCTCCTGAACGCGCATTGCTACCTCGGGCAAAGTCGGCAAGACCAAAGCATCTGCCTTTAACTTTTTCAGTAACCCAACCAGTAGTTGATGCTCGTTAGACATGCAAACTCCTTAAAAAACTATGCCCATATTGATGTTGCCAGAGAGTATATCAGCACTCTTGCTAACCGTGATGGTAAAAATCATCCATCCAGTTAAGAATTTGTGTAATTTTAGCTAAGTTTAAGATTATAGGTTATTAATTGGCTTAAATTTCTCCTGTTTGCCCGCTTTTATCGTCAGTCATTGACACCTGTCGATAAAATAAACAACTTCTGATTTGCATAAGCCTTGTCCCATTGAGTAAAATGCCCGCCCCAAGTTTGTTCGATACCTGTTAATTGAGAGAAATGATGTTTAAACCTGAGCTGCTGTCTCCTGCCGGGACCCTAAAAAATATGCGTTATGCCTTCGCATATGGCGCCGATGCGGTTTACGCTGGCCAACCGAGATATAGCCTGCGTGTCAGAAACAACGATTTCAAGATGGAAAACCTCGCAACGGGTATCCAAGAGGCCCACAGCCTGGGTAAGAAACTCTATGTGGTGAGTAACATCGCCCCTCACAACACTAAGCTCAAAACTTACATCAAGGATATGGAACCTGTGGTGGCCATGCAGCCCGATGCGCTGATCATGTCAGACCCGGGTCTTATCATGATGGTGCGCGAGGCTTTCCCGGATCAAACGGTGCATCTGTCTGTTCAGGCTAACGCCATCAACTGGGCCTCGGTCAAGTTCTGGCAGCAACAAGGGATCAAGCGTGTGATCCTCTCTCGCGAGCTGTCATTGGATGAGATCGAAGAGATACGTCAGCGTTGCCCAGACATAGAGCTCGAGGTCTTCGTACACGGCGCCCTGTGTATGGCTTATTCAGGCCGTTGCCTGCTCTCTGGCTATATCAACAAGCGCGATCCTAACCAGGGTACCTGCACCAACGCCTGCCGCTGGAAGTACGACGCCCACGAGGCGGTGCAGACAGAGACCGGTGACATAGTGGCGGTTAACCCCGAAGTGCAGATGCACAACCCTACCCTGGGCGAAGGCGCGCCAAGTAGCGAGATCGTCTTGCTACAAGAGGCGGGACGTCCGGGCGAATATATGCCAGCCTTCGAAGATGAGCATGGCACCTATATCATGAACTCCAAGGATCTACGCGCCATCCAGCACGTCGAGCGTCTGACCAAGATGGGCGTAGATTCGCTGAAAATCGAAGGCCGTACCAAGTCCTTCTACTATGTGGCCCGTACCGCCCAGCTCTATCGTCAGGCGATCGAAGATGCCGCGGCTGGTCGCGAGTTTAACCCTGCGCTCATGTATCAGCTCGAAGGGCTGGCGCACCGTGGTTACACCGAGGGCTTCCTGCGTCGTCACGTGCACGACGAGTACCAGAACTATGACTATGGCTACTCCATCAGCGATACCCAGCAGTTTGTCGGCGAGTTTACCGGCAAGCGCAACGCCATGGGGATGGCCGAGATCGACGTGAAGAACAAGTTCTCCGTCGGCGACAGCGTCGAACTGATGACGCCCCAGGGCAACATCAACCTGACCATAGAACACCTGGAAAACCGCAAGGGCGAGAGCGTCGAGTCAGGGCTAGGTTCCGGTCACTTCGTCTATCTGCCGGTACCGGCCGAAGTCGAGGTAGAGCGCGCCATCCTGATGCGTAACCTCACCGGTGAGCAGAGCACACGCCAGCCACACCCTTAAGGTTCACCTCGAGCGACTTAAACACAGCCTCTAAACAGCCCGAATCCCTCGGGCTGTTTTTTTATCCCCAAAAAAATAAGCCTAACTCGACACCCAGCTCAACACCTAGCCCAACGACTTACTCTCGTTCTGACTAAGCGACTTACCTTAAGCGACTGAACTTAAGCGACTTAACTTAAGCGACTTACCTTGAGCGACTTACCTTGAACGACTATGGCCGAGTGCCAGACTCGGCAAGCATCTGCTCCGCTAACGCCTCCCTATATCTGGCTCTAACCCTAGACATAGCCACGCCTCGCACACGCTCCACACCCAAGTCTTACAACTGACTCCAACATTCAAGTCCCACGCCCACACCAGAGTCCGTTACATCTTCACATTTTTTCTACAACTGGGTAGCAAGCCCGCCATTAGCTGTTACACTGAAACGCATAGTTATCTTGATGAAATACAAGGCATAAAAATGATGACTCCCCGCGCTTCCGTAAAATATCTACTCCCAACTCTAATGGCCGCTAGCCTGGCATCACCGACGGCCTACGGCAAGAGTGAGATCCTCGAAGGCCAGTCAGGCACTGTCTCTGAGGTGGGGGATGTGGTGCAGATCGCCCTGCCCGCCGCGGGCCTAATCGGCGCCCTCTGGATAGGCGATACCGAAGGCGCCTGGCAGGTCACCAAGGGTGTCGCAGCCACGGCGGCCATCACACATACCCTGAAGTTTGGCGTTGAGCGCCTGCGACCCGATGGCACAGAGTCCAACTCCTTCCCCTCGGGTCACACCTCGGCGGCCTTCTCCGGCGCCGCCTTTATTCATCACAGATACGGTAACGCCTACGGCATTCCGGCTTATGCGGCGGCGGCCTTCGTGGGCGGCAGTCGCATCTGGGCTAACCGCCACTACATGGACGATGTGCTGGCCGGCGGCTCCATCGCCGTGATGACCAGCCTCTATTTTACCGACCCCTATGCCCAGACAGATCTGGTGATCGCCCCAAGCCTGGGGGAAGACCATATTGGCCTGGCGTTGAGCTACACCCCGGGGCTGGCAGGTAACAAGGGCCCACGGGCCGAGCGTGTACATAGCGATAGTTGGGGCCAGCAAGACAAGCCGCTCAATAACAGCTACACCCTTATGATCGGTGGCTTCGACACCGACACCAACTATATTCGCGACAAGCAAGAAACCGGCTTCGACCTTAACGGCTTCAGCAAAGAGAGTGAACCCAACACCTACGCCTCGGCACTGGTCAACTGGGGGATGGGCAAGCAGCAATATCTCTCCTTCAGGTTCACCCCGTTGGAAGCCAGAGACACCAGCGTACTCAACCAGGATATCGGCTTTAACGGCAAGCGCTACGCCGCCGGTAGCGAGGTTATCGCCGCCTATCGCAGCTGGAACCTCTCCGCCGACTATATGTTTAACCTGATGCCAAAGAGCGACTGGATAGTGAATGTCGGCGCCGGTATCAGCCTGATCGATCAATGGATCCGCCTCGATGACCTGGAGGGCGGAAATCTTGGAGAGTTTAACGACTTGTTCATCGTCCCCGCGGCCGCAGCTGAGCTGGGTTATCGCTTTACTCCGGCAGTCAAAGCCAGCCTGGGCTATCGCATTACCGGTCTCTCCGATTTTGATTCCAGCGCCTTCTGGGGCGATGTTACCTACCAGATCAACGAGCGCTGGGCGGCCTCACTCTTCTACGGTCAGCTAGAGCAGACCTCGGACACCGACGAATATTATAACGACGCCCGCTTCAACTTCGCAGGCTTAGCCGTCACCTATAGCTTCTAAGCCAGCTCTGGTGACATCAGCCTCCTGCGCTGGCTTTCTCTATCAGCAGCGAAGGGGTCAAAAGTTGCGGCAACACCTGTGGCGCTGGATTGCCCTTGCTGTACCAGAGATACAGCGGCACTCCTGAGCGCCAATTTTTTGCCAGAAAGCGGGTGATCGCCGGATCGCCCTTGGTCCAGTCGCCTAGCATCACAGCCGTATTTGCGCGGGCGAAGGCCGCCTGGGTCTCCTGACGCTCGATGGCCACCCTCTCATTAACCTGACAGGTTAAACACCAGTCGGCGCTGAAATACACAAACACATCCTGCTGCTTGACCAGGGCCGATAGGCTAGCCTCATCGAACGCCAGAGGGCGTACTGCCTCAGACTCAGCCGCAGCCTCTGCACCAGCCTTCATCTCAGTACTCGTCGCCGAGTTCGCTCCGAGATGATTGCTGCCTCCGGGCGCCGCAATCATCAGAGTGCCGCCAACAAGGATGACGATCGGCACCAGCGGCCACCAGGGGCGGTGGCGACCCGAGCGTTGCAACAGCCCCATCAGCCATAGTGCCAGGCTCAACAAAAGCACCAGCAGCAAGGCGATGAACAGATAGCCGCTGTCAGCTTGCTGCATCAATACCCATACCAACCCCAAGGCCGTCAAGAACATGGGCACGGCAAAGCAGCGTTTTGCCGTCAGCATCCAGGCGCCGGGTCTTGGCATGCGTTTGCGCAGCGCCGGAATGAAACCCACCAGCAAGAAAGGCAAGGCCATCCCCAATCCCAAACCGGCGAACACCATAAGACCGACACTGGTCGGCAGCAACATGGCTGCACCTAGGGCCGTCGCCATGAAGGGACCGGTGCAAGGTGTCGCCACAAAGGCGGCCAGTACGCCGGTCCAAAAATCTCCAGCAGGCCCGGGCTTTTGTTGCAGCTTGCTTCCAGAGCTCAGGGTACCCAACTCAAACAAACCGGCCAGATTGAGCCCTATGGTCATCATCAGCAGGATGAGTGCCACTATGATCTCAGGACGCTGCAGCTGAAACGCCCAGCCCACCTGATGGCCAAACGCCCTAAGCATCAAGATAAGCGCGCCCAGTAGGACGCACACCAACACGGCTCCCAGGGTATAGGCCAATGCGCCTGTTTTGGCTGTCCGCTCGTCCCCCAAGTTAGTCAGGCTGAGCACCTTCAAGCTGAGAATGGGAAAGACACAGGGCATCAGATTCAGCAAGAGTCCGCCCAACACGGCGCCAAATACCGCCACCGCAGCTGTGACCAGCGGATTGCCGGGCGACTCTGGCGGTATAGCGGCAATTGAATAGTCCTCTTGGGTTGGCACTGCGACCTGAGCCGTCAAGGCCGATGAGGTTGGAAACGCCAAGGCGCCTTCCGGCTGCCGAACTGCCCTGAATCTGACGGCCAGCGACTCATTTAGGGTGATCACCCCATAAAAGTCACTGATATCTCCCTCGCCATAGCCATAGCCATCGCCATCACCGGCTGCAGTCGTCATCAAGAGGCGATCGCCCTTTCTGATAAAGTTCTGCGGCGCCGTGTTTGAAATCACCCCGTTCACCTCTGGGTAGAGATGGGCAACGTCAGTCAGCTGGGCAGTGTCAGTCAGCTGGACAGACTCGGGCAGAGGGAGTGACAACGCAAATTGCCCATCTTGAATGCTAAACTCGGCGCTGGCCACAATCGGCCTTGGCAGTTGTTGGCGCCAGCCATCGAAGGTCTCGCGAACCTCTTGAGTCGCGCCGCCATCCCCTACGCTGAACTGCTTATGAAGACGCTGCTGCTCTGGAAGACACAGCTTGGGACTGCATACCAGATAACTAAGATCCGCAGTCAATGTGATAAGGCTGCCGAGCGGCAGATCTTCGTCTATGTGCAGCGGTGCCAACAGGGCATAGTCGCCGTGGTAGATGTAATTCATCAGACCGCTGGTCAGCAACTGCGCGGGCGCCGGATATTGCAGCTCGCCGACCGTCACCCCGTCAGGCAGCTGCCATTGCATCTTTAATGGAAAGCCGGCATCCCCTGGGTTAATCCAGTAGCCGTGCCAACCTGCTGCAGGAGACATAGTGATAGCCAGCGTAGTTTCGGCGCCGGGCGCAGGCGCGCCGGACTCCAGCATTAGGGATGCCGTTATCTTTCGGCCGCCCTCGTTACTGGCCTGCACTGGCATGGCCTGCGCTGGCAAAACCTGAGCCTGAATGGCCAAACACAACATTAGCCAGAATCCGGCAGCAGCTTGCACCAATAAGGTTCTGTTTTTAAACATGTACCTATACTCCAAGCGCGTGATTTATTTGCGTTCTAGGTCGGCGAGCAGCGACTCGAGGCGCTCGGTAAAGTCGGGAGCCCGCAGGCTAACTTTTTCGGTGATTTTGCCCGTCTCATCGATAAAGACGATAGTCGGCAGCTGAGTAACGCCGAATCGCTCGAACAGGCTGCCATCCTCGTCGAAGACTATGGGTAAGCGAGTGTGATAGTTGCTCTGATACTCGACCAGATCGTCCTGGGTGGACCAGAGGTTGCTGGAGAGATGCAGCCACTGGACGGCGTTGTCTGCTGTGGCGTTCTCTGCTGTGGTATCATCGGCAGCCAGATCGGCGGTAAACTGCTCGACCCGCTCCCGCACCAACTGGCAAGACTTGGCCGTCTTGGGCTCGGACTCTGCCAGGTACCACTCACACCAAGGGGCGAAGAACACGAGTCCGGTTGCCTTGCCGTGGCGCACCGGCGACGGCAAAGGGTAGTCACTGTTATCGAGCGCCCTCAATGTCATAGAGGTCACCTCTGCACCTAGCTCGTAACCGGATGCAGGCTCAGAAACCGAGGTTGGCTCTGCGAGTTCTCCTGCGACAGCAGAACCACTGGAAGGAGTCCCGGCGATAACCTGCTCCAATGCCTGATGAAACGCCTCGTCATCCTGATGTCCAACGTAGGCGATGCGGCCATTCTTATCGATCAAGAAATGCTGCGGCGTCACCCGTAACTTAAAGGCCCGCGCCAGGGAGCCGTCATCTATGGTCACCGGCATCTTGAGGCCTGTCTTCTTTACAAAGGCACCGACTGAATTACTGTCGTCACTGATCCCTGTATTTACGGCAATCACCTGCAGCTTGTCGCCATATTCTTGATAGATCTTTTCAAATCCGGGCATCTGCTGGCGGCAAGGGACGCACCAGGTCGCCCAAAACTTGATGTATACAGGCTTGTTGCCATACAGCTCGCCAAGGTTAATCTTGTCCCCGGCTAAGGTGGTCAGCTGGCGCCGTGGCGCGGGCGTACCAAGCAGTTCGCTGCCGGCAAGCTTGGCCCTTCTCTCCCCTTCGGCGGCATAATCATCTTCTGCCAACGCCTGCCCCAAAAACGCCGTGGACAGCAGCAGGGTGGACAGGCTGACGGTTAGCCACTTGAAGGGGTTAATTGTTTGGAGTTTCATGCTGGGTTCCCATATTCGATGATGCTAAATGAAAGCCGCAGGCCAAAGGGTTAAACCTGACAAGATCACAAGTTCAAGTTGATTTGGCAGATATCGCGGCTAAAGGCATCTTATGTAAATCTGGGAAATGCGAATTGTAAAATTTCGACATTTCATTAAGATTCGAAGGGAACGACTCGCTTTTACCGCCATCCATGCACAGATAAACTGGACAGAAAGGTTAATGGAGCAGATTAATATGCCAACCTTGGCACACCTTGGTTTTCAGCGCTTTCTCCCCTGCGTTGCGCTTCAGCCCTATATCCAGTGTTACTGGCACATTGTTAGGGCTGCGGGACCTGAGTCGCTGTCGACAGAGTTTATGCATCCTGAGGGCGGTAGTGGCATCATCTTCAACTTCGGCGCGCCGATTCACCTCGATGGCAAGCAACACGGTGCCCACTGCCTGGTGACGGGGCCCACGAGGCAAAGCACCAAACTGGAACTGTCGGGCAAGGTAGATGCCTTAGGGGTGCGCTTCTGGCCCGGTAGCGGACGCGCCTTCCTAAATGCCCCCCTGTCGGAGATGCTAGGGCAAAACCTGACGCCAGCCGATCTATCCCTTGCGCTACTGGGCGATGAGTTGACCGAGCGCCTGGCCGCGCTGCCAACGGCGCCGACGCGAATTGCCCTGCTAGAAAACAGATTGCTGCACTATCTGGTAGCCAGAGAGTCAATGATTGATGCCAGTGAATCTAGGATGAGGCACGCCTTAAACTGGATCACCAGACAGAAAGGCCAGGGAGAGCTGCGCCACTTATTAAGCGAGCTAGATATCGGCCAGCGCCAGCTGGAGCGTCTATTCCTGCAAGATGTAGGCATGACGCCGAAAAATTACAGCATCATACAGCGCACCGCCTATGCCAAGGAGCTACTCAGGCATGACACCGGCAAGTCACTTACCGACATCGGCTATCACGCCGGCTTCTACGACCAGGCTCACTTCATACGAGAGTTCAAGAAAGTCATAGGCATCACGCCGGGCAATTATCGAAACAAGGCCTTACACAACCCAAAACGCTAGTTTGTCGCAATTAGGATAGCTCCAAGCAAGGAGAGACACTCCCGTCGAGGCTCTGGTCCTTAGGGAGAAGAGGTGTGTGCCTGAGTCTGACAGCCAAATGAATCGCCACCCATTTCCTAGACACCTTTCAGTTTTATCCAATCTCCAGCCACGTCTGTATTCATAACTGCACAGCCCATAGAGATGCATTCGTCGAAATCAAATCTGTTTCAACCACTGGCCACAGGCCCAAGCAATAAAGTTAGCCCAAGCGTACCCAAATACAGCAATCAACACAGCCAAAGGCACTAATGCCTGACGATAGGCACTGGTCACCACTGGCGCCGAAGCCGCCCCGCCCAAATTACACTGACTAGCAATGGCTAAATAACCAAAGGGTAATCTCATAACTCTTGTTGCCAGCAATAACAAGAGGACATGTACCAACAACCAAATCGCGCCAATAACAAAAAACCATGGCAATGACCAAAGCATGCCAATATCCATCTTCAGCCCCATGATGGCCAGCATAAGATAGAGACTGGCATTGCCAACTCTGTCAGCGCCATAGGCTGCTAAACGACGCGCAGGTGTAAGCGACAAGACAACGCTAGCCGTTGTCAACCAAACAACTAGCCAGATAAACGGAGTATGTAGGTGATAAGAACTAGCCATAGGCCAGTAATGGACAATCTGCTGCGCGGTCCAGTCTGCCCCCCAGTGAGCTAAGCCACCGAGTATTAGTGGCAGGCAAAAGATTAACGTCCAGTGATATCCTTGTGCTAACTGTCTCTCTGGCAGGGAATTTGTCAATAAAGTCACTTGCGGTTCTCGACTTCGAAGCCAGCGATTGAGCGTCGCTTCATGGGGAGCCAGAGCCAACAGCACTGCCATCCAAATTCCCGACAACACCACATTCACGGTAACGAAAACCGCAAAAATTCCGTCACCGGCGTTAAATAGCTCTTTCATTGCCATCTGATTGGCTGTGCCACCTACCCAATTGCCAGCCAAGGTCGCCATGCCACGCCAAAGACTATCCTCTCCCTGCGTAAGCAAAAGTTCAGGCTGCATATATCCTACCAACCACAGTGCGAATGGCCCACCCACAAAGATCCCTAAGCTGCCAATAAAGAAAAGTAACAGCAACTTACCGCCGCAGCGCCAAATGCTGCCAATATCTAATCCAAGCAGCAGCAACACCAGACACATAGGCATAAGATAATCGATGGCAAACTTAGGTAGCTGAGAATTTTCAACCGCGATCAAGTCTAAGCTGTTAAGAAGGGAGGGAACGAAATAACAAGCCACCATCACGGGCACAATCTTATAACAACGCCGCCAGAAAGGACTGGGCAAACCACTGGTATAGAAAATAACCCCGAGGATAAGACACAAAATACCAAATAGCTGAAAGTCAGTTTGAATCATATAGACAGCTACTCACCGAGCTCACTTTGATTCAGCATGAACTCAAGGAAATTAGCAGGCAGCGGCGCAAGCGCCTCCTCGACACGACGAATAACCCAGTAATTACGCTCAAACTCCCAACCTTGCAGATCCAGCTCCACTAAATCTCCACGGCTTAATTCGGCATCGATCGCCATATAGGGCAAGATACTCACTCCGTACCCTGTGGCAGTCGCTCTTTTGATAGCCCCTAAGGTTCCCATAGTGATAGTTTGTGAGGGCACAATACCTGAGCTGTTGAGTAACTGCATAGCCCTAACTCTGGAAACCGTGGCACTCTCATCCAAATACCAGACCTCTCGAGATAAGCGCTCAGTATCAACTAACTCCCTTGCCAATGGATTGTCGGCACCACAAACAATGCAAATTCTATCTCTTAGCCATGGCTCGCAATGCAGATTAACCGACGACGGCTTAGCATCAACAAAAGCCAGATCCAGCTCACGCTCCGATACCATCCTTTCTAGGTGGCTAGAGTCTTTTATCATTAAGCGAATTCCAGTGGCAGGAAAACACTGATGAAATACGGGTAAACGCCGCGACAACACATAGTTTCCCGCTGTTTTACTTGCCCCAACAGTTAAGGTGCCGCATACCCCATTCGCGCTGGCTCGAAATAACTGCTCTATCTGCTGTTCAGAAGCCAACATCCCATTGGCATAAGGTAGCAACAACTCCCCCTGAGGATTGAGCTGTAAGCCATTTGCACTACGTTCAAACAAACGCCCCCCCAGCGCAGACTCCAACTCTTTGAGTGCCATACTGGCCGCAGGCACCGACATATGAAGTTTTTTGGCCGCACGAGAGATCTGCCCTTCGGCATGGATATTCTTGAATACCTGCAATTGTTTAAGAGTTATCTTCATCAGGGAATCACTTCGAATGGAATTGCTCTATTGTAGCAACCCTGTTTCTGAAAAAACTTGATCAAACCGAGTCTACTTGAGACTCGGGTATCAGGCGTAAATACTGTGATTTAGAATAAGTGTTTCATCGCCAGAGTCACTAGCTGATCGTCATACTCAGTGTAACCGGCGGCATCGGTGAAATCGCCATTCAGATAAGTGGTAATCAAGCTAAATGTGGTCTGTTTGGAAGCTCTAAAATCAAAGCCTAAAGACGCTTGCCAACTAGAGGTGTCTGTCACACTTGCCTTATTGGCTAAGTTAGAGACCACCTTACCATTACCCGATTGGTCAAATAGATACTGCGCCTTAAAACTGTATTGCTGCCAAGGAATCTCCATACTAGCGAGCATACTGTTGCCTTTGAGATTTTGATATTTTTGCGACTCGGAGTGCTGATACATAAATCCCAACTTAGCACCAGCAACGCGAGCACCAACAACGGCTCTAACCGCATCTAATGCATTGAGATTATCGGCATATGCCAACGCTAGATACCAGGCTTGCTGTTTCAATTTGGCATCACCGGCAGTCAAACTCAGTGCATAATTACCGGCTGAGTCATTTTTAGCAGGCAGATTGTCAGCAAACTGATAACTTACGCCCAGCTGTACCCCTGACCATTTTGGCGAATAATAGGTTGCCGTATCACCCAGACGATCATTCCCAGCGATAAGTTTTGCCATGTCGCTTGAAGTGATATTAAACAAATCGATTTTACCTTCAGTCTTTTTAAATACAGTATCATTTCGACCAACGACTAAAGTACCAAATTGACTTTCAACACCTAAGTACGTATTTCGGGGTTTAAAAAGCGAAGAAGAATTAAAATAACCACCGTTATTACCAAACTCCACCACATAAATAATATTAATATCACCGCTGAGCTTTTCTTTCCCCTTAATGCCGATAAATGATGCATAATTTTCAATGTTCGCACCGTTATCTTTCCGATCCGACAACACACCCGTATCTGAATGGCTCATGCCCAGCCAAGCTCGGCCATAGAACTCGGGGGAAGCCTGGCAGACCATGGGGAAGAGGGTGCAAATCCCACCGGCAATAATCATTTTGCTTAAATTCATCATCTCGTCTCTTTATGTTATTAAGTGAAAAATGGTTTAACACCCAATCATGATAAGAACCTTTTTATAAGCTTGAGTATTAGGCAGATCACACAGCTATAACAAAACCACCATTTTAAATAAATTTGAAAGATAATTAAGGGAAGGTGAAACAGTAAATTAAGAAAAATTTAAAGCCATTTAAACAATTAAAAACAAAGTGTCAAACTTGAATCCTGTCACCTTTTTTTAAAAATTATTTACGCATGCTAATAAGTGAAACCAACAACGAATATTTTTGGGAGCAATATGAAACTCACTTATTTAAGCGGCCTGCTAGCCTGCTGTCTTTTCGGCACAGCCGGAGTGCAGGCAGCAACACAAGATCTCGGTAAATTCCACAGTGACAGCTTTGACGGCTGCAAAACCTGCCACGTGTCACCTAAAAAAATTGACGACAGTGAAAGCCATGAAAATCAACAATGTCGCAGCTGTCACGGTGACTACAACGAGCTAAAAAATGCCGCTCTGGAAATTGATCCGCATGGTTCTCACCTAGGAGACATTGCCTGTACCAGCTGCCACAAAGGGCATGAAGAACCTAAGTTCTACTGCAACGAATGTCACTCTTTTGACCACGAGCCAATGCCTTTTGCCGATGTAAAAGCCAAACCGGCTTGGGATAAAGAATGGGATCAGGAAAAAATTAAACAAGCCATCGCCAAAGGCCCTAAAGAAAGCACTGATGTGATAGTTATCGGAGCAGGTAGTGCTGGCTACAATGCCGCCATCAGTGCAAAACTCGCCGGTGCCAAGGTGATTTTGCTTGAAAAAGCCCCCTTCTCTGGCGGTAACTCTATGCTAGCTGCCGGCGGTTATAATGCTGTAGGCACCAAGCAACAAACCGCTCACAAGGTTGACGACAAAGTCGACTGGTACATAGAAGACACAATGAAAGGCGGCCGCTACGCCAACGATCCCAAGCTAGTAAAAATATTAGCTGAACAGTCAGCAGATGGCATCAAATGGCTAGAATCTCTCGGCGCCAATATGGACGATCTGAAACGCTCAGGCGGTGCTCGGGTAGACAGAACCCACAGACCATCTGGCGGTTTGAGCGTGGGCCCACATATCATAGACGTACTGCGCAAAGCCGCAGAAAAGAACCAAGTTGACACCCGTCTCAATTCACGGGCGGTGAAACTAGTTGTAGACGATGAGCAGCGTATCATCGGCGTCGTCGTACACGGCAAGCACTCAGGTTACAATATGTTAGGTGCCAAATCTGTTGTACTAGCCACCGGCGGTTACGGCATGAATAAAGAGATGATTGCCTACTATCGTCCTACCTTTAAAGGCATGACAAGCTCTAACAACATCACGGCAACTGGTGATGGCATAGAAATGGCCAAGTCCATTGGTGCCAGTATGACAGACATTGACTGGATCCAGGCACATCCAACCATTGGTAAAGACAGCCGAATTTTGATCTCTGAAACTGTACGCGGAGTCGGTGCAATCATGGTCAACAAGGATGGCAAACGCTTCATCAATGAGCTGACTACCCGTGACCGAGCTTCAGACGCCATTCTTAAACAGCCTGAGCGATTTGCATGGTTGGTATTTGACAACCAACTGTACAAAAAGGCCAAAATGGTGCGCGGCTATGATCATCTCAAGATGCTGAAAAAAGCAGATAATGTGGCAGACTTAGCTAAGCTGACAGGCATGCAGCCTAAAACCCTGGAACAAACAATCAAGAGTTACAACCACTCTTTCAAAGCAGGTAAAGACAGCGAATTCAATCGTGAAGATATGCCGCTTGATCTTACTCAGGCACCTTACTATGCCGTAAAAGTCGCCCCAGGCATTCACCATACTATGGGCGGGGTTGCCATTGATGAAAAAGGCGAAGTGCTTAACCTGCAAAGCTGGCCAATTAAAGGCCTGTATGCAGCAGGCGAAGTCACTGGTGGCGTACATGGTTACAACCGACTTGGTGGTAACGCTGTAGCCGATACAGTCATTTTCGGTCGCATTGCAGGTAAGAATGCAGCGGACAACGCGTTAGCCAAATAAGCTCCCTGCAATTAGCGTTTTTGGCAACCAGAGTCGGTTCGTTTGTAATCGGCTCTTTTTTACCCTCTCTGACCTAAAACGACAACCAGCAGAGATACTTCTGTTGCTCAATCATCATGGTAACGCCGGCATAATTTGCGGGCTCCCTTTTCCAAAGTTCTTCTCAGTATTTTGATGATTGGTATCTACAATCGGTCAATTTGTATTTTATTGATAAACAGCCAGCAGACGGTTTAATCTGCAGTTAATGCTCGATTATGAGAGTTGTCTATCCCACTCTCCCCCCTGTATCCAGTGTTATGCGCTAGTTCATGTTCTGCAGCAAGTTACCTGTGATAATATATTGTTTTTAAGTTGAAATAGCATATGACTCACAAGCACTTCCAAGGGAAATATGAAGTGGAACTCAAGTTCTGCTTACACTCAAAATCAGAGTTCCTCACTACACTAAGTCGTATTCCTCATGAAGTCATGCTTGAGAATAACACTGAAAATGACTGGTATTTTGATCGTCCGGGCAAGACGCTAGAAGCTGAACATAAAAGTGTTTGCATCCGCACAATGGAGCCGTCTGGCATCAAGTTATGGATAGTAAAAGGACCGGAACCTGACAGGTGTGAAGCCACTAACATTACCGATGCTGCAAACGCCATGAGTATGTTAAAAACGATGGGCTTCGAAGTTATCCTAAAAGCACAGAAAACCCGTAGCATCTACTTTGTCGAAGAGTTTCATATCACGGTTGACTCATTAGAGGGTATCGGTGATTTTGCGGAGTTTGCCATCATGACCGACGATGAGTCGAAGTTATCCGTTTATAAGGACCAACTGGAAGCGTTAGCGCTAAGATTTGGCTTAACAGAAGCTGCATTGCAGACTAAATCCTACAAGCAAATGTTTATGGAAAAAGGCGCATAACAACGCAGAGCTCCAAAGCTCAGCATTTTTGATCAAGGTTGGCTTGTACTTATGGCGTACCGATAGCGGTTAGATGGAGGCCTTGCTTTCTGCTTAACGCGGCGTTATTTGATTGGGGGAAACATGGAAAAATTGGCGCACGAGATATGGATATTTAACGGGAACCCTGTGCAGTTCTTGGGGCTCCCTTTTTCAACGCGGATGACGCTAGTTCGCCTGTCAAATGGTGACCTATGGGTTCATAGTCCGATCAAGCTATCAGACACCATCAAGGAGCAAATTGGCACCCTAGGTCAGGTAAAATATTTGATAGCGCCTAATCATCTTCACCACCTATTCCTACCTGAATGGATTGCCGCTTATCCTAGTGCTGAAGTATATGGCACCAGTGAGGTGATCAAAAAACGCAATGACATTACCTTTGATGCTTCGTTTAATGAGCAGCAAGATTGGCCTTGGAGAGCTGATATTGAACAAGAAATGTTCACGGGTTCTCCTCTCATGGAAGAGTGTGTGTTTTATCATAAAGGTTCTAACACTCTCATTGTGACCGACTTAGTTGAAAACTTTTCTGGTCGAAACTTTAACTATTGGCAAAGGCTCGTCGCAAAAGGCGTTGGTATTCTAGCGCCAAACGGAAAAATGCCTTTAGACTGGCGTTTAAGCTTTATGTTCGGCAAAACTCATGCTCGTAAACATATCAAGCGCGTCTTAGCATGGGAGCCTGACATTTTGATTATGTCTCACGGTGAAATCGTCAAAGAAAATACAGGTAAGTTTTTAGCTCGTTCATTCGACTGGCTAATATAAATAAGCATCAAGAAAATCCCAAAACAAATGTCTATGACTTAAGAAACTCGTGCTTGGCACCAGTTTCTTAAGTCATAACACCATAAGTTTACATTGAACTTGACCATTCCATCGTGATTTGAATCGCGCCTAATGTAACTGACTAATTTTAGTCACTCCTACTTGGCCAATGCTAATTTATAATCTGATAAGCTAGGTCTGTCCGAACGCTGTGATACAATAGGTTTCAAGCCATTTTCTCCACTAAATAAGTAGCAATATTCTTCATTTGGATTTAGAAGAATCACATTAAACTCGGCCAAGTTTGTGTTGCTATTTTGTGTTACTGAAAATGGAGAATCAAAGTGAAACAAGGGCCCTTATACGGCCTATCGTAAAGTATCCACAACAATCCGTCGCATATGTAAGTGATTGTTATTAAAAGCAGAAAAAAAGGTTTTACAAACAAAATGGCATTACTGATCGACGACAGCTGTATTAACTGTGACATGTGTGAACCTGAGTGTCCCAACCAAGCGATCACCATGGGGGAAGAGATCTATGAGATAGATCCTAACCTGTGCACCGAATGCGTCGGCCACTACGACAAGCCTACCTGCGTCTCCGTCTGTCCCATCGACTGTATCGACCCGGACCCTGCCCATGTGGAGTCCCAGGATGAACTTTTGGTTAAGTATCACCTGATCACCGGCAAGCCGATCGATTAAGTGACCAACAAGCGTTAACCGTCTCCAAATAAATAAGCAAAAAGCGAAGCCTTAGCTTCGCTTTTTGATGACTCATGATGAGTGAGCTTAATGGGCTATTTCAGGCCCATGGCATGTTCGCTTGGCGCTGCAACTGAGTCAGCATGGCGGCGGCCTGAGTAATGCTTTGGCGCATAAATACCGGCATGGTGTCGAACTCTATGCTGAGCAGCAGATTTTTCACCTCTAGCCCCAACTCTGTATCCCCCTCAATCGCCAGACGGCGCTGGAAAAACAGGGTATCTGGGTCTTCCTTACCGGCGGCGATCAAAAGCAGCGCCTGACTACAGCCGCTAAAGCTCACCTCCGCCTCGCCGCTTTCACGGACGATGAGGCGCTCATCGAAGCTAACCTCGAAGCTTAACTCGAGATCGGTCACGCTAATCTTCACCCAGCGAGCCTGCAAAAAATCCAGCTCGCCATCTTTGATCTGCGCCGCCATCAGCAGATTTAAAATACGCTCAATAAGCTGAGCCTTAATTGAAAAAGGCACTAGGTTTAATGGTTTAGCTATGACTTTAGGCCCATATTGCAATAGATGTTTGGCCATGTTTGCCAACACACTTCGCTGCATGACTGACGTTCTCCTACCAAATTGGAGGACCGAAATCGTGACTTCGATCAATGTTTAGTGAGGTTCCCGACAACCGCTGTCGAGAGTGATAAGGAAATCAATTTTAACCAGATTTTATGATCACAAACCTGTTTTACATCAAGAATTGTTCAGCCATTCCCTTTTACACTTCACACTTTTTAAGGGAGAACAGCACATGGAACTTCTTTGTCCGGCGGGTAACCTCGCCTCCCTCAAGGTCGCCTTAAACGCCGGTGCCGACGCCGTCTACCTTGGGTTGAAAAACGATACCAACGCCCGCTCCTTCGCCGGGCTTAACTTTACGCCGGAAAAATTGGCCCAGGCGGTCAAGCTGACCCAGCAGGCGGGAAAGAAGATTTTTCTGACCATCAATACCTTCCCCAAACCCGGTGAAGAGCAACGCTGGTACCAGGCGATCGACCTAGCCGCCGACACTGGGGTCGATGCACTAATCATGGCCGACCTCTCCCTGCTGGACTATGCCCACAGCCGTTACCCTCACCTGCCGCTGCACCTGTCGGTGCAGGCCAGCGCCACTAACCTGGGGGCCCTCAGCCTCTATAAGCAAGAGTTCAACATCGACCGTGTGGTGCTCCCCCGAGTGTTGTCGATGAAACAGGTGAGAGATCTCTCCAAGGTGACCCCAGTGGATCTGGAGGTGTTCGCCTTCGGAAGCCTCTGCATCATGGCCGAGGGACGCTGCCACCTCTCCTCCTATGTGACGGGCCAGTCCCCCAATACGGGCGGCTCCTGCTCGCCGGCCAAGCATGTGCGCTGGCAAGATGTGGGCGACAGCCAGCAGACCCGCCTCAACGACGTGTTGATCGACCAATCCGGTAAGGATGAGCAGATGGGTTATCCCGTAGTCTGTAAGGGGCGTTACACCACCAGCGACAGCCAGGAGGCCTCGCACCTGCTGGAGTCTCCCACCAGCCTCAACACCCTCAGCCTGCTGCCAGAGCTCGCCAAGGCTCGCGTGGTCTCCCTCAAGATTGAAGGGCGTCAACGCAGCCCGGCCTATGTGGAGCAGGTAACCCGGGTCTGGCGTCAGGCGATCGACACCTACCTAAGCGATCCAGCGGCCTACACCACTCAGGCCCAGTGGGATCAAGCCCTGGCCAAGGTCTCAGAGGGACAGGTCACCACACTGGGCGCCTATGAGCGCACCTGGCAATAACAGCAAAGCAATAAAGACAAAAGGATAACAAGATGAAAACCTCATTAGGACCGATTCAATATTGCTGGCCCAAAGAGAAGGTGGTCGAATTTTATGAAACCGTGGCTCAGAGCAGCGTGCCCCTGGTCTATCTGGGCGAGACCGTCTGTAGCCGCCGCCGGGAGCTTAAGTTCAGCGACTACCTCGCCCTAGCCCAGATGCTAAAGGCCGCTGGCAAGGAGGTGGTACTCTCCACCCTGACGCTTATCGAGGCACAGTCGGAATTTGCTGAACTCAAGAAGCAGGTGGAAAACGGCGAGTTCACCATAGAGGCCAACGATGTCGGCGCCATCTATCTGGCCAAGGAGCAAGGGATACCCTTCGTCTGCGGGCCCAGCATCAACAGCTATAATGCCGCGACCCTAAAGAAGTTTGCCAGTTGGGGCATGCAACGTTTCGTGATGCCGCTGGAGCTGTCCAAGGCCTGGCTCACCCAGGTACTTGAAGATCTCGCCCCGCGCCAGGTCGAGGTTGAGGTGTTTGGCCATGGCTTCATGCCGCTGGCCCATTCGGCCCGCTGCTTCACCGCCCGCCATAAGGGACTCACCAAGGATAAGTGCCAGACCATCTGTATCGAAAATCCCGAGGGATTACTGGTGCAGACCCAGGAAGATCAGCCGCTGCTGCGCCTCAACGGCATTCAGACACAGTCGGCCAACTATATGGATCTGTGCGACCAGCAGACTCAGATGCAGGCTCTGGGGGTCGACTATTTCCGCATCTCGCCCTCGTCCCTGGCATCCATCGCCCTGGCCGATGAGTTACCGGCCAAGTCGGCCAGCCACGACCGGCAGTGTAATGGCTACTGGCATCAGCTGCCGGGTTTAACCCTTAGCTAGGCTAGATGAAAAAAGCAGGACTCATTAGGGAATTTAAAAAAGCAGATAAAACGTCGACTTAGATAACAAGGAAGGTTAATCGTGTCGACGCGTCTCTCGCTGGGTCCACACCAGCGAGAGTAGCCAACCCATAAAGCTGAACAGCGCCGCCCACTCCATGATCACAGGGCAGCGAATATCAGGTCTGGGCTCCACCATCACGAGATCATGATAAAACCAGGTTCCGCTCGCCACCACGCCATCATCCGTATGAGCCATCAGGATAAACACCAACAGCAAGCCCAGCGTCAGGCCAGAGATCAACAGACTACCGCGCAGGGCAAAGCGCTTGGGCCTGTCTCTACGACTCAACAGGTAGACAAGATACGCCACCACGCTCATCGCCGCGAAGTAGAAGAAATATTCTATGCCTAAGATATGCAGGTGATAGACGTTAACCGGAAACAGGCCGACACAGGCCAGCGCCAGAAGCGATACCACCAACACAGAGAAGCTGGTCAACACCCAGGGGCCGTCGCTGTTTTGCAGGGCAAAAAGGGCAAATAACACCAGACTCAAGCTACCGAAGAAGAGGCCGCCGTTAAACACCACCGCCAGCTCGGAGTGGCCATACTGACCCAACTCACTCAGGGAGAAGTTGTAGAAGCTAAAGCCTTGGCCGCTGTAATCGCTGAACCCTAAGCTGGCCGCCACCAAGCCGATAAGATGTCCTACAAGTCCAAGCAAGCCAAACCTAAATGCTAATTTAGACAGTTTCTGCTCTTTTGAAGTCATAGGCCCTTTATCGTTTAACACACTCATCGATTAACCATATATGGAATCAGAATTTTTTGCAGAGGTCTAGCGCATATTTCTGACACGGACTGAATAAAATCTCAACAAAAATCATACATGAGAATCATAGCTCACCTTCACTAAAGGGGTATCTCTCAGACTAAACGGCGCGCCGCCACGCAACACCCAAGCAACAATTGCACAACCTTGTTTTCAAAGGAGTTTAACCAATATTTACCTAGCCTAGACCTTGTTAATTTAGGTACAATATAAATAGTCATAAAGTGCTAATAACTATGCTGCGGCGGTGAAACGGTTCACCAAGCATTATAATCGTTTTACATCACTGGACTTAGGGGGTAACCTTCCCCGCTTATCTCATGAATGGATATTCAGAGTGTATTGATTAACGGATCTTTGAGTAGATGGCTACCCATGCTTGGGAAGCAAAGAATAAAGGCTAAATAAAGTGGCTGAAAAACAAACCCATAACATTAAAACCGTGCTGACGTTTCTAGTCCCTTCCATTATCGGACTGTTGCTCTTCATGACCCCCATTAGCTATCAAGATGCCATCACGATCCCCATCGCCATCGTATCTAAGGGGCTGCAAAATCTATTGGGCGATAGCATTGTCGCCATAGTCACCGCCATTGTGGTGCTCACCGCTGTCGCAACTCTCATCAGCAAGGCGGCAAAACCCGCGATACTCAATCGCTATCCCTTCTTTCGTGCCCTGCTCGATGTCAGCCCCATGTGGACCCTGGTGCGCGTGCTGGGTGCCATCTTCATCGTACTGACCTTTACCGGCACTGGGCCCGAGGCGATTCACTCGGGCAATACAGGCGCACTGGTGCTCAACGACCTGCTGCCCGTGCTATTTTGCGTGTTTATCTTTGCTGGCATGCTGCTGCCGCTGCTGCTTAACTTCGGCCTGCTGGAGCTGTTCGGCACCCTGCTGACCAAGGTAATGCGCCCAGTGTTCAACCTGCCGGGACGCAGCGCCATCGACTGTATGGCCTCCTGGCTGGGCGATGGCAGCGTCGGCATTCTGATGACCAGTAAGCAATATGAATCCCGTTTCTACACCCAGAGAGAAGCGGCGGTGATCGGCACCACCTTCTCGGCAGTCTCTATCACCTTCTCGCTGGTGGTGATCTCTCAGGTTAAGCTCGAGCACCTGTTCGTGCCCTTCTATCTGACCGTCTGTCTGGCCGGTGTGGTCGCGGCCATCGTTGTGCCTAAGCTGCCCCCGCTCTCTTGGAAGAAAGATCACTACATAGACGAAACCCCGCGTCATCCCGACGACGAGGTGATCCCACATGGTAAGGGCGTCTTCGCCTGGGGCCTGGAGCAGGCGCTGACCAAGGCGGCCAAGGCCGATGGCATGGGTCATACCCTGAAAGATGGCCTGAAGAACGTGATCGACATGATCTTCGGCGTGATCCCTGTGGTCATGGCCATAGGTACTGTCGCCCTGATGATCGCGGAATACACGCCTATCTTTAACTATCTCGGCATGCCATTCATTCCGCTGCTTGAGCTGCTGCAGGTGCCGGAAGCCGCCGAGGCCTCAAAGACCATAGTGGTGGGCTTTGCCGACATGTTCATCCCGTCGATCCTGGCCAGCTCCATCGAGTCTGACATGACCCGCTTCATCATCGCCGCCATGTCGGTGACCCAGCTGATCTACATGAGTGAAGTGGGCGCCCTGCTGATCGGCAGCAAAATCCCGGTCAATATCGTCGAGCTGTTTGTCATCTTTATCCTAAGAACCCTGGTCACCCTGCCAGTGATTGCAGGTGTTGCCCACCTTATCTTCTAAGGCTGAGGCGTTAGCTAAAAAAGGGCAGCTCAGGCTGCCCTTTCTTATGGCCGCAATGGCACATTATCTTATTCATTCAACTCGCAATTTCCCCAAAGACTTCTAAACTTAAACACTCAAGCAGCGCTCATTGTATCGGGATTTACGCGGCTGTTTTTCGCCCCCCATCCCCAAAAACTGAGCGCCAAATCGCCCCCTAGATCACAAGGGCCAAGTTATGACTTGCAAACACACGAGTTGGCGCGCCTAGATGAGAACACTCATTCTCTCACTCATGCTATTGCTACTGGTGAGCCAGCCCAGCCTAGCCTTCAGCTATCAGCCGCAGTTTGATTCCTTCGGCGCCAAGGAGGGGCTGTCGATGAATACGGTCACAGATATCGTCAACGATAAGGAGGGACATCTGTGGATCGCCACCCAGGCCGGGCTCAACCGCTACGATGGCAAGCGTTTCAAGATCTTCGACACCCGGGGGGATAACCGCGGCCCCTCGGCCAAATATATCAAGAAGCTGCATTTCAGCCGCAGCACCCTTTGGCTCATCACCCGCAACGAAGGGATCAACCGCTATCATGCCGACAGCGGCATCTTCGAGCCCTTCAACGCCAGTAACAGCCCGCTGCCCGATGATATCGTAGACCTCGATGAAGACGCTCAGGGTAACCTGTGGATCGCCACCGCCGACAATCGCCTGCTCTACTTCTCCCCCGCCAGCAACAAGCTGCTGGCGACCCTGGACAGCAGCACGACCCAGGGACTACCCAGCGGGCGCATCAACACCCTGTATCGTGACCGACAGGAGAGGCTCTGGATAGGCACCCTCAACGGGCTCGCCAGCCTCAAGCAGACTGAAGATGAGATTAGCGTCACCCAATACGCACCAGAGGTGCTGCGCGGCGTCTCTGCCATCGAGGCGGGTAAGAGCAACACCCTCTGGGTCGGCACCCAGACCCGCGGCCTGTTCCTGCTGGATATCACCAATGCTCAGGCCATGGCGATCGCCGCCGTGCCCGCCAGTCCCGCCTTCTCCATCTCAGCCCTCAGGCGGGATAAGTTCGGCAGCCTCTGGATAGGCTTTCGCGCCCAGGGGCTGGCCAGATACAACCCCAGCCGCAACGAGATCCACAGGCTCAACGCCTCAGCAGAGAACCGCTACAGCATCAACAGCCCAGTCATCACCTCGCTGTGGATAGACAACGAGCAGCAGCTGTGGATCGGCAGCAAGGGCGGCGGCCTGAGTAAGACCTTTCTCGACGCCCAATATTTCGGCCATATCCATGGTTTTAGCTTCAACGACAACAACCTGCTCAACGTGGATATTCGCAGCCTGCTGGAAGACAGCCAAGGCACCCTCTGGGTCGGCACCGCCAGCGGCGTCTACCAGGGGCTGAAAAATTCCAGGGGCGAGCTAACGGGCTTCACCCCCTTTCATGTGCAAAACCCCAGCCTGAGTCAGGCCTTCATCAGCTTTATCAAGGAGGATGCGCTAGGTCAGCTGTGGATAGGCACCCGGGGCGATGGCCTCTTCATCTATACCGCAGACAAGCAGAGCTACATTCACTATCTGGCCGATGCCAAGAGCCCCAACAGCCTGCTCAGCAATCAGCTCTATTCGCTCTATTTCGACAGGCAGGGGACCCCCTGGATCACCAGCAGCGATGGCGGCATCGCCAGATACGCCGGCATAGCCACAGGCTTCATTGCCGTGCCCCTGCCCATCAAGACGGTCACCGACATGCTGCAAGACGACGACGGCAACTACTGGCTCACCTCCTCCAGCGACGGCCTGCTGAGGCTCGCGGCCAATGGCGATATCACTCACTTCGCCAGCCACACACCTCATGCCTTGCCCAAGCAACACCTCTTCTCCATTATCGCCGATGATAACCACAGCCTGTGGATCGCCAGTAACGAGGGGTTACTGCACTTCAACACCCAGGACTTCAGCAGCCGACTGCTTACCACGGCGGATGGCCTGATCGACGACACCATCTACCTACTGTTTGCCGATCAGCGCCGTCACCTCTGGCTAGGCACCACCAAGGGGTTAACTCAGCTCGACCCGGGCAGCCTGAAGACCACCAACTACACTGATATCGACGGCATACAGGATAACGAGTTCAACTTCGGCGCCGCGGCGCTTGGGCGTAACAACACCCTCTATCTTGGCGGCGTCAACGGCTTTAACCACTTTAATCCGGCCCAGCTGCCCCGCCGTCAGCCGCCGACCCTACCGGTGATCACAGATCTCTTTGTGCTGGGTCAGGCCCAAGGGCTACCCGACATGGACAAGGGCACGCCAAGACTGCCCCCTTCGCTGGCGCTGCCCCATACCGCCGATATCTTCTCGCTGCACTACCACAGCCCGGATCTGCACAATGCCTCCCGGCTCAGCTATCAGTACCGCCTGCTTGGGCTCAACGACACCTGGATCGCTGGCTCGCCGGAGCAGGTCGCCTACTTCACCGGCCTCAACCCGGGCAACTATCTGTTTGAGATCCGCGCCAAGGATATCAACCAGCAATACAGCCCCATCAGGCGCCTCAAGATCATGCTGGAGCCCGCGCCATGGCAATCCCCCTTCGCCTACACCTTATACTTCACCCTGACCCTGATGCTGGTAAGCTTTATTTTTTATCGCAAGTGGTCCCAGTATCAGCAACAGGCTGCCCTGCTGCACGAGGTGGCCCAGAGCGAGCAGCGCCTGCAGCTAGCCCTGTGGGGCAGCGGCGATGAGTTTTGGGACTGGAATATCGTTCATGGCAACGCCACCCGTACCAACACCTTCCTCAAGTATCCCGAGCAGGAAGAGGAGCTTAAGAAGACCATAGCCACCTGCGTCCACCCGGACGACATCCCCAAGGTGTCGCGGGTCGCCAAGGAGTGCATCAACGACCAGATAGACAAGTTCTCCCTCACCTATCGCGGCCTGGCGCCCGACGGCGAGTGGCTCTGGGTGCTCAATCGTGGTCAGGTGGTAGAGCGTGACGAGGCGGGCAAGGCGGTACGTATCGCGGGAACCATCAAGAACATTCAGCAGCAAAAAGAGACGGAGCACGCCCTGCGCGAGCTCAATCAGCGTCTGGAGCAGCGCGTCAACGAGCGCACCCTTGAGCTGCAACAACGCAACGACGAGCTGAAACACACCCTGGACGAGCTGGAACATACCCAGGGCGAGCTGATGGACAAGGAGAAGATGGCAGCGCTGGGCGGCCTGGTGGCCAGTATCACCCACGAGGTCAATACTCCCATAGGGATCAGCGTCACCGCCGCCTCCCACCTGCAGGAGAGCGTCAAACACTTCGATCAGCTCTATCGCCGCGGCGAGATCACCGAAGAGGATTTCGAACAGTATCAGAATGAAGTGGCCGAGTGCTGCCGACTGATCCTGGCCAATCTGGAACGCGCCTCAAAGCTTATCGCCAGCTTCAAGCAGGTCTCTGTGGATCAGTCCCACGAGGATGTACGCGAGTTCGACCTGCATACCTATCTGGATGAGATCTTCATCTCTCTCAACCCCATGCTGTCACGCACGCCCCATGAGTACAGCTATCAATGTCCGGAGAAGCTGATCATCCAGAGCACCCCGGGGGCTTTCTACCAGATCGTCAGCAACCTGTTCAACAACTCGGTGATCCACGCCTACCCAGATGGCAAATCTGGTAAGCTCAGCCTGGACGTCGCTCGAACCGACCAGGGGATCTGCATCACCTATCAGGACGATGGTTGCGGCATGTCCCAGGAGGTTCAGGCCCAGGTGTTCCAGCCCTTCTTCACCACCAAGCGCGGCAAGGGCGGCAGCGGCCTGGGGATGAACATCGTCTCCAACATAGTCACTCAGGTCCTCAAGGGCGAGATCAGCATAGACTCCCAGGAGGGGCGCGGCAGCACCTTCATCATACATTTGCCCGACAGCCTGATCGTCCGCTAGGCGTCATCTGGCTGCAATAATTTGTTCATCTCTTAGTCAAACTCCCCTCTTACTCTGGCGCTATGGATAGGGTGTCTCCATCACGGGCACCATCCCTTACACAGCGAGCAGACCCCATGCAAAAGATGATTTTCACCGTAGACGATGTGGTTGCCAACAACCTGCCCAAGCTCAATCAGAGCCCCTGGCTGGCGACCCCCACCAAGGCGCTGCTGCGCTATTTCCTGATGGAAAAGGAGTGCCATGCCATCACCCAGGAGTTCGATTACCTGGAGGGGGTAGACTTTATCGAGCAGGTCCTGGCCAGCTTCAACTTCACCTACAGCGTGCCCAGCACAGAGGTGGAGAATATCCCCAGCGAGGGCCGGGTGGTGATCTATGCCAACCACCCTATCGGCTCACTGGACGCCCTGGCGATGATCAAGCTGATCAGCAAGGTGCGCCCGGACATCAAGGTGGTGGCCAACGAGCTGCTGATGGCCCTGGAGCCGCTGCACTCCATCCTGCTGCCGGTGCGTAACATGACGGGCGGCACCCCCAAACAGCATCTTGAGAAGATCCACCAGCACCTCAAGAGCGAAGGTGCCGTGCTGATCTTCCCCTCCGGCGAGGTGTCACGCCTGCGCCCCAACGGCGTGCGGGATCTGCACTGGCACAGCGGTTTTCTGAAGATCGCCAAGGCCTGTCAGGCACCGTTGCTGCCCATGTTTGCCGATGCCAAGAATTCGGCCACCTTCTACGGTGCCTCGATGATCTACAAGCCCCTTGCCAGCCTGCTGCTGGTCAAGGAGATGTTCAAGCAGGCCAAGCGCACCATGCCCCTGCGCATAGGTCAGCTGATCCCCAAGGAGGTGGTGGCCAGCAGCGACTTCCCGCTCAAGACCCAGGTGAAACTGCTGAAGAATCATCTCTATCGCATCGGCAGGAACCGCAGCCCCCTGTTTAAGACCCAGAATGCCATCGCCCACCCTGAGTCGCGCAGCGATCTGATCGAGGCCCTGTCCCAGTGCGAGCTGCTGGGCCAGACCCATGACGAGAAACTCATCTATCTCTACCGCCACAAGCAGAGCAATCCCATCATGCGTGAGATAGGCAGACTGAGAGAGATCGCCTTTCGCGCCGTGGGTGAAGGCAGCGGCAAGCGCCGCGACACAGACAAGTACGACGCCGACTACCTGCATCTGGTGCTCTGGGATCACAAGGCGCTGGAATTAGTCGGCGCCTACCGTTTCGCCAGCGCCAAGAGCCTCTACCAGGATGAGCACAAGGGCCTCTACAGCCAGTCGCTGTTTCAGTACCGCGACGAATTTTCCCCCTACTTCGAGCAGGGGCTGGAGCTGGGGCGCAGCTTCGTGCAGCCTAAGTATTGGGGCAAACGCAGCCTGGATTACCTCTGGTTCGGCATAGGCGCCTTCCTCGCCAAACACCCACAATATCGTTACCTGTTCGGTCCCGTCTCCATCAGCGACGCCCTGCCGGAGCAGGCCAAGGCGATGTTGGTCTACTTCTACCAGACCCACTTCTGCCCGGTGCAGGAGCTGGCGCACGCCAACAGCCGCTACAGCTTCACCCCAGAGCAGCACGAACAGTTAGATAGCCTCTTCCCCGGGGAAGACTATCAGGCGGAATTTAAGTTGCTCAAGCAGGCGCTTGCCAGCATGGGCGCGGCCGTGCCCGCCCTGTACAAACAATATGGCGAGCTGTGCGACGGTTTAGGGGTGAGTTTCCTCGACTTCGGCATAGATGCCGAGTTTGGCGACTGCATCGATGGCCTGGTGCTGGTGGACACCCACAAACTCAAGGCCAAGAAGCGCGCCCGCTACATAGACTGCCACCTGCCCGAGCTCAACACGGGCGGCGAAGACAGCCCGTTAAAATAGAAATAGCAATGGCACTAGTAATAGCGCTAGCGGCTATCTTCAAGCAATAAAAAGACGCCCCAGAGCGTCTTTTTTATTGCAAGCTTTTGTGGATTGGTTTTGCGACAAGCTTTTGTGAATTTGTTTTGCGACAAAGGCTGGTGAGTTAGTTTTACCAATAGCTTTGGCGGACTCTCAATTAACATCAGCCCAAGCCACCAAACTTAACTATTTATCTAGTCATGAAAGCGCGTCAGCAGGGCGCGATAGATGCGATACAAGCGCACTATCTGCGCCAGCTCCACCCGCTCGTTGACCTGATGTATGGTGCGATTGGGAAGCCCCAGCTCGATCACCTGAGTTTGGATTGATGACAAAAAACGTCCGTCTGAGGTGCCCCCCGAGGTGGAGAGGCGCGGAAAGCTGGCGGTGACCTCGAAGATCGCCGCCTCCACCTGGGCGATCAGGCTCTGGCCATCGTTTTCCTGGGTATGATAGGGCTGACAGCCACGCTCCCAGCGCAGACTGATGGCATCCTCCCCCAGAGAAAGCCCGTCGAGACAGGCCTGGATCCGCGCCATGATCCCCGCCTCGCTGTAACGATAGCTGTAGCGTATGTTGAAGCAAATTTCACAGCTACCCGGGACGATATTGTCGGTAAACGCCCCCGAATCCACATGGGTCACCTGCAGGCTGGTGCCGGGAAAGTCGTCGCTGCCCTCATCCCAACTAAGGGCTTCTAGCGCCTGCATCACCCGCGCCGCCATATGCAGGGCGTTGACGGCGTTCTTGGGATAGGCCACATGCCCTTGCTTGCCTTTGAGCGTTAGCCGGGCCGAGATGGCGCCGCGACGGCCAATCTTAATCACATCGCCCGCCTGCTTATCGGCGGTCGGCTCGGCCACCACACAGTACTTGGGCAGACGGCCCTGAGCCTTAAGGCGCTCCACCAAGATGCGGGTTCCATGTTCCGCCTCGCCCTCTTCGTCGCTGGTGACGATAAACTGCCAGTTGGCCTTAGGCAGACCATGACAGGCAATATGATCCTCGACCGCCGCCAGCATCACCGCCAGGCCTGATTTCATGTCCACAGCGCCGCGGCCAATCAGCATGCCATCCACTAAGGTGGCGGCAAACGGCGGCGTCTGCCAGCGGCTCAGTTCCCCGGGCGGCACCACATCCGTATGCCCCGCCAGCGCCAGCTGCGCCGGGCGCTCATCGAAGGAGGCCAGCAGGTTGCTCACCCCTTGATCCTGATAGTGACTGACGTCAAAACCTATTGCCGCAAGCCTTTCCCCCAGCCACCGCTGGCAACCGGCATCTTCCGGGGTGATAGACGGGCGGCGCATCAGCTCACGGCAGTAACGCACCGCCTTGTGCTGGCTAAGATCTTCCAGGCTTAGCTCTTCCCGGCGTAGCTCTTCCTGGCTTAGCTCGCCTTGATGATGCCTGCCTTGTGAGAGCTGAAAATGACTGGAATCAACATAGAAAGGGTCGGACTGGCTGGTCTGGGATGCCAATGGCATGGATTTCATCTTTTTGCCCTGATACTAAGATAAACCCAATCATTAAAGGGCAAACCCATGACATTTATGTGAAATTTAGATGGTCATTTGTTGAACATTCATTTATCTGTTATAACTGGAAACAGGGTGAACATTCACCAAAGTCACTGAGAACCTTACAAAACTCAGTTAACCTCCCCCTAAGTCTCAGGAGTCTGCCATGGCAACACGGGTATCGGAGATCATGAGCACCAGGGTCGTCACCATAGAGATGGACGACAGGCTTACCATAGTCAAAGAGATCTTTGACAGCGCCCCCTTTCATCATCTGCTGGTGATCGAGAACGACAGCTTGCAAGGCGTACTATCCGAACGCGACTATCTGCGCACCCTCAGCCCCCATATCGGCAGCATAGGCGAGACCGAGCGTGATAGCGACACCCTGCAGCGCCGCGCCCATCAGGTAATGAGCCGGGATCCCATCACCATAGCCCCCGAGGCCGACATCAAAACTGCCGGGCAACTCATGCTGGCCCACGACATCGGCTGCCTGCCCGTGATGGCATTTAGCAAGATAGTGGGCATCATCACCTGGAAAGATCTGCTAGGTGCCTTCTGCCATGATGAGCTGTGCCCCGAACAGGACTAGTGCTCACAAGTATTGAAAAATGAGTTACTCAATTGCCTTGCTTATCAGCCTCGATCGACAGCCTTAAACGACAAACCCAGGTCAATTGACCTGGGTTTGTGTTATTTGAGCTGCTGATTCGATACGTTCTAGATAGCCCAGCCGCCCATATAGAAGACCACCAGGCCGATAGTGATGGCTAACACACCGGGTTTCAGGGCGCGCCATTCACCGCTGGCCAGACGGCCAACCACTAGGGTCACGAAGCCCAGCATGATACCGGTAACGATATTACAGCTGAGGATGATGAACACGGCGCAAGTCAGACCCGCCATGGCATCGACCTTGTCGTCGAAGTTCAGCTTGGTCACGTTGCTCAGCATCAAGAGGCCCACATACATGAGCGCCGGCGCCGTGGCGTAGGCCGGCACCAGGTAGCTAAGCGGCGCCAGGAATACCATCAGCAGGAAGAGCACGCCGACGATTGTCGCCGTCAGGCCCGTCTTACCACCGGCCGCGGTACCCGCCGCCGACTCGATGTACACGGCCGCCGGCGCGCCGCCCACGGCGCCTGCGAAGATGCTGCTCATGGAATCTGAGGTCAGCGCCTTACCGCCGCCAACGATATTGTCTTTCTCATCCAAAAGTTCGGCCTGACCGGCCACCGCGCGAATGGTACCTGTGGCATCGAAGATCGCCGTCATCACCAGCGCCAGCACAATAGGCAGCACCACAGGGTTGAGGGCGCCCATGATATCCAGCTGACCGATAAGCGACTTGTCTGACATCAAATCAGGCAGGGCGAATAAGCCTTGGTAGGTCACGCTCGGGTCGAATGCCAGGCCAAATACCGACAGGGCGATGATCACCAGCAGAATGCCGCCGGGTACGCCGCGGCGCTCCAGGCCTATGGTGGCCGCCAGGCCAATCACTGTTGCGATGACAGGCAGGCTATGAATATCGCCAAGCTTCACCGGCAGGCCAGCGTCGTTGGCGACGATCAGATGCACACTATTGGTGGCGATCAACAGCAGGAACAGGCCTATGCCTATGCCGGTACCGTGAGCGATCCCCTTAGGCAGGTTGGTCAGTACCCACTGACGCACGCCTGTGACACTCACCAGGGTGAAGACCACGCCCATAAGGAAGATGGCGCCCAGGGTCACGGGAATCGAGATCCCCTGGCCCAGCACCATGCTAAAGGCGGTGAAGGCGGTCAGTGAGATGGCGCAGCCAATCGCCATCGGTAGATTAGCCCACAGCCCCATCAGCAGCGAGCCGAAGGAGGCAATCAGACAGGTGGCCACGAAGACGGCGCCGGGATCGAAACCGGCGGCGCCCAGCATGTTTGGCACCACGATCACCGAATAAACCATGGCGAGGAAGGTGGTTAAGCCGGCAATCACCTCTTGGCGCAGCGTGCTGCCGCGAGCGGTGATGGCAAAATAACGGTCAAGCAGGGAGCTTGCAGGTACAGCGGGTGCAGCGAGAGTCTGTTCAGACTTCATAGTAGTTACCTTTTTTGATCTCTTAATTTGGAAGGCTGTGGCAAGTTAGAGCCCCACGACAGATGTCTGTGGGTGAGAGATCCACTGAGTACTTATTGGTGTACCTTACGTGACCTGCAGATCGGTAACCGAGGAGATACCGACCTTTTAAGGTAAGCAAACACTTACCCATAACACAGCCTTTGTTGGCGGCGCATTCTACAGCAAAGACTGTGACATAAACTAGAGCAAGCTAACAATTCGCCAAACTTTTGTTCAACTTTCGCGCGAAGGCCTTTTTAGCCTGAGATACCGCGACAACCATGGGACATCCACTCAAGAGAAAACTCAGTTAACTCATTAAATATCAGCCAGTTATAAATAAATTCTTCGCCATCAAGTCGTCAGGCTCAGTTTTATTCATATTTTTTCATAACTTGTCACCCTTGGTTCATGCCAGGCAGCACCCCCATTCACATCCCTCCTCTACCATGCAGCCATGGACAAAGATCAACTAAGAGAGTCTGTCATGCCATCACACCCAATAAGCGAAACACGAGATCAGGATAAATCCAAAGAGCTCAAAGCCCTCGGCTTCATCATAGTGCTGCTCTTCCCGATGCTGACCGTCACAGGCATCAGCGCCTATGGCTTCATCATCTGGATGATCCAGGCCTTCGGCGGCGTCGTCGCCCATTAACCCCATTACCAACTTGAGAAAGGATGTTGCTATGAAGTGGTTTATCACCCTTTGGCGTACCCTCAACAAACCCGCCAAAACCCTCACCCTTGGCGCCATTAGCCTATCAGCCTTCCTGATGGGCATCATCTTTTGGGGTGGCTTCAACACCGCCCTGGAGGCGACCAACACCGAAGCCTTCTGCATCAGCTGCCACAGCATGGAGAGTAAACCCTACCAGGAGCTGCAAAGCACAGTGCATTGGTCGAATCACTCAGGCGTGCGGGCCACCTGCCCCGACTGTCACGTGCCCCACAACTGGAGCCGTAAGATAGGCCGCAAGATAGAGGCGTCACATGACATGTGGGGCTGGCTGCTACAAACCGTCAACACCGAAGAGAAGTTCGAGGCCAAACGTCTGGAGATGGCGAGCCGCGAGTGGAAACGATTCGATCGCGACAACTCACTCGCCTGTAAGAACTGCCACAACTATGACTCGATGAAGTGGGACGAGATGTCAAAGCTGGCCCAGAAGCAGATGAAGCGCGCCGCCGAGTTAGATCAAAGCTGCATCGACTGCCACAAGGGGATCGCCCACAAGTTGCCAGACATGGGCACCTCACGCGCTCCTGAGCTTATCGCCCAGGTGGGTTCTGGCGAGAGCAGTCTGTTAGTCGGTGAAAGCTACTTCAGCGCCCTGACCAAGCCACTGTTCTTCAACGAGAAGACAGACGTCGAGGCGGGCACACTCAACATCGCCACTAAGGTGAAGGTGCTTGAGGTCAAGGGTCAACGCGCCAAGGTAGGTATCGACGGCTGGCGCAAGAAGATAGGCGCAGGCCGAGTGATCTACTTCGATTTCGGCATGAATATCCTCTCGGCACAACTGTCGAAAGATGCCGCCCTGGAGCCTGGCGTAATGCAAGTGTTCGAAGAGCAGCAAGACCCACTCACCGGCCTGATCTGGCAGCGCGTCGAGGCGCAGATCTGGGTGGATGGCGACTATCTGGTGAAAGACCTGCAACCACTCTGGGACTACGCCCGCGACACCTATTCCAGTAGCTGTAGCGTCTGTCATACCCAGCCCGATGAGGCGCATTTCGACGCCAACACCTGGCCCGGCATGTTTCAGGGAATGATCGCCTTCGTCAACATGGATCAGGACACCCAGGCACTGGTACAGAAATACCTGCAAGAACATTCATCGACTTTTGCCACCTCAGCGCACTAACAGGATAGCATCATGAACAGAAGAGATTTTCTAAAAGGCCTCGCCGCCAGCTCCTATGTCACCCTAAGCGGCTCATCGCTGTTGGCACCGCTCAACGCCCTGGCCAGCGCAGGGACAGATGAAGTGTGGAAAACCACGGGCTCCCACTTCGGCGCCTTTAAGATGACTCGCAAGAACGGCGTCATCGATAAGGTGATCCCCTTCGACCTGGATAAATACCCCACCGATATGATCAATGGGGTCAAGGGACTGGTCTATAACCCATCCCGCGTGCGCTACCCTATGGTGCGCCTCGACTTCCTGCTCAAAGGGCACAAGAGCAATACCTTAGAGCGCGGTGACTACCGTTTCGTACGCGTCACCTGGGACAAGGCACTGTCGCTGTTTAAGGACTCACTCGATGAGATCCAGACCAAGTATGGCCCCTCGGGGCTGCATGCGGGCCAAACCGGCTGGCGCGCCACGGGTCAGCTACACTCCTCCACCAGCCATATGCAGCGCGCGGTAGGAATGCACGGCAACTTCGTCAAGAAGGTCGGCGACTACTCCACCGGCGCCGGACAGACGATTCTTCCCTACGTGCTCGGCTCCACCGAGGTCTACGCCCAGGGCACCTCCTGGCCGCTGATCTTAGAGCACAGCGACACCATAGTGCTCTGGTCAAACGACCCCTATAAAAACCTGCAGGTGGGCTGGAACGCCGAGACTCACGAGTCTTACGCCTATCTGGCGCAGCTCAAGGAGAAGGTGGCCCAGGGCAAGATCCGGGTGATCAGCATAGATCCCGTGGTCACCAAGACCCAAAAGTACCTGGGCTGCGAGCAGCTCTACATCAACCCACAGACAGACGTGGCCCTGATGCTGGGTATCGCCCATGAGATGGTGAGCCAGAATCTGCACGACAAAGCCTTCATCGACGGCTACAGCCTGGGCTTCGAGGAGTTTCTCCCCTACCTGCTTGGGGAGAAGGATGGCGTCGCCAAGACCCCAGAATGGGCCAGCCAGATCACTGGCGTGAGCGTCGAGATCATTAAAGATCTGGCCAAGGTAATGACCAAGGGCCGCACCCAGATCATGATGGGCTGGTGTATCCAGCGTCAGCAACATGGCGAGCAGCCTTACTGGATGGTGGCGGTACTGGCCACCATGATAGGCCAAATCGGCCTGCCGGGCGGCGGCATCAGCTACGGCCACCACTACTCCAGCATAGGCGTACCATCGTCGGGAGCAGCGGCGCCGGGCGCCTTCCCACGTAACCTGGATGAGGGCCAAAAGCCACTATTTGACAGCACAGACTTCAAGGGTGCCAGCAGCACCATACCAGTGGCGCGCTGGATAGATGCCATCCTGGAGCCGGGCAAGACGATAGATGCCAACGGCAGCAAGGTCACCTACCCCGACATCAAGATGATGGTGTTCTCGGGCAACAACCCCTGGAACCATCACCAGGACAGAAACAAGATGAAGCGCGCCTTCCACAAGCTGGAATGTGTGGTCACCATAGACGTGAACTGGACCGCCACCTGTCGCTTCTCAGACATAGTGCTGCCCGCCTGTACCACCTTCGAGCGCAACGACATAGACGTCTACGGCAGCTATGCCAACCGCGGCGTGTTGGCGATGCAGAAGATGGTCGAGCCCCTGTACGAGAGTCTGTCGGACTTTGAGATCTTCACTCGCTTTGCGGCGCTCATGGGTAAAGAGAAGCAATACACCCGCGGCCTAACCGAGATGGATTGGCTAAGAAAGCTCTACGACGAGTGTAAGGCCGCTAACGCAGGTAAGTTCGAGATGCCAGATTTCGACACCTTCTGGCAGCAGGGCTATGTGCACTTCGGTGAAGGAGAGAATTGGACACGCCACAGCGATTTTAGGGATGACCCTGAGATCAACCCGCTGGGCACGCCATCAGGCCTTATCGAGATCTTTAGCCGTAAGATCGCCCAGTTTAACTACGACGATTGCCCCGGCCATCCAACTTGGATGGAGAAGAGCGAGCGCAGCCACGGCGGCCCTGGCTCAGACAAGTACCCCATCTGGATGCAGTCCTGCCACCCGGATCAGCGTCTGCACTCACAGATGTGTGAATCCCAGGAGTACCGCGAGACCTATACCGTCCAGGGACGCGAGCCTGTCTACCTCAATCCGCTGGACGCTAAGGCTCGCGGCATCAAGGATGGCGATCTGGTGCGGGTGTTCAACGACAGGGGCCAGCTACTGGCGGGCGCCCGGGTATCGAACCGCTTCCCTCAGGGCGTGATCCGTATCCACGAGGGTGCCTGGTATGGTCCAGTGGGCAAGGATGGCAGCAAGCAAGGCGGCAACGAGATAGGCGCCCTGTGCAGCTACGGCGACCCCAACACCCTGACTCAGGATATCGGCAGCTCTAAGCTGGCACAGGCCTGCGCCGCCTACACCTGTCTGGTGGAGTTCGAGAAGTTCAGCGGTAAGGTCCCAGAAGTCAGCGCCTTCAGCGGCCCCATAGAGATCAGCCGCTAAAATAAGCTAGCGGTCAAAGGAGAATTAAGATGAATAAGCCATCGATTTATCAAACACCAGCCAACCAGGCGCGAGCCAGGGTCTACCGTCTGCTGTCGGATCTGTTTGCCAAAGAGATAGATCATCAGCGCCTACAAAGCCTGCAAAGCAGCGAGGCGCTGGCCTTCTTTGACCTGCTGGCCGGCGAGCCTAGGCTGGCGCCTGAGGTGAACACCATCCAGGCGGTGTTGGCAGGGCTGGGCGACGAGCCCTCCCTGCTGAATCTGGCCGCAGATTATTGCGGCCTGTTCCTGGTAGGCGGCAAGCAGAGCGCCAATCCCTATGCAGGCCTCTATCTGACGCCTGAAGGCGATGAGGAGCAGCCGCTGCTCTTCGGCCCTCAGCATCAGGAGATGCTTGCCCTGCTCAAGCAGAGCAAGCTGGGGGTGCAGAGCGATTTTCCCGAGCCGGCCGATCACATCTCGGTGATCTTGGCCTATGTCGCCCAGCAGGCCACCAGCCTGGATGATAAGGCGCAGCAGCGCTTTATCACCAAGTATCTGGATACCTGGCTAGCCGAGTTTGCCAAACGCGTGAGTGACAGAGACCCTGGCCGATTCTACCAGGCCCTCGCCAGGCTCACACAGACCTGGGTCAGTCTAGATTGTGAGGCACTTTGCGAGCATTCGTAAAAAAATCAATAAGTATCAATATGATTGAATAACAATCACCACAGTAAAAGCGCCGCTCAATGTCGGCGTTTTTTTATGCCGATAGCTATTTGCGCCGATCCCCCTTATAGTGGCCCACCACACGTAGCGAATCGATATCGATCTAGGCTTGTTGCGTTTACTGTTAACGCAAGGAGTTTAACCGCCATGAGCGCCCCACGTGTCCGCTACCAGACCCTGGAATACCCTCACACAGATATACATATCCGCAGTCTCAGAGACAGACAGGAATACTCAGATCCTCTGGGCGAGGCCGAGGCGTTAGGGATCTCATCCGCCCAGTGGTCACTATTTGGCGTGCTATGGGATTCGGGTAAGGCGCTGGCAGATCAGATGGTAAGTTTCGATATCGACAACAAGCGCATCTTAGAGGTGGGTTGTGGCATGGCACTGGCCAGCCTGTTGCTCAATAGCCGTCAAGCTGACATCACCGCCACAGATTACCACCCAGAGGCAGGCAACTTCTTACGGGAAAATGTGCGTCTTAACCAAGGCGAGACTATTCCCTTTCTGCGCACCAGCTGGGACTCCCACAGCGATGGCCTAGGGTTATTTGACCTGATCATAGGTGCAGACTTGCTCTACGAACGAGAGCATATCGAGCTGTTATCGGCCTTTATCCATCGCCATGCGGCGCCCGCCTGCGAGGTGATCTTAGTCGACCCAGGCCGTGGCAACCATGCCGCCTTTAGCAAGAAGATGTGCAGCCTGGGCTATCGTCACCACCAGGAAAAAATCGCTCCGACCGCCGAGATGTCCTCCAGCTTTAAGGGGCAGATGCTCTACTACCAACAGGGCTAACGCCGACCGCCCTGACCGCGCCGTTTGGCGCGGCGTTTCTGCGCCGCCTTGCCATTGCGACGGGGATTGGGGTCAGCCTTGGTGAGATCCGGCTCGAAACCGGGCAACCACTGCTGGGGCAGACGCTTATCCAGCAGCGCCTCGACCTCCTCCAGTAGCAGTGCATCCTCCTCGCAGTAAAGGGTCACGGCGACGCCCTGCTTACCCGCACGGCCGGTGCGGCCGATGCGATGCACATAATCCTGGGCCACATAGGGCAGCTCATAGTTAACCACATAGTCCAGAGACTCGATATCTATCCCCCGCGCCGCCACATCCGTAGCCACCAGCACCTTTATCTCTCCACGGCGGAAATCGGCCAGCACCTGCTCACGCGCGCCCTGGCCCAGATCCCCGTGAAACGCCTTGGCCTGGATGCCTTGCTCACATAGGCGGGCGGCCAGCTTGTCGGCGGCCACCTTTTTACGGCTAAACACCAATACCCGCTGCCAATCCCCCTTGTTGATCAGATGAGACAAGAGGGCAAACTTGCGCTCGCTGTCCACCGCATAGACCCGCTGCTCGACATCCTGGCTGGCGCTGTTCTGCGTGCTGACGGCGATGCGTTTGGGCTGCTTTAACCAGCGATGGCTCAGTGCAAGCACCTTGTCATCCAGGGTTGCTGAAAACAGCAGGGTCTGACGCTCGCTGGGTAACAGCGCCATCAGCTCGGCTATCTCGTCGGCAAAGCCCATGTCCAACATGCGATCGGCCTCGTCGAACACCAGGTGCGCCACGCCATCTAGCTTGGCGGCGCCGCGTCTGTGCAGGTCCAGCAGGCGACCCGGGGTCGCGACGATCAGGTCGACGCCTGCGGCAAGCTGCTGGCACTGTGCCTCGATGCTGACGCCGCCATAGACCAGCCCCGCCGACAGACAGGTGAAGCGGGCGAGATCTGAGATCCCCTGATGAACCTGCAGCGCCAGCTCGCGGGTGGGCACCAACACCAGGGCTCTTGGCTGTTTATCTGAGACCTCGACCTGCGCCTGGCCCATCAAGTTAGCCAGGATAGGCAGGGCGAAGGCGGCCGTCTTGCCCGTGCCCGTCTGGGCCGAGGCCATGAGATCGACACCGCTTCGCACCAAGGGGATCGCCTCGGCCTGGATCTGAGTCGCCTCGCGAAATGCCAAGGCTTCCAGCGCCTGTTGCAGCGGCGCAGGCAGAGACAATTGAGAAAATAACATAGGTGAAGATCCCGCTTTAGTTGCTGTTGTGAGTAGATGGTTAACAATGGGGCGCAAGTGTAGCAGATTTCGCCCATGGCTCTAGCAGATTCAGACGCCTAATGCGCCGCTTTGCTAGCTCCGCTATTGCATTGATGCTAGCTGCACTATTGCGTTGATGCTAGCTGCACTACTGCGTTGATGCTAGCTGTGCCTCGAAGGCGGCGACCGAGTCACGCCACAGCTGCCTGAGCTCACGAATATTCTCCGTCTGCAACGCACTCTGTTCCAGTTGCTGGCAGCGCCTTGTCAGCCTGACCATGCCCATGTTGGCGCTGCTGCCCTTGAGGCCGTGGAGTAGCTTATGACACGCCTCATTCTTATCTTCGGCGGCCTGCTCGACTTTCCGTTCGGCTTTCTGTTCAGGCGTGGATTCGACAAGCTGCTCCAACTGGGTCAGCTGCGCCTCGCTGGAGGAGAGATAGAGGCTCAACATCTGCGCCATCGCCGCCTCGCCGAGACAGTCGAGATCCCCCTGAAACTGAGCGCTATCCAGCAGAGAGGCATTCAGCAGAGGAGCATCCGGTAGAGGATCTTCCTCCGCTAAATCCACCGCCGACGTTTCATCAGATCCCACAAGTTCCACTGCTTCAGTCTCTTCTGTTTCTTCGGCGACTGGAGCCGAAGTTTTTGACGCCCGCCCCAACCAGCGCATCAGGGCCTGCATGTTGAGCGGCTTGGCCAAGATCTCATCGAATCCTACCGCTCGATAGACCTCGAGATCCTGTGGCTGTAGCTGGGCGGTGAAGGCGGCAAACACCAGATCGCTCACGGCGCGCTCCCTAAGCTGACTCAGGAGGTCTATGCCAGAACCATCGCTGAGCTGAATATCCAACATCACGGCATCGAACCCCGCGTCTTTACCCTCGAAAGCCGCTATGGCCTCGGCGCAGCTTGGCACCAATACTGCCTCGTGGCCAAGATGCGCCAGGAAGCCCTGGGCCACCATGGCATTGACCTGATTATCTTCCACCACCAGCACTCTCTTTGGTGCGACCTGAGGGATGATATCTGTGGTGTTTAGTATGGGCGCTTCACAAGGCTCCAAGGGCAGGCTAAAGCCGAAGGTGCTGCCCTTGTTCACTTCGGTCTCGACCCAGAGCCCCTCATCGCCAGCCCCCATCAGGGTGACCAGCTCCTTACTGATCGCCAGCCCTAGGCCAGTGCCACGGCTGCGACCCTGGTTGGGCTGGGCGCTGTAGGCGATAAACAATCGCGCCTTGGCATCCTCGGGGATCCCAAGGCCAGTATCGCTCACGATAAACTTAAGGCGCGCCCCTGCTTGGCTCACCCGCAGACAGATCTCCCCCGCCGGGGTAAATTTGATGGCATTGCCTAGCAGGTTAAACAGCACCTGGCGCAGCTTAGGGCCATCGATATTGATCCACTCGGGGAGACGCTCTCGCTCCAGGCGCAGCGAAAGACCTGCGTTGCCCGCCCCCGCAAGCATTATGGAGACTACCTCGTCGAGCAGCTCATTGATGGCCACAGGGCGCGGCTCATTGCTGAGTTTGCCCTGCTCCAGGCGCGAGAAGTCTAAGATGTCGTTCAGCACAGTCTGCAGCAGGGCGCCGCTGTACTGAGACAGGGCCAGCATCTGCTTCTGGGCCGAGGGCAGCTCAGATTCCCCCAGTAGGGTCAGGGTGCCGAGCAGACCGTTGAGGGGGGTGCGGATCTCATGACTCATGGTCGCCAAAAATAGCGACTTGGCCCTGTCGGCCGCCTCGGCCATCAGTCTCGCCTGGGCATGGCCCTGCACCTCAGCATCGAGACGGCGATTGGTTTGAGCCAGTTCCTGGGTACGTTCCTGCACCGTCGTCTCCAGCGACGCCTTGTGGGCCGACAACTCGGAGGCTGTCTCCTGAAGCGCAGTTTGCAGACGCTGATTGTGATCTGTCTTCTGCTTGAAGGCATCGATGGCCGAGGCCATGGCGGTCAGCTCATCATCCCCGTGGGGGTCCAGCGCCACCTGAGTATCCCCTCGGCTAAGCCGTGACAGGGCGTCGGTCGCCTCATGGAGTCTAAGTGCTATCCCCTTGTAGATCACCCGGTAAACCACAATCAGGATCAACACCAGCATCAATAACCCCGTGCCCCAAAGCCCCGCCTTGGCCCAGAAGAGCTGACGTAGAAAATCTCCCCTGGCCTGCTCCGCCTGGGTTTGCTGGGCCGTCATGGCCCCATCAACCTGAGTATTAAGCTGGCTAAGCTTGTCACTCAGTGTCTGGAGCTGCGCCGTCTGGGAAGCGAGCACCCTGGCATAGCGGCGCTGCAGCGTGAGTTTATCGCCGACGCCGCGCAGTATCGCCAGCTCATGGGTCAGCTCTGTGGCTCTCACAGGGTCTCGCACCACCCCCTTGAGTAGCTCTAATGGCATAAGATTAGGCTGATTGATGTCAAAGATAACATTGCTCGTGGCACTGGCTGGCTCATTGCCGGGCATGCCGCCCTGGGCCTCAGTTGGCTGCAATCGATACTCGCCGCCGCCCTGCTCGGCCAGCACCCGCGACATGCTCACCAGCACCTTACTGAGCCCCAGATGTTGCTCGGGCGATTGCAGCAGTTGACCCACCAGCGCCAGGTGATGGATCAGGGCCAGGGCGCGATTGAGACGCGCCTGAATATCGAGATCTTTCTCTATGATGGTATCGAGCAGATAGCCGCTCTGGGCGGTGCCGGCAACCTCGGGATAGGCCAGGCTCAGCTTGGCCAGCACGGCGGAATCGACGACCGCCAGCTCGGCCTCTAGCAGCTCGATAGCCCGTCCTGAGGCGTCCACCAAAGCCTGGCCATCGCCCCTGAGTTGCTTGGCGAGGGCCAAACGCTCACCCACCTGATGGCCTAGCAGAGTCAGGTCGTGGATGATCTCCGCCGCTCTGGGACCTAGGTGGCTATCGCCCTGAAGGTTAAGCGATTTAAGACGGGCGATGGCGCCGAGCAGGTTGCTGCTCTCGATGGATAGCTTGCGCCCGAGAAAGGCGCGCTCCGCCTCCTCCTGCGCCCGCTCTAAGGCCTGGGCGTTTTCTTGCAGGGCGCTGACCGACTGCATCAACTGGCGCGCGGCTTCTGAGGCGGGTAGTGCCTCCTCATAGAGGTATTTGTCGGCGGCCTTCACCCAATAGAGGGAAACGCTACCCAGGCTTACCAGCGTGAGCAGGAGCAGCGCCAGCAGGCTAAAGGCCAGCATGAGACGGCCGACTAAACTTTTCCCCGAGAGTGATAAAGCGCCCACATGGCTCCCGTTTAACTGTTACAATGAATCAATGACATGCGTCTGGTTACATTATACTGAGTGCCCTGTGGTGAAGCATAATAAATCTCCCTTTTTCCGCGCCTTTTCTCTCTGGGCTTGCCTCCATGGACTGGCAATCGCCGCCGGTTTCTCGATATCGGTGACGGCCAATGCCAGTGAGACCTGGTCACTTGAGCGGCGCACTCCCTATAACGCCAAGCTCCAGCAGGTCGAGACACTCAGCTATCGCCCCTTGAGTACGGCGAAACGGCCCTGGCGACTCTGCGCCCTGGTGCCCCACCTCAAAGACGCCTACTGGATTGGCATAGACTATGGCTTGGTGACCCGGGCGCAAACTTTGGGGGTCGCCCTGGAGCTGTTTGAGGCTGGTAGTTACTATGGCAAGGTGAAGCAGCTCGAGCAGCTAGAACACTGCATGAAATCCGATTTCGACGCCATCTTGCTGGGCACTGTAGATCCTGAGCTACTCAAACAGTATCAGGGGCAGATAAGCAAGCCCATGTTGGCCCTGGTCAACCGCTTGGACAGCCCCCTGGTGAGCACACGCATAGGCGTCAACTGGTATCAGATGGGCTGGCATGCCGGCGATTATATTCATCGCACCACAGCCAAACAGCCTGGCAAGGCTAACACAAGCCAGGCTAACACCGACCAGACTAATACCGGCCAGGCTGTGCAACTGGCACTGCTGCTCGGCCCCGAGAAACTTGGCGGCAGCACCTGGGTTGAGCAAGGGATCATGGCTGCGCTTGAGGGCAGCAGTGTGACCATCTCCTCCAACCGCCACGCCGATAACAATCGCGATCTTTATCGGGATCAGTTACATCATCTACTCAAAGACCATAGGCCCGACTATATACTGGGCAGCGCCGTGGCCATCGAGGCCGCCATCGGCGCCCTGGCGCAGCAGGACACGGCACAAGACATAGCCTTGGTGAGCAGCTATCTCTCGCCCGCCACCCTGCGCGGCCTGTACCGCCATAGGGTGGCCTTTAGTAGTGACGATCAGGTGGTGCTGCAGGGTAAGTTAGCGATAGATGTGGTGGTGCGGGAACTCGAGGGCGCCGCCCCCTTTGGCGATATCGGCCCCGGGATAAAGGGACTCACCCCAGATAATATTCAGATGAAGCAGCTAGCCGACAGCCTGGCGCCGGCGGATTTTTACCCCATCTACCGGGTCGAGGCGCCTAAGCCGACTCCTCAACCCTAGCCTTCTACCCTAAACCTCTCTGCTAATGCTCTCAACTAGTCTTCCACTTTGGCCGAGAACAGATAGCCCTCGCCGTGGACGGTAACGAAGAGCTCGGCATGTAGCTTGTTGCGCAGACGGCGGATGATCACATCTATGGTTCTGTCGTTGACGTCTTGATTGCGATGGCTGGTCAGCTGCATCAGGCGTTCACGGCTCAGCACCTGCTGTGGGTGCAGCACAAAGGCGCTAAGCAGCTCAAACTCCGCCTTGGTGAGTTTGATCACCGCCTCGCCCTGAGAGAGCTTGCGGCTGTTGAGGGCCAGGCTGTAATCTTCAAATTCGATGAGATCGTCACAGCGCTCCAGCTCGGCAATCGCCTGCTGCTGCGCCTTCTTCACTAAAGAGATACGCCAGAGCAGATTCTTCACCCGCACCAGGAGTTCACGCAGCTCGAAGGGCTTGGTCACATAATCGTCGGCGCCCATCTCCAGGCCGATGATCTTATCGATCGCCTCGTCACGCCCGGTTACCAATATGATGCCTACCTCGGAGCGGCTGCGCAGTTCGCGAGTCAGGCTGAGGCCATCGACGCCGGGTAGGTTGATGTCCAACATCACGAGATCGATATGCTGCTGGCTGAACTGCTGCCACATCTCTTCACCATCGGCGGCTTCGAGTACACGATAACCCTCTTTCTCGAAATAGCCCTTCAGGCGAGCACGGATCACCGCCTCATCATCGACCACAAGAACACAAGGTTGTAATGAAGTTAGGGCCATGACCCCGCTCCCAGACGCGTTAAATAAAGGTTAAGGCTATTATTCACAATTTTTCATAATTGCATATCAGCTTTATCTCAATTATGAGATCTGGCGCGGTTTTTAGCCGCTAGGGCGCCCGTGTTGTTTAGGCCTATGCTGCCTATCAGATCTTGCGTTCGATGCAAATAGATTTTGGCTCAAGTCACTAAAGCTAAATATAAATCAAGATTTTTACACCCGGGTCATGTTAGCTTATGCTTACCTTATTAACATTACGCTCACACTTGAGGCTAGGACAGGTTATGAATGAAAGGCGGCAATTTTCGCGCATCTTCTTCGATGTCGATGCGACGCTCACCCAAGAGGATAAGGTGTGGTCGACCAAGCTGCACGATCTTAGCCTGAATGGTGCCCTGGTCGAGCTGCCCCAAGAGTTTGCACCAGGCCCGGCTCCAATACTCCTGAGCTTCACCCTGGAAGGCTCGGATGTAGAGGTCACCATGGAGACCCAGGTGATCCACCGTCAAGACGGCCAACTCGGCCTCGAATGCCTGCATATCGATATCGACAGCATCAGCCACTTGAGGCGCATGCTAGAGCTCAACATAGGCGATGCCTCATTGCTCGACCGTGAACTCAAGATGTTTATCGAGGTGCATGATCAAGGGTGATGCGCCCTCCTGCCAGCCATGGACTTTGCTAGAGTTAGCTGAGCAGCAATGAATGCAACACAAAGGGGACCTAGGGTCCTCTTTTTCGATCTGGCGCTGCCGCTAACGCTGGTCGATCGGGCTAACTCCTGATGCCGGCGTCACAGGTTAACGCTCTACGTTTTCCTATCTCATGCACCGCAAGCACGCCTCAAGCCCCACCTAACAACTCACTTAAATACTCATTTAAATGTTTGCCTACAAGTTCACCTAAAAGCTCGGCTCTAGTGCAACCCAATATATTCGATTATCGAATAGTTATTAGTTATTAACTATTAGGTTTTAAGCCTATTCTAGCTCCATAGGCAAAATTAAGCCGTGAAATAAACCCATTTTAGGTTCAACCAAACGAGGTAGTCACCATGAAAACATCAATCGTCGCAGCCAGCATCGCCGCTCTTATGACTATAGGTGCAGTACAAACCGCTTCAGCTTGCTCTAGCGTATCGGCCACCACAGACTATGGCACACTAGTCGCCCGCTCGCTAGATTGGGGAGTCGCAGTCGAAGCCCGCGCCAAGATCATTCCAGCTGGCATAGAAGTGAGCTCCAATGCGCCTAGCTACAAGACTCAGGCCACCTGGACCACCAAGTACAAGACAATGTCACTGTCTGATAACCCTATCTTCCATGGCACCGCCTACGACGCCATCAACGACCAAGGCCTGTCTGTCCACGGTCAATACCAGGAAGCTAGCGCGCCGTTTCTAGCGATGCATAAAGACAATGACGATGGTGCACCTGCGGTCAACAACGGACTGCTGGCGACCTACATCACCTCAAACTACAAAACCGTTGCCGAGGCTATCGACGGCCTGGACAAAGGCGAATGGCAGCCAGCCTTCTCTGATCCCCTGATGGACATGGATCACTTAGTACCTGCGCATTTTAACCTGCGTGATAATGAGGGTAACGTGGCTCTAATCCAACTTAACGCAGGTGGCAAGCTGAAGGTATGGCGTGGCAGCACCAACGACGAGCTGCGCTTCGTCACCAACGAGCCTCTGTTCCAAGACCACCAAAAGTTCTCTAAGACGGTAGATCGCAGTGCACTGGGCACTAAACTGCCTGCGGATTACTCATCACTGTCTCGTTATGTACGCGGCCTGCACCATGCAGAGAGCCAGGACTTCAAAGACATGAGCTACCAGCAGACCATGGCGGCGCAACTACTGGCCTTCCACAGCGCGGTAGCCATCCCACAATCTGTTATGGCGCCAACGGTCGATGGCCCACAGATCCTTAACGAAGGCGGCGTGTTCCCCACCTTCTTTACAGTGCAGTACAACCTGAAAAACGGCGATACCGTTTATTCAAACCTGCATGAAGGCCAACAGGTGAAGTTTAACTTCACCGATGTGAAAGTCGGTGACCAGCCAGTCTGTTCAAACCTGACCGTTGAATCCCAAGATGGCAATTCAACCCCCACTTTTGGCAAGTGTAGCTAAACAGCCTTAAGTGCCAAAAAGCCTCCATATCCGGAGGCTTTTTAATCTTTTACAACAAGAAAATGTTCAATCTAGTTAGCCTTTACCTGAAAGGCAGCGTGATAGCTCACCACTCCTTGAGGCCATTCGCCGCCCAGTTTACGCGCAAGAAAATAAGCCTCTGGCACGCCGGGTAGAGTAAGTCCGGCATTGGACGCAAAGCCAAAACGCCGATAAAACTCAGGCTCTCCCAGTAAGACGCAGCCATGGGCACCGGCGTTATCGAGCGCCTCCAGTGCGGCGCGCATCAAGGCGCTGCCGATCCCCTCTCCCTGAAGCCCGGGCAATACCGAGATGGGGCCGAGTCCATACCAGTCTGGACTCCCATCAGAGATGCTCACCCGGGACAAGGCAACATGCCCCACTAGTTTTCCCTGCACCTCGGCCACTAATGATATCGCCAGCGCGCCTGCATCTCGCAGGGCATTGACGATAAGATGCTCGGTATGGTCTGTGTGAGGCGCCTCGAGAAAGGCTGCCCTGGTGATCTCTGCTATGTCTGCACTATCGCCGGGGGCTTCACTGCGTATATGCATGGGTTTCCTCTCGCTGACAGTAAACCTTAACAGATCAGCTCTAATAGCTCGTGGATCGTCTTGATGGGGTTAATCTTGGCCCCCAACCCCTCCATCGACTTATGATAGTTGCGATAGGGAATAAAGATCTCGGTAAAGCCATGCTGCACCGCCTCTTTCACCCTGGGCACGCCGCTGTCGATGGGGCGCACATCACCGTTGAGACTCAGCTCGCCCATGATGCAGGTGGTGCGCGGCACCACAAACTCGTTGAGGCTGCTCAGCAGCGCGGCCACCAGCGCCAGATCGATACAGGTCTCAGACTCGTCTATCTTGAGTCCGCCCACCAGATTGAAATAGGTGTCGTGATAGATCTTGGTGCGGGTATGTTTACGCAAAATTCCCGTCAGCATCTTGATGCGGTTCATGTTCAGGCCGACACAGACCCGCTGGGGAAACTCCCCCTCAGCCTCTGTGGTCAGGCACTGGATCTCCAACAGCAGGTTGCGATTGCCCTTGCGGATACAGGTGATGGCCGCCCCGGGAGACTCGGTAGTGGAGCCTGAGAGGAAGATCTCGCTGGGGTTATCGACACTTATCATGCCCCGCTCCGTCATCCTGAAGATGCCTACGGTATCCACGTCGCCGAAACGGTTCTTGTTGGCCCTCAGGGTACGCACCTGACCGTCGTTACACTCGAGATGCGTCAGGCAGTCGACGATATGGATCAGGGTCTGCGGGCCTGCCGTCTCGTTGTTTTTGTTCACGTGGGCGACCAAAAACATGGTGACATTGTTCTGCTTACAGTATTGGGTCAGTGCCTGGGCACTGCCCTTGACCTGAGATGGCGACCCCGGGCTGCCGTTGGCCAAGTCCGTCACAACGGCCTGAATCGAGTCGATCACCGCAAACTTGACCTGCTTGGCCTCCAGCTCGGCGATGATCGCCTCCACATTGGTCTCGGCCATCAGGTAGAGGTTTTCCTCGTTGCAGTCGAGCCTGAGGCGATTGACCCGGTTCTTAAACTGCGACAGCGACTCTTCGGCGGTGCAGTAAAGCGAGGGCATCAGTTGAGACATACGCGACACCAGATCCGACAAAATGGTCGTCTTACCGGCGCCGGGATCCCCCGAGATAATGTTAACCGAGCCCGTGGTGAGCCCGCCGCAGAGCACCCGATCCAGCTCGCCAATGCCGGTAAGCAGCTTCTTGGCCTCAAACTCCTCCACCTCGCTAAGCTTCTTCGAGCCGCCACCGACGGCCCCCGCATAACCGGCCACCGAACCCACGCTTGACTTAGCCGGCGCCAGCCTCACCTCAGAGATGGTGTTCCATTCGCCGCAGGCATTACACTGCCCCTGCCAGCGGGGAAAGTCCTGACCACATTCGCTGCACACATATGCTGTTTTATTCTTCGCCATAGCTTAACTGTTTGTCATCTCATCAATGTCTGGACTCTACTGCATCTGCTCGCGCAGACCAGAAAGGCCCTTTTCCATGCAGGCATTCTACATGAGTATCTTGAGCGGCTGTAGTGCGCATAAGCTAATCCGCGCTATCGCTGAGTGCTAAAATGATTCCCACAAGGGGGCTAAAATGCCTTACACTGGCGTTAGGGCTTTCAACCACAGTGTCCGCCGCAGCGTTAGCAAATTGTGCTGAATAAACAAAAGGCTATCAAGTTTTTACCCGAGCTGCCGACACAAGAAGATAAGCCGCATCATCCACTATGAGTCGAAAAGATATAATCCATGAGTCTAGAGCAACATAAGGCATTGATCGAACAGTTAAAACCCCTGCTGATGGAAACCAACTTCCAGGAGCTGTTTGAACATCTGACCTCAGGCGAGTCCAATTCGACCCGTTTTCTGCTCAAGATGGAGCTCAACCGCCTCTCCTCTCCCTGTACCCGGGTTATCGATCTCAGGGACAGATCCGAACTGCCCTGCGCGCCCTTTAGCAGCGGCGCCCAGACTCACTTTATCGATGCCCCGGCGAAAGAAAACTTTATTCAGGCCCTGGCCCTGTATCAGGGGCAGTACACCCTTGGCGTATACGAACAGGTGATCGAGGGTCATAAACTGCGCCGGCAAAGGGCGCGCGAAGGCGACCAAGGGGCCGACACCGCCCTCACCCCCTATGTGGCCAGCGGCGCCATCTTAGGCAGCTACTTCAATCGCGCCGAAGAGCGGATGAACTATGCGATCCGCATCGGCGTGCTACAACCGGGGCGTAGCGAGGTGAAAGGGATCACGGTCGACCTCTCAGTCGGCGGCGCCCGCATTCGCCTGCCAGCCGATCACGGCCTCAACCCAGAGCAGCCGCTTATCGTCAAGCTGCTGGAACTGAGCGCCGAATACTATTTCGATGACCTGCAGAAAGGGGTGGAGTATCAGGTGGTCGATGTCGAGAGCAATCACGAGTTCAGCTGGATGCGCCTCAAACGCGTCGGCGGCAGCGATGCCCTCTCTGACATGCTGGCCAACCTGATCCAGGGCTACAAGTTTCGCTACAAGGTGGATATCAACGACATACTGGTCGCCGCCACAGGACTGGGTTTCGAGCGTCACTATCTGCCCCATCTGCCGCACCTGCCGCTGTATGTGGAGTTTAAGGACGGCCAGCATCGCATCACCCACAAGCTACTGAGCCGCGACAATCAGAAGCTGCAACAGTATTTTGTCGATGAGAAGTCGGTCAGCCAGCTCGGCAGCATGTTGACCCATGAGCGGTTACAGGCCCTGTTTAATGCGCCTCAAGACCCGGATCATAACCTATTTTTCTGCTTTACCTTTCAGGCACAGGGGGCGATCTTCTTCTATTCCGCCAGCCTGGCCGAGCTAAAACAGAGCGATATGCTCGGCCTCTTCCTGCGCTTTGGTGCCACCAAGGCCAGTTGGCGCATATTCAAGCTGGCCTGTCATGAGATAGACCATGAGATCTCCTATAAATCCAGTGTGTTACCCGGTGACTCCAGCTATTACGCCTCGCTGACCGAGGCCCAGCTCAAGTGCTTCACCCATGTGCTGCAGCTGATCGATCTCACCAACGAAGAGGTGCTGCCGCAATATGAGGCTTGGGATGCCAAAGGCCATCAGGCCAACGAGCTTAAACGCTTCGGACAGGAGAAGCTGCTGGAAGATCAGATCAAGTTGTTGTCGCTACAATTTACCGAGCGGCGCAACGAGGCGCGCTTCTCCTTCAAGACGCTGGTCACCGTCAGCCAGGGCAAACAGACACACCACGGTTTCACCTTAGATATCTCGGGCAAGGGGCTGCAAGTCACCCTGGATGAGCCAGCGAACTTAGATACCACGGCCCCTGTGATGGTGGCCTTTCCCAAGCTGCAACATCTGGCGGGTAAGACGCGGCTGGCGCAGCTGCCCTATCGGCTTATCCGCACCCGCAAAAATGGCGTCACCATACACCTTGCCGCCATGGTCGGCCACACGCCCCATGTCGGCGTCGCCTTCCTCAGCCGCCTCATCGAGGCCAACCGCGACAAACTGAGAAAGCTGACCGAGGCCAACAGCGACATGAAGGAGCTCTCGGACGGGCTGAAGAACTTGCTGATGCGCGACTTGGCTTCCGTCCCTTACTTCATAGAGAAGACGGCAAAATCGGCCAAACTCAGCGTATTAGGGGTGAGCAAACATTCCAATGCCATCGCCGATCTCTTCGCGGCGACCACCCAGGAGGCATTGAAATACGACCTCAGTGCCCTACTGGACAAGGGGCGCCTCAAAGAGGATTTCATCACCCCTATCCGTCAGATGAAGCCACAACACGGACTCGAGTTTTTCGAGACCTATGTGCAGATCTCCCGCCAGTCTCAGGGACGCATCAAGATAAAATGCGTGAAGCCAAGGGAGATTGGCGAACAACAGGCCCAGCTACACTTCATACGGCAGAGCCAGAACCTGGGGCGCTTCATGGCGCTTCGCGTCTACCGCGGCGCTGCTGGTAAGCCTGATATCAACTATATCAAGCGTGAACTGGAATATATTGGCCTACATGCCCAGCACAAGGCCAAGAAGCTGGAACAACTGATGTGGCACATCATAGGCGTGGGCGAGCTGCTGGATATTACAGACGAGGTGATGCTGCGCTATCCAGAGCTGCTTGAGCAACAGAAAGCGTAACTGCCGGCGCTATAAACCTGCGCCATTTTGATCTTCACTAGAGCCCGCGGTACCAGCTCAATACCAGAGGAAAGTGATCCTCTGTGGCATCCTTGTGGGTCAGCATTTCGGCATGGCCATAGTCGTGGCGGTTGCCATTGGCCTTGCTGAGTAAGGTATAGGTCACCGGCTTGATATGGCACTCCTTAATCATCCGCTGCACATCGGCAGGATTGCCCAGCACCTGATCCCCCTTACCTGCGATAAACCAGGTCTTAGGCCAGCCCTGTTTGGCGCCTAAGGCACTTGCCGCCTTGGCGTAATCGAAGCCATCGTCATGATCTATCCACTCGCCTCTGACCCAGTCGATGCTCTGGGACAGAGAGGCCTTGGTTTCGTTATCCATCCCCATGCGCCAGCGGTCGGCGGCCAGATAGCCATGACCGGCGGCAATCGCCGGCGCCAGTTTGTTCCACACAAGATCCACCATCAGCCACTTCTTAAAGGAGCGCACCTTGATGGCGCGCTTGCTGCCGAAAGTTAACAAAGACGCGACACTGGTCTGAAAGAAATCGAAACGCGCGATGGCGCTGGCCATCAGCACGCCGCCCCAGGAATGGGCGCACCAATGTACCTTATGAGCCTCGGGATGCTGCGACAAAATATAGTGCTGCACCAGGGGAAGTTGCTCGCGGATCACCTCCCCCTGACCATGACTGGCGCCTGTGCTCAATTTGGGTGTACTCAAACCGCGCCCCAAGGTATCGAGCACATAGACCACGAAGCCCGCCTCTGCCAGATAACAGCCGAGCCCCCTGCCCTTATCGCTGTAGAAGACGCGTCCGTTAGACATGGCGCCATGAAGCATCAGTATGGGTGGCCGACTCATGTCGGCATCGGGCCGTTTGAGCAGGCGCAGATGGAGTTGTCCCTGACGATAGGGAATAAAACGTGATTCTTGGATCAGAGTCGACACTGAAAACATCCGGGTAAAATTTGATTTAAATTACTGACTTTAAAGGACTAACACAAGAGTAAAGCGAGAGAAAAACAAGACTCAAACAGGCCTGAAACCATCTTAAACAAGTGTTTCAAAATTATGACTTAAAGATCAAAGATAAAAGGGTGATTTTAAACGCGAGCTTTAGATTCGATCAGGCAAAAAATTAGCCATTATATTCGGGATAAAATAAGGCTCGCACAAGGCGAGCCTTTTGATGCTGTGTTAGATTCGGCCGAGAATTCCGCCTAGGCCAGGTTCACCAACATGTAAGGCAGTACCCTTAGATCCAACTTGGCAATCGCCGCATCGGCTGCCGCCTTCAGCTTAGGCTTGGCATGATAGGCGATGCCAAAGTCGGCCGCCTGCACCATGGGGATATCGTTGGCGCCATCGCCTATAGCCAGACGTTGACCCAAAGGGATCTGCCAACTCTCGGCGCTGCGCAGCACGGTATCGGCCTTGAACTGGGCATCGACCACAGTGCCGATAACCTCTCCCTTGAGCTTACCCTCGACGATCACCAGCTCGTTGGCATAGGCAGCATCTAGGTTTAACTGCTGCTTGAGGTGCCCAACGAACGGCGTAAAGCCGCCAGAGGCCAACACCAGGCGCCAGCCATAATCCTGCAACTCTGCTACCATGGCCTCTAGCCCCGGCATCAGCGGCAGCTTGCTACACAGGGTATCTATGATACTGGCATCGGCGCCCGCCAGCTTGGCCACCCGCTCACGCAGGCTCTGCTCGAAATCCAGCTCGCCCTGCATGGCGCGCTCGGTAACCTCGGCCACCGCCTCGCCAACGCCGGCCATGGCCGCCAGCTCGTCGATGCACTCTATCTGAATCGCCGTCGAGTCCATGTCCATCACGAGTAGCCCGGGTCTATCCAGCCTAGGCTGCTCAGCGCCAATATGCAGCAGCTCGATATCGTCTCGCTCGCCGAGTGCATCGCAGACTTGCTGCCCCGCCTGCTTGTCGAGGCAGAGCTCGATACAGGTAAGATCGTTTTGGCGGGTGATAAGGGCGATGCTCACAGACGCCGCAGAGGACAACAGCTGCTCGGCGATAATCGCCTGGCACTGAGAGCCCTGATAGACCAGGCGCAGGCGTAAATCAGCGTTGGGGCCGCTCGCTTCCTCATGGCGTGTAAGCTGACAGCCATCCAGGGTAAGACTCGCACTAACCTCATCATAGAGCCATGAAAACAGAGGATTTTGTTGCTGATTTGCCATTAGTAATGCGTCTCCGGGTATCGGGTTAGAAGATAATCCATTATGATTAATAAAACCCTTATCATCTTCAGGTACAAAGTGTTTTTTCTTAAAGGACTCAAAAAGACCCAGAGGCTGACGCGACTGTTGCAGATTGCCGTGGCGGTCGCCCTCATGGTGGGCCTGTTCCAATTATGGGAAACTAGCCTACTACAAGGTCAGCAGCTTCTAAAGTCCCAAACCCAAAAGATGGCACGATTATTAGTGCAGCAGACCGCCTATGGCGCCGCCCCGGCGCTGCAGCTGCAAAACGATGAGCAGCTACAATGGCTCACCAGCGCCCTGGTGCTGGACCCTAAGGTGATGTCGGCCACCATATTCAGCGAGAAGGGACAACGCCTAGCATTTGCCCAGAGCGTCACCGACGAGCAGCTGGAACCTGAGTCGGAAGAGCTAAAGGCCCTGCTAGCTCCTTACCCGCCCTATGTAGAGGCGGTGCTGCAGGATGATAAGAACCTGGGTTACATAGAGGTACGTCTGGTGCCGCAGCGCTTCTTCAATGAGATCAAGGAGGCGCATCAGCTCAACATGGAACAGCAGCAGATGATGTTGATCATCGCAGGCCTCATCGGCATGCTGCTCTCTCGCGCTCTCTCCTTTAAACGGGCCGACTTCGAGCGTCGCAAGACCAAGAGCAAAATCGGTAAGAAAATCGCCGCCACCCTGGGAGCGGATGACGCGCAGGAGAGCGACGACTCAGCCCCTGATGCAGCCAGTGATAAGAAACAAGGCAATTAAGAAGCCGTCCCGGGCAAAGGGCAAAGACAAGACTCGCGCTCAACATAAGCCAGGTTTAGACAGAGGAAAGTCTTAGACAGAGGAAAGCCCTGGTCAGAGAACCCTTGGAACAGACATAAAAAAACGGGCCAATTGGCCCGTTTTTATTAAACACTCGCGTGATAATTACAGAGTAATTGCCGCTTCCAGTGTCATTTCGATCATTTCGTTGAAGGTAGTTTGACGCTCGTCAGAAGAGGTCTTCTCACCGGTACGGATATGGTCAGATACTGTCACCACACATAGTGCCTTAGCACCAAACTCTTTAGCAACGCCGTATAGACCAGCGGCTTCCATCTCAACGCCTAGCACGTCCATCTTTTCCATCACGTCGAACATTTCTGGATCTGGCGTGTAGAACAGGTCGGCAGAGAATACGTTACCAACGCGGTACTTAGTACCCTTCTCTTCGGCTGCCTTAACCACTGCGCTCAACAGGCTGTAGTCACAGATAGCAGCGAAGTCTTGGCCCTTGAAACGTAGACGGTTAACTTGAGAATCGGTACAAGCACCCATACCGATGATCACGTCGCGCACTTTAACGTCTGTGCTGATCGCACCACAAGTACCCACGCGGATCAGGTTTTTCACGCCGTAGTCTTTGATCAGCTCAGTCGCATAGATAGAGCAAGAAGGGATACCCATGCCTGAACCCATAACAGAGATACGAACGCCTTTGTAAGTACCTGTGAAACCTAGCATGTTACGTACGTCGGTGACTTGCTCAACGTTCTCAAGGAAAGTTTCTGCAATGTATTTAGCACGTAGCGGGTCGCCTGGGAATAACACTGTATCAGCGAATGCACCGTCGACTGCATTAATGTGTGGTGTAGCCATCTATATAACCCCTATTTTTAGACTTAAGTCTTTTTCTAGTAGCGGTGGCCCAATTTAAGCCACCAAATCATAATATTGTAGCAGGATGACCTTAAGTCATCCTTATTGCCTAGGCGACGAATGACTCGCCGTATTCCATAGGCTCTAGACCGAAGTAGCTCGCAATGCTCTGGCCGATATCGGCGAAGCTGTTACGACGACCCAGTGAACCAGGTGCTAGACCCGCGCCATAGGCAAGTACAGGCACGCGCTCACGGGTGTGGTCTGTACCCTGCCAGGTTGGGTCGCAACCATGGTCTGCGGTCAGCAGCAGCAGATCCTCTTCACCCAGCAGCGCCAACATCTCTGGCAGACGGCTGTCGAAGTACTCCAGCGCGCGGGCATAACCGGCGATGTCACGGCGGTGGCCGTAATGAGAGTCGAAATCGACGAAGTTAGTGAACACGATAGTTCGGTCACCCGCTTGCTTCACCTGCTCCAGGGTCGCATCGAACAAAGCTTCCAAACCAGTGGCCTTCACCTTCTTGGTGATACCGCAGTGCGCATAGATATCGGCAATCTTACCCACACTAACCACCTCACCACCGGCCTCTTTAAGCTTATCGAGAACCGTCTTTGATGGTGGCTCAACCGCGTAGTCTTTACGGTTACCGGTACGGGCGAAATCGCTTGGACCTGTGCCAACGAATGGACGAGCGATAACACGGCCGATGTTGTAAGGTTCCAGCTCTTCACGGGCAATTTGGCACAAGGTGTAGAGGTTTTCCAGACCAAATGTCTCTTCGTGACAGGCGATTTGGAACACTGAGTCCGCCGAGGTGTAGAAGATAGGCAGACCAGAGCGCATATGCTCTTCGCCCAGCTCCTCGAGGATCGCCGTGCCTGAGGCGTGGCAGTTACCCAGGAAGCCAGATAGACCGGCACGATCAAGGATCTTGTCGGTCAGCTCTTTAGGGAAAGAGTCTTTCAGGTCGCTAAAATAGCCCCACTCATACAAAACGGGAACACCCGCCATCTCCCAGTGACCGCTCGGGGTATCTTTACCCGAGCTCAGCTCATCGGCATGACCGTAGGCACCGATCACTTCGACATCGTCACCGAAGCCTTCAGCAAAGCTGCCTGTGCTCTCTTTAGCTGCCAGTGCCAGGCCAAGCTTGGCCAGGTTAGGTAGCTTAAGCGGGCCTTCACGACCATCGTTGGCCTTGCCTTCGGCGCATGCCTTAGCAATATGACCGAAGGTGTTTGAACCTGAGTCGCCAAAGGCTTCAGCATCTTTTGCCGCACCGACCCCAAAAGAGTCGAGCATCATAATGACAGTTCTTTTCATCTTTTACTCTCCTAGAGATCTGACTGACGAATGTAACGATAGATCTCTGGTGTTTTCTCTGGCGCTTCATCGCCAATGTGAATCGCTTTCTTCACGGCTGCCGCCGCTTCTTCGAAGGCGCTTTCAGATTGCGCATGTACCATGGCAATCGGCTTATCTGAGGTGATCTCATCACCCAGCGCACAGACTTGGGTCAAGCCCACACTGTAATCTAGGGCATCACCTGGCTTACGACGTCCACCGCCTAGGGTTACTACCGCAAGGCCTAGCTCACGGGTATCCATAGAGGCCGCGAAACCGCTACGGTCGGCGTATACAGGACGAATGATCTGCGACTGTGGCAGATACTTAGCATAGTTTTCGATAAAGTCGGCTGGACCACCCAGACCGGCAATCATACGACCGAAGATATCGGCAGCCTTACCGTTATCCAGCACGCGGTTGAGTTTCTCGCGGGCTTCGGCTTCGCTGGCGGCCAGGCCACCTAGCTGCAACATCTCGGCGCACAGACCCATGGTCACTTCATACAAGCGTGGGTTACGGTATGCACCGGTCAGGAAATCCACCGCTTCTTTCACTTCTACCGCGTTCCCCGCACATGATGCCAGCACCTGGTTCATGTCGGTCAGCAGAGCAGTGGTCTTGGTACCGGCACCATTGGCTACCGCGGTAATGCTGCGAGCCAACTCTTCAGAGGCTTCATAAGTTGGCATGAAGGCACCACTGCCCACCTTAACGTCCATGGCTAATGCATCGAGACCGGCGGCAAGTTTCTTAGAAAGAATAGAAGCTGTGATGAGAGAGATGGATTCAACGGTTGCGGTATTATCGCGAATAGAATAGAAGCGCTTATCGGCGGGAACCAGGTCTCCAGTTTGACCTATGATGGCAACACCAGCTTCTTTAACGACTTTTCTGAACAGGTCGCTGTCTGGCTCAGTCTGGTAACCTGGAATCGCATCGAACTTATCCAGGGTTCCGCCGGTATGACCCAGGCCACGGCCGGAGATCATGGGCACATATCCGCCACAGGCGGCGGCCATGGGGCCAAGCATCAGGCTGATCACATCGCCCACACCGCCGGTGCTGTGCTTGTCGATGATAGGGCCGTCGAGGCCGAGGTTTTTCCAGTTAAGGACGGTGCCAGAGTCACGCATGGCTGTAGTCAGCGCAATACGTTCATCCATGTTCATGTCTTTGAAATAGACCGCCATACCCAGTGCAGCGATTTGGCCTTCAGAAACAGTGTTGTTGGTGATCCCCTGAACGAAAAATTGGATCTCTTGGGTAGACAACACTTCGCCATTACGTTTTTTACGAATAATCTCTTGTGCTAGAAACATGGTACTGCCTCCAAATTTGTCACAAAAAATCGTATTTGAGTGACAAATTCTCTTATTTAACGCCAAAACCGTAATTTAATTACGAACAATATATACAAGTTTTGGCGTTATCAAATAGATTTAGATCACACTTAACTAATAAAGCTAACCGCGTCGCTTAGTAACCTTGAGGACCCTTAGGCGCTTCGGCCAATTCCAGGGTGTGTAGCAGGTTGTTTAGCAGGCTAGACGCTCCGAAACGGAAGGTACGTGGAGTTGCCCAGCCCTTGCCTAGCAGACGCTCAGCAACACCTAAGAACTCTTCTGCGGCTGCAGCATCACGCACGCCACCGGCTGGTTTGAAACCAACTTTAGGGTTCTTCTCGGCGATAACTGTCATCATGATCTCGGCGGCCTCTAAGGTGGCGTTTACTTCCACTTTACCGGTAGAGGTCTTGATGAAGTCGGCGCCGGCGTCGATAGACAGCTCAGAGGCCTTGCGGATAAGCGCTGGGTCTTGCAGTACGCCAGACTCGATGATCACCTTCAGCAGTACGTCGTCACCACAGGCTTCTTTACAAGCTTTAACCAGCTCATAGCCTACGGTTTCGTTGCCTTCCATCAGGGCACGGTATGGGAATACTACGTCAACTTCATCGGCACCATAGGCAACGGCGGCACGCGTCTCTAGCACGGCGATCGCGATATCATCGTTACCATGGGGGAAGTTGGTGACTGTAGCGATTTTGATCTCTTCACAACCCATTTCATTCAGGGTCTTACGAGCGATAGGAATAAAACGAGGATAGATACAGATTGCAGCTGTGTTACCCGCAGGCGTCTTAGCCTTATAACATAACTCAATCACTTTCTGATCGGTATCGTCATCGTTCAGGGTCGTCAGATCCATCAGCTCAATGGCTTTCTGTGCTGCTTTTTTTAAATCACTCATATTAGCTCTCCGAAACGTAAATTATAAATTCAGAAACAAGAAATCGACGTATGGCAGCACCTAGAGTTGGCATCTTCTGATTATATTTATGGCCGGGCCTTCAGGCGTTGCCGTAAACTAGTTTTATCGGTACGACACAACAAGTTTACTAATTCAGGTATTCAATGCCCTGGTGAAACCAGCGGCGATCCTGACACAAGGGTCACGACTTGAATCCTTGAAGACCGGGAAGGGGGAACTAAGTAATTATACTTTGTAGAGTAGTGTTCCAGCCTTTCCGCGAAAAATCCTTTTTAGCGCGTAAAACTACTAACCTTTATGTAAACAAGCTCTATTAATATAGTCCATGCTTAGATAAAGATTACTCACTTAGGTTAAACAATCATGACAAACCTAAGAGAGAGATGAGGAGCCGCCTTCAGGCGGCTCCCAAGCCTACAAATTCTAAATTTAGAACTTGTAAGTTGCGGTGAAGTAGTGACCCCAACCAGTGGTTTCCAGGCCAACGATACCAGCGCCATCTTTCAGCAGGTAAACGTCTTTGTAGCCTTTCAGACCATAGCCAAGTGCATACTTGTCAGAGTGCCAGTACAGACCGAAGAAGGCTGCACCACCGTTGTCAGACATAGGAACGAACTCGTTACCCATATCTTCGTCACCACCGAACTGCCAATCAACATAACCTTGGAAAGATAGGAAGCTCTTGTTTTCGAAGAAGTAGAAAGGCTTGAACCAGTTAGCAGAGAACTGGTAACCGTTCCACTCTTTCTTGTTCAGGTCGTAGTGAGCGTATAGGTTCATGCCGGTTTTGCCTAACCAAGGCACGTTTACGTCAGCACCGATACCCCAGAAAGTCGCGTTTACGTCTTCACCGATAGCTCCGCCACCCCAGTTGAACAGAGTTGAGAAGTACAGTTCTTGAACTGGACCGAAAGACAGGTCTTTACCAGTGATCGCATCTAGAGAGAAGCGTGGGTTAAACTTCATGAACATCTTGCTAGCGCCAGAACCTTGTGCCTTGTCGCCAGCTTTTTCGTTGCCTAGGTTGAACACGTCAACATAACCGTATAGATCAACGATACCTTTACGGCCGCCGAATTCCATCTCTAGGTAGTTGTGTCCGCTTGCACCTGAGCTTGGTAGCTCGTCTACAGAGTACATAGCATTGAACTGCATCCACTTGTAGTCGGTAGCATATAGATCTGAACGATCTGCTGCAAAAGCACTGCTAGACATTGCTGCTACTGCGGTAGCGGCTAAAGCTAAAGTTTTAACGTTTTTCATCATCAACCCCATTATTTTATGGTTTTACTGCTCTTTACGAGTCAGCGTTTCTTTCTTTGTCGGCGCCGCATTTTACTCAAATTGTATTAAATCACAATATAATTAATGTAGAAATGCGAACACAATATTCTAACACTAAAACAAACTTCTGATTTATCACTGATATTGGCGTTTTATCACCGGCCAGCTGGAAGTTTATCTACCCATGACTAAGCATCAACGGCTGTGATAAATAGTCATCTTGTTACTAATATGTTGAAAAATGGTTGAGTTAACGCTGACTCTGCCCTGCTGGGCAGAGTCGTCGTTCAGGGGCATCCCCCCAAGGAATTTCCTGAGACTTATAACGCTAGGAACAGACCCGCTAGCGTAGCACTCATTAGGTTAGCTAGAGAGCCAGCTACTACCGCACGGATACCAAGCTTAGCTAGGTCGTGGCGACGGGTAGGAGCCATTGCACCTAGACCACCCAGTAGAATCGCGATAGAAGACAGGTTCGCGAAACCACACAGAGCGAATGAAATGATTGCCTTAGTTCTGTCACTCATTACAGCGTTAGTCGCTTCAACTAGCAGACCACCGTCAGCAACGTCTTTCAGGTATGGAGCAAAGTTCAGGTAAGCAACGAATTCGTTAACAACGATCTTCTGACCGATGAAAGAACCTGCGATAAGCGCTTCGTTCCAAGGCACACCGATTAGGAATGCAAGTGGCATGAAGATGTAACCAAGGATCAGCTCTAGGGTGATACCTTCAGCACCGAACAGACCAGTTACGCCACCGATAATACCGTTGATCATCGCAATCAGACCAACGAAGGCTAGCAGCATAGCACCAACGTTCAGGGCTAGGTGCATACCAGATGAAGCACCGGCAGCAGCAGCGTCAAGTACGTTAGCTGGCTTGTCTGGATCTTCTGGCAGCTCATCCATTTCGTTAACAGTTTTCTCTGTTTCTGGATGCATTAGCTTAGCCATCAATAGACCACCTGGTGCAGCCATGAATGATGCAGCAACTAGGTACTCGATAGGTACACCCATCTGCGCGTAACCAGCCAATACTGAGCCAGCGATAGAGGCTAGACCACCCACCATGATAGCGAACAGCTCAGATTGAGTCATAGTCGCGATGAATGGACGAACAACCAGAGGTGCTTCAGTTTGACCAACGAAGATGTTAGCAGTCGCTGACATAGACTCAGTACGGCTAGTACCCAGAGCTTTCTGCAGACCACCACCGATGATACGGATGATCCACTGCATGATGCCCAGGTAGTAAAGTACCGCGATCAGCGATGAGAAGAAGACGATAACAGGCAGTACGTTGATAGCGAAGATGAAGCCCACTTTGAAGTTAGCCAGATCGCCAAACAGGAAGCCGATACCGTTTTGTGCGTAACCGATAACGCTAGATACGCCATCTGAAACACTTTTTAGAATGTCTTTACCGATAGGTACGTACAGTACGAAACCTGCAAAGAATGCCTGAATCGCAAGTGCACCAAATACGGTACGCATGTTGATAGCTTTTTTGTTGTTAGAAAGCAAAAAACCTATCGCGAGTAGGACGACCACCCCTACTAAACTCATTAAAATATCCATTAACCATCACCCTATTGTTAATACTTTTTAATTATGTTGTTAACCAACCTTTTTCACCGTCAGATTATACCCGACCGAATGGTTAAAATCGTCGTTTTGATCAAGTTTTTGAAGTTTTATTTCAAGGTGTTACAAAAAAAACTTGGTGCGATTAACATCTGTTTTTTCAAAAATAAACTAGAGGTCAAAGAGTTGCAGTGTATTTAGGAACACTTGTTCTGATACCAGAACGTTAGATTTTTTTTGCAATTTAGCGATTTTCTCAATTAGCAAATGCAAAATTAAGCTGGATCCGCCGGTTTTATCGGCAAAGTCCGACTTTTTCACCTGGGAAACCAGGGCTAAATCAGTCTCGATCACCAGATGTTCTAACGGTAACTTGACAAGGGTTTCTTGCAATTTTTTCGCTTTTTCCTCCAGCAACAGATGCCCAATACCTAGGTAATACCCCGCATCCACATAACGCTGAGCCAGCTGCATCGAGCCATAAAAGCCATGTATCACACCTCCTCTTGCTAGCGGGTAGCGCTTGAGTAACGCCAGCACCTCGTTGTGGGCCTTGACGCTATGCAAAATCACCGGCAAATCGTATTGCTGGGCCAACTGCAGTTGCGCCTCGAAACAGGGAAGCTGAGCCTCCCAGGAAGCTTTATGTAAGGCGTCTAATCCACACTCGCCGATGGCTACCAACTTAGGATCACCGCCTCGCTCATCAAGCAGTTTAGACAAGTTTTCAATATCTTGCCGCCAATCTGGCGTGCAATACCAGGGATGCACCCCAAGACTGTAGTGAAATCCGTAGCGGCTGGCGACCGCCTGCAGCTTAGGCCATTGACTGGCACTGACACCTGGGATCACCGCATCTTTGAGGCCATTGGCCTTGAGTCTCGCGACAAGCAGCTCACGCGCAGCATCAAATTCGTCGAAATCCAGATGCACATGACTGTCGATAACGGTTAGGCGATTAGCGCCGACGTCACCGTCTCGATTATCAGCGGCTGACATCATCGGCTTTGGCCCTAGGCGCTTGAGATTCTTTAGATTCTTGAAGGGCTTGCTGAGGCTCTTGCTCCTCTAGGGAGTTTAAGTTTAAATTTGAGTCCTTCAACTCTGGTTTATCTAACTCGGGCTTACCTAACTCAGGAGCATCCAACTCTGGTTTATCTAAATGGGGATCGCTCAGCTTGGGCGCGCAGCAGCGTTGATTCTCAGGCGTGAGGCCCATACGATCGCACCAGGCGATATAGGCCCGCCACCATTTGACTATCATCTTAACTCCTCACTTCAATGGCTCTTAATACCAATCACAGTAAGTGAGAGATCAGAAATAGCGAAGGAAAAACGTTCGAGAACGAGGCAGAATTTTTCGATGAGTAGTTGTTCTACAATCAAAATAATAACGCCGTTATCGGACGTTTTAACAAGCTAGAATGATCAATTATTTACTACGATTGGTATTACTATACTGAAGGGCTCAAAAAATGTGCATAAAAAAAGCAGCCTAGGCTGCTTTTTCATTTGATTAGTTTTCGCGGGTCTTAGCGAACTCTATGTCGGGATAACGTTCCATCGACAGATTCAGATTCACCATAGTCGGCGCCACATAGGTAAGGTTATCGCCACCATCGAGTGCCAGGTTGTTGCTGCATTTACGCTTAAACTCCTCCAGCTTCTTGGCATCTTTGCTGTAAACCCAGCGCGCCGTTGCTACGCTGATCGCCTCGTAGATAGCCTCAACCTTGTATTCACTCTTGAGGCGCTGCACAACCACTTCGAACTGCAGCACCCCCACGGCGCCTACAATCAGGTCGTTAGAGTCGAGCGGACGGAACACCTGCACCGCACCTTCTTCTGACAACTGTACCAGTCCCTTGAGCAGCTGCTTCTGCTTCAGGGGATCTTTCAGCCTGATACGACGGAACATCTCAGGTGCGAAGTTAGGCACACCAGTGAAACGAAGCTTCTCGCCTTGGGTGAAGGTATCACCGATGCGTATGGTGCCATGGTTATGCAGACCTATGATGTCACCAGGATAGGCCGCCTCGGCGCGGTTACGATCGCCCGCCATAAAGGTAAGCGCATCGCTGACGTTCACATCTTTACCTATACGCACGTGATGCATCTTCATGCCTTGCTCGTAGCGGCCTGAACAGACGCGCATAAAGGCGACGCGGTCCCTATGCTTAGGATCCATGTTTGCCTGGATCTTAAACACGAAGCCACTGAACTTAGGCTCATCGGGCTCAACATTACGCTGATCCGACTCACGCGGCTGAGGACGCGGCGCCCACTCGACAATACCGTCGAGAATATGGTCGACACCGAAGTTACCCAGCGCGGTACCGAAGAATACTGGCGTTAGCTCGCCCTTGAGGAAGGCCTCAAGGTCAAACTCATGAGAGGCACCCAGCACCAGCTCCATCTCATCGCGCAGGTCTTGTGCGTAGCTGCCGATCGCCTCATCCAGCTCTGGATTATCCAAGCCCTTGATGACGCGAGAATCCTGGATGGTATGACCCATGCCGTTTTGATAGAGGATCACCTCATCACGCAGCAGGTGGTACACACCTTTGAACTCTTTACCTGCGCCGATAGGCCAAGTAATTGGCGCACAGGCGATGTTCAGTACGTTCTCCACCTCGTCCATCAACTCGATAGGATCACGAATATCGCGGTCAAGTTTGTTCATGAAGGTCACGATCGGCGTATCACGCAGACGGGTGACTTCCATCAACTTGATGGTGCGTTGCTCAACACCCTTTGCCGAGTCGATCACCATGAGGCAAGAGTCAACCGCGGTCAGCGTACGATAGGTATCTTCGGAGAAGTCTTCGTGACCCGGGGTATCCAGCAGGTTCACCAAGGCCTCGCGGTAAGGGAATTGCATCACAGAGGTGGTAATCGAGATACCACGATCCTTTTCCATCTCCATCCAGTCAGACTTGGCATGCTGTCCCGACTTCTTACCCTTTACCGTGCCCGCCTTCTGCAACGCCTGTCCGAACAACAAGACCTTCTCGGTGATGGTGGTTTTACCCGCATCCGGGTGCGAGATGATGGCGAAAGTACGACGCTTGTCGACTTCAACTGTATAGCCTGACATGATTACCTGCGAATTTGATGGAGTGTTAAAAGCGGGCAATTATAGCGCCAAGCTTCACCTATGGCTAGTTTAGCGCGGCGGAACTGAGGCGGGCAGCTAACCTAAGTAAAAAGGCCCGCCGAGAATGGCGAGCCTTATAGAGTGATAGGTTGCTGAGTTGCTGAGTCGTTCAGCTTGGCTGACCTAAACCAGGCACTAGGGCTGAGCAATCAGCTCATTTATCTTCGCCAGCTCGACTCTGGCATACCTGTGCTCGACAAAATCATAGATATTGGTCGCTAGGGCCAGGCGGAAGTAGTTCGCGGCGTCACTGTAATTGCCCTGCTTCTCGGCGATCTTGGCGATATAAAAGTAGGCTTCGCACAGGCGCTCGGCATATTCGTTGGGATGGCTCAGTCCCTGCTTGGCCACCTCAAACACCTGCTCGCGGCTCTCCTTACCCAGATAGAAGTCTACCAGCGTGGTCGACCATTGTGAGTCATCCAGTTTGGCTCTATTGGCGGCGAGATGCTGCATCGCCTGCTCGCCATCGAGTTTCGACTCGGTGATATAGAGCCAAAGCGCGCGGTAGCCATCTTGCTCATTGGCCTGATAGAAAGACTGCATGTCGGCCACGGCCAGCTCATCGCGCTGCCCATAATAGAGAGCGATACCGCGATTGAGATAGGCATAATCATAATCTGGAGACAGCTCTAGCACGGCGTCGAAGGCCTCGTAGGCGCTCTCAAACTCCCCTTCCTGGGTGTAGTAGATGCCGATGAAGTTATAGGCATCGGCAAGATTGGGTTGCAGCTTCAGCGACTGATGAAAATCGATGCGACTCAGGATGCGCAGCCCGACGCTGTCGTAGATCACCCCGCGGTCATAATGAAAACGCGCACGCTGCTCTGGGGTCAGCTCGGCCGAGGCCAAGATATCGTTTAATCTGGCGAGGGTCACCTCGAGCTTATAATCGGGCATAACCGGGGCAACCATTAACTTGCCCTGCTCCGCCGTCGCCGCCGGTTGAGTCGATACACATCCTGTTAGTAACAAACTTAGGCTGGTCATCACCGCTAACGAGACCGAGCGTAATTTATGAGTCATCCATTTAACCTTTTCAGCGCTGCAATAGCCTCAATCATAGCAATACCAAATAGTGACGGCTATCTTCTATGAGAAAAAACCAATAAAAAAGGAGACCTAATGGTCTCCTTTCAAATTTAACTCGCTTTCGCTATCGATTATTCGCTAGCCGCTTCTTCTTTCGGCTGAGCTTCTTTCATCGACAGACGTACGCGGCCTTGGCGATCGACTTCCATCACCTTAACCTTCACTTCCTGACCCACTTCCAAGTAGTCAGAAACGTTGGCAACACGCTCCTCGGCGATTTGCGAGATGTGTACCAGACCATCTTTACCCGGCAGGATAGTCACGAAGGCACCGAAGTCAACGATACGAACAACCTTACCATTGTAGACAGTGCCCACTTCAACTTCGGCAGTGATCTCCTGGATACGACGGATAGCTTCTTTGGTCGCATCGCCGTTAGCAGACGCAATCTTAACCGTACCATCATCTTCCAGCTCGATAGTAGTGCCAGTCTCTTCGGTCAGTGCACGGATAGTCGCACCGCCTTTACCGATCACGTCACGGATCTTCTCTGGGTTGATCTTCAGTGTGGTGATACGCGGCGCGTGATCTGAGATCTCGGCGCGGTGGCCAGAGATAGCCTGATCCATCACATTCAGTATGTGTACGCGAGCACCGTAGGCTTGTTGCAGAGCGATCTGCATGATCTCTTTGGTGATACCTTCGATCTTGATATCCATCTGCAGCGCGGTAACACCGTCACGGGTACCAGCCACTTTGAAGTCCATGTCACCCAGGTGGTCTTCGTCACCCAGAATGTCAGAAAGTACAACGAAATCGTCGCCTTCTTTAACCAGACCCATAGCGATACCAGCAACTGAAGTCTTGATTGGTACACCGGCATCCATCAGCGCCAGTGAAGTACCACACACAGACGCCATTGAGCTTGAACCGTTAGACTCGGTGATCTCAGATACTACGCGGATGCTGTATGGGAACTCTTCAGCCGTTGGCATTACCGCGTGGATACCACGCCATGCCAGCTTACCGTGACCAATTTCACGACGCTTAGGCGAGCCAACCATACCGGTTTCACCCACTGAGTATGGAGGGAAGTTGTAATGCAGCATGAAGCGGCTGGTTTGCTCGCCCATGATGCTGTCAATCTTCTGTGCGTCACGCTCAGTACCTAAGGTACAAGTCACCAGCGCCTGAGTCTCACCACGGGTGAACAGAGCACTACCGTGAGTACGTGGCAGTACTCCCGCCATCACGCTCAGAGCACGAACCATATCTGGTTCACGACCGTCGATACGTGGGTTACCCGCGATGATGCGGCTACGCACCACTTTCTTCTCTAGGCTGCCAAGCAGACCGTCAATTTCGCGTGCATCGGCATCTGGGTTTTCAGCCAGTAATGCTTCTTTAGCCGCGGTTTTAACGACATCAACCTGAGCATAACGATCTTGCTTAACCACAATCTGGTACGCTTCGGTTAGACCCGCTTCAGCCAAATCTTTAACCTTAGCAACCAACTCTTCGTTTTGTACTGGCGCTGTCCAGTCCCACATTGGCTTGTTAACTTCGGCCTTTAGCTCTTTGATCGCCTGGATAACAACTTGCTGTTGCTCGTGACCATAAACCACGGCGCCAAGCATCACTTCTTCTGGCAGCGCATCGGCTTCAGACTCAACCATAAGTACTGCATTTTCAGTACCGGCAACAGAAAGTTCCAGCTGGCTGTTTTCTAGCTGTGAAACCGTTGGGTTGAGGATGTACTCGCCGTCGACATAACCCACACGAGCAGAACCCAGTGGACCATTGAATGGAATGCCAGAGATAGACAGTGCCGCAGAAGTACCGATCATAGAGATCACTTCTGGGCTGATTTCTGGATCAACAGAAACCACAGTGATGATCACCTGAACTTCGTTCTTAAAACCATTAGGGAATAGAGGACGAATAGGACGGTCAATCAGACGTGCAGTGAGGGTCTCGCCTTCAGATGGACGGCCTTCACGCTTGAAGAATCCACCAGGGATTTTACCCGCAGCGTAAGTTTTTTCCTGGTAATTAACGGTTAACGGGAAAAAGTCACGACCTGGCTCTTCAGCTTTCTTGCCAACAACAGTAACCAATACTGTTGTATCGCCCATACTTGCCAAAACAGCTGCGTCTGCTTGACGTGCAATAACCCCAGTCTCTAGTGTGACTGTGTGCTGACCATATTCAAAACTCTTTACGATTGGATTCACGTGAACCTTTCCTTAATTTAATAACCTTAATTTCGCGGCTAAGTATACTGCAAGTCTAATCAATAGATAAAGAGCACATGTAGATGACAAAGCTGAATCTTTTCTCTAAAGTGGTTAGATAAAGATAAATTTCTGTCTATCGCTGCTTTTTCTGAAAATAGAATGTGATTGGTCACTAGGAACAAGGGGTGGCAAATGAGCGCTCGGTTTAAATCCTTAACATGGAAACAGACGACACTGGTCGTGTTTTCAGCGTTATTTTTTGCCGTTGCCATCTTTATCGTCGAAGTCGCCTTAGTCGGTGTCTCGGCCCGTCAACAACTCATGGTCGCCCAGGAAGAGCTGCTGGACTCCATCGAACAACCCGCCGCCAACGCCGTCTGGGCACTGGATGACAATCTCGCCACTCAGACCCTCGAAGGGGTACTCAAGGTCGAGCATGTGGGCGAGGCGGTGATCGAGCTCGACGATGGCAGCATGTTTGTCTCCATGAACAACCCTTTCACCGACAACCCGCTGGTGCGTAAGCTCAGTGAAAAGCTGTTTGGCGACCTGAAACAGATAAGCCGCACCCTCTACCGTCCCTCTTTCTTCGAGGGCACAGAGAAGCAGCAGATCATCGGCACCCTGACCATCTTCTATAACACCCAGGAGCTGACCGACTCCCTCTTCTCCCAGTTACGCTTTAGCTTTCTGGCCACCCTGGCCCGGGCACTCTTGGTCACCATGGCGCTGTCCATCATCTTCCACCGCTTCCTCACCAAGCCGATCGCCCAGATCAGTGAGGCGATTGATAAGATAGACCCCGAGCTGCCGGACGAAAACCTGCTGCCCACGTCAACCGCCCACCAGGATGACGAGCTGGGCCTGGTGACATCAAAATTTAATCAAATCTTAATCCAGTTTGGCCAGACCCAGAGCAAGCTTCGGCGCATGGCGACCCGGGATCCCCTCACAGGTCTGCCTAACCGCACCCTACTGCTGGAAACCATAGCGGTATCGATTCAGCGCGCCAGGGTGCACAAGCATCAATTTACCATGCTGTTTATCGACCTCGACCGTTTCAAGAACGTCAACGACTCGCTGGGCCATGCCCTGGGGGATCAGTTCCTGGCCCGTATAGCCAGGGTGCTGGAGCGGGTCGTCGGCGATCGCGGCACAGTGGCGCGTCTCGGCGGCGATGAGTTTGTCATCCTGGCCGAAGACGCCAGAACCCCGGATCAGGCCGCCGACTTTGTCGACAAGCTGCTGATGCAGCTCAACGTGCCACTACAGCTGAATGAGCACACCATACATCCCGCCGCGTCGGTGGGGATCTCCATCTACCCCGACGATGGTCTGAGCGCCGAAGATCTGATCCGCCACGCCGATATCGCCATGTACAGCGCCAAGGCGGCTGGCTCTAATCAATGGGCCTTCTTCAAGCAGCAGATGACTGAGCGGGCCGCGGTGCGTCTGAGAACCGAGGCCTCCCTGCACGACGCCCTGAAGAACAACGAGTTCCTGCTGCATTTTCAGCCCAAGTTTAATATCAAGACCGGCAAGGTGATCGCCTGTGAGGCGCTGATTCGCTGGAAGAAAGATGGCAGACTCATCAGCCCCATGTCTTTCATCCCTGTGGCCGAAGAGACAGGCATCATCATCCCCCTGGGGCGCTGGGTCATCGAAGAGGCCTGCCGCACCCTGAAACATTGGCGTAAGCGCTACAACTACGCCATCCCCATCGCGGTCAACGTCGCCTCGCAGCAGTTTGCCGATGCCAGCCTGGTGCCGGACATCAAGCAGTTGGCGCTGAGATACCAGATAGACCCCAGTCTTTTAGAGGTGGAGATCACCGAGACCTCACTGATGAATGATATCGAGCTCGCCATCCATAAACTGGAGCAGCTCAAGGGCGCAGGATTTGGAATCGCGGTCGATGACTTCGGTACCGGCTACTCCTCGCTCTCCTACCTGCGTCATCTGCCGATCACCACCATGAAGATAGATCGCTGTTTCGTGACGGATCTGCCTAACGAGAGCGCCATCGCCTCGACTATCTTGATGCTCGGCAAGCAGCTAAATCTGCATATCGTGGCCGAAGGGATTGAGAATGAGCAGCAGCTTAACTGGCTAAAACAGATGGATTGTGAGATAGGCCAGGGCTTCTACTACAGCCAGCCGCTGGATATCAGCGAATTCGAGAACCGCTATATCGCCCCCAACACCGCCAGCATCAGTCAGCTTTAATCGTCGCTTTAATGTCACCACAGCGATTAGCTAAAGCCATTTCCGAAAATCAGGCATAAAAAAAGGAGGCTTAGCCTCCTTTTTCCACTACAGCACTAATCGATAGATTAGCGACGTAGACCTAACTTCTTGATAAGCTCTTGATAGCGCTCGTTTTCAGTGCGCTTCAGGTAAGCTAGAAGCTTACGACGAGAGTTAACCATGCGAAGCAAACCACGACGTGAGTGATGATCATGGATGTGCTCTTTGAAGTGACCTTGTAGGTGGTTGATCTGTGCAGTTAGCAGAGCAACCTGAACTTCAGTAGAACCAGTGTCATTTTCACCACGACCGAAATCAGCCAGGATTTGTGCTTTTACTTCTTTACTTAGTGACATTTTTTTCTCCAAAAATAGATAGAAACTTCAGCCGATCACTAACTCAGCCAAAGAGAGCGCGCTATAGTACCGATTTTAGCGCCATTTAGCAAGCCTCAAGCCTGCTCGTCGTGCAATACCACCAGACGCTTAGGCGCCAGCAAGCCATCGTCGTTCATCTGTCCGATACCGACAAACTGTTTCGCCTCACCTAGGGTGATACGCACCAACTCATCGATGGGCAAATTAGCCACCTGAACCGGATTACCGTTCATCAGATAATGGGCCAGCTCATCGGAGACGTTGATCTCTTTGAGGCCGCTCACCGCGGTATCCATGGGCAGCAACAGGGGATCCAGTAGTTCCTTAGGCGGACGCTCCTCTTCCTGCGCCTTGGCAAGCAAGGCCTCAAGCTGCTCCAGTGTCACCATCTTATCGTAAGGATAACCGGCAACGCCTGTGCGGCGCAGCATGATGACGTGAGCACCACAGCCCAGCATCTCACCGAGATCATCGGTAATGGTACGGATGTAGGTCCCCTTGGAGCAGTGGATGTCCAAGGTCAGCTCGTCACCCTCAAGCTTAATAAAGTTAAGCTCGAAGACGTTGATAGGACGCGCCTCGCGCGGCACCTCTTTGCCTTCTCTGGCGTACTTGTACAGAGGCTGGCCCTGATACTTGAGCGCCGAGTACATAGAGGGCACCTGCATGGTCTCACCACGAAAATGCTCCAGCGCCTCTTCGAGCTGCTGCTCGGTGAAGTTAATCGGGCGCGTCTGCACCACCTCACCGTCAGAGTCGCTGGTATCTGTGCGCACACCCAGCTTGGCGGTCACCAGGTAACGTTTGTCGGCATCGAGCAGATGCTGCGAAAACTTGGTGGCCTCACCCAGGCAGATCGGCAGCATGCCGGTCGCTAAAGGGTCCAGCGCGCCAGTATGACCCGCCTTGGCGGCGTTATAGATTCGCTTTACTCTCTGTAAGGCGAAGTTGGAGCTCATTCCCGTGTCTTTGTCCAGCAGCACTATGCCGTCGACCAAGCGACCTCTAGGTTTACGCGCCATTATTTATCGTCCTGCTCGGTATTGTCCTGCTCTTCGTCTTCACGACCGTGTTCAACCGCCTTAGCCTTATCCTTGGTGATCACCTGACTCACCAGGTTAGACATGCGCATCCCCTCGATCAGCGACGCATCATAGATGAAGCGGATTTCGGGCATAACCCTAAGCTTCATACGACCCGCCACCAGAGAGCGAACATAACCCGCAGCCGCTTCCAGCGCCGCCAGCTTCTCTTCTACAACCGCCTTGTCTTCCTCGAAGAAGGTGACATAGACCTTGGCGTAGTTCAGATCGCGAGATACATCGACGTCGTTGACCGTCACCATACCGATACGCGGATCTTTGATGTCCCGTTGCAGCACCTGAGCCAGCTCCTGTTGCAGCTGCTGAGCGATGCGACGAGTACGACTAAATTCTCTTGCCATAATATTTTGCCATCTCAAAAACAGGTGACCGGCTTGGTAAAGCTGCAACCGCTGCTATTTGGGTCGCGTCTTGACTCTGGGTCATGCCTGAACAAAAAGGGCGGCTTGCGCCGCCCCTTGATACTGATACCAATCGTAGTAAATAGCTAATCATCCTAGCGTATTAAAACGTTCGATAATTGCGTTAGCATTTTTGATTGTAGTCTAACTACTTATCGAAAAATTCTGCCTTTTCTCAAACGTTTTTCATACGCTATTTCTGCTCACATACTTACTGTGATTGGTATTATAAGGTTCGAGCGATTTCGACCGTTTCGAAGACCTCAATCTGATCGCCAACTTTGACGTCATTATAGTTCTTCACGCCGATACCACACTCCATACCGTTACGAACTTCGTTAACGTCATCCTTAAAGCGACGCAGTGATTCAAGCTCACCTTCGAAGATCACCACGTTGTCACGTAGTACACGGATTGGCGCGCTGCGCTTGATGGTACCTTCGGTAACCATACAACCTGCGATAGCACCAATCTTAGGCGACTTGAACACGTCACGCACTTCGGCAAGACCAATGATCTCTTGCTTGAACTCAGGTGCCAACATGCCACCCATCGCCGCCTTAACTTCATCGATAAGATGATAGATAACGCTGTAGTAACGCAGGTCAACGCTCTCGCTTTCAATCGTCTTACGCGCCTGTGCATCGGCACGAACGTTGAAACCAACCATGATAGCGTTTGACGCAGCCGCCAGAGTCGCATCTGTCTCGGTCAATCCACCTACACCGCTGGCGATGATGTTAACCTTCACCTCGTCGGTAGACAGCTTGTTGAGTGAGTCAGAAATCGCTTCCAGCGAGCCTTGTACGTCGGCCTTAAGGACGATGTTCAGCTCTTGGACTTCGCCTTCTGTCATGTTAGCGAACATGTTCTCAAGCTTAGACTTCTGCTGACGGGCCAGCTTAACGTCACGGAACTTACCTTGACGGTAGAGTGCCACTTCACGTGCCTTACGCTCGTCACGAACAACGGTCGCTTCGTCACCGGCAGATGGCACACCAGAAAGACCTAAGATCTCAACGGGAATCGATGGACCGGCTTCGGTGATCGACTTACCGTTCTCATCCTTCATCGCACGGACTTTACCGTACTCAAGACCACAAAGAACGATATCGCCCTGCTTCAGGGTACCTTCTTGGACCAGGATGGTCGCTACTGGGCCGCGGCCCTTATCTAGCTTAGACTCAACAACCACACCCGCAGCCATGCCTTCGCGTACCGCTTTCAGTTCTAGTACTTCGGCTTCAAGCAAGATGCCTTCCAGCAACTCGTCGATACCTTCACCAGATTTGGCAGATACGTGAACGAACATGTTGTTTCCACCCCAATCTTCTGACATCACGCCATGTTGAGACAGTTCAGACTTAACGCGATCAGGATCCGCTTCTGGCTTATCAATCTTGTTCACCGCAACGATAAGCGGTACACCGCCCGCCTTAGCGTGCTGAATCGCTTCGATGGTCTGTGGCATCACGCCGTCATCGGCTGCAACAACCAATACCACGATATCGGTCGCCTTGGCACCACGTGCACGCATCGCGGTAAACGCGGCGTGACCTGGGGTATCTAAGAAGGTGATCATGCCGTTGTCGGTTTCTACGTGGTATGCACCGATGTGCTGGGTAATACCACCCGCCTCACCAGAAGCCACCTTAGCGCGACGAATATAGTCGAGTAACGATGTCTTACCATGGTCAACGTGACCCATGATGGTCACAACCGGTGCACGAGGCTCAACCTTAACGTTGCCGTCACGATCGGCGAGTACTTGATGCTCAAGCTCGTTTTCGCGAGTCAGAACCACCTTGTGGCCCATCTCTTCGGCTACCAGCTGCGCAGTTTCCTGATCCAGCACCTGGTTGATGGTCACCATAGAGCCCATCTTCATCATCTGCTTGATGATCTCGGTCGCCTTAACCGCCATCTTCTGTGCCAGCTCGGCAACCGTTACGGTTTCGCCGATAGTCACGTCACGGGTAACGGCCGCAGCAGGCTTGTTAAAGCCATGGTCCATCGACTCTGGCGCATTGCGCTGATTACGGTTGTTACGACCACCACGGGCTTCTTTACCGCCACGCTTCTTGCCGATAGGCTCTTTCTTGCCACCGGCAGGCTTACGCGCACGGCGACCACGTCGCTCGGCATCTCTGTCCGCCGAATCTTCGGCGGCGCGCGCTTCAGTCGATGTGGTCACATGGTGATCGGCGCTGTTTTCAGATTCTTTACGCAGACGCTCTTCTTCTGCCCAACGCTTCTCGTTCTCTTCGGCAAGACGACGTGCTTCTTCGGCTGCAGCCTTAGCTTCTTCATCCGCCTTAGCCTTAGCGGCAGCTTCTTTAGCCGCTAACAGGCGAGCTTCTTCCACCTTGGCGGCTTTCTCTTCTGCTGTTTCTTCAACAGCAGGCTTACCTTCGGCAGCCTTCTTCGCCTTAGCTTCTGCCTCGGCCTTAGCCTTAGCTTTTGCTGCGGCTTCTGCTTCAGCTTTCGCCTTGGCTTCCGCGTCAGCCTTTGCCTTAGCTTCTGCTTCGGCAGCTGCCTTGGCTTCAGCTTCTGCCTTGGCCTTAGCTTCCGCCTCGGCTTCTGCCGCCGGGTCGCGCTTGACGAAGGTACGCTTCTTACGCACTTCTACCTTGATATCTTTAGACTGACCACCACTACCCGACACGCTCAGTGTCGAAATGGATTTACGTTGCAGTGTCATCTTGGTTGGCGCTGAATCGCCGCCGTGTTGCTTCTTAAGAAACTCAAGCAACTTCTGCTTTTCTTCTTCAGAAACAGTATCTGTTTTACTCTTCTTAATTCCTGCCTCAGAAAACTGCTCAACTAATCGATCAGCACTCTTCCCTACTTCCTCGGCCAGTTTTGCTACTGTGGTATCTGCCATCTGTAAAATCCCCTCTGTTGATCGACTTAAGCTTCTTCGCCAAACCAACAGATATTGCGGGCCGCCATAATGAGCTCACCAGCCTTTTCTTCTGTTAATTCTTCAATCTCGATCAAATCATCAATGCCTTGTTCGGCTAAATCTTCAAGCGTAATCACGCCTTTACTTGCCAACACATACGCCAAGTGACGCTCTAAACCTTCTAGGGCAAGTAAATCTTCGCTTGGCTCAGCACCGTCAAGTGCTTCCTCGGATGCCAAAGCCCGTGTAGAGATCGCAGCCTTAGCGCGTTCTCTGAGTGCCTCAACGATCTCCTCGTCGAAACCGTCGATTTCAAGCAACTCTGACTCAGGTACGTAGGCAACTTCTTCAAGTGAGGTAAAACCTTCATCTGCCAGTACTTGAGCAAAATCTTCATCGACATCCAGTGCAGAGACGAACAGGTTAACAATCTTGGCGCTTTCCGCCTGATGCTTAGCCTGCATATCTTCCACTGTCATCACGTTTAGTTCCCAGCCCGATAACTGAGTCGCCAAACGTACGTTTTGACCGTTACGGCCAATAGCTTGCGCCAACGAGTCGGCTTCAACGGCGATATCCATAGAATGGTTATCTTCGTCGACTATGATAGAAGCCACATCGGCCGGCGCCATCGCATTGATCACAAATTGCGCTGGGTTATCATCCCAAAGCACGATATCAACGCGCTCGCCGCCTAACTCATTAGACACGGCCTGAACACGCGCGCCGCGCATGCCCACACAAGCACCGATAGGATCGATGCGACGATCATTAGACTTGACCGCAATCTTAGCGCGAGAACCTGGGTCACGAGCGGCGCCCATGATCTCAATCATCTCGTCGGCAATTTCCGGTACTTCTACGCGGAACAGCTCGATCAGCATGTCTGGCTTGGTACGGGTCAGGAACAGCTGTGCACCACGCGCCTCTGGACGCACGGCGTAGAGCAGCGCACGAACACGGTCGCCAGGACGGAAGCTCTCACGTGAGATAAGATCTTCTTTGAACAGCACGGCGTCGGCGTTGTTACCCAGATCCACAACGACGCTCTCGCGGTTGCTCTTCTTCACCACACCCGTGATCAGCTCGCCTTCTTTTTCCAGGAACTGGTCGACGATCTGTGCACGCTCGGCTTCACGTACTTTCTGTACGATTACCTGCTTAGCGGTTTGAGTGGTGATACGGTCGAAGACGACTGACTCGATCTCATCTTCGATATACTCGCCCACTTGAATCTCTGGGTTTTCGTAACGGGCCGCTTCCAGGGTGATCTCGCGGAAAGGATTTTCCAGCGCCTGACCTTCATCCTCAACCACCATCCAACGACGGAAGGTTTCGTACTCGCCTGTCTTACGATCGATAGCGACACGAACTTCGATATCGCCTTCATATTTTTTCTTGGTAGCCGTCGCTAACGCAATCTCCAACGCTTCAAAAATCTTTTCGCGTGGCACGGCCTTCTCATTTGAAACCGCCTCAGCGACTAGCAGAATCTCTTTGTTCATTCTCTTGCCTCGTTCAGCTCGAATCCATCAAAACTTAGCGATTAAGTTGCCCTTGCGGATGTTATCCAGGGCAATAATCAGTTCGTTGCCATCTACGGTAAGGGTCAGCATCTGCCCCTCAACGCCCGCGACGGTCCCTTTTAAATTACGACTACCAGCGACAGGCATAGTCAGTTGTACCTTTACGGTTTCACCTAGGTATCGTGCATACTGCTCTGCAGTAAATAATGGTCTATCGACACCCGGTGAGGAAACTTCTAGTGTATATTCGGTCGAAATCGGGTCCTCGACATCGAGCACAGCACTGATCTGGCGACTGACATCGGCACAATCATCGATAAAGATGCCGTTTTCATTATCTATATATACACGCAGCACTGAATGCTTGCCTGCCTGTACATATTCCAATCCCCACAGACTATGGCCCAATGCTTCAACTGGTGCGATAAGCATCTGTTCCAGCTTACTTTCTAAAGTTGCCAAGGTTACCCCCCGAAAAACAAAAAAGGGCATAAAGCCCCAGTACGACATCATCAAATGACGATATTTCAAAAGTCCAGATAACAAAAAACCCCGTAATCACGAGGTCATATCATTCAGAACCTGTAACAGAAATGAAGCGCTGCTTCATCACTGGGAAGCTGGTTGCGGGGGCCGGATTTGAACCGACGACCTTCGGGTTATGAGCCCGACGAGCTACCAAACTGCTCCACCCCGCGTCAACTGCTGCAATTATATTGATTGTGAACAATATTTGCAATGATAAAGGCAGAAACCTCTGCCACTTTATCGATTCAGACCAAGCTAGGCTCAATCTAAATTTGGTGCGGATGGAGGGACTTGAACCCTCACGAGCTAGGCTCACCACCCCCTCAAGATGGCGTGTCTACCAATTCCACCACATCCGCATGTGATCGTTACTTCGACTGGTTAAGAATTTTTGTGAGTTTGAGGAGACTCATCTTTTCCAGTCACGCTACCTAAATCAACCTTGGGTCAAATCTAAGTCGCGCCTTGCTCTTTCGAGCGATTAGTCAGGGATCTTATCTTCTGACTTTTGTGCGTCTTTTGCTGCATCGGTAACTTGTTCAGTTACGGCCGCCGCATCGGCACCTAAATCTTTCCAAGATTCTTCTGTTTTAGCGTGGTTTGCGCTCAAGTTGCCAATCGTCAGACTCAGGGCAAAGAAGGCAATTGCCAGTATCGCTGTGGAACGGGTCAAAAAGTTACCCGAACCAGAAGAACCGAACAGAGTGGCTGATGCACCGGCGCCGAAAGAGGCCCCCATGTCAGCTCCCTTACCTTGCTGGATGAGGATCAAGCCAATCAGGCCCAACGCAACCAACAAGTAAATAACCATTAGAACTTCGTACATATTATGCGCTCATCGCTATCGAACATAAACTTAAAAACTCGGTAGAGTTTAAGCTAGCACCGCCTATCAGTCCACCATCTACATCAGGCTGAGCAAATAGATCTGCTGCATTACTCGGCGTTACGCTACCACCGTACAAAATCCTGATATTCTCTCCGATATACGGAGACACTTCAGAGAGACGCTTGCGAATAAACGCATGTACTTCCTGCGCCTGCTCTGGCGTAGCGCTCTTACCTGTCCCTACGGCCCAAAGTGGCTCATAGGCGATAATCGCATTATCAAAAGCCATGGTGCCATTCTTCTCGATGACCACATCCAGCTCTTCTGCAATCACCTCGAAGGTGCGTCTTGCTTCACGCGCTGGACCCGACTCACCTACACATAAGATAGGGGTCAAACCATGCTTCTGTGCGGCGGCAAATTTTTCCGCCACGATATCGCTTGTTTCGCCGTACATTCTACGACGCTCGGAGTGACCGATAATCACATAGCGACATCCAGAATCTTTCAGCATCTGCCCAGAGACTTCGCCTGTATAGGCACCGAAGTCATGCTGACTCAGGTTTTGGGCACCCATTCTAACCAAGCAGCCGTTTAAGGCTTCTTTGTTAGCATCGAGTTGCTGACGAACACTTTCAAGAAAAATACTTGGTGGACACAAGACCACTTCCGCAGAATCATTTTGAAGCTTGGTAGCAAACTTGGTAAACAACTCTTGCGCTAGTTGCGCAGTACCGTTCATTTTCCAGTTACCAGCGACCATTGGGCGTCTTAGTGCCATCACTGTCTCCTTCTGAAAGCGGGCTGAATAATAGCGAACCACTTGTTAAGTTACAATACCTAAATCTCGAATTTTTGCGATAAAGTGTCGAAGCGATTACTTTTTATCCTTGCGAGGGATGATTAGCACAGGATTTAACCCGGCAAGGCTAAATCCTGTACAAGGGCCTTAAACCAACGCCTTAATAGCCTCGGCAATATAGTTTGCGTGGGCTTTTACATCACTGGCTACATCGCCTTCGACCATGACACGAATCAGCGGCTCTGTGCCCGACTTACGCAGCAATACGCGGCCACGTTCACCAAGTTTGGCTTCCACTTCCGCCTGAGCACTCAATACGCTATCGGCCTCTAACGGGTTGTGAGTGCCTTCGAATCTGACATTCACCAGCACCTGCGGCAGCATCTTAATGCCTTCGGTCAGCTCCTCAAGGGTCGCCTGCTTACGACACATGGCCGCCAGCACCAAAATACCGGCGACGATACCATCCCCCGTGGTGCCATGATCCAGGTTCAGGATATGGCCAGAGTTCTCACCACCGATGCGCCAATCTTTCTCTTTGAGCAGCTCCATCACATAACGGTCACCCACCTTAGAGCGGGCAAAGGGAATATCACGGGCCTTGAGCGCAAGAGCCAGCCCCAGGTTAGACATCAGGGTACCGACCACGCCGCCTTTTAGCACGCCGCGGTCCTGAGCATCACAGGCCAGGATATAGAGGATCTCATCACCGTCGATCACCTTACCATGGCGATTCACCATCATGATGCGGTCACCATCGCCATCCAGTGCTATACCCAGATCCGCCTTCTCGGCGATCACTGTCTCGCGGATCTTACCCATAGAGGTAGCGCCCACCTCATGGTTGATGTTGATGCCATCTGGCTTGTCACCTATGGTGATCACCTCGGCGCCTAGCTCACGAAACACACTCGGCGCAATGTGGTAGGTTGCCCCGTGGGCACAGTCGACCACTATCTTTAGGCCGTTGAGGGTATGCTCGGCAGGGAAATTACCCTTACAGTATTCGATATAACGACCGGCGGCGTCTTCGATACGCGACACCTTACCCAGCAGGTGTGACTCGACACACTCCAGCGGCTTTTCCAGTTCTCGCTCGATCTCTAGCTCTACCTCGTCATCCAGTTTGCTACCGTCGGTAGAGAAGAACTTGATACCGTTATCATAGTAAGGATTGTGAGATGCGCTGATCACCACACCGGCTTCCGCTCTGAAGGTACGGGTCAGATAGGCCACAGCCGGTGTCGGCATAGGGCCCATCAACATCACATTCAAACCAGCGGCCGACAGGCCGGCTTCCATCGCAGACTCGAACAGATAGCCTGAAATACGCGTATCCTTACCTATGATCACCTTCTTAGTGCCGGCGCGGGATAATACACGCCCCGCCGCCCAGCCAAGTTTGAGCGCCAATTCCGGGGTCATCTTACCCGCGCCCACCTTGCCTCTGATACCATCGGTTCCGAAGAATTTTCTCACTTGTTATTACCTCTGCCCCATCCCAGGGTCTTTCCTATTTAATCCAGTTGACGCGGCCGCTCTTAGCGCCGCGCATCACTCTATAATGCCTGATAATTGGCGCAAGCCTGCATGACCTCGATCATATCCATGGTCGGTTTTACATCATGGACACGAATAATATGTGCCCCCTGCTGAATACTCAAGAGCGCGGCGCTCAGGCTGCCCGCCAGACGCTCGCTCGGCGGTACATTAAGCAGGTTGCCAATCATGCTCTTGCGAGACAGGCCGATAAGCAACGGCAGACCGAAAGCCTTAAGCTCGGCCTGACGGTTTAACAATTCATAGTTGTGTGACAGCGTCTTGCCAAAGCCATACCCTGGGTCCAGCAACAGATTGTCTCTAGCGATTCCGGCATCCAGACACGCCTCGATACGCTCCTCAAAGAAAGCACTGACATCCGTTATGATATCCTGATACACCGGCGCATCTTGCATGGTTCTGGGCTGTCCCTGCATATGCATCAAACAGACAGGCACATTCAGCTTGGCGGCCACGGCTAAGGCGCCAGGCTCCTGCAAGGCGCGAACATCGTTGATCAGATGGGCGCCGGCGGCAACCGCCTCACTCATCACCTCTGGCTTGCTGGTATCGACCGAGATCCACACATCATGATTGGCACTGACATATTCCACCAGGGGGAGCACCCTATCCAGCTCCTCTTGCACGCTGACTTCTGCCGCACCAGGGCGGGTCGACTCACCGCCGATATCTATGATGCTGGCGCCCTCACCGACTAGAGTGTCGGCATGACGACAAGCACGTTCTATGCTGGTAAAACGGCCACCGTCTGAAAATGAATCCGGAGTAACATTGAGGATCCCCATCACCCTAGGCTGAGAAAGATCCAGACGCTTATTACCACAAACGAGTTGAAACCCTTGCTGCAAAACAGGCTCCTTAATCTCTTACTGATTAACTGAAACAAGAAAACCCCTGACGGGGTTTTCTGACATTATGGGTTTTACCTATCGCAATAAAGCTTACTTAATCACAGGTGATTCATCACCTTCTTTCGGCTCGCTTGCCGGTTCAGCGGCAAGCGTTTCGCCAGGCTCTGGCGAAGTAACCGCTTCACCGTGGCCACCTTTACCCTTACCGTTAGAACCATTCTCATCCATGTTCCAATCGGCTGGCGGGCGCACTTCACGGCGAGCCATCAGATCGTCAATCTGTGTTGAATCTATGGTCTCGTACTTCATCAGGGCATCTTTCATCGCATGAAGGATATCCATGTTATCGGTCAAGAACTGATGCGCGCGTCCATAGTTGTTGTCAATCAGCTGCTTCACTTCGAGGTCGATAATCGATGCGGTCTCATCCGACATATGCTGCGCCTTAGCCATGCTACGACCGAGGAACACTTCGCCCTCATCTTCGGCATATAGCACGGGACCCAGCTTTTCAGAGAAGCCCCATTGAGTCACCATGTTACGCGCAATCGTAGTCGCATACTTGATGTCTTGAGAGGCACCGGTAGAGACACGCTCACTGCCGTAGATCAACTCCTCGGCAATACGTCCACCATAGGCCACAGAGATCTGACTCTCGAGCTTACGACGGCTCTGGCTGATGGCATCGGCCTCAGGCAGGAAGAAGGTCACACCCAGGGCTCGGCCGCGAGGAATGATGGTCACCTTATGCACAGGGTCGTGCTCAGGCACCAGACAGCCGACGATAGCGTGACCCGCTTCGTGATAGGCGGTCATCTCTTTCTCTTCTTCAGACATCACCATAGTGCGACGCTCGGCGCCCATCATGATCTTGTCTTTGGCGCTCTCAAACTCTTCCATGCCCACTACGCGGCGGTTACCACGGGCGGCAAACAGCGCAGCTTCGTTGACCAGGTTAGCCAGATCGGCACCAGAGAAGCCTGGCGTTCCGCGAGCAATCACGCTCGCCTTAACGTCATCGGCCAGAGGTACCTTACGCATATGTACCTTAAGGATCTGCTCACGACCACGTACGTCTGGCAGGCCAACCACCACTTGACGGTCGAAACGACCCGGACGCAGCAAGGCGGCATCCAATACGTCCGGACGGTTAGTCGCGGCGATAACGATAATACCTTCGTTACCCTCGAAGCCATCCATCTCAACCAGCATCTGGTTAAGGGTCTGCTCACGCTCATCGTGACCACCACCGACACCCGCGCCACGCTGGCGACCTACGGCATCGATCTCATCGATGAAGATGATACAAGGCGCAGACTTCTTCGCCTGCTCAAACATGTCACGGACACGAGAGGCACCGACACCGACAAACATTTCAACGAAGTCAGAACCGGAAATCGTGAAGAAAGGCACCTTGGCTTCACCGGCAATCGCCTTGGCAAGTAGGGTCTTACCCGTACCAGGAGGACCTACGAGGAGCACACCGGTAGGAATACGGCCACCCAGTTTCTGGAACTTAGTCGGCTCTTTAAGGTAATCGACCAGCTCTTTGACATCTTCCTTGGCTTCGTCGCAACCGGCGACGTCACCGAAGGTAGTCTTGATCTGATCTTCACTCATCAGCTTGGCTTTACTCTTACCGAAAGACATGGCGCCTTTTCCGCCACCGCCCTGCATCTGGCGCATGAAGAAGATCCATACCCCGATGAGCAACAGCATAGGGAACCAAGAGATGAAGATCTGTGTAAGGAAACCTGACTCTTCGGCTTCCTGACCTTTCATGGTCACACCCTTACGGTCAAGATCGTTGATCAGATCCTGATCATACATAGGCATGATAGTGGTAAATTTTTCCCCGGTTCTTTTGGTACCCTCGATGGTACGCTGGTCACTCTTCACCTCGACGGTGTTGATCTGGCCGGAGCGAACATCATCCAAGAAAGTTGAATAATCCATCTTCATGGAGTTCGATGAAGAGGGGGAGTAGCCCTGAAACACTGACATCAGCACGACGGCGATGACAACCCAGAGAATTAAATTTTTTGCCATATCACTCAAAATTACTAGACCTCATACAGTCTTGCGGTTACTGACGTTAGGTTACTACAACTTGTAACCTGTCGCCACAAGATAGACTTCACGCGAACGCGGTCGCGACGAGTCTGGCTTACGTGTTTTAACGGTGGTAAATGCCTCTCTCACCGCCTTCATATACTCATCAAAGCCCTCCCCCTGAAAGACTTTGACAGCAAAACTACCATTTGGTGCCAACACCTGATGACACATATCCAGTGCCAGCTCCACCAAATACATGGCGCGCGGCTGATCTACGCCGCCCGTACCACTCATATTAGGTGCCATATCCGACAATACAACATCGACTTTAGCATCGCCTACGCGCTCGAGTAAGGCGTTAAGCACCTTCTCTTCACGAAAATCGCCTTGCAGGAAATCGACACCGACAATTGGGTCCATAGGCAGAATATCGCAGGCGATAACCTTACCTGTCTCTCCCGCCAGCTTGACGGCGATCTGCGACCAGCCCCCTGGAGCAGCCCCGAGATCCACCACTGTCATGCCGGGGCGGATCAGCTTATCCTTTTGTTGTATCTCTTCTATTTTAAACGCAGCGCGCGAACGCAATCCCCGTTTCTGCGACAACTTAACATAATGATCATCGAAATGTTCCTGCATCCAACGGGTGGAACTGGCTGTTCGTTTTTTACCTGACATTTAAAATCCGCAACAAATATGAGTTACACAAAGGCTATATGAGGGTAGAATAGCGGTTTTTCAACAGTAACTCAGCATAAAGTTGGTAGAAATGAACTTAACAACCAAACAAAAACAGCATCTAAAAGGCTTAGCGCATAACCTCAAGCCTGTTGTGCAGCTTGGTGCCAATGGCCTGACTGAAGGTGTACTGGCTGAAATTGATAATGCACTCTCTCATCATGAATTAATCAAAGTGAAAGTTGCCTCTGGAGACAGAGAGCTAAAAAATGCAGTCGTTGACGCCATTGTACGCGAAACTCAAGCTGAAAAGGTTCAGCTTATCGGTCACGTATTGGTCCTATTCCGTCAATCTCCAGAGATGAAGATTGCCGTACCAAGAGCTAAATAACTCCTGGACTCATGCCCACAAAAAAGCCGCTATCGATAGCGGCTTTTTTGTGGGCATGAATCGAGCATAAATCAGTTTAGATATACTCTACCGCAGTGATCTCATAATCTGTCATACCACCCGGGGTCTGAATAGAGACTTCATCCCCTTCCGATTTACCCACCAGGCCGCGAGCGATCGGCGAGGTCACAGAAATAAGGTTCGCCTTAATATCGGCTTCATCTTCACCCACGATACGGTAGGTAAATTCCTCTTCGGTATCCAGATTCAAAATGGTTACCGTGGTGCCGAAAATCACCCGGCCTGTGTTTTCCATCTTGGTCACGTCGATGATCTGCGCGTGAGACAGCTTGCCTTCGATATCGCGCACGCGGGCCTCACACAACCCCTGCTCTTCGCGGGCAGCGTGGTATTCGGCGTTCTCTTTCAGATCGCCCAGTTCACGCGCAATCCCAATGGCCTCGGCAATTTTTGGACGCTTCTCAAACTTCAAAAAATCTAACTCTTCACGCAGTTGATTTGCACCAACAACTGTCATTGGAACCTTATTCATAGGAACACTCGTCTCCTCAAAACAAAAGCAGCCTAGTCAGCCTGACCACTTGGGCCACTGACCAGGAATAAAGAACGCTTGGAATCCATCTATTCTATACCCTGATGCATAGAGAAGCTATCGGATCCCCAAGAGTTTGTTAGCGCGCCCTCAGAACTGTGTGTTCCATGGCGCGCGCAAGGCAAGCAAGATGGTGCCATTAGCCCAGTATCGAGATTGCCTTGTTATATCTATTTCAACCAATTGAATGCCCATAAAAAAGGCCGCTTGCGCGGCCTTTTCGTAAGGGTTAACCCTTAGCCTTTAATGCGCTGGTGCAGCTCCTGCACTGAGGTAACATTGGTGCGACTGTCGGCAGAGTGCGCCATACAGGTCGCAAAAGCGGCGTTCAAGGTCGTGGTGTAGTTCACCTTGTAACGCAGCGCGCCACGACGTAGCTGACGTGAGTCTTCGATCGCCTGACGGCCTTCGGTAGTGTTCACGATATAGGTGTACTCATCGTTCTTGATACGGTCAAGAATGTGCGGACGACCTTCGTGTACCTTGTTCACCAGACGAGGATTGATACCCGCCTCGCCCAGCACGACTGCTGTGCCGTGGGTGGCATCGATCTCATAGCCCAGCTCAATCAGCTTGGCGGCCAAGTCGGCAACACGCTTCTTATCGCTGTTACGTACAGAGAGCAGCGCACGGCCCGACTTAGGCACCTCAGAGGTCGCACCCAGCTCAGCCTTGGCGTAAGCCTCGGCGAAGGTAGCACCCACGCCCATGACCTCACCAGTAGAGCGCATCTCAGGGCCAAGTAGCGGGTCAACACCCGGGAACTTGTTGAACGGCAGCACCACTTCTTTCACCGAGTAGAAAGGTGGGATCACCTCTTTGGTAAAGCCCTGCTCTTCCAGACTCTGACCGGCCATGACGCGCGCGGCTATCTTAGCAAGAGGAACACCCGTCGCCTTAGAGACGAATGGTACGGTACGGGCCGCACGCGGGTTAACCTCGATCATGTAGATGGTGTTGTCTTGTACCGCGAACTGCACGTTCATCAGACCCACAACGCCGAGTTCCATCGCCAGTTTACGCACCTGTTCGCGCATCTGATCCTGGATCTCCTGGCTCAGTGTGTATGGTGGCAGCGAACACCCCGAGTCACCCGAGTGAACACCCGCCTGCTCGATATGCTCCATGATGGCGCCAACCACTACGGTCGTGCCGTCACATACCGCATCGATATCCACCTCGGTGGCGTTGTCGAGGAAGCGGTCCAGCAATACTGGTGAGGCGTTAGAGACGCTAACCGCTTCGTTGAAGTAACGACGCAGGTCTTGCTCGTCGTAAACGATCTCCATCGCGCGGCCACCCAGTACGTAGGATGGACGTACCACTAGCGGGTACCCGATACGCTCGGCGGCGATCACTGCGCCCTCTACCGTAGTGACGGTATCGTTTTCCGGCTGCTTCATCTCCAGGCGTTGAATCGCCTGCTGGAAACGCTCACGGTCTTCGGCGCGGTCAATGGCATCCGGGCTGGTACCAATAATTGGCACACCGGCGGCTTCCAGGTCACGAGCCAGTTTCAGCGGTGTCTGACCACCGTACTGTACGATAACCCCTTTAGGCTGCTCGATGCGGACGATCTCCAGCACATCTTCCAGGGTCACAGATTCGAAATAGAGTCTGTCAGAGGTATCGTAGTCGGTAGAGACTGTCTCTGGGTTACAGTTGACCATGATGGTCTCGTAACCATCTTCACGCAGGGCAAGCGCCGCGTGCACACAGCAGTAATCGAATTCGATACCCTGGCCGATACGGTTAGGACCACCACCCAGCACCATAATCTTGTCGCGGTTAGATGGGTTAGCCTCACACTCTTCCTCATAGGTCGAGTACATGTAGGCGGTATCGGTTGAGAACTCGGCGGCGCAGGTATCAACGCGCTTGTACACTGGGTACACTTCGTAACGGTAACGCAGCTTACGCATCTCAGACTCGCTAACACCCATCAGGGCCGCCAGACGCGCATCGGAGAAACCTTTACGCTTGAGCTTGTAAAGGAAATCTTTGTCCATGCTAGCCATGCCAGCTTCTTTCACTTGGTTCTCAAGTGATAGCAGCTCTTCAATCTGCACCAGGAACCAAGGGTCGATATTGGTCAGCTTGAAGATGGCATCCATGCTCAGACCGGCGCGGAAAGCATCGGCGATATACCAGATACGCTCGGCGCCCGGCTCTTTCAGCTCGTGGCGAATGCGCGACAGGGCATCGTTATCTTCGACATCGACGATAGGATCCAGGCCATTAACGCCTACCTCGAGGCCGCGCAGTGCTTTTTGCAGCGACTCTTGGAAGGTACGACCGATCGCCATCACCTCACCCACAGACTTCATCTGAGTGGTCAGACGGTCATTTGCACCGGCAAATTTCTCGAAGTTGAAGCGTGGCACCTTGGTAACCACGTAGTCGATGGCAGGCTCAAACGAGGCTGGCGTTGCACCGCCAGTGATGTCGTTGCTCAGCTCATCCAGGGTGAAGCCCACCGCCAGCTTAGCGGCGATCTTGGCGATAGGGAAACCTGTCGCTTTCGATGCCAGGGCAGATGAACGCGATACACGCGGATTCATCTCGATGATCACCATACGGCCATCTTTCGGGTTGATGCCGAACTGAACGTTTGAACCACCGGTTTCTACGCCAATCTCACGCAGAACCGCCAGTGATGCGTTACGCATCAGCTGATATTCTTTGTCGGTCAGGGTCTGCGCCGGTGCGACTGTGATTGAGTCACCGGTGTGCACGCCCATAGGATCGAAGTTTTCGATAGAGCAGACGATGATACTGTTATCGTTGCGGTCACGAACCACTTCCATCTCATATTCTTTCCAACCGATGAGCGACTCATCGATCAGCAGTTCGTTGGTCGGTGACAGCTCGAGCCCCTGAGAACAGATCTCCTCGAACTCCTCCTTGTTGTAGGCGATACCACCACCCGAGCCACCCATGGTGAATGATGGACGGATAATACAAGGGAAACCAACCTGTTCGAGTACCTCGTAGGCATCTTCCATGCTGCGGGCGATACCGGCGCGAGGACACTCGAGACCAATCTTCTTCATCGCCGCATCGAAACGGCTACGGTCTTCGGCCTTGTCGATGGCATCGGCGGTCGCGCCGATCATGTCGACGTTAAATTCGGCCAGCACACCTTCTGCCTCGAGGCGCAGGGCACAGTTCAGTGCCGTCTGACCGCCCATGGTCGGTAGAATCGCATCGGGACGTTCCTTAGCGATGATGTTGCGCACCACTTCCCAGTGGATAGGCTCGATGTAAGTGGCATCGGCCATCTCTGGGTCTGTCATGATGGTCGCTGGATTAGAGTTCACCAGAATAACCCGGTAACCCTCTTCACGAAGCGCCTTACACGCCTGGGCACCCGAGTAGTCGAACTCACATGCCTGACCGATAACAATCGGGCCGGCCCCCAGGATGAGAATACTTTTTATGTCTGTACGTTTTGGCATTGCTGAAACTTTCTCCCGGACTACTTGGCGTTATGACGATATTCTTCGATCAACTCGATAAAGTGATCGAACAGCGGCGCGGCGTCGTGCGGACCCGGGCTTGCCTCAGGGTGGCCCTGGAAGCTGAACGCTGGCTTGTCGGTCAGGTGAATACCCTGCAACGAGCCATCAAACAGCGACTTATGGGTCACCTTAACGTTGGCCGGCAGGCTGGTCTCATCGGCAGCAAAACCATGGTTCTGGCTGGTGATCATCACGTTGCCCTTCTCCAGGTTGCTCACCGGGTGGTTGGCACCATGGTGACCAAACTTCATCTTCAGTGTCTTAGCGCCTGAGGCCAGTGCCAACAGCTGATGGCCAAGGCAGATACCAAAGAGTGGTATGTCAGTCTTGAGGAAAGCCTGAATCGCTTCGATGGCGTAGTCACATGGCTCTGGGTCGCCAGGGCCGTTTGACAGGAAGATGCCATCTGGATTCATCGCCAGCACTTCAGCAGCAGGGGTTTGCGCCGGTACTACGGTCACATCGCAGCCGCGGTCAACCAGCATACGCAGGATGTTGCGCTTAACGCCGTAGTCGTAGGCCACGACCTTGTATTTCAGTTCTGACTCAGGGGTGTCACTCGGCAGGCCGCCCACCAGACGCCAGCTACCGCTACGCCATTGGTATTGCTTCTGCGTGGTCACTTCTTTGGCCAAGTCCATGCCTTTCAAGCCAGGGAACGCCTTGGCAGCCGCCAGCGCCTTAGCTTCATCCATGTCACCCACTAAGATGGCACCCGCTTGTGCCCCTTTTTCCCTGAGGATACGTGTTAGTTTACGTGTGTCGATATCGGCAATGCCTACAACATTGTTGCTTTTTAGGTAATCGCTGAGGGATTGCTGATTTCTGAAGTTGCTCGCCAGTAGCGGTAGATCGCGGATGATCAGACCACATGCATGGACGGCTTCAGATTCGGTATCTTCACTATTGGTACCAGTGTTACCAATGTGCGGGTAGGTTAGAGTAACAATTTGACGAGAATAGGAAGGATCCGTGAGGATCTCTTGGTAACCCGTCATGGAAGTGTTAAATACCACTTCACCAACTGCGAGTCCATCAGCACCGATTGCAGTGCCAGAGAATACGGTTCCATCTTCGAGTACGAGTAAGGCAGACTTTGTCAACGCGACCTCCGAAAAGAGCCAAGCCATTGAATAATAAGGTTTTATTTTGCTTTTAAAATACCAACTTCCGCTTAAATACGAAATTTTGACAAATTCCGACAATTTTATAGGTAATTGTGAAGTTCGTCTATAGATAAGCGGTACTTTCTTTCAAAAAAAAACGCCAAATTGGCGTTTTTTTTAAATACTAATCCTTCAGGCCCAAGACCTGTTGCATGTCGTATAATCCGGGGCCCTGATCGCCCAGCCAAAATGCGGCGCGCATGGCACCGTTGGCAAAGGTCATACGACTCGAGGCTTTATGGGTGATCTCCAGACGTTCACCGATATCGGCAAACATGGCGGTGTGCTCACCCACCAAATCACCGGCGCGAATGGTAGAGAAGCCTATGGTCTCACGGCTACGCTCTTCGGTGATCCCCTCACGGCCATAGACGGCGCATTTTTCCAGGTCGCGCCCCAAGACTTCGGCGATCACCTCGCCCATCTTAAGTGCAGTGCCCGACGGCGCATCTTTCTTATGTCTGTGGTGACCCTCGATGATCTCGATATCTGTGTAGTCGCCCATCACCTCGGCGGCCAGCTCCAGCAAGCGCCACATCAGGTTGACCCCCACAGACATGTTAGGCGCCATCACGATAGGCGTGTTCTCGGCGTAGGCGGCAATCTGCTCTTTCTGGGCATGATTGAAACCTGTGGTGCCGATGACGATCGCCTTACCGTTACGAGAACACCAGTCGGTATGCACCACACTGGCCTCGGGCGAGGTAAAGTCGATCAGGATATCGAAATCGTCTACGGCATTGTCCAGCGAATCAGTGATGGCAACATTCATCGCGCCCACACCGGCGAGTTCGCCCGCATCGACACCTATCAATGTGGAACCCGCACGCTCAACCGCCGCACCTAAATAGATGTTGCTGCTGAGTTTTGCCGATTCAATAAGAGTTCGGCCCATGCGACCACTGCCACCGGTTATCGCCACTCTTACTTGCTCTGTCATCTAATTCTCCTAAACATTTGCTGCGGTTATTTGAGCACAAGGCTAACGCCAAATCATTTCAAAAAAAAGCCTAAGCAAACGCTTAGGCTATTTCGATTAGATAATGTCGAGCAATTCCACTTCGAACACGAGTGCCGAATAAGGAGGAATTGAGGCACCTGCGCCACGCTCGCCATAGGCCAGGTGATGCGGTACATACAACTTCCACTTAGAACCAACAGGCATAAGTTGTAGTGCCTCGGTCCAACCGGCGATCACGCCAGAGACTGGGAACTCGGCAGGCTGGTCGCGCAGTACTGAACTGTCGAATACGTCGCCGCTGATGAAAGTACCATGGTAGTGAGTACGCACAGTCGAATCATAGCTTGGCTTGTCGCCTGAACCTTCGGTGATGATCTCGTATTGCAGACCAGACTCCAGGGTCACAACGCCGTCACGCTTTTGGTTTTCAGCCAGGAAAGCTTCGCCTTCGGCCGATGCAGCCGCGGCAGCTTCTTCCTGAACCTTTTGAATACGCTGACTAATCTCAGTGAATGCAGTTTGAAGATCTTGCATAGAGACAGCACTCTCTTTTCCTTCAAACGCATCTGACAGACCAACCTGAACAGCTGAAATATCGATACCTTCGAATGAGTTAGCTGCGAGTTGCTCGCCTAATTGGCGGCCAACGCCGTAGCTGGCGTGCTGTTCAATTGTGGTGAACTTATCAGACATAATGATTGTACTCTCATTTATTCAATTAATTTCGCGGCGGATTTTATCACAGACTGTGATAAAAAACCCAAAAATTGACCCTAGTCACAGCGATTTTTTCCACTGGCGCTCGCGGCTCGATACAGCGGCGTCACCTCCGGCAGCATCTGCTGCAGATCGGCGATGCGGTGGTCATGGGACGGATGGGTCGACAGCAGCTCTGGGCCCTGACTGCCTCCCGCCTTGGCCATGTTTTGCCACAGGCTAATGCTCTGGCTGGGGTCAAACCCGGCTCTGGCCATCAGCTCGACGCCCATGACATCTGCTTCGCTCTCCTGGGCACGGCCATAAGGCAGGATAAAGCCATATTGAGCGCCCAGGCCCAGGGCCGACATGTAGAGGTCTTTGTTGCTCAAGCCGCTGACATCGATGGCGGCGCCGGCGATCTGCATGCCAACGCCTGTCATCTGCGCCCGTGACACCTGCTCGTTGCTGTGATTGGCCAGCACGTGGGCCACCTCATGGCCAATAACGGTCGCCAGCTGATCCTGACTCTTCGCCACCTTGAGCAATCCGGTATAGACGCCGATATGCCCTCCAGGCAAGGCGAAGGCGTTCACCTGATCCGATTCGAACACCACCACTTCCCAGTTGGGCTGACGGCCCGGCAATACCGAGGTGATGCGGTTGGCCACACAGGCCACATACTGATTGACCTGCTTATCCAGGCTCACCTTCTGCTGCTTCTTCATCTCGGCAAAAGATTCGGCCCCCATCTGATCCATCTGCTGGGCTGAAAACAGCAGGGTCTGTTTACGCCCTGTGGGCGATTGTGTGGTGGCGCAGCCGGCTAATAAAAGTATTACCAGCGCCGCAGTTAACTGTTTCATCTCTTATCCCTTCTCGTTATGAAACTTTATTCTTGGCTATTTAAAGATAGCTAATACCAATCACGGTAAGTAAGTGTTCAGAAATAGTGCAGGAAAAACGCTCGAGAACAAGGCGGAATTTTTCGATACGTAGTTCTTCTACAATCAAAAATAGTAACGCAGTTATCGGGCGTTTTAACAAACTAGTATGATCAATTATTTACTACGATTGGTATAAAACATCTAGCGATAAAAAAACCTCGCATTGCGAGGTTTTTAATTGTGTATCAGCAAGGCTTAGCTGTTCAAGTCCTGAAAGAACTTCTTCACGCCATCGAAGAAGCCTTCCGCCTTAGGGCTGTGCTTCTTTGACGAACCCGTCAGGGTGTTATCGAACTCACGTAGCAGCTCTTTCTGCTTGTCGCTCAAATTCACAGGCGTTTCCATCACCACCTTACATAGCAGGTCGCCGACCGCATGGCTGCGCACCGACTTAACCCCTTTGCCACGCAGACGGAACATACGACCCGTCTGGGTTTCCGATGGGATCTTCAGGTTGACCTTGCCATCGAGTGTCGGCACTTCGATCTCACCGCCCAATGCCGCCGTGCTAAATGAGATAGGCACCTCGCAATAGAGGTTGTTACCGTCACGTACGAAGATGGCATGCTCACGCACTGTGACCTGCACATAGAGATCCCCTGGAGGCGCGCCGAACTCGCCCGCTTCCCCTTCGCCCGACAGACGAATGCGATCGCCGGTATCCACGCCCGCAGGAATTTTCACCGACAGCGTCTTGCTCTTCTCTACGCGGCCTTCGCCATGACACTTACCGCAAGGATCTTTGATGATCTTACCGCGGCCATGACAGGTAGGACAGGCTTGCTGCACAGCGAAGAAACCTTGGCGCATCTGCACCTGGCCCTGACCGTGACAGGTACCACATGTGGTCGGTGAGCTGCCTTTCTTGGCGCCGCTACCATCACAAAGATCACAGGTGGCTAAGGTCGGAATACGCAGCTCTTTGGTCAGGCCACGTACAGCCTCTTCCAGTGACAGTTCCAGGTTGTAACGCAGATCTGAGCCGCGCGCCGCCTGACGCTGGCCACCACGGCGTCCACCACCGAAGATGTCACCAAATACGTCACCGAATACATCACCGAAGTCGGCGCCGCCGCCAAATCCTCCACCGCCGCGGTTAGGATCGACACCCGCATGACCAAACTGGTCATAGGCCGCCTTCTTATCGCTGTCGGTTAGAATTTCGTAGGCTTCTTTTACCTCTTTGAAGCTGGCTTCAGCCGCCTTGTCACCTGGGTTGCGGTCCGGGTGAAATTTCATGGCGAGGCGCTTATAGGCCTTCTTAATCTCACGCTCGCTGGCGTCGCGACCTACGCCCAATACTTCGTAATAATCTCGCTTTGACATAGTCTCATACTTTCTGCGCTAGGGTCTGTTGACCTTTTAGGTTTACTTTTTGTTCAATCTAAAAAGATCAACTGCCCCTTAAGTTGTACGAACGGGCGTTAGAGTTACCCCATAACGCCCGCTGGAAATAATTTAGGCTGGGCCTGAATTATTTTTTGTCGTCTTTAACTTCTTCAAACTCGGCATCGACAACATCATCAGCAGGAGCTTCGTTAGACTGCTGAGCCTGCTCGCCTTGGCCAGCTTGCGCCTTAGCCTGAGCGATCTCCATCAGCTTGGCAGACGCTTCCATCAGGGCTTGCGTTGCCTTTTCGATAGCTTCTTTGTCGTTGCCCTTAGTGGCTGTATCGACTTCAGCCATCGCTGCTTCGATCTTCTCTTTGTCTTCGCTTGGCAGTGCATCGCCCGCTTCTTCGATCTGCTTCTTAGTTGCGTGAACCATGCCGTCAGCCTGGTTGCGTGCAGTCACTAGCTCTTCGAACTTAGCGTCTTCATCGGCGTGCGCCTCAGCGTCACGTACCATAGCTTCAACTTCTTCATCGCTCAGACCAGAAGAGGCCTTGATGGTGATGTTCTGTGCCTTGCCCGTCTTCTTGTCGGTCGCAGATACGTGCAGAATACCATCGGCGTCGATATCGAAGGCCACCTCAATTTGTGGCATGCCACGTGGTGCAGGCTCGATACCTTCCAGGTTGAACTGACCCAGCGACTTGTTAGCACTAGATTGCTTACGCTCACCCTGTAGCACGTGAATGGTTACCGCGCTCTGGTTGTCATCGGCCGTTGAGAAGGTCTGACTAGCCTTAGTCGGGATAGTGGTGTTCTTCTCGATAAGCTTAGTCATCACGCTGCCCATGGTTTCGATACCCAGAGACAGAGGCGTTACGTCTAGCAGCAGTACGTCTTTCACGTCACCGGCCAGTACACCCGCCTGAACCGCAGCACCGATAGCAACCGCTTCATCAGGGTTAACGTCTTGACGCAGCTCTTTACCGAAGAAGGCAGAAACTTCTGCACGTACCTTAGGCATACGGGTTTGACCACCCACCAGAATCACTTCGTTGATGTCTGATACAGACAGGTCTGCGTCAGCCAGTGCCACTTTTAGCGGCTCGAGTGAACGTTGGATCAGGTCTTCAACCAGAGACTCAAGCTTGGCGCGAGTGATCTTAACCACTAAGTGCTTAGGGCCTGTCGCATCTGCCGTGATGTATGGCAGGTTAACTTCAGTCTGCGTGGTGCTAGACAGCTCAATCTTCGCCTTCTCGGCAGCTTCTTTCAGACGCTGCATCGCCAGTGGATCGTTACGCAGATCCAGAGACTGCTCTTTCTTGAACTCGTCGGCCAGGTAGTTGATCAGACGGTTATCGAAGTCTTCACCACCTAAGTGAGTGTCACCGTTTGTTGCAAGCACTTCGAAAGTTTGCTCGCCATCTACGCTATCGATCTCGATGATAGAGATATCGAAAGTACCACCACCTAAGTCGTATACCGCAACGATATTGTCGCCTTGCTTCTTATCGATACCGTAAGCCAGTGCCGCAGCAGTAGGCTCGTTGATGATACGCTTAACTTCCAGACCCGCGATACGACCGGCGTCTTTGGTAGCCTGACGTTGTGAATCGTTAAAGTAAGCCGGAACGGTAATTACCGCTTCAGTTACTGGCTCGCCCAGGTAGTCTTCGGCAGTCTTCTTCATCTTCTTCAGAATCTCTGCAGAAACTTGTGGCGGCGCCATCTTCTTATCGTGCGCTTCAACCCATGCATCACCGTTGTCTGCCGCGATGATCTTAAATGGCATGATGTCTACGTCGCGCTGTACTTCGTCATCTTTGAAACGACGACCGATAAGACGCTTAATAGCAAAGAAGGTATTCTTTGGGTTTGTTACAGCTTGGCGTTTCGCAGGCTGACCAACTAATACTTCTTCGCCTGTATATGCGATGATCGACGGGGTAGTGCGATCGCCTTCCGCGTTTTCAATTACGCGTGCTTTATCGCCATCAAGTACAGCTACACAAGAGTTAGTTGTACCTAAATCGATACCAATAATTTTACCCATGGAGTCCTCCAAAAAACTTTTAACTTACGCTAACTTTGTTATCTGATTCAGATATGGGGATAGGCGAATTCGTTTTCAAGCCTAATTTTCCGAGCCAATATCTTTCCTTAACACCCTATATTGGGACAGCAATTGGGAATACAAGGGCAAGAAAGATAAAAATTAACTTAATTGAGTATTTTTTTGATCTTAAAAGCTGCCGGGCGGCCAACAAGAAGCGTATAATGCATGCAATCGAAGTAAAACTCCCTCTGTGCCCTAGGCGCGTGGGATTTTTTTAGTTGTCTCGTTTAGTGAGAAGGTTCAGTGAAATCATCCAACCAAGCTTATCTCTATGCCTTAGCGGCCATCTTACTCTGGTCGACCGTCGCCACCGCCTTCAAGTTGGCCCTGAGCCATTTTACGCCCCTACAGCTAGTGTTTGTCGCCGTCTCGACCTCTATCCTCGCCCTAGGCGTCATACTCGCCGCGACCGGTAAGCTGCACCTCATTAAGCGCCAATTTAACAGTCGTCCCTGGTTCTACCTGCAGACCGGGCTGCTCAATCCCTTCCTTTATTATCTGGTGCTGTTCAAGGCCTACGCCCTGCTCCCCGCCCAGCAAGCGCTATCACTCAACTACACCTGGGCCATACTGCTGCCGCTGCTGGCGGTGCCACTATTGAAACAGAAGCTACGCAAGAGCGATCTCACCGCGGCGTTGATCGCCTATCTGGGTGTCTTCGTTATCGCCACCAATGGCGAGATCACCAGCGTGCGCTTCGAGAGTGCTACCGGGGTACTGCTAGCGCTCACCAGCACCCTGCTTTGGTCCCTCTACTGGATAGTCAACACTAAGGATGAGGGCGACCCTGTGGTGAGCCTGCTGCTGAGCTTCTTGGTGGGACTGCCGTTTATTTTGGTGACCCTGCTGCTGACCCAGTCGCTGCCGAGCTGGGATCTCAAGGCCCTTGGCGCCGGCATCTATGTAGGCCTGTTTGAGATGGGAGTCACCTTCGTCCTCTGGCTGGTCGCCCTGAAAAAAGCGGATCGCACCGCCAGCATGAGTACCCTGGTCTTCATCACCCCCGTGCTCTCGGTGGGCTTCATCGCCTGGATCCTGCAAGAGACCATCACCCCGTCGACCTTTATCGGCCTGGGACTTATCCTGACCGCGCTGGCGCTGCAGCAGCTATTGCCTCAGCTTAAACGCCTGCGCGCCAAAACAGCCCCTGCGCTGACGCCGGAGAACTAAAGTCATCGGTTAACATAAGCTGTCAGAGATAGACGCTCTTGCATAAAAAAACCGACCCTAGGGTCGGTTTTTTTACGCTTATCGCTTAATGATTTTCGGTGGCTAGTTGCGCACGTCTATCTCGCCCACACCCACCGAGACATACAGATGGTCATCGCCGGCTGTGCCTTGCTGATGATAGCTCTGGCTCACCAAGTTCTGATTTACCTTGAGGCGCTGACCACCGTCACGAATGCTCACCTCGCCCACGCCCGACTCGAGCGACACATCACCAAAGCTCGCCTGGTGCGTGATCTCCGCGCGGCCTACCCCAAGTTCCACCTCTATGCTGGCACTCAGGCCATCGACGATCACCTCGCCCACGCCGGCATCCACCTTGAGCGCGGCGTTACGGGGCAGATAGACACGCCACTTCTGGTTCACATCATCCTGATCCGCCAGGCGCAGCACCAGCTTGTCGCCGTCGTCGAGAATATCGAACTTGGCCGAGCTCACATCGCTGTTTTGCCAGAAGCCAAACCATTTCGAATCGTTGGCTTTTACGACCACCTCGACCCGCACCTTATCCTGGTCGCCGGCGATCAGCTCCGCCTGACCCACATCCATGTCCAGCGCCACCTTCTGGCCGCGATAGTCGAACTCATCGTTGAGTGTGATGCTAGAGGCCGCCTGAGCGCCCACGCTCATCAAACCTACTAGCAGACTTAAACTTACCAATGCCTTGTTAACCATGTTGTTTTTCATCTTAAGCTCCGTAACCGACTCCCTGTGAGATTGATTAAGACAAAGCAAGCAAGATGCCAAAACTGTAACTCGTTGTAATTGTGCCAATTTATGGTGATTCTGCATTTTTGATTTAAGGTTTTCCCCAAACAAGTTGCGAAACTCACCAAGGGATCTGGTCAATTTCATCACTACCGATCATGGGATAAAGCGACTGAGATAAAGCTACAGGGATAAAGTGATTTAAATAAAGTGACTTATATAGAACTTAGCGAAGCAAAAAAAAGGAGCCCTAAGGCTCCTTTAAACTGCAGGCTGTTAGCCCGATTAACCGCGGGCGGTGTAGTCGCCGACGCCAATCCACTTATAGGTGGTAAGCGCCTCGAGCCCCATCGGGCCTCTGGCATGCAGCTTCTGAGTCGATACCGCTACCTCGGCGCCCAGGCCAAACTGGCCACCATCGGTAAAGCGGGTACTGGCGTTGACATACACGGCCGCCGCATCCACCTCGTTGATGAAACGGGCCGTGGCAGGAATGTTATCGCTCAATATCCCCTCGGAGTGGCCACTGGAGAAGCGGCGAATATGGGCGATCGCCATATCCATATCATCCACCACCCTGACACCCAGGTTCAGCGACAGCCACTCTGTACCAAAGGTCTCATCGCTCGCCTTATGAGTGACAGTGCCTGCATCCTTGCCTATCGCCTCGGCCTGTTCACAGGCATAGAAACTCACGCCGAGTGCACTTAGGTGGGCATAGAGCTTAGGCAGGAAAGTTTGGGCGATAGACTGGTGAACCAGCACAGTATCCAGGGCGTTACACACGGTCGGGCGCTGCACCTTGGCATTGGCGATCACCTCGATGGCTTTTAGCTGATCCACCTCGCTATCCACATAGAGATGGCAGATACCGATACCACCAAGGATCACCGGAATGGTCGCCTGCTCGGCGCACAGGCGCTGCAGGTTCTGACCACCTCGGGGCACTATCATGTCCACATATTTATCGAGCTTGAGTAAACCAGAGACCAGGGCACGGTCTGGATCTTGGATCAGCTGCACCGCATCGCTCGGCAGCCCCTGCTCGCTAATGGCTTCCCTGATCGCCTCACTTAATGCCAGGTTAGAAGCCAGGGTCTCCTTGCCACCACGCAGGATCACCGCATTGCCCGTCTTGAGCGCCAGCACGGCGATATCTACGGTCACATTGGGGCGCGCCTCATAGATAACCCCGAGCACGCCAAGCGGTACCCGGCGGCGGGACAAGCGCAGCCCGTTATCCAGCAGCTGACTCTCCAACTCGCTACCGATAGGATCGGCCAGGGCCACCACGTTTTCGATGTCGGCAATCACGCCAGATAGTCGCGACTCGTCCAGCAGCAGTCTGTCTATCATGGCATCATTCAGGCCGTTTTCCCGTGCCTTGGCCACATCCTGCTGATTAGCAGCAACTATCTGCGCGCGCTTATCGGTAAGCTTGGCGGCAATTGCCCTAAGCAAGTCGCGCTTCTGCGAAGCCGAGAGGCTCGCCATGGCGTAGCTGGCCGCCATGGCCTGCTCGCCGAGTATGTTTAAGTACTGCTGTTTATCGTCCATCATTTCTGTTCCACTCATCTTTAATCTGCACAGATTGACTCTGCCGAAAACCTTACAGGACCACCATGTCGTTACGATGCACTATGGCATCGCCGTAGTCGTAGCCCAGCAGCGACTCAATTTCATCCGAATGTTTACCGGCGATCTTCTGCAGATCTTTGGCGCTGTAACGGCTCATGCCCCTGGCATGCTCCCGCCCCTGCTCATCCACCAGCTGCAGGGTGGCGCCGCGGTCGAACACACCGCTCACCGACACTATCCCCTTCGAGAGCAGGCTGCGCCCCTTCAGGGTCACGGCATTAATGGCGCCGCTGTCCAGCACCAGCCGGCCCTTGGTCGCCGGGCCGGCCAAGATCCACTGTTTGCGGCTCTCCAGCGGATTTTCCAGCGCGGTAAAATGGGTGCCCACCGGCAGCTGACATACGGCATCTAAGATCACCTTAGGATGATGACCCGAGGCGATCACCACCTCGACTCCGGCGCGGCGGGCAATATCCGCCGCCTGCAGCTTAGTCGCCATGCCGCCTGTGCCCAGGCCGGAAACCGCGCCGCCCGCCAGGCTGCGCAGGCTGTCGTCGATATTGACCACCTGCTTGATAAGCTTGGCATCAGGATTAGCCCTTGGGTCGGCATCGAACAGGCCCTTCTGATCCGTCAAAAGGATCAGCAAGTCTGCATCACACAGCAGCGCCGCCCGAGCCGACAGGTTGTCGTTGTCACCCACCTTGATCTCGTTGGTGGCCACCGCATCGTTCTCGTTGATGATAGGAATGATGCCGTTGGCCAGCAGGGCGTTGAGTGAGTCTCTGGCGTTGAGATAACGCTCCCTGTCGTGCAGATCGGCACGGGTCAGCAGCAGCTGGCCCACATGCAGCCCATAGATGCTAAACAGCTGTGACCAGGCGAGGATCAGTTGACTCTGGCCGACGGCCGCCAGCAGCTGCTTGTTGGCGACCGTATCCGGCAGTGTGGGGTAACCTAAGTGTTCGCGTCCGGCCGCGATGGCGCCCGAGGTGCACAGCACCACTTCGACACCCGACTTCATCAGCTTGGCCATTTGTCTGGCCAGCTCAACCATATGCGCCTTATCCAGCTGGCGCGATCCGGAGGTGAGCACGCTAGTGCCCAACTTTACCACCACACGGCGGTAGCCTATCTCACTTAAGTTCATTGACATTTAGACAGAAAAAAACCGAACCCCAAGTTATACCCAATCCCCAGGGCAAATGGTAGCGGGTAAGATAAAAGATTAGAGCCAGTCTACTTTCCTTCAATAAAAGCCCATAAAAAAGGCCATACATTGTATGACCTTTAATCTAAGCTGACTGGCAGTCAACTTAAGCTAAATTTGGCTCTTGCCAAAAACCTAAGCATAGATGAACTTAGCCATAGAAGAACTTAGCCATAGATAGACTTAGCCATAAATAAACTTAGCCAGGAACAGCGCCGCCAGCACCAAGACGCCCAAAGAGAGATCCTTGTAGCGACCGCTGAAGAGCTTGATCCCCGCATAGGCGACAAAGCCCATGGCTATGCCGGTCGCGATCGAAAAGGTCAGCGGCATCAGGATACAGACCACGACCACAGGCGCCGCCTCGGTGAGATCTTCCCAATCCACATGCACCAAACCAGACATCATCAGGATGGCGACATAGAAGAGTGTGCCCGCAGTCGCGTAAGCCGGCACCATGCCCGCCAGCGGCGAGATAAACAGCGACAGCAGGAACATGATCCCCACCACCACGGCGGTGAGTCCGGTGCGGCCACCTGCGCTCACCCCGGCCGTACTCTCGATATAACTGGTAGTCGTCGAGGTGCCTAACATGGCGCCGGCGATAGTGGCGCTGCTGTCGGCGGTCAGGGCGCGGCCGAGACGCGGCAGTCTGCCTCTGTCGTCGAGGAAGCCGCCACGCTGAGCCACGGCCACCAGGGTGCCAGAGGTGTCAAACAGGTCCACAAACAGGAAGGCGAACACCACGGAGAGCATGCTGATCTCAAGCACATTGGAGAGATCCATCTTCATGAAGGTGGGCGCAATCGACGGTGGCGTCGAGATCATGCCGCTATATTGCACATCCCCCAGCAGCAGGCCCAGCGCCGTGATCCCCAGGATGCTGATGATCACCGCCGACTGATAGCCTCTGTGTACCAGAGCGATAATGATGAAGAAGCCCAGCACAGACATCACCGCCGGCAAGGCGGTCACATCGCCCATGGTCACCAGAGTCGCGGGGCTGGCCACCACTATGCCGGCACTCTTGAGGCCAATCAGCGCCAGAAACAGGCCGATACCGGCGGCGATCCCCAGACGCAGCGACATAGGGATGCTGTTGACGATCCACTCGCGGATCTTCACCAAAGACAATATCAGGAAGCAGATACCCGAGAGGAATACCGCGCCCAGCGCCGTCTCCCAGCTGTAGCCCATCTCGCCAACGACGGTATAGGTAAAGAAGGCGTTGAGCCCCATGCCCGGAGCCAAGGCGATAGGATAGTTTGCCACTATGCCCATCACCAGACAGCCCACGGCCGCGGCCAAACAGGTGGCGACGAACACGGCGCCATGGTCCATGCCCGCATCGGCCAACATCATGGGGTTGACGAAGATGATATAGGCCATGGTTAAAAAGGTGGTCAATCCGGCCACCACCTCTTGTTTTAACGTTGTCTGGTGCTCGGTTAACTTAAAGACTTTTTCTAACATGGAACGAGGTTCCTTGATTTAATTATGGTTTATTTAGGTAGGGTAAAAGTTGAAACCAAGTTAACGACTTGATAACAAGCGACGATTATATACGCAATAATTGCGCAAACGCGAGCCAGATTAGAGCCATGACTCGAGACGATTGCATAAAGGTGATCTACGCCAGATTTATCGCCGGGGATGCGAGACAGAGATGACAAATTTCAGGCAAAAAAAAGCCTGCTCAAAGAGCAGGCGAGACATGTTTCAAGTGTTCCGAAAGGAAAGAGTTACCGCGCTAGCGGGTTACACTGGCCTACCGCTCAATGAGCAATAGACAACTTGAGTCTAAAAATCCCCAAATGGGGTAAGGTTGATGGATGATGCAACTACTTTAATCAAGTGAACTAGGTTCAAATGATCTCAGGGGTAGTTAGCCCTTAAAAGTCATAGCGTACAGACCACCGCGAAGGGCATCGGTACAAAACCAAGTATTCTGCCAATAAACGTGCTGAATTCCTGTATAAGACATAGTCATTAACTCCTAACAAAGTTGAAAAAATAATCTCTAGTGAAACTTGGCAGGCCTTTCATTTCCGGGGCCATGCCGCAGTCAACTTGTCGCTCGGTTCCTTGGAGAGTTATCCATCCTGGATAGACTTTGAGGTGGAAGACACTGTGTCTAACCAACGAGAGCCATTATATTAAAATGTAGTTTTATTACAAGCTTTTTTTCTATTTTTTTTAAAAAACCCTTCAAACTGTAATTTTACTACATCAAAATTCCATTACGAGGCGGGTCGAGATCACGCTTTTTCACCCTATTGTGATCCGGCAACAAAAAGGGGCAAGCCTATGCTTGCCCCGGTCAAATTTTGCGCCCAGCTAGGCTAGGGTCTGCTTGGTTCAGCCACGGATCAGCTGACACAAACTGACAAGTGGCGCCGCGGTAGGCGTGCCATACAAGGGGTCACCCTCGGTCGCACTACCCGCAATATCCACATGGGTGTAGGCCAGCGGCTTGTCGCTTGTCAGGCCGTGGGCCTCCAACCCTGAGGCCTTCAGCAGAAAGGCGGCGGGATACTGATGGCCCCTGGCTGTCACGGAGGAAGGCGCGTTGTTGGACGACAGCACATCCGCCGCGCCAGAAGGATCGACTATCTTCTGATAATCGTCACGGCGCAGGCGCGATACTTCTATCGGCTCACCCCAGGCCTCACTGATCGCCTGCAGGCTGTCACCCACCTGCTGCTGACGCGCCACGGCATTTTCAACCACGGCAGTATAGCCACCGTAGGCGCGCACCACATGGCCTGTCAGGGTCGCTACCGAGAAGAGCTGCGGCGCCACCGCGTCCTGGGCCTTGAGTCTGAGGTGCGACAGCAGATCCGCCAGCACCAAACGCCCTTCGGCGTCTGTATTACCGATACGCACCCGCACACCTGCGTGGCTGGTAATGATCTCATCGGTCACGAAGGCCTCGCTGCCAATGCTGTTACGCACCAGGCCAAGCTCGGCCACCACACGAACGCCTTTAGGTTTCAGCAAGGCCAGGGTCTTCATCAAGCCGGCAACCGCGGCCGCGCCGCCCTTGTCGCGGCTCATCCCCGCCATGGCGCCGCCAACCTTAAGGTCGGCCCCGCCCGTGTCATACACAACGCCCTTACCGGCAAAGAAGTAGCTGCGCTCGATAGGCCCCTCGGCCTTATATTCCAGCTTGACCACTCTAGGCTGATGCCTTGAGACCGCAAAAGAGGCGCGGCCCACGGCGCTCAGCAGCGGATAGTCGCGCTCGAGCACGTCTCTGTCTTCGACCACAGACATGGTCAACCCCAGCCCCTTAAGCGCATCGACACAATACTGGGCAAAGGCGGGCGCCGACATGCGCTCAGGCTCAGTGCCGCAAAGGTCGCGCGCCAAGTGTTTACCCGCCTCGATGGCGCTAAGCAGCTCAGCGGCCTTATCATCCACCAGCAGGCCGATCTTAGAGATGTTATCCATCTCACCCAGTGCCTCGCGGCGCTCCAGCGACTGCCATAACGCCTGGGCACAACCCAGCGCGGCAACCCCCATGGACTGCGCATATCTCGCCTGAGTCGATGGCGTGACGATCAGCAGCGGGCGTCTGGCGCCGGCATCGAAGGCTACTTTTATGCCTTGGCGAGCGGCGTCGCTATAGCCGCGCACATCCTGAATATCACTGTCGCCATCTGCCACCGGCGCCACAATCAGGCGACCACCGGCCAGCCCGGGGGCAAACAACAGCGTGGTCGAGCGCCCTACCCTGGCATCCACCTGGGCGCCATGGCTGGCGAGCATGGCCAGCTCCTCTTGGGCGATAGCGTCTAGGCCATGGGTTACCAGTACTACGGCATCCCACTGGTTATCGTCAAAAATGGCTTCTGAATCTGTTACATCTATAAATTGAACCCCGGTCATGCCTCATCCTTTTCATCTAGCGGTTTTTCGGTCTTAGCCGAATCAACTGGCACCTATATAAGCCATATAAGCGCCCTGAGCTTTGACAGATCTTTGCCTGCCTATCATGAATATCAACCTCTCACTAAAGACAATACTAACCCCTGCCATCTCTGTAAGGCCGCTTACCCAAGGTTTGAGGGTTGGGTTAAGGCCATGTCCAGCAAGGTTAAATCGCCGTGAGTGTTGGCATTATTGTCCTATCTGGCGCCAATGCCAAATGAAAATAATGATGCCGCCCCCTAAGGCGGCTTTTGGCGGGTGGCAACTTAGTATGACACTTGAGGGATACCTACCCGCTTTCATGCCCCCGCACCACTAGAGTCTATGATAGACTATCGCCAAATTAGACCTCAAAGACCTTTATTACAGAGGAGTTTGTCCGTGAGCACATTAAGTCAATTGCAACCTCAGGCACTTTGGCAGTGGTTTGAACAGATCTGCGCCATTCCCCACCCTTCCAAGCATGAGCAGGCACTAAGCCAATACATCCAAAACTGGGCCAAAGACAAACAACTCAGCGTTGTCGAAGATAAGGTCGGTAACCTGATCATCAAGAAGCCGGCAACCCCTGGCATGGAAAACCGCAAGATCGTGGCCCTGCAGGCGCATATCGACATGGTGCCGCAGAAAAATGCCGACAAGGTGCATGACTTCGAGAAAGATCCTATCGAAGCCTATGTAGACGGCGAGTGGGTTAAGGCCAAGGGCACCACCCTGGGCTCAGACAACGGTATCGGCATGGCCTCTGCGCTGGCTATCCTCGGCAGCGACGACATCCCACACGGCCCACTGGAAGTCCTGTTAACCATAGATGAGGAAGCAGGCATGACAGGTGCATTCGGCCTGGAAGCCGGTTACCTGGACGCCGAGATCCTGATCAACACAGACTCAGAGCAGGAAGGCGAGATCTACATGGGCTGCGCCGGCGGCGTCGATGCCCAGATCACTGTGCCTATGGTATGGCAGGCGGCCGAGCCGAGTCTGTCGACCTACACCCTCACCCTATCTGGGCTGAAGGGCGGTCACTCAGGGGTGAACATTCACCTAGGCCGCGGCAACGCCAACAAGCTGTTGGCCCGCTTCCTGTTTAACCATGCCGACGAACTGGCACTGGAACTGACCAACTTCAGCGGCGGCTCGCTGCGTAACGCCATCCCACGTGAGGCCAGCGTCAGCTTCATGCTGCCAAGCGAAAACCTGCCACGCCTGGAAACTCTGATCCAGGAATACACAGATCTGGTCCGTCAGGAACTGGCCATCGCCGACCCTGACATGCTGCTGACCCTCAGCGAGATCCCGGCCGCCACCCAGGTGATGAGCGAAGCCACTCAGCAGACACTGATCGACCTGCTAAACGCCTGCCCTAACGGCGTGATGCGCATGAGCGACGAGATCCAAGGCGTGACCGAGACCTCGCTCAACGTTGGTGTGATCACCACAGAAGCCGAATCGGTAAGCATCCTCTGCCTTATCCGCTCGCTGATCGACTCGGGCCGCGAAGAAGTCGAAGGCTACCTCACCGCCCTGAGCAACCTGGCCGGTGCCGAAGTGGTATTCAGCGGTGCCTACCCAGGCTGGAAGCCAGACAGCAGCTCTCCTGTGATGGCGATTGTGAAAGACACCTATGAGTCTATCTACAACAAGGAACCCGTCATCATGGTGATCCACGCGGGTCTGGAGTGTGGTCTGTTCAAGAAGCCTTACCCAGAGATGGATATGGTCTCCATTGGCCCCACCATCCGCTTCCCACACAGCCCAGATGAGATGGTGTTAATTGAGACCGTCGAGCAATACTGGAAGCTACTCCTCGCCGTACTGGAACGTATTCCAGAGAAAGCGTAATAGATAGCGGAACTAGGTAACAGATGAGAAAAGGCGTCTAACAAGACGCCTTTTTTGTTGGCGAAATTTAGGGGGTTATCTTCGTAAAGGTAGAATTTAATGCCTTAGCGTAATAGAGCACGCCTTGATTTGAGCCTCTACCAGACTCTGGTATTTGAAAGGTTATGGAATGTCACCACTTCATGGTGTATCAATTGCCTTCAGCATACCTTTCGTGCAAACACGCTTTTGGCTCGCAGCAAGTCCATCCATGGATGCTCTACGAAATCATCCATGATTTCGAAGGCCAAAAGTGTGTTCACACCGAGTTATCAGTCTCTTCGATTTGGCCTTTACTTGTATCATCCGAAAATCAAAAGCTAAATCATTTTTGGACATTTTTGAGTTAGGACTTTTGCTCTAATGACAACATTTAAGATTACCAAAAGTATGAAAAAGCTCTAGACCTGTGGCCAGTTTTACTTGACCACTACAGGATCTTTGTATCTATATGGGGTATTATTAGCATAGGAATATCAATTGAAACCATAAACGGTGTTGTTTCTCCATCACGTCAGCTGAATCATTGGAGGAGAACCGCCCAATAAGTTGGTCATAGTATCCTGCCTACATATAAATTAGTACGAACTACGTTCCTTTCTAACTGTTATTCTTCGTCCGCCTTAAGCTTTTTATAAATAAACAGGTCATCTTCTATTTTAAAAATAACTAAGATTAAAAGCTTTAAGTAAAGTAAATAGGAATTTTCATGTAGATGAATTTCTGTCGGATTTGCCTGTGTACCATGTAAATAGCTATTTCTTAAGTCGTGCCCGTTTGTAAACTCACTTTTGTTTAAATAGTAATTGAAGTAATTTTGCTCAGGTATTGCGAAAAGTGAACTTCCAAAAAACACTAGTCCATCATTACTCATATGCATAACCTCGTCTTGAATATCGGCAGGATAATGGTGTAACGAGGCGACCTCATTTTCAAAAACATCTCTTAATATTAAAATTCGGTTCCAATTTGTAACTTGAACGCAATTATTTTCATCGACAGATATATAATTGTTATCTATCAAATAATTTAAATGCTCAAGCTGATGTTCTTCATAATTTCCGAAATCGATTTCTTCTTCATTCACCAATAAATCAACAAAGTTTCTGTATTGCTTGTCTTTGAACGGGTCAAGATAAGTCAACAGAGTTTGATCCGAAAATAGCAGATAAGTTAGAAAATTAACTTCTTGGCCATCCTTATTGATATATATGTATTTATTGCTGTTTAAGCTTGGAATGTCCTTGATGGCTGTAGGGCCAGAAGACATTTGTAGAAGTTCAAAATCAATATGTCCATTTTCTACAAATAATTTGTATTGCTTCAATATCGACTCGAACTCAGGTGCGATTGTTCTTATTTTCTCTAAAGCAGAAGCATTTTGAGTAGGAATTGTAAAATTGGCGTTACTAGGTAAGTCAAATAATTCCGGTAGAGTATTAGTGAAAACTGTTTTTAGAATATCTTCTAATGAACACCCAAGCCCTTTTAGTACGTTGGAATATGTGTAAATTTGGCCCATAGATGCCATTTCTAATTGTGTGAACGCTACACCAAAAACGTATTCAGTTTTAGATCTAACACCTAAAGTTCTTTCAAAAATTCCAAGCTGATTTTCTTTGCTGGTTAAAGCTACAATATTCTGTTCATCCACGTACTCAAAAAGTGTCTCGAAGTTTCTGTACAGAATATATGGGTGATTATTTTCTTTAATGTAATCCAAGCTAAATTCGTAATGGACTGTACCCTGCTCAATCCAAGCATGTTTAATTTTAGAAGCATTTTCGGGATAACTGATAGCTATCCCGTATTCAAATGATGAACTAGAACCACTATCGAAAAACTCTTTAATAGACTGTTGGTATTTTCTCTTAGCTGCTAATTTAGTTTTATCTGAGATTCGGAAGCCACTATGTTTTTTAGCATTTTGTATTATTGGCAGGTAGTTAGTATTGCAATGCTCTGAGTCGATGTACGAAGCAATTATGCTTTCTTTATCTTGAATAGTTAAACAACTAGGTAGGTACAACTTCGTTTTATTGAAACTATTTTCGACTTCATATATAGAAAGGAGGATCTCTGCACTCTGTTGGTCACTTTTTAAAAACTCACAGAGAACAAGCTTATATTTATCCACCAAGTTTTTATGGCTCAACAAGTGCCTCACTTGATGGGGGAGGTTCTTTAAAACTTCTTCTATTTGAGATGGCGATATCTTTTTATATTGTTGATAGTTATTTATTAATAACCAGAAACTATCATAGTAACCGTAATCTATATTTTCAAAATATGACAGGAAGTTACTATCATCAATATTAGTTATGAATTTCCCAATCAAATTTTTAAAAGTATTAACTTTTTCTTTGTAAGCAACAATATCTGTATCTGACCAACTTTTAAGGTATATGCCGTTTTCGAAAAACAGCGATATATTGTACAGTTCAAGTATATCGTTTATATCGTCTAAATCGTTTGCTATTTCGCTATTCAATAACCGCTCTGCTTTTGATAAGTAATGACCACTCGACATGTCGTGTATCGAGTGAAATACAACCCTATCTCTATCTGACTTGTTCATAACATACATTAACCTTGTAATTTCGTATCATTGTCTCTTTTACTAAGATATCGATTTTATACTTTTATTACAAACGCTTATTGGCATGTATCACTTTGATCTGAACCAGCAATAGTGGACACTTTGTATCATTACTAAAACTTGGCCAATTGGCTCATGATAACGAGTAACCTGTCTTAGCGCTGTGGCGCGGAATGGGGCAAAAGTAATCCAGTTTTTAGATTCGCTATTCGCACCAAATACCGCCAAATCGAAGAGACGATAGATACCGAGTGTAGATGCATCTGCGGACGTCGATGGCAGGGCCAAAAATGTTCCTAACATTTTTTGGCATTCCCAACATCCATGTAGGTCAGATGCCATCGTCGAGCCTCCACGGACGACTCTCTTTGAAATAAAAAGTCGGCGTGTAGCAGATGTATCTGCACAAAAGCGAGCCGCAGGCTATTAATTACAGCCAAGGTACGACCTTCAATCGCCTCTCCAGCATCCATGCAGGTCTGAAGACTTACAGCGTGTCACCAAATGCTATTCAAACAGGACGCCCTAATGACTCCCCTGTTTGTTCCATTTACGAATGACGTTTCCATGCTTATCACGCCAACCTTCAATTTCGGGAGTTGAAAGAAGGTACGCATGAAAAGTAATGATTCCGAGTGTCTTACGAACTCTCTCGGCCCAAACAACACCCGCAATAGCGCCGACACCAGCTGCGCCGTAACAGATATTTAAGGCCGTTTCGAAGTCAAAAAGATAAAATCCAAATACACTCAACATACAAAAAATTGCGGTTGCGGAAAGTACGATTTGAAAGTACAGCCATGCAAAGATTAACCAAGCGGTTAGCTCTAGATAGCCTTCCAGTGGTTTCATGATCAATTGCTTCAGAAATTTCATATAACTCCATTTACTTACTTCTGAATCTTACGCTTACCAGCTAACGCCTAAGCGCACCTTACTCCCTAAACCACCAAAGACTCGGCATCACTCTCACACGCTAAGCGATGCTCATAGGCGGTTTCGGCCGATTGGATAGTCTCGGAAATAAGCGTTTCGAATATCTCCATTTGCCCTGCGGGGATCAACTGATTCTGGATCTGTTTGCGTTTAGCCGAGTCGAACAGACGCTCGGCTAACCAGCCCACTAGATAGAGGAGAGAAAGACAGCCACCAGCGGTTGCTATGTTCCCCTCAATCACCAGGGGTCGATCCTGAACATCACCGCCCATGCCTTGTAGAACCGCCTTAGCATCTGGGTTTGTCGTTAGCAGCTTTCCCTTCAGCAAACCCAGTTCATGAAGCACAAAGGAACCCGCACATATAGAGCCAATCAACTGCCTGCTCGGGTCGAGCTTTAAGGCAGACATAAAATTCTCATCTTGCAACGCCGCGGGAATACCGCGATAACCACTGGTGATAAGAACGACATCTTGCTCCTTTACCTCAGACACATGGCCGTCAGTCTTCACCGTCATCCCTAGCTGTGAATGATGCTCGGGTTTAGTGCCGAGTATCCTGACCGTCCAGCTATCAGAGGTTCTTCCCAGCAAGTCATTCATCAAAAAGAAATCTACATCGGTAAAGTCATCAAACAACACGATGCCAACTTTATACATAATCCCTGTATCCTTAATCGCTTAGCTCTGAATTGAATCACGCCTAACTGCGAATTAGCTAAATCTTTGTAGCCCCAAGCTAGCCTGAACATCAAAGAGGCGACACCCAGCCGCCTAAAAACCAATTTATTCAATAGCGGCAATTGGTTATCAGAGTTATATCTCACAAGCAACTAAGAAAGCACTCAAAAAAACCGAGCCTCCCCCAGTTCAAACCCAGATATCGAAAAATTCAGCCTTACGACTTATTCAATCAAGAGCCTCCGCCGGGCCGACGTTAGGTAGCCATGAAGTGAGAATCTCGAAAAATTTTGCCAAGAACTATTTGGATAAAAGCGACAATAGATTTGCCATATAGGTAGCATCACATGACATTTGAGTGCCGACTTGCACTATCCCTGCGGTGACACGCATCAAGCACCTCCCTGTGTGCTCTACCTCGGCATCCCGGCCTCGGAAGGTCACCGCCCTGACAGTGCAAATCGCCAAATGAGCCCCCCATAGGATTACAGAAAACCTTAAATCGAAGAGACGTTTAGATTCTGGTGTAAGCACACTTTTGGCTCTCGGCGGCATGGACGCCGCCGCGAAGCCTCCAAGGACGGAATCTCGGCGTGCCAAAAGAGTGCTTGCACATCCCCCGCCGGGCAGGCGTTAGATAAAGATGAAGGTGTGACATTCAACCTTCCAGCCAATAAACAAGGTGGTCAAGGCAATAGCTAGATTTCAACGACCAAGATGGCAGGCGAACATTCGCCAATCTACCCCTGCCCCTGCATCAGCGCAGTAATAAACTCCCTCAACCAGCGGTTGGCGTTATCCTGATCGGCGCTGCGATGCCAGTAGAGATGCCACTCTATCGGCTCCACCTCGAAGGGCAGTTTAAGCACCTTAAGGTCGGTATTTTTCGCCAGGCTCTCGGGTACTGTGGTCGCCAGATTCGTCTCGGCCACCAGCTTAGGCGCCGCCTGATGATGCTTGGTGCGCACCTGGATGTTGCGATGCTTGCCGAGGCGGTTAAGCGCGGCGTCGACATAACCAACCCCCTGACGGCGGCTGGAGACATGAACATGGGAGAGTGCCAAATACTGCTCCAACGTCAGGGAGTCGCCAACCTCAGGATGATCCTTCCTCACCAGGCACACATAGGGCACAGTAACCAGTGGATGATGGTAAAGGTCGGGATGAGTCACTATGGGGGCGTCGATGGCCAAATCCAGCCTGCCGGAAACAAACTCCTTGAGCATCTCCTCCCGCGATACCGGATAGCTGGAGATGGATAGCCTGGGCGCGTGCACCTGCAAGGCGGCAAGCAATGATGGCAACATGGTCTCCTCGGTTACATCGAACATTCCCAGCTGAAAGTGATGCTCTGCGAGCAGGGGGTCGAAGCTGTCCCCGAGCTGCATGCTGCTGCTCAGCAGCTTCAGGGCTTCGCGCACCTGGCCTATCATATTTTCTGCCACGGGCGTGGGCATCATGGCCTTGGGAGTGCGGATAAACAGAGGGTCGTTGAGGCTGGTTCGCAGGCGGCTCAGGGCATTGCTAACTGCGGGTTGAGTGATACAGAGGCGCTCGGCTGCCCGGGTTAGGTTGCGTTCGGTGTAGATGGCGTCGAACACCACAAACAGATTCAAATCAACATTTTGCAGGCGCATAGGCGCTCCCGTTGGCAGCTGGATATATACATCACATGAATAGCAAGGTATCAAAATAATAAAGTACGTAAATATTAGTACAGCCACTATACTTTTTTCAACGCAAAGATCGCCAACGAACGGTCTAAACCATTATTAAAGATGCGAGGATTGAGCATCAATCCGCTATTAGTTTAGGGAGTCCAAGATGAGAGAAGCCGTAATTGTATCCACCGCCCGCACCGGGATGGCAAAGTCATTTCGCGGATCGTTAAACAACACTAAGTCCCCTACCATGCTGGGCCACTGCATCAAGCACGCCGTCCAGCGCGCCGGGGTCGAGGGCGGCGAGATAGATGATGCCATCATGGGCACGGTGCTCACCGCAGGCACAGCCGGGATGAACATCGCCCGCAACGCCGTGCTTGCCGCCGGCCTGCCTAACACCGTCTCGGCCCAGACCATAGACCGTCAATGCTCATCGGGCTTGATGGCCATCGGCATGGCCGCGAAACAGATCATCGTCGATCAACAGCAGATAGTGGTTGCCGGTGGCCAGGAAAACATCACCGCCGTACAGAATGAATATATGAAGTGGGCCGCCGATAACGCCGACCCCAACGTGATGCAATTCGAGCCCCACGCCTACATGCCAATGCTGAAGACCGCCGAACATGTCGCCAAGGTCTATGGCATCAGCCGCGAGGCTCAGGACATCTACGCCTTGATGTCGCAGCAGCGCACCGCGGCCGCCCAGGAAGCCGGCTACTTCGACGACGAAATCGTGCCCTTCACCACCACCATGGCGATTCAGGACCGCGAGACCAAGGCGATCTCCTACCAGGAGGTGACCCTGGACCGCGACGAGTGTAATCGCCCATCGACCACCATGGAGAGCCTGCAAAATCTGGCGCCTGTGATCGAAGGTGGCTTCATTACTGCGGGTAACGCCAGCCAGCTCAGCGACGGCGCATCCGCCTGTGTGGTAATGGAGCGTAAACTGGCCGAGCAGCGTGGTCTGGCGCCACTTGGCATCTACCGCGGCATTGCGGTGGCTGGCTGCGCGCCGGAAGAGATGGGCATAGGCCCCATCTACGCCATCCCTAAGCTACTGAAACAGCACGGCCTAACCATAGATGATATCGGGCTGTGGGAGATCAACGAGGCCTTCGCGGTGCAGGTGCTATATTGCCGCGACCATTTGGGTATCGATCCCGCCCGCTACAACGTCAACGGCGGCGGTATCTCTATCGGCCATCCCTACGGCATGACAGGCTCGCGTCTGGTGGGCCATGCGCTCATCGAAGGCAAGCGCCGCGGCGTCAAATATGTGGTCGTCGGCATGTGTATCGGCGGCGGCATGGGTGCGGCCGGCCTGTTTGAAGTCGCCTAACAGGGCTCGGAACAAGACTGATGGCAGCGCTATATCTTATCCGGCACGGTCAGGCCTCCTTTGGCAGCGCCAACTATGATCAGCTCTCAAACCTGGGCACCCAGCAGTGCCTCTGGTTGGGTGAGTACCTCAAAGAGCGCAGCGTCCGCTTCGAGCGCATCATCTGCGGCGATATGGCGCGCCATCGCCAGTCGGCCGAGGCGATCTGCCAAGGGCTTGAGCACAGCCTTGAATTTGAATGCCACCCTGGCTTCAATGAGTTTGACTTTATGACGCTACTGAAAGGCTTCGGCGAGGCAGCCCCGCAGCACGCCATCAGGGATTGGCGCAATCCCCGCGAGGTGTATTCCTGCCTCAGGCTCGCCATGTTGGCCTGGTCGGAGAACGCCCTGCCCGCCGAGATGCCGCTGGAAAGCTGGCAGGACTTTCAGCAAAGGGTGGCCGACGGGCTGGATTTTGCCCGCAGTCAGCCCAAGGGCAACACTCTGGTTGCCACCTCGGGCGGCGCCATCAGCGTTGCCCTGAGCCAAATCATGGGCTTTGGTGCCCAGACGGTTATCAACTTAAATTTACAGAGCAAGAACTCGGGGATCACCCACTGTTATTTCTCTGAAACTACCACCTATGTTACTGGCATCAATGCCACCCCCCATCTGGATCGCCCAGACAGATGGGATTCGGTCAGCTACAGCTAAAGGAATCTACCATGAACTTCGAATTCTCACCCAAAGTACAAGCGCTGCGCGAACGTCTGCTGGCCTTCATGGATGAACACATCTACCCCAACGAATCCCTGTGGGAGCAACAGGTCGAAGAAGGCGATCGCTGGGAGTCACCGGCCATCTTGGGCGAGCTGAAGGCCAAGGCCAAAGACGCCGGCCTGTGGAACCTCTTCCTGCCCCAAGTCTATGGTGAATTCAGCCCAGGCCTGACTAACCTTGAATATGCCCCCCTGGCCGAGATCATGGGCCGAGTCTACTGGGCCTCAGAGGTGTTTAACTGTAGCGCGCCAGACACGGGTAACATGGAGGTGCTGGCCCGCTACGGTAATAAGGAACAACAGGAACGCTGGTTGCAGCCCCTGCTAAATGGCGAGATCCGCTCGGCCTTCTCCATGACAGAACCCGATGTCGCCTCCTCCGATGCCACCAACGTCGAGACCTCCATCGTCCGCGACGGCGACGAGTATGTGATCAACGGCCGCAAGTGGTATATCTCAGGCGCCTGTAACAATCACACCCAAATCCATATCGTGATGGGCAAAACAGACCCCGATAACAGCAACAAATACATTCAGCAGTCTATGATACTGGTGCCGGCCAACACCCCAGGGGTCAAGGTCGTACGCCCCATGAAGGTGTTTGGCTATGACGATGCCCCCGAGGGCCATGCAGAGGTGATTTACGACAATGTCCGCGTGCCGGTAAGCAACATGCTGCTGGGTGAAGGACGCGGCTTCGAAATCGCCCAAGGCCGCCTCGGCCCAGGCCGCATTCACCACTGCATGCGTACCGTGGGCCTGGCCCAGCGCGCGCTGGAGCAGATGTGTGAACGGGCCGAGACCCGCATCGCCTTCGGCAAGCCACTGAGCAAGCAACAGTCTGTACGTGAAACCATCGCCAAGTCGGCCTGCGAGATCGAGCAAGCTCGCCTGCTGACCCTCAAGGCGGCGGCCAAGATGGATCAGGGCGGCAACAAGGCCGCCAAAGA